>CAVUZS010000004.1:0-410994 GCA_963746015.1 uncultured Chloroflexia bacterium
GATCATAGTATGACCTTCCACAATAGTCTATGACTTTCCCTGCAAAAAAGATGACACTTTATGCATATTGGTAACGTACAATATGTTGACAACCTTACCGGAACGGGTATCATTGCCACATGGACGAAGAAAATTCCCCCTCCTCGATCAGCGTGTCTGTGACAGTCCTGGCACAGATGTTCTTATATCTTGCCTCCCTGAAGGTTGATATTGACCAGTTCCTTCAGTCCCTCGGGCTTGACCCACTTGTTATCAAAGCTTACGACGCCAGGATCCCGGTTGAGACCTATCTATACATCCAGGACCAAGCCGCCGAATACACCCATGACCCGTACTTTGGCCTGCACATGGGGGAATTTGCCGAAGCAGGCAGTTGGTCCATCCTCGGTTACATGATGATGAACTGCAAAACGCTCGGGGAGGCCTTTGAGAAATCAGGCCGGTACTCGCGCATTATTGGCAACCTGATCGAGGCTAAAGGCGAACTGCACTTCAACAAGGCCAAAGCGGTCTTTTTTACGCCCCCTCACGCGCCGAAAATGTCCCGGCACTGTTTTGAAGCCACCTTTTCCAGCAGCGTGCGTATGATGCGCACTCTCACCGGGATCAGGCTCAACCCGCTCGAAGTGACGTTCATCTACCCTGAACCGGCATCGTCGGAAGAATACCAGAGAATTTTCTGCTGCCCGGTCCTGTTCGGGCAGAAAAAGAATTCGATGAGTATCGATCCCAGGATCCTCAAAACGCCGATCCGGATGTCCAACCCGGCATTGCTGGCGCATTTCGAAAAATATGCCCAGGATTTCCTGGCTGAAATGGACCGCAAGGACGAAACCACGCGTGCTGTGACGGAGATCTTGCTGGCACGGCTTGATAATGAGTCGATGTCCATCGAAAAAGTCGCCAGGGAGATGTCGGTCAGCGTCCGGACCCTGCAGCATCGCCTGGAAACGGAAGGGGTGGTCTTCAGTGACCTGCTCAAAGAAATCCGGGAACGGCTGGCCAAGAAATATCTGCTTGAAAACTACTCGGTCGAACAAATCACCTACCTGCTTGGTTTTTCCGAGCCCAGTGTCTTCCGGAAAGCTTTCAAAAAATGGTCGGGAATTACGCCGAAAGAGTACCGGGAGAGATCATTTTCGGCAACAGGTTGGGTGGGATAAGCCGCATTATTACTTTCATGGGATTTCCCACCTGCCTTTTGGCAAGCCCTTTGCCGGGAGAGTGGATTTCGGACGGTTGCGTGAGATCACCCGCAAAGACTCCAATATCCGCATGGGGGTATGCAGGATCCGGCGGCACAGGTTGGCGATTTGGCGGGCGGAGTTGCTTTTATTCTGGATCGGCATCAGGCGGCGGAGCTCATCCAAATTCAATTGTGTATGGACCTCTTTCTCCAGCACCAGGGCAACGAAGGTACAGGTTGATTTCTGGGTAATGACGACATCTGCATTGGCAATCATCTGATTGACATTCCCGTTTGTCAGCACCTGCGCATCGGGAGCAACCCTCTTGATCTCCTGCGTAGCCCGCTCAACGTTTTCCAGTGGGTGAAGTTTGAAGATCAAGGGCCGGCCCTTCGCAATCTCTACACACTCTCGCAGAAATGCCGGACGGTCTTCATAGTGCATGCACTCCCGATTTGCTGAAGTAGCAACCAGTACATATCCACGCATTGGGAACTGATGATCAAGGTTTTCAGCCAGGTTATCGAAGTTGGGAATGCCCGTAACAGCGATCTTCTCCGGGCGGACTCCCTTGCGGATGAATAATTCCCGATAGCCTTCAGATGCTACACAGAAAAGATCGTAACTGTCAGAAAGGCCGGCAGCCGCTGTATTTGCCAGGTAGCGAGGCAGGAATTTCAAGGTCCGCACCAGGTGAAAGGCCGGTCCTTCGGGCACCGTCATGCCTTCCTGGATCAGAACCACTCGTTTGCGCTGGATATTCTTTGGGACGATCAGGTCGGAGCAGGTCACCACCAACTCATAAGGGCGCCTCTCACCGCGGAAATCCACCGGGAGGTCGTGGCTGGCAAGATACATCCTTGTATCCTGCATATGCCGTCCTCCCAGTACCGTGGAGCTCAGCCAGCCCTGGCGAGCCGCGAAATCCTCGATGCCGTCTGCGTAAAAGGGAGTGAAGTAACAGCTATAATCCACCATTTGGTTTGCAATCTGATGCATTTGGGTGGTCTGGTTGAGTGAGCCACAGATAAACAGGATGTTGGGAGTCGTGTCGGCCATCTCGATGATGACTTTCGTATTGAAGATGATTTGCGCAGGATTGTGACCCATGCACCCCATAATATTAAAACTTCACTGTTAAGCCAGCCCGAACAATCTGTTAAATTTTGGTAAACGAATGCGGTTGATTGGCTTGTAATAGGTTGCGGCGTCTTCCAGAACTTTCGAATGTAGAAATGTGTTCCTCGAGGAGATCACCGGCGTGGCAAATAATGGCAGGCATCAGGTCATCTGAACCCGTTTCGCGATGCAACGTTTCCACGCGGTAAGGCTGGGAAAAACTGATGCAGGGCGAAAGGAAATGCCCGGCTGGCGAAAGCAGATGCTGGACGATCTGGCCGAGCTCTCCCAGCCTGCGGCTGTCCACGTCGCCGCGCCGCAGCCAGGTGATCGGGTGGTGCGCCCAGCCCGGTGAGACGACATGGCTGATGATGCTTACTACCAGTCTGGTCGCTGGCATCTTATTCAGGAGGAATTCTGCGCTTGGCCACCATTTCTGGATATGCTCGGTGGTTTCTTCCGGATCAAAACAGACGGGTCAGGATCAATATGCCCAGACCCAAAGATGACTATCGTTCCACCGCTTTTCAGGTGGCGCACAGCCTGGCGGACTCCTGTCATGCGCTCATACGGATCCTTGGTCACAAAAATAAAGTGGCGACTGGCATGCGGTAGGGCCTTGATACAAGGAATGCTGCTGGAAATGAACCGAACATCCGGGCGGTTCACTTGCGAGAGCAGCACCAAGCTGTCGAACGTCCCCGGGTGATTGGAGACGATCAGGGTTGGCCCGTCACCCGGGATGGCTTCGGCTCCAATTGCATGGACAGGGTGACAGAACCCCGCCAACAAGTTCCGGGCTGCTGCGGCAGTGCCATTTTCCGCCACAGTGCGGTCAAAAGTCAGGCCCAGAGCAGCCAGCCGGTCCGTTGCCCGGTGAAAGAAGGCATGGAACAGGTGGTTCAGAACGTTGGATTTCGGAAAGCCAAAATCTTTGACGATCTCGGCAATGAGAGAATCACTCAGGAATTGAATGTCGGGGGTCATATGTACATCTTTGCAAATTGCTGGAATCATAAAAAAAACGGGGCCGCTCGTTGAGGCGGTGCAGTGGAAAATGGAATCTTCTCCTCACCTTCTGGAGTTTAAGACAACTTTCCGTGGGGATGCTGCATCAGCCATTCCTGGACATTTACCAGTTGGTCATCACCGTTCGGGTGACAGCGCTTGTAAGTGCCATCCGGCTGCATGCACCGGGCGCTGATATTGTCCTTTAGATATGTCTCCAAAACCTGGTCGCGCAGGTAATGGATATGCTTCGCGTCTTCGATGGGAAAAACCGTCTCGACCCGGCGGCTGATGTTGCGGGTCATCAGGTCGGCGCTGCCCAGGAAAACCTGCTCCTTGCCGTCATTCTTGAAATAGAAGATGCGGCTGTGTTCGAGGAAGCGCCCCACAACACTGATCACCCGGATATTTTCGCTCAACTTCTCGACCCCAGGGATGAGGCAGCATAAACCGCGTACCAACAGGTCAATGCGCACACCCATTTGGGAGGCTTCGTACAGGAGCTGGATTATCGGCGGGTCCTGGATGGAATTCACTTTGATGATGATGTAGCCTTCCCGGCCATTTTGCACATGCTTCATCTCCCGGCGAATAAGCGCCTCCAGACGCTGGCGCAGGTTGACCGGTGCAACCAGCAGTTTTCGGTAATCCTGCATGGTCGAATATCCGGTCAGATAATTGAACAGGTCGGTGACATCCCCGGCAAGGGTTTCATCGCAGGTGAACAATCCGACATCTTCATAGACTGTTGCGGTAGTCGGGTTGTAATTCCCAGTTGCCAGGTGCAGGTACCGGCAGATGCCATCCCCCTCTTTACGGACCACCAGGCCGGCCTTGGCATGGGTTTTCAGACCCACCACTCCATAAACGACATGGACACCGGCCTGCTCAAGGGTGCGCGCCCAGCCGATATTGCTCTCCTCATCAAAACGCGCCTTGAGCTCCACCAAGACAGCCACCTGCTTTCCGCGCTCGGCTGCCTCCAGCAGGGCTTCTACGATGGGTGAATTCTGACCGACCCGGTACAGGGTTTGTTTGATGGCCAGCACCTGCGGGTCACGGGCGGCCGCATTCATAAAATCGATGACCGTGGAGAATGAATCATAGGGATGGTGAAGCAGAATATTCTCATTCCGGATCGCATCGAAGAATTCACTGGCAAGGTTGATGTCCCGCAGAGGAACAGGGATGACCGGGTTGAAAATGGGATATTTCAAGTCGTACCGTTCAACGCTGCTGTAAACCTGCCAAAGGCTGGCCAATCCCAATAACCCGTTCAGGGTATACACATCCGTCGCTTTGATCTCCAGGTTTTTGGTTAGCAGGCTTCGAATGTTCTTCGGCATGCTTTCGTGGATGGCAACCATGACGACCGTTCCGAATTTACGCCGCCGTATGCTTTGCTGCATGGACTCTAGCAGGTCTTCGGCTTCCAGTTCCTGAATCTCGATATCCGCGTCGCGGATAATGCGAAACGGATGCGCCTCGAGCACTTCCATGCCCGGAAACAACAATCCCAAGTTGGCAATGATCACCTGGTCCAGCCAGACAAAGTAATGCTGGTGCGCCACCGTCCCGTCCTTCCGGGCCCCTCCGGAGGAGCGCTTGATGGGCAGCAGGGGTGGCAGCGTGGCCGGGACCTTGAGGCGGGCGAACTTCTCCACCCCATCCTTATCCCGAATGACAATCGCCAGGTTGAGGCTAAGATTTGAAATGTGCGGGAAGGGGTGGCCGGGGTCGAGCGCCAGGGGTGTCAGGATGGGAAAAACGATGTTGCAAAAATATTCGTCGGCTTTCGCACGCTGGGATTGGCTGAGTCTTTTATAATCGAAGACGTGGATGCCGGCTTGATCTAATTTTGGGAGTAGAACCGTCCGGTAACAATGCTGGGCAACCTTGAATAACTCCAATGACCGTTTGCGGATGGCCGCCAGTTGCTCGCGCGGGGTTAGCCCATCCGGGGAAACCTCGTTAATGGCCGCATCGACCTGCTTCCGGATCCCGAGACACGCACCATAAAGAACTCGTCCATGTTCGAGCCAAAAATCGAGAGAAATTTTACCCGCTCCAGCAGGGGATTTTTTTCATCCTGGGACTCTTCCAAGACACGCGCCTGGAAATCTAACAGGCTCAATTCACGATTGAGTAACGTTTGAAGCGAATTGGTTGGAGAGGAAGAAGGGTCGGGGTTCATCCGGAATTCCCTAAAAATAAGGCGTCAAGATCAAACGGGCGTCATAAGATATCAGTCTGTTCGTAACTGGGCCGGGTTGAGCAGCCAGTCCAAAGTGGCGCATTTTCCAGCAACGAGCTCTTCCATGGAAAGGCAGCAAATGCCGCCTTTCTTTAAAACAAGGGATAACGATTTTTCACCTGTGAGGAGGAGCGAGATCAGTTCGCTCAAATCCGGCTCATGCCCGACTAATAGAAGAGTGGCGCGTGGATATTTCTCTTTGATTCCAGCGATCAAGGCATTGGCATCCCCAAAGGGAAGCAGGTCATCTGTCAGTACGAGCTGGTCCTTGTCCAGATGCAGGTTTTTCCTGACAATTTCAGCGGTGTCCCGGGCACGCAGGAAAGGGCTGGAAAGGATCAGGTCGACCTGGATATCCATCTTATCGAGGGCCTGGGCGATCCTGGTCATTTTCTTGTACCCATCACCGGTCAAAGGGCGCAGCCCATCATCGGGATAAGTATTTGGATCACGCTCGGCGGCATTGGTATGTCGCAAGAAAAATAATTTCATGGGAGGCTTCCTGGATAGCTAAGGACGGTCGCGCTTTCGTTCTCGGTCCTCTCCCCCGATCCTTCGGACGTAGGGGGTTTTGGAACTGCTTTTCTGGGAGTCCGTCTCCATGGGAAGACGGCTTTCCGGGAAGTACGCCAGAAGTTCTTTATATTCGGCATGTCTTGGAAGAAGGCTTGGATGGCCTCATTATGGCGCTGCTGGAAATAATTGCGGGCAGGCTCCGGATCGAACGTGGTTTCCTTTTCGGCGAATTCATTCAGGTGGTCCAGCAGTATCTCGATATCCTGAATGTATCCCATTGAGTTCCTGGAATTCGTGCAGGAGGCCCAGATTCTCCGGGGGATAGCCCGGCAGGCCAGGCTGCACGATCTCAGCCATGTAACGGAATTTCCGGAACGCGATCCGCAGCCGGTGGATGGTGGCTGGCCGTGTCTGGTCAAGCATCTCCGAACGATGGAGCACCAAGCCAAAAGCATCATCTACCGTCTCAAGCAGGTGGCTGTTGATATCCTTGCCATCTTCAGACAACTTGACCACAGACCTGCGGACCGCGCTGATACGTTTGATCAGGTTCCCGGGTTTCAAAAGATAGACTTGTTTTTCTGCCGTCTGCAGGAGCCTCTTTTCCCGTTTTTCAAGGTAAACCAGGAACAGCTTGGATTCTGGCAATTCCCCCATAACCTCTGAGATCTCCGCCAGCACAACCTGGGTGTCGCGCAGTTCTTCCAGGTTATCCAGTTGATTCTTGAAACTGGTGCGCATCCTTTGCAAACGGGGATGAGGCATGATGGCGCGCAATAACTCGATCACCGCCAGGAGACGGCGGGCGGCTACGCGCAGATCGTGTATGGCCTCTCGCGAAGCTTCGCGACGGCACAATTTCAACTCCGTATAATACTCATTCCAACGCTTGTCCAGAGCATTCAATAACAAGCTTGTCTCTGTGTCGCTCATGTTCCCATCCCGGCCTGGCATCACTGAATGGCTGACTGCTATTCATCAATATCCAGGGAAATGCCAAAAATATCCTGGAATAGTATTCGCCGCTTCATCACGGACCATTTTTCGAGGGAGAGGTCATCCTGTCCAACCAAACGGAGACGCCATCCCGAAATGCTCTGGCTGAGGATCGCGTCAGTCACACGCTGTGTATGACTGGTGTCCAGCGCATCCGCCAACCGTAAAAAAGCACACAGCTTGGTCACGGTCAAGCGGTCTTTCTGTGAAAGCGCATGGGAGATCGCTTCGTCGCGGTATGGGATCCCCTTGCGGTGAAATTGTACTAGGCTCGCAACCATCTCCTGCTGGCGTTCGCTCAATCCGATGACGTGATTGGCCTTCAAAATATAATACCCGTGTTGATCGTGGTCAACCGTGTTTATGAAATGCCCCACGTCATGGAGTAGTGCCCCAATCTCCAAGATCAAGCGCTCTTCCCCGTCCAAGAGATGGAGGTTCATGGCCTGGTCGAACAACCGGCTTGCCAGTTTGGATATCAGGGTACCATGCTCCTGGTCAAATTGGTATTTTCGCCCGATCCGCATGGCAGACTCCCATACCTGGGCACGGTCCGGCAACTGCATATCTTGGGCCATGCTGCGGGCCATCTCAATAAGGATGCCGTTCTTTAAACCCACGCTTGGAATGAGGATTTCTTTCACGCTGCTGATGTGTGCCACAAGACTGAGCATTAGTGCAGCGGGCAGGATGACATCTGCCCGATCAGGACGCATGTTCAGCTTGCGAATGCGCTCGCGGATGCTCATCCGCTCGAGTTGATTGATCATTCTGTCCAATTCTTCCAAGGTAACAGAACGGTCATCATCACGTTTAAAGATCCTCTGGCGAAGTTTGCCGATTTCCTCTACATTGCCCCCCGTTCCGACACATATGTCAATTTTCTCGACGCCGATATCCTGTTCGACCCGCCGCCGGGCGGATTCCGTAAATTCCCGTAAAAGTCGTGCGTGTGTCTGAATGGAACCCGCGCTGCCTCTCCCGTTCAAGCGTTGTAACAAACGCACGGTACCTATATCTAAGCTGTTCGTCGAAATGATATGCCCGCCCTTGGTTACCGTTAATTCGGTGCTCCCGCCTCCGATATCCACCAGGATGGCGCGTTTCTCTCCCAAATCCAATGCAGAAGTGACAGCCAGATGAACCAGCTTGGCTTCTTCATCCCCATTAATGACTTCAAGGTTGATCCCGCTTGCCTGGGTGACCCGGTCGATCAGGATTTCACGGTTCGGGGCCTCCCGTACCGCACAGGTTGCTACTGCCCTTAGCCGGGATACGCCAAAATCATCGATGATTTTGCGGAATTGAATAAATGCGTCCACAGCCTGCTGGATGGTTGTTTCCCGGAGTAAATTTTGCGGCCCATTGGAGAAAACATCTTCTCCCAGGCGAATGGGGGTGCGCACATATTCCACAGGTTCCACATGCCAATTATCATCCAGGGTGCCTACAACCAGGCGAAGGGCATTGGAACCTGTATCAATGGCGGCAATTTTTTGCATGGCAGGTGAGCGTTTCTTTATAAAGATTGGAGCATTTTGATCGTTTTTAAACGAGCGGAATAGTCCTTCTATAATACTCCTTTTCTATTAAACCAGATGACAATTAACGTAAGCCAAAAGGAATGTTAATGTTATGTAAACGTATTTTCACCCAAAGGAAAGGGGCTTTGACGTTATCGAAACACCCTTAAGGGAAGGATATCGCCGTCGGCTGGATTGACGCCGCCCTGCCAAGCATTACTGGCTCTTCAGGGCCGAAATTGCATTCGATCCAGCCGGCTCGGCGCAGCAGGTAACCGCGTACGAAACTAAAGATCAGGCCGGCTGGCTGGACCTCCTTGCCTATTTTGACCCAGGTGCTCCTGGTTTCCAGGGCCTGACGCACATCCCCAGCGGTCTGCCCGGAAAAATTGGTTACACCCTTGCCGATGGTCCAGATCACGTGGGAATTGCTGCTCCCGATGGGCGCACATGGCAGGCTGCGCGCCAGGGCCTGTGCCTCGATATTTCCCACCCGGTAGACAAGTCCCGCATTGAAGATCTCGATCCCCACCAGCACGCGCGCCACATCCGGGTCATGCAAGGCCTCACGGATCGTTTTTTCACTCAAGCTCGGTGCGCCACGTGTCATTGGGTGTGCCGCGATGCACAACCCGCCTCTTTCTCCCACCTTCAGAACGGTTTCGACCAAAGACAGCCCGGCCGGGATTTTTTGCCGGACGAAAAGAGCGATCAAATGTCCATCTGCGGTTGAAATTTCAGTTCCAGGGATCACCTCAATCCCATAAGATGAGGCCAGTTCCTCTGCCTCCAGGGCCCCCGCGATCTCATCGTGGTCGGTAATGGCAATGACATCCAGGTGAGCCTTGTGGACCGCCTGTCTTAAAACCGCCGGAACCGTACAGGTGCCGTCCCAGCTATGAATGGTGTGGATGTGCAAGTCTGCTCTTCCCATGATCACCTCTAAAGTAATAAGAATACCCCTTTAGTGTAACCCGTGGTGGTTAAGCCCTCTTGAATATTGTTTTATGAGTTGTTTATGGCAATACTAATGTTAGGTTAACATATCCCCGTCCAACAGGCTGCTCCGGGACAGCTTGTCCAGTAATTGAATAAAACGTAGCCATTGCCCGTTAAAGTATTGAGATCAAATATGTTTCCCCGATTGAAAAGGAGAAAAAATATGAAAACCTTCGCCAGCCGCTATCCAACGCTCTTCGTATGCTTTTCAGCATTGGCGCTTGCCCTTGTCCAATATATTTGGCTTTTCTTGATACCCGGCTTGTCAGATGCGACCCGGGTTATTTCTGCAAAAATATTCGAATGCCTGCTTACAGTTCTTTTGTTGGGCACGCTGAACTGGTGGCGGGAGTCCGGGTTCGTTTCGCCGTGGCGCTGGCGTCATTTCGTGCCTGCTCTCCCCCTGCTTATCATCCCCTTGCTGATGGTCATCTTTCAGTTTAATAAATTTTCGATCTCCAACCCCGCTCAGATCCTTCTCTTCGCCGCAGCAGCCACAATGACCGGGTTTGCCGAAGAAGCCCTCTTCCGCGGGATCGCACTGCACACTCTCCTTCCAAAAGGGTTAATGAGAGCCGCCATCTTGTCCTCGGTGATTTTTTGCTTGCTGCACATTCTTAATCTTCTGGAACACGCCGATCCATTGGCAACGGCCGTGCAGGTTGTTTTCGCATTTCTCTTTGGGATCGCATTTGCTGCGCCGCTTTTATATACAGGTGCAATCTGGCCGCTCGTCATCATCCATGCCCTCCAGGACTTCATTGCTTTCTGGACGACGGGAGGGCTTACCAACAAAGCCACTCCGGCCGCCAGTGAAGTGCTGTCAAGCGTCATTTTGATGCTCCCGTTTGCCATCTACGGGGTATGGCTCATCCGCCGGCAAAGTAAGTCGCTCAAATGATCCATCTAGCCCATGTATCAACTCACCCTTGCGAAGGTTTGGCATTATCTGGGCATAGCGTTTTATCCAAAATCTGATTCTCTCCGTAATTCTGTCGGAAATCCAACCTTCGCAAGGCTGTTTTATCGTCTTATCCGCGCAAATCCGCCTTATCTGTGGTATCCGCGTTTTATTTCCTGCGCGTGTGAGTAGATACTAGCCCATCGAAGGTTCGATGATGATCGTTCTCCAGAGATGCTGCAGGAATGCCAGCCTGTTATTATCTTTCAATACGCTGGCCACTACAAACTGGATCAGGATGGCAAAGGCATAATATGCTTTCATTTTCATCACTTCTCTTCCTGAATAACCCGGACTATCTGCCGCGTTCGGAATCTGGAGTTCTCTTTTATTGTAAGATCCCACTGTTAAGGCTTCTTTTCTTTTGGGTTAATGTCTCTTTAAATCCACCCTCCACCGACCTACCATGCCGGGATGGCCAAACCCCCTGCGAGTTTGCGCGCTGGCTTACCTCCAGCCTGACGGAGGAAAACGCAGCCTGAATGTAATTACCGGAGGCTCAATAAAATCTCGTTGTCGAAGGACAGTTAGCCTCCCAGCAGGTCGCGTAACGCAGCTTCCGCAGTTGCAAAGTGGAAGGTGAACCCCAATTGTTGCAGCCGGCTCGGAAGCAGGTATATTCCATCCAATACCAGTGTGGACATTCCGCCCAATACAAACCGCAAAGCGAAGGCCGGCGCGGGCAGCCAGTATGGACGGCGCAGCGTTTTTGCAAGCACACGGATGAATTCAGCACTGGAATTCAGGATGGGGGCGGTCAGGTTAAAAGGCCCACGCGCATCCTGGTTTTCCAGCAAAAAACGGATGGCAGCCACTTCGTCCCCAAGGTGGATCCATGGAAGGCCCTGCCGTCCACCGCCCAGCGGTCCGCCCACAAATAACTTCACCGGGAACATCATGATCGGTAAAATGCCAGCCTGCGCCGAAAGGACGATCGCCGAACGGATAATGACACGCCGCACCCCCATTTTTTCGACCGGTTCGGTTGAAGATTCCCATGCCTTGCACAACTCGGCCAGGTAATCATTCCCGGGTGTATCCGTCTCGATAACAGGTGACAGGTCGCGCGGCCCGTAATAGTTTACGCCGGAGGCCTGGATGAGTACCTTTGGACGCGGAGAAGCCGCCTGGATGGCTTCAACAAGGGCCCGTCCACCCTCCACCCGGCTATCCCAAAAACGCTGTTTCTGCCTCTTCGTCCACGGCCATTTGGAAAGACGTTCTCCCACCAGGTTGACCACTGCATCCATTTGGCTCACCACATCTCCCCAGCCCATACTTGTCTTCCCATCCCAGCCAATCGCTTTGGCACCCTCCGGCAGGGTGGCTGCCGTTGGATTTCGGGTCAAGATCCACACCTGGTGACCATCCGCCAGGAGGGATTTCGCCAGGGCCGTACCGATCATCCCGGTCCCACCGGTAATCAAAATGCGCATGGTTTGCTCCTTTCATCCGGCCAGTTTGGTCTGGAGTATAATACACGCCAACGTGTAAAAACTATGAACGCGCCGGTACTGGTTCTCAACGCCAATTTCGAGCCTGTCAATGTCTGCAATACCCGTCGCGCCATTGGCCTGATCCTTTCTGGGAAAGCCGACATGGTGATGAATGGCCGCGGCACCATCCAGACCGTCAAACTGACCCTCCCACGCCCGTCCGTCATCCGGCTGGACCAGATGATCCATCGCCCCCGCCTGCAGATCAAACTGACCCGCAGGGAGGTCTTTCGCCGTGATAACTATCACCTGCCAGTACTGCGGCCGCCACACCGGCGACCTGACGGTGGACCATGTTTTGCCCAAACACCTGGGCGGTGAGCATATCTGGACCAATGTAGTGGCTGCCTGCCCGGCTTGCAACCACCGCAAAGGCGGCCGCCAGTTGGGGGAAGTCCACATGCACCTGCTTCACATTCCCATTCAGCCTCCTGCCAGCGCCTATTATATTTTCGGGCGCCACCTGGAAGAGAACACCGAATGGGAACAATTTATCAAGGGATGGTAATCGAGTAGGAGGGCGGGACTAGCGCCCTCCTCTCACACCACCGGACATGCGGGTCCGCATCCGGCGGTTCAATAAGAATAACGTAGTTTGGAGTATCGTTTTGCAATGCTTTCCAGCCCTGCGTTTTGCCAGTAGGCATTACTCAGGGCTTCGTTTATCACAGGTGTTAGGGACATGCGCCAGGGACTTGTCCCAACTGCTCCAAGTGCGGCTCGTTCCGGGGGTACACCAAGTTTCCTCAGTTCCCGGTAGCGTGTTGTGCCCCGTTTCCAGCGTTTCCAAAGCATCTGTCTCAGTCTCCGTCGTACCCACTCGTCCAGCCCTTCAAACACACTCGGCGTGGCCGCCAGTCGATAATAGGCTGTCCACCCCACTATGTAGCGGTTCATCTCGCTCACGATATCTTCCAACTTGCCTGAGCGGGTTCGCCTGGTCAACTTCCGCATCTTCTCCATAAAGCGTTCCTTCGTCCGGTTCGCTATGCGGATCAGTACGGCTCCCTTGCGTTTGAAGAAACTGAACCCCAGGAATTTCACCCGGGTCGCTCGTTCCACTTTGCTCTTCTTCGAGTTCACCTTCAACTTCAACTTCTTCTCCAGATACTTCTTCACACTTTCCATCACCCGTGCCCCGGCTGTCTCCGTTTTCACGTAGATGTTGCAGTCATCCGCATAACGCACAAACTTGTGCCCACGGTGCTCCAGTTCCCTATCCAGATCACTCAACATGATGTTCGATAATAATGGCGACAGTGGCCCACCTTGCGGTGTTCCCTCTTCCGTCTCCACTACTACCCCGTTCAACATCACGCCACTCTCCAGGTAGGCTCGGATCAATTTCAGCACCCGTTTGTCTTTCACCACCCGTGCCACCCTCGCCATCAGCATGTCGTGGTTCACCCGGTCGAAAAATTTCTCCAGATCAATATCCACCACCCAGTCGTAACCTTCCAGAATGTACTCCTGGGATTTCTGCACGGCTTGATGCGCACTCCGTCCGGGTCGAAACCCGTAACTATGTGGCGAAAACACCACCTCAAACACCGGCGTTAGTACCTGCGCTATGGCTTGCTGGATTAGCCGGTCCAGCACTGTCGGTATCCCCAATTGCCGCACCCCTCCATCTGGCTTGGGCATCTCTACCCGCCTCACGGGGCTTGGCCGATACTTCCCGCTTTCGAGAGCTTCCCGCACTTCCTTCCAGTGCGCTTTCAGGTAGCCGGACAACTCTTGCACTTCCATCCCATCCACCCCCGCTGCTCCTTTATTCCTCTCTACTCGCTTCAGCGCAGTCAGCAGGTTCTCTCTCGCAAACACCGCTTCCCACACTGCCACGTCGGATTTTCCAATGTCTCGTGCCGGAGACGGCTCGGCGCTCTGCCCCAATCCCACAGGCTTCACCTGCTTCGCTGGCGCAGCAGTCCCGCTTTCCGCAGGCTTCTGCCTTCTCCGTTCGTCCCTCGAACTGCTCATCGTACTCATCCTCTTATTGTTCAGCCCTTCCCGACTACCTCCGGTACTATGGCCTCGGCTGACTCCTGCCATCTCATTCTGACATCTCTGTCAGGGTTACCTTCCGGCCTGATGACAGGTCTCCCCAGGTAAGTTCGTTGACTTTCCCTGCACGCTTGCCCAATTTACCGCTTCGACCCTTGATTGCACGGGCTTCGTTGTCTCTTGCCAACTCGCCCAGTCTTACGGCCTCACATTGGATTCGTGTTCCTCAAGCCACAGGTTTGCTTCCGGCTTCCTCCAGACCCCACCTCACGGCGACGCCCTTGCCTTCCGCTAGCAGTCGGTGCAATCTCCGCTGCAAGAGTCTTTCACTCTCTAGTCAACGCCCATGCTGGGCGCACAAAAAAGAGCCACCTGCACGGCAGGCGGCTCTTTTTTTAGTTAAAATCCAGCACCATGTAATCTTCCGCCAGCGTCACCGGGCCCTCGAACTGCTGCCGGGCTTCGGCCACCAGGTCCCCGGAGGCGAATTGCCCGGTTGGATAATGGATCAGGTACAACGCTCCCACTTCGGCCCGGCGCGCCGCCTCCCCCGCCTGTGCTGCGGACGAGTGTCCCGGCAGTGCTCCGGACGACTTCGTGGACAAGTATATCCGCCCCATCAGCCAATCGAACCACCTGTGCGCATGGCTCGGTATCACAGGAATAGGCCAGCGATTTTCTTCGATGAGGTGAATTCGATCCGCAGGCCGATGGTCGGGATAAAATGCTGCACCGGGGAGGCCAGGATGCGGAATTCTTCACATTCAATGACAGGAACCAGCGCCTTGTTCCGGCAGACGATGAAACGCCACCGGGAAGAAATCCGGCCATTCGGACCAGCCATATAACCCCATCAGATTCTCGATCCGGTCGAGAGTATGCTGCAAACCATGGATGTTCAATGGCTGGTGGCGGCCCATCAGCCACATATTCATCAAGAGTTGCGGCACACCCGAAACATGGTCCGGATGGAAATGGGTCAGGATCAGATCGCTCAAGCGCGTGAAATCCACGCTGGCATTCTGGAAACGCATGATCGGGCTATTCGGGCAGTCGATCAATACAGTACGGCTCTCCCCCACCAGAACCATATGGGTGTTTTCATGATTCTCGTCGGAGATGGCGTTCGATGTTCCCAGGAAGATCAGTTTTGCCATCGTAAGGGACATGTCCCTTTCCAGGCTTCTATCCTACTCCTACTTCAGCACTGCGAACAATAGCACAGGAGTAACCCACGTCTCCAGGACGGCCGCGATGGTCAACAAGGGCAGGACCAGGCCAACTCCGATTTTTGCCCAATCGGCAATCGCATCGATCAACACCTCACCCAGCGTCAGTTGGGAGCGCGGCGTTACCAGCGCAATGCCAATGTAAAGGACGGCTGCGCTCGAAAGGATCAGCGCCGGGATCTCAAAAATGCCATGCGGCAGGATCCCAAAGATTGCCAGTTTCACCGGCGAAATTCCCAGCGCGCCTTCCAACGCCAGGACCAGCCCGATAACTCCCGTATTCAATAAGAAAGATCAAAGTACCCAGAACACCAAAAGAAAACAGGCCGAGCAACAGAATAACTACAATGGCGCGCAGGTTGTGCCCCCAGATCATCGGAAAAGAAATGACAATATTTGCAAGCGGCACACCCGTCCCGGAGTTCAACACACCCGCCAGCTCACCTGACCGGAACGCACCGACCACCTTGTCTGCATTCAGGGCCACCCAGATATAACCTCGCCACCGCCGTCAGCGATACCCGAGGCCAAGCGTCATCCAGATGGACACTGCTTGTTTCCGCACCGTTCCCAAGACTTCCGCTCGGAACCAGGCCGGGAAGGATTTCGCATTCCCCTTGAACGCCCGCCAGAAAGTCCGGACGATCCAGCGCAAATTGAGCACGTCAATTTCATGCCCCAGCAATGCTTCACGCTGGAAATGGGCGATCCCGACACGCGCCAGCAGCACCGCCAGCACGCTCACACCCGCCACAGCCAGCCAGAGCGCCTTGTCATTGCCCCAAAACAACATGACACTTTCACCCTGGATAAGCAAAGCCATCGGGATGACGATAAAGGAGGCCATCAGGTTGGACGCCCGCACCGAAGTGGCCTGTGTGGAGATAAGGATCGCCCCGGTGACCATCAGGAAAGCCTGGACAGCCGTCAGGATCAGCGTCTGGGCCATCCGGTTGGCATCCGGGAATGGGATGTGCTGAAAATAAAGACCGATCATATAGACCGTGATGCCCAGGTAGGCGGTAAACAGCGGTGCAATCGTCCCGGCCAGCAACTTGCCCATAAAAAGCTGCCAGTCTTTGAGTGGACTGCTCAAGAGCGGCTCAATGGTCCCGCGCTCTTTTTCACCGACAAACGACTCCAGGGCAATCACCAGGGAAACCGTGATCGGGAAATAGCCCACCACCATCAGCAGGAATGGCACCAGCCGCTCGGCGATCAGGGGCGTGCCATATTTCGTCGTGAAATTGATGGCGGCCTGCGCCCCCAGGTCTGCCAGGAATGGCAGGATCAGGGTCAGTGCGATCATCGGGAAAATGATGCGCCAATCCCGCAACTGGTCGCGCAGTTCACGCCAGGCCACCAGCCAGGCCATGCCCAATTCGTCTTTCAAATTCTTAATCATGCCGCACCTGGGCCATGGCAGCCAGATAGACCTGCTCGAGCGTGCGCGGCAATTCCTGCAACGCCACCACTTCCACGCCGCGTTCCATCAATTCTCTCAGCAGAACAGGGTTGGCCGTTTGCGGGTCTTCCACACGGAAGCGGGGGCCAGCCTCGCCCGCTTCGAGCGGGGTGACACCTGCCGGCAGGTCAAAAGTCACCTGCGGCCACTCGCCTCGCACCCGCAGCTCGTATTCGGCCGGCCCCAGCAGCTTTCTTTTCAACTCTTCGATCGTCCCGCTGGTCAAAACGCGCCCGCGGTAAATGATGGCGATTTTATCCGCCAGCATTTCGGCTTCAACCAGGTTATGTGTGCATATGATGATGGCGCGTTGTTCGGAACGCAGGCTGGCGATCGCCTTCCGCACCAGTTGGGCCGACTTCGGGATCCATTGCCGAGGTCGGCTCATCCAGAAGTAAAACCGGGGGGTCGTGGAGCAGCGTGCGCGCCAGCGCCAGTTTCTGGCGCATCCCTTTCGAATATTGGCCGATGGGCTGTTTGGCAACCTCCGCCAGGCCAAAATACTCCATCCAGGCCTGGCTGCGCTTCTGGCGGGTGGCTGCATCCATGCGATAGACTTTTCCAAAAAAATCCAGGTATTCCGCCCCGGTCATACGCAGGTAAAGACCATGCTGTTCGGTCAGCACCCCCACCGAGTGCCCGCACCTTTTCGGGCGACTGGACCACATCATATCCGGCAATCCGCGCCCAGCCGCGCGTCGGGGAAAGCACCGATGTCAGCATGCGGACGGTGGTGGTCTTCCCGGCACCGTTCTGACCCAGCAACGCCAGCACCTGGCCGGGCTGCACGTCCAGTGTGACGCCATCCACGGCCCAGAAATCGCCGAACTGTTTGCTCAGGTCTTCAGTCTGGATCATTGCACGTTGGCGCGGCGACGGCGGTGGTTCAGGAACAGGAACACGCCCGCGACCAGGGCCACAAAGATCACAAATGTCTGGTTGAAATTGATCCCGCCCACCTGGGAGGCATCCACACGCAGGAATTCCAGGCAGAATCGCCCGATGGAATACATGATCATGTAGATGTAGAACAGGTCACCGGGCTTGAGCCATTTTTCAAAGCGGCGGGCCATCCAGAGCAGGATCGCCATGTTGAGCAGGTTCCACAACGACTCGTACAGGAACAGCGGGTGGAAATAATGCGTAGTTCTCGTAGCCCTGGACGCGGTGCGCCGGGTCAATGTAGATCTTCCAGGGCAGGTTGGTGGGTTTCCCGTACAATTCCTGGTTGAAGAAGTTGCCCCAGCGACCGATCGCCTGGGCCAGCGCCACGCCCGGGACTATACGTATCCACCAGGTCAGGAAGGAGATCTTCTTGTTCCGGCAGTAAAGCCACAACGCCAGGGCGCCGCCGATGATCGCACCGGGGATGCCCAGCCCGCCATTGCGGATATTGATCATGTCCAGCGGATGCGTCAGATACCACTCCGTCGTGATGCCCTGCGCCACCATGGAGGGCGGCGGTGTGAAGATATGCCAGAGGCGTGCTCCGACGATCCCGGCCAGAACGATCCAGAAAAGCGCATCCCAGATGTAATCCGGATTGATCCCACGCCGCCTGGCCTCGGCCTGCCCCAGGAAAGCCGCCGCGACCACACCCAGCATGATCAGGATGCCATAGAAATAAATATGAAAGGATGTATTGAGAAAAGGAAGGGGAATATCAAAACCATTCGGTAAGGTTTGCATGGATTACTCCTGAGATTGGGATAATTGGCGGAGGGCATCCCGCCGCACACGGAAAATCCGTTGCAAGGCCGTGAAATTGGCAAAGATGGCGATGATGATCAAAGCGATCAGCGCCAGCGGAGGATACAGGCCGCTAAAGATCAAACCTGGGATAAGCACAAGATAACGCTCGACACGCGTCAACAAGCCAACGTTCGCATCCAGTTTCTGAGGCATCTGCGCGCGCTTTGACGTAAGAGACCAGCACCGAACCGGCCGCAGCCAGGTAAGCAAACAGGATGCCGAGTCGCATTGGAGTGCACCATGTAGTAGATCAGGAAACCCAGGAAAAGAAACAGTTCTGAATAACGGTCGGTCACCGCGTCCACGAACGCGCCCCAGGCGCTGGCTTCGTTGCGCATGCGCGCCAGCGCCCCATCCATGGCATCCACCGGCCCCATGATCAGCAGCAGGATGCCGGCCCAGGTCATATGCCCGAATCCGATCAACAGGGCACAACCCACCGTTCCGGCCAGGCCGATCAAAGTGACCGTGTTTGGCCGGATGCCGAGGCGGTTCAAAAATGCAGCAATCGGGTAATAATACCAGCGGAACCAGACCCGCATTTTATCGGTGAAAGAGACTTTCTTTTGTTCAGTCGGTTGAGTCAAGGTATTTCCTCTTTCTGGCAAAGTGTCAAAACGGAACTATGATACCACAGCGGAACTACGCATCTTCCGGCGAGTCCCCGTTCTCTTCATCCGGTTCGAGCAGCACATCCCGGTCGCGCCCGCCGCCCATGGAAGGACCCACCACTCCCATTTCTTCCAATTGATCCAGCAAGCGCGCCGCCCGTGGATATCCGATCCGCAATCGCCGCTGGAGCATGGAGGCGCTGGCACGCTGTTCTTTCTTTAAGAATGGTGATCGCCTGCTCCACCAGCACATCATCACTGCCTTCTGCTTCCTCTTCAGATAACATGGTTTCCCACGGCGGCTTGACATCTTTTTCCGGCGTCATCTTCTGCCAGTGGGCAATCACACGTTCGATCTCCTGGTCGGTGACGATCACACCCTGGGCACGGATCGGGTTGCCCACTTCCGGGTTCAGGAAGAGCATATCGCCGCGCCCAAGCAAAGTCTCCGCGCCGGGCAAATCCAGGATGACGCGTGAATCCACGCCCGAAGCCACCGCAAAGGCCAGGCGGGCCGGGAAATTGGCTTTGATCAGGCCGGTGACCACATCGGTGCTGGGACGCTGTGTCGCCACCACCAGGTGGATGCCGGTGGCGCGTGCCATCTGCGCCAGGCGGACCAGGTTGTGCTCGGTTTGATCCGGCGCGGACATCATCAGGTCGGCCAGCTCGTCGATCAGGACAACGATGCGTGGCAGGGTTGGCGTATCCTTGCGGCGCTGGAGGTGGCGGTTGTAGGCATCGATGTCGCGCGCTTTGGCGGCCTCCAGCAATTTATAGCGATGCTCCATCTCAACCACCACCCAGCGCAACACACCCAGGATGCGCGTGACATCCGTCTCAACTTTGCCAAAAAGATGCGGCAGGCCATTGAAACGGATCAACTCGACCATTTTCGAGTCGATCATCACCATGCGCAGGTCTTCAGGGGCATTATTCATCGCCAGGCAGGTTGCCAGGGCAGCAATACAAACCGACTTGCCCGAACCGGTTGTCCCGGCAATCAGCAGGTGCGGCATCCGCGCCAGGTCAGCCACCAGCGGCCCTCCGGAGACATCCCGCCCCAATGCAATCGCCAGCGGCGAACCAATCTTGTAAAAAGCCTCCGTCTCCAACAACGGGCGCAGACGCACCAGCGCAGACCTGCGAGTTTGGCACTTCGATCCCCACATAAGCACGCCCCGGCACCGGGGCTTCGATGCGCAGGCGTTCTGCCGAGAGCGCCAGCGCCAGGTCCTTTTGCAGGCTGGCAATCTGCGCCACGCGGACTTTCATCTGCTGGGCATCTTCTTCGGTGCCTTTTCGGATGAAACCCGGCTGGACGGCGAACTGCGTCACGGTGGGGCCGATGCGAAATCCGACCACCTTGGCCGGGATGCCAAATTCGGAAAGCGATTTTTCGATCAGGCCGGCAGTCTGGTTGATATTGCGCTCATCCGGGCGGACGGATTGTTCACCCAGCAACACATTCAATGGCGGCAGGCGGTCACTGCGCGGTTGTGGCGCGGCCGGGCGGCTATCCTGCCGTTCCGGCACCTTGAACGACTTGCGGAATTCCGGCGGCAATTTCTGTGCAGGCTTTTTGCCCGGCGTGGCCGCAACCGCCGGTTTATCGGCCGGGAGCGGCGACAATTACCGGATTCTCCGACGCCAGCACTCCGGCCAAAGCTGAAGCGAGGTCCGCACCAGCCGGCAGGCCGGCCTGTTGAAGCAGCCAGTTCTCGAGCGGATGCCAGAGTCCAAAAGCAGTCAAAACCGCCAATCCCCACAGGACAAAAATAACCAACCCGCCCCAGATCGGACCGATGTACCGGACAATCAGCATCGACAAGTCCCCAGCCAACCTGGCCACCCCACATATCCCCTTCCGCCAGCTGGTTTCCACTGAGCGTCGATAACAACGCCAGGGTCAGGAAGGCTGCCAGTTCCAGGGCAATCACGCGGCCCCAGTGAATATCGACCGGCTGGAGGCTGCGCCGGAAAGCCAGTACACCTCCCGCCCCGGCAAAGAGTACGACCAGCAATTCTCCCCACCCAAACCAGAGATATAACAGGTTCACCCATTCTTCCAGCAGGCTGCCTTTTGAAAGCCCCAAAATCCCCAGAATGGTCATCAAAGCAAATGCAAACAGCAAAACCCCAGGATATCCCACAGAAAACGTCCAAAATGGGTTTCAAATCGCGCCAGACGATCCACCCAATCGGAAGAACGCGCCGGGTCAGGGCGATCGCTCTGGGGAGTGGAGGCGGTTTTGCGCGACGGTAGGGCGGCATGTCATTCCAGCTTCATGCTCAGGCCAAGACGCTGGCGGGAGGCATCCACCTGCAGAACCCGCACCTGCACACTTTGGCCTGGCGAAAGAAATTCTTTGATCGCACAGTTGGGAGGCAGGGGGATTTCCGAGGCATGGATCAATCCTTCCAGTCCTTCTTCGAGCCGTGCGAAAGCGCCATAGGGAACCAGGGCGGTCACAACCGCCGGGACAACCGTATTGACCGGATAATTCTCCTGGGCTGTTTCCCAAGGATTGGGCGTCAGTCGCTTCAAACTGAGCGCGATCCGGCAGCGTTCCGGAGCAACTTCCATCACCAGCACTTCAACCTGCTGCCCGACTTTACAGATCTGGTTGGGATGGGATACCCGTCCCCAGGAAAGCTCGGAAATATGGATGAGACCTTCAACACCGCCCAGATCCACAAAAACGCCAAATTCGGTGACATTCGTCACTTCGCCGCTCAAGTGTTGTCCGGTCTGGATCGTGTTAAAGAGTTCCGGGCGTTTGCCTGCCTCGGCACGGGCGGCACGCTCCGAAAATACCAGGCGGCTTTCTTCCGGCACGCATTCGATGATCTTCAAACGCAAGTCGCGACCGACATAAGCGGTCAGACAATCTTCGCGGCAATCTTCATCGGATTGGAAAGGTAAATCCACCAGATGAGAGCAAGGAACAAATCCATTCAAGCCATCCCCTTCAACCAGCAATCCGCCCCGGTTATGGCTTGTAACACGCAATGAAACAATCTCATCCTGACGATAAAGCCGCGCAGCCCGTTCCCAATCCGTCGAAGGTTTTCCTGTCTCTTCGGCCTTTTGGGGCTTTCATGGCCGGAGCCGTTGCCCGGCTTTCTTCTTCTGCCAGGACAGACGCCCACCAACCATCATCCTGGACTGGCATATCTTGTTCGGAATATTGAGTGTGAACCATTACATTTATCCAACCTCCTTCCCATTAATATGCGCCTGCGTCTGGCGTTCCATTTCAAGGATGACTCGCGCCACTTCTTCGATGGCAACCCGCTGTTTGCGGTACAGGTCTGCTTCTGACATTGCCAGACGGGTGGCAACTTCGCGACCTTTCTTCCTTCGACAAATTTCATTTCAAGGATATTGAACAGGATCCATTCGCCGGTAAAACGCCGCTCTCCCTCCGGGCGGACATTATCCATCGCCTGGCGCAGAATGGATCGCAAAGCATTGGCAGGGTTGTCGTTATGTTCTTTAAATGCCTGCTGGACGATCTGGAGGTTGAGCAATGGATTCTGGGTCAGCTTCGGGCCACCCCAGTAGTGCGTCAGGGCATCCCGCACCCATTCTGCCATATCCGATTCGGGCGGCAAGGTTTCTTCCAACAGGCTGGCCTTGCTATCATATCGCCCAACCGCCCGCAGGCGCTGGAACATATCCACTTGCGGGCGCAAATCTTCCAGGGAGCGAAAAACACTTCGTTGCAAACGACGGTCCTGCAGGGCCACCAGGGCCCGCTGGAGAAGTACTGAAAGCGCCTGGCGCTGTTCAGTTAAAATGACCTGGTCCGGTTGGTGGACAACTCCCAGCAAACCGAGCAAAATCGGGGATCCTTCCATCGTTTCCGGCGGCTGATGCAGGGGAAACAGCCAGTAATCGCCCCAGGCATATTCCTCGCCATTCCCATTCCCTTCATGATTGACAACCTGTAATGCCTCCGAAAGGTTGGATTCTTTAAGAAGCGGCGAACTGCCTGTGGCAACCACCAACGATAGTTCTTCCCCATCCAATGCAGCGACAAACGCAGCCGGCGATTGTAAATGGTCGCGGACGGCCGCCAGAACAGCTTCCAGGAACTGGCGCAGATCGTTCTGCGTGATCAACCGCTCTTCCAGGTTCTGCAACAATGCCAGGTCAGCCCGATCGCGCACCGAAGAAAATAAAACGCTCCCAGAGTGGCGCAACCAGCGTTATGGTATGCTCCAACAGCAGCACCGTGGCCACCATCGCTGCCGGAACTGCAGCAGAATAGATTGTCCCAAAAAGTTCACCGCTGCGCCGGACGATGGTCATCACACCCAGGGCAGCAGATGGCGACGACGGGGCCGCGCATGATCCATTTAAATAGGCGGCTTTTCACCACCCGGTCAGGCCAGGAGACTCCAAAAAAGGCCACCGCATATGCCATGATGATGATCAGACCGGCGACCAGTAAATTGCTGACAGTTGCCATTCCCCAGAACAGGAAGGGATAATTGCCGGCCAGGCTGGAACCATATAAAAGATAAGGGAAGGAGCCAAGTGCCGGCGCGGCGGCTCCGGCCAGCAAATAGATCATGCGCCGGCGTCCCGAACGTGTCAGGGTGCGGCGATAAGCCCGCCCAAAATTGATCCATGCCAGCACCATGATGACAATATAATATGCTGTAAAGATTTCCGTCCAGATGGTACGCTGGAGGTACGGCGCAGGCTGCCCGGTCATCACCATCGGGCCAAGCAGGTAGCCATATGCCAGCAAGCAGCAGGAATATGGCAGAAATGGCATACAACAGCCGGACAAACAGGCGCCGGCGTCCACGCGAGGGACGGCCGGTGGTCACGAGGATGGCATCCGAAAGATGCAGATAAGCCGGGGGAAGGAAGATGATCCCAAACCATTCCAGGCGCAGAAACAGATCCGATCACCTGGGGAGTAGCTGGAAGAACTCTCCAGCGCTTCCGAGGTAAAAACCGTTACCACGCACAAAAGAATAATGGCAAAAGAACGCGCCACCCGGTCCCGCAAATTGAAGGACAGGGCATACAGGAATAATGAAAAGGCCGTGATGGCAATCCCGGCTGTGAGAATTTGATTAACAGTAATAATCCCCGTCAGTAAATCCTGCATCCAACCGCTAAGCATACAAACCTTTCGTACTAACTACCGAATTGAACGCCCAAAAAATAAGGCAATATCCTGTGTTTCGTAATAATGGTCATTATACCCGCAGAATTCATAACCGAGTTTCCGCGCCAGGCAAATCGCCGGGTTATTCTTGGATGACATTTCCATCAACGCCCGGTTATTCTTCGATCCACCGCCCAGGATTGTGCCGCAAGGATAAGCGCCATCCCAACCCCTGACGCCGGAAACGGGGCGAGACAACCATATCTGTCAGCCAGGCAGTGTGCGGCAAGATCAAGTCATTCATCCGGATATATCCGACCACCTGTCCGCCAATCATTGCCACCAGCATACCCGCCCGGCGGTTCCATGAGTCCGGCAGAGCCGACACCGCCCGCGGATAAGGAACAGACACCGAGACGCGGCAGGCGGATCTCCCGAAAAATGGCCCCCATCTGGCCTTCTTCGTGTTGAACATCCATCTGCCAGACATAATCTGTCTGGCAGGAATGGTCGATCGCCATCAGGATGGGTATATCGGTTGCAACGGCAGGGCGTATCTGTACTTCAGGCATAGTCCACCTCACGGAGCCTTAATCCGCACCGGGATGACACAGGCGGGCAATTCATTCCCTGGTTATCGGTGACCACCAGTCGCAATTGGTAATCTCCCGTTGCGATCGCAGATGTATCCCAATTCCCAAGATCGCCATCCTGGATAACTTTATTGCTTGCCACGATGGCAGCCCAGGTATCAGATCCTAGCGGAGCAAATTCATATTTATAAAAACCAAAGTTGGGGATGTTGGCGGTCCCTGTTCAGTGTGAACATTGCCTTGGATCATCGTCCCCAGCTTTGGGCGAAGTGATATCGATCTGACCAGGTATGCAGCCGGTCGCCTGGATGGTTGGCGTGGCCCGCCGGGTGTCACCTGCTCCGAGGGTTTCCATGAATTCAAGCGGGAAAGTACCGGTCGGCGTCAGGAGAGGGTTCATGGTTGGGGTGGCAAGCTGTGATAAGGCCCGGGACGTTGGGGACCAGAAAAACGACCAGGACAAATTCTGCCAATGCCAGGAAACTGACCACTGCCAGGGTGGCGACCGCCTGGCTCATATGGCGGTGGGCGATCTCACGTTCCAACCCAAAAACCGCTGCACGCATCTCTGTACGCGCTCGTACCAATCTGCCGGATGACCAATCATCAGTCCCAGGGCCAGCAGCAAAAAGATAACCGGAGCCAGGTGGACAAAAAAATTCAGGATAGCTGCCATTCCACCCCGGCTAAAGTGCCCTTAGAACGCCGCGGATAAGCGTTTCCAGTTTTGGAACGATCACACTGCCAGAGGCAAGCACTTCTTCGTGTGAGGTGACGGTATTCCCATCCAGGTTGGCCTTGTTGCTGATCCCGGAGAAACCCAGCACGCGTGTCCCGCCGTGGCGTGCCACGATGACCTCGGGTACGGTGGACATGCCGACCGAGTCTGCTCCCGCGCTGCGCAGGAAGCGCAGGTCCGCCGGGGATTCAAAGGTCGGCCCGCTCAGCCCCACATAAACTCCTTCATGCAGGATAACGTCATTCTCTTTTGCAACCTTGCGGGCCAGTTCGCACAGCCTGCGGTCATACGCCTGGCTCATATCGGGGAAACGCGGCCCAAATTCATCCAGGTTCGGCCCGATCAAGGGGTTAAGACCGGTCATTCCCACCAGGTTCAAGTGGTCGGTGATGAGCATGACATCGCCGGGCATGAAATCCGGGTTGATCGCACCGGCCGCGTTGGTCACGATCAGGATTTCTATCCCCAGGCGCTGCATCACGCGCACAGGCAGCGTCACCTGGGCCATACCATAACCTTCATAATAGTGGACGCGTCCCTGCATCACCAGCAGCGCCTGCCCGTCCAGGTCGCCGAGCACCAGACGCCCGGCGTGCCCTTGCACAGTGGAGATCGGCCAACCGGGCAGTTCGGAATAGGGAATGATGGTCGGCTGTTGGATCGCTTCTGCGAGCCCCCCCAGCCCCGTGCCCAGGATCAAGCCGATGCGCGGCTGACCCTTCATCTTCGAACGAACGACTCCGGCAATCCGGTCGATTGATTCCATGGAAATTGGCATGCCTTTCCTCCGGGCCACCTTAAAAAATACCACTCAACAGGCAAATTATATCTTAACTCCCGCCGTTGAACACTGCGCTGCAACCCAACTTTGCGCTTGGGTCCGCAGACAGATATTTACAACCATCCGGGCAGCAGGTTGTTACGCCCGCCCAGATCAGAGAGCCAGGTTGATATGATGGATGAGTTTTTTTTAGGATTTCCGGCCGCGCTCATACGGCGAGTGCACCAGAATGTCTATCTTCGGGTAATGCTTAAGGTTGCGCGTGACGAGCTCTGCTTCGGAGAGCGCGGCAGTGGCAGCAATTAGGGCATCTCCCAATTCCACGTGATGAGAATTGCTATATTGGCGCAGGTAATCCCCTGCTTTACGACCAATTGCTTCGTCTACTTCCAGAATAGTGAATAATCCAAGTAATTTCTCAGTACGCGCCTCTTCGCCAGAGCGCATCCCGGCGGTTAGTTCTGTCAAAGTAACTACAGAGATGGCAAGTTTTTCCCCGGATGCCAATGCCTCAGCAAAGAAATCATGTGCCGGCTGATGGCCGTGAAAATGGTCAATAGCGATGTCGGTATCAATCAGTTTCATTTACTTCGCAGGCCCATATCATTGAGCCGTTTCCCTCGGCGAATCTTTATTTACATAAGCAACGCTACTTTTGGGAAGATCAGTCCGATCGGCCCAGATACCAAAAGTGTCATCTAGCGCCTCACGGACTTGCTCCAACGGCGTCAGGATCAAACGGCCCTGCCTGTCCACGCTGATTGCCATTTCCTGGCCAGCATGCACAGATGGACGAAATTTATCCGGGATTTTCACAGTATATTGCGGGCTGATTTGGACAGTTACCATATGGCACCTCAAAAGGATTATACCATTTTGCCTTGAGCGGATTGCTTACGGGTTTCGTCACGCCACCGGCTCGATTCCCGTTCACGGGTTTTTCAGGCACGCATCATGGTCATCTACGTTACGCAGGATACATATCGTCTTGCCATCTTGCTCCTCGTACTGAAAAGTCATCCGATATTATAACTTTCCCCATAAAATGGCCGGGCTATATTTTACATTTTCCCCAGCACCGCCCGGAACGCTGCCACCGCCTTTTCCACTCCGGCATCATTGATCCAATAATGCGTCACCAGGCGGTATTGCCTTTCCCCCGTCGCACCGATCAGCACACCCTGCTCTTTCAAGCCTTCGATGAACCCGTCGGTAGTGTACTTCACCTCCGCCGCCAGGGACACAAAAATCATATTCGTCGCCGGCGTATCCGGGTCAAGCACCAGGCCCGGGACCCGCCTCAGGCCATCCGCCAGGCTCTTCGCCCGGGCATGATCCTCCGCCAGCCGGTCGACCATGCTCTCCAGCGCAACGATCCCGGCCGCCGCCAGGATGCCGGCCTGGCGCATCCCGCCCCCCACCATTTTGCGCAGGCGGCGCGCTTTTGCGATGAACGGCTTCGTGCCGCACAGCACTGACCCGACCGGCGCGCACAAGCCCTTGCTCAGGCAAAAGGTGACCGAATCCGCCGGCCCGGCCAATTCAATAGCTTTCACACCCTGGGCAACCGCCGCGTTGAAAATGCGTGCCCCATCCAGGTGGATGGATAAGCCGCGCGCATGTGCAAACTCCACCGCCTGGCGCATGTATCCGGGCGTCTGGTAGACTCCGCCGCAGCCGTTGTGCGTATTCTCCAGGCAGAGCAGGCGCGTGACCGGCTCGTGCAGATCGTCCGGGCGGATCGCCGCGGCAACATCTTCTAGTAGCAACGAACCATCCGGCTGGTTGGGCAACTGGCATGAATGCACCCCGCCCAGCGCAGAAATTCCGCCGGCTTCGTGCACGAAAACGTGGTTCTTCTTGCCAACGATCACCTCGTCCCCGCGCTGGCAATGGGACAGAACACCGATCAAGTTGCCCATCGTCCCCGAGGCGACGAACAGTCCGGCCTCTTTGCCCATCCTTTCCGCCGCCATCTCTTGCAGGCGGTTGACGGTGGGATCCTCGCCATACACGTCGTCGCCCACTTCGGCGCGGCGCATGGCTTCACGCATCTCAGGAGTGGGCTGGGTAACGGTATCGGAACGCAGGTCTATATAGTTCATGTGAGGCTCCGGTTTTAGGAAGTAGTTATACAAGAAATGAGTAAGAAGTCAACCTTGCGAAGGTTCTATTCCTGGCAGAATGCGAATAGAACCAGGCTTTTTATTCCAAAACAGTACGGGATAAGATAAAACCTTCGCAAGGATTATATACACCTGGCAAAGGGTGCGTGAACTACTTCGTTTCAAACAATGATCGCGGCAAACCCGATTGCCGGATAATTCCAGCCAGTGTGCCGGTTTTCAATTCATCGTGATTCGGTACGGGGATGGTCACAGTGCTGTTGCCAATCTGTTTCTGCATGATCACGTGGCTGCCCTTCTGACGCACCTGAATAAATCCGTGTTGCGCCAGAAGCCTGCATACTTCCCTCCCAGAAAGCACCCGCAACTTTGGCATTTCAGATTCTAACAGTTGGTTTCGTTTTAGGAGTTGGAATCACAGGCATAAGCGGCATCACATAAGTTTCCGTTTTCAAACGTCGCTTGATTTCAGAAGGTGAGGCCGCTTCAAAGAAAAGTTCCACTGCTTCAAGCAAGTTCGCGCGCGCTTCTTCAATGGTTTTACCCTGGCTGACCACATCCACTTCCGGGCAGGTGGCAACATACCAGTCATCTTCGCGCGCAATGATTGCCGTCAATTGCACAGGTTTTTTGTTCATCGAGGTTCTCCACTCTTGCCGGGGTGATTGGTTAATGCAGTGCGATTTTGCCTGCATCTTTAATCGTTCCGGTGCTCGCAAATATTATACGCCGGATTTTACGAGGCGCGTAATCGCTCAAGCACAGATCGTTGATGCCAGCCTTGCGAAGGTTCCATTCCTGGCAGAAATGTGGGTGAACCAGGCTGGTTATTCCATTACAGTACCAGAGTGAGCCAAAACCTTCGCAAGGATTAATTTTTCAGCAACTTCAGTACCCTCTCCAACTCCTCCGGCAAACCTGCTTCGAATATCCTCGGCTTGGACTCACCAGGTAATCTAATCTTTAGCCTGAACGCATGCAAAAAATGCCTGCCCAGCTCTATCGTCGACTTTTTCTTCCCATACACCCTATCCCCCACCACTGGGCATCCTAAAAACGCCATGTGCACGCGGATCTGGTGCGTCCGCCCGGTCAGCGGATGGACCTCCAGCAGGGTGTGCGCGGGGAAACTCTCCAGCGTGCGGTATTCACTGACCGCCTCACGGCCTTTCTCCAGCGGTACCACGGACATCAATTTCCGGTGGGTGGCATTCCGCCCGATCGGGGCCTCCACGCGCCCGTTCGGCGTGGGTGGCTTCCCGTCCACCAGCGCCAGGTAGATTTTCTCCACGCTGCGGGTGCGGAACTGGTCTTGCAGCCAGCGGTGCGCTTGCTCGTTCTTGGCTATTACGATCAGGCCGGAGGTCTCTTTATCCAGCCGGTGGACGATTCCCGGGCGTTCCTCGCCGCCGATCCCCGCCAGCCCCGGTACGTGCCCCAGGACGGCATGTACCAGCGTCCCGCGCTCGTGTCCTGGCGAGGGATGCACCACCATCCCGGCCGGTTTGTTCACCACCAGTACGTCCGCGTTCTCGAAAACGATGTCGAGATGGACGTCCTCTGCCACCAGCCCGCTCGGGACGGGCGGTGGGATGCGTATTTCGACCCGCTCCCCGGCTTCCAGGTCCCGCCCCGTTTTCGTAACCGGTTCGCCGTCCACGCAGACGAACCCATCCCGGATCAGCCCCTGCAGGCGGCTGCGTGAAAATTCCGGCAGGCAGCCGGTCAGAAAGACATCCAGGCGCTCGTCCTGCTCTTTTTCGAACAGGAAGGTCTCGAGCCGGTCACCCACCCTTTACCTCATGTTCATTCGGTACAGGTGCCTCATCCTTCGGTGCAGGCGCCTCGCCTTTGTCCGGCGCGGGCACGGCCGCGGCCCGTGCAGCCGCGCGCCGTTTATCTGTCATTTCATTGATCCAGACACCCAAAACCAGCACCGCCACTCCCACCGAAATGCTCGCATCGGCGATATTGAAGATCGCAAAATTGCCTACCGAGATGAAATCGGTCACGTGCCCAAACTGGATCCGGTCAGCCAGGTTGCCGACCGCGCCGCTGAACTGCAGCATCAGCGCCAGGCGCAGCCACCAATCCTTCCGGGCGACGCGTGGAAAATAGTAAAGGATCGCCCCGGCAACCAGGATTGCCAGGATCATGAAGACGAGGTTGCCATTCTGGAAGATCCCGAAGGCTGCCCCGGAGTTGTACCAGAAACGGATGCGGGCATACGGCATCAGCCAGGCCAGTTGGCTGGGCAGCCAGTCGCCGCCCAGCGGGACGTTCGCGCGTACCCAGACTTTCACCCACTGGTCAGTAGTCACGATAATCGCCGCGACCAGCAGCAGGATTACATAATCGCTCCAATGTTTCTTGATAAAGCGGAACGCCGCGACCAGGCTCAATCGCACAGGCTGCACTTCAGGCTGGGGAACATTCATTAATTTTCCTCTTCTGTGATATAGACACGCGGCACGCGCGTGTTGATATTTGTCAGGATTTCGTACGGGATGGTGCCAGCCCAATCGGCCAGCTCCTGGGCAGTGATCGCTTCGCCACCCGACTCGCCCATCAACGTAACTTCATCGCCGTTGAAGGCCGAATCGGCCTCGATGTTGACCATCATCTGGTCCATGCAGATCCGCTCCCACCTGCGGATATTTTTTACCGCGGATGATGACCTGCGGCCTGGTTGGACATCCTGCGGAAATACCCATCGCCATACCCGACCGGCACCGTGACAATGCGCACCGGATGGTCGGACTGCCAGGTGGAACCGTAGCTGACCGGGTGCCCGGCCTTGACCACTTTGAAATAGACCACCCGCGATTTCCAGGCCAGCGCCGGCCGGACCTCGACCGTGCGCAGCACCTGGCGGGCAGGGTACACTCCGTAGAAGCATGATGCCGGGCCGCACCATGTCGAGGTGGCTCTCCGGTAGTTGCAGGATCGCCGCCGAGTTTGCCATGTGGCGGATGGGCATGGGCAGGCTGTTCTTCTCGTAGAAGCGCAGCACTTCCTGGAAGCGTTCCAGTTGCAGGCGGGCGTGCGAAAGGTCGCTCGCATCCGAATTGGCGAAGTGCGAGAAGATCCCTTCGACTGCGACATGCTTGCATTTCAGGGCAGCCTCCTGCAGTGTCTGGGCGCTGTAATAGTGGACGCCGATGCGTTCCATGCCGGTATCTATTTTCAGGTGGACTTTGGCCTTGACTCCCATCCGGGCGGCCGCCTCATCGATCTGCTCCAGGCGTTCCACCGAGGAGGCCGTCAGGGTCAGGTCATGCTGGAGGTACTGCGGCACCTGGTCGCCCCAGATCCCGCCCAGCACCAGGATCGGCGCGGTCACACCCAGCTCGCGCAGGAAGATGCCTTCCTCCAGCACCGCCACGCCGATGTAATCCGCCTGCGGGCCAAGCTGCCTGGCCACCTCCGCCAGGCCGTGCCCGTAGGCGTTGGCCTTGACGATGATCATCACTTTGGCAGGCGCGACGTGGGCGCGGATGGCCTGCAGGTTGCGGCTCAGCCTGGTCAGGTTGACCTCGGCCCAGGTGGCGCGCACGCCCTCACCGTTGGCAATCACAGGCTGGTGGATGGTGGACATGCGGGTGATTGTACTTCTTCTTGAGGTAATTTGGAAATTTTGTTGTGGGGGAAAGAGGTAACGAGTTATAAGTTACGAGCAAGAAGGAAGAAGTGAGAAGAATTACATGGCGGAAATTGTCTGAGGGTTTTACATCGATTTCGAGGGTTTCCCTACCGAGGCGGACGGCATGGGCGGAAATAACGACCACGAAGTACCGGGGCAGGCAAAACGGCTTCGCGCGACGGTTCCGTTGAAACAAGGAGGAACAATTCCGGGGAAAAACGAGAAAGAAGGAAAAAGTTAGAAGGAAGGGACTTGTGTTTTTACCATCTTTTTACAGAAATAAGATATAATTTCGCCGCTGTTCGGAGAGGTGCCAGAGCGGTTGAATGGGACGGTCTCGAAAACCGTTGTGGCCTTCGGGCCACCGTGGGTTCGAATCCCACCCTCTCCGCAATTGATTTAATGCCCCGGTAGGTACCCGATAGGGTATGCCATTCGAATCCCACCCTCTCCACCTTTTAATTAAATGCCACTTCTTATCGATATGGGGGGCAAGCAATCACATTCGATTTATTGCTTTCGTTCCGCGTGATAAACCAGGATCAAAACGCCCGAGCCGACCGACTTTGCTTCCACGAGACGCATGGCGATCCTTTCTTCTCTCTCCTGGAAAAGACGCTTCCCGCTCCCCAGGATGACCGGGAAGACCATTAACCGCAGTTCATCGACGAGATCGTTCTGCATCAAGGTCTGCACAAGCTGGCCGCTGCCTGCCACCAGGATGCCGCCCAACGTCGCTTTCAGCCTGGAGACTTCTTCGACAATGTTGCTCTTGATCAGTTGCGTGTTATTCCACGCCGCCTTTTTCAGGGTGGTGGAGGTGACATATTTGGGCATGCTGTTCATTTTGTCGGCGAATTCCCCCGTCCGGGATGGCCAGGCGTCCGCAAAACCTTCGTAAGTTTTTCGCCCCAGCAGGAGCGCCTCATTTTCCATGACTTCATCGAGCTTGAATTTATCCCCTTCAGGCCCACGCTCGAACTGGAAAGCCCAACCCCCGCGTTCGTATTTTTCGGCCCCACCCGGATCTTCCATGACACCGTCCAGTGTCACGAACTCCGACACAATGATTTTTCCCATTAAATCACCTATTATTATCTTATTTGTTATATTATACCATGTTTCAACGCCAATGTCGTGAATAAAACCCCAAAAAAATTCGTGCTATTCGTTTATTCGCGAAATTCGTGTTGAGAATCACTTTCTCGAACACGCATGTATAAATCATTGAATTGGGCAATTGATTCGGTAAAGGCTGGCGAGGGGCAGGTCGAGCAAACGCACGTACCAGCCGTTTCCCTCCGTTAGGGTGGCCGCGTTGAAACTCCTATCCCGGCTGCCAAGGAATATATAGCCGATCTGCTCCGAACAAAGCCTGCGGTAGATTGTTCTATCTGAGAAGTCGGTTGTCACTATATATTGCACGGTGCGGATGCCTGTCATGGGTGTGATCCATATCCCGGCATCGGTCCCAACGGTCTGGCCGTCGACTTCATGATCCGAAATCAACACTTGCGAACCAGCCGGCAGGTGAGCGTTGATCCAAGTTATGGCAATAATATCGTCGCCGTTCACCAAACTACAACACGCATCCGGTCGATAATCACCATCCTGCGCATGGAAATAGACGGGAAGTATCAGGGCGATAATAAAAAGGGTGCTTCCCAGATGACCCCAATAGGTTTTTTGTCCTCCGGGCAAGCGGCGCTTCAGCCCTCTCAATGTCCAGATTCCCATACCGGCCAGGATGGCCAGGGGGGCGAAAAGGATCATTTCGACCAGCGGTCGATCCAGCCAGGTATAGCTACCCAGGTAATCTTTCAAGGATCCGGGGAGTGGCGTCAAGCAAAAAATGAAAATGACGAGAGAAAATGTAAAAATAGCCAGGCTGTGTTTGGAATCATGCTGGACGGCTAATATGGAAAAAAAGACGGCAATGCACGTGACGATCAAATCCGTGCCGTGGATATAGATGCTAATCGCTTTGGCAAGATCCGGGCTGCCATGAACAAGAATGGCCATCAGCACAATTTCGATCAGGATGATGAGCAGGCGTGATCTTCCATTGAGGCGATTGGACAGAAGTTTGAAAACAACAAAAGCGATCAGCACGGCCAGGAACAGGAGCAACATGCGGCTGTGAAGGAGCAGGCTAGTGACACAACCGACCGCGGCAAGGAACCATGCCACGCCTTTTCCGCGGTCTTTGGATAGAAGGATTGCCAACCAGCCCAATGCCAGAGGGAAGATTGCAATCGCTGCGATCGCCGGATACTTTCCCCGATTAATCGCATATGCTGGCATCCTCCAGCCGATCCCGGCAAAAAGTGCCGTGAATACGCCGACCCATGTACTGCCCGTAAATTCCCTGGCAAAAAAGGCCAGGGAAAATGGCAGGATCACGACCATTAACTGTCCGATGACCAGCATGGTTTGTAGGGCGCCCTGGGTGTTACCAAAAGCGGATATCACTGCGACAAGACTATGGAAACCAAAATGATAGTAGTGAAGAGCGAATAATTTCCCGACCGTAAATTGGGCCAGTGGGGCAGAAGCCGGGTTCCGCAGGTCCTGGATGATTTGGAAATGGACGGGGGAATCCAGGTAGGGTGGAAACTGTAAGTTATATAGAAAAGAAAACCTGATTATCGATACAACGATCAAGATGAAGAAGACAAACAGGGCCGCTTTCGAGAGGACAATTTTCCTGGCCCGGGGGACAAGCTTGATCGCGAGCGCCAGTGAGGATACAGAGGCTATCGTATACAACCCGCCAACGAAGTACTTGAAGGAGGCCGGCAAAAGATGAGCGAAGATGACTCCACCGAAGCTCACTAGAATGGCCAGGCAGATCCCACCGGCAGCCGCTTCTGCAAAAGGGAAATGATCCCGGAATGGCTCAGCCCTCCGCAGCCAGAAATCAACCAGACCCCCCAGGCCAAATACAAGGACGGCTGTTTCGATCAAGACAAACCAATTCTCTTGTATTACCCTCACAAATTGAATAAACACGAGATGGTTATCTTTGTACTTTCGGCAAAATGATGGTCCCTATCGGTGATCAACTCACGGGTAAAGCGATTCGGTTGGAATGGCAACGGCGGGTGCTGAGTAGACCGGCGGGTTGACGATGGGCGCCTGGGTGGCTGTCGCAGTAGCGATAGGCGGCTGGGTGGCTGTCGCAGTAGCAATCGGTGCCTGTGTGGCTGGTGCGCTGGCGGTAGGCGCCTGGGTGGCTGCCGCGCTGGCGGTAGGCGCCACAGCCGGCGTTGGGGTGACAGTCGAACTGCAGGAACTCAACAGGATGCCCAAGGCTGCAATTGCCACAATAACAACGTAAAACGAATTGTGCTTCATTTTTCTCCTTGGAGGACTTATCGAGGCGATCCATGACCTGGCATGGAAAACGGAGCGCTTGTTCGAGTCATTTAATCTTGCTGCTCTGAACTATTTTGCTTGGATTGGACACGCCTTGGTACGTCATAATTGGCCGGCGGTATCTGGATCTTCTCCGTAGCAAGGGACCGGTCGGGTGCGTTTGCATCCGAATGATCGACCAGGAACGGCTCCAGGCTTAAAAGGATGAACAGGAACGCCAGAACACCTGTGATAACATATGGGTACATGATAAGCTCCTTTCTCTCTGCTACCTCTTCTCGCACCCACCTTGCGCTGTAATATTGATCATCGAACTAAGTATAGAGGAGCGAGGTAAAGTTACGGTTAGGAAATTATTTGTTTTTGATATTGATTGCTTGGGTGGATATACGAAATACGTCTGCCTGGTTTCCCCCTCTTTTTTGAACGATACCATTTATGGATCTTAAAAAACATCTCCTCGGGGCCTGCTCCCGAGGAGGCGATGTCGATCACGAACAATTTCTTTCACTTATCGTAACTGCTCACCCTTGCGAAGGTTTGGCCGTATCCTGCCTGTCCTGGTACTTTCGGGAGCATCACTGCTAAAAATAATTACTTCTCTTCTGGAGATGGGCCTGGATTTACTTCCGGCTTGATGGCCTTCCTTTCCTCCTTCAGCCGCATTTTCTCAGCCTTCTTCTTTTTCTTATCCAGCTCTTTTTGGCGCTTTTCGTATTGGTAATTTGTCTTTGGCAAGGGTTTTTCCTTCTGATATATATTATGTGGATGAAAGTCATCCCATCGGGACGATATTTAACATTATAGCACCCTTGCAGCAGCATGACTTCCACCCATCATCAGGATTTTCTTAAAGTTCATTCGAAATCCTTTTCACCGCGACCCTGCTGAAGAGCGCGGGGCAGGCGAAAGGAAGCTCGCGAAGATTTTTATGGTTTTCTTCGCGTTCTTCGTTGCTTCGCGGTTCAATCCTCGAAGTTTACGGAGCAGCACGGTGACTTTAAGAAAGCCGTGCCATCATAGGGCAACCGCATTTGAATTTTATGTCCCATTCAAATGATTTTATGCTTGATGAGAAGGCTCGAAACGGCTTGCCGGTTCTCCCGAAAAGCCTCCCAGACAGAAACGCACCATCGATGGATCATTGCGTCACGCTCGGGTCCTGCAGGTGCAGCAAAAACCATGGCGACAGTAACTGCGCCCCGCTCCTTCGGTAGAAAGAAATTTGGCCACGGCTGCTTCTCCTGCCCAAGTTTCATGTGCGCCAATTGGACCTGCCTGCCGGTAAACTGTTCCTCGACGTGCAAGTAAAGCCCGACGAGTGCAAAAGTCAACTTGATCGGTTTGGTGTTCTCATCCGCCGTCTGCGCGCCAAATGCATCGACAACGTGCTGATGAATGAATGCCGGGTCGCTGTGAGCGAGCGTGTAATAACACAGCTCGTTATAGAGGTTCTGCCCGGTATTCATGGGAATTTCCATTAGAAGGGGTTTTCATCCCATTCCACATAAAAGTCCTTGTTGCAGTTGACGCAGGCAACTTTGAACCGGAAGCCGGCGGGATTTTGCGGTTCTGCAACCGCGTACCAGGCGAGAGACATCCCTTTTGCCGGAAAGACGATTGCATAGTTGATCTTCCTGCAAAACGGGCAGCGCGGGTGCTCAAGGCCACGCCCAAGCAAACCGTAGAACATCTCGAGTCTTTTCGGCGAGGTCGGCAAGGGATCATCCAAATCATGCCGGATCAGCGGGGTGTGGCAATGGACACAGATCAACGCCGTTCCCCAAGGCGCGTCTCGTTCTGGAAGCGGTGTTTGTTTGTGACATGCCATGCATGTCGTTAACTTTGTACCTGTGGTCGCATTCATGGTCATTCTCCTTATTCAGTGGGCTTTGTTCCCTAGCCGGGGACTTCAGTCCCCCGGCGTTCTAATTGGCAAGAAAGTCTAATATCTTCTTGTTAACCACATCGGGAGCGGTAACTTGTGCATTGTGATTGGCATTTGGAACGATCTCGGCTTTCAGGCCGGCTACCCGGCTGGTGGCCCGCCGGATGGCACGTTGCGGGTTATAGATCACCTCATGGTCGCCAATGAGCAGAAGCATGGGAGTAAGGAGTTTGTGTAGTTCTTTGTCATTGTAGACAGGCGGCGATAGTTGGTTGCTGGGAAAACCATTAACCTTGCCCGCCCGGGTGTATTGGGTGAAGAGTTCATCTCTAGGGAAATCCTGCCAGATCCAATCGAATCCACGCATGATCATGCGCTTTGATCCGAGTATATATCCGATCTTGTATGGAAATGCAAGATGGAAGTAGAAAGCCCACATCTGCACAAAGGTGGCCGCCGGGCTGATAAGCACGACTTTCCTGACCCGTTCGGGCAGGTAAAGAGCGGTATTGAACGCCAGGAAGCCGCCAAAGGAATTCCCAACCAAGTCTGCGGATTCGATATGCAGCCCGTCAAAAAGATCTGCCATCCAATCGACGAACTCCTGCCGCCTCGTGATCTTCCGGGTTGGGATGCTCTTGTTTACTTCCCCGATCACATCGACTGCATACGTGCGATAGCGCCGGCTGAACGGTCCTACGTTCCGGAACCACTGAACAGCGCCGCTGCCGGCGGAATGGAAAAGAGCCAACGGTGGATCATCTTGAGACCCGGTAACGATCACATGCGTATCGCCGAATCCAGTGGGAACATAGAGTTCGTCATAGGGAACCGGCCATTGTTTCAACATCGCTGCATAGGCGGTATAGTAGCGGGCTTTATTATCCGGCGATCCAAAGATACGAATTTCTTGGGACATGACGTTCCTCCTTGCAAGCTGCGGCATGTTTCAAACCGCGTATCACCATCCCGGCAGGACAGAAAAGATTATACAAGCAATTTTCGGTACGTGGGCCTTACAAATCCATCTCCCGCCCAATAAAAAGGTTTCCTTCGCGTTCTTGGCGTGCTTCGCGTTAAAAATGGCCTCGCGATGGAGCCTTCCGGCAGCCTCCTAGCTCAAGAACAACAGCGCCACGCCGGCCATGGCGACCAGCGTCCCGGCCACGGCCTGCCAACCAAAGCGCTCCTTGAAGACGAAGTAGCTGATCGGCAGCATGAAGATCGGCGGCAGCGCCATCAACGTGCTGGCTACGCCGATCCCGGTGTGCTGGACCGCCAGCAGGCTCGACGAGACGCCGATGACCGGCCCGAATAGGGCGCCGAAAGCCACCCAACCGAGCACCCCCGGGCGCCGGCGCATGCTATCCACGGTGGTCACCGCCTGGCGCTGGAAGGAAGCCACGATCCACAGGGTCACGACCGCCGCGATCATGCGGATGAGCGTGCCGGCGAACGGCGAAAAGTTCCCGCCCATGCCCTGCTGGGAAAGGACCAGCCCGGCCGCCTGCCCGAGGGCGGCCAACGTCCCGAAGAGGACGCCGCGCCTGGTCACCTTGCTGGCGTGCCCGTCCCCCTCCTGCGGGCTGGCCAGGACCACCCAGATGATGCCCCCCAGCGTGACGACGATCCCGGCTACCTGCAGCAGGCTGAGCGCCTGCTCGAAGAAGACCCAGGCGATCGCCGCACCGAAAACGGGCGCCAGGCTGAGCAGCAGCAGCCCGAGGCGCGCGCCGATCTCGCGGTAAGCCTGGAACAGGAAGGCATCCCCCAGGGACAGCCCGATGACGCCCGAGACGCCCAGCCAAGCCCAGCGGGAAACCCCGGCGTGCAGCGGCACCGGCTGGCCGTACAGTACGGCGTTGATCAGGACCAGCATCAACATGGCAAGCAGCACGCGCACGCGGTTGGTGACCTGGGAGCCGACCTGTACGGTCGCCTTGGTAAACCCGATCGCCGAGAAGGACCAGCACAAAGATGTAAAGAGCGCAGCCAGTTCGCCGATATAAGCCATATCGCCTCTTAATAAAAAACCGGGAGCAGCGCTCCCGCCTCTCCAAGTATATCCGAAAACCTACCGGAAGGAACCGGAACGAATTAATTGTCCACACCCATTTTAGTGCTCCGCTCGGGTTAAACCACCCGATTCTTGCGCTGGCCTCGACAGGCTCCTCGTTTCTCAATTACTTTTTCCTTCTATCCTCTCCCTTTTCCCTTCTTCCTTCTCCCTCTGTGTTAAGAATAGCCCCAGGTATCCAAAATGAAACTCAAACTCGGCCTCGCACAGATCAATACCAAACTCGGAGATGTACCGGCCAACCTGGAAAAGCACATGGGCCTGGCCGAACGGGCCCGGCAGGATGGGCTGGATTTGCTGGTCTTCCCGGAGCTTTCCCTGACCGGTTACGTGCTCCAGGACCTGGTTCCGTCGGTCTCCTGCCGGCCCCACCCAGATGACCCGGTCTTCCGCCCGCTCCTGGAGGCCAGCCGGGCGCTCGACCTGATGGTCGGCTTTGTAGACGAGGACTCCCGCCATCGCTTCTATATCGCCTCGGCCTACCTCTCGCAGGGCGCGCTCGTCCACGTCCACCACAAGGTCTACCTGCCAACCTACGGCCTGTTCGATGAAGGCCGCTTCTTCGCCCCCGGCAACTCCGTGCGCGCCTTCGACACGCGCTTCGGGCGTTTCGGCATGCTGATCTGCGAAGACTTCTGGCACGCCTCCCCGCCTTACCTGCTCTGGCTGGACGGGGCGGACGTGCTGCTGTTCGCCTCCGCTTCGCCGGGGCGCGGCCTGAACGGCGAACCCAAGCTGGAAAGCTCTGCCTGGGTGGAACAGACCAACCGGGCCTACGCCGGTCTGTTCACCACTTTCGTCGTCCATTCCAACCGGGCCGGCTTCGAAGACGGCCTGAATTTCTGGGGCGGCTCGACCGTCTTCGACCCGAACGGCAAGCTGGTCGTCCAGGGGCCCTATTTCGAAGAATCCCTGGTCGCAGCCGAGATCGACCTCAACCAGTTCCACCGCACGCGCGCCCGCCTGCCCCTGCTGCGGGACGAGCGCCCGGAACTGGTGCAGCGCGAGCTGGAAAGGATCCTGCATGCAAAATAATCTTTCCATCGATACCGGGCTCGTCCGCAAGATCCTGACCGAATTCCTCCGTACAGAGATAGACCGTTCGGGTTTTTCCCGGGCGGTCGTCAACCTTTCCGGCGGGATCGACTCGGCGGTTGCGTTCGCCCTGGCGGTCGAAGCGCTCGGCCCGCAGAATGTTTTGGCAGTCCGCTTGCCATATAAAACCTCCTCGGCGGATTCGCTCGAACACGCCCAGGCCCTGATCGACCAGTTCGGCACTCCATCGGTTACCATCCCCATCACTGAAATGGTGGACGCGCTGATCGCCCGGGAACCGGATATGTCCGCCGTCCGCAAGGGCAACATCATGGCGCGCGCTCGCATGATCGTTGCCTACGACCAGTCCGAGGCGTTCAAGGCGCTGGTGGTCGGCACCGGCAACAAGACCGAGATCCTGCTCGGGTACACCACGTTGTACGGCGATTCCGCCTGTGCACTCAACCCCATCGGCGACCTGTACAAGACCCAGGTCAGGCAACTGGCCCGGGCCCTGCAGATCCCCGAAGCCATCATCACCAAGCCGCCCTCCGCCGACCTGTGGAGCGGACAGACGGACGAGGGCGAACTCGGCTTTACCTACGAAGAAGTGGATAAGCTGCTCTACCTGCTGGTGGACCAGCGCTACCGTCCCGAAGAATGCGTCGAGGCCGGGTTCGAGGAGAAATTCGTCCGCGCCGTGGTCGAGCGCATCCGCCGGAACCAGTTCAAGCGCGTCCTTCCACCGATTGCCAAGCTTTCCAGCCGCACCGTTGGCTACGACTTCCTGTATCTCCGGGATTGGGGAACGTAGCTGGAAAGAAAAACAAGTAACGGGGACAGCCTCTTTCCTTCTTTCGCCCTGCCTGCACATGTGCCGCAGGCACAGGTGAGCGGAGCGCACTTAGCGAAGTCGAAGGGCCTTCTTCCTTCTTACTTTTTCTTTCTTGCTTGTAACTCATAACCTATTATTCGTGCCCTCCCTCCATGAAACTTCACATTCCTCCCGCGCTAAAACACCGCCGCTTCACCTACCTGTGGGCCGGCCTGCTCATTTCCATCGCCGGCACGCAGATGCAGATCTCTGCCATTTTCTGGCACATCCGCACGCTGACCGGCAACCCGGACCCGCTGGCGCTGGGTGGGGTCGGCCTGGCGCGCATCCTGCCGGTCATCCTCTTTTCCATGCTCAGCGGCCCGATCGCGGATGCATTCAACCGCCGCCAGATCCTGTTCATCACCGAGAGCCTGCTGGCGCTGATCGCGCTGGCGCTGGCGGTCCTGACGTTTACCGGCCATATCACCCTCTGGCAGATCTATGCCCTGACCGCCCTGCAGGCCGCCGCCGGGGCTTTCGACCTGCCGGCCCGGCAGGCCATGGTCCCGAATCTCGTCCCAGGGAAGGACCTTGCCAATGCCTTCAGTATGACGTCGATTGCAACGGACACCGGCTCGGTGGTGGGGCCGATGCTGGGCGGCGTGGTCATCGCCACACTCGGGCAGGGCTACACCTACCTATTCAATGCCATTTCCTTCCTGGCGGTTATCGTTGCCCTGGTTCTCATTGGCCATGTGGAACAGGAAACCCGCAGGTCCGCCGGGGTTAACCTGGCTGCCATGCAGGCCGGCCTGCAGTTTATCCTCAGCCGCCCGATCATCCTCTCCTCCATGCTGCTCGACTTTGTTGCGACATTCTTCGCCTCCGCCAACACCATGATGCCCATCGTGGCGCGTGATATCCTGAAGGTTGGCGAAGTGGGCTATGGGTTCCTATCCTCCGCCCAATCGGTCGGTTCAGTCCTGGCGGCATTGATCATTTCCCAACTGCGCAGCCTGCGCCGCCAGGGCCCTATTTTCCTGGGAGCAGTGGTCGTTTTCGGCGCGGCGACCGTCGTTTTTGGGATATCGCACGTGTATATCCTGGCGCTCCTGGCCCTGGCCCTGATGGGCGCGGCGGATGCGGTCAGCACCATCATCCGCAATACCATCCGCCAGTTGCAAACGCCCGATAGCATGCGTGGCCGGATGACCAGCATCAACCAGATCTTCTTCCAGGGCGGCCCGCAGTTGGGCGAGGTGGAAGCCGGGGTCGTGGCGCAATTGTTCGGCGTACCATTCGCCATCATCAGCGGAGGCATCGGTTGCATCCTGGGCACGTTCCTGATCATCCTGAAATGGCCGCAAATTCGTTTGTATAACGGCGAAGAAGCCGTACCTGATGCCGGCCCGGTGGATTGACGTTCCCTACGCCTGCCCAACGATCCATGTACGGTCACGCAAACCGGCGGAAAAACGGTTGACTTTCATCTCGAATTCGCACTATACTGGCATCAGAGTACCTGCTATGCGAGTTTTCGACGAACATACCCATCTTTCCTGAAAGGCACGCTGTTGCTTCGCGTGCCTTTCCCTATCTTCTAAGGAGATATAAATGGACTCTGGAATGATCGGCAAGATCGAAAAAGCCAAACAGTACGCCCAAGAACGCGAACGGTTCCACTTCGAGTCTTTCAATCTCACCGTTGATGGCGCCAATAACTCCCATCGCATTTCCTTCGCAGATGGGAAATGGAATTGCGATTGTGACTTTTTCCGCGGTCACGGCCTCTGCACCCATACCATGGCCCTCGAAGAACTCCTGAAAGGCATGCTTCCCGTTTCAATGAAATCATGAGCGGGTCCAACAAGATCGCCAATTTGGCCTCCGAGGTTTTCCGACCTCGGAGGTTCCTTTTTTCCTAATCCTTGCGAAGGTTTCATGGAACCAGATTCAGCCGGTATAAAAACCTTCACAAGGTTGCCTATGTAGTTTCCTATTTTCAGGTACAATTCCCCCCATGAAGACAATTTCTCGGCGCGACTTTCTCAAACTCGGCGGACTGGCGCTTGCCAGCCTGGCCTTCACTCCCTTCCTGCCGGAATTTACAGAATTCGAAGATATGGACTTGGTACGGGTGGCAAAGGACCCGGTCAGCGTTTATACGGAGCCTTCCGATACGAGCGCGATCGTCCATACCTGGGTGCGCGACAACCTGGTGCATGTGTACGATACGATCCAGGCGCCCACCACCGGCAATACAAACACCTGGTATCGCGTCTTCGGCGGGTACATGAACGCCGGTCGCCTGCAGCAGGTGAAGGTCCACTACAACGTTCCGCTTACCAGCATCCCGGCCACCAAGCTTCTCTCCGAGGTCACGGTTCCCTACACCGATGCCTACCGCTATACCCAATGGCAGGGCTGGTTCCAGGTCTACCGCCTGTATTACAGTTCCATCCAGTGGATCACCGGCATAGATACCGGGCCAGACGGCAAAGCCTGGTACGTGGTCCAGGACGAGGCCGATAAGAATATGCATTACTATGTTCCATGCGAACATTTACGCCCCATTTCCCCCACTGAGATCAGCCCCATCTCCCCGGATGTGCCGTTGGGTCAAAAACGCATCGACGTCAACCTGAGGACCCAGACCCTGACCTGTTATGAAGGTGACAAGATCGTGCTTTCCACCCAGGTCTCCACCGGCCAGGGCGTTTTACTGGCCACCCCGGCCGGGAATTTCAACGTCACGGACAAACTTCCCGCCCGCAACATGAGCACCACCAGCCGCCTGGCGGATGATGTCATCCCGTTGGTCGGCGTCCCCTGGTGCAGTTTCTTTACTTTGGAAGGGCATGCCTTCCATGGCACCTACTGGCACAACAATTTTGGTTTCCCGATGAGTCACGGCTGCGTGAATATGCGCAACCAAGATGCCTTGTGGCTTTTCCGCTGGAACCAACCCACCGCTGCGTTCGATAATATTTCCCAGACGACCCTGGACGTAAAAGGCTACGGGACGCCTGCCGCCGTCCATTATTGATATGCCAACTCTCACCTGGCCCTCGAAAGCACTCCCACAGCCGGAACCGGCCGACCTGAGGCTTGATTCGGTCGTTTACCCGCTGGGTCATGGCTATCCGGGCGGTGTTCCTGAAAGCCAGCTCTTCCTGGGGGATAACCTGCAGGTGATGGCAGCCTTGCTGCCGGAATATGCGGGCCGCCTCGACTTGATCTATGCCGATCCCCCCTTTTTTACCAACAAACACTACCCGGCCCGGATAGGGCGCGGCGAGGATTCGCGTCACCCACTCGAATGGCAATTAGCGGAAGGCTATGGCGACCATTGGGAGGACATGGATGATTATCTAAATTTCCTCTACCCGCGCCTGGCGCTCATGTATGACCTGCTCGCACCGCATGGCACCCTTTACCTGCACCTGGACTGGCACGCAGATGCCTGCGCCCGGCTCCTGCTGGATGAATTCTTTGGCCGTGACCGTGTGTTGAACGAAGTCATCTGGACTTACCATGGTCCATCTCCCATCCGCCGGGCTTTCAACCGCAAACACGATACCATCCTGGTCTACACCAAAGGCGATAAATATACTTTCAATGCCGGGGCGGTGCGCGAGCCCTACCATCCCAATACCGTCAAGACCTTCGAGTCATCCGCCAAAGCCGGTTTCGGAAAAATCCCGGACCTGGAGCGCGGGAAAGTCCCGGAAGATTGGTGGTACTTCCCGGTCGTGGCCCGTTTGCATAACGAACGCACCGGCTATCCCACCCAAAAACCCGAGGCGCTTATCCAACGCATCCTGCTGGCCTCCTCCAATCCTGGCGACTTGGTTGCTGATTTCTTCTGCGGCTCCGGGACCTTTCCCCTGGTCGCCGCCCGGCATGGACGCCGTTTCCTGGCCAGTGATGGCACCTGGCGTGCCGTTCACACAACCTACAGCCGTCTCACCGGACAGACTGCCCCATTTGCATTCCACCGGGATGGAAAATGCGCCATCCCTTCCGGGCAATCCTCCTTGAAAGTCGAAATAGGCGCGGATGCCATCCGGTTGGTAGACCCTCCGGAGCTGGATTATTGGGAAATGGATCCAGCCTGGGATGGAGAATCCTTTCAGAGCGCCATGCAGGCCCGTCGTCCAAACCGTTCCGGGCGAAATCCCCCTGGAAATAAAATCGCCCGCCGCGCTGACGGACGTCTGCGTGCGGGCAGTCACCATAAGCGGGGAACAGATCCAATTACACGTCTAGCCGGTATCCCACTCCCCTGATCGTCTTCAGGAACTTGGGGGCCTCCGGGTCAGCCTCGATGGCGCGCCGCAGCCAGGAAATGTGCACATCCAGCGTGCGTGTATCATCGGTATAATCCGTCTCCCAGACTTGCGAGAAGAGCGCCTTGCGTTCGACCACTTCGCCCTTGTGTTCCATCAGGGTCTTTAACAGGTGCATCAAGCGCGGCGTGAGGCGGGTCTGTTTGTCCAGGCAGTGGACAATGTGCTTATCGACATCCAGCCTGACCGGGCCGGCGTGGATGTTGGAATCACCGTCCCCTGGCAGGAGGTGCCGGATCCGGTTGACCAGTTTTTGGGCGGTAAAAGGCAGCGAAAGGATTACGTCGGCTTCCACCTTCTCGATCGCATGGTCGGGGTCGAGGATCAACAGGATGGGAATTTTGGGAGCCTTGTCCCGCAGTGACTGGCAAATCCGTTTCCCACTGGTGCGCAGGGAAGCCGCGTTGATCACCACTACGTCCGGGTTGAAGCCATCGGTGAGATGCTTTAAAGCTTCGCTGCCGTTGGAAACCAATTCGACAGCGAAACCTTTTTTACGCAAGGGGGGGGCAAAGGCAGGATGGTCTGCATGTTTGCCCTCAATGACCAGAAGTGTAGAATCGCTCATGAGAATAAGGTGTAAAAAAATAATACGTTTTCATTCATTATACACCAATGTTAAAGAAACCGTCTCCACCCATAGTACCAGAGACAGGCCTACCTGCCGCGTTCACTCTACGCAATCGTTCTACCGATCCGTATGTTACGCAATGTCATGGCTCCCAGAGCAGCCGCGACCAGGGCGGCCAGGCCGCCCAATGCCAGACCCCAGCGCGCCCCGGCCGCTTCGGCAAACCAGCCGACGATAGGCCCGCCGATGGTGGTGGAGCCCAGGAAAGCCACCGACCAGAAACTCATGACCCGGCCACGCATTTGCGGCGAGCTTTCCAGTTGCAGGATGCTGTTGCCGAGCGATGAAAAATTGATCGAGCAGATCCCCACCAGCACCATGCCCGCCCCTGCCAGCCACAGGCTTGGCATGCTGGCAGCCGCCAGGACCGCCAGCCCGAACAACAGGGCCGCGCTGATCAGCTTGGCAGGAAGGATGCCTTTGCGGCTGGCAAAGAAAATTCCACCCCCGGCCGCCCCAACTCCCATCGCAGCAGTCAGGAGGGCGTAACTGCTGGCGTCCCCTTTGAATGTGAACTGGGCAATCAGCGGCAGGCTGACCTGGAATTCATAAGTGAGCGTTCCGATGATGGCCATCATCAACAGGGTGGCACCGAGTATGGGAGTGGAGATGACATACTTGAACCCCTCCTGGAGCTGGCCTTTGGCGCGCGGCACTGGCGGTGTGATGAGCAGCTCGCTGGAGCGCATCATGCCGAGCATGATCACCACGGCTGCATATGAAATTCCGTTTATGATGAAACAGGGCGCCAACCCAAAGACTGCAATCAGGCCTCCGGCGATGGCCGGCCCGATGATGCGGGCCAAGTTGACCAGGGTCGAATACAATGTAACCGCATTCCTGACGTGTTCCGGGCCAACCAGTTCAACGTAAAAGGTCTGGCGGGTGGGGTTGTCGAAGGCGTTGACCATGCCCAGGCAAAAGGCCAGGATATACACCATCCACACCTTTACCAGGCCGGTCGTAACCAATACACCCAGGATCAAGGCCAGGACGCCGGAGATGGATTGGGTGAAGTAAAGGATTTTCCGCTTGGAGATGCGATCGGCGATGACACCGCCGTACGGACCCAGGAACAGGATGGGCACATACTGCAAGGCCGTCGCGATGCCCAGGGCGGTGCCGGAGTTGGTCAGCTTGAGCACCAGCCAAGCCTGGGCGATCGTCTGCATGAAAGTGCCGGTGGTGGAAATGATCTGACCGATGTAATACAAGCGGTAATTGCGAACATGCAGGGACGAGAAAGTCTCCTGGTTAAGTTGGCGTAGAAAACTGGAAAGACGTTTCATGATCCTGTCGGTTCATTTCCACGGTGCAGTGATCAGGACGGCATTCTCATCCGCGGCATGGCCGAGAAATGGCAGCCCCCAGGCCGCCTCGATGGTCTTTAGCAAAGAGTAGTGCGTGTAAGGGGTGGCGTCCCGGAAGCCGCTCTTTGCCAGCGGGGAGATCAAAACGGTCGGTACGCGTCCGCCGGCTTGCGCCGGCAAACCACAGCAGGAATGACTCCCCTGCCCTTCGTCCCAGGTTAGAACGATCAGGTATGGCTCGCTCGCTGCCGCGTGGGTCCAGGTAGTCCCGCAGCATCCCCATCACTCCCCCCAGCCACCCATCCGCCAGGCCCAGGTTGCAGTCCGGATTGCCGTATATGTCGTCGGTCGAGACACAACTATTGGGCATGATGTACACAAAATCTGGCAAGCTTCCGGCAGCCAGGTCTGTTTCCAATTGCGGGAAAGGCACCACCGAACGATCACAGCGCGTCGCATCCAGGCGGATGGAATCAAAGTACATGAACGGATTGTGTTTCTGGACGTAGATGGCCGTATCCTTGACGAAACAGGGATGCGGCATATCCTGGAAGTAAGCCCGCCAGGTGCGGCCGCTGGCTTCGACCTGGTCCATCAGGTTGGGGGCGGAGACGAAGCAGTCCTCGCAATCCGTGCTGATCCCAAAAGTATTTCCTCCGAACACGGCCAGGTAATTGGGCAGGCTGGGATGCGTGATGGCATAATATTGCGTCAGGAGCGTGTTTCCTTGCGCATACCGGTTGTAATTCGGCATCGTTGAATTACCGATGACCGTATCGAACTCATGATTCTCAAAGAAAATCACAATGATGTGTTTGAAATCGGGGACCAACGGGCGAACGGTCGGTGTAGGCAGGGAGGTGGATGTCGGGGAAGGCAGCGGCGTGGCCGTCAGCGTGGGGAGCGGCGTGGCCGATGGTGTAAGTGTTGCAGGTAAACTGGTCGCCTGCCCGGGTGAACAGGCCGCCAACCCTGCCATGAGCAGGCAGCAACAGATAACCACTACTTTATGGACCATTCGTTCCTACCTGAACGGCACTCAGGTGGTTCGGATCGATGCGCCGCAGTAGGCACATTCGGCGGTGATTTGGTCGATCCAGGTGGCTTCACCTCCATGTAGTGGCGCGCCGCACTGTGGGCAATTGGTCGGCAGGTTGCCGCGCGGCGGGTTGGCGGATGGTGCAGCGGCGGGGATGGCTCCCACCCGCGCTCCGAATTCCTGCATCAGGGCGTCTGCCGAGCTTTTCATGCCCCGGTTGGCCAACTTGCGGGTGATGTTGGCATAGAAAACCGGCGTGCGTTGGACCATCTGGTATTGGATGAAAAGATTCAATGCGGAGCGGGCATGCGCCAGGGCGGATTGTTCCGCCTGGCTGTCAGCATAGGCATGGGCCGCCTGGGCATGCAGGTTGGCCGCCCGGCGCGGGTGGTTGCTGGTTTCCATGGCACCGGCCAGCCGGGCAAAGAGCGGGGCGGCCTGGGCGGGCTGTCCGCCCGCCATCAGTTGGTTGGCCTGGCTTAACAACTGCATTTGGGCCGACCCAAGCGGGGCAGGGTTTGCAGCGGAGTTTCGAAATCGGCGGAACATAGTCTCCTCCATCTTTTACGGAAATTTAACTCGTCATCGTATTATAGGTGTATTCATCTTAATCTTAATCCGTCTGTATTAAGCCATAATTAACTCTATGCAAAATGGGTGTAAAAAAGCACCACTTTAATTAATTTTACCGCATCATCTCAATAAACTGGGAGCACGCCTTTTACAAAGTCTGAATATTGACAATGTTCGATCCAAAGGATATACTCTGACATATAAATAAACCGGCGGTCGGTTTAATAAAGAGGTCAAATATGTCGAGAGTTGTCAAAGAAGAAGAATACGCCGGAAGGCGCAACGAAATTATCGGCACAGCCCAACGGCTGGTATACACCAAGGGCTACGAACAAATTTCCATCCAGGATATCCTGGACGATCTGCAAATCTCCAAGGGGGCTTTCTATCATTATTTTGACTCAAAACAAGACCTGGTTGAAGCCCTGATCGACCACATGGGAGAGGCTGCCGAAACAAATATCCGGGTCATTGTCGAAGGTCCTGGACTGTCCGCCCTCCAAAAGCTCAACCGCTTTTTTGAGTCGGCTGCTCAATGGAAAACGATGCAGCGGTCTTTAATTATAAATACCATGCGCACATGGTATACGGACGATAACGCCTTTATCCGGCAGAAATTGGCCTCGACAATGATGAAGAAGATTCCGCCCCTGCTCGCACCAATTATCAGGCAGGGCATCCAGGAAAAGGTTTTCACGGTTCACTTCCCCGACCAGGCCGCCGAAATTATTTATGGAGTCAGCTTGAATATCTCGGATATTATGACCGGTTTGCTTCTTTCACCTGGGCCGGACGATCACACCTTACGAAGATTGGATATGACGATGGCCGCCTGCATCGATTCGATGGAACGTATTCTGGGCGCGCCTTCAGGTTCCTTGCAATTCATGGACCCGGAAACACTACAGGAGTGGTTGAGAGAATGGTTCGTATCGCCACAGCAAGTCCTAACTGACTGATTAAACGCATGGAAAAATTGGAAAGTACAGAAGAAAAGAAGGAAAAAAATGAGCAAAAAACAATCCAGTAAATCGGCCGAAGGCGTAGCCTTGTTCCGCGCGATCGAAGCGGAAAAACCGGAAGACAGGCGGATTTGCTACGATCCCTTGGCGCGTGGTTTGATACCCGGCGGTTTTGCTTTCACTATGGCCAAATGGGTGATCACTTCCGGGCTATATGAAAAAATGGCTCCTGGGGCAGCCGCGTTCATCGCTGTCCGGGAACGCTATATCGATGATTTCCTCAAAACTGAATTGGACGAAGGGCTTGAGCAGGTTGTCATCCTGGGCGCCGGGTTCGATACGCGCGCCTACCGCATCGCAGGGATCGAGAAGACGCGGGTGTTCGAGATCGATACTCCTGCCACCCAGGAAACCAAGCTGGAGCGGTTAAAGAACATCATCGACCCCCTGCCCGCCCATGTCACCTTCCTGCCGGTGAACTTCAACACCCAGACGCTCGCTGAGCTCCTGCAAAACAGCGGCTACAACGAGCGCTCAAAAACGCTGTTTATCTGGCAGGGAGTGACCTATTTCCTGACTGCGGAAGGTGTTGACAGCACGCTGGCCTTTATAGCCAACCATTCCGGGCCGGGCAGTTCGGTGATCTTTGATCATATGTATAACGAAATCTTCCGCGATCCCAATCACAGCTATGGCAAATCGCTGCGGCGGGCAGCGAAGGTCTCCGGCGAGGCGTATATGTTCGGGATTGAGCGTGGCCAGGTGGAAGAGTTCCTCACCCAACGCGGCTTTGACGATGTGCGTAACAAGACGCTTGAGGACCTGAAACAGCTTTATTTTACCGGTCCTAATACCGGACGCGTGATCCCGACGGGCATTGCAATTGTATCGGCGAAAGTAAAATAGTATTTCATAATTGGACCTTCCCAGCCGGGCTGGCCTCTGGTAAAATCAGCCCCCGGAGCGTTGTACCCTTCGCTCCCATACTCCAGAAAGAAAGGGCTTGAAAAGAAATGAAAGTACTACTCATCAAGGACGTTTACAAACTCGGACGTGCTGGCGACGTAAAGAAGGTCGCCGATGGTTATGGCCGCAACTTCCTCCTTCCGCAGGGAATGGCGGTGCTGGCCACCCCCGGCGCCATGAAGACGGCGGAACGCATCCGCCAGAAAGCCACCGAGCGCCGCGCCATCCTCAACGATGAAATGAGCGTGGTGGCCGAAGCGCTGAAGAAAGTCCAGATCTCTTTTGGCGCCCGGGCCGGTGAAACCGGCAAGCTGTATGGCTCGATCACCTCGCAGGAGGTGGTGGATGCCATCCAGCAGAAAACCGGCTATCGTCATCAAGCGCCAGCAGTTGGATATGCAGCCCCTGCGCACCTTGGGCGAGCACACCGTCCGCATCCGCCTGACGATGGACCTGATCCCGGAGATAAAAGTCACCGTTTACCGGGAAGGCGAAGCGGAACCCAGCCTGCCCATCGAAGAGCCTGCGGACAAGCCGGAAGAAAATACAGCCGGTCGAGTCTGCACCAGAAGAGACTTCCGCACCCGCCGAGGCCTGATTTCCCAAAGAGAGCCAATCACATACCATCACCGGTCCAACCTGCAGGGGAAGCCGGTGATGTTTCGTTATTATCATGCCAGAGACCATCGGTCAACAACTCAAAGCAGCCCGTGAAGCGCGTAACCTGACTATCGAGAAAGTCGCCCAGGCCACGCACATCCAGGCGCGCCTGCTCGAGGCGATGGAAGCCGACGATTTCGAATCTCTGCCATCGCCGGTACAGGCGCGCGCTTTCCTGCGGCTGTATGCCGAGTTCCTGGGACTTTCACTGGATGATATGATCGCCCGCCAGCGCCTCGGCTGCCGGCGAACCTGCCGCAGCTTCCCTTATCCGCGAGCCTGTTCCAGGACCGGATCCAGGCGCCGGGCGAAGTTCCCGGCGACACCGGACGTACCGAACCTGCAGGTGAACCGCAGGCAGGCAGGTCTCTCCGCATCCAGGAAAAGATCAAGGGACTGCTCCTGCGCACTCCGGAAATCCTCGCCTCAACCAAAAGAAGCCTCCAAACCTCTCGAACCAATCTGCCGCCATTCGAACCCGAACGCTGCCGAACCTGATCCGATCGCCGCTGCAGCAGGCTGAAGTAACCAGAATCGAGCCGGTCGAAGAACCAGCATCCGGATTGGCAGGAAGAATCGCTTCCACCAGCCGAGCCATCCTCGAAACACTCGGAATCGCAGCGCATCTTCACCGCATCGGGGAGGCTCTCCACCAGCGCCGTGAATCTCTCAGCCTGACATTGGATGAAATCGAGCGCCACACGCATGTCCGCAGACATTACCTGCAGGCATTGGAACGGGGAGATTTCGATCATTTGCCCTCCTCGGTCCAGACGCGTGGAATGTTGAATAACTATGCCCACTTCCTCGATATGGATGTGGATGCCATCCTGCTGCAATTTGCCGAAGGCCTGCAGGCCCAAAGACTGGAACGGCAGCCCGCGCCGGTCGAAAAACCGCGCAGTGCCGAATGCAAAACTCCCTTCCAAGGCCAACCTTCCGGCTGGCTTGCGGCGTTATCTTTCCATGGATATTCTTGTCGGCGGCGGATTAATTTTGATCCTGCTTGTCTTTCGCCATCTGGGGCACCAGCCGCGTTATCGGCTTACGCTCTGCCGTCACTGCCTCAGCCAACCGCCCAATCCATCTCCGATATCCTGGTGGCTTCGGCAGGAGCAGACACTCTCACCCCAACACCCACCGCGGCGGGAACGGAAGCGGTCATACCAACTGCAGGTGTCACGGCCATCGGAACCATCCCGGCTGCCGGTCCGGGACCGGTACAGATTGTCATCGTCGCTTTGGAACAGGCCTATCTACGTGTAACGGTCGATGGGAAAATCCAATTCGATGGGCGTCATCAACAGTTGGCACGGCATACTCTTTCAGCGGGAATACCCAGATCGAGGTGCTGACCGGTAATGGCGCCGGGGTCAGCATCTTATTCAACCAGAGTGACCTGGGACCAATGGGACGCTTTGGCGAAGTGGTGGATCGAATCTACACCGCCAAAGCCATCCTGAACCCCACTGCCACAAACACGCCTACAGCGACCATTACACCCACGCCGACCGTCACCCCACGCATATCCCCCACCCCCACCCTGACCGCCACGCTCCTGGCTCCTCCGGTGACTCCATAGCAAGACTGATTGCACCGGTACACGACCGTGTGCTGCATAAAATTGAAACAACTTTATCGTTATGAACCCAAAAACCTTTCACATGATTTCGCTTGGCTGTGCCAAGAATACCGTCGATTCCGACTCAATGGCCCAGTTGCTGGTACAGCGATGGCTACCAGCCTGTTCGCACGCCCCGGCAGGCCAGTATCCTGATTGTCAACACCTGTGGATTTATCGGCCCGGCCCGGGAGGAATCGTATTCCGAGCTGCGCAGACTGGCCGAAGCCAAACGCCCGGGCCAATTGCTCATCGCCGCCGGGTGCCTCACCCAGCGCTACGGCCTGGAAGTCGCCCGCCGGGTTCCCGGCGTGGATGGCATTCTCGGCACCCGCCGCTGGATGGATATTGTCCAGGTCGTGCGCGAACTGCGGAAAGGCTCCTCACCCCGAACCGCTCTACCACTTGCCGGAACCATCCGCAGCTTGGCTGGAGCGAAAACGACCCAGCCGCAGTGCTGCGGGCAAGCATATTCGGAGCCAGCGCCTACCTGAAGATCGCGGACGGCTGCCGCCGTCCGTGTGCGTTCTGCGCCATCCCGCTCATCAAAGGCACCGCCGTCAGCCGCCCACCGGAAATGATCCTGGAGGAAGCCCAGCGCCTGCACGAGCTGGGTGTGCGCGAACTCATCCTGATCGCCCAGGATACCACCGATTATGGTCACGACCTGGGGATGAAGGATGGGTTGGCGACCCTGCTGGAAAGAATGACCGCTGCTATTCCGGAACTGGACTGGCTCCGGATCATGTACGCTTTCCCGGGCTACGTCACCGACCGGTTGATCGACGTGATGGCAAGCCATCCGCAAATCCTGCCCTATCTCGATATTCCGCTCCAGCATGCCCACCCCGATACGCTCACACGCATGCGCCGCCCCGCCAACATGGACTGGGTGCATGCAACGATCGGAAAAATGCGCCGGGCCATGCCCAAATTGGCCATCCGCACTGTTTTCATCGTCGGCTATCCGGGCGAGACGGAAAAGGAATTCCAGACTCTGTTGGATTTCGTGGAGGAAATGCGCTTCGACCATGTCGGGGCTTTCCAATTTTCGTTCGAACCGGGCACTGCCTCCGAAGCGCTCGGGGACCCGGTGCCGGCCGAGGTCAAAGAGGAACGCTATCAAAGGCTGATGGAACTCCAGCAAACCATCTCGCTCCAGATCAACCAGTCCTATGTCGGGCAGACACTGGATGTGCTGGTCGAGGGTTTCAACAACGGCATCGCGGTGGGACGCTCGTACCGGGACGCGCCTGAAATTGACGGGCTGGTACTGATCGAACCGGAACGGCTCAAAGAAACCCGCCCGGCTCCCGGCCATCGGCAGCCTCGTCCCGGTCAGAATCACCGGAGCCATGGCTTACGATCTGACGGGTATTCTCGCCAGCTAACTTTCCGGGGGACCTATGCGCAAAGGCGGAATGGATCGCTTTCTTCATCAGCCTGGCCGGGGTGGCCGCGGCTTTCCTGGTTGCCGTCCGGGTTTTCGAGGCCGTGCCACACGTGGAAGATGAAATGGCATACGTCTGGCAGGCGAAAGTCCTTGCGCATGGACAAATGACCGCCCCCACCCCTCCCGAACCTCGGAGCATGTACGTCCCCTTCGTGGTGGATGCCAACGGGCATCGCTCCGCCAAGTATCCACCCGGCTGGCCGATGGTGCTGGCGCTGGGCATCCTGCTCGGCATGCGCACCTGGGTGAATCCCCTGCTGGGCGGCCTGACGGTCTGGTTGACCTTCCGCCTGGGCCAAAAAATATGCAACACCATGACCGGCCTGCTGGCTGCGCTGCTCACCCTTACCTCGCCCTTCTTCCTGATCATCTCCGGTTCGCTGGATTCCAATCCCTGGTCGCTGGTATTAAGCCTCATTTTCGTGCTCGCCTGGCTGGATACATTCCACCTGGGACATCGCGGAAGGATCAATCTCCAAGAACCATATCCCGGCCTGGCTGACGGTTTCCGTGGCCGGTTTGAGCCTGGGCCTGCTGGTCATCACCCGGCCCTTGACCGCCCTCGGGGTGGCCCTGCCCTTTTTCCTGCACGGACTGGTGCTTTTATGGCGCGGAAATGCAGGGGTCCGGCGGCGTGTCCTGGGCATCGGAGCGATTGCGCTGCTGGTCGGGTCGCTCTTCCTGGTCTGGCAGTATGCGGTGACCGGCAATCCATTTACCGATCCTTACACGCTCTGGTGGAGTTTCGACCGGATCGGTTTCGGGCCCGGCATCGGCCTGGAACCGGGCGGCCACACTTTGCAGCTCGGAATCCAAAATGCCCGCATGCATGCTCACCGATCTCAACAAGGATTTGTTCGGATGGGCAGGCTACTCCTGGATCTTCCTGCCGTTCGGCTTATGGGCGCTCCGCCGGAATCGGGCCGCCTGGCTGGCATTGGGCTGTTTTTGTCTGTCTCGTGATTTGTTACGTTTTCTACTGGGCCAGCGTCATCCGCTATGGCCCACGCTATTATTATGAAGGGGTATACGGCCTTACACTGGCCAGCGCAGCCGGGATGGTCTGGCTGGCAGGTTCCTTGAAATCACTGGGCTGGCAAAGACTGCGGGTTTTCCTGGTTGGCGCGGTCATGGCCGGCCTGATCGGTTACAACCTGGCGGCCTACCTGCCGGCACGCTTTGGCCAGATCTACGGGCTGTACGATGTCCATCAGCGCCCAGTTGAGTCCATTCCTGACCCCGCAGGCGCAGGCCATAACCCCCGCCCTGGTCATCGTCCATACGCAGAAAATCTGGACGGAATATGCCGGCCTGCTCGAACTGGAGGATCCGTGGCTGACCTCCCCTTTCATCTTTGCCTGGAGCAATAACGGTTCGGTCAGCGATGCCGCCCTCGCCAGCCTATATCCGGGCCGGCAAATCATCTATTACTACGCGGACCAGCCGGACAAATTCTACACCGCCCCCCGGTAGAACAACACAATTTCATTATCAGTAGATCACGAAAACGTAGTAACGACTTCAGTCGTTCAGCAGATCACGAAAACGTAGTAACGACTTCAGTCGTTCGGCGACTACACAGTCCTGCGGTCTGTGCAGGGAAGTCGCCACTACAAATCCCTTTCGTGAAGCACTGATTATTACAACACCTCTTCGGCAGGAGCTTTCCTTCCCCACGGGCCCACAAACAGGAACACAAAGATCGCCATCCCGATGATGGCAGCCGGGACGGAATAAACCGCATCCAAAACCTTGATGGTAAAAAGGGAGGGGGAGGGCAGGACGGTGATCGTGTAATTTGCAATAATGACGGAAAAGAGATTATTGGCGGCATGCGCACCCAAGGCCAGTTCCAACCTTCCATCCCGCAGGGTGATATATGCCAGGGAAAAGCCGAAAGCAAAATAATAAAACCCCAACAGGGGATAATTGACCGTGGCTTCCGGGTTCAATAAATGCGGCAGACCGAACAACAGGCCCGAGATGCTGCTGAGAACCCAGATATTCCGCCAGTGCAGGCCAACACCCTGCAATATGTAGCCGCGGAAGAACAGCTCCTCCGCAGAAGTCTGGATGGGGATGAAGATCAGGGCCAGAAAAACGAACGGGAGAAACTGTCCCAGGTCCAGGCTCCAGACATATCGCCCCGGATAAAGCCAGCGCCTCCACCAGCGACATCAGCGCAGCCAATCCAAACCAGACGCCAAATCCCTGGAACAAACGCCCCCAGGCCACCGACCGGGCCGGGGTTACCAGTGTCCGCAAGGGACGGCGGTGGATGAACCGCATGGCAAGATAAATCCCGCCCAAAAAAAACACGGAAGCCAGCATGAGCGCGACAAAACCGGCCAGCGTATCCATTCCGGGCAGGCCGCCGCCGGTGCTGCCAGGCCGCAACTGGCCACGCAGCGCCATCCAGACCAGCAGGATCGCGCTGGGCATGGCGCCGAGGACCTGCCACATGAACAGCATCAACAGAACTGCCAGAACAACGCGCCACCACTCGTTTTTTCCCTGCCTGGCAAGCTCCAGGTAATTTTGCATGTTCTCCTTTGCCACAGCGCGACGGGCGACCGTCGCGCTGTCAGGCTTCGTACATTTTTGGCATCACTCTGCCGGAAGTCGCTGCAAGGTTACTGTCTTCGGCGGATTAACATCGCCATTGCAGATATTCACGGACTTCCGTGGCGGTTGGGAATGCAGTCGCATTCTTCGGGCTGTCGATGGCAAATATAGCTTTAAATTGCTTTTCGGCTCCGCAGTAATCCCCCTTATCAAGCAATTGCTGGGCATAACCGAGCATGGCCTGCCGGAAACGCTCGGTAGCGGAGGTGCAGGAGGAATCTGCCAGGTTAGGCATAGCTGGCCATCACCTGGCTGAAATAATTCTGGGCCTGCACCCAGTCCTGGTCCCAGAAACTGGCGCCGGTGATATACATGCGCGCCCAGGTGCGCAGGGCGGAGGCATTCGAATCCAGGGGGCCGAATCGTTCTGCCTGGGTCAGGTCGTAGATGCCTCCTTCCAGGTTTATATTGAGGCTCGACAGGAGGCGTTGGGCTCATAGGTTTGAGGATAGATCTTGCAGACACCCCGGTTGCGCAGGGCAATATAATACATCCCATCCACTTCGGCAGCATGATAGGTGATATCAGCCTTGCGGAGGGAATCAAGTTGGTTGATAATGTCGTCCCAGTTGCGTGCGCACAAATCGGCTCCCGGAGCGGAGAGAAGCGCAGTGACATTGGCATAGATTTGGTCAACACTGCGCGTGTCGGGTGTCGGGGTAATGGTCGGAGTGAGGTGGGAGGTGAGCGTGGGCGTGATCATCATATGCAGGAGCAGGTCCGTATAAGCACTCTTCACGCCGGGAAAATCCGGATAGTTCTGGATGATGAATTCGAAATGCTGTTTGGCAACTTCATATTGGCCTGCATTCACGGCCTGTACACCCAGTTGGTATTGTTCCATGTAGCTGCCCGGTTACCAGGGTGCTCTGGGCGGAATAACGCTTGCCCATGCCGGAAGCATAGCCACCCAGAATGCCGACGGCGATCAAGACGATCAGAACCAACCCGGCCAGCCAGCCCGGGAATTTCTTCCTGGCAGCCGGGGCAGCTTCCCCTGTGACGGAACTCGGTTGTGTATCTTTCAATTCGTTTTCAGACATGGGTGCGATTATACTCTAACAATAAAAAATCAGAACGGATCATAATTGCAACAACAAGCGCATCTCCGGCCAGATGAACGGCAGGCAGGCGGCAAAACCCACCGGCAGCGCCAGCAGGCTGGACACGACGCCCGAAAGCGGCAGCCAGAGCGCCAGGCCGTAGGCCACGCCTCCGCCGACCAGCGCCCCTGCCAGTCCACGCAGCAGCGAAGAGCCAAGAGTCACTTTTGCCGGGAGCAGGCGGTTGAGCCAGACCAGCAGGATGGTCGCCTCGATCGTGAAGGCCATTTCGATCAAGGCAATCCCGGGCGCGCCCCATTCCGGCCAGCGCAGCAGGATCAGCGCCCCGCCGCCGATAAAAATCAGCGGTATTCAGGAAGGAAGCCGCCAGCGGGCGCAGGGCATCCTTGCGGGCATAGAAGGCGCGTGCCGCCACTTCGAGCACGGATTCCCCTGCCAGCGCCAGCAAATAGACCCGCACCGTCCAGGTGAGCAGGGTTGTCCCGGCCTCGTCCAGGCCAAAGACCGCCCGCACCAGCGGATGGATCACCGCCGCCAGGATGGCCGCCACCGGCAGGCACACCGCCACCAGCACACGCACCGCCCTTTCGATGGTGGCCCGGAATGCCTCCCAGTTCTTGCGAGGCGGCCTGCTCCGAAATGGTCGGCAGGAGCGCCGTCCCGATGGCCGTGCCGATCAGCGTCTCCGGCACCTGCATGATCATCCAGCCGATAGGCCAGGGCCGAGATGGCGCCCGACTCCCGGCAAGCGCGAAGCCAGGTTGTCACGGGCGATAAAAGTGGCCTGGATGAAGAACATCGTGATCAGGCGCGGGCCAACCAGCCGGAGCACCTGGCGCACGCGTTCATCCTTCAGGCTGACCGAGGCGCTCCAGTGGAAATGGTACTTCACCAGCCCGGGTACCTGGATGGCCAGGTGCAGGACCGCTCCCAGGATGACGCCGTATACCAGCCCGTAGACCCCCAATCCGAAAGCCGGCAGCGTCACCGGTCCGAAGGAATAGGGTTTGGTCGGGGCCAGCACCAGCGCCCCAAAGATCTGCCCGACATTATAGAAGATCGGCGCCAGCGCCGGGAACAGGAAATGCTGGTTGGCCTGCAGGCCCGACATCACCAATCCGCTGATGGAGAAGATCAGGGTGGCGATCAGGTTCAGTTGCATCAGGTGGGCCACCAGGACATGCTGGGAAGCCGAGAAGCCCGGGACGATGCCGATCTGGCTCTCCACGATCGGCCGGGCGAAAATGGCGATCAAGGCTGCCACGGCGGCCGCGGTCAGGAAGAAGATATTGGCAACGCGTGAGAACACCTCCCAGAGGTCACGCCGGCCTCTGGCTGTTCAGGGTCTCGCTCAGGACCGGGATCAGGGCCATCGCCAGCGTCCCGCCGGAGATCAGCGCATACAGCAGGTCCGGCAGGTTGTTGGCCGAGTTGAAGGCGTCGAACAGGGCGGATAACTGGAACTGGCGTAAAACGATCACCGAGCGCAGGAACGCCAGGGCCTTATCCACTCCGAACAGGAAGAAAAGCAGGAGGGAAGTTCGGGTGAGGAAGGTGAGTTTTTTCATTCCGATTTTAGCCCGCTTCAGCGGGCTTCAGGCTTTGAGCCGGGGACTTTATCCCGGCGGAACCATCCAGCCAGGCCAGCACTTTCTGGATCATCCTGTCCCAATAGACCCAGGTATGGTCGCCGGGCGTCTCTTCATAGGTGTAATCGAAGCCCAGCGGGCGGATGAAATCGCGGAAGCGCAGGTTATCCTGGTAAAGGAAATCCTCCGTGCCGCAGTATTGGAACAGGCGCGGCTTGGTGGCGGATTGGAGACTTTCTGCGCCAGTGCAAACAGGTCATGCGGGCTGCCCGGCACTTTTTCCAGGTCGCCGAAGATATTCCGCATCAGTTCAAGCCAGGCTGTGTTGTCACGGATCGTCGTTTTCCTTGACCACTTCGCAGATATCCAGCGCGCCGGAGAGGCTGGCCGCGGCCGCGTACAGGTCCGGGCGGCTGAGGGCCAGTTTGAAGGCCCCGTAACCGCCCATCGAAAGGCCGGCCACGAAGGTATCCGCGCGTTCGGTCGAGAGCGGGAACAGGTCGTGGACAACCGCCGGCAGTTCCTCGGTCAGGAAGGTGAAGAACTTCCCGCCGTGCACCATATCCGTGTAGAAGCTGTTCTGGGCAGCCGGCATCACCACCGCCAGGTTGAGGCCCTCGGCATAGCGTTCGATGGAGGTCCAGCGCTGCCAGGCGGTCTGGTCATCCGAATACCCATGCAGCAGGTACAGCACCCGGAAAGGCGTTTGATAATTATCCTGCGGATCGCCGGGTCTGCGCTGCGGCAGGAGCACGTTTATGCCGTGCTACGCGAAATGATCTCAGTCATGCATTCGGAAAAGAAATTGGATTATCAAGTGATCAATATCATTACCTTACCCAAGCTTCCCCACTTCTTTCTCCACTGCTTCCAAAATCTCTCCGGATTTTACCAGTGCTTTCATGGCATTGTGGTCGGGATAGAGCGGCCGGTCCACTTCGAGGTGGGCCACGTGCTTGCGGATGACTTCGCGGGCTTTTTGCGTGCCCTTGCCGGGGGTGAACGTGCGGAAATCCAGCGCCTGGGCGGCCGCCATGAACTCGATCCCCAGCACGCCATAGGCATTATCCAGGATCTGGCCGTTCTTGAGGGCCGTGTTCATGCCCATCGAGACGAAATCCTCCTGGTCCGCCGCGGCCGGGATGGACTGGATGCTGGCCGGCGCGCTCAGGATGCGCTGTTCGACGATCAGGTGGTCGGCGGTGTACTGCGAAAGCATCAGGCCGGAGTAGAAGCCCGGTTCGTGCGCCAGGAAATCCGGCAGGCCCTGCGAGAGGGCCGGGTTGGTCAGGCGGTTCAGGCGGCGCTCCGACAGCACGCACACCATCGTGATGGCCACGCCGGCCATATCCATCGGCAGGGCCACCGGCGAGCCCTGGAAGTTGGCGCCGGTCAGGGTCAGCTTGAGTTCGGGCACGAAGATCGGGTTATCGCCCACGCCGTTCAGCTCGATCTCCACCTGCGAACGGGCATAGGCAATGGCATCCCGGGCCGCCCCGATCACCTGCGGCGTGGAGCGCATCGAATAGGCATCCTGCACCTTGGTCTTCATTTTGCCGGTGGCCAGGTCCGAGCCTTCGACCAGCTTGCGGATATTGCCGGCGCTGGTCACCGCGCCCTTGAAACCGCGCAGTTCGTGCAGCTTGGTATTGTAGGGCTTGAGGTTGCCAAGCAGGGCTTCGATGGACATGGCCGCGGCGATCTCGGCCTGCTTCAGGAAGCGTTCCATATCATAGATGTGCAATAGCCGACATGGCCGTCAGCAGGTTGGACCCGTTGATGGCCGCCAGCCCGTCGCGTGCCATGCAATCCCGGCACCGGGATGCCCGCCCGCCGCATGGCTTCGGCGCCCGGCAGCCGTTCGCCCTTATAGAAAGGCCTCGCCCTCCCCCAGCAGCAGCAGGGCCGCCTGCGCCATGGGCGCCAGGTCGCCCGAGGCGCCCACCGAGCCTTTCTGGCAGACCACCGGCGTGACGCCCTTGTTCAGCATCTCGACGAACGTCAGCGTGATCTCGGGCCGGCAGCCCGAATTGCCGTGCGCGTGCACGTTGATGCGTCCCGCCAGCGCCGCCCGCACGTGCTCCACCGGCGCAGGCTCGCCGATCCCGGCGGCGTGGTTGTAGATCAGGTACTTCTGGAATTCCTTCACCTGCTCATCGCTCAAGATCTTCTCCGAGAACTCGCCGATGCCGGTATTGGTGCCGTACATGGTCTCGTGGGCCGCCAGTTTCTCTTCCAGCATGGCCCGGCAGACCTTGATGCGCTCCAGGGCGGCGGGGGCCAGCTCCACTTTTTCGCCGTGGCGGGCAATGGCAACCAGTTTTTCGATGGTGAGGGAAGATCCGTCGAGGGTAATGGTCATGGTGTGTACTCCTTGGGTTTTGCGTTTCATTCTGGTGAACCGTGCTTATCTTACCATAGAGGGAAGGTAGTAACGACTTAAGTCGTTATCTAAAACATTTGTCTTGATTTGTCAAGGACAGGACAGGGCGGGCCGACAACAGGCATGCAGTCCTTGACAGCCCAGTGTACCGAATGGTACACTGGGCGGCATGGAGGATAACCGTTCCCGCTTGCTGGCCTGCGCTCTCGACCTGTTCGCGGCACGCGGATACGATGCGGTGGGCGTCCAGGAAGTGGCGGATGCCGCCGGGTTGAAAAAGCCCACCCTGTACCATTACTACGGCAGTAAAAGCGGCCTCCTGAAGGCTCTTTTGGAAGAAAATTTCAACGAATTATTTTCCGCCCTCCAAGAGGCCAACGTCTATAACCGCGACGTTATTACCACCCTGCAGGCTATTACCACGGTCTATTTTGAGTTTGCCCAAAAGCATCGCAAATTCTACCGTTTGCAGCTTTCCATGTGGTTTTCCCCGCCTGAAAGCAACGCCTTTAAAGCGATATTGACCATCAACGAAAAACAGCAGCGGATGATGGAGGCCTTTTTCCTGCGCGCTGCCGAAGACCACGGCAACATGAAAGGACGGCAGCGGGCCTATGCAGCCACTTTTTTAGGCATGCTCAATATGTACATTTCGCTTGCACTGAACGATCTCACCGAACTGGATGCCTGCCTAGCAAAAAGCGCCGTCCACCAGTTCATGCACGGGATATTCTCCTAACAGGGTATGATATTTTTAGTAGTGGTACAAACGAAGTGATAAGATTCTTTCCATCCCTAGCACGACTCCCGGCTTGAGTTTTTTCAACGCGAATTGCGCAAAGAAGCGAATTTCGCAAATGTTTCTAAGGGTTTATTTGTGATATTCGCCTATTCGCGGCATTCGCGTTAAAAATATCACTTATGGCTTGACCACTCTCATATTTTTTTATCTCATGATTATACCAACCGGTAAGTATACAAGGAAAAAATGCACATACACTGGGCACACGATGCCATCTTCTATCACATCTATCCGCTTGGGTTTTGTGGAGCGCCAAATCGAAACGATTTTACATCTCAACCCCGGCCACGCCTCGACCAGGTGCGTAGCTGGGTCCCACACCTGCTCAGCCTTGGGATAAACGCCCTCTACCTGGGCCCGGTCCTTGAATCCAGCGCGCACGGCTACGATACCGCCGATTACTATCATGTGGACAGGCGGCTTGGCACCGATGAAAACCTGGCCCAATTGGTGCGAGAACTGCATAGCCAGGGCATGCGGGTTGTGCTCGATGGAGTCTTCAACCACGTCGGGCGCGATTTCTGGGCCTTCCGCGATATTTTGCAAAACGGGCCAAATTCAACCTGCCGCAATTGGTTCCGCAACCTTGATTTTGAGGGGCGAAGCCCTTACGGCGATCCGTTTACCTACACACCCTGGAACGGCTGCTACGACCTGGTCGAGCTCAACCTGCACAACCCCGAAGTGCGCCAGCACCTGATGGATGCCGTCCGGCGCTGGATCGAATTTTTCGATATCGACGGGCTGCGCCTGGATGTGGCCGACCGGCTTGACCTCGACTTCCAAAAGGAACTTTCGGCATTTTGCCGCGCCTTGCGTCCCGATTTCTGGTTGATGGGCGAAGTGATCCACGGGGATTACCGGCGCTGGGCCAACCCTGAAACGCTGCATTCCGTCACCAATTATGAGTGTTACAAAGGCCTTTATTCCAGCCTGGTGGACAAGAATTATTACGAGATCGCCTATGCCCTCAACCGTCAATTTGGTGAGGGTGGCCTGTATCGCGGCCTGCCGCTCTACAACTTTGTCGACAATCACGACGTCAACCGCGTTGCCAGCCAACTACACAACCCCTTATACCTTTTCCCACTGTACTGCCTGTTGTTCAGCATGCCAGGCATTCCATCCGTCTATTATGGCAGTGAATGGGGATTGGAAGGGCTGCGCACGCCCAACAGCGATGCCGTACTCAGGCCACATCTAGACTTGGACAAGATCCGGCAACAACCTCCCCAACCGGATTTGCCTTCAGTGATCCAAAGATTGGCGGAGATCCGAAAAAATTCCCGCGCCCTGCGCTACGGCGATTATCGCCAACTGTATGTAAGTCACCAGCAATTGGCTTTCTCCCGCCACGTCGAAGGCGAAACAGTGGTAGTGCTGCTCAACGCCTCGCAGGCCCCCACCAGGTTCGATATCCCACTCCCGCTGGCGGACGAGATGCAGATGGAGGATGTGCTCAACAAGGGGGAAACCTTCCGGGTCAAACAGGGCCGCCTGCAGGTTGATCCGGTCCATCCCTGTTGGGCACGCATCCTGAAAGCGAACGGATAATTAACTTGACAATGTCATAGTAGAGATTTTTCACCACGAAGGGCACCAAGGACACAAAGGAAAGACTACTTAGAAAAAGAACCCGGCTCCTTCGTGGGACCGGGTTCTTTGATGAGTCTCTATATATTAGCGTAATGTCGGACAGCCCCTCCTGGCATGCCCTTCCTCACCTTCTCCCGAAGGGGGAGGAAACTCCCTTCCCCTTCGGGGGAAGGGCAGGGGATGAGGGAAAATGGCAGAAAACCAATCGCGCTGTAATACTATTTCGCTTTGATATTGATGGTTTTGGGCTTGACCGTTTCCGCCTTGGGCAGGCTGATGGTCAGGACGCCGTTCTCGAAATCCGCCTTCGCCTTATCGGTCTGCACATCGGCGGGCAGCATGACCGAGCGCTCGAACGAGCCATAGCGGTGTTCGCGGATATGGTAGGTCTTGTCCTTCCGCTCTTCATCCTGCTTGAATTCGCCGGACAGGGTCAGCACATCTGCGGTGACGGAGATGTGTACATCCTCCGCCTTGAGGCCGGGCAAAGCAGCTTTGACGATCACATCATCTTCGGTTTGGTAAAGGTCGATGGCTGGGGCGACGGAGCCTCCACTCATGCTGAGGGGGCGGGTAAAGGCATCGTCGAACAGCCGATCCATTGCCTCACGCAGAGTCATCATTTCACGTTCGGGCTCCCAACGGGTTAAATTGGACATGGTGAACCTCCTTCTCGAAATAAGGGATTTTGTTATTACACCCATACTATAGCCTTCCAATGTCAAAATAATACTAAAAGAGTGTCAGCATTTTGTTAAAATCATCCGCCGACCTCCGGGTTCTTTGACATCTCCTCTGCAGGGGAGGACTGGGAGATTACCCTTTACGTTTAGTCTTCCTTTGTGTGCCTTCGTATTTGAATTCCTGCTGGGTACTAAACGATCCATCAACCATCTCCAATCCAGGTCCGAAATCATTAAAATAGAACAAATTGGGTCTTGCAAATTAGAACGTATGTGCTATAATGGAAATGCGGCGAGGTGAATCTTCCTGGCCGCATGTTTTTTACCGGCCAGGCCCGGCCGCCTCACCCTTCACCCCGCCAGGTTTCCTTGTCGGGAACAGTCGGAGCAAATATGCCCAATAAAACCAGCCTCTCCCCTCTCTACACCCGCTACCTCACTGCCGAGGAAAAGAGATCCCTCCGCGCAGTCCCGATGAAAGACGTCTCCAGCGAAATCAACCTGCTGCGTGTCCTCACGGCCATCTTCTTGAAGTTCCAGCAGTCCGCCCCGCAAGATTTGGCCTCGCGCATACAGACCTTGCGTACCTGCACCTTGTTGTGTAAACAGCTTGCCGTCCTGGTTCAGTCACATGAAGAGGAACACAGCCCGTTTGCCGATTTGGATGATGCGATTCATCAGGCAATCGCCGAAATCGCTCCACTTTGGGAAAAAGTCTAGAAAAAGGAGATGCTATGCCTAGAAAACGCGGCGCCCAGCCCGGGAACAAAAATGCCTACAAACATGGCTTCTATGCAAAATACTTTACTCCCTTTGAGATCAAAGCCCTTTCTGATATCCCCCTCAACGACATGACCAACGAGATCGGCCTCCTGCGCGTCCATGTGGACCGTTTCATGCAATCCTATATCACTTCCCTTGATAAATTAAATTCTGAGGAAAGGCTGGCCGCCTTGCGTACCATCACATTGGCCGTCGGGCGCATCGCCAGCCTGGGACGTATTCTTTCCTCCGCAGAGAAAAATCGCGATGAGTTCAACCAGCTCAAGCAGCTCTACGATGGAAACTCGGAAGATACGTTCGATGAGTCTGGCGAATATCCGGATATTGCGGACGGCTCATCCGGCCATGCTCAGGAATAATATTCGTTCCTTTTTGTTCCGCGTACGAATTCCTTCTCCCCTCCCCAAATCCGAAGGATTTGGCCAGGAACCGGGGTGGGTCGCTCTTCCCCCCTCTCCAGATCCGAAGGATTTGGGGAGGGGCCGGAGGTGGGGTTTCCCTATCCCCTGATCCCCTTATCCCTAATTACCTAATTCCCTATTCACCTCCTCAACAATTCAACTAATCAACTATAATCAGCCTATGACTCCGTCCCTTCCCCCGCCCGTCTGGGTGGCCGAGCCTGACGCCCTTGTGCACCTGGCCCATGGCCTGGAGCAGCAAGCGCGCCTGGCGGTGGATACCGAATCCAATTCCCTGCACGCCTACCGGGAGCGGGTCTGCCTGATCCAGTTCTCCACCCTGCAAACCGACTACCTGATCGACCCGCTGGCGTTGCACGACCTCTCCCCCCTTGCGCCACTTTTCAGCGACCCAGGCATCGAAAAAGTCTTCCATGCCGTCGAATACGACCAGATCTGCCTGAAACGGGATTTCGGCATCGCCTTCGTCAACATCTTCGACACGATGCAAGCCGCCCGTATCCTTGGCTATAAGCAGGTCGGATTGGATTCCATGCTGGCCGAAAAACTCGGCATCAAGCTGAATAAGCGCTACCAGAAAGCCGACTGGGCCGAGCGTCCCCTTTCGCCGGAAATGCTCAATTACGCCCGTCTCGATACGCACCACCTGCTGGACCTGCGTGACAGCCTGCAGGCCGAACTGCAGCAACGCGGCCGCTGGGGGCTGGCCATCGAGGAGTTCGCCCGCCTGGCAATCGGGAACGGGGCCACCCGGACCGATCTTCCGGCCTGGCAGCGCGTCAAGGGCACCCAGAACCTGTCGCAACGCCAGTTGGCCATTTTGCAGGAGCTCTGCGCGTGGCGCTGCACCCAGGCCGAAACCATGGCCCGGCCCGTCTTCAAAGTAATGGATGATAAGCGCCTGGTCTCCATCGTGCTGGCTACGCCGAAGACCGAGGCCGACCTGGAAGCCCTCAACCTGACGGCCAGGCAGATCTATGTTTTCGGCAGCGACATCCTCCAGGCCGTTGCGCGCGGCAGGAAAGCCCCCCCGCTCCGTCGACCGCGCTCCGGTCGCCCTGACCCGGTTATCCAGAACCGGCTGAATGTCCTGTCAGGCTGGCGTAAGAGCGTTGCCCAGAAAATAGGCGTCGAATCAGATGTGGTCCTGCCGAAGCCCTGGATGCATGCCATCGCTGAGCAAAACCCCACGACCATCGCAGAACTCTCGACCCTCATGCCGCAGTCCCCCTGGCGCCTGGAAAACTTTGGCGCAGAGATATTAAAAGTCCTCCATGATTAAGAGAATCCGTAAATGTTGCCTGTTTAGAATATAATTGACGCAATATAGTAACTTCCCAATAAAATGGGGAAGGGGGGTGTCCTTCCCTATTTTTGGAGTGGAAACTAAATCTTCAAGAAAGTGAGACTGTCATGAGAATAGTTACGGATTGCGCGGCTGATCTGCCCGCCGACGAACTGGAATCGCTGGGCATCGTCCAGGCGCCCCTGTATATCCAATTCCCGGAAGGCGAGGTCGATGCCACCGACATTTCCGCCGACGAGTTCTACAATCGCTTGGAAGCCATGCGCCCCGCCATTCCATCCACTGCCCAACCTTCCAGCGGCGTATTCAACGAGATCTATCACAAAGTAGCCGATGCCAGCCTGAACATCCTGTCCATCCACATCTCATCCGGGTTGAGCGGTACCATCAACTCGGCCCGCGTGGGAGCGGAGCACATCAAGGAAAACGTCGTCAACACATTCGACTCGATGACCCTCTCCGGCGGCGAACGCTTCCAGGTGCTGGCAGCCGCCAGGGCAGCCAGGGCCGGTTGGAGCCTGAAGGCCATCCTGGAACGGCTCGAAAAGATCCGCGCCAACACCGAAGTAATCTTTACCCTTGAAACTCTGGAATACCTGGCACGCGGCGGCCGGATCGGGCGCGTCCAGGCGCTGATGGGCTCCGTCTTGAAGGTCAAACCCATCATCCGGGTGGACCACAAGGACGGCAAGTATTCCACCGTTGCCAAAGGCCGCACCGTTACACAGAACCTGGGCACCATCGTGGACCATATAGCCAGTATGTATGGCTCCATCCCGCTGTGGGTCACCATCCTGCACGGACGCTTTGCCGAAAGCGCGGATGTCCTGGCAAAATCCATGAACGAACGCCTGGTCATCAAGAAGTTGGAAACCCTGCGTATTTCCCCCGTGCTGGGTGTCCATACCGGGCCGGGCGTCGTCGGCGCGGCTGTCATGCCGATGGAACTGGTCGAAGACCTGGAGTAACCACCTCGCAAAATAGCACCGAAATCATGACAAACATCATGAAACTTTCATTCTCAAAAATCAGGCTCCAACTGACATTGGCGAGTAATGTAAAGGACATAAGAATCACGGGGAAAATCCCATTCATGTCCTTGGCTTTAATTGCAAATTTAATCGAGTTCCACCAAATCCCTATATAGAAAATTAGGAATAAGATCAACCCGGTGTAACCGGTATTCACCAATATATCAATAAATCCATTATCCGCAATGACAATTGGGTCTGGATAGCCGGCCGCTTGTCCCATTGCCACCCGGTGAGAACCAAGGTACCAAAAAGCGTTGAAACCGTACCCTCCAAGTGGCTGCTTATTGATATAGGTATCAAAAAGATAGGTCCACATTGGAATTCTGCCGGTTAATGATGTGTCTCGACCGAAAATTCCAAAAATATGGTCTGCGTTGATTAACAAAATTAGGGAGCCAATTATTATGACGGCCAAAAATATAAAATAATGAGACCTGTGGATCCTTTTTCTTATTTTTAACCAGACCAGTGCAAGGAAAATTAATCCGTGAATTAATAGTGTGACAAAATAAGCAGTAACAGATCCTGATTTATAGATGAATAGTAATGCATATAAATATAGCAGGCCCTTTGTGCCCCCTTGTGTCCGCCTACCCCGCATTCTTCAGCGGGGTCGTGGTCAAAGATTTTCTCTGCGTAACGGAATGTGGCATTCTCGAAATAAATATTTGGAAAATTGAGGTTAACTCCGCGATGGGTCAGGGCGCTTCAAGTCAGCTTGAGCTGCAAACCAAACTGCCACCATGAGCAGCCAGACGAATGCCTCCACTTCGAGGAAAAGGCTGAAACTGATATTGGCCGCCAGGGCATAGACCATTACGACCAAAGGGAAAAAATCCTCGATCGTACGGCGGCGAAAAGCGAGTTTTATTGTGGCGACATACATAAGAATTAAATTCACAAGGAAGATGGCCAAGCCGACGATGCCGACATGCAGCAATATATCAATAAAGCCATTGTCTCCGATCAGAACCGGGAAAGGCCATCCAACCGCGCCTTGGACCTGTATTCGGAAAGCCTCGATTGTCCAGATGGCGCCAAAACCATAACCGAACCAGGGACGCTGGTTGATCACATGTCCCAATAAATACATCCACATGGGTACACGGCCGGTCAGTGAGCTGCTTCGGTTGAATAACCCCATTACAAAATCAAAGTTCAAAAATATAAGAACGCCCATTACAATAAAAGCCCCCAAGATAAGATAATAATGCAAGGGCCGCAGGCGGTCTCGCGCTTTCAGCCATGCCCAAACCAGTAAAACCAGGAGGTTCAATAAGATCAACAGGATATAACCGGTCGCCGAACGGCTCAGGACCACCAGGACGATGGAAAGCAAGTAAAAAATAGCCTCGAATATCGTCGTCTTGCTCCGTTCGCGAAATCCCAATAAAATGCGGATCAAGAAAACGCTATTGAGCAAAGCCAGAATGCTTCCCATATGGTTTCGATGCCAGAAAATCCCATTCCAGGCGCCCCAATAGGGAGAGCCCTCCGCTGTTCCAAACCCTGGAAAGCGAAGAGCAAGCGCAAAACAAAAAATCACAATCACCACTCCGAACCAGAAAAGAATATTTAATAATCCGCGGATTTTAAAGCTGATGCCAATATAAGCACCCAGCAGGGACGAGAACAGAAGCACCAGCGCCCGATATAAAGTGGCACTGGGTGAAACGGACCAGGACAAGGATAGGAATGCGATCCCAATGAACAGAAACAGCGACCAGTGCTTCTTCCAGGCGGAAACATACTCGCCTAACATCTTGCGACGGATTAATAACCAGAAGGCCAATCCGGCTGTCAATAGCCATAAGAAGACCTCGCGCCAAGCCTGTCCCCCAAAGGTGGCGGTGGCCGGGTAAAGAGAGAAGAATCTCATCGCCCGGATATTTGCCAGGAGGAGAATCATGGCAATGGCTATAATATCAATTCCATCATTCAGAAACTTCGATCGCATGATTGCTTCCCCGAAAGATTTAATATGAACCTCTGCCAATCAATACTTGCCACACAGTGCGGATCAGGATCACGATATCCAGCCAAATGGAATAGTTGGAAATATAGTAAAGGTCATCCTCCGTATGCAGATGCATGGGCTTGTCACTCCGCCCGGTAACCTGCCACCAACCGGTCATGCCCGGCGGGACCGTGAAGCGTTTGCGCTGCCAGGGCTGGTAATTCTCCACCAGGTGTGGCAATTCCGGCCGCGGACCAACCAGGCTCATGCTGCCTGCCAGCACATTGAATAATTGGGGGAGTTCATCCAGGCTGGTGCGACGCAGAAACCGTCCCATCGGGGTGACGCGCGGATCAGCACGGGTCTTATGGATATCTATTGCCATTTTCATCGGTGCATTCTACCGGGACATGCAGCCGCTCCGCACCCGGCACCATGCTGCGAAACTTGTACAAGGTGAAAAGCCGCCCGTTTTCCCCCACTCGCTTTTGCTTGAAAATGACCGGGCCACGGTCCTGCAGCCAGATGAGCAAGGCCGAAATGATCATGAGCGGCAGGGTAAGGATGAGCGCAATACTGCCAATTATCAGGTCAAAGGCGCGCTTGACCTGGAGCTGGTATTCGCTCAGGGCCGGGGCGCGCAGGTCGAGCATGGGAATGCCGGCCAGGTCGGCAACATCCATTTTATAGAGGGCCAGGTCAAAGAACCCGAGCGCCACCCAGATATGCACCGGGGCGTCTTCGAGCAAGGTAACTATGGCCGTAAGGTGCTGGTAGGCCGAATGGGGAAGCGCAATGACTACGTCGGTCACATCGTACCGGCGGACAATTTGTCCGATCTCTTCGATCCCCCCCAAAATATTGATCCCCTCGTCAACCTCGAATTTTTCGAATTTTTCGTCGTCCACAAAACCCACCACATGCAGGTTTTCAATCGCATACATGAACATTTGCTGGCGCACCCTTTGCCCAAGCGAGCCGCCTCCCACCACCACCACGCGGCGCGTGCTTTCCACCAGTCGTTCCTTGCGCCAGCGGAAATAAGCACGCGCCAGGCTGCGCCACAGCAGAAAGCCGCAATAGGTGAGAAAAACAACCAGGATAAAGAGCGCACGCGAAACATCGCGGAATGACAGGTAGAGGATGCCCGCCAGCGAAATGGACAAGATGGCGAAAGCCAGGGTGAGCGTGGAAAACTCATCCACCGCCCGCAGGAACTTCTTGCCATCGTACAGATTAAACGATGAAAAGATGACGACAGTAATACAGGGAAAGAGCGCATACAACAACAGGGGCAGCCCCACGCCCCCTGGGATGGACTTAATCGCCGGGATGCTATTGAGCTCCGGGCGGATGGCCACCGCCAAGTACATGCCGGCTATGACGGTCAGCATGTCAATGAGCATGGATAGTAGCGCAAAGTTGGTGGAAAAACGCCTGAACATAGGTATGTTTCGAGGAGGCCCTAACTGTTTCCGAATTTGGTGCACCGGCCGAAAATCCGCAGGCACCCTTCGCTATCGAAGGTCATAATTCTTGCCAACTGAAGGGAGAAAGCGAGAACAAAGAGAAAGTTATAGATTGTATAGCGCGTCCATAACCTTTTTGAATCCTGGGTCAATCGAAAAAACCATTCAAAACCAGTATCTCGGATCCATTTTGGCGCCTGACGTATCCTACCTCCAAAGAAATCGAAAGTGGCGCCTGATGGCATCATAATACAGCCGCGTATTTTCTCAAGGTGCGTGCGGATCCAGACATCTTGTTTCGGCGAACCTAACCCAACCCATAAAAAGTCGGGGTGGACATCATTGATCAATTTACACACAGCCACTTCTTCTTCCTCGGTCAATGGTCGGAAAGGTGGAGAGTATTTTCCAACGATCCTGAGTCCCTCGAAGCGTTGATTCAGGTATCCTTCAATCCTGTCCGGTTCCTCGGGATAGCCTCCATACAGAAAAAATGTGTATCCTTTTTCCTTTACTTGACTGCTGACTTGCAACATCAAATCGGGCGCGTAGAATCTGTCACTGTTTTTCTTGTAGAACGTGCGCGCCCATTTCAAAAATGGCATGCTATCTATCCCCACCAGATCAGCGGAGTTATACATGTCCCTCAAGCGTTTATCGAGCAAAGCACAAACGGAAACGTAGGTATTGATCACTGCCAGGGAATGGGAGCGGGATGTCTTGTCAGAAAGCCAGCGGTCATAGATCGGATACATTTCCGCGTAGGATAGGCAGCACATATTGATGCCAAGAATTTTCATTATGACCGGGGCCGGATCATTCATACTTAACCATTCGATGATTGCCAATTTGGTCGCCAACCCACTTGAAGGTTTCTTACAAACCGTCCTCCCGTGAGGTCATTGGGAATTTCTTTCGGTGGAACGCACAAGATCATAGACGCCCACCTGTCTCAGTCAATCGAGATTAACAGTCGGACATAGCGGTTCTTCACGTTTACGCCTCCATCAATCGAACATGGATAGATAATCCGCCTTACTGAATATTTGGCATTTTCCGCCGATGGTGGCATCGACAATCTCACGCCCATCGCGTTCGAACGCGGCGCGAGCGAGGCTGTAGTCGATCTCAGACCTGAGCAGATCAGGGAGCTGCCATTTAGAACCTTTTGGGAAATATTGAGGATGAAAATGGCTCTCGTCCCGGTCGGCTATGCGGGTTTCTGTTCCACTGGGTGTGCCTTTGTCAGTATAGAAATGATCCAGCCCTATCAGGATGGCCTTCTGAAAGCCCATGTAATAGGCCAGTTGAAGGGCAACAAAAGTGACCGTCCCGCCCATGACCAGAGGACGCGTCAAATCCTCCTGGAAGGAATCCCGCATCACCATTCTGGATTTCAGGAAGGTCGTGCATTGATCATCAGGTTTATAAAAAGACCGGCAATTCCAATTAAGAAATTTCGGCATTTCGAGTTGCCGTATCTCATTTGAAAATTGCTCCAGCACCAATTCGTTTACCGCCAGGTAATAGGTTGGCCGAAATGAGGTGCTGTTAAAATATAGGTATATTCTATTTAAACCAAAGGTAATTTCGTTTTCCAATAACTCCAAATTGGTATTGGTCAGGCTAGGGCCATTGGCAACAATAAAACACCTTTGGCCGGCATGGATTCCCTGAAAGCCGTGAATACGCTCTCTATTAGTCCTCGCAAAGGGCTGGACTTCCCAGGAAATGGTATGTGGAATTTCCATCCACCGGGTCTTGAATGCAGCATACAAGCGCTGGAAGGATATTTCGGACAGGTTATAACGGCCAATGTGTGCCATATCTCTTTTGTTTGAGCGCCATTGCTAGAGGCGCGTCTTGATGCAAATGTAGTAATTGGACGGGAAGATGATTTCTGCCATGCCTGTGCTGATCAGAGCCTGGATCACTCCGCGAAGTTTCCCATACTTTAATAACATGTACTGGTTTCTGACTGGATGAACAACGCTGAACACCTTTGAAGCTTCACGAACAAATTCCTGCTCGGAAAATCCGGCATGGGCTCCGTACTTATTCTCGAATTGTCCCTTAAACCTGTAATAATAATCATTGAAGTTCCATTTCAGTCTTTCAAGAGCAGAAACCCTTTGGCTGGTCCCGATATAGGATACGAGCCGGTTTTTATTCGGAAAACCGATGAACAAGACTCCGCCAGGCTTCAACACTCGATACAGCTCACGCAGGGCAATCAGGTAGTCGGTAACATGTTCGATCACGTGGTAGGAATAAACCATGGAAAACGCCGAGCTTCCAAAAGCCAAAGCCATCAGGTCCTGTCTTTGGAACACAACGCCCGGATTCTTTTCCCCCAAAGCCGGTCGTGTAATATTGAGATCGATGCCAATCGTCTTAATTCCAAATTCCTGGTTGATAAGCACTGCCTCGTCCCCCCGTCCTGCTCCGGCGACCAAGATCAAATCCCCGTTTTGAGGTGAATAGTACTCATTAATTATTTGCTTGTTAACTTGAATTACTTTGCGCATTTTCTCCGCGTCGACGCATTCCAAGGGAGAATAGCCGATTGTCTTGTCGTAGTCGGTGTTCATGCGGTATCCAAAGGGTCAATCACTGCTTAATTTTCACAATACCTGCCGGTAAGCACACTGGGTTCCATTTCCCCAGGGCATCATTCTTGTCTCCCAAAAACAATGGAATGAGAGGCTCTGCCGCGTCTCCTCGCTCGCGCGAACAGATTTCATCAATTCATTGAAACTTTCAAAGTTTGATGGAACGTTCGGAGCTAATTTGAACAGTCTACCTAGAGTTTTAAACTCATCCACAATCGAGCGGTTTTGATCTAATAATCTGACAGGCGGGATAACAATTTTATCTTCTATCATAAGCTTAACCCATGGTTTTTTACGATTTTATATATTGTTCCAACTCATCGTCTTTATGCCAGTTCATCCATCTGGTCAATATACCAATGAATACTCGATCTTCAGAGTCAAGCTTCAATAAATACAGGACCAATCCAAATATGCAGGTCAAAGTAGTGAAGAGAATAATTACTTCATAAACCATTGGCAATTTAATAACCGTTCTTATCAAGATGGCGGCAGCCAGTGCAGTTAACGATGCCAGGAATCCCTTGAGATACCTCTTATCATATGGCCACATATTCATCTTAAAGTAAACGATTAATAAACATGAGAGATTTAGTAAAGCTATGGAAACTGAGTTGGAAATTGCCGCCCCGATTATTCCATAGTGTGGTATGAGAATGAAACACAAGATGGCATTTACTCCAATTACAAGAACTCGATAATAGAATTAATATTCTTTGATATCCACCTATCAACATTAATGTGCCAATTGAACCAGTCGCAAGATTGACCAATTGGCCAATGATAAGAATGATAAGAGCATTTGCTCCTGGCGAATATAGTCCCCCATAAACCATTACCAGAACATCCTTTGAGTTTAGTAATAACAAAAGCAGGATGGGCATGCTTATATAAACTGTCCATTTCGTCCCAATCCGGTATGTCTCTTCCAGTTGGCTAATCTTCTTCTCATGATAAAGGGAGGAAAACACAGGGGTCAATATCCGGTTGAACCCGCTGATGACTACAGCAAATACAACGGATATCTGGGCGGCCGATTGGTAATAACCTACTTCATAGGGTGATAGTAAAGAGCCGACAAAAAGACGATCAACCCAGAACACTATTGATCCTAGCAACACTGAAAGTGCCGCGACAAACGAAAAAGCGAAATAATCCTTGCCCGGGGGGGTTGCCTTAATATGTTTATCGAAAATGAAAGGGAACAAGGATGCAATGATAACTACCGCCAATACAATCATAAGGCCGTACGAAATTAAGTCGGTAAGAACCATACGATTAAGATTTAACCCGATTATCAAAAAGATGCCTAAGATACCCAAAGCAAGTAATGGCTCTCCAACGTCCAGCATCGATATTGAATACACCATGTTCCGGGTAAGTCAACTCGTGGCAGCCAGCACACCAACCAACCCTGCCAGAGGAAAAGCAAGAGAATAAAGTCGAATTACATCCTCAAGGGCAGGTTTCATAAACACGGAATTTGCCAACCAGGGTGCGAGAAGATAAAGGCAGACTCCCAGTCCCACTGAAAAAAACATTGAAACAAATAAGGAGTAAATAATCAACCCTTTTAACTCGCGGTTTTTCTTGTCGAGAAAACCCACCCCATATTTAATGACTCCAACATCAAATCCCAGCGGCGTTACCAGTTCAACAAGCCCGAATATAGTCAAACCAATCGCATACACACCGAATAAAGCCGGTCCCAGCACCCGCGCAGCCACAATCCCAGCCACCACACCGATGAGACGTCCGGCAAAGCGTCCAATCAGGCCAACTCCTGCACCAACAGCCAGACTATCCAGGTCGTCGTTCTTATACTTATTTTCCATAGAATTTTCTGATTATTGATTAATAGGTATTCATAGTGGTAATTCTACCCTTTAAAACCAACTTGCGATGACAGAAGAACACCTTTATAAAGGTCTAATGCGGAAATTTGATATCTTATTGTTAAAGAAAACCTCTTTGCTCTTTTGAGTTTATGACTGAGACTGTGGAGGAATGTTTGACTCGAGGTAAAACTCTATTGAACAAATTACTGGCTCATCCTCTGAGTGATCTATGTGCTGCAAGAAATTGTTTGTTATTCTCCCAAAGTTCGTATACAAGGGTAAAATTCATATCATTTCATTGCACGGTTAAAACCATGCCTCGCCTCCGCGTTGATCCTGCCATGCTTTTCTTCATCCTTTTCGCCATCCTGCTGGGTGGATACGTGCGCATCGCGCAGGTGGCACAGCTCTACTTCCCGATCAATGATGGCGGCATGTTCTACCGCATGACCATCGACCTGGTGGCCAATGGCTTTCGATTGCCGGCGGTGACCACGTATAACGCCGCCAATATTCCCTACGCTTATCCTCCACTTGCATTCTACCTGGCCGGGTTCCTGGCCAGTGTTTTCCACTGGCCCCTGCTCGACATTTTTCGATTATTACCAGCCCTGATCGCCACCCTGACGATCCCGGCCTTTGCGCTCCTGGCGGACGATTTGCTCAAGTCCAGGGCGCAAGTCGCGCTGGCCATCCTGATCTTTGCCTTGATGCCCGCCACCTTCGGCTGGCTGATCATGGGGGGTGGGATCAGCCGCTCGCTGGGCTTTCTTTTTTCGATCTTGACGCTGTGGGCGGCCTACCGGCTCTTCACGCACCCCGGAAGAGTTTATATCGCCGCAACGGCGCTCTTCGGCGCGTTTGCCATTCTCGGCCACCCCGAATCGACCATTCACACGGCTGCCGGCGCGCTGCTGTTCTTTTTCCTCTTTGGCAGGAACAAGCGCGGACTGGTCAACGCCATCATTGTGGCGGTTGCTGTCATTCTCCTGACGGCGCCCTGGTGGGCCACCGTGGTTTCCGTTCACGGCCTGGCGCCCATCCTGGCAGCCGGCCGGACGGGTGGTTACAGTATCGGCAACCTGGCCAAGTTCCTGCCGCTCAACACCACCGATGAAATGGCCCTGGCCTTCATGGGATGTTTCGCGGTGATCGGTATTTTCATCACATTGGCCAGGGGCCAAAAGTTTTTGCCGCTATGGCTGCTGGTCAATATTCTGGTCGAGCCGCGCAGCGCCGCGTTGTATATAACGCCGGCGTTGGCCCTGTTGGCCGCCATTACATTGGATGAATTCATACTGGCAGGCGTTAGGGCGATCGAATTTAATCATCAGGCCAAATCGCCTCCATCAACCACCAATTGGGCAGAAACGATGCTTGCGGGTCGCATGGCAAAGATCGTCTTTGCCTTCCTGCTTATTTATTTCATCCTGTCCGCTTACTTGGTGCCCGTTGCCGAAAGCCGTGGCATGATTTTGACGCCCGACGACCTAGCCGCTTTTGGATGGATAAAAAATAACCTGCCATCTGGCAACCTCTTTGCGGTGATGACCGGGAACCAACCCATGACCGACCCGATCTCCGAATGGTTCCCGACCCTGACCGGCCAAGTCAGCGTGGCGACGGTCCAGGGCTACGAATGGGATGCAAGCCGTGATTTCGGCACGTTGTTGCAGAATTCCGTCGATCTGCAGAAATGTGCCTTCCAGCCGGCGGACTGCCTGGATGCATGGCAGGAAGCCACACGCCAACCTTTCAACTATATTTTCATCGACAAGGCAAGCATCGAGTCCAATGTAGGGGGGGTATCCTTCAATATTCCTTTGCAACAATCTCTGCTGGCCTCCGGTGATTATACGGTCATCTATGAAACCGGGAGCGTCGCCATCCTGAAGGCCAGGAATTAAATACGTCCTAATCAAGGGCTATTCCCAGGCATCCGCCACGATCTGCGCAGCAGGCAGGCCGCGCTGGCGCAAGCCGGCCGTCAGGCTCCGGATCATTTCGGGCGGGCCGGCCAGGTAATAGGTGAAGGAAAACGGCTGGGGGTGGCGGTCGAACACCCTTTCCACATCGATCAGCCCGGGCAGGCAGTCCGTTCCGGCAGCATCCTGTTCCGCCAGGAAATAGGCTTGCAGGTTTGGGCAGCGCTGAACCGCCGCCTGCACCTGGGGTCGGTAGATCAGCAGGTCCGGAAAGCGCACTCCGTAGAAGAGCTGGACAGGCTGCGGGTGGTCGGCCGGCAGCCCGGCCAGGAAAGCAGTAAAAGCCGTTATGCCCGTGCCGCCGGCCAGCAGGCAGACTGGCCTTTCCATGCTGACGGTAAAATCTCCGAACGGCAGGTTGATCCAGACCGGCCTCCCCACCCGCAATTCCGCTTCCATGCGGGTGGAGAAGGGGCCTTTGACAATATAGGTGATGCGCAGTAGCTGTCGCCCGGCCGGGGCGCTGGCGATGGAAAAAGCCCGGCTCTCCGGCCAGGTACCTCCGGAAGTGTAATCATCCAGTGCCAGGTAAAGGTACTGACCCGGCCGGAAGGTCGGGACGGGTGATTCCGGCCTCAAGATCAGGCTGTAGATATGTTCCCCATGCGTCAGGATCTCTGCCACCCGGCAACGTATTTTTTCGGCATCGGCCTGCCCATTGCTCACAATTCCCATATGCCTTTCCGCTTTAAGCTTTCACCAACCCAACCGTGACCATCTCCCCATCGAACTCGTCCGAAGAGGTGGCGGAACCCGGCACCGGGCCTGGCTCGAGCATGGCCGAGGGATCGGTGAAATTCAGCTCCACCGTCAGGGTCTCGGCGGTGATGTAAGCGCGGTTGGCTTCGATGGCGTCCTGCAGGCCGGAGGTGGCCAGCACGTAGACCTTGATGCGGTCGGCCACGTCCAGGTCGGCGGTCTTGCGCAGATCCTGCACCCGCCGGACGAACTCGCGCGCCAGGCCTTCCCGCACCAGCTCCGGCGTCAACTCAGTCACCAGGGCGGCCAGGTAAGCGCCCTCCGCGGCCACGGCGAAGCCTTCCCTGGCATCCGCGCTCACCTCCACTTCCTCGGGCAGGATGGTGTACTCCTGGTTATCCAGCACGACCTTCTCGGGCTGCCCGGAGAGAAAAACCGGGGCAACCACGTTGGGGTTGAGGGCGCCGATGGCGCTGGCCAGCCCGGGGAACTTGTTGCCGTACTTCTGCCCCAACTGCTTGGGCAGGGGCTTGACCGTGAACGAGACCGCCTCCATGCGCGTGTCCAACAGGCGCACTTTCTTGACATTCAGCTCGTCGGTGATCAGGTCGGCGTAGGTCTCCACGGCGTGCCGCTCGTCCACGCGGCTGAGGGCAAAGGCCACCTCGGCCAGCGGCTGGCGCACCTTGCGATTGGCCTTCTGGCGGGCGTTGTGGCCCAGCGAGACCAGCTTCATCACCAGGGCCATTTCCAGGTTGAGCGTTTCGTCGATCAGGGATTCATCCGCTTTGGGCCAGGCCGCCAGGTGGACAGACTCGGGCGCCTTGGGATCCAGCGTGCAGACCAGGTTGTGGTACATCTCCTCGGCCAGGAAAGGCATGGCGGGCGCCAGCAGCTTGGACAGTGTCACCAGGGCGGTGTAGAGTGTGGAATAGGCGGCCTGCTTGTCGGTGTCGGATTCGGACTTCCAAAAACGCCGGCGGGAACGGCGCAGGTACCAGGTCGAGAGGGCTTCGACGAAGCCTTCGATCGGGCGGGTGGCCCCGGGTACGTCATAGGTCTCGTAGGCGTGCGTCACGTCCCGCACCAGTGCGTTGAGGGAGGAGAGCAGCCAGCGGTCCAGGTCGTTTCCCCTCACCCCCTTCCCCTCTCCCGGTGGGAGAGGGGAGAGTGGAGCGAGGGAGGGCTTATCCAGGTTCGCATACGTCACGAAGAACGAGTAGACGTTCCAGAGCGTCAGCGTGAAGTTCTTGACCACGTCCGTCACCATGGAGGGCGAGAAGCGCTTCTCGGCTCCAGGCAGCGAGCAGGTATAGAAATACCAGCGGAAGGCGTCCGCCCCGGATTCGTCCAGCACCGCCCACGGGTCGACCACGTTGCCGAGGTGCTTGGACATCTTCTGCCCGTTGGCATCCACCACGTGACCCAGGCTGATGACGTTCTTGAAGCACTCCTGGTCGAACAGCAGGGTGCTGATGGCGTGCAGAGTGTAGAACCAGCCGCGCGTCTGGTCGACGGCTTCGCAGATGTAATCGGCCGGGAACTGTTGCTTGAACAGCTCCTGGTTCTCGAAGGGGTAATGCCATTGGGCCACCGGCATGGAGCCGGCGTCAAACCAGCAATCGATCACGTCGAGGACGCGGCTCATCTTGCCGCCGCATTTGCTGCATTTCCATGTGATGGCATCCACGTGCGGGCGGTGCAGGTCCAGGTCTTTCAGGTCACTCCCGGCTTTTTCGGAAAGCTCCTTGACCGAACCGACACATTCACGCTTCTTGCAGTCCGGGCATTCCCAAACCGGCAGAGGCGTGCCCCAGTAGCGCTCGCGCGAGAGCGACCAGTCGATATTGTTGGAGAGCCAGTTGCCGAAGCGGCCATCCCGGATGTGCTCGGGCACCCAGTTGATCTTGTTGTTGAGTTCCACCAGGCGGTCGCGGAATTGGCTGGTGCGGATGTACCAGGAATCGCGCGCATAATACAGCAGCGGCGTGCCGCAGCGCCAGCAGAAGGGATAGGTGTGCGTGTACTTTTCCGACCGGAACATCAGGCCGCGCGCCTGCAAGTCCAGGATGATGGACGGGTCGGCGTCCTTGACGAAGACGCCCCGCCAGGGCGTGACCGGCGGCAGGAAGGCGCCATCCGGACCGACCGTCATCAACACCGGCAGGTCATATTTCTTCGAGACTTCCATGTCGTCCGCGCCGAAGGCCGGGGCGATATGCACCAGCCCGGTGCCGTCCTCGATGGTGACAAAATCACCCAGGATGACGTAATGGGCCGGCTTCTCCAGCGGCATGAAGGTAAACAACGGGCGGTATTTCATGCTTTTCAGCTTTTTACCCTTGAATCGCTCCACCACCGTGACGGTCTCGCCGCGGAAGACCTTATCCAGCAGAGCCTCAGCCAGGATGAGACGCTCGGTGCCGGCCTTGACACCCTCCTCGGTCTCCGGGATGGCGCGCTCGACCGTCACGTACTCCACTTCCGGGCCGGCTGCCACGGCCACGTTGGCGGGCAGAGTCCAGGGCGTGGTGGTCCAGACCAGCAGCGAGGTGCCGGGCTTGTCCACCAGCGGCATGCGCACGAACACGGACGGGTCGGTGGCCTCTTCGTAGCCCATTGCCACCTCGTGGTCGGAGAGAGGTGTGCCGCAGCGCGGGCAATAGGGCACGATCTTGTAACCCTTGAAGAGCAGGTCACGCTCCCAGAAGGACTTCAGGATCCACCAGACCGACTCGATATAGTCGTTGGTATAAGTGACGTAGGCATCGCCCAGGTCCACCCAAAAGGCGATCCGGTCGGTCAGCTTTTCCCAGTCCTGGATGTATTCGAAAACGGATTTGCGGCAGAGTTCGTTGAATTTCTCGATGCCGTATTCTTCGATCTGCTGTTTATTATCGAAGCCGAGTTTCTTTTCGATTTCGATTTCCACCGGCAGGCCTTGCGTATCCCAGCCGCCGCGGCGTGAGACGTGGAAGCCGTTCATGATCTTGTAACGCGGGAACATGTCCTTGAAGGCGCGCGCTTCCACGTGGTGGACGCCGGGCTTGCCGTTGGCAGTCGGTGGGCCCTCGTAGAAGACGTATTCCGGCGCGCCTTTGCGTTGGGAGGTGGTCTTTGCAAAGATTCTTCTCATCCTTCCAGAACTTCAAGACGCCCTCTTCCAGGGCGGCTACATCGAGCTTGGGGCTGACCGGTTTGAACATGCTTTCCTCCAAGAGAAAATACTTACCACCAAGGACACGAAGTACACAAAGTAAAAGAAAAAATCCTTTTCTTTTCCATAGTGATTTTATTGCAGAAATTCATTTTCAAAAGGTTTTTCCTTAGTGTTCCTTGGTGTCCTTCGTGGTGAAAATCCTTTTATAAAATAAAAACCTCTCGCCTCAACCCAGAGACGAGAGCCAGATGACTCACGCGGTACCACTCTGCTTCCCTTGCGGGCGCTCACGGGTACGGCCTTGCGGCAAATACCCTGCCGTGTTAACGGTCGGCTTCCGGCTTTCCTACTCTCAGTCCACTATAGAACTATCCAACCATCCAACTAATGACTGATTTCAGTTCGCGGCTCCGGGAGGATTTTCGGCCTTTCCCGCTGGCCCGGTTTCCACTTTGCCCGGGCTCCCTGTCAGCAGTGCGGGGCCTACTCGTTCCCATCCTTGCTTTTGGATGAGCAGATTATGCCATAGAAACGGCCGGCGGGCAAGGTTGAGGAGGAAAAGGGATTGCCTTCTTATAGGCAATCCTTTTTCTGGTCCCCAGGTGAAGTGTCAGCCGGGCGGTTTCGAACGTTCAGCCGCCGGTCAAGCTTTGGGTTTTACCGCCCTGCGGGTTTTCCCATATTCGAGGGTGTAGCCTGCGCCGGCGCGCCGGAAACGAGGTTCTGCAAGAGCCGGATCAGTGGGTCGATCATCTGGGGTGACACGCTGGAACTGCCCGCCTGTGCGGTATCCTGCAGGGCTGGCTGGCCATTGCCTGGTTGCGCCTGGCCGTTTCCCGCAGGGGGCGTGGATGTCCCTTGCGGGACCTGGCCGCTTACCACAGGAGGTGCAGGCGTCACCTGAGTAGGCGGCTGGTAGTTGGCCCCTCCGATTATCCCGGCCTGCGCCTGGGTGGTATTATTGGGAACCAGGGTGATATGCATATTGTTGATTGCCTTGACCTGGCCGGCGGTCAAGGCAGCCTGGATCTTCTGGACCAGCGCATCGATCTTTTTCTGGATAGCCGAATTCCCGGATTCGTTTGCAGGGGCGCCGCCCTGGCCCTGGGCCGCAACCAGGTCCTGGCTCGAGCTCCGGTATCTGCCGCCAAAGGGGCAGCAACATCCTGGCTTGTTTGGCAGTCACGGCCAGGTCTGTCCCTTCCAGCTTGATGGTCCCAACCAGGAACCGGTATTCGACCTGCCGCGGATAAATTCCCGACCGCATTCTGGCCGGTGGCGCCGGCCAACCCGCTGCCGGAGTCGGCCTGGGCGGCCGCGACGGGCGAGCTCCCCAAGCCACTTAGAACGAATGTAAGCACCAAAAGAATGGCGAACACGCTATTTTTCATATTTTCAGTCTCCTGTCGTGATCCATTTTCTCCTTGAATGAATTGGGCTGACATTCACCAATCGGGGGAGATGGTACCAAAGAGATATTATGGAGCTGTCAAGATGTTACTAGCCACCTGACAGTTTTGTAAAAAGATGTTGATCGGCAAGCAAAACCGAGTAAATTAGGTTCCTACCACGAAACCGAATACTTGGAGATGCGGAATGCCGATCAACGAACTCTATCATACTTGGATGCGACGAATTTGTGAATTGCGGCCAAACCAAAGAATTACCCAGCAACGGAACTTTGTCTGGCTGATTGTAGGGATCTACCAAAGTCACTCGGTCTATTTGAGCAGAATAGCCGGAAAGATCCCTGGGCCGGCGAAGTTGGTGAGCATTGCTCGTCGCCTGAGCCGTTTCTTGGACAACCCGGCAGTCAATGTTCGAGAATGGTATGAGCCGATTGCACACCAATGGCTGGAAGCGCAATGGCGTTGTTTGAGAGAGATCCATCTGATCGTGGATGGTACGAAAGTTGGTTTTGGGCATCAGTTGCTCATGGTCAGTCTGGCATATCGAAAACGGGCGATCCCGATTGCATGGACTTGGGTCAGCCATGTTCGTGGACACAGCAGTGCCTTCAAGCAATTGGCCTTGCTGAACTATATCAGGAAGCTCTTACCTGTCGGTGCAGCCGTTTTTCTGGTCGGTGACTGCGAATTTGGCTCGGTGGAAGTCCTGAAATGGCTCGATCAATGGCCCTGGTTCTATGTTTTACGCCAAAAATCAGATACCTGTGTCTGGTTGAACCAATACAACGAGTGGAAGCCGTTCGGCAGATTCGTTCACGAGGCCGGTGAAAGCTACTGGCTCGGTGCTGGCTACCTGACCTCCAGCGAAATCTATCCAACCAACTTGCTGATCTACTGGAAAACCGGTGAAGAAGAACCCTGGTGTTTAGCCACTAACCTGCCCGACCACAAGATGGCTTTGAAGTATTACCGGCTCAGGATGTGGTGCGAAGAAATGCACGCCGACTTCAAAAAACATGGCTTCGATTTGGAAAGTACGATGTTACGTGATTTCTTGCGTCTCTCTCGCCTGACACTCGCGGTGGCCATCTTGTATGTCTGGTTGATTTCTGTCGGCGGACGTACCATTCATCAAGGCTTGCGACACCTGGTCGATCGGAATGACCGCCGCGATTTAAGCATTTTCCAGATCGGCCTGCGCTATATCCAAAGGAGATTGACCAATGCCTTTTCTATCTCTGTTCCGCTTTGTACCTACCTATGACATCAAACTGTCGGGTGGCTAGAGATGTTATTGATGATTTGTTTGGATCCAGGGCGAAGCGAAACTGGGCCCGCCCCGATTTCCCCCGTCCCAGTGGATGCGGCAGCGCCTCATATGGAGCTAAAAATGATCCGCGAATTAACGCTAATCTGCGCCGATCAAGGATGATCCACCCAAGTATTGACAAATCATTGGCGAAAATTCGTGAGGATTAGTGGATTCTCCCTTTCCCCCCCTAGAATCGCGAGAGCCGGGGACACGGACCCCGACTCTCATAAAAGGCGCTGAAGAGTATCGCCCTTCGCTTTGTATGATAGCATCCCGGCCCGAGGTTTGCTTGACGCTCGCCCTACGCTTCCCTGACGGCCATCCGACGACCTTCTCAGCGTTCTTTAAGGTTGGGGAGAATACCCTTGCGAGAGTTTGGAATTCTCGCAAGGGTTTTTACGGCGTTGGCAGTGGTTGGTTATTTTTCGCACCCCGCCAGCTTTGTGGATCTCATTCAAGGATTGGTTCCATTATTTTGCTCCACTGATTACATACACAATTGTACATACAGTCAAGCTAGAAACGATCCTCCTGACCTGCGCCGAAATACAGATTGGTATTTCTGCCCCCTCCCAGCCTCCGCCATTTGAAGCCAGTAAAATGGGTGCGATGCATTTGCCCACGCGTAGAAGCAGCACCCCCAATTATAGGGCAACACCTCTCCCCATTGTATTAGAATCGCGAGAGCCGGGGACGCCGGCCCCGGCTCTCTTGAAAGGAGGAGAAGAGAAATCGCCTTTCACTCCCACATCATACCAGCCCGCCCCGCAGACTGCTTGACGGCTGCCCTACACTTCCCGTACGCCCATCCGACGACCCTCTCAGCGGTTTTTAAGGTTGGTCAGAATACCCCTGCCTGCACCTGTACCTGCGGTACTGGCGCAGGCAGGGATTTTCACAGCGTTTGTTAAGGTTGGGCGGCTATTCCTGGAACAGGCAGCGATCCTCCCCCTCGCATTAGAATCGCGAGAGCCAGGGACGCCTGCCCTGGCTCTCAACAAAGGATAAGAAGAGTTACTCCTTTCGTTGGTATGATAGCACCCCGACACGGAGTTTGCTTGACGGGAGCCCTACGCTTGCCGTACACCAATCTGACGACTCTCTAAGCGTTTTTTAAGGTTAACCGGACATCTTGGAGCAGTCATTGGCTCGAAGGAAGAACAATACACTTCTGCAAAAATTCATCTTCCCTCTATTCCGCCGGCTTTGCCCATCGATAAAGCTAGCGAATCAGTGCTATACTGTTATCTCCGTTACAACCTCTCTCGAAAGCCAGGCTCCCATGATTCCTATCCCCGAAGACCTGCGCACCCTGCTGCGCCAGCCCAGCACTTGTTACATTGCCACCAGCATGCCGGACGGCTCGCCGCAATTGACCCAGACCTGGGTTGACACGGACGGACAGCACGTGCTCATCAACAGCGTGCAGGGCTACCGGAAGCTCAAGAACATCGCCCGTGACCCGCGCGTGGCGGTCGCCGTCGCGGATCCGCACAACCCGGTGCACTACTACCAGGTGCGCGGCCGGGTGGTCAGGACCACTACGGAGGGCGCGGTCGAGCATATCGAAAAGCTCGCCATGAAATATACCGGCAGCCCGTACCGCTGGTACGGCGGGCGCGAGCAGGTGCGCGTGATCCTCGTGATAGAGCCGGAGAAGATCAGCAGTTGGGGGAGGAGTTAATTCATGTGACAGTCACCTTTAAGGTGACTGTCACATAGGAGGGTTATCAGAACGGTACCTCCACTTTGGGCAGGCAGACCCGGATGGCGGCCTCCCCGCTGACCGGGCAGCGGTACTCGCAGATGCCGCAGCCGATGCACAGGTCGCGCAGCACATGCGGCAGGCTGGACGGAAACCTGCGCGCCGTCCGGGCCCCACACTTGCGTCTGTTCCAGTTGGATGGCCTTCTCCGGCAGCGGGCACATCTCTTCGCAGACCAGGCAGGGCTTGTGATCCGACCAGGGGATGCAGCGGTTCTCGTTGATGTAGGCCAGCCCGATCACCTGTACCCGTTTCTCTTCCAGGCTGAGCGGCGGGATGGCCTGGACCGGGCAGACCTGTCCGCAGGCGTTGCAGGAATAGTCGCAGTAGCCCAGGCGCGGCACCAGCACCGGCGCGCCCAGCCCTGCCAGCCCGGCCTCGAAGACGGCCGGCTGCAAGCCGCCGGTCGGGCAGACCCGCATGCACTCGCTGCAGCGGGTGCACTTCGTGAAAGCCACGGGGTCCGGGTTGGTCTCACGCACGCCCGGCGGGCGGATCAGGTACGGGGACTGGCGCTTGGCGAACGCGTCGCTCTTCAACAAGCGCCAGCGCGGCGACCGTCCGCGCCGATCGCCAGCAGGGCTTCCCGCCGGCCGGGATCGTAAGGACAGGCCTGGTTCCAGCGAAAAGGCCGGGACAAAGCTGATCAGACCGCGCGGGCAGACTTCCAGGCAGTCCAGGCACATGGTGCATTCGGACGGGTCGCTGGCGTAACCCCTGGCCGGGTCGATCGTGCCGGTCGGGCAGACCTCGGTGCAGAGCGTGCAGCCCTTGCACTCGGCCCCGACCTTGCGCCGGAAGATGGCCAGCTTGCTCAGCCAGCCCAGGCCTCCGCCCAGCGGGCACAGGTAGCGGCACCAGAAGCGCGCCGCCAGCAGGTCCAGCAGGACCACCCCCAGGAAAAGGGCAGCATACCAGAGCCCGTCCCGGTAGAAGACCGGCTGGACGGGCAGCACGGCCGGGCGGATCCAGCCATCGAACGCCGCGAGCGGGCCGGCAAGGAAGGGCACGTTCACCAGGCCCGTTTCCAGGGCGGTCACGATCCGGTCGAGCGCCGGCCAGACGCTGACGGTCAGGGTGCGCAGCAGCAGGGCCAGCGGGTCGAAGAACAACAGGGTCAGGTTCCCGAGCAGGGCCGCCGCAAGGATGACGATGACCAGGTCGAATTTGACCCGGCGCCAGCCATTCGCCGGGGCCGGACGCCCCTTCCGCCAGCGTGAAAGGGGGAACAGGTCCAGCAGCGTGCCGAGCGGGCACAGCCAGCCGCACCAGGCCCGGCCAAAGACGACCGTAAGCAGCAGGATGGCCAAGGCCAGCAGCGACCCGGCCAGGAAGGTCCGGCTGGCCAGCAGGTTCGCCAGGATCAGGAGCGGGTCCAGCCGCATGGGAATGTTGACTAGGTCCCCCGCTCCACCGCCCTGCGCCGACCAGACGAACAGCGCCAGGAACGCGGCCAGAGCCAGGTACTGGACGGTCTTGCGGAAGGTGATCCACGGCCCAGAGACCTGGCCTTTGCGCAGCTTCCTGCGGGACTTTTTGGCTATGGCTGGATTTTCCATGGTATGTTAGGAAGAAATCTTCACCACGAAGGAACACAAAGGAACACCAAGGAAAGATTTTTTCCTTCGTGATCCTTTGTGTCCTTGGTGGTAAGTGTTCATGCGGTAACGGGGATGACCCGGATATTCAGGTTCTCCAGGTCGCTGCGGCCCAGGCCCATGCCGACGCCGAGGGCGATGAAATCCAGATCGGCGGGCTGCATGCCGAACAGGGAAGCCGCATAGCTGTCCGCCGCGACCACGTCCGGGCCAGCGATGAGCGTATCGAGCTTCTTGACATCGGCCAGGTTCCCGCCGGTCGGGCCGTTGGCGGTCAGGATGCGCACCGCGTCCACCACCGTGAGCTGGGGCCGAACCAGGGCGTTCAGGTCGGCGATGCACTGTCCCAAGCTGATGTGCATGGCGCTGCGGTCTTCGACCACGCCCATCAGGTTCTTCATCCCCAGGGTCAGCCGGGAGGAACTGTGCTGCTTGGCGATCGGCACATTGATCAGGACGTCTGCCTTGAGGATATCCTCGTAGACCGCCGGGCTTTTCAAAACGACCGCCTTGGGATTCTGGGTGGTGACGAACTTGTAGGGCAGCATGAGCACCATCTCCCCGCCGGCCGCTTCGACCTGTTCCTTGATCCCGCTGATCTTATAGGCCGCCTGCGCCGTCCCGCCGAAGGGCGAATCCATGACCCTGACGCTGGCGGCCCCGGCCTCAAAGGCCATTTTGACCAGCGTCCCGACCACCCACGGGTTGGTCGTGGCGGCGTACTCGTAGGTGTGGTATGCCACACACATGTTGGGCTTGATGATCACGCTGGCCCCCTTGGGAACGAACCTGCCCAACCCGCCCAAGGCCGCCAGGGCCTGCCGGACCAGCGCTTCCGGCTCGCCGCCCCTGGCGACGACCAGGTCGGGTATGGGCGCGGGCGTGTCGGTCGGCCGGACGACCGATGCCGTCGCCTGGGGGGCGATCCCCGGCGCGGTGGCGGATGGGGCGGCCGGTTGGGCGGGAGCGGCGGCCAGCGTCTGCGTGGCAGGTAAGGCGGGAGTAAGCACCTGGCCGCAGGCATCCAGGAAGGCGCCCAGTGTCAGGGCGCCCGCCCCCGCTGCGGCCGTTTTCAGGAAGTCTCGTCGGGTCAGTTTAGCCATCATTCACCTCAATCTTTGGCAGACTTCTCGCATTAGTCTTGAGCATATCCGCCAATCGTGCGCAAATCCGCAGGAATTTAGACAATTAGAGAAAATTCGTGAAGATTCGCGGATGAACCTCCTTGTTATGCCTGGTTGGCATAGTTTTCAATCCAGATCACCCAATCCAGTTTGCCTTTGACGGCGTTATAAAGGCGCTTATCACCGGTGACGAGCGGTTCCCCCAGGCATTCGGCCAGGGTCAGGTAGGCCGCGTCATACGCGCTGCGATTGTATTGGTGCGCCAGGGGCAGCATCTCACCCAGGGATTGAGGAATGATTTCAATATCCAAGCTGGCAAATGATTCGATAGACCGGTCAGCCTGGTCGCGGTTGATGCGTCCACGCCGTTCCGCCTGCAAGACAGCATTACTTAATTCATAGAGCAGCAACGCAGGAGCCTTAAGATGGATGCGACCAGCGATATGTTCACGGACGATTGCCAGGGCATTCGGCTGGGAACTCATCCGGCAGGAAAGCGTGAAGAAGCACGCTTGCATCCACGATCATGGTCGCTGCTCCAATTCATCCCGGGAAGCACGGTAAATCTCTTCGGCACTGGGGCCTTCCTTCAACTCGCGCGAGATGGTGAGGAGTTGGAGATAGGCTTTAACACGGCGAAGTTGTTCATATTCTTCAGGATCAATAAGAACCCCCACGGCTTTTCCGCGGCGCGTAAGCAGGATGGGATCCTTCTGGACTTTTTTGAGCAGGGCAGAAAGCCGATTGTGCGCTTCCGCAATGGGAATGCTGATCATACCGCCTCCAAATGTCTATTTAATATAGACATTATAAACGACAATTCGTCCACTACCGCTCCAATCATGGGGCATTTCCCTCAGTTAATAGAAATTTAATCCGTACCGTGCTATAGTTATGAGAGAGGGGAAATGAAGGTTGCCGTGATTGGGTTATAAGGAGGTGGATCATGCTGGCGCAAAAGAAGGATACTCCGTTCAAGATCCTGCTGGCCGATGACGGCTCGGAACATGCCCAGGCGGCGAGGACGCTGCTGGGGGACCTGCCTTTCCCGGCCGGGAGCAGCGTGACCGTGCTGCGGGCTTTCAACCCATCCCAGGCGGGCGAGCTTGCGCCGCTGGAAGCCGCCCTGAACGAGACCTGCGCCCTGCTGAAAGCCAGGGGCCTGCAGGCCGAGGCGGAACTGCTACTGGGTTCCCCGGCCGAAAAAGTGATCGAATATGCCGAAGAACGCTGCCCCGACCTGATCGTGGTAGGCGCACAGGGCTTGCGCGCCACGCTTGGCATCCTGCTGGGCGGCGTGGCGCAGCAGGTGGTCGAATATGCCGGCTGCCCGGTGCTGGTGGTGCGCGCCCCCTACAAAGAACTGCGGCACATCCTGCTGGTAACGGACGGTTCGGAATCCAGCCAGCAGGCCGTCCAATACCTGGGCAGCCTGCCGCTACCAAAAAGCGCGCACCTGCAGGTCATGCACATCCTGCCGCCCCCACCCATGCGGACCATCCTGCCGGATGCGCCCTACGGCGACCTGCTGATCGCGGCATCGGAAACACTGTCGGAAGCGGAAGCCGCTCAACGGACGAAGGAGGAAGCCGAGGGGCAGGCGCTGGTGGAGCATACCGTCAAAACCCTGCAGAGCGCCGGCCTGGCTGCCAGGGGCGTCCTGCGGCGCGGCGACGCGGCCACCGAGATCATCCAATATGTGCAGAAAGAGAAGATCGACCTGATCGTGACCGGCGCGCGCGGTATGAGCCATGTCAGGTCCTGGTTGATGGGCAGTCTCACCCGCAAGCTGGTGCATTATTCGGGCTGCTCCGTGCTGGTGGTCAGGAACCGGTAGGGAATGGCGTTAAATCATTCTTTTTCACTGGTGTATAATAATATGTGAGGTGCAAGATGACCATACTTCTCGAAATCCCAGACTCAGTGTCGCGCGCAATCCGCCTGCCTCCCAAAGATCAGAAACGCCAGCTAAAAACCGAACTGGCTGTCAGTCTTTACGCTCAGGATGCCCTTTCATTTGGCAAAGCGTGTGAACTTGCGGATATGACCAGGATTGAATTTGGGCTACTGCTCGGCAAGCGCAATATTCCACGCCAGTACGATGAACCCGACGTACAGGAAGATATCGCCTATGCCGGTAGTTAGATACATTTCCCATTCTTGGACTATCTGCCATTGGTCACATGGATCTGCTCCAAGATCAATTTGGAGCAGTTCTCATTCCGCAGGATGTTTTGGCGGAGATCAAAATCGAGGCGGGATTTCGCGGCGCACCGGCTGTAAAGAAGGCATTGAAACAAGGCTGGCTGGAACCACGCAGCATCCATGACAGACCCAATCCTCGATCAAGTTAATATGATGGCTGATTCCATCCAGAAGATGCAGGGTGGACGGCAGCTCTCGGGTGCGCGCGTGGCCGTGCGCCTGCCGGCCGCACCGGTGCGCTACCTGTACTCCGGTTGGCAGTCCTGGTCGCTGACGGCCTGGGTGGAGACGGGACGTCCCGTCCGCCAGATGCGGCCCAGTTCGCTCAACCCGATGCAGACCGACCCGCTCACTGCGCGTGAAACCCGTCCGCATGGCGCCTGGTACGGGGCCGTGGAACTGCCGGACGGGCAGGTGCTCTTCCTGGGCGCGCTCGGGCTGGAAAGCCATGTGTGCCTGGAGGACGGCCAGACCCTGACTGGCTGGGTTGAAGAGGACCAGGGAGAATGGTTCCTGGCCTGCGGCGAGGAGGACGCCATCTTCGAGCAGTATGCCGGCCTGCTCAAGCAGCGCTTCGGGGCCGGGCGCATCCGGAAAAGCCTGCGGGTCTGGTGCTCGTGGTACAGTCTGTACACCGAGATCCACGAGGCCGACCTGCTCAAGATCCTGCACGATCTGGGGAACCTGCCCTTCGAGGTCTTCCAGGTGGATGATGGCTGGCAGGCCGCCATCGGCGATTGGGAGCCGAACGGCAAATTCCCCTCCGGCATAGCCAGCCTGGCAGAGCGCATCCGGGCGACCGGGCGGATGGCCGGCCTGTGGCTGGCGCCTCTGCTGGTGGTGCCTTCCTCCAGCCTGTACCGCGACCACCGGGACTGGCTGCTGCACGACGAAAAGGGCAGGCTTGTTTCGGCGGGGTTCAACTGGAGCGAGAAGCTGTATGCGCTGGATACCACCCATCCGGCCGCGCTGGAATGGCTGGGGGCGTTGATGAAAAAGGTGCGCGGCTGGGGCTACGATTACGTCAAGCTGGACTTCCTGTACGCCGGCGCGCTGCCCGGCCGGCGCCACGTGGACATGCCGCGCGAGGCCGCTTACCGCAACGGCCTCACCGCCATCCGCCAAGCCCTGGGCGAGGCTTACTTCCTGGCCTGCGGCGCGCCGATCCTGCCCTCGCTTGGCCTGTGCGATGGGATGCGGATGGGGGCGGATGTGGCCGGTTACTGGACCTCCCACCGGGACGATGACCTGTTAATGAACACCGCCACTCCCGGCACGCGCAATGCCATCCGGACCTCGCTCCACCGCCTGTGGCTGCAGCCGCTCGTCCACACCGACCCGGACGTGGCCTATTTCCGCAGCCGGCAGGCCGACCTGACGCCGGAGCAAAAGAGGCTGCTGCAGGACCTGGCCCTGATCGCGGGCTTCAAGGCCACCTCCGACGTCCCAGCCTGGCTGGCCAACTCCGAGCGGACGGCGCTGGAGGCGTTCCTGAAGAGCCAGCCGGTCATCCGGAAAACCGGGCGGGGCACTTACGAGCTGGACGGCCGCCGCGTGGATTTCAACGCCCAGATCGCCCTGCCGCCCCTGCCGGGTCCGTTCACAGACCTGCAGGGCGCCGTGATCGGCGGGCTGGCAAACGTGCCGTTCTTGATGAGGATCTTCGATATGATTGGGCAGCGTGCGCAGAGGAAAATGCTGGAAGAGAACCCCGTGTAAAAAGATTCAACTAGTGATGCCCAAAGTCCACCGTAAAGAAACCTCCCCACGTACCGCTGGGGCAGTAGGCATAGCCTGCGCCGAAATCGTCGTAATCGGCCAGGATGATGGCTTTATGCGGCGCGTCATTCATCCACCAGGTAACGGCGCTCTGGGGGTTATTATATGCGCCTGAACCGGCATAGATGATCTCACCGCCCCAACTGCCGGTATAGCCTGCCGCAACCTCCCGCTGCCAGTACGTGGAGCCATCCGACCCGTCGTGCGACATGAAATTATTGACCGCCATGTCGGTGCTGTGCTCGCCGGCAGAAACCTCGAGGGGATAAGAATCCGCCAGGGTAGAGAGGCCGGCCTGGGTGCGTTGGGCGTTGATCAAGGCAAGCAACTGGTCCTCGAAAGCGCCGTTATAGATCAAGGTGCAGCCGGAAGGAATGGTCGTACTGCTGGCGGTGGCAGTCGGCACAGGAACGCTGGTTGTCGCGGTCGGGGTGGAACTCGGCCGGGGCGTGGCAGTCACAGAGGCTGTCGAGGTCTTTGTGAGTATGTCCGTCAATGTGAACGTGGGGGTCAATGACGCAGTTGGACTGGGCGTGGCCGTACGCACGGCGGCGGTCGCCGAGGCCGTCGACGTGGATGTGGTTGTGCCGGTCTTCGTGGGGGTGAAGGTGAGCGAGGCAGTCCGACTCGGGGTAAGCGTCAGGGGAAATGTGGGGGTGGGTGTGCGGGTCCGGCTGGCCGTGGCTGTATCAGACGGTGTGAACGTATAGGTCAGTGTATCGGTTTTGGTGGGCGTGGAGGTGAGCGAGGCGGTCCGGCTCGGGGTAAGCGTCAGGGTAAATGTGGGGGTGGGTGTGCAGGTCCGGCTGGGAGTCAGCGTCACGGTAAAGGTGTGCGTGGGTGTCATGGTCAGGCTGGCGGTGCCGGTGCGCGTGGCGGTCAGTGTGAGGGAGGGGGTAAATGTCAGCGTAGCCGTTGGAGTGGCAGTGTAGGTGGGCGTGGCGGTGCCCGTGCCCGTCGGCGTGATGGAGCCGGTCAGGGTATAGGTGGCCGGTGGAACGGCGGTGGCGGTCAACGTGTCCGTTGGCGAGCAGGTTGGAGTAAAGGTGGGGGTGGTGGTAAGGGTGACCGTGGAAGTTACGGTAATCGTGGGCGGGACGGGCGAGACCGTCCACACGAAATCCCAGAAAGAGGGCAGGTTCGCGGCAGCATTGGCACAGGCGGTCAAAGATAAGGCGATAACCAGGTACAAGAGGATGCTTCGATAACGCATGGGCCACTCCGGTGGAAGCCATGCCCATCATACTGCGCCATTTTTAGCTTCACCATCCAGAAAATGTCCCATTTCTGATGGATAATAAGAGCCCAATCAGGGGAGGCAGGGCATCACGGGGCGCACCTTGAGCAGGTACTCGTCCAAAAAATATCCGCTGGCGTGCAGGTAGGTGGCCATTTCCACGCCCACGTAACGGTAATGCCAGGGTTCGTAGGCCAGACCGGTGAGCATCTCGGCGCCTTGTGGAGAACTCATGCTGAAACCATACTCGAAGGCATGCTGCTCCAGCCAGAGGCCTTCCGCGGTCCCGGCGAAAAGTGGGGAAAACGGGTCAGTGGTGCTGCCGGTCAGGGCCGGCATCGCGGGGGAACCGAAATCCACCGCCGTGCCAAGTTGGTGTTCGCTGTGGCCGGGCAGGGCGCTGACCTCATTAGCGTTGGACGGATCCTCCACCACCCATCTCTGGTGGGCCACGGCCTGCTCGAAATAGCTCCGGTAACTGGAGAGCACGGTCGGCGCGAGGCCCTCTGCCAGCATCGCTTTAACCATCTTCCCCAAGGCCTGGGCAGCCGGCTGGCGCAGGAGCATGTCCGGCAGGGTCACCCTCCCCGGCAGGTAAAAGCCCAGCTTGACCAGGTCGGGGGGGACATAATTGGGGTCGAGCCCGTAACTGGCATCCACCTCGGATAATAGATCGTCGGGGGCGGGGCGGCGCTGATCACAGGGCATGAGCGTGGCCTGCGGGTCCAGGGTTGGCAGCGGGAACAGGGTCGGGGCGGGGGTCGGCGTGGGGGTGGGAAGCAGCGTTGGCGTGGCGGTGGCAGTCGGGCTGGCGGTTGGACTGGGGAAAACCGCAGCAGTCGGCGTTAACGTCGGAGCGGCCTGGGATTGGCAGGCCGCCAGGAGCGCAATCGTCAGGATGGAAACGAAAACGGAAATTCTCCCCAATGCGATCCGGGCCATCATTTTAACGCTTTGGCCAAGTCCGCCAGCAGTTCCGGTGAATGCAGGTGCAGGCGCAGGATGCGCCGCTTGCGGGCGGCCAGGGCCTCGTAATCGCCCAAAGCCTGGCAGCGCTCGAGCACGCCAAACGACAGCTTTTGCCCGGGTATTTCCAGGTCCGTGACCGGTTCGGCGGTGATCTGCAGGAACAGGCCCTCGTCCGGGCCGCCTTTGTGCAACTGGCCGGTGGAATGCAGGAAGCGCGGGCCGAACCCCACGGTGGTGGCGCAAGCGGTCTTTCCCCGGATGGCCAGGCGCAGTTCGGTCAGGGCCGCAACGTTGGCAGGGTTGCGCGGTAGGTAAGCGTTGATTGCCACATAATCCCGCGAGGCGGGATAATTCCGTCCCGCTGCCTGCGCGGCCAGGCCCAGGAAGGCCTGCAAACTCTCCTTCAGCCCATTCACGCCCAACTGCATATTCGAAAAGGCCCGGAAGCCGGCCTGCTTCCAGATGGGTTCGCCTTCATCCAACATACCGGTCTGGACATAGGCATTCATCTTGTTGACCGTGCGGGTCTTGCTGTCCTGCACGTCCGGTTGGTCGAAAGCGTTGACACCCAGGACGGCGCAGGCATACGCAATTGCCACTTCCCAGCGGTAGAACTCGGCCCCCAGGTCATACACGTCAGAGATATCGAAGACCAGCGCCGGATGACCGGCCTGGCGGAGTGCTTCCACCTGTGTGTCCAGGCTGCCCTCCCGCCGCAGGTAGACGAAGATCCGGTCAGCCATGTAATTTGCCGGGGCCGCCAGCGGTTCGCCGTCCACAACGACAATACCCTTGCCCTGTTTGCCGCTCGATTCATCCACAAGCTGATCCAGCCAGGCGCCCAGAGGGGCGACCGATCCATCCGCCAGGATGGTCAGCTTGTCGCGGCCATCCACTGCGGCTTGCCCCAGCACGGCTCCCAGCACCAGGCCGGGGTTGCGCGCTCCGGCGCTATCCGCGGCGCACTGGCGCATCATCCACCGGGAACGCTGGAGCAGGTGGTCCACATCCATGCCCACCAACGCCGCCGGGACCAGGCCGAAATGGCTCAGGGCCGAAAAACGCCCACCGATCGTCGGGTCAGCCAGGAAGGTTTTGCGGAAAGCGCGCACATTCGCCAGGGCTTCCAGGGTCGTGCCCGGGTCCGTAATGGCAATAAAGTGACTGCCATCGCCGCCGATCTGCGCCCAGAAATAATTGAACAAGGCATTGACTTCCGCCGTGCCGCCGGATTTGGAGGAGACGATGTAGAGAGTTCTGCTTGGGCGGGCACCGGCTGGCGGTTTCCAGCACCTGGGCCGGATCGGTGGAATCGAGGATGGAGAAGGTCAGACCAGCCCCCCCGCCTTTGCCCGGCAGTGCAGAATGGATAAGCGAAAGCACTTCAGGCGCGAGGGAAGAGCCGCCCATGCCGAGCAGGAGCACATGTGTCAAGCCGTCTGCGCGCACGCGCTGTGTGAAATCGTTGATCTCCTTCAGCGCAGCACGGCTGCTGCGCGGCAGGTCAAGCCAGCCCAGGCGTTGATTGATCTCCTCACAGGCAGCCGGGTCAGCCGTCCAGAGAGTAGCGTCATGGGACCACAGGCGGGCGGGGGCCGCTTCGGCGATCAGGCTGGCCACCCGCCGCTTGACGGAGGCGGCCAGGGGACCGAGTGCGCCCACGGCGCTGGAGCGGCGTTCATCGATGGCACGCAGCATGGCCGCATAGGAATCCGAGAAGGATTTCACGCCTTCGGCTTCCAGTTCCGCCGTCACCTTATCCATCGAGATGCCCAGGGCTTCCAGGGAGGCGAGCGTCTGGCGCGCTCCCTCCAGGTCATTTTGGATGGTTACCACCGCCTTGCCGTGGTCACGGAACGCGTCCAGGGTCTGGGGTGGAACGGTGTTGACAGTGCCCGGGCCGATCAACTGGTCCACGTACATCGTGTCAGGATAGGCCGGGTTCTTGGTGCTGGTGGAGGCCCAGAGCGGGCGCTGGACTGCGCAACCGGCCGCCTTATAGCGAGCAAAACGCTCGCCGCGGAAGACCTTGAGGAATTCGTCGTAGGCCAGTTTGGTGGAGGCAATGGCGGCCTTGCCACGCAGTTCTTTTGCCCTGGCGGAATCAAGCGAGTTTAAAAGAGCATCCACTTTCGTATCCATGCGGGAGACGAAAAAGGAGGCCACGGAGGCAATCTGGCGGACTTCCAGCCCGGCCCGCAGCCGATCCTCCAGCCCGCCCAGGTAGGCTTCCATGACCGCCCGGTAGCGTTCCAGGGAAAAGATCAGCGTTACGTTGACGTTGATGCCGGCCGCAATGGCGAGACGCACGGCCAGGACACCTTCCGGTGTGGCCGGTATCTTGACAAGCAGGTTAGGGCGCTTGACCCACTCCCAGAGTTGTTTGGCCTGGGCCAGCGTTCCGGCGGTATTGTGCGCCAGCGTGGGGTTGACTTCGAGGGAGACAAACCCGTCCGCGCCTTCGCTCTCGCGATACATGGTCGAAAACAGGTCGCAGGCATCCTGGATGTCTTCAATGGCAAGCTGCCAAAAGATCTGCTCGGCGTCCCAACCTGACCAGGCCAGTGGGACGAGTGCAGGGTCGTAATCGTGCGTCTTGGCGATCGCGTTGAGAAAAATGGACGGGTTGGAGGTGACGCCGCGGATGTCGCCGCGCGTGATCATGGCAGCCATTTCACCATTTTCGAGCAGGCGGCGCTGGATGTTGTCGTACCAGAGGGATTGGCCGAGGGAATATAATTTTCGAATTGTCATGGAACACCCATCAACTTTCCAATTTCCTGATCTTGGCGACCCGCCGGGCATGCCGTTCCTGCCCGGGGTCATTACCGATGAAACGTGCGGATAAAAATACTGCTATGATCTCACCTGCCAGTTCGGGGCCAATGACGCGCGGTCCCAGGCAAAGGACATTCATGTTATCATGCTCGACCCCCTGGTGGCCGGAAAACGTATCGTGGCAGATCCCCGCGTATACGCCTTTGAGCTTATTGGCTGCGATGCAGGCTCCCACCCCGGAACCGCACATTAAAATTCCCCGCTCGGCCTGCCCGGTCTGGATGAGACGCCCGAGTTTTTCGGCGTAGTCGGGATAGTCCGCCGAGGCGGTACTATCGGTACCCAGGTCGAGCGGCTCGTGTCCGGCACGCCGGACAGCTTCCACTACCATTTCCTTAAGCGGGAACCCGGCGTGGTCACAAGCAACGGCTATTTTCATATATATCACTCCTGCGAGGCAAAATCCGCCTGATTCTACCATGCCAAAGGGGAAAGTGGCTCGGAGAGAATAGAGAAAAGAGAATAATGGAGAAGGAAGAGAGTAGAGAGTATAAATTCGTTGGAATTGCAGGATCGGAAACGCGCAGATTGAATCTTTGTATTAAATATAGTGTATAGTACAAACGAACCTAAGAGACTCGAATGAACGTACGCAGCAAATATGCTGAAGGAGAGAATGCAGTACCCAAAAGTAGAAGAAATACCTGCCGGTCGGCTATGGCTGGTTCCAATACCGACGGCCGCGGCGGCGTTCCCGTTGGCAGTAGAATTGGGCAGGCCGGCGGATTGTTCGATATGATTTTCGAGAAGCTGGGGATAAAAAAAGAAATCCAACAAGCGTTCCGAAGGCAAAGAATAACTCCTACTGATTTTTGATATTTGAAAGTCCTGCGTTGTGGCATAATAGCAGGATGAGACGAAAAGGAACAGTAGAACAGCTAGCAGAGCAGCGTGCACGTGGGCTGGTGCTTCTAGAGCAAGGCAAGAAGGCGAAAGAAGTTGCTGAAATACTCAATGTCACATCTCGCTCAGTCAATCGCTGGAGGCAGGAAGCGCAGAAGCCGAAAAGCAGGAAAAAGCCGAAACCGATCGGGCGGCACAGGAAACTGACAGAAAAACAAGTAAAACGGCTTGAAAGAGCATTGCAGCGTGGCGCTCCGGCATATGGATACTTTGGAGACTATTGGACGCTTGATCGGATCGGACAAGTCATCTGGCAACTGTTTAAAGTCCGGTGTCACCCGAGTACAGTTTGGCACATCCTTGACCGGATGGGCTGGAGTTGTCAGCGTCCACAGCGGCGCCCGTTTCAGCGAAATGAGGCAGCCATCCAGCAGTGGAAAGAAGAGATTTTGCCGGAGGTAAAAAAAGACGCCGGGAACTGAAGGCTGTACTGGTTCTTGAAGATGAAAGCGGCTTCTCATTGGTTTCGCCGCTCAAGCGCACCTGGGCGCGGCGTGGTGAAACGCCCACTATCCGCACCAGTATCAGCCACCATGACCGTCTCAATATCATCGGCGCTCTGCTGGTTCTGTCGAATGGAGAACAATGCAAGTTGAGCCTTCGTTCCTATTGGCATAGTCTGACCGGCAAAGAAACCATTGAATTTCTCAAGCAATTGCTGCGCTGCACTTCCGATACCATTATCCTTGTCTGGGATAATCACCCTATCCACAAACGCAAGATGGTACAGGAATTTCTGGCGATGCAGGAACGTTTGATCGTTTACCACTTTCCGACTGCAGCACCGGAACTCAACCCGGCTGAATACATCTGGGCACAATTGAGTGAATATACTGCTGGAACCGCACCACATAATCGAGCTGAGCTTCAAGCCAATCTCGGAGCCGGCATCGCAAGAACCCGGCAATCGCAAAAACGTTTGCAATCCTGCCTGCTCGCTACGCACCTTGATTGGATATGACATCGGACTTACCTTTTTCAAAAATCAGTAGTTCCTCTTACGACAGAAAAACCTCATAGTGAGAAAACGAAAAGAAAATGGGGCCATCTAGAAAGAAACTCCAAACAGCCCCCCAAATGTAGAAAAGTGACCAAAAGTAGCGGAACAATCGAGTAGGAGGGCGGGACTAGCGCCCTCCTCTCACACCACCGGACATGCGGGTCCGCATCCGGCGGTTCAATAAGAATAACGTAGTTTGGAGTATCGTTTTGCAATGCTTTCCAGCCCTGCGTTTTGCCAGTAGGCATTACTCAGGGCTTCGTTTATCACAGGTGTTAGGGACATGCGCCAGGGACTTGTCCCAACTGCTCCAAGTGCGGCTCGTTCCGGGGGTACACCAAGTTTCCTCAGTTCCCGGTAGCGTGTTGTGCCCCGTTTCCAGCGTTTCCAAAGCATCTGTCTCAGTCTCCGTCGTACCCACTCGTCCAGCCCTTCAAACACACTCGGCGTGGCCGCCAGTCGATAATAGGCTGTCCACCCCACTATGTAGCGGTTCATCTCGCTCACGATATCTTCCAACTTGCCTGAGCGGGTTCGCCTGGTCAACTTCCGCATCTTCTCCATAAAGCGTTCCTTCGTCCGGTTCGCTATGCGGATCAGTACGGCTCCCTTGCGTTTGAAGAAACTGAACCCCAGGAATTTCACCCGGGTCGCTCGTTCCACTTTGCTCTTCTTCGAGTTCACCTTCAACTTCAACTTCTTCTCCAGATACTTCTTCACACTTTCCATCACCCGTGCCCCGGCTGTCTCCGTTTTCACGTAGATGTTGCAGTCATCCGCATAACGCACAAACTTGTGCCCACGGTGCTCCAGTTCCCTATCCAGATCACTCAACATGATGTTCGATAATAATGGCGACAGTGGCCCACCTTGCGGTGTTCCCTCTTCCGTCTCCACTACTACCCCATTCAACATCACGCCACTCTCCAGGTAGGCTCGGATCAATTTCAGCACCCGTTTGTCTTTCACCACCCGTGCCACCCTCGCCATCAGCATGTCGTGGTTCACCCGGTCGAAAAATTTCTCCAGATCAATATCCACCACCCAGTCGTAACCTTCCAGAATGTACTCCTGGGATTTCTGCACGGCTTGATGCGCACTCCGTCCGGGTCGAAACCCGTAACTATGTGGCGAAAACACCACCTCAAACACCGGCGTTAGTACCTGCGCTATGGCTTGCTGGATTAGCCGGTCCAGCACTGTCGGTATCCCCAATTGCCGCACCCCTCCATCTGGCTTGGGCATCTCTACCCGCCTCACGGGGCTTGGCCGATACTTCCCGCTTTCGAGAGCTTCCCGCACTTCCTTCCAGTGCGCTTTCAGGTAGCCGGACAACTCTTGCACTTCCATCCCATCCACCCCCGCTGCTCCTTTATTCCTCTCTACTCGCTTCAGCGCAGTCAGCAGGTTCTCTCTCGCAAACACCGCTTCCCACACTGCCACGTCGGATTTTCCAATGTCTCGTGCCGGAGACGGCTCGGCGCTCTGCCCCAATCCCACAGGCTTCACCTGCTTCGCTGGCGCAGCAGTCCCGCTTTCCGCAGGCTTCTGCCTTCTCCGTTCGTCCCTCGAACTGCTCATCGTACTCATCCTCTTATTGTTCAGCCCTTCCCGACTACCTCCGGTACTATGGCCTCGGCTGACTCCTGCCATCTCATTCTGACATCTCTGTCAGGGTTACCTTCCGGCCTGATGACAGGTCTCCCCAGGTAAGTTCGTTGACTTTCCCTGCACGCTTGCCCAATTTACCGCTTCGACCCTTGATTGCACGGGCTTCGTTGTCTCTTGCCAACTCGCCCAGTCTTACGGCCTCACATTGGATTCGTGTTCCTCAAGCCACAGGTTTGCTTCCGGCTTCCTCCAGACCCCACCTCACGGCGACGCCCTTGCCTTCCGCTAGCAGTCGGTGCAATCTCCGCTGCAAGAGTCTTTCACTCTCTAGTCAACGCCCATGCTGGGCGCACAAAAAAGTTGGAGGCTGTTTAGCCGCCAACTTTTACATATGAAATATTATCTCTGGGAGTATATTCTTTCTAGTCCAGATGCTCTTGCTAAACCGGATGTACCTGCTTGATAATACTTGTACATGTAGCTTGCAATTGATCAGCAAATGTCTTTGCTACTTTATATGTTACAGAAGCACATTCTGTTTGACTTTTAATAAGTTCAACCATGAATAATGGGTTGTTAATATCACTTCTTGTGATTTTCACTGCTAAGTGGGAAACAACACTTTTTGACTTTCTGGTAGATGCTCCAACGAGTGCGCCAACTCCTCCAGCTAGTACTCCACCAACTATTGCCCTCCCTATACCGCCGCTGGCGATAATGTTACCGTCTTCAATAGTTTCACATTCAATTATTTCTGAGAATTTAAAATTTGTAAATTTACCATTTGCCAAATCTAATATTTCAAGCATTTTATGTTCTGTGTCAACTACTACTTCTAAATAACCCCACTTAAAACTGTTCGAGATAATAAATCCAGTTTGTTTTAGGTGATCGTGAAGAATGTTTGATTGCTCTTCCCGTTTTTTCTTTTGTTTTTGGCTAGCTACAATCGCCAAAACGACTAATGCAATTATTACAATTATACCAATTATACAAAACGCGTTTGAATTATCCATCTTAATTCCTCCTCTACTAGGGTGCTCACGTTGTTTTCAAATAATTTATTGCTTTCCAGATAGAAATGACAGTTTAAATCTGTATCTGAACAAAGAGAATATGAATGAAAAGAATATTGATATTATAGCATAATAGACAATTTTTGCCATTTAAAGTTTTCTGGAAGAATCAGAATAACTACGCTTAATACAACATGAAAAATCAAGAAAGGAAACCATAAACAAGAGGGTATCAAAGATATAAAACGAGTAATGAAGAATGGAAAAGAATTCCACTGTGTTGTCATTCCTCTTTTTTTGTGCAATAATAAAATAGTCATAATCCAATTTCTACAGGAGCGAAAACCATGGCAACCCCTACTCCCGCCCAAGAAATATCCGAGGAAATCAGCACCTTGCAGTCAAGGATCAGCACGCTGCAAGGAAGTGTGCAACTGACCAAAAGCCGCGAGGCGGTCGAACAAGTTCAGGCGACCGTCAACGAGATGGCAGCGCGCCTGCTCGGCCTGCGGAACCGCGGCTATGTCTTCGGGAAAGACCTGGAAGCACAGGCGCAGGCCTTTGTCCAATCCTGGGCACTGCTATACCCGAACCTGCAGGCGCAGATAAACGCCCAATCCTCCATGCTGGTCAGTTCCTTGCGACCCATCGAGATGCAGATGCCGCAACTGACTGCGGTGGCGAGCAACCCGGGCATGGCACGCGGGCTGCTCGCCACGTTGCAATCGGCGGTGGAGCAGGTGGAAAGCAAGGTGACTGCGGCCGAACAGGCCATCGAGGGGATGTACCACCAGTTCAACAACCAGGTCTACGCGGCGACCAAGCGGCTGGAAGATATCGAATACCTGTTGACACAACTGGCCGAAGCCTCCTTCCAACTCCTGCCGACCGAGGCGGGCATCGCGGCCGTCAAGGCAACCTGGTGCAAGGGCGGCAAGGAGCAGAAAAGCGACCCGGAAGGAGTGCTCTACCTGACCGACCAGCGCCTGATCTTCGAGCAGAAGGAAGAGATCGCCACCAAGAAAGTGCTTTTCATGGTCACGGAGAAACAGAAGGTGCAGGGAATGCAACTCGAGGCCCCGGTGGCGCTGGTGGAAAAGGTGGACACCAGCAAGCAGGGCCTGCTCAAGAACGAAGACTTCATAGAAGTCCATTTCCTGAGCGGTGCAGCGGTGCAGGCGGTGCAGTTCCACATCTGGCAGGAGAATACCGCCTGGCAGGCGCTGATCAACCGCGCCCGAAGCAAAGACTTCGATAAGGAACGCACCGTGGCGCTCGACCAGGCGGCGGTGGACAAGGTCAAAGCGGCCCCGGCCCAGTGTCCCTCCTGCGGCGGCAACATCACCACGATGGTGCTGCGCGGCATGGACAGCATCAAATGTGAGTATTGCGGGTTCGTAATCCGGTTATAGGAAGGAAATTCCCAGATCTGTTTTGTGAATGTATGCAGCCACAGTCCTCTTCGTGGTGGGCACACCACTCCTGCTCGGCGCCTGGCTTGGAATTCCGTTCGGTGTGCTGGTTGTGCTCATCCTGGCAAGGCGGGCTGTGCTTGAGGGACGCACACTATCGGCCGAATTACAAGGCTACACAGCGTACATGGGAAAGGTAAAATACCGTCTCATCCCGCATATCTGGTAATCCAGATCCGTATAATGCGGCACACCCCTGGGAAATACTTTCCTCATCACCGAGCGCTGCATTAATAGCAGTTTTGTTACGGGATTCAAAGGCGTATCTGCGTCCCGGATCGGTGCAGACTTTGCAAGTTGCGTAGAAAGTCGATGACGCCCTCCCGGGTCAGGATGCCTTCGACCTGTCCACCTTCCACCACTGGCAAGTGGTTAATCCCTTCCATGTTCATATCTTCCAGCGCCTCTGCCAGCCCGGTATCAGCCTTAAGCAGGTGAAATTGTTCCACCGGCGTCATTGCCTGGGCTGCAGTTGTAACCGCCCACGCCTGGCGCGGCACCTTGTTCAAGTTTGCCAGGGTCAACAAGCCGACCGGCGTCCCAACCTGCTCGACCACAAAAAAGCGCCTGCCGGTGCCCAGGATGTGCTCATCTGCCAGTTGCTGGAGGGTCAGTTCCCCGGGGATCAGCGCGTAGTTTTAACTCATGGCTTGCGCCACCGTATGTCCTTCCAAAATGGCATGCAGCTGCTGTTGGGCCACCTGCGCATTGGCGGCGCTTTCCAGGAACCAGGCAATGAACGCGATCCAGAGACCGTTGAAAACGTTGCCAGCGAAAACCTGCCAGACGCCCCAGAAGATGAACAGGAAAGCGATCACGCGACCTAGCGTGGCTGCAATGCGCGTGGCCCGCTGGAAATTATGCGCAACACCCCAGATGATTGCCCGTAAAACGCGCCCGCCATCCAATGGAAAAGCCGGGATCAGGTTGAACAGCCCCAATACTCCATTGATGTATGCCAGATATTGTGCCAGGGCCAGGATTGGCGCCAGTGATCCAGCCAATGCCTGGACCGCATAGAAGAACCCGGCCAGCAGAAAACTGACCAGGGGGCCTGCAATGGCAATCCAAAATTCCGCAGTCGCGCTGGGAGGTTCCGAGGCGATCTGGGCAATCCCACCAAATATGAACAGAGTGATGCTGCGGACCGGGATCTTGTACCGCAGGGCAATAACCGAATGTCCCAATTCGTGCAATAACACGCTCCCAAAAAACAGGATGGCCGTTGCCGCACTGATAATCCAGTATTCCGCTACCGGCCACCCTGCGAATAACTGCGGGAAGTAGCTGGTAGCCAGGGACCAGGTGATCAGCGCAAAAATCAAGAACCAGGAGTAATCCAGGCCGATGGGGATATTGAAAATGCGTCCAAGAGAAATATGCTGCTTGTTCATGGTTGTCGCTCCTTTCCGGACCCAAACAGATCTTTCCAGGATCTTCAGCCGTATCGAGGACGGAACATCCGGCGTCGATCCTCCCGGAGCTGGTAAGAACGTATAGACAGGAAAGAAATTGACATATTCTCCATACCGTTTTGAAGTATATTGCGAGTAAATTAGCGAGTCAACAATTGTGGGATTTGGTATAACGAAAGATTAATACAACTTGGATATCCATGGCCTCCAGGGCCTTCCCAAAACAGGCGGTATGGTTTAAGGTTAAGTAGTGCGGTTTCGACAATTACCCTGTTCGATCGGGATCTAGCCATGCCAGATACCAATACCCCTCTATTCATCATCAACAGCGTCGCTCCCATCCGCATCTGCGATAACGGCGGCTGGACGGATACCTGGTTCGCCGGGCATGGGCAGATCTTCAACATCGGCGTGTACCCTTACGCCGAAGTCCAGATTGCCGTTTATCCCGGCGAGGACCAGGCCAGCCGGATCGTCATCAACGCCGAGAATTACGGGGAGCGCTACGTGATCGTCCCTGAAAAACATTGGGACAAGCACCCGCTGCTCGAAGCGGCCATCGAATACATGCACCTGCCGCCCGGCTTGAGCCTCGAAGTGACCATTTATTCCGAAGCCCCCGGCGGGGCCTCCACCGGGACCTCGGCTGCGGTCACCGTGGCATTGGTCGGCGGGCTGGACCTGCTTACGCCCGGGCGGATGACCCCGCACGAGGTGGCCAGCGCAGCCCAGAAGATCGAGACCGAGATGCTGGGCCAGCAGAGCGGCATCCAGGACCAGTTGTGTTCGGCCTACGGGGGCATCAATTTCATCGAGATGTTCCAGTACCCGCATGCTTCGGTATCCCCGATCCAGATCCCGAACGCCACCTGGTGGGAACTGGAGCGACGGCTTTCGCTGGTCTACCTGGGCAAATCGCACCGTTCCTCGGATGTGCACGAGATGGTGATCCGCTCGCTGGAGAATGCCGGGCCGGATTGCTAGCAACTGAATGACCTGCGCAGCACGGCCACCAAATCGCGTGATGCCCTTTACGCCAGCGATTTCGCCGCCCTGGGCGCGGCGATGATCGAGAATACCGAAGCGCAGGCGCGCCTGCACCCGGCCTTGATCAGTCCCGAGGCGGCCAGCGTGATCGAGATCGCCAAGGCACACGGCGCGCTGGGCTGGAAGGTGAACGGCGCGGGCGGCGACGGCGGCTCGCTGACCATCCTGTCTGAACCTGAGCGCATCGACCAAACGGGCCATGCTCGCCACCATCGAACAGGAAAACCCACTCTTCAAGAACATCCCGATCTATCTCAGCCGCTACGGCCTGCGGGTGTGGAAGCAGGAATAGAATTCCATGTCGCATACACGTTGAAATCCGGCTACACCGACCTGGTCGACCGGCTGAATCGTTTTCCGCAGGGCGCGCCGCCTTCCGAGACGCTCTACCAGATCCTTAAGATCCTGTTCAGCGAACGCGAAGCCGGGTTGGTGGCGCAGCTGCCGATCAAGCCCTTCACGGCGCCCAGGCCAGCCGGATCCTGAAAATGGACCTGGCCGAAACGCAGCAAGGCCCTGGACGAACTGGCCGGCCGCGCCATCCTGGTGGATACCGAGCACGACGGCCAGACCACCTACACCCTGCCGCCGCCCATGGCAGGTTTCTTCGAATTCTCGATGATGCGCCTGCGCGGCGACATCGACCAGAAGGTGCTGGGGGAACTGTACTACCAGTATATGAACGTGGAAGAAGAGTTCATCCGCAACCTGTTCGTCCGGGGCGAGACCCAACTGGGGCGGGTCTTTGTCCACGAGCCGGTGCTTTCCAACGAAAATGCCCTGCACGTGCTGGATTACGAACGCGCCAGCGAAGTCATCCGCACCGCCAGCCAGCGTGGCGTGGGAGTATGCTACTGCCGCCATAAGATGATGCACATGGGCCGGGCCTGCGATGCGCCCATGGATATCTGCATGACCTTCAACGGCTCGGCCGAATCGCTGACCCGGCACGGCTACGCCCGCCCGGTGGATGTGAGCGAAGGGCTGGACCTGCTCCAGCAGGCCTACGAGCAGAACCTGGTGCAGTTCGGCGAAAATGTGCGTGAAGGGGTCAACTTCATCTGCAACTGCTGCGGCTGCTGCTGCGAAGCCATGATCGCCGCCCGCAAGTTTGGCATGCTCAACCCGGTGCATACCACCAACTTCCTGCCCGTAGTGGATGAAACAACCTGCAACGGCTGCGGGAAATGCGTGAATGCCTGCCCGGTGGAAGCCATGACGCTGGTTTCCAGCCAACGATCCGCACCACCCCAAGATGAAGAAAGCCAAAGTGGATGAAGATATTTGCCTGGGCTGCGGCGTGTGCGTGCGCACCTGCGGCCACGCAAGCCTGTCGCTGCGCTCGCGCCCGCAGCGGGTCATCACGCCGCTCAACTCCGTCCACCGCACCGTGATGATGGCGATCGAACGCGGCGACCTGCAGAACCTGATCTTCGATAACCACGTGCTGTGGAACCATCGTGCCCTGGCGGCAGTATTCGGCGTTATCTTGCAGCTTCCGCCCATCAAGCAAGTCCTGGCCAGCCAGCAGGTGAAATCGCGCTACCTGGAGTACCTGATCGCTCACGTAGATATGTAGGGCGAGGTTAATCTCGCCTTACGTGACGGAACGAAAAATGAACAAATTCAAAGAAATCTATCATCGTAACCTGCCTCATTGGCAGCCACAGGATAGAATCTTTTTTATCACCTTTCGCTTGGCGCACTCTCTGCCACAGTCTGTTTTGCAGGAACTGCGCGTCGAACAGGAACGGGAACGCCAATCCAATTGTTCTCGATCAAGCGGAAAACAACAACGCCAAGAGCTTTATGACAGTGCCAAAAGGTTCTTTGGCAAATACGATACCTGGCTTGACAGATGTATTAAAGAAAGTCCACGTTGGCTGGCTGAAGAAGCCATTGCCCGCCTGGTGATGCAAGAAATTCACCGCATGGATACAGAGCGATGTGATTTGATTGCCTTCAGTATCATGCCCAATCATGTTCACTTGTTGATTGATACCGCAGGCTTCAACCAAGTCTCACCCACCAATACCATCGGAACAACATACCCATATCCGCTTACTGACAGCCTGCGTTTGCTCAAAGGGCGTACTGCGCGTTATTGTAACCAGGCCCTGGGGCGCTCGGGAGACTTCTGGCATCATGAAAGCTATGATCATGTGGTGCGCGACGAACAGGAATTCGAGCGGATATTCCGCTATATTCTTAATAACCCGGTAAAAGCCCAATTAGTATCCTCTTGGGAAAACTGGCCTTACACCTACGTAGGTCGAGATTAATCTCGACCTACGTTTACGCAACGGGCAAATCCACGGGTAGATGGCCGAAACCGAACAGCGGGATTAATCCCGCTTTACCACCTTATCCGTCTCCTCCAGTGCCTGATTCAGTACCGCAAAGCCCTCCTTCAACTGCTCTTCCGTGATCGGCAGCGGCGGGATGATCAGGACGGTGTGCCAGTGGGTGTAGACGTACAGGCCGTGCTCCAGGCAGGCCTTGCGCAAGGCGGCCATCTCCGGGCTGGAACCATTCCAGGGAGCCAGCGGCTCTTTCGTCTTTCGATCCCTGACCAGTTCGATGATCCCGAACAGGCCAATCGAACGCACCTCCCCCACCGAGGAGTGCGCCTCGCCCAGGTCCTTCAACAGCCGGTTCAGCACCGGCCCCATTTCGGCAGCATGCTCGACCAATTTATCCGCGCGCAAGACGTTAATATTCGCCACGGCTGCCGCCAGCGAGACCGGGTGAGCGGTGTAGGTCAGTCCCGACTCGAAGGTACGCCCGTCGAATGCCGCCGCAATCTCCGGCTTCATTGCCACCGCACCGAGCGGGGCGTAGGCTGAAGTAAGCCCCTTTGCCATGGTCATGATATCCGGCACGACGCCCCAGTGATCCACCGCAAACCATTTCCCGGTCCGGCCAAAGCCGCTCATCACTTCGTCCGCGACCATGACGATCCCGTATTTATCACATAACGCCCGGACGCCTTGCATATATCCGTCAGGCGGGATAATGACCCCGTTCGTGCCGGTGACGGATTCGACCAGGACCGCCGCGATGGTCTGCGGGCCCTCGTAGCGGATGATCTCCTCCAGGTGATTGAGATAATCCTGGCAGAAATCCGCTTCCGAGATGTCCGGATTGGTGCGGTGGAAGGTGGAGCGGTAGCGGTATGGGTCGAGGAAGTGCACCACACCCGGCATCAGGCCAGGTTCCCAGGCCACCCGGCGCGGGTCGCCGGTCAGCGCCATCGCCCCGGCGGAGGCGCCATGATAGGAGCGGTAGCGTGCCAGCACCTTGAAGCGACCGGTGTAAGCCGCGCGCCAGTTTGACGGCGTTCTCGTTGGCGTCCGCCCCGCCCAGTGTGAAGAGGACTTTGGTCAACTTTCCGCCGGGCGATACCTGCGCCACCAACCGGCTGGCGATCGCCCGGACCCGGGTGGCCATGCCGGGGGCGGCATAGGGCAGCTCGCGCGCCTGCGCCACCATCGCATTGACCACGCGCTCGTCGCCGTGACCGATGTTAACGCACATTGTCATCGAATTGAAGTCCAGGTAACGCTTGCCGGAAGTATCCCAGAAATAGACACCTTTGGCGGTTTTCACCGGGAGCGGGGTCACTTTTGACTGGGCCGACCAGGTCCAGAAAACATGCTCCTTGGAGAGCGGCAGAATTTCATCATCAGGGAGATCGAACATGGGAACCTCGATTCACGTCATGTAATTTTAAACACAGGCATTCCTGACCATTATAAGACTTCTGACGTGAAATGAACCTGAAAGAGTGAAAAAGAGGCGCGACGCACATGCGTGAGTGGAGCGAGAATGATATAATTTCACTCAGCATGTCCGATTTGAACTTCCCCGGAACCGACGACTGCCACGCACCGCTCCACCCGAAAGCCATCCAGGGCATGGAACTATTCAACGGTGGGCATTATTTCGAAGCCCACGAGGCGCTCGAGGCGGCCTGGCGGGATGAAACCGGCCCGATACGCGACCTGTATCGCGGCATCCTGCAAGTCGGAGTGGTTTACCTGCACATTACCTGGCATAACTACCCGGGCGCGCTGAAAGTCTATCGGCGCTGCCAGAAATGGCTGCAGCCCTGGCCGGATACCTGCCGGGGCGTGGCGGTCGGCCAACTCAGGCAGGATTTGGAGGCAGTCATGGCAACCTTACAGGAGTTGGGGCCGCAGCATATCGCCGAGTTCGACATTTCCCTATTACAACCAGTCCATTATTCCATAAGTGAGGCATCATGAACTCTTCCCTGCCCTTTTCCGGCAAAACCGCCCTGGTCACCGGCTCGGGACGCGGCATCGGGCGGGCCATCGCCCTGTATTTTGCCCGCAACGGCGCAGACGTGGTGGTCAACTTCTTCCGCAACCGGCCGCCCGCCGAAGAGACTGCCGCCGAAATCGAGAAACTGGGCCGGCGCGCCCTGCTGGTCAAGGCGGACGTGGGCGACCTGGACGACCTGAACCGGCTCTTCGACGAAATCGGGCAGGCCTTCGGCGGCCTGGACATTTTCATCCACAACGCCGCCTCCGGCTACAACCGTCCCGCGCTGGAACAAAAACCCAAAGGCTGGGACTGGACCATGAACATCAATGCCCGCTCGCTGTTATTTGCGGCCCAGCGCGCCGTCCGCATTGATGGAGAGACGCGGCGGCGGGAGCATCGTCAGCATCACCAGCCCGGGCTCCGGCCGGGTCCTGCCGGATTACGTGGTGGTCGGAGCCAGCAAAGCCGCCATCGAATCACTCACCCGCTACCTGGCGGTGGAACTCAGCCCCAGGAATATCATCGTCAACGCGGTCTCCCCCGGCATTGTCGAAACCGATGCGCTGAAGCACTTCGATTCGCTGCGCCAGGACGGCCTCATCCAAAAAGCCATCGCGGCCACGCCGGCCGGACGGCTGGTCAACGCCGGAGGATGTGGCCGAAGTGGTCGGTTTCCTATGCACGCCGGCCGCCTGCATGATCCGCGGGCAGGTCATCGTGGTGGATGGCGGTTACATACTCCCTGCAAATTGATGCACCCAGACAAGGGGCTTTATGTTAGAATAAGTGTACTTGCAGTAGGATTTGTGTGCTCTTTTGCCGCCAGCCCTGTACAAGGCTGGCGGTTTTTTACAAGCCCGCTGCCCCATTCAAAAGGAGAGAATGAAGAGTATGGAAACCAAGATTTATGTAGGCAACCTGTCCTACGATACCACCGAAGATGACTTGCGCACGCTCTTTGCCCAGGCAGGAACGGTCGCATCGGTGGCACTGATCAAAGACCGCGACACGGGGCAATCCAAGGGCTTCGCGTTTGTGGAAATGAGCAACCAGAGTGAAGCCGAGAAGGCCATCCAGACCTTCAACGGCTACACCCTGTCGAATCGTCCACTGAAGGTCAACCTGGCCCGCCCGCGCGAAGAACGCAGCTTCGGCGGTGGTGGGTACGGTGACCGGCGCGGCGGTGGCGGCGGTTACAACCGTGGCGGCCCCGGCGGCAGTCGCGGCGGCCCGGGCGGTCCCGGCGGCAAGAGCCGCGGCGGCCAGCGCAGATATTAAGATACATCTATCAAAACTCCCACAGACAAAATTGTGGGAGTTTTCGTTCTTCCAGGCACACTTGAGCGCCAAGTTCAAGCCAATGGGACAGATTTGTGACCAACCTGGAAAGAATGGCAAGGATAGGCTATTTTCTAATGGATCAACCCACCAGGATGGCCCTGGCGGGCGCGCCGTCCGAACCGACCAGCTTAAGCGGCAGGCAGTACAAGGTATAGATCCCTTCGGAAACGGCGCTCAAATCCAGCCCCTCTACAACGATGATGCCCGCGGCAAGCAAGGCCCGATGCGTTGGGATGCTCTGGTGGTAGGGCGCCACCGAAAGATAGTCGATCCCGACCAGTCTTATGCCGTGCCGGACCAGCCAATCCGCCCCATCCTCCGAGATGCCGACAAAGCCCGTAAAGAATTCCTTTTGCCGGCGTTCCCAGATCCTGGGAATTGCTGGTTTTCAGGAGCAGGCGCTCCGTCCCGGCCGGGACGGCGGCTTTTTCCAGCACTTCCGCGCCGATCACCTTCACATCCTCCGGGATGTGGACCACGGCAGGCCGGGCCGGTCAGGATATCCAGCGAAAGCGACTCAACCGTCCGGTGGTCGTTCAGGAAATGGTGCGGCGCGTCCACGTGCGTGCCGGTATGGACGCCGCACGCCAGGCGGGAGACATTGTCGTGCGCTCCGGCGTCCATCGAAGAGACCTGTTCCAGCACCACGGCCGGGTCGCCCGGCCAGACCGGCATATCCGGGGAAATCGGAGAGACTGATATCGTAAATTTTCACAGAGCCTCCACGAAGAAACACGAAAAACACGAATAATTTACCAGCCAGCCACCTTGAAAATCTTTTCCAGGAACCGGGTCGCGTTCCAGGCAGTCATCGGGCGCGGCTGGGAATAATCTTCGATGATATAAGTCAGCAGTTCGGTGCTGATGTACCTCCCATCATAAAACACATGCCGGTCCACGAACAATCTGGCGCGTCGGCAGGCTGAACATCTGGTCGAAGAACAGGTTGCCCAGGCCGTAATGGACGAATGAACCGTTGACGAATCTCCATGGCGGCCGGTTCATGCGCCTGGCTGCCGCTGACGATCACTGCGCCCGCCTCGGCCATCCGGCGGAAATCCGCCTGTTCTTCATAGGTGGGGTTGGGCTGGTAATACTCATGATACTGGAAGGTCATGATCGGCAGGTAGCCTTGCGAACGCAGGCGGGTGATCTCAACGGCCAGGTCGTCGAGGTTGCAGGGCGCCGAACCGGGGCGGGTATCCGTGGCCCAGTCGCCGGGCGGGCCGGCAATGTCGCATCCAATAAAAGCCAGCTTGTTGCCGTTGTTTTCCACCAGGGCAGGCTGGAGCGCAGCCTGCAAATCCCGGCCACCGCCGTAATATTTCCAGCCGAGCTGGTCATACATATCCAGTGTCTTCAACATATCCGCCGGACCGTAATCCAGCAGGTGGTTGCCGGTCAATTCAACCACGTCCGTCCCCACATCCTGCAGCAGGGCGATGTAGCGCGGGTTGCTGCAAAACAACAGGCTCTGGCTCCAGGGATCAGGCGTCGGGCATTGCGGCATCGAAAGAGACTTCATTGCTGATATGGGTGATATCGGCGGCGCGCAGCACACTGCCGATCTGCTCAGCCCGGATAGAGCACGCCGTTCTTCTCCATCCGGTCGGCGGTGCCGCGCACCAGGGCGGTGGTGCCGGTCATCGCCAGCACGGTCAGCTTGTCCGGGTCGCGGTTCGAAGGCGGCAGGCTGAAAGCGGCGGGTTGAAGAGAAAAAGCGATTTTGAGAGGATAGGCGGTCGGGTCGAAATCGTTGTGAACTGGCGACTGGCCATCCACGCTGAGGACTTTCCAGCGCGGCTCCAGCGCTTCGAACGGGACGATCGCCCAGGCCGGGCGGTCCGCCCAGGCAGAATCAACCAACTGGTCCGCTGCCGCCACGTGCACGGCTCCGGGAGCCGGGTGCACCCCACAGGGCGGTGAATGCGGCCAGGGTGGATCCATCCATCCAGAGCGGCCGCCCGGCAAAGGGTCCCGAAGGCGTTCCGGCCCAGGCATTGCGGATATCGGCCAGCGAGACCCCATCCGTCGTGGTGGGGAACGGCGTGACGAGGGCGTAGATACCAAGTGGTCAATTTCAGATTTTGGATTTTAGATTGCGGATTAATGAACATCCAGGCGCAACGTGGCTGCGCTTGAAGAGGTTGCCACGGCGGCAGGTTGAAGAGCCGGCGCAATTTGGCCGCAAGGAGTCCGGGACGGCCGGAGAAATCCAGAACGAAGCGGGAACTGGTGTGGGACTGGCTCGAACGAGGGTGGACGCTGGGAGTGAACGCCGGCGCCAACCGGGCTGGCGGCGCCCCACAGGCCTGCGCAGGCGGCCAGGAGCAGGCTGCAGGCAAGCGCACACAGGCAAAGGAAACTGCTTTTTCCCACCTGGCACGCCTCTATTTACTTTGCGGCCAACCGCAATTCCGCCAGGCTGAACTTCTTGAGGGCGGCCGGATCCACGGTCACGCCCAGGCCGGGACCGGACGGCACATCGATCGTGCTGCCGGGGTCAAGCACAAAGCGCTCGTGCGTGATATCTTCGGCATAGTAGCGGTCGGAGGCGGAAATATCCCCCGGCAGGCTGAAACCGGGCAGGCTGGCCAGCGCCAGGTTGGAGGCGCGCCCGACGCCGGTCTCCAGCATCCCGCCGCACCAGACCGGCACGCCCTGCGCCCGGCACAGGTCATGGATCAGGACGGCCTGGCTCAACCCGCCCACCCGCCCGGGCTTGATGTTGATGATCCTGCAGGCTTCCATTTCGAGCGCGGAACGGGCATGCAGCAGGCTGAGTGATGCTTTCATCCAGGCAGATGGGCGTGTGGAATTGTTTCTGGAGCTTGTGATGGTTCCAGAGATCGTCCTCATTGAGCGGCTGCTCGATCAGCAGCAGTTTCAACCTGTCCAGCGGCCGCAAGACCTGGCAGGTCTCCAGCGTATAGGCCGAGTTGGCATCCACCTGGAGCGGGATGTGCGGAAAGGCCTTCCGGACGGCTTCGGCATCGCCCACATCCCGCCCGGGTTTGATCTTGATCTTGATGCGCCCGTACCCGCCGGCCAGGTACTTCCCGACCTTTTCGACCAGCGCCTCGGGCGAATCCTGCAAACCGACCGAGACGCCCACCTCCACGCGTGCCCGCAGCCCGCCCAGCAGCTCGCGCAGCGACTTGCCCTGGCGCTTGCCAAGCAGGTCCCACAGCGCCATCTCCACCCCGGCTTTGGCCAGGTTGTGGCCGCGGATGCCTGCCACGCGCTGCTGGAAATCGGTTGCGTCGGAGACATATTCACCAAGCAGCAGTGGGGCGATGAAATCCTTCAGGATGTGCCAGGCAGTGCCGGTGGTCTCATAACGAGTAGCCGGGATCCCGGTCCACCGCACATTCGCCCCAGCCGGTCAGACCTTCCGATTGGATGGAGACCAGGATGCATTCCCGCCCGGTGGTGACCCCGAAGGAGGTCTCGAACGGGGCGACCAGTGGCATGGAGAGATGATAGAGGGTGATGGATTCGAGTTTCATGATGGAGAAATTAATATCAGTGAGTCCGGTTTGCTCTCTTCCAAGAACGGTGTGCTTCGGCCGATCGTGGATAAGTTGCGCCAGTCTTCCGACAATGGTCATTCGTCTGGCTCTATCCGGCAGAAGAGCATTTCCTCTGCCTCTTCCAGCCGGTAGACTGGCTCCTCTTCGCCGGTAGCGCTTGACCTGTTCTTCCGGCAGGCTTCTCACCACATCATCCATGCGTGGCGCCTTCCTTGCGCATCCCCGGCGCGGGCGTGCCGCAATACGGGCAGATATTCCACGGCAATTCCATCAGCCGGCCGCAGGAATGGCAGGGCTTGCGCAGTTTCGTCTGGCAGGAAGGGCAGACCAGCCAATCCTCCCGGATGTGGCGTTCACAGCCGGGACAGACGGATTGGTCCTCGATGGACTGCAAAAGGGCCTCTTCTTCCAGCGTCTGCTGGTATTCTTCCTCCAGCGTGCGGGCCGGCCGCAGGATCAGGTAGACCAGCACACCCGGCAGGTTCAACAGCGCCACCATCAACGCCGCCAGGATGTGCACCAGCCGGTCGCGGTGGCGGGCGCGCATATCACGGTATGTCCATACCACCAGCGCCACCCACAGGGCCACCAGGAAGGCCCCGGCAAGGCCGGTCAGGACCAGCGTGAAGCCGCTTCAAGAAAGTTGGGTCGAAGGTCATATTAGCGTTCTCCAGTCAACCGCCTCCACCACCGCCGGCGATGCCGCCTTCGGTCAGCTTGCGCAGGTCATCCAGCGCGGCCTCGATCTCCGCCACGGTGACCGGGCGATCCTGGTCACGGTGCTTCAAGGCACCCGGCGGCGGCCTTTTCGACCGCCACTTCCCGGATGGCCAGGTTACGCTTGAGGGCTTCCTTGACCAGCGCGGCCCCCTGGGTATAGCCGATGACCGGGTTGAGCGCCGTCACCACGATGGCATTCTTCGCCAGCCAGCCGGTGGCCTTTTCCCGGTTGGCACCCAGACCCTGCACGGCCCGCAGGGTGAAGGCCCGCACCGCGCCGATGGTGACCTGCATGGCCTCGAACAGGCTGTGGGCAATGATCGGCATCATCACGTTCAGTTCCAACTGCCCGGCCTGGGCGGCCAGCGCAACGGTGGTATCGCAGCCCACCACGTGGAACATGCTCATGTCGAGCATTTCGGCCATGACCGGGTTGACCTTGCCCGGCATGATGCTCGAACCGGGCTGGACGGCCGGCAAACGGATCTCGTCCAGCCCGGTGGATGGGCCGGAGGCCAGCAGGCGGAAATCGTTGGCGATGCGGATCAGGGTCAGCGCCAGGGTGCGCAGGGAGGCCGAGAAATCGACCGCATCGGCCATGGACTGCATCGATTCGAACAGGTTATCGGATTCATATAACTGCAGGCCGGTCAATTCAGACAATTTCTTGACCATGCGGGCGTGGTACTCCGGGTGGGCGTTCAGCCCGGAGCCGACCGCCGTGCCGCCGATCCCCAGCCGCCGCAGCCCCTCGGCCGAACGCCGGATGCGCTCGGCATCGCGTTCGACGGCCTTGGCATACGCGCCGAACTCCTGGCCCAGGCGCACCGGCACGGCATCCTGCAAATGGGTCCGGCCGGATTTGACCACATCGTCGAACTCAACTGCCTTGGCCTGCAGGGCATCGCTGCAGCTCTTTCAGCACCGCCAGCAGTTCATCCAGCCGCCACAGGCAGCCCAGCCGCAGGGCGGTCGGGATGACGTCATTGGTGGACTGGGCCATGTTGACATGGTCATTCGGGATGGACACGGTACTCGCCCAGCCCGCCGCCCAGGATCTGGGTGGCCCGGTTGGCGATGACCTCGTTGACATTCATATTGTGGCTGGTGCCGGCGCCGGCCTGGAAGGGATCCACGACAAACTGGTCGTCCCATTTGCCTTCGATCACTTCCTGGGCGGCCTTGCGGATGGCGCCCGGCGCGTTCGGCGTCCAGCAGGCCCAGGTCCAGGTTGACTTCGGCGGCGGCGCGCTTGATCATCGCCATGGACCAGATGAAGGCCCGCCAGGGCTGCAAGCCGGAGATCGGGAAGTTCTCCACGGCGCGCTGGGTCTGCACGCCGTACAATGCCCCGGCGGGGACCTGGATTTCGCCAAGGGAATCACGTTCGATACGAGTGGTAGTGTCCATAATGTGTGCTGCTCCTTCCATGATGATTTTAGGTGATTATACCGCAGGGACCTCACCCCCGGCCCCTCTCCAAATGGAAGTACACATTTGGAGAGGGGAGAAGAAGAATACCCACCACGAAGGACTTAAAGGACACAACGAAAAAAATTTCTTTTACTGAATTATGAAAATGTAAGATCCTGGATGCTGCGCCCCTAGATGTTGCGAAGAGAGGGATTTTACTGTATGATTAATCCAGCCTGTTCGGAACGAGGGATTTGTATGAGCGTACCTGACAGCGTCCGCCGGTTGGTGGAACGCATGCTGGAACTGCAGTGAGCTTAATGCGGCACGTTGTGGACAGAACACAGCCGCGCGGCAAGGATGTCGAACCAGGCCGGAAACCCTTGCAGGGGCAATATACAATTCAGCAGCCGACTTTAACAGCTGCCGGGAGCGCCCGTGATAGCAGCAGGAGGAATATGAGAACCAAGCAACAAGCATCGGCAATTCTTGTCTTAGTTTTTAGTTTGCTATTGTCAAGCTGCGGGGCAGGACAGCTACTTGGTCCCACACAAACACCATCGCCCACCAACACCCCGCTCCCAACTGATACCCCGCTTCCGACCAATACCCCCATTCCGACTGACACCCTGCCCCCAGTCCAGGAATCCAACCCAGAACCAACGCAGGCACAAAGCGGGTCACAAACCGAAATAACAGGTTGGATAGAGATATTCAACTCGGGTACCGTAGACACCAGTCAGACCGCTCCAACTGCATTGAACCAACTTGTGATATTCCATGGTCCAGATTTAAACGGCAGCGGATTCAGTTGCACAGGGTGTTACGCCATAGAGCCTGTGGTAGTGGGTTTAAAAGTCAATCTGCCACCAGAGGACATCAACGGCAGAGATATCATCTTCCGTCCAGGAGATACTTACCAATACCGGATCACCGGAAGCCTGACCGGGAAAACGGTGGATGACTTTTTCCTTGGCAGTTTGCCAATATTTGAAGTGACTTATCTGGAAAGGGTTAAATAGACCCGATCAGAAAAAAGCTACTACTCAGGCAGCCTTGCGAAGGTTCCTTTGCCGGCAAAAAATGCGGATCAATCGGGATTTTTGCACAAACGGTATGCCAGGATACTGCAAAACCTTCGCAAGGGTGAGCAGATTCGAAAAAAGATGAAAAGGTTTCAAAAAGGAGGTACAAAATGACCATTGGCTGGATGGAATTGATAATTTGCTTAATCCTTATCGCAATAATCGTTGTGGCATCCACGAACCGTGCAAAAAGGCGGCAGAATGGCAAAAAGATTTCCCCCCGACAAGCCGAACCACCTTCTTCTGTGGCTGAGCATACGGAGGCCATCCGCATGCTCAACCAGATGATATCCGAGGATATCGACATTTCTGTCGACTGGGACAAACTCCAGGAATCGGTGGCGATCGGTAAGCGGCATGCTGAAATGATCAAGCGAAGGGGAAACCCGCTCATCCCCGGCCTGATCCAGGCGCTCAGCTGCGCGGATGCACGGATCAGGGAAAAAAGCTGCTGGTCATTACAGATATTGGGATCAGAGAGCGGCCTGCCCGAAGACGCACTGCTTGCCATGGCAAACCTGATCCAGGACAACGAGCAAAAAGTGCGCCAGCAAGTATTTTATTCCTTCAGTGCGCTTGGCTCGAAGGTCAAATTGGCAGCGATCCTACCTCAACTGGCAGCAGCCTTAAAAAGCACAGACTGGAATGTGCGCAAATCAACCGCCGAGATCCTGGGGAAAATTGGCACAGACAGCGCGAGCGTACTCGTACTTCTGCAGCCATTGCTGCACGACCAAAACGTGGATGTGGTCGAGGCTGCCAAGACAGCCATCCTCAAGCTGGGAGGAAAAGTGGAAGCGCCGGCAGCCGGGTCCCTGGAGGAAATGGAGCGGCTGGTTGGCCTGACGACATCTGCGGATTATGACGTCAAGAAGAAGGCCTGGGCCGACCTGGAGAAGGCAACAAACCATGAGAATGCCGTCGCGCCGTTGATGAACGCCTTCCGGAAGCATGGCGGCAAGGCCATGGGCGACAACCTGCCGAAATTCCTGGGGAAAGTGGGGACGGAGGCGAGCAGGACAGCGCTGCTGGAGATGCGTGCGTACGCGCTCCAATCCAATGACGCCTGGGAGCAGAAATATCTGGCCGGTTCCGCCTGCGCGGCTCTGCTGACCATGAATGGAGGAGTCCCGGCGCTGAGGTCAGTGATGCCTGCCGAGACGCTGCGATCGGTTATCACGAGTGGGTTGATGGCGGCGTATGAGCGCGAACGCAGCGCCATCGCCGCCACGCTGACGCCGGAGGAACGGCGCGAGACCATCGAGGAGGTCATCGCAATCTTCCGGTCATCAGCGGATAAATCAAACTACCCATCGGTCTCGGGCGCCCTTGGGAGCCTGGGAACCGAGGCGGTCGAAGCACTGCTGGAGGTGCTGAGGAATGTCAAGCCAAGCACGCTCCAGCCGGATGGATCCGTCAAGGAAGGTGACAAGGGCGAGGACGGCGCTCCCGCGGCAGCCCTGGTGCGAATCCCGGGGGGCTTGGATAAGATCAAGGCGATCTGCCCGGCGGAAGAGTACGAAAAGATCTTGGTCAGGGCGCATGAATACGGAGCTGCAAGTAACCCGGAGCTTAACCGGGCTTTGGGCGAAATTGGCACAACGAAGGCAATCGGGCGCCTGATATTTGCCCTCAAGCAATATCATTGGGAGAATGAATGGCGAAAACCTGCCAGGGAGGCCCTGGTCACAACCGGGGAGAAGGCCCACGAACAACTCCTCAAAGCGCTCGAGATCACGACGCCGGCAAACCGCGAATTCCAGACGAATATCAGAAAAGAAGTGCTGGCTGTGCTGAGCGAGAGCGGAGACGAAGTGTGCATCGCAGGCATCCAGTCCGTCCTTGCCAGCGATCCAGCGGTTGTCGAAGATGCCAAGGCCGCCCTTGCGGCCATTGGTAAACGCTGCGGGATAGGCCAGGCGGCTGAGATCAAAGCAGCGCAGTCGCTGCCACTGAAGAAGATCGCCATGACCGGCGACGCATATATCGATGACTGCTTCCAGATCGATTTCGAAGAGATGTACGAAGAGCGGGACTGGTTCAAAATGCCTGAAGCGAAAATCATTCCCGATACAGCCAATGCCGGGCAGGTGGAGCAGGCGCTGCGCCTGGCCGAAGAACTGCGCGACAAATACCCCGATTTTTACTTCAGTTACTACTGGCTGGCCGTATTATACCGAAAGCAAAAACGCCATAACGACGGCCGCAAAACCCTGCTGGAAGGATTGAAGTTTGCCAGGAGCAAGCAAGGCCTGTGCAGCGCGCTGGGAGACCTGGAATGGGAACAAAAAAACCTGTCCGAGGCGGTCAAATGGTGGATAAAAAGCGTTGCGGTGCAGGTGGGTTCGCAGTACGTCACAGATTTCCCATCCTTTCTGTCTCTATCTTATGTAGCGGAAGGACTAGGGATCGGGCTGGCCTGCTCGGAATTACGAGACTGGGTGGATAGACTGCGCTCCGGGCAACTCCGCTTGAACGGACAGGCTGCCAATGAGTTTTACGCGGCGACCCGTTCCCAGGCAACTCCCGCCATGCGTCTGGCAATCGAAATGCTCGAAAAACAATACCTTTCCCAAAGAGAGGAGTAGCCATGCTGCTGGATTGCCCGGGTCCGCAGTGCCACCAAAAAATAGTACTGGTGCAGGGGTTTGGCAAGCAGCCGTGCGCCTGCCCGCGCTGCGGCGCGGACCTGCAAAAGGCCAGCATTGCGGCAGGCTGCGCGCCGCAGTCAGCCTGGCCGGCGGGTGAGCGCGCCCTTGCGCTTGATGGGGCCGAGATGGTGTATATCCCGGCGGGGCCATTCCGCATGGGCAGTGAATTAAAGGATATCGAGAGCGCCTACGCCTCAGCCTCCCGGAAATACCGGGACGTATTATGGGTTTGGTTCGAACGCGAGATCCCCAGCCACGAAATAAACCTGCCAGGCTTTTGGATCGAGCTCCTGCCGGTGACTTGCGCCCAATACAAACGCTTTTGTGACCAGACCGGCTATTCCACGCCCGAAACCTGGACGAATGGCAGGATACCAGACGGCCGGGAGAACCACCCAGTGGTGAATGTGTCATGGGAGGATGTGCTGGCCTACTGCGCATGGGTGGGCAAGCGACCGCCTTATGAAAGCGAGTGGGAAAAGGCCGCACGCGGCACGGATGGGCGTACCTGGCCATGGGGGAACAATTATATCGAAGAGGGCGGTAATATCGACCAAGGCCCCGCCGCAGGTACCAAGCCGGTCGGCAGCTTCCCCCGAGGCGCCAGTCCATACGGCTGCCTGGATATGGCCGGCAACGTGTTCCAGTGGACACGCGACATCTGCGTGCCGTACCCCGGGTATAAAGAAACCGACGAACTCAAGAAGGTGCGGCAGGAACACATGCAGCTTGGCTTCGAGCGGGTGGTTCTTTTCAAAGACGGCGGCAGTGCGAAAGAAACCCTGCCCTTCCAGTTCTTCGGCGGCGTGGCACGCGGGGGCGCGTGGGCGAGCTGCGCCGAATATTGCCGCAGCAGCTTCCGCCTCGAAACGCAGGGTAAAAGCAGCTCGCTAGGCTTCCGCTGTGTCCTCGGCGAGGACCCGTGCGATCAATCCCGCGACCTTGGCCGGCAGGGAAAGCCGCTGGAATCGCTGGCGGCCGCAGAACGTTCGCTGGCGCTCAGCCCCAATTACCCGACGGCCCTTTACAACGCCGGTTCCTCCCTGGAGCGGTTGGGCAGGTTCCAGGAGGCCGGTGAAAAGTACCACCAGATCGTCCTGGTATGGCCGAAAGACTCAGACTCATGGAACAAACTGGGCCTGTGCCAGGACAGACTCGGTAAAATCTCCGGGTCGATCCGTTCGTATGACACCGCCATCAATGCCAACCCGTTCAATGCAGATTACTGGTACAACAAAGCATTGGGACTGGGCCACCTGCTGAAAAAGCGATTAAGTCCCCACATCATTACCGCCGAGGGAGGGCGCATCGTGGTGGACCTGCCCAAAGTTCCAGCTGAGGTGGTGCTTGGCTTGGCCTGCCTGCAGGCAGAAGCCGCAGGCTGTTACCAGCGGGCAATGCGCCTGGGCGCAAGGGATAGTGACGTGGTCAACAGTGCCACAGTGGCCAAGCAGCAATCTGAGAAAATGCTGGAGAACCTGCGTGGGAGGCAGGGTGAAAACGAATACATAAGAGCAACCGCGCGGGTGGGATTTTGTGAGGCCTTTCCGACCATCCAACAGATCTGGGCCGTGATCCGCTTGTATCATGGAGAGAGAGATTTCTCCTATGAGCTGCTGCGAAAGCGCGGCTTTGCTGATATGGAAAGTTCGACCGGACTGACGTACCTGAAAGGATGGGGACGCATCGAGACCGTGGCACTCGAAACATTCCGCGTGATCCATCCAGAAGAGGTATCGGCGTATGACCCGTGGTGCGGATATGGATGATCCCCAGGGCATCTTCGAAAGGGACCCAGACCTCCGAGTTCTCCAAGAACTCGGAGGTCGGCTTCGCTCACACGCCGCTGAAGGCAGAAAAACCACCCTCCACCGGCGCTACGATGCCGGTGGCGAAGGCGGAGGCGGGGGAGACCAGCCGGTCCGGCCGAGACCCGCCGCCAGACGTCGTGGCGGGCAGGGATGGAGCAGAAGGCGCGCGGCACCCTGGTAGAGTCCACCGGCGGTCGAGATGCATGGTTATTGATAGGAACGCCATGGAATTCGACAACGAGAAAGAGGCCAGGAACAAGATCATCTCTCACCACAAGCAAATAGTAATAGAGATAAATCGAGTAGGAGGGCGGGACTAGCGCCCTCCTCTCACACCACCGGACATGCGGGTCCGCATCCGGCGGTTCAATAAGAATAACGTAGTTTGGAGTATCGTTTTGCAATGCTTTCCAGCCCTGCGTTTTGCCAGTAGGCATTACTCAGGGCTTCGTTTATCACAGGTGTTAGGGACATGCGCCAGGGACTTGTCCCAACTGCTCCAAGTGCGGCTCGTTCCGGGGGTACACCAAGTTTCCTCAGTTCCCGGTAGCGTGTTGTGCCCCGTTTCCAGCGTTTCCAAAGCATCTGTCTCAGTCTCCGTCGTACCCACTCGTCCAGCCCTTCAAACACACTCGGCGTGGCCGCCAGTCGATAATAGGCTGTCCACCCCACTATGTAGCGGTTCATCTCGCTCACGATATCTTCCAACTTGCCTGAGCGGGTTCGCCTGGTCAACTTCCGCATCTTCTCCATAAAGCGTTCCTTCGTCCGGTTCGCTATGCGGATCAGTACGGCTCCCTTGCGTTTGAAGAAACTGAACCCCAGGAATTTCACCCGGGTCGCTCGTTCCACTTTGCTCTTCTTCGAGTTCACCTTCAACTTCAACTTCTTCTCCAGATACTTCTTCACACTTTCCATCACCCGTGCCCCGGCTGTCTCCGTTTTCACGTAGATGTTGCAGTCATCCGCATAACGCACAAACTTGTGCCCACGGTGCTCCAGTTCCCTATCCAGATCACTCAACATGATGTTCGATAATAATGGCGACAGTGGCCCACCTTGCGGTGTTCCCTCTTCCGTCTCCACTACTACCCCGTTCAACATCACGCCACTCTCCAGGTAGGCTCGGATCAATTTCAGCACCCGTTTGTCTTTCACCACCCGTGCCACCCTCGCCATCAGCATGTCGTGGTTCACCCGGTCGAAAAATTTCTCCAGATCAATATCCACCACCCAGTCGTAACCTTCCAGAATGTACTCCTGGGATTTCTGCACGGCTTGATGCGCACTCCGTCCGGGTCGAAACCCGTAACTATGTGGCGAAAACACCACCTCAAACACCGGCGTTAGTACCTGCGCTATGGCTTGCTGGATTAGCCGGTCCAGCACTGTCGGTATCCCCAATTGCCGCACCCCTCCATCTGGCTTGGGCATCTCTACCCGCCTCACGGGGCTTGGCCGATACTTCCCGCTTTCGAGAGCTTCCCGCACTTCCTTCCAGTGCGCTTTCAGGTAGCCGGACAACTCTTGCACTTCCATCCCATCCACCCCCGCTGCTCCTTTATTCCTCTCTACTCGCTTCAGCGCAGTCAGCAGGTTCTCTCTCGCAAACACCGCTTCCCACACTGCCACGTCGGATTTTCCAATGTCTCGTGCCGGAGACGGCTCGGCGCTCTGCCCCAATCCCACAGGCTTCACCTGCTTCGCTGGCGCAGCAGTCCCGCTTTCCGCAGGCTTCTGCCTTCTCCGTTCGTCCCTCGAACTGCTCATCGTACTCATCCTCTTATTGTTCAGCCCTTCCCGACTACCTCCGGTACTATGGCCTCGGCTGACTCCTGCCATCTCATTCTGACATCTCTGTCAGGGTTACCTTCCGGCCTGATGACAGGTCTCCCCAGGTAAGTTCGTTGACTTTCCCTGCACGCTTGCCCAATTTACCGCTTCGACCCTTGATTGCACGGGCTTCGTTGTCTCTTGCCAACTCGCCCAGTCTTACGGCCTCACATTGGATTCGTGTTCCTCAAGCCACAGGTTTGCTTCCGGCTTCCTCCAGACCCCACCTCACGGCGACGCCCTTGCCTTCCGCTAGCAGTCGGTGCAATCTCCGCTGCAAGAGTCTTTCACTCTCTAGTCAACGCCCATGCTGGGCGCACAAAAAACCCGGCGCCTGAGACAGACGCCGGGCTTTTTGGGCTACATTCCGTTATCCGTGTCCTTGGCTGCGTAGCCGGGACCGGATTTGTAGAAATCGTAATTGGGTTTGATGTCATCCCGCAGGTTGACCACCTCGCCGGCGGCAAGCTGTTTGACGGTATCCAGCACAATCTTCGTCCCATGATGATTGGTGCCTTCAAAATGCCCGGTCAGGCCGATCTTGCTGATATACTCGCCGCCCTTGGCGGTATAGGCAGCCGGGACTTCGTCCTCCGGGAAAATGGCCAGGTAGGGGCATTCCGGGATGCAGGCACCGCAGTCAATGCAGGTGTCGGGGTCTATATAAATCCAGGGCCACTTGTCGACTGGCCCAGGAACCATGCACTCCACCGGGCAGACTTCGATACAGCCGCGGTCGCGCACGCACAGGCTGGTAACAATATGGGTCATTTCGTTCCTCCATTTTTTGAGTGAGATAAAAACAAGACGGACATATTATATCCGTCTTGGTAGAATTCTGCAATTAATATAAACGAGGACCCGGCAGGGCTTTCGCATCTTCGGTAACCGGGGCAATTCAACCCCCCTGTCCCGCGAAGAGCACGCGGGATAAACTCCTGCGGGCATCCCCCCATTTCCCCCAAAGAACGGGGACAAGATCAAGAACCCCTGGTATGATCTCGATTTCCCGGATGTCATTGAATTGCGCGAGAAGTTTTTCGCAAAACGAGACAACTACTTCATGATCGCCTCTTCAATTACAAGTCCGCAGTGGTTAGAGGGAGTACCTAAGGATCGCCCGGCGATGATAGTGGCAAAAGGCCTTTTAGAGTACTTGACCGAAGTTGAGGTTAAGACTTTCTTAACAGACTAACCAATCATTTCCATCAAGGGCAAATCGCGTTTGATGTCGTGAATTCGTTCGCCGTAAAGAGCGGAAACTCGAAAATGCGCAAGACCACCGGCGCAACACTTCACTGGGCCGTCAATGATGCTGGTGAGATAGAGAAGCTTGAGCCAAGGTTAAGAAGATTGAGGGAGGAACCCATAGTTGGTCTCTCGTATATAAAGAAACTCCCTTGGAACTATAGCATGCTTTACAGTCTTATAAACCACATTCCTTTCTTCCGAAATATGCTCTTTAGGTTACTTCTTTATCAGTTCTAAAACCTTCTAAGCAGAACATTGGGGGTTTTGTTAGGCGTTCTAAGTACAAAAATGGGGGGAGATTCTTGCCCCAAGGCATGGAAAGGCAATTCAAGTATAGTGGTGGGGAACGAAGGAGCCGAGGCCTGTCATTGCAAAATGGTAAAGCCTGACAAAGACAAGGACCCGATCCCTAACGAGGAATTGGGCCCTTGTAATTTTGAAGAAAGCAAAGATGGGCGAGATAAGGTGTGGGCGAGATAAATCTCGCCATACCATTATTTTGCGGTATAGCGGCTGGCGACCGCTTTCCAGTCGATCACGTTCCACCAAGCGGTAACGTACTCGGCCCGGCGGTTCTGGTATTTCAGGTAATAGGCGTGTTCCCAAACGTCCAACGGCAGGAGCGGGGTCATGCCCTCGGACAAGGGGCTGTCCTGGTTGGCGGTGGAAATGATGCTCAACTTGCCAGATTTCTTCACCAGCCAGGCCCAGCCGGAACCGAAACGACCCATGGCGGCTTTCTCGAACTGCGCCTTGAAGTCGGCAAAACTTCCGAAATCGGCCGCAATGGCCTTGGCAAGCTGACCTTCCGGCTCGCCACCGGCTTTGGGGGCCATGGTCTCCCAATAAATGTTATGGTTCAACGTGCCGCCGCCGTGGTTACGGACGGCCGTGCGGATGTCCTCCGGGACAGCATTCAGGTCCGAGAGCAGCGCTTCCAGGGTTTTGCTGCCAAGCTCAGGATGTTTCTCGAGGGCGACATTCAGGTTAGTGACGTAGGCGGCATGGTGTTTGTCATGGTGGACCTGCATGGTGAGGGTGTCGATGAAGGGTTCCAGGGCGTCATAGGCATAGGGTAGAGGCATAAGTTGGAATGACATGGTATTTTTCTCCTTGAGGTGCACTTATTATAATTATGATATTTATTGTCTAGATTATAAGCCGGGAGGCGGGAATGTCAATAATGGGGGGAGGATTTCTAACGTTTCGCTTACACAAAGTTCACTAAACACGAAGGGCACAAAGTACACGACGGAAAAGATACACAAAGGTTAAGAGACTACTATTTTTTTACTTTGAGCCCTGATAGAAAAATAATAACTCAATGTTTGTTCGCCGGGGGGCTAAAGCCCCCGGCTCAGGTTACAAAGGGGCTGTCTAAAAAGGCAGTCGAAGTAGGTGGAAAAGAGGGGTAAAAGCCCGAAAATGGGCGGGGACGAAAAAAAACTGGCGGTCAGATGGCCGCCAGTTTGCGCATATTATGGGCAAGGCATACCAAAGCCTACTCTGTCTCGACCTTCTCCAGGCCTCGCAGGTGAAACCTTCGAAAGCCCATGTTGTGTTTCACATCCCCGAAGGTGCTTTCGGGCTCGATGCAGCGCTGTTTTCGCAAGGCAATCCCTTGCTCTGAAAGCAGGTTCTCTCTGGCCTGTTGGCGGTATTCCCGGAGTTTGAAACTGACCTGGATACGGCGGTTGCCCTTGGCCTGGGTGCATTGAGGCTTGAGCGGACAGGTTCCACATGCCGAGCACTCATAGTACCGTCGCTCGGAAAGATAATCATTCTCGGTACGGTAAGGACGGGTTTCCCGGTAGGTCAGGGATTGGTGAGCCGGGCAGGTAAAAGTATCTCGGTCTAGGTCATAGGGAAAATTCTCGGAACGGAAACTGAGTGTCTGGATTCGTTCGGCTTTGCGAGGCGGGTGGGTATCCTGGTAGAAAGTGTTGTACTTGAGGTAATTCTCCATCTGGTTTGTTTTGAGATAGGCATAATTCTCTTCACTGCCATAGGCCGCATCCCCTGATCCCCGTTGGGGTTTCTGTCCGTTTGGCCAATGCTGTTGTTGCATATGGGGGATGAAACAGCCCGGATCACCGGCGCGTTGGTGGACCGAATATCCCACTACGAATTGCCCTTCCGTCCCGATCTGTGCATTGTAAGCCGGACGAGGCCAGGGCTTTTCTGCCCCGCGATCTTCCTTCATGCGCATACAGCTGGCATCCGGGTCAGTCTGGGAGTAACTGCTGCGACCATCCAGAGTCTTTTCCTGTTTCTCGTACTTCTCCAGACGAGGCAGATGATCCTTTTCCAGCGTTTTCACTGCCTTCTGCAATGGCTTGTTCTCGGGTTGTTGACGCAATCGCTCGTTCAATTCCGCTACCTTCGCCTGCAACTTCTTGGCGTCAATGCCCCCTTTGCCTCCCAACTCTTCCAGGTCTTTATCCCCATATTCTTCATTCTCTTTTTCATTCACCTGCTCGATCTCGTCCAACAACTGCTGGATCTTTTGCTCCAAGCGTACCTTGTACTTGTGCGTCTTCTTCGCCCACACTACCTTGTGCTGATTCGCATCCGCTCCGATCTTCGTCCCATCCACAAAGTAGTTCTCCAACTTCACATACTCCTCTTCGATCAGCAGTTCCAGCACTCTTGTGAACACCTCCCGCACTTCCCCCTTCATCACCACCCCCCGAAACCGGTTGATCGTCCGAAAGTCCGGCCGGTTCCCGCCCGCCAACCACATGAAGTTCACATTCTCCCGCAGCCCTTTCTCGATCCGCCGCGAGGTGAACACCTTCTCCGAATACGCATACACCAGCACCTTCAACATCATCCTCGGATGGTAGCTGCTCGTCCCACCGCCTGCATACTTCGCCATCAGCGGATCCAGGTCGATCGCATCCACCACTCGGTTCACCACCCGTACCAGGTGATCCGCCGGAATCAACTCTTCCAAATCCGCAGGTAGCAAGCTCGGTTGTTCCATCGTATACGCTTTGAAGACTACGTTTCCTTTTTTCATGCCCCTATTGAATCACATTTTCCCCTTTTCGCAAAGGGAGGCTGCCCCTTTACTTTTGGGACAGCCCCTGAAATCCCCGAGAAACTGTGAGATGGTATTTCCATTCTCCAGGTGAGTTCTGTTAACGAATACTTCGTGTTAAAAGATTTTTCAATAAACTCTTAAAACCAATGTATACTTGGCAGGAATGGAGAAGCCTGCTTGAACACAACCCCGCGCCGTTCCACGCTGACCGCCGTCCTGCTGGCCGGGATCCTGGCCGTTTCGACCGCGTCGATCCTGATCACGTTTGCCCAGAACGAGGGGGCGCCGTCCATCGTCATCGCGGCGTTCCGCCTGACGCTGGCGGCGCTCGGGCTGGCGCCGCTGGCGCTGACGCGCTACCGGTCGCAACTCCGCAACTTGCGCCGGCGCGAGTGGGCGCTGGCACTGCTCTCGGGGGGCTTCCTGGCAGTGCATTTTTCCGTCTGGGTGACCTCGCTGCAATATACCAGCGTGGCCAGCTCGGTGGTACTGGTATCGACCACGCCGCTGTGGGCGGCACTCCTGTCACCGCTGGTGCTGCACGAGCGGGTGAGGCCGGCCGCCTATGTCGGGCTGGTATTGGCGCTGGCGGGCGGGACGGTGGTGGGTCTGAGCGATGCCTGCACCTGGCAAGCCGGTGCGATAACGTGCCAGGCCGCGACCTTTTTTGGCGGGACGGCATTCCTGGGGGACTTCCTGGCCCTGACGGGCGCGTGGATGGCGGCGGGTTACCTGCTGGTGGGGCGCAGCCTGCGGGCGAAGATGGACCTGATCCCGTACATTTTCGTGGTGTACGGGATGGCAGCGATCCTGCTGATCGCCTTCATGTCCGGGCTGAGGGAAAGCCCGCTCGGATTCCCGCCGATAACATACTTGTGGCTGGTGCTGCTGGCGCTGGTACCACAACTGCTGGGGCACTCGATCTTCAACTGGGCGCTCAAGTACCTCCCGGTCTCGCTCGTCTCGGTGACGCTGCTGGGCGAGCCCGTGGGATCGACCATCCTGGCCTATTTCATTTTGCAGCAGACGCCCGGCTGGGTGAAGATCGGGGGGGCGGTGTTGATATTGGTTGGGATATGGATGGCGGGGAGGGAAGGGGCGAGGGGATAGGGAGCAGGGGAGCAGGCGGACCGGCAGCACACGCCCCGCATGCACACCAGTTTGAGCAAGCAGTACCCGCTGACCAAGCACAGGAAAGAGTAGCAGAATCACACTGTGCAGTACATGTTTGTGTCCCGCTTCCCGCACAACACGTGCTGCAATCTGCATACAGCTTGGGATCCTCCAGCATCCCTACGATCACTTTGGCTCGTTGGACCAGGCGATGTGGCTCTTTTCGAGATCCCGCTAAACGGCGAATTTCGGCTTCTTCTTCGGTTGTTAAAGATCGAAGTTTCACGGCTGGTCTCATCTTTTCTCCTTCCTTCTGGAGGAATTGTAAACTAATATCTAGCCGAGAAAACCATTAAGTTCCTGGCAGGATCATACATTATTCCAGGGCGCGGCAACGGGGACATTTGCCCCTGCCGCATAAACCCCCAAGTGACAGTCACATTAATAGGTTCCGGATAGCTGCCGGTTAGGCAGGTTTTGGGGGTCCGCCGTATACTATGTAAAACCATCCAGGTAAGGATGCGTATATAGAGTGTTTCAATAAGCGATCTATACAATTCAAGAAGGAGAGTGGATATGAATATCAAACGTAATTCGGGGGCACTGGTGGCCGGTTCGGTCCTGATCGTGATTGGGCTGCTGTCGCTGGCGGGGCAAGCCTTCCGGAATTTTCCGTTCTGGAGCTATCTCTGGCCGTTTATCATCATCGGCTTCGGCGGGCTGTTCTTCGTAGGGATGTTCGCCAGGGGAAAATCGGCGGCCGGGCTGGCCATCCCGGGCAGCATCATCAGCGCGGTCGGCGTGATGATGTTCCTGCAGAACCTGAGCGGCTACTGGGAAAGCTGGGCCTATAGCTGGACGGTCATCCTGGTGGCAGTCGGGCTGGGCATCTTTATCATGGGTGCCTATACGCAAGACGAACCGCGCCGCCGGGCCGGACTGCGCGTGATGAGAGTGGGAGCGATCCTGTTCATCATCTTCGGCGGTTTCTTCGAACTAATCTTCTCGGCTTTCCGGCCATATGGCATCCAGCAATATATCTTCCCGGCCCTGCTGGTGCTGCTGGGGGCCTACCTAGTGGTGGTCCGCTCCGGCCTGCTTTCATCCGGGCATTCGGATGCCAATGACCCGTCCAATAATTCCTATAAAGAAAACAAGTAAGGAGTACAAATGAGACATCGTTCTTTTTTCTGGCCGTTCTTCCTGGTCGCCACCGGGATCGTCTGGTTCCTGATCGAGCTGGGGCGCATCCCGGTCGAAAACCTGTGGGCGCTGATGTACATCTGGCCATTCTTCCTGATGGCCGCGGGGGTCGGACTGATCCTGCGGGCACGCTGGCTGGTCGTGCGCATGCTCGTTTCGGGCTTGATCGTGCTGGGGATGCTGGTGGCGGTCGTCTACGCTCCCCGGTTCGGTTGGAACCGTGCGCCTGCCTGGAATTTTATCAACGTCGCCGAGTTCAACGGCTCGGTACGGGGATCCGGCACGGTCGTCACCCAGAACCGAGAAGTGGCGGATTTCCAATCCGTGGAGATCAATTACCCGGTCGAGTTGACCATCCAGCAAGGTAATGTACCGGCCGTGACGGTCGAAGCCGAGGACAACCTGCTGCCGCAACTGGCCACGCGCGTCGCGGGGAGCACCCTGTATATCGAAGAGAGCCAGCCGGATTGGACCCAGCGCGTGAACCCGACCCGGCCGGTCGTGATCCACATGACGGTCAAGGACCTGCAGAATGTGGATTTTCCGAGCGCCGGCAGCCTGCAGATCAAGAATGTTGAAACCGAAGCTCTCAGGATCTCCATCAGCGGCGCAGGGACGGTAAACTTATCCAACCTGTCCACCCACACACTGACCGTTAACCTGAGCGGAGCCGGGAACATCACCGCCAGCGGCACGGCTGACAGCCTCAACCTGGACATCAGCGGCTTTGGCGGTTTCCAGGGCGGGGACCTGGCCAGCCAGTCCGTGGATGTGACCATCAGCGGCGCCGGAAACGCGACCGTCTGGGCCAAGAGCAATTTGAGCGCCAATATCAGCGGGACGGGTTCCGTGAAATACTACGGTTCCCCGAGCGTCCAACGGGAAGTCAGCGGGCTGGGAAGTGTGAATGGTCTTGGGAATAAATAACTGCGGACTTTGACGTTCCAATATTTCATCCAACCTGCCTTTGGGCAGGTTTTTTTATATATAGCGAATATAATTATGTCGTATATTGTCATATATCCCTTGTATACTATTGGAGAAAGAACGCCATGACCAAACCCGCCAACCGGCTGCTGACCCTGATCCTGCTGCTGCAGCGCCAGCCCAACCAGAAGGCCGCCGAGCTGGCCACCTCCCTGGGGGTTTCGGTGCGCACCCTGCACCGCTACATCGAACAACTGGATGAGATGGGCATCCCAGTCTACACGGAGCGCGGACCGGCCGGGGGCTTCTCACTGGTACGCGGCTACAAGATGCCGCCGCTCATCTTCAGCCCGGAGGAGGCAGCGGCGGTCTGCCTGGGGACCAGCCTGGTGAGCGAGATGTGGGGGCGCCTGTACGAAGACGCCGCCCTAAGCGCCGTGACAAAGCTCGAAGCGCTCCTGCCGGACGAGCAACGCGGCGAGGTGGCCTGGGCACGCCGGTCGCTGGTCGCCGCCGGCCTGTATCACCCCGGCCTGGACGCCCAAGCGGATACCCTGGAGAAACTGCGGCACGCCATCCGTGAGTCGCAGCGGGTGAGCATGCGGTACCAGAGCGCCTCGGCTCCGGTTCCGGAGCCCGGCGAACGCAAGCTGGACCCCTACGCGATCGTCTTCCGGTGGGGCTGGTGGTACGTGGTCGGTTTCTGCCACAGGCGCGGCGCAGTGCGCACCTTTCGCATCGACCGCATCCAGGAAATCAGCCTGTCCAACGAGACCTTCCAGGCGCCAGCGGATTTCGACGCCCGTACATATATGGAGCGCAGCACCCAAAGCCAGCCGCAGGTGCATCTCAGGCTCAAATTTTCCAAGGAGGCCGCAAGCATCGCCCACAGCAATCGCCTGACCTGGGAAGAGTTCGAGCCACAGCCGGATGGGTCATTGGTGGTGGCATTATCGGTCCCCGACCTGAACTGGGCCGCGAGTACTGCCCTTTCCTTCGGCCCATTGGTGGAAGTGCTCGATCCGCCCGAACTGCGCCAGACCGTCCGAGAGTGGGCGCAGGAGATTGTCAATTTGTATCTGACGAAAGGAAAGTGAACCATGGAAAAGCTGGACCTCAAGAAAGAACTGAAATACCTGTATCTCCCCTCTGCCAAAAAGATCGAACTGGTGGATGTGCCGGCGATGAACTTCGTCATGATCGACGGCGCGATCGAAGCCGGACCAGGCCCCCGGCACCTCGCCGCTCTTCGCGGAGAACATGCAGGCGCTCTACAATGCGGCCTATACGCTCAAGTTCGCCGCCAAGCTGCGCAAGCAGGACCCGATCGATTACCCGGTGATGGCGCTCGAAGGGCTGTGGTGGGTGGAAGACGGTTCGTTCGATATCCGCAAGCCCGGCAATTGGAAATACACCGTGATGATCATGCAGCCGGACCTGGTCACGCCGGAGATGTTCGCAGAGGCGATTGACCCAAATTCGCCGGAAGAAAGGCGACCAGCCGGCCTTTGCCCGCCTGCGGCTGGAGCGCTTCCAGGAGGGGCTGTCGGTCCAGACCATGCACATCGGCCCGTACGCGGCCGAACCGGAAACCGTAGATCGGATGCAAGCCTTCATGCAGGAGAATGGCTGCCGGGACCGGGTCGGTCTGGGCGGCAAGCACCACGAGATCTACATGGGCGACCCGCGGCGGGCCGACCCGGCGAAGCTCAAGACGGTGCTGCGGCATCCGGTTAAGAAGGTGGGATAGTTGGATAGTTGGATAGTTGGATAGTTGCATAGTCAGATAGTCTGATAGTCTGATAGTCTAGAGTCTAATAGTCTAGAGTCTGATAGGCTGGAGTCTGATGGTAAGATCATCAGAGGGGCTGAAAGGCTCTTTGACGATCAGACTTTATAGGAGGTATCAGGCAGGGAAAAAAGGAGATTGAATAATGGATGTCTTCGAACAACTATCCAAAAACAAGGGAACCATGTCTAGTGCGCTGGGGAAAGCACTTGCTCAGAAAGTGCTGCATGAGCAGCAGATGGACAGCCTGTATGAATGCATCAACCTGGCTTCCTATGAGGCGCCCGCAACGCCTGCCAAGGATATCCGAGCGGGTGCGGCCAAAGTGGTGGAAATCGTGGCCGAAAAGCAACCCGAGTTGGTCGCACCGCACCTGGAAAGCCTGTTCCCGGCCCTTTCCGTAGCAGAACCACAAACACGCTGGATGATCATGCGAGTGATGGGGTTTTGCGCTCACCTGAATGAAGCGGTGGCGAGAAAAGCGATCCCCTTTGCTGAAAAGTACCTGGATGCCAAAGAGGGCCTGATCATAGCGAGTTCGGCCGACCTGTTCCTAGGTGACTTTGGAGCTCTCTCGAAGGAGGATGCCGAAACAGTTTTCCCCATTCTGGAAAGATCGATGGAAACGGTAATGCCCAATGAGCAGGACTGGTTACTGGAAGCTTTCTTCAAGGTGTTCCCGAACCTGGATAAAACCGGGCAGGAAAATGTGCTACGATTTGCCGAACGATGGCAGTATTCAACCAGAAAAAGCACGCAGCAAAGAGCGAGGAAAATATTAAGAGTGAGATGATCGGAGGAGTGCAATGGCCAAAACAAAACTAGACATGATCCAATCCTTCAGCCGGGAGGTCGAAGCGGCGGCCGGTCCCGGGATCGGCAAGCAAGTGTTGGCCGGTGTGGAGGCACTGACCACGAAATCCAAGGCGGCAGACATAGCCTTATGGGTCAAGCAGGCGGTTGACCGGCTGGACCGGCTGGCCCCGGAGGAGACGCAGGTCACGATCATGGAAGCTTGCGGTTCCAACTGCAGCCGTGCCAACTACACCGCCATCGCCCGCGGCAAGGCTCGCCGGGCCAAGGCTGCCGGCGAAGAGGAATTCCTGGCAGCCGAGTTGCTCCATCCGCAAACCGGCACCCGCCTGGAGCGGAATGGTGATATATTGATCCAGACCTACACGCCGCAGGAGTACAAGGTTCCGATGCGCTGCTACTGCGCTCTGTTGCGCGACCTCCCGGCCAACGAACAGGTGTCGCCAACCTACTGCAACTGTTCCAAGGCTTTCGTACGGATCTATTGGAGCGAGGTGCTCGGTCGCCCGGTTGAAGTCAACCTCCTGGAATCCGCCATCAGCGGTTCGTCCGTGTGTAGATTCGAGATTGCTTTATGAGGCAGCCATGACTCCTGTACCAACCTGCCAAATCTCATGAGCGCCTGGGAAACCGCCTTGCGCGTCGACCCGTTGCCAGCTCTGCTGGCAAGGGACGATCCGGCCCTGGAATATTTTGCCCGGCGCGACCTGCTGGACGAAACCAGCGCACCGATCGAGAGGCTCTGGGAGCTGCCGGAAGCGCGTCGACTGGTGAGGAAACAGCAGGCGAACGGTTCCTGGCGATATCCCGGTAAATCCGACCAGCCGGCCTCAAACGCCAACCACGACCTGCTCGAGACCTACCGATCCTTGCGAATCCTGGTGGAAATGTACGGTTTCCAACGCAGCCAGCCTGCCCTGGCCAAAGCCGCAGAATATGTCTTTTCCTGCCAAACGGATGAAGGCGACATCCGCGGCATCCTCGGCAACCAGTACATGCCTTACTACCACGGCGCCCTCCTGGAACTGCTGACCAAGGCCGGTTACGGGGACGATCCACGCATGGAAAAAGGCCTGCAATGGCTGCTCTCGATGCGCCAGGCGGAGGGCGGCTGGATCATCCCGGCCCAGCTCGTACCGGCCGGACAGAAGACCAACCAACTCTGGCAAGCTGCGCCGCGCCCGCCGGACCGCTCCCGGCCGCATTCCCACCTCGCCACCGGCATGATCCTGCGCGCCTTTGCCGCCCATCCGGCCTACCGCCGGCAAGCGGATGTCATCCTGGGGGCTGAACGACTTAAAGAGCGCTTCTTCCAGGCCGACAAGTACAACGAACGCAAGGCACCCGCTTACTGGCTCAAATTCCAGTTCCCTTTCTGGTGGACGAGCCTGTTGACCGCCCTGGACAGCCTGGCATGGCTGGGTTTCGACCGGCAAGATGCAGCGGTTGTGCGCGGGCTGGCCTGGTTCGTAGGAAACCAGCCGGCAGACGGGTCATGGGAAACCGGTTACGGCTCCGGGAGAGGCGCCGAGCGGATGCGCGGCTGGGTCGGGCTGGCCATCTGCCGGGTGCTGAAACAATTCTTCAATCCTCGGGAAGGTAAACCATGAAAATTAGCGAACAGAGTTCAAACCTGGACTGGCTGCTCGACCCGGCTTCGCCCGGCGTACGCTACCTAGCCCTGCGCGACCTGCTGCGGCTGCCGCAGGATGACCCCGAACTGGTCGCGGCGCAAAAGGCCGCCCACACGCAAGGCCCGATTGCGGCGATCCTGGCCGAAATGCATCCCAAGGGCTATTGGTCAAAGCCCGGGCCCGGTTACAACCCGAAGTATTTTTCCACGGTCTGGTCACTAATCACGCTGGCGCAGTTGGGCGCCTCGGCAGAAATGGATATACGCATGTCGCGTGCCTGCGCCTACTTGCTGGACCACAGCCTGTCGCCGCAGGGGCAGTTCAGCATCAACGGCGCACCCTCCGGGACGGTCGACTGCCTGCAGGGCAACCTGTGCGCGGCGCTGCTGGGATTGGGGTATGACGACCCGCGCTTAAACAAAGCCTTCGAATGGATGGCATGCACAGTCACCGGCGAAGGGATCGCCCCGGCCACCGAGCGAGATGCTCCGCTGCGCTATTACTCCTATAAGTGCGGACCGTCCTTCGCCTGTGGAGCGAACGGGCAAAAGCCGTGCGCCTGGGGCGCGGCCAAGGTCATGCTGGCTTTCTCGGGCTGGCCGGGAGAGCGGCGCACGCCGCTGATCGAGCGCGCCATCCGGCAGGGCGTGGACTTCCTGCTCAGCACAGAGCCGGCCCGGGCAGAGTACCCCACCCGTACCGATACGAAACCCAACCGAAGTTGGTGGAAGTTCGGGTTCCCGGTCTTCTATGTAACCGACCTGCTGCAGGTGGTGGACGCCCTGGTGGCGCTGGGCTACGGCAAAGACCCACGCCTGGCGAGCGCCCTGCAGCTCATCCGCGCCAAGCAGGATGAACAGGGCCGCTGGGCGCTGGAGTACGATTACGCCGGCAAAACCTGGGTCGATTTCGGCGCGAAGGGACAACCCAATCCTTGGGTCAGCCTGCGCGCCCTGAAAGTATTACAAGAGATTGGATAGGGAGGAAGCTTTAATGCACCTGCCGGAGCACCAGCAGCTTACAGGAGAACAATGCGTAGTGAGGTTAATTACCAGTTTTAACCGCGACCCCGCTGAAGGGCGCAGGGCAGGCGCAAGGAAGAAGGCGAAGTTTCTTATAGTTTTTCTTCCCACTACGCGGGACTTTTGCGGTCTTAGCTTCGCGGAAAAAACTGTCAGCCATTGGGTCCCCCGACGGTCTGCTAGCGCCTGTACAACCCCATCAGTGGAACGCCCTGGTAACTTATTTGATAGACCGGCGGCGCTCCATTTTTCAAATAGGCAAGCAAGGGAAAATTGTTTCCTGCTTTCCCAAATTGAGACTGCCGGTATTGGAAAACAATCCAATTCGCACTGGTATAAGGGCCTTTAACGGGCTGCGGCGTCCCCGGCCCAAAAACGCTGACCGGGTCTGCAACATCATTCAAGATTTTTACGTCCGAACGCAACTGCCCATGAACCTGGTAGTAGAGCAGGACATTGTAGCTATCCGGTTCCACCCAAATGAGGTCACCCGGTTGGGCGTGGGTATCGATATAAGGGATGGCGGCTGCATACGTCTCACACCAGTAGGTGGTCTCCAACCCCATCTTTGTCGCGCCGGGTAATCCGCCCACGCCTTCCGAATAATAGGAAAGCAGGTGAGGATACAGGCCGGCCATCGTTATAACCTGAGGCATCAAAAGACCGACAGCCAAAAGAACACCAACCGGGAGGAACAGCAGGGGATAATTCATCCGCTTTGCCAATCGATGCAAGCCGGCCATCATCCAACCAAACCCGACCCCGGCCAAAGCAGCCAGGAACGGGAAAACCGGCATGAATAATCGTTCGTCGTCAAAAGCCACGAATCCCCCTATAAATGGCAGGAGGGGAACCAGCGCACTGATGACCAACAGCCACACCAGGGCTTTATCCTGGTACCCTTTCCCGGCCCGAGCCGCGCCGAGCATCGTCAGCAAGAGGACCGTCAACGGCACGACCGCCCACAGCATGACCAGAACGAAATGCCAGGGTGGGACCGAATAGAATTGACCAAAATACCACTGCCCAAGCTTAGGCTGGTGGAGGACGAAATTTATATAGTATAGAACCCGTGTCCAGGTCTGGTGATACAGCCAGGGCCAGACCAGGATGAATATAAACACAGCAACGACACCCATCATTAAAAAGCGGGCAACAACGTACCACTTCCTGCGAAAAACCAGGAACCAAATGAAAAGGCCCAGGGGGATAAATATGGCATTAAGTTTAACGGCCCCCGCCAACCCCAAGGCCAGACCCAACACCAGGCCCCACCACCATTCCTTCCGGTCAACGGTCCGCCAGAACAAAATGGTAACGAAGAAAACAGCCGCGGCAACCGGTACATCCATGGCGGCAAGGTGGGCATGAAAAAAGAAACGCGGCATGGACAGCAGCGCCCCCGCTGCAAACAGGCCGGCCGCTTTACCGTAGGCATTTGCGACCAGAAGATAGAGCAGACCTACCAGGACCCCCACCAGCAGGATATTCCCCAAGCGGTGCGCGGTCAGGTCGTCAAAGCCGTGCCGGGTCAACGACCAGACCAACCCGGACCAGATCCTATCCAAGGCGGGGTGCCCATGGAAATCGGCCCAATATTGGTCAATGGCCTGGAGCTTAAAAGCATCGACCGGGTTAGCTGCCAAGGATTTAAACCAAGCCAAATAGGTGACCGAAGAGGCAATATAATACGATTCGTCCCAGGTAAGACCGATCTGAGAGGCGGTGGCGGTCAGAATGATCGCCGTCAGAGCGCCCAGAAAAATGGCAACCAGCCCGTTCCCGGTCTTCCAAGTCCGTTCCATCAATTAAGATCCATTTTGAAATGATTTTTGGCCGGCCATTTTCCGCTCCCGAAGCGCCAGAACGGCAAGAACAGCCAACGCAACGACCGTCAGCGCCAGGCCGGCGAGGATGGAAACCACGTAGGCAGGATCGGCATGGCTGACCACTGTGACCTGTGTGACATCGGTATACCTTTCTATAACTTTCGCACTCAAATTGGAAAGGCGCCAGTACATGGAATGCTCGAACAAGTCATACGCAATGAAGGCTGTACCAAACAAGACGATGATCCTTTCCATCCATTTACCCGGATCCCAGTTCTTGATGAAGGATTCAAATTGGATGCAGGCAAGGGTGATCAAGAAAAGAACCGGAATAATTATGAAGCGAGTGGGCGCGCGCTGCGAATCCATGAAAGGAATGGGGGAATAAAACAGGGGCCGGTACATATTTCCGAGGGAGAAGAAGGCCATGACAAGCATCGGGAGGTAGAGGCAACGGTAGACCTTTTGATCCATCCAACTCCGGATGGCACCAAAGTACGCCATAAAAGCAAAACCGAGCACTCCAAGGTAGAAATCAAACTCCCAGCTGCCAATCTGGCCCGAAAGTGTGTCAAGGATATAGGGAGGGTGCAGAACCACGAACGAATCAAACACCTGGGATATCGATAAAAATCCTATGCTGAATATGATCCCACCGCCACTGTAGTATTCCAGGACTGCCGGAAGAATCCGGATCATGCTTAATAGACCGCTGGCGACAATTGCCTTGATCACGGGGCCCAAAAAACGAGGCCGGAATACGGCCAAAAAAAGTAAAAATGCCATGGACCACAAGAAGAAATGAAATGCGCCCTGCAAGTTGATCACCAGCATGGTCACCGCCACGCCGGCCACCCAGCCCCAGCCGGTCTTCCCGCCTTCGACCATATATAAAACAAGCAGGATAAAGAATGGCATCAAGAAGTATCCGACCCATTCGATGTGGCCAACGACATATTGGTCAGTGATGTGGCCGTTAACGTTAAACAGCAAAAAAAGCAGGGTAAAAGAACTTAACGAGAGACGATAGCATTTCCGAATCAACAGGAGACCGGCAAAACCGACGGCATACATCAAGCAGACATTCGCAAGCACAAATTTCGCCGGACCCATAAAGTAGAGGAGAAGGACCTGAGGCGACAGAGGCCGGTTGGGCCGGGCAAGATATTGGCTGGGGAGCAACAATGAGCCACTCCCTTGCAGCGGAAGTTGGCCTGATCGAAAGGCTTTTTCCAGGAAAACGAGGTAGGGCGCCACATATTGGTGCCAATCCCCAATATTGAACTGGTTATTAAACCAGTTCAGGATATAGCCCCAGTGTAATAAACCAACAATAAACAATGCCCCAAGCAAAATGGCCTCCAGCCATTTTGCCCGGGGCGTTCCTGCCGGTTTAAAAAGGATATCCAGCGCTTTTTGACCGATCATTTTCAGCTTCTGCAAAATCCTGTTGATCATTAATCCTCACATTTTACAGGAATTGGACGCAGATGATATTTTAATCGAACGCAGTACAAACCCGGCAAGGGAGTTTTGCCAATTCCCATCGCAAGACAAGAAGGCAACACTCATTATATACTTATCCAGCATCCCTGGAACCAAGGATATCCAGCAATTCTCAATATGAAAACCGATACCCATTTTGGGCGGTCGGATCAGCCATTTTAGCCACCTGGTACGCCGAAAAAGCGACTAAAGTCGCCACTACAAATACACAACGAGAATTGCCGAAGAATATCAGAATCCGGGTTCATTGGGAATTACCGTAACATGCATAGAACTTGATTATTGAGGTGGGTTATAATCAGTTCGCCCTGACGTGTGGCAGGCGTATAAATCAGTATCGAGAGGGAGCTGCATGAGCAAAGGTTATTCTTCCAATGAATAATATACGGAAAGGTGTTTCTGCCGTCTCAGTGATCATGCCGACCCTGAACGAGGCCGGGAATATCGCCAGCCTGATCCAGTGTACGGTGGACGAAATCCAGAAGGCCGGGATCAAGGAAATCGAGATCATCGTCGTGGACGATGATTCCCTTGACCGAACCTGGGAGGTGGCATCCCGGGTAGCCTGTCCGCCGGCCAGGGTCGAAGTCATCCGCCGGATGGAAAACCATGGCCTGACCGTTTCGCTTGCGGACGGAATCCAGGCTGCCAGCCACGACGTGATCGTCTGGATGGATTGTGACTTTTCGCATCCGCCGGAATACATCCCCCAAATGCTGTACATGTTGGGGCAAGGCTTCGACGTGGCCGTTAATTCGCGCTATGTGCTGGGCGGAGCGGAAGAGCGGGCAGGCAAAGGGGGAACCATCCAGCGCTTCCTGAGCACACTGCTCAGTTGGTCAGCACGTTTCTTCCTGTACCCCTCCTTTGCGGACTATACGAGCGGATTCGTGGCCGTACGGAAGGAGGTCCTGCAGGCGATCCCTCTGCGGGGTGACTATGGGGAATATTTCGTGGATTTTATCTTCCGCGCCATGTACAAAAAGTACCGGGTGTGTGAAATGCCTTTTTCGGCTGCAGCCAGGAAAAGTGGAGAATCCAAAACCGGCAGCAACCTATTGCAATATATTCGACGCGGCCGCAAGTACCTGGGCACAGTTGCACGCCTGCGCCTGGCAGCCATTTTCGGAAAGTTGTAAATAAAGCGTTCGGAAACTCCAAATTTAATCGGAGATACCCTTAAAGATGGGTACGAAGTGAATGGAGATAAACGAAGATCTAGCCTGATAAACGGGTAAAGTGCGCCAATGTCTATTGTTTACGGCATTAAGTCCTTCTCAAAAGCCGGAAAAACATCCAACAAGACATAAACGCGCACATGGGTGGGGAGGAACAGGCCCTTCGGAAGGGTGAGGGTGACCGATTGCAGGTTCCCGCTTGCATCCGATTGAGAGGAAAGTGCGGCGTGGTAGTCCATGAAGACGGCTTCGGTAGTCGTCGGATCCATCAGGAGCAGGCCGGCGCGATGGTCGGCCAGCGGGTAGCTGACCCCGGGCAGGAGGGAAAAGGTCGCAACGACCTGGCCGTCCAGGTCTTTCGTGGGAGCGGTAAAGCTGACATCCTTTACCAGGACACCCTGGGGGGCATGATTGGCAACCCCATCATAGGGCCGGGTGATATACGTGCCGGCAACCAGCAATTTTTCATACCAGTTGTTAGCCAGCCCGGCTATGACCAAGTAGGGGCCGAAGGTGGGAATGGAAAGCGCCTGGGTATCGGCATAGGCGGCCGGATGCAGGGTCACGCCGTTTGTGCCCAGGCTGCCGCGTAATTCGAACAGGTTGAACAGAATGCGGATGCCGGTGATAGCCATGGGGAAATTCCGGTTGGTCAGGACAAAATCGCTGCCCTGGTAGCTCCCGCTGAGCGGCAGGACGAAATCACTGCCCGGGTCGGCCACCAGTTTACCAGCATCATTTTGTTTGGCCCCGATGGCCCAGAGAATGAACTTCCCCTGCCCGTTGGCATCGGCGGGGGTTATGACAACAGGACCCATCAGCCAGTCCATGTAATCGAAGCCAATCTGGTTCAGGCTCGGGAGCATGGATGGGATGGGCGCGGCCAGACGGGTCAACTCCAGCCCGGTCACCCGGTCCGTCCCCAGGCTCAATGGCAGGCTTGCGCCCAAATCGGGCACCTTGAAACTAAACGTCCCGGTAAAAGAGCCGGCCCGCGACCCGCCCAGGGTCAGGTTTCCCAGCCGCCAGCCGCCGGTGTAATATTCACCGCGGGCCGTCACGGTATAGGTCCGGCCGGGGGCCAAGAATTCGGTTGGGCGTATGTAGATATATTTGCCGTCCGCGGACCCTGCTTGTCTTATTGGGGAGGAATTAATCGGGAGGGGCTGGTTGGTCATAGGAGTGGTCGGTTGATAATATTGCACATCGGGAGATGTACTGATCGACCAGGCGGTTCATGGTAGTCAGAGGATCGTGGTGCAAGCGTTGGATGAACTGGCGCGGGTGCTCAGATTGGCGGAGGCGGGTTCGCCAGACCCGATACTGCTCCAATGGCACCTGACGGATCTGTTCCAACAGAGCGGCTTCGCTTTCCGCCTGAAAGAGGACCTGCGCTTGTCCAAAGTCTCTGAGTTCCCGGGTGGATTTCCGTCCGCTGATGCGCCTCTGTCGGCGGCGTAGTCGCTCAAACAGGCTTTCCATCTGGAGGTTGTCCTGCGGCAGACCGGGGATATCATAACAAGGCAGCAATTCTTGCTGGTGCAGTCGCCAGCGTTTTCGCAAGGCAGACAGTAACCGGCTTTGGGGGCGTTGTGTTCTTGGATTGGGGTGAAGTGATTGGATCAGCATTTCCATGTTTTTGGCGATCTGAGCGCTGCTGAGAGAAGATGTGCCTGTGGAGTTATCCGGAGGGTAGTGCAGGCAAGCAGCGATCTGGCGCAACCACTGATGAGCTTCGGCCAGGTTTTGAGCATCGTGTCGGTTTTTCTCCAGGGCACGTTTGACCTGGATTTGCAGACGCTGGAAATAACCGCTTTCACCCAGAGATTCTGGCAGAACAGACAAGGCTTGCTGAATCGCTTCCAGTTGTTGAAACCCCACCAGCCCACCCCAGTAAAAGGGCTTGCGGCTGTTGCGATTGACCGCATCTCGAATGGCCTGGCGGATAAGCTGTTTGAGCTGCTGGAGTTCTACATCCTTGGCAATGGCTAAAAAAGGGAGGTCTGGTCTTTCCCAGTTGGCTGTTTGTGAACGCCGGGTAAACCGCCCAGGTCGTTGCGCAGGTTTTGACGCAATTGATCATCCTCTTCCAACACTTCTTCGGCCAAATTGCCCAGAAAATGCATCTGGCAAAGCTGGTGCGGTGCTCCCGGCCAGCAACTCTGGAAGGCCGCCGCAATCGTGTCTTCCCCATCCGAAAGTGTCGCCAACACCGGATAAGATAGATCCTGGTATGGTTTCAGCCAGGTCGCCAACTCAACCGAGTTCACATGTTCCACCTGGATTGCCGCTACAGGCGTACTGCTCAATACTTCGTACAGCACATACAGCAAGCTCCCACAGCCTTCCGGTTGCAGAGCATCCATGGCCCAGATTACTCCCCCGTGCTGCCTGACCGTCTCCTCCAGTTTGCGCTTCGTCGGTTCTTGCAGCGCCCCCAATAACGCCAGAAACTGCCGATATAACTTCCCCACATTCCGATTATTCACCAGCACCCCACGCCCGTTCAGTTCGCTTTGGATCTCCCCCATTTGCTTATGCTCATGCTCATGCCGCCAGCCAATATATGCCAGCACATCCAGCCCGTACGTGCTGAACGGCAAACTGATCAGGCAGACCCCACTCGCATAATAGTACTCGCCCGTGTGTGAACATTCCGGATTCACACACTTCTTGCTTTTCCCCGTCACCCACACGGGACCTTTCAGCGTCTGTACATTCTTACGCATGTGCCGCGAATGGCGTGGCTTCAATTCTGCCCCGCAATGCGGACATACATTCAGTTCGCAATCGATCAGCAGCCGCTGCTGTTTTTCAAAATGTCGAGTGGGTCGATGCCGAGGTAGTTTCTCCATGCGCTTTACTCCTGCTACTTAGTTCTCGGCTCTAGTATACACCCCCCTCACTAATAAGACAAGCAGGGGTCCGCGGAATGCTGGACATCCAGGGGTACGGACGGACTGTAAGATACCTGCAAGGAGTTCTTCGGGCAGCCGATCGGGTTGTTGCACAGCCGGGCATTGACCGTCTGGCCGTTCTGGCGCACGACCAGCCGCAGGGTCAGCATGCTGGAGGCCGGCAGGCTGGCGGGGATGTCTGCCTGGGTGTTGCCGCCCGGGGTGACGTAGTACAGCCCGGTGAAATCCTGCGGGAGCGATTGCGCGGTGGAACAGCGCGGCTCCGCAGCTGGCATTCAGGCAATAATCATAAGGCACATACCAGAGCTGCCCATGCTCGCCGCCGATGTACACGCCGGTCTTGCCGAGGGCGGGCGAACCGTTCAGGTCGTTGCGGTCAGCCAGTTCGGGGTCACTGGAGGTGGTGTCGAAGGCCCAGCGCAGGCTCCCATCCGCATTGAGGGCATACAGCTTGCCGTTCCCGTCCCCGAAATAGACGATATCGGAGCTGCCGTCCGGGGTCTTTCCAACCACGGGCGAGGAGCGGATCACATCCCCGGTATCGTATTTCCACCTGAGCGCTGCCATCCGTGTTCAGGGCGTAAAGCGTCCCATCCGCCGAAGCCAAGTAGATCGCGCTGGTCTTCCCGCCGGTACTGGCGAGCGCGGCGGAGGCGTAGATATGGTCGCCGGTGGGGAATTTCCATTTGACCGCGCCGGTCTGCGGGTCGAGGGCGTACAGGTTGCTGTCGAACGAGCCCATGTAAACCGTCCCGTCCGAGCCGATCGCGGCGGAGGCGGCCACAAATCCGAGCGTCATCTTCTTCCAGAGCTGCCGGCCGGCCGGGTCGACCGCGCGCATGTAGGTATCCAGCGAACCCCAGAAGATGGTGCCGTCGTTCACCGAAGCCCGCCTGCGACCAGCTATTGGAGCCGGTTTCATAGGTCCATTTGAGCGTGCCATCCGGGTTGATGGCGTAATACAGGAAGTTGGTATTGCCGGCGTAAAGCGTGCCGTCGTAGCCGACCGCCACATTGCCCTCGAACCAGCGGTTATAGCTGATGCCCGGGCGCAGCTGGGCTTCGTAGACCCACAGCGGGCGCTGATCCATCGGCACATCGTCCGTGCGGAAACGGTACATCTTCCCATCGCCGGAGATAAAGGTGATGGTGGGTGCGCCGCTGGCCGGGTCGGGACCGGTCAATGCAGCGGCCGAGTCGATGATCTCGCCGGTCTGGTATTTCCACTTCAGCGAGCCATCCGGGTTGATGGCATAGAAATAATGGTCGGCGGAACCGATATAGATAGTGCCGCTGCCATCGATGACCGGCGTTACGAACAGGCCTTTGCCGGTCTGGAAGAACCAGGGCTTGTCGCCCGCGTAAACGGCCGGAAGCGGGCTGGCACCGGTATTGTGCTCATCCCGGCGGAAGGTCGGCCAGGGTGAGTCCGCCTGCACCGGCGATGGCATAGCCATTCGGCCCGGAAGGCAGCCCGGCGGCCTGGATCACAAAGCCGCGCGGCAGCGAGGTGCGATTGCCCAGGAAAGTGTGGGCCGTGACGACGATGGCACCGCCGGTTGTTCGACCCGGCAAGGTCAACCACGATCTGGCTGGGCGCCCAGGAGACAACCTGCAGGGATTCCGTCGAACCATCCGCTTCGACCAGGCTGGCGTCCACGGCCTGCGTGCCGAAGCGGGAGCCGTTGATCGTGACCTGTCCGCCCGGCTGGACCAGCGGGATGGAGCTGATCAGCGGCCGGTAATTGATCAGGAAGTTCGCCAGCCAGTAGCCGCCTGCCAGCACCAGCAGCACCAGCAGGATAATGAGCATGACCCTGCCGCCATTCTTTCGGCGGGTCGGCTTTGTCGTGGTAGCCTCTCCGTAAATATTTTCCATGGTGAATGCTAATTATACCAATCTATAGGGAGGAAAAGGGGGGAAGGGAGAAGGGGAAAGTGGGCAGGAAGACGCTGCCCACTTTCCGACAACAGAACCAAACAGGAGAGAAGAAGATGTAGCCAGTCAATCCGCGGAGCTTATTTGCGGAGCAGCTTCTCCAAGGCAGAAATCAATAAAATGACATTTTCCCGGCGGGAGGAATAACCCATCAACCCGATCCTCCAGACTTTCCCTTTGAACGCCCCCAGGCCTCCGGCAATCTCAATATTGTAGTCGTCCAATAAATGCCGGCGAACTTCAGCATCGTCCACTCCTTCCGGTACTGCCACCGTAGTCAGAGTAGGCAGGCGATGCTCGACCGGAACAACCAGCTTCAACCCCAAACCTTCAAGCCCTTCCCAAAGGAGAGCGCTATTGGCGCGATGACGGGCAAAACGTTCTTCGAGGCCTTCTTCTTGTACCAGCCGCAGGCCTTCACGAAGCGCAAAATTCATGGTGATGGGCGCAGTATGATGGTAGGTGCGCTCATCACCCCAATAATGTTCGATCATGCTGAGATCGAGGTACCAGTTCGCAACCTTGGTCTTCCTGTTGTGCAATACTTCGAGAGCACGCGGTCCGGCCGTGAGTGGCCCAAGGCCGGGGGGACAGCCCAGGCATTTCTGCGTGCAACTGTAAGCGATATCCACCCCCCATTCATCAATCTTGACCGGAATGCCACCCAGGGAGGTAACACAATCCATCAGGAGCAAGCCAGCATGGTCATGGACGACATCCGCCATGCCTTGCATGGGTGTCAATGCACCAGTCGACGTTTCGGCCTGAACCAGCGCAACAACATTGGCCGGTTTTCTTCGCAGTTCCATTTCTATTTCTTCGGGGTAAAATACTTCCCCCCAGGGCTTCTCCAACCGGCGTACTTCCGCCCCGTAGCGGCCGGCCATATCGCACAACCGCTCCGAAAAGTAACCGTTAACCCCAACCAGGATCGAGTCACCAGGCTCAAGCAGGTTGGCAACGGCAGCTTCCATGCCGGCGCTGCCTGTGCCGGAGATAGGGAGGGTCATTTTGTTTTCCGTCTGGAATACAAACCGCAGGAGGGCCTGCACTTCCTTCATCAAAGCAATAAACTTTGGGTCAAGATGCCCAAGGAGTGGATGCGCCATGGCTTGCAAGACACGCGGATGCGCCATGCTTGGACCAGGCCCCAGCAGAATCCGCTCGGGGGTATTCAAATCAGTATAGGTTTCCATGTTGTTTCCTTTACTTTGATAAATTTTGTTCACCTAAGTTCTGGCGATAATATTGTTTTTAACCTCTACATAATCCGGACTCCCTGCTTAAGCAACGCTTTCTGAACCTTGGTAATGTCCACCGCGCCACAGCTCACGTTGTCCTTGACGGAAACGGCGGCGGCTACTCCGGCGCCCTGACCGGTAACCGTGCAGCACATCATGTTACGAACCGCAGCATGCGAGATCTTATCTCCCGCCACGCAGCGCCCGGCAACAAGCAAGTTTTCCACTTTTTGAGGAACCAGGATTCCATATGGAACCTGAAAGTATCTCCCCGTGGTCGGCAAGACCAGAACGCCATAGCCATCCACGAACTCCGGAAATATCCCAATCGAATCCTCAAACCTGGCCTGATTACGTACATCGTGCTCCGTCAAATTGTATCTACCCTCGATTTTTCGTGTATCGCGTACTCCCAATGTCGTGCCGAAATTCCTGAGATGCGCTGCCTCAAAGCCCGGGACATAATGGTTCATGGCTTTAATCGCCTGGAGAGCCTGGTACCTTCCCTCAATTTCCGCGCGGGTAATATCCCAAACGTCTATGCCATCGAAGCCGGTCAAATGGATCATATTCAGGTAAGTTGCCTCACCTGTAGGAGTAATCGTACTCCACGTCCCTGCAATGCTTTTCAGCCCTGCCGGGATCACGCCGTCCGCTCGAGCTTGATCAAAAGGTTTTTCAAGGTAAGGGGTGAATAGATCGTCTTCCTTGTTGCCCTTCTGAATATCCCAATTGTTCCCCCAATCTTTATACGAAGTTGGATTATTCTTCACATATTCAAGGAATTTTGCCTTGTTCACTCCGGATGCAGAAAACATAACCGTCACCGGGAGCATCTCTTCTTTGGGGGTCTTGTGATAGGGCGCCCCGGAAAAAAGGGCGATATCCGCGTCCCCGGTCGCATCGATCACACGCTTTGCCAGGATGGCCTGCCGCCCCGATTTGCTGTGAGTGATCACTCCCTTGATGGTATTGCCTTCCAGGATGGCCTCGATTCCCAGGCAGTGCATGAGGGGAATGACCCCGGCTTCATGCACCAGTTGGTCGGCCAAAACCTTGAACATATCCGCATTGATGGCTTCACTCATGGATTGGGGTTCCGGGCTGGTGGCACCCATTGCCCTGGCGCGCTGCTCAAATTCAATGCCGATACCCTCGACATCGGTCGTTTTTTCATGGCGATACCAGGCAATGCTCTCCACGCCCACCACCGTAATATTGCCGCCCAAACAACCAAAACGCTCGACCAGCATTGTATCCACGCCTGCACGGGCGGAGCTTAGCGCGGCAGCCAAGCCGCCGGGGCCGCTGCCGACCACGAGGACATCGGTCTCGGCGATGACAGGCACCTGTCTGGATGGTTCAGTAATATGTTTCATAATAAGTTAGTCCGGCAAACTGTATCGTATTCCTGGTTGTCCTAAAGGAGAGGATTTGCCGATATCTTGCTGTGCCCTTGTGCGTCGGCCAAATGACAGGCAACAAAGTGCCCAGGGTTTACCTCCCTAAAGTTCGGTATCTCTTCTTTGCAGAGGTTTTCCGCAATCGGGCAGCGCGTATGGAAAACACAACCGGATGGGGGGTTAGCAGGGCTGGGCGGCTCTCCTTCCAGAATGATCTGGCGCCTCTTACGCTCCAGTTTTGGATTGGGGATGGGTACGGCGGAAGTAAGAGACTGAGTATACGGGTGCAGCGGGTCATCAAACATGGTATTGCGATCCGTCAATTCCATACAGCGGCCCAAATACATAACCGCAATCCGACGGGATATGTGTTTGACCATACTAAGATCGTGGGCAACAAACAAATAGGCAACGCCGAGCTGTTCCTGCAAGGATTGGAGAAGGTTGACAACCTGGGCTTGAATGGAAACATCGAGCGCCGAGATCGGCTCGTCGCAAACCAGAAAATCCGGCTTCACAGAAAGGGCGCGGGCGATCATGATGCGTTGTCTTTGCCCACCCGAGAATTCATGCGGATAGCGTTTCATGTAAGCGGGTTCCAGTCCCACAAGCTTCAACAACTCCACCACACGAGCGCGTAAGGCACTCCCATCCAAAAGAGCATGAATAACCAATGGTTCAGCAATTATGTGCTCAACGGTGTGGCGCGGATTGAGAGAAGCATATGGGTCTTGAAAGACAATTTGCATCCTGGTGCGCAGCCGGCGCAATTTTTCTGTGTCCAGGCTGGTCAACTCAATGTCTTCCAGATAGACCTGGCCGGAGGTGGGTTTCTGCAATTGAAGGATCGCCCGGGCCGTGGTGGTCTTGCCACAACCACTCTCGCCAACCAGCCCAAGCGTCTCGCCGCGTCTAATTTCGAAAGAGACGCCGTCAACCGCTTTGACCATGCGACGGACATTGGCAAATAACCCAGCGCGCACGGGGAAATATTTCTTTAAATCCACAACACGCACCAATGGGCTGTCTTCAATCATCCCGGATACCATCTTTCTCCAAGTCGTAGAAACAAGCCGTTAAGTGGCTTCCCTTCACCGGGTACAAGGCAGGGATCTCCTGCCAGCAGCGCTCAAAAACGTGCGTACAGCGCCAGGCAAATGGACAATTCTGGAGCGGCATTAGCAAGTCCGGCGGTGTGCCTTCGATGCTGACGAGTCGCCTGGATTCGCGTGAGTCGAGACGAGGCAATGCCTTCAGCAGCCCCACCGTATACGGATGGGCGGGATGCTCGTACAGGTCATCCACAAGGGCGCTCTCCACCACACGCCCGCCATAATAGACCAAAACCCGCTCTGCCAGGCCGGCCACGACACCAAGGTCATGCGTGATCCAGATGATTGCCATGCCAAGTTTTTCACGTAATTGTTTAAAAAGACTGACCACCTGCGCCTGGATGGTCACATCCAAAGCAGTGGTTGGTTCATCAGCAATAATGAGTGCAGGGTTGCAAGCAATGGCGATTGCGATCATTACCCGCTGGCGCATGCCGCCTGAAAATTCGAATGGATAATGACTGTATCGAAGCTGCGGATTCTGGGATGCCTACCTCACCCAGTAATTCCACTGCCCGGTCACGCGCTTGACTGGCGCTCATACCCACATGCCGGACCAATGATTCAGAAATCTGTTCACCGATTCTCAAAATGGGATTGAGCGAAGTTTGGGGATCCTGAAAAACAAAACCAATTTGCCCACCACGCACCTCGTTCAACTCTTTGGGGGACAATTTGAGCAGATCACAACTTCCTTGAAAGCCGTGAAAAATAGCCTGCCCTCCTTCTATCCGGCCTGGCGGCATAGGGATAAGTCCCACCAAAGACATCATGGAGACACTCTTGCCACTACCGCTTTCCCCGACAATAGCCAGAGTCTCCCCTTCGTCCACATTAAAACTGACACCGTTAACAGCATTGACGATGCCATCCAGGGTGTAGAACTTGGTGAAAAGATCTCTTACTTCAAGAATGGCTGTCATCCCAATTTCACCTTATCTCCTGGCCCGTCTCAGGCGGGGATCAAGCACATCGCGCAACCAGTCACCCGTTAAATTCATTCCCATGGAAGTGAACATGATCGCCAACCCAGGGAAAGTGGTCATCCAGGGATAATAGGCCAGGTATTGGCGACCTTCAGCCAGCATGTTTCCCCAACTGGGAACAGTAGGCGGAACGCTTAACCCGAGGAATCCGAGGCCGGCCTCATAGAAGATCATGGCCGACATTTCAAAAGTGGCCAAAGTAATCAGCGGCCCGATCAGGTTGGGAATGATGTGACCAAAGATGATTCGTCCCCAGCGGGCCCCGGCACTCACGGCAGATTCTACGTATGCACTTTCGCGGTATCCTCAATACTTCACCCCGTGTAACCCGTGCGAATAGAGGAGAGTCTGTTATCCCGAAAATAAGAATAACGTTAAGCAGGCTGCGTCCCAGAATTGCAGCGATGAAAACCACGAAAAGAAGGTACGGCATGGAGAGAATCAGATTGATCGGTCCCATAATGATGTTATCCACCCTGCCTCCAAAGTACCCTGCAATCGATCCGATGATCAAGCCGAGTGAGGCCGCAATGAGAACCCCAAAGAATCCTACAGTAAGGGAAACACGCGATCCATAGATAATTCGACTATATAAATCCCGGCCGAGCACATCTGTCCCAAAAGGGTCACTCCATGCCCCCCCCGCATTCCACGCCGGTGGCATCTTGCTGTTGCCAAGATTTTGTTCCAATGGATCATGGGTTGAGATCACCGGGGCAAGAATAGCTGCGAGAACAACTATAGAAAACATAACTATCCCAATAATGCCACTCCGGTCGCGCCATAACAATCGTCCAAAGTAGCGAAGCTGATCTTTCCATGTTCGTTTTACCGAAAGCAGGCTATCAGCTCTTCGGATCAAGGCATCATTTGCCATATCGAATCCTTGGGTCAAGTAGTGCGTAGGCCATGTCGGTTCCCAAATTGAGTGCAAGAACTACCACGCTCGTGAAGACAGTCAATGCCTGAACCAGGGGGAAATCTCGATAACTGATGGCCTGTTGAAGCAATTGTCCCATTCCGGGCCACGCGTAAATAGTTTCAATATAGATGGAACCGCCAAGCATATAACCGAATTGAACTCCAATGACGCTAACGAGAGGAATCGCAACATTCAATAAAACATGTTTAAGATAAACTGTTCGTGTGTGCAGTCCTTTGCTTTGAGCGGTTCGAATGTAATCCTCATTTCGGATTTCCAGAACGGCCGATCTGGTCATCCGCAAGATCTGGCTTGAGACGGCCAATCCAAGTACAAAGGCAGGCAGCACCACAGATTCAAGTTTGTCTCGACCAAAGGAGGGAAACCAGTGCAATTGCACGGCAAAAAAGAGAATAAAAATCAAGATAAGCCAGAAGTTTGGGATGCTCTGTCCCAACAAGCCCAAAAAACGACCGATCGAATCGAAGACACTGCCAGGGTTAAATCCCCCCGCCAGTCCCAATGGGAGGCCAATTGCCAATGCCATCAGCAGGCCAACAGACGCGAGCTCTACCGTCGCCGGTAATCGGTCCAGCACCAGGGGAAGGGCGGGGGAAGAGTAATGCAGGGAGTTTCCAAAATTACCTACAACCGCTTTCCGAATAAAATCCCAGTATTGGATCCCGAGAGGACGGTCGAATCCCATAGCTTCCCGAAAAGCCTGAACTTCCTGCGGCGTGGCTTCGCGTGACATCATCAGGGAAGCTGGATCCCCGGTGACGCGTAACATGAAAAATGCCAAAGTTAATACGCCAAAAAGAAGCAGAATCGAAAGGAATAACCTGGATAAAAAATATCGAAGCATTCATTTCTCCCAATGGATTATGTCTGGGCTCTTTCGGTTGATATGGTTATACAGGGGAAGGCAACATGCATGCCCTCCCCTTGATTCATGCTCTACTTACTCTCCTTTTCCTTATCTGGGGAATGTCTATCCCATGGAATTCCGGAGATCTTATTGTAAGTGGCCCGGCTACTGTGCTCCAATCGAGGTATTCGTGAAGTAGTTGAACTCAGAATGGCGTGGGCTGTAGCCTTGTACATTGGCACCCGTTGCCTCGAAAGTAACGGGCTCATAGAGATAGATGAACGGTGGGTTATCGAACAGGTATTTCTGAAGAGCTGTGTACAGGGCCACGCGCTTGGTAGTGTCGGTCTCTTGCGCGATTGCCTTCAGTTGGCTATCAATCTGCGGATCAGTCCAGGAAGAGTATGAGGCATTATTGCCGCCAAGAGCACCTTCAAGGCGGTTATAAGCCTCGCCGTTGCTCATGCTTGCCCAACTGTCGCCGAAGAGAGGGCACCAACTGTTTCTTGGCTTCCAGATCCCAGAATTGGGTTGAATCCATGATGTTAAGGTTGACGGTAATGCCCACGGCCTTCTCATATCCCACAATAGCCTGGCATACATCCTCAAACGATGGATAAGCGCCGGCAGGACAGGCCATGTCTATGCTGAATCCGTTGGCATAGCCGGCTTGTGTCAAGAGGTCTTTTGCCTTGGTGGGATCGTATGCAAATGGCTGGCTGTCGTCATAACCCAGGTCACCGCTGGCGACGAACCCAGCAGCCCGTTTGCCATAACCGTTGAAGACGGATTTCAAGATCGCATCCACATCGACCGCATAGTTCATGGCCTGGCGAACCTTTGGATCCATCGTTGGCTTGCCAACTCCGGTGGTCATGTTATTAAAGGCAATGTAGTATACACGCGCCAGTGGGTACTGGATGGTTTTTACGCTGCTCACATTTTGGAGGCTTTGCGCTTGTTCGGCTGTCAACCGGGTGACTACATCCACCTCACCAGTTTGAATGGCAGCTACCCGTGTAGCTGAGTCAGAAATGAACCGGAATGTGAGTGTCTGCACCTTGGGCAAGCCCGGCATCCAATAATTGGGATTGGCTTTATAGGTAATGTGGTCCCCTTTGACCCATTCCACGAACTCGAAGGGGCCGGTGCCGATAGGTTTCTGCTGGAATCCATCAACGCCAACACTGGCCATGTACTTAGCGGGGATAATATCCCAGAAATCCCACATGGTCGGCAGCAGGAAGGCATTAGGTCCATCGGTTGTGACTTTGACGGTGTAGTCATCAACCTTTTCGACATTCGTGGCAATGGAATACTTGTCAGGCCATTTAGAGGTTTTGGGATCTTTACCATATTGCCAGGTGGCGACTACATCATCTGAAGTAAAGGGGTCCCCGTTATGGAAAGTGACACCCTTGTGCAGGTGAAAGGTGTATGTTGCGCCATCGGGTGAGATATCCCAGCTATCTGCCAGCCCGGGGATGATATTGCCCTGATCATCAAGTTGGATCAGGGGATCGTACAACTGTGAAGCGGCTGTATCCGAAGTCATATCCGGAGTATCTGGAATATAGAGGGAAGCTGGCTCGTTTGGCAGAGCCACACGCAGCGTCCCTTGGGGTCCGGCAGGTGTTGGAGTGGGTGGAACGGCAGTTGGAGGAGGAACTTGTGTTGCGGCAGGTGCCTGAGTGGCAGGCGCCTGCGTGGCGAGTGCTGAGGTGGGGGCCGGGGTGGCGGCCGGTGCACAGGAAGAGAGCACAAAGGCTGCAGCAACCAGCACCACGATCAATTGAAAAATAGACTTCTTGGTATGCATTCTCTTATCTCCTTAATCTAAGTTGAAAGGATATGCTAGAAAGAGTCGATTGGGTTTATATTTGTCCCGGCACCTCCATTTCACAAAAACCTAACGAGATCGTCCCTTTGACAGGTTCCTGCTTGCGACCATTAGTCCGGTTGAGGTTTCAAGCGACCATAGCCCATTTTTTGCGATATCAAATGCGCTTTTTCACATACGAGTGGACCTAATATTGCGAAGTTGGCGGGATTTATACGGGTAATCAACCCTGAGATGCTGATCGCGCCAACAACCCTGCTGGCGCCATTCCAAACGGGACTGGCCACGCAACCAACTCCTTCTGCATTTTCCTCATTATCGGTTGCGTATCCACATCGACGAATTATCTCCAATTCCCCGCGTAACCTAGTTTCGTTCGTGATGGTATTTGGGGTAATACCAATCAAACCTTCTTCGACAATTCCCATTAAAGTATCTTCGGGCATGTTGGCAAGCATGGCTTTACCAACGCCCGTACAATAGAGCGGGACCTGGGCGCCAATTCGAGTAAAAAGACTGACCAAACTACTGGAGTGCCCGTAGGCTTGCGCCAAATAGACGGCGTGATGCTCTTGCAGCATTACCAAATTAACCAATTCCCCCGTTTCTTTTGCCAACAAGTCAATGATATCCATAGCAACAGAAACCAGATCATTTTGATTCCGGGCAGATTCTCCCAACCGGATCAGGTTGGAGCCTAATTGATACGCCTTCGTCTTGGGACTTTGATAAACGAGGCCGTGGGCTAACAGCGTTGCAATGAGGTGGTATGTCGTGGGGGAGGAGAGGTCAATGCGGCTGGCAATTTCAGAAAGACCCAGGCCCTTCGGTTCTTTAGCGAGGGTTTCAAGAATGGCAATCGCACGTTCAACGGACTGAATCAAGCGAGGTTTCATCATTACTATTGATATTATACAATGTGAAATATGATTTAACAATATGAAATATGTCATGTTTTTATAATGTAAACGGTTAATAAGATGAAAGCGTTCAGTTACCTCCAATTCGACCGGAGATACCCTAAAAGATGGGTCGATGTGAACAGAGATAAATGAAGATTTAGCCTGATAAACGGGTCAAAAGCGCCCCCCTGTCTACCATCTTCTAGATGAAACGTTCCCCCTTCATCAATAAATCGTCCACATGGAACCGGATTGGATAAAAATATTGCTTGTCCCGTTCCAGATCTTTTCAAAATCCTGGTACGCAAGGGAATATAACTGGGATACCCCCTCTTTCGAAGGCAGGCCCGGGTTCAAGAAGAATATGCGACCATTTTGCGGATCGAATCCTACCGCCACCATGTAATGTCCCACACTGGCATGGCGAAGGTCGCGCAGAATTTCGCAGGTTGTCTGCCAAGAGACCGCAACGACAGGCAATCTATTCCAAGATATGGCAAGCTCCAAGTCTTTTATAGAAGAATGGCTTTTATGATCCACCTGCCCATGCGCAAAATGACGCAGTGACCTCCCATACCAAAACCAGGTAGGCATTCCGAAACCGTGGAGCTTTAAGCCCCGGCGCTCCAGGAAAGCCTCGACCTCGGGCACCCTGATAATTCGAAACTTGATGCGCACTATCATGGAGATTGGCCGCAATGGCTATGGCAAAGGGGCCGCAGCCTTGGGGATGACCGGGTAATTGCGATTGAAAATAGGGCAGCAACTGCCCTTCAGAGAGGGCTCTATAAAAGACGGGGGAATCAGAAGGAAGCATAATGCTATTTTGCGACGCAATGCGACCAAGCGCCAGCCTTGAAGGTTTTCTACGCCAAAGATGTTTATCTACACGTAACTTCAGGGTGTCTTCCCCAGAAAATCTTGCGGATCAATCCCTGCCTGTTTCAAGATGGCCCTCAATGTACCTTCAGGCATATCCCCGGATGGTTTGGTAAGGTAGTAAATCTTCCTGTCACCGGGTTATGCCAGATCTCATGACTACCAGCGGCGTTACGAAAAAACTCAAAGCCGAACGCTTTGAGTTTTTTGACGATTTGCCTATATTTGAAGCCAGAAAGACGACCCATGCAAAATTATGCTCCGCCAATAATGATCGGGTAGTCGAATTTCTCTTTGACCTTTGGAAGATGCAGGTTCGAGTGAGCCTCAAGCAACTTGCGCGCCACATCACGGGCAATTTCTACTGTTTCTGCAACAGTTCGGCCCTGAGCAACCAATCCTTGCACATCTTCTGAAGTCGCCAAGTATACTCCTTCAGGCAAACGTACGATGTGCAAACGAACTACACGTTCCCTTTCAACAATATCCAGCATCGTAACTCCTCGGCATATTGCCACCCAAAGTATAGCACAAATGCCGCTATCTTTGGTATAGCCAGTTCAATTCCTTGATCTTCGCCTGCAAGTCCTCGCTCAAAGCCTGCCCGCTCATGCGCCATTCCCAGTTGCCGCCCAGGCGGGAGGGATAATTCATGCGCGCGGCGTGTGCCCAGCTCCAGCAAATCCTGCAAGGGCGCCAGGGCAAAGACCGCCACCGAGCTCCAGGCCGCCCGGATCAGATCCCAGGCGATCCGGCTGCCATCCACCTGCAGATAACGCCGGGCAAAATCCTTCTCCTCTTCCGGCGCAGATGCGTACCAGCCGCGCGTGGTATCGTTATCGTGCGTGCCGGTGTAGACCACGCAGTTCTGCGGATAGGAATGCGGCAGGAAAGGATTATCCGGCCCCGAGAAGGCAAATTGCAAGATCTTCATTCCCGGCAGGCCGAACTGATCCCGCAAGGCCACCACATCCGGCGTGATGACGCCCAGGTCTTCGGCCAGGATGGGCAGGCTGCCCAGGTTGGCCTGGACGGCCTTGAAGAAGTCCGCTCCCGGGCCCTTCACCCAGCGGCCGATCTCGGCAGTCGGGTTCCCGGCCGGGATTTCCCAGTATCCGGCAAAGCCCCGGAAATGGTCTATGCGCAAGATATCCACCAGTTTCAGGGTGGCACGCATGCGTTCCAGCCACCAGGCATACCCGCTGGCTTTGTGGACTTCCCACTTGTAAAGCGGATTGCCCCACAACTGGCCGGTCGGGGAGAAATAATCCGGCGGGACGCCCGCCACGACCGTCGGCTTGCCGTCTTCGTCCAGGTGGAACAGGTCGGGATGTGCCCACACATCCGACGAATCGATAGGCCACGAAGATCGGGATATCGCCGATGATTTGCACGCCCTTTTCATGGGCATAGGCGTGCAGCGCATTCCATTGGCGGAAGAAGAGGAATTGGTAAAACGAAAAACGCTGATAACGTAAGAAGCCAGGGATGCACGCGCCTCCTTCAAGGCCGCAGGGTTCGCGCAAGCGCAGGGCGCTCGGCCAGCCGTCCCAGGAACCGCCGCCATGTGTTTCCTTGATCGCCATGAACAGGGCATAATCCTCCAGCCAGGCGGCATTTTCAGCGCAAAAAGCCTCGAATTCAGCCTGAACGCGTCCCCGGTTTCGCCAGAGAAGCGCTGGAAAGCCTTTTCAAGCAAGGCCGGTTTCCACAGGTACAGCCGCCCGAAATCCACCCGCTGCTCATCCCAGGCCGGCATATCCGACAGATCCTGCGCTGTCAGCAGCCCCTGCTCGAGCAATACCTGCGGGCTGACCAGGTAGGGGTTCCCTGCAAAAGCCGAAAAGCACTGGTAGGGGCAATCGCCGTAACCGGTGGGACCGAGCGGAAGCACCTGCCAGAGCTTGCAGCCGCAACCGGCCAGCCAATCCAGCCAGGCATAAGCGGCCGGGCCAAGGTCGCCAATCCCATAAGGGCCTGGCAGGCTGGTGGGATGCAGGAGGATACCCGAAGCACGTTCAAATTTCATATGGTTGCCTTTTGGTTTGAATGGTTTCGCCCGATTTGACCACCGGGCTGGTATAGTCGGAGGCGACAACATCGGTATCGATTTCCGCGCCGGGTTCCACCACGCATGCCTGCCGGGATGTCGCTATTCTTGCCGATGACCGCCAGCAGGATGATGGGGTTGGCGATGCCGCCGCCGATGTGGGCATTCTTGCCCACGTGGACGCGTTTATCGATGATGGCACGCTCAATCACTGCCCCGCTTTCGATGATGGTATCGGTCATGATGATGGACTCGCGCACCACCGCGCCCGGGCCAATGATCACGCCTGGCGAGAGCACGCTGCTCTCCACACGTGCGCCTTCCTGGACATAACAGCCGTCCGAGAGCATGCTGGCATAAATGTCGGCGCTGACCGGCACACGCGAGGGCGGCCGCTCCTCGGTGCGGGTATGGATGATCCAACTGCGGTCGTAGAGTTTGAGCGGCGGGTTGGGAGAAAGCAGGTCCATGTGCGCCTGCCAGTAGGAGTTGATGGTGCCCACATCCATCCAGTAACCGGTATAGGGAAAGGCAAAGACGCAGCAACTTTCTCTTGATCAGCTGCGGCAGGATATCCTTGCCAAAATCGTGCGAGGAATTCTCGCGCTGGTGGTCTTCCCACAGGGCCCGATCGAGCAGGTCAAGGTTGAACAGGTAAACCCCCATGTTGACCAGGTCGGAAGGCGGGTTCTTTGGCTTTTCGATGAACGATTTCACGTGGTACTCTTTATCCACCGTCAGGATGCCAAACCGGGAGGCTTCCTCGATCGGGACGCGGATGGTGGCCATCGTCAGGTCAGCCTGGTTGGCCAGGTGGTATTGGATCATCCGGTCGTAGTCCATGGTGTAGATGTGGTCACCGGAAAGGATCAGGATGAGGTCGGGGGAACCTTGCTTGATGAAAGTGAAGTTCTGCTGGACGGCATCCGGCGGTGCCTTCGAACCAGTCCGGCCTCGATGCGGGCTGTGAAGGGTGTCAGGATGCGGATCCCGCCGGTGAAATCGCGGTTCAGGTCCCACGGGCCGCCGGAACCGATATGTTCGATCAGCGACTGGGGCCGGTACTGCGCCAGCACCATCACATCGAAAATATTGGAGTTGACGCAGTTCGAAAGCGGAAAATCAATAATGCGGTATTTCCCGGCAAAGGGCACCGCCGGTTTGGTGCGCTTGGCGGTCAGGGCGCTCAGGCGGGACCCTTCCCCACCAGCGAGGATGATGGCACGTGTTTTCATATCCGCTCATCTTCTTAAATCCGCTTTCAAGCTAATCCTGCAATTCAACGTCACCGAGTCAAGATGGTACACTCGGCATACTGGGCTGCGGAACGCGACCAGGAGAAGTCTTCCAGCATGCCATTGTGTTGGAAATGCTCCCACTTTTCCGGGCTGGCATAGACGGACAGCGCCCGCCGGAGCGCTTCCAGCATCGACCCGGCCTCGGCTGCCTGGAACAGGAAGCCGGTCTTGCCCTCATGGACGGTATCCTTCAACCCGCCGGTTGCATGCACCACCGGCACACACCCATAGCGCATGGCGATCATCTGCGCCAGCCCGCACGGCTCATAGCGCGAGGGCATCAGGAACATATCTGCACCGCCATAGATGAGACGACTCAATTGCGCATCAAAACGGATGACCGCCCGGACGCGCTCGGGAAACTCCACTTGCAGGTTGCGCAGCTGCGTTTTCCAGGATCGGGTCGCCGGAACCAAGCAGGATGAATTGCCAGGGCAGGTCGGTCATCTGGCGCAGCACATCGAGGATAATATCCACGCCCTTCTGCTGGTCGATCCGTCCGATCATCGCCAGGATGGGGATGCGCGCGTCTTCCTGCAGGCCCAATTGGCTTTGCAGGGCGGCTTTGTTGGCTGCGCGCCCGGAGAGATCCTGCACGCTGAGAAATTTCCAGTCAGGCATTTATCGGTTTCGGGATCCCAGGCAGCCAGGTCCAGGCCGTTCAGGATGCCGGTAATGCTGTCCGAACGGCTGCGCAGGAAGGCATCCAGCCCGCAGCCAAATTCGGGGGTCAGGATTTCACTGCGCATAGGTGGGCGAGACCGGCACCACTGCATCCGCCGACCAGAGTCCCAGCGGCAGGGGCTGGGTGCGCGCCCACACGGGCAGCGCCTCGTCGTTGGCAGGGTCCAGGCCATAGCCGCCAGCACGTCGGTGCCATCGCCGCCCATGTAAGGCAGGTTATGCAGGGTCAGCACGGAGCGCAGGCGGTTCACCGCCGGGTCAGCCCGCCGGGAACGCAAGGCATACAACGCCAGGGCGGTATGCCAGTCATTGGCATGGATGATATCGGGCTGCCAGTTCCATGCAATGGGCCATTTCCAGGGCAGCCAGGGAGAAGAAGGTGAATTTTTCGCGGTCCTGCGCCGGGTCCTGGGAGTAGACGGAAGGGGCGTTGGAAATGGGCTCGCCGCTGATAAAATAGACGGGCATTCCGGCCATGGTCATCTCAAACACCTGCGCCGGGATGCTCCTGCCGCGCCGGTAAACGGAGAATTCCGCCACCGGGCGCAGCGTGGCTGATTCAGCCTGAAGCACGCGGTGCAGCGGCAGCACCAGCCGCACATCCAGCTTCACTCCCTGCGTGGCCTGCTCGGACAGGTTGCGCAAGGCCAGAGGCAGCGAGCCGGCCACATCGGCCAGCCCGCCAATTTTAACAAACGGTTCCGCCTCAGCCGCGAGAAAAAGGATATTCAGTATGTCGGGCATCCACTCTATTGTACAATAAATCCCCCAAAAAGCAGTATACTTAAAATAAGCTTCGCAGCAGGTACACACTTCAGGAGTGAGGAAAATGAAGGACAAGCGCAAAATCTCGCGACGCTTCTTACTATATTACATGCGTGTCTACGATGCCGACACCCGCCAGTAAATCGGCAATCTGGTGGATATCACTGCGAGGGGAATCATGGTGGGGCAGCGAGCACCCGTTCCAGGAGGGAAAATAACCCGCCTGCGCGTGGAACTGACAGACGAAGTATCCGACAAACCTTTCATGGAGCTGTCTGTCCATGGCAAATGGTGCGAGCCCGACGTCATCCCAAATATGTATAACGCCGGTTTCGAGATCCTGGACCTCTCCCGCGAGGATGCGAAGATCACCCGGCAGATCATCGAGGAATTCGGATTCCGCGACAACAAGCCGGTCAAACAGAAATAATCAGATTTCCGAGTTATGCTTCAGGAAATCCATCACTTCATCGATCTTGCAGAAGGCCAGCCCCGTCACCGTATCCGCGCCGCCGTAGTAGATGGCAATCCGTCCGGTTGGCTGGTCATATAAGGTTGCACACGGGAAGGCCACATTGGGCACATCGCCAACGCATTCATAATACGTCTGCGGGGAAAGCAGGTAGGACGAACCCCGGTAGATGACTTTCCAGGGCTTTTCCAGGTCCAGCAGCGCCGCGCCGAAAGAGTAGACAAAGCCATTGCAGGAGGTCAGCACGCCGTGGTAGAACAGCAGCCAGCCTTCGGGCGTCTCGATCGGCACCGGGCCGGCTCCCACCTTGGTGCTCTGCCAGCCGCCTTTGGTGCCCATCACATAACGGTGTTCGCCCCAGTGCACCATGTCGGGGCTCATGCTCAGGTAAATATCTCCGAAAGGCGTATGCCCGTTATCGCTCGGGCGGCTGAACATGACATACTTGCCATTGATCTTGCGCGGGAAGGGCACGCCATTGCGGTTATAGGGCAGCAGGGCATTCTCCAGGAAATGGAATTCCTCGAAATCGAAGGTGTAACCGATCCCGATGGTTGGGCCATGGAAACCATTGCACCACATGATGTAATAACGGTCCTCGATCCAGCACACGCGTGGGTCATACTTGTATTCGGAATAAGCGCAATCGGGATTGTCATAGATCCACTCGATGGCATTATCATCCAGTTTCCAATTGATCCCATCCTGGCTGAAGCCGCGATGGACATTCATATTGCGTGCTCTTATCATCGCAGCGGAATACGCCGGCAAATGTGCCATTGAACGGCACGACTGCACTGTTGAAAATGCTATTGGATGAAGGGATCAGGTCACGCGGGATGATCGGGTTGCGGCTGTAACGCCAGACCACATTGTTGTTCCCGGCAGGCCGGGACTTCCCATGGAATATTGGGGAGTGCAGAAGGCAAGGTTGAGGGTTTCAATTTTGATTCCTCCATAGAGATGAATGATAAAATTATACCAGCAGTCAAAAAATATTTTTCTACCGTAAACGTGTGTTCGAGCAGGTGATTCTCAACACGAATTCCACGAATAAACGAATTCCGCGAATATTCTTTAGGTTCTATTACCATGAACTCTTACAAAGCTCTTATTTTTATCCAGGGAAAAAACGATTAAAATTATTTTCATGAACCGCCCAAGGGTTTTCGTCAACGTAGCCATGAGCGTGGACGGGAAACTGGATAGTGTTGCCCGCAAGGGCATGACCATCTCCTCCGCTGCCGATAAAGCCCGCGTGGAACGCCTGCGCGCCAGCATGGATGCCGTACTCATTGGCGGGCGGACACTGCTGGATGAGGACCCGAAGCTGACGGTCAAATCCGCGACCCTGCGGGCCGAACGCAAAGCCAGCGGCCTGGAAGAAAACCCGGTCAAAGTGGGCGTCGTCAGCCTGGCGGACCTGGAACCGGATGGCAATTTCATGACGGCCGGCCCCGCCCGGCGGATGATCTATACCACCCGGCGCACCCTGCCGGAGCAAATCTCCCGCCTGGAAAATGCCGGTGCGCAAGTCTTCGTGATGGGCGATGTGCGTGTGGATGTACCGGCCATGCTGGAATCCCTCTACGACCAGGATATCCGCAAATTGATGGTCGAAGGCGGCGGCAGCATGATCGCTGAATTCTTCCGCCTTGACCTGGTGGACGAACTCATGCTGTACATCTCACCGCGTATCTTCGGCGGCTCGTCCGCCCCAACCCTGGCCGATGGCAGCGGGTTTTTAGCCGGGGCATAACCCCCTTCTGCGGTTGGAAACGGTGGATGAATTCGATGACGATGGCGGCGTGTTTGTTCATTACCTGGTTGAACACAAGGAGTAAATCCATACAAATTAAGGAGAACCAAATGGGACTCACCCAAATGCACATTAAAGAATTGCTTGACGAAAGCCGCGCCCACGCCTGTGACGGCGTCGGCCCGGACCATGTCTGCGTCAAGATCGCCGCCATTGCCGAATTGCCCTCCCGCTTCGGGCAATTCCATATTGTTGCTTTTTACAATAACAAAGACGATAAAGAACATGTTGCCATCGTACGCGGCGACGTGACCAACGCCGAAGATGTGCCGGTACGCGTCCACTCGGAATGCCTGACCGGCGATGTGATCGGCTCGCTGCGCTGCGACTGCCGCGACCAGCTCGAATCGGCCCTGCGCATGATCGGCAAAATGGAAAAAGGCATCCTGCTCTACATGCGCCAGGAAGGCCGCGGCATCGGGCTGATCAACAAGATCCGCGCCTACGGCCTGCAGGAGCATGGCTACGATACCGTCGAGGCCAACATTGCCCTGGGCTTCCGCGATGATGAGCGCGATTACAGCGTGGCCGCCCACATGCTCGAAAGCCTCAAGGTTAAATCCATCAGGCTCATCACCAACAATCCCAAGAAGATCGAAGACCTGACAAAGAATGGCATCATGCGTCACCGGGCGCATCCCGCATGTCATGCAGCCCAACCAGTACAACCGTTTTTATCTCGAGACAAAAGCCAATAAATCCGGCCATTTGATGGATTTCGGCGGCAAACAGCGCCTGCCCGAACAGGCCGACCTGCCCGTCATCAAAGGGATGGATGAGGAACAGGTGGAATTGGTCAGAAAACTCTATCGCGAATAAAGATTACAGATGTATCGACAAGTCAAGATTCACGAAGGGCACTGACATGCGGAAACGAAGACAAGCGAGAACTGGAATCGCATAGACATATGTGACTCTTGAAAATCGCGTTGCTGTCATCACCGGCGCCACGGGTGGACTGGGTTCCACCCTGACGCGTGAACTGGCCGCGCATGGCGCAAACCTGGCCCTGCTGGACTATCGACCCTGCCAAACTGGAAACGCTGGTCCAATCCCTGTCCCTGCCCGATTCCCGCCTCTTCACCAGACCGTGGATCTGCTCGACCCGGCCGGGACGAAATCCACCGCGCGGCCGTCCTCACCAAATTCGGCCGGATCGATATCCTGCTGCACGTGGTGGGCGGCTGGACGGGCGGCAAGACCTGTTCGAGGCGCCCGCCGACGACCTGACCTTCATGCTCAACCAGCACGTCTGGACCAGCTTCAACGTCATCCAGGCTTTCGTCCCCCACCTGGTCAGGAATGGCTGGGGCCGGGTGGCCATGATCACCATCGCCCGTACGCCTTCCGCCCGAATGCCAAAGGCGGACCCTATGCGGTCGGCAAGGCCGGGCAGGAAGCCCTCATGCAGACTCTTTCCCAGGAATTGAAAGGCACCGGCGTCACCGCCAACCTGCTCCAGGCGAAAACCATTGACATGAAGCGTGAAAAGGTCTCCGCTCCTACGGCGGATAATTCCACCTGGACCACCCCGGAGGAGTTGACCGCGGCGATCCTGTACCTGCTCTCGGATGAGGCCGGAACGGTCAACGGGGCAAAAATCCCATTATTCGGATCGTATTGACAAAGGACAGTCCGCCAGGGGGCACCTGTTTGACAATATTTGGGTGGATCACTATCGTTTATAATTCCACCCCGGAGAATAGCCGTGACACTGCAATCAGAGATTTTCGAACAACCCGAACGCCTGTCCGCCCTGCTGGACAACCAGCGCGGTACCGCCGAAGAAATTGCCCAGAACCGTCCGCCAGCACGACATCCGCTGGGTTTTCCTGGCGGCGCGCGGCACTTCGGATAATGCCGGGCGCTATGCCAACTACCTGTGGGGAGCGCAGAACGGCCTGCCGCTGGCGCTGGCCACACCGTCCTTGTTCACCTATTACAACCAGCCGCCGCAACTGAAGGATGCCCTGGTCATTGGCATCTCCCAGTCGGGCCAATCCCCGGATATCGTCAGTGTAGCTGGCTGAGGGAGCCAGGCAGGGCTGCCTGACCCTGGCAATCACCAACGAACCGGCTTCGCCGCTGGCCAGAAGCGCCGACCTCGTCATGGACATCCAGGCCGGGCCCGAAAAAGCGGTCGCCGCCACCAAGACCTACACCACCGAACTGATGGCGGTCGCCATGCTCTCGGCGGCCCTGTCCGAAAACAAGACCTTCTGGAAGGAACTCGGCAAACGTCCCGGGCTGGACCGAAAAGGTGCTCAAGCAGGATGCGCCGATCGCCCGCATGGCCGAACGCTACCGCTACATGCGCCAGTGCGTGGTGCTTGGGCGCGGCTTCAATTACTGCACCGCTTTCGAATGGGCTTTGAAGCTCAAAGAATTGACCTACGTGGTCGCCGAGCCATACTCTTCCGCCGATTTCCGGCACGGGCCGATCGCCATGATCGAGGGCGGGTTCCCGGTGATGGCCGTGGCCCCCAACGGCAAGGTCTTCGACACTATGCTGGAAATGCTCGGAAAACTACGCCATGAGCAATCCGCCGAACTGGTCGTCATCTCGGACGAAAAACGTGCGCTTTCCCTGGCCCAATCGCCGATCCTGCTGCCGGCCGGCATTCCCGAGTGGCTCACCCCCATCGTAAGCATCCTGCCAGCCCAACTCTTCGCCGGACATCTGACGCGTGCCAAGGGCTATGACCCTGAAAAACCCCGCACCATCGGAAAGATCACCGAGACGCAATAAGAACCTATCCGGAAAATTGAAGAGTCCGAAGTCAGGAGACTTCGGACTCCGGCAGTTGTTTTCTTATCAGCGCACAAAGACGAGCGAGATAAATCTCGCTTTACGAGTTACGCTTATATGCCGCGAGGGGTTTCCCCGGATACCTTCCAGCATGCCACGAAGTGGCCTTTTTCAATCTCAACATCGGCGGGGCGCTCTTTGCATTTTTCATAGGCGAGTGGACAGCGGCCATAATATGCACAACCATTGATAGCGCCCATCGGCATTGTTCTCATCTCCAAGTTCATCTTATCATCCCACCTCTTATCCAACCGCGGGACAGAAGCTATCAACATCTGGGTGTATGGATGCAGGGGTTTGTTGAAAATTTTCTCTGCCTCGCCCATTTCCATCGTGCACCCGCTATAGAGAATTACCGCCCGCTCACTGATGTAATGCGCCAGGGAAAGATCGTGAGTAATGAACAGGATGGAAAGCCCCCGGGAGCGGAGGCCCGCCAGCAAGTTCAGAACGTCGATCCGAGTGGACGCGTCGAGCATGCTGATGATCTCATCCGCCACGAGAATTTGCAGATCCAAAAGCAATGCGCGTGCGATCAGGAACCGCTGGAGCTGCCCGCCGCTAAGCTGGTGGGGAAACTTGTTCAGGACATGCTCCGGGTTCAGGCCGACCACCTCCAGGGAATTGTTTAGCTTCTTGTTCCACTCCGAGTCGCTCGCATCTGGAAAAAACTCCTGCCTGACGAACGAAAAAATCCGATCTGCCTTGAAGATTGGATTATAGGAACTGAATGGATCCTGGAAGACGCCCTGCACGTTCCGATAATATTCTTTCAAGGACGCCCCTTTGTGGTTGGAAACGTCGACCCCGTTCAAGACAATCGATCCTGAACTGATCGAAACGAGACGAAGGATCATCTTCCCGATAGTGCTTTTCCCACTTCCACTTTCACCAATTAAAGAGACAATCTCTTTGTTCCCAATATCAAAGCTGACATTATTTACGGCGTGGAGTTCCTTGCCTCCGAAGGTTCCCGTCCGGTAGACCTTGGATATTCCGTTAAGCTTGAGCATGCGTTCCGAACTCCTTCCAGCACGCGCCGAAGTGGTTTTTCTCAATTTCGATAAACGGCGGCACCTCCACGCATTTTTCGAAGGCGAGAGGACAGCGCTCCCTGAATCGACACCCAATCGGAGGATTGAGCAGCAAAGGGGGATTTCCTGGAATACCTGCCAATTGCTTCTCGGCATACCTTATCCCAACTTCCGGGAGAGTGGCTATCAGCATTTTCGTGTACGGATGCCTGGGAGCGTGTATGATTACGTCAGTGGGGGCTTTTTCTGCCAGTTGCCCCGCATACATGATCATGATGCTGTCGGCAATTTGATACAGAATCGAAATGTCGTGCGTAATAACAATCGCGCTATTGCAGCATTCCCGGTTCCGAAATTCGACCAGCATCTCTGCGACCGCTTTTTGGCTTGCAACGTCAAGCGCCGAGGTGATCTCATCTGCGATGAGAATCGAAGGATCCAACAAAGTCGATATAACCATCACCATTCTCTGCTTCATGCCACCCGACATTTCTATCGGGTACATGTCGAGCACACTCTCGGGCAATTTAACCAGTTCCAACCTCTCCTTCAGCAAGGGCAACATGGATTTGAAATCCACATTTCTCGACCTGAGCAATTCAGCGGTCATCTTGCCGATCTTGCGCGTCGGGTTCATGGCGTTCATGGCATACTGCGGAATAATGGAAATCCTCTTGAACCGGAAGGGATCCATTCTTTCCATGTCCTGGATGGGCAACTCTTCCCCGTCCAGCACCACCCGCCCGCCGATGTATTTCATGGGGGGCTTCAAGAGGACCAGGCTGGTGCCCAAGGTGGTTTTTCCGCAGCCCGATTCGCCGGCCAGCCCCATAATCTCATGATCGTCTACATTAAAGCTTGTACTCTCCAAACCATGAACATCCCCCCGGAGAGTCCGATAATAGATACTGAGGTTTTCCACTTGTAGAGTCACAGGTTACAACTCCCTGAGCTTGGGATTGAAGACTTCGTCCAGCCCTACGTTCATGCTGTATAGGGCGCCAACGATGACCGTGATGGCAAGGCCCGGTGGAATAAACCACCACCACGAACCAAGTTGAAGAGCGCCCCAAAGCACCGAATACTGCATCATAAGCCCAAGTGAAATCGTGTTCGTCGGGCCAAGGCCGATGAAATCCAACGTGGCAGCATTGAGGATGGCCCCGCCGAATTGAAGGATGAAGGTCATGACCAGGTAGGACAGCATATTCGGCGCGATATCCGTGGTGATAATCTTTAGCGACTTCATCCCGGTCATCCTGGATAGATCAACGAAATCCCTTGTACGCAAGGAAAAGGTCTGGGCCCGGATGGCCCTGGCCGCCCAAGGCCAGGCCGTAAACCCAATAAACAGACTCTCCGTAATTACGCTACGGACCTGGAGATAAGTGGCAACGATGAGCAGGACCGCCAACGTAGGAATGACCAGGACGATATTCGTGAGCGCATTGAGGATTTCATCCAGCATGCCGCCGCGATAGCCGGCTACGAAACCAACCAGCATCCCTATCAGGGTGCCAATACCTCCGCCGAGCAGCCCAACCAGGAAAGTCGCCCGCAGGCCGGTCGCAAACTGCGCAAAAACATCCTGACCAAAAAATGTGGTTCCAAACCAGTATTGCCCCGAGGGCGCTTGCGCGCCAGCAGGATTCACGTAATCCAATGGTTTGTTATGATTGAGCAAGGGTCCAATAAATGCCAGCAATAGAAAGACCAGGATGATGGATAATCCAAGCAGCACTTTTTTGTTTTTTAGTGCAAAATACAGAAACTCGTTGGTCTTTTTTGGATTATTCATGCTGTTCCACCTGTCATGCCTCTGCGCGTTCTCGGATCAATGATGACATAGGCGATATCGATAATAAAATTGGCCAGCAATACACCGATGATGATAAAGAGGAAACACCCCTGGATGAGGAAATAATCCTGATTCTGGATGGCGTTAAGCAGCAGGTAGCCGATCCCGGGGTATGAAAATACGACTTCGGTTACAAGAGCGCCGGCAACCACCACACCCAGGGAAAGCGCCAACCCGGTTACTTGAGGAAGAATGGCGTTCCTGAAGGCGTAAGCCCTAATCAGCCTGCGCGGCGCCCCAAGGGCTTCGAGGTAAGTGGCGTAATCTGCTTCAAGCTCATAGATGATCAGGTTCCGCATACCAATCGCCTGGCCACCAAACCCCACCAGGAAGAGCGAGGCAAAAGGCAGGAACCAGTGCTGTAGAAGACTCCAAATGAAGGGCCAGGAGAAATTAGGTAACATTAAGAAGCTATACGCGCCAGCAATCGGGAAAACATGCCAGACGATCCCCAAAAGCCAGGCGAGCAAAATCCCAAGCCACATGTAGGGGGTGGCAGTCAGGATATAGCCAAGCGGCGAGACGGTGTTGTCAAGCCACTTGGAGCGCGCCGCAAAAGCACCAAACTTATTCCCTGCATACCAACTCACCAAGATCGACGGTACCAGGAGGCCGAGGTCAAATGGGACGGCGTTTAACAGCACCTTGCTCACCGGCGTCGGAAACAGCCATGTGCTCATCCCGAGGTTGCCATGGAAAAGGTTAACCCAGAAATTGAGGTACTGCTGCCAGAGAGGCACGTCCATCCCAAACAAATGCGAGTAATAAGCATACAATGCCTGGCTGGCGCCCTGGGTAGTGGCCACCGTGACCCTTGTCAGCATATTCCTGATGGGATTACCGGGCATGAAGCGTGGGATCATCCAATCAATGGACACCGCCAGAAAAAAGGTCAGCGCATATATAATGAGCTTTCGGCCAAAGTAGCGTCGCACGTTGCCTCCACCGTAAGAGGATTAGGGGGTTAAGAATTGCCCCTCCTCCACGATTTCTGAAGGAGGGGCAATGAACTCATTATTCACTCAGACTTATTGCGGAGTTACCAGCTTCAAGTTGATGAGTGTCTGCAAACCACCCGTCTGCCAATATCCGTTCCAGGTAATCGGATAGGTTGGGCTGGTCGAAGATGCGGTCGGGAAGCCAGTCCAGACTGCGGTTGGGCCATTATCCCACTGCGCCCAGGCACCATTGTACCAGAGCGGGATCACGGGCATATCGGTCAGCATGATCGTCTGGATCTTGCTGACGGCAGCCTTCATACCGGCTGTATCGGTAACCTTTACCCGGCCGAGTGCATCCACCGCATCGAACATGGCCTGGTTATCGTACCGGCCAAAGTTGCCGGCTTGCATTTGGGCCACAATCGGGTGAGAGAACAGGGCGTTGTAAACGGTCCATGGGGTGTTGGACAAGGCGGTATTGTTTTGCAGTGTGGTATCGAATGTGTCACTCTGCAAGGCGGTATTCCAAGCGCCTTGATCCGGGGTTGCAGCGACGAGATCGATCCCGGCAGCCTGGGCGCTGGAGGAGATGACATTGATTGCAGCCATCCAATCCGTCCAACCGTTCGGGCAGGTCACTTGCAGTTTGATCGGGGAACCATCTTTATTGGTGACGAAACCGTCTGCACCGGCCTTATAACCGGCAGCGGCGAGCATTTGCTTGGCCTTGGCGGTATCGAAATGATATCCAAGGCTCGCTTGCACGGCTGTGTCATCGTACTGGCTCAGAGCCGGCAGGAGGCCGCCGGGGGTGGAAGCATTGACCAGGTTGGCGTAGGCGGTCTTCACGATGGAAGGAACATCAATGGCCCAAGCCAACGCTTTCCGGAACGCAGGGTCATCCAAAGGTTTCTTTGACAGGTTCATTGCCAGGTAAGCCGTATTGGCAGCCAGCATGTAGGGGGCTTTGGGGAAATAGGTGGCAGCATAGCCATTGTCCACCAAGGAGGCCACACCAGGCAGGAAGTTATTGCTCAGATCGAGTTGGCCCTGGAGGACCATGCCGAGAGCGACGTTATTGCTGGAGGTGCGAATATCGACGATATACTTGGGTGCGGGCGTGCCAAACACTTTGATGCCCCACCAGTTATCGTTTCTCTGCCAAATGTTGCGGTCCTGGCCGGTCGCCAGGTACAAGTAAGCGCCGGAACCAACCGGGTTGGCATTGGCGCCGGTGGCGACATCATCAGCCGTCTTATTCTGCCACAGGTGCTTGGGAACGATCGGCAGGTTATAAAGGAAGTTATCCCACTGCTGGTAGACCGGATTGGTGAAGGTGAATTCCACGTGAGTCGCGTCGGACGAGGTAGCGCCGGTCAAACCCGTCACGGTATAGACCGAGTTGAACCAGAGAGCAGTGTTCGTCTTGCCCAGTCCGAAGGTGTACACAACGTCGTCGGCTGTCAGGGGCTGCCCATCCGACCAGGTCAAGCCAGATCGAAGGGTTAAATCATAGGTGGAGTCATCCTTCCATGTACCGCTGTCCGCCAGCCAGGGGAACAGCTTGCCGGAAAGGGGATCAAAGCCGAACAGGGTCTCGTAAACAAGGCCGACTGTTCCGGTAGTGTTCGCCAGGTTCCCGGGTTGGAATGGGTTCCAGGTGGAGGCGGGTCCCCAAGCTGCACCACTGATGAAAATGGTCTCATTACGAGGCAGATTCGTCGGTACTGCAGCAGTTGGAGCAGCCGTCGCGGGGGCAGCAGTCGCAGGAGCCACCGTGGCCGGAGCCACAGTCGCAGGGGCAACCGTCGCGGGAGCTGGAGTCGCGGGGGCAGCGGTCGTTGCAGCCGCGCCGCAGGCCGTCAGGAGCATGCTGGCAGCTACAAGGAGCGCCACTAAAACGTACATTTGCTTTTTCATATATTCTTCTCCTCAAATGTTGAGATTATCAGGTTCGAATAGGATTGAAACATTGGAAAGATGGATTTTCCCCAGTACAATCACCTCCTCTCACGGAAACCAAAGTGTGAAATTGGGCCAGTAGTGTGAGCGCTCCCATAATATGAGACATTTCTCCCCTATCTCCTTTGGGATGCACCACATGATGCGCGAACGACCAGTTCTGTATCCAAGATCAATTGCTGGGTGGATTCGATGTCATTCTCGATCAGGTTGATCAAGACTTCGACAGCCTTGATCCCCATTTGTAAAACCGGCTGGCGGACGGTGGTAAGCGGTGGTATTGTTTTAGGCGAAGCGGGAAGATCGTCAAATCCAACCACTGCCACATCCTCCGGAATGCGCAGTTTCGCCTCATGGATCGCGCGCATGGCGCCATATGCCATCATGTCGCTTGCCGCAAAGACGGCATCCGGTTTTTGTGGGATAAGACGCGCCATGGCATTGTAGCCACCTTCATCGGTAAAATCCCCTTCCACCACCAATTCGGGCCTGATTGGCCGGTCGTAATCCTGAAGGGCATTCAAATACCCTTGATAACGGTCATAACCAACGACCTGGTCCTGTGAACCGGTGATGGTGGCAACCCGCTTATATCCTAGACGCAAAAAGTGCAGGGTCGCATTCCGCCCCGCCTGGAAGTTGTCAACATCCAAGTAGTTTACATCCATGGTTGGATGACGCCCAATCAGGATGAATGGCATTTTGCTTTCGAACAGGGAGCTCACAATTGGATCATTCATCAAGGTCTTGGCAACCACCACTCCATCCACCAGACCATTATGCAGGATCCGGGAAATCATGCGCCGTTCGTATTCAGGTTCTGCCAGCCAGAGCATAACCGAGTAGTTACGACTATTACAGGCGGTGGAAACGCCTTGAATGAATTGGGGGAAATACGGATCTGAAAAGATGACAGAAACTCCGGCCGGGATGACCACTCCAATAACATTAGTCCGCCCTGTCGCAAGCCCCCTGGCTGCAAGGTTGGGTTGAAAGTCAATGCTCTTAATGACGTCCAGCACCTTCCTGCGCGTTTCCTCTTTGACATTCGCATCAGCATTAATCACCCGCGACACCGTGGAACGCGAGACATTACTGAGACGGGCAACATCTTCGAGGGTAAGTGGCATTTGACCTTTTAAAAAACTCTCTCGGGACTTATTTAGTTTGCTGCAAAAGCCGGAATTAATCTGTCGAAATTACCTTAAGGTTAGGTTCCCATTTTGCGCTATCACCATGTGCCATCCACAAATATCACGGCTGACACTTTTTGGGAGCGCTCCCAACTCTTGATATTAGTATATACCATTCTTGACCGAAAGTCAACTCCCTGTTTGGGAAAAATTTCACAGCAAGCGCAGCATGATTGTTTCGAGATGAGGGGATAGATGTTAATGTAATGTGACAGTCACCTTAAAGGTGACTGTCATATCAATTTACGAACTAGTGGTTCCAGAACTGGAACTGGCTCAACCCGGCTGGCCAATGGCAGCGGAATTTGCAACAGGCCGGAGATCCATCCAACTGACACTCCAGAAAATTCATTCACGAAGGGCACATACCACAAAAGGAAAAAGACCGCCAGCATGATGATGATTGCTGGCCTGGTCGATCCGGGCACGCAGGTCCGGATCGAGGAAGGGCGCCACCACCCGGTACCCGTCGAACGGCGGCACGGGGATCAGGTTCAAAACGACCGCCATGATCTGCAGCAGCCCCAGGAATGCCAGCCCCGGCCAGATGCCGCCAGCGGAGACCGGTGCAAAATGCAATACGATCGACAGAACCACCGCCAGCACCAGGTTGGCAGCCGGCCCGGCCAGCGAAACCGCACTCTCCCAGCGTTTGCTGCGCAGGCGCCAGGTCTCGATGTAGACCGCCCCGCCCGGCAGGCCGATCCCGCCCAGCAGCAGGAAGATCATCGGCAGCAGGATGGAATAGACCGGATGGGTATACTTCAGAGGGTTGAAAGTCAGGTAGCCCTTGTCGCGCACACTGGTATCCCCGCCATAATATGCCACCAGGGCATGCGAGAACTCGTGCAGGCACAGCGAGAAGATCCAGCCCACGATCACGACCAGGAATGTCACGACAGTTGCCATACGCTACCTTTCATATCCATTCGGATGGGTGCGGTGCCAGTCCCAGGCGCTGGTGACGATATCAGTCAGATCGGGATGCCGGGGAGTCCAGCCCAATTCACGCCGGATCTTTTCGGACGAAGCCACCAGCCGCGGCGCATCGCCCGGGCGGCGCGGGCTTTCCACGATCGGGATCGGGTGACCGGTCACACTGCGGGCAGTCTCGATCACTTCCCGGACCGAGTAGCCATTACCGTTGCCGAGGTTGTAGACCAGCCGGTCGCGTTCCTCCAGCGCCTCCAGCGCCAGCAGGTGCGCCGAGACCAGGTCCGCGATGTGGATATAGTCACGGATGCAGGTGCCATCCGGAGTGGGATAATCCGTGCCGAAGATGTGTCGCAGCTTGCTTCTGGCCGAGCGCCACTTTCAGCACCAGCGGGATGAGATGCGACTCGGGCTGGTGGGCTTCGCCGCGTCCGGGCAAAGCGCCGCAGGCGTTGAAATAGCGCAGGGCCGCGAAGTGCAGTCCGTGGATGCGGCGGTACCATTCCAGCGCCTGCTCGATCGCCAGCTTGGTAAAACCGTATACATTGGCCGGGTCGATGGGCGACTCCTCGCTCAACGGCGCCTCGCTGGAGGCATAGACCGCCGCCGTGGAAGAAAGCACGAACCGGCTTACCCCGGCGCACTGGGCGCTTTCGATCAATTGCAGGGAATTTGCCAGGTTATTCTTGAAGAATTTCCCGGGATCCTGCATGCTCTCCCCGGCTTCGATGAAAGCCGCAAAGTGCATCACCGCCGTATATTCTTCGGCCATGCAGAGCCGAGTTCAAGGCCGCCGCATCTCCCAGGTCCGCCTGGATGAAACGCGCCCCTTCCGGCACGGCGGCCCGGTGGCCGGTCACGAGCGAGTCGTAGACGGTGACGGAATGTCCGGCTTTGAGCAGTGCTTCTGCAGTGGCCGAGCCGATGTAACCCGCTCCGCCTGTGACAAAAATGTTCATGCATTCCTCCAAGGTCATATTGATAAAATTATATCGTACTCTTCTGCTTGACGGACACCCCATATCCGCATTATACTCACCTTCCTCCGGGGTGTAGCGCAGCTGGCTAGCGCACCGCGTTTGGGACGCGGTGGTCGGCGGTTCGAATCCGCCCACCCCGACTCTGACCGCCTGGGGACACGATCCTGGATTGCATACGAAGCGGTTTGCACGCTATTCGCATCGCTTTCGTCTACAATCCCTGTTTATCTGAATGCATGCAAATTATGCTCATCGCACAGGCATCCTATGCTACAATAAAGCGGAAAGGAAAACAGCCATGGCACGCATGAAAATTGACGGGGTCATCGAAGCAGTCCGCTATACTCCGGGCGGGTTAATCAGTATCGTACGCACGTACGAACGCCGTGGCGCAGTCTGGTCGGATCATGTCCTGCTCGGTCGGCAGGAACTCGTTGCACGCTTGCGGAACGGCAAACGTTTTGTAACCGGTGAACGAAAAGAGTACCTCGGCAGTGTCTTCGAGACCGGAGCGACCGTTCGCTACGTGGATGAGCCACATTGTCACCGACGGGCAGTCCGCCGGCCAGGACCTGCTGGCCGGCGTGTCGGTATTCTAGTTCTCTGCGTAGTTTTGTCTGGAGGCCTCTTATGAAAATCATTGACCAGACCCCTTTTTATAAAGAAAACGGCGAGTTGAGTTTGATCGATCGCGGCAAGGCGATCATGCAATTCGGTCCGGTTGGTTCAAGGAAGTCGAAGCACAGAAATCCGTCATTGCTGTGCTGGGCAAGGCCCTGGATAAGAATTACACCCTCCTGTGCAACGTCATCCCTCCCGGCCTGGATGCCAGGATCCCGCTCATCCTGGTCGGTCCAACCGGCGTATATGTCATGTGCGTAACCCCTTTGATAGGTATGTTCCGCGCCAGAGGAGACCAGTGGGGAACAATTTCAGGGAATGCATTCCGGCCAGAAAAGCCCAACCTGCTGACCCGTACCGAACGGATGGCGCGTGCCATCCAGGTTTACCTGCAGCGCCAGGGCTATTCTGATCTGAACGGTGTGGAAGCCGTTCTGCTTTGCTCCGACCCGGCCACCCACGTAGACAGCATGCGGCCCATCATCCGTGTGGTCATGCGCGACGCGCTCGAGCGTTTTGCCGTTTCGATGGCACAGGGGCGGATCGTGATGAACCCAGAATCCGCCTACGATGTTGTCAACCGCCTGCTGAATCCACCGGTACCCGCCCCTGCCAATCCCGATCCAACCCGGTGGGGCCCGGCGCGGTCCTCGTTCCGGAGCAAGAAAGCGTTCCTTACGTTCCGGCTTTTGTCCTGCTCGGGTCCGAGGCTGCCAGCGTGTCCACCGAGATGCCTGCTCCGCCCCTCCCGGCTGCCGAACCAGGCACATCATCCATCCCTGTTGCCACGCGCCCGCGTCCTCGCAGACGCCTGACCCGTAAGCAGATCGCCATCCTGGCCGGTATGTTCGTTATCTGGTGTCTCATCGTAGTTGTTTTTGCTTTCCATCGTAGTAAGAAATATGTATCCGCAATTATTCACATTAAAGTAGGCCCGCCTCCCCGATGCCGCCTTTCCTCTCCATTGTCATTCCCGCTCATAATGAAGAGACCCGCCTGCCCCGTGCCTTGGGACAGGTCTTTGCATTCCTGGAAAAACAGGCTTACACTTCCGAAGTGCTGGTGGTGGAGAACGGCAGCAGGACCGCACCCTGGAAATGGCCCAGGAATTTACACGATACTTCCCCGGGCTGCGCAGTCCTGCACGAAGACCTGCCCGGCAAGGGCCGCGCCGTCCGCCGCGGCGTGCTGGAGGCGACCGGCGAATACCGCTTCATCGCCGACGCGGATTTCTCCATGCCGGTCGAGCAGATCAACCGCTTCCTGCCGCCGGCCTGCACCTGTGACATCGCCATTGCCAGCCGCGAAGCCGCCGGCGCAATACGCTACAACGAACCGGGTTTCCGCCACCTGACCGGGCGCGTGTACAACTTTTGGATCCGCTCGTTGGTCCTGCCCGGCCTGCAGGATACCCAGTGCGGCTTCAAGTGCTTCCGAGGCGGCGTCGCCGAAGATATCTTCCCCTACCAGACCCTGACCGGCTGGTCTTTCGATGTGGAGCTGTTGGCAATCGCCCGGCGTCACGGCTATACCATCGTCGAGATCGGCATTCCCTGGTACTACAACTCCGGCAGCAAAATCAATGTCCTGCATGATTCCTCGCGCATGTTCCTGGACCTGCTGCAAATCCGCCGCAACATGCGGCGAGGAGTCTATGACGCCCACGCCTGACCTCCGCCAGATACTCATCCCTCAGCTTCGAACAGGACTCTTTGGAAAGCCGGCTTCACGCACGTCGCCGGGATCGACGAGGCCGGGCGCGGCGCCTGGGCCGGGCCGGTCTGCGCCGCCGCGCTCATCCTGCCTCCCGATCCAACGTTGAAACAAACTCTGGACCAGGTGCGCGATTCCAAGCTGATGACGCCGCCGGAGCGCGTCACCTGGGCCCCGCGCATCCAGGCAGCCGCGCTCGCCTGGGGTGTGGGTTTCGCCTCCTCGTAGGAGATTGATGCGCTCGGCATCCTTCCTGCTACCAAGCTGGCTGCTGACACGTGCACTCGCCGCCCTGGCCCCCCTTCCTGATTACCTGCTCACCGATTACCTCATCTTCCCCAATAGCGAACTTTCCCAGACCGCCCTGGTCAAAGGCGACCGGCTTTCGCTGAGCGTTGCCGGCGCCTCGGTGCTGGCCAAGACCGCCCGGGATGCCCTCATGCTGGAAATGGACAGCACTATCCCGGCTACGGCTTTGCCCGCCATAAGGGCTACGGGACTTCTCTCCACCATGAGGCCATCCAGCGTTTGGGGATATGCGAAATCCACCGAAATCGTTTTCCATTCCGCGGTAGGGGCGGAACTGCCTGCACCACGAAGTGTATTGGCCCTCCCCCATTCCCGTACTTTATTGTACTCAAGATGGAAGGTCCTTCGCCCTCCATGCGCCTTATGAGAGGCTTCGTCTATATTGCCGGGATAAGGGGGAAGATATTGAGCAAGCACTCAGGGAAAAATACAATTTGCGCGAAGTCAGCCCGGAAGATGAACCAATCGAGCATATTAGATAAAGCGTTTAAGGGAGAGATGCAACCCCCTTTCCCCGCCTTCCCCCAAATCAGGTGCAGATTTGGGGGAAGGGGTCGGTTGGGGGCGTGCCGGGATGGCTTGCAGGCGCAGGTGGCACAAGTGCGGCTGCCCCTCCCCAGTCCCATTTTTCTCTAATCCCCTCTTAATGCGGTAAAATACTCTCATGCAAAGCTCCCTGGAAAAACTGCGCAAACTCTTCCGCCTCGAGCACGGCAACGGCTACGCCAACACGGCTGTCATCGGCGGGCTGGCCAATATCCTGAATTTCTGGGAAGGCGAAGCCCGCAACGACCGGATCCCGGAGGAACTCATCCAGGCCATCGAGGCCACCTTGCGCCTCTACGCCGACCAGTCTCCTGAAACGCGGGCCAAATCATTGAAGTCCCTTTGGAAACAGGTCCAGGAAAAATACCCCGAGGCAGCCGCTCCGAAGAGACCTGCCCCGCCCGAACCTCCCCATCCGGCCGTCGAACCCGCCGGGCAGACCATCCCCCCCGAGCCGGAACTGCCGCCAGGGGCGTCACCGGAGCTACCAACCGAGATGCCGGCAAGCATGACCCCGGCAACGCCGCCAGCCCCTGTTGCCAAGACTCCCCTGCCCGCCGTCTCCGCCCATCCTACGCCCCTCCCACCCGGCCGCGCCAATGCGCGGCCCGGCGGCGTCACCAGCAAGCGTCCCATCGCCCTGAACGCCTCGCTGACCGTCCTGGCGGGCGTCGGGCCGCGCCACGCCAGCATGCTCACCCGCCTGGGCCTCAACACCCTCGGCGACATGCTCTACAACTTCCCGCGCCGCTACGAAGATTACAGCCAGCTCAAGCCCATCCGGGACGTCTTCTACGGCCAGCAGGTCACCGTCATCGGCGAGGTCACCCTGATGAACATCGCGCCCGCTGCGCGGCGGAAAAATGACCATCACCGAGGTCGTCATCAACGACGGCACCGCCGGCCTGCGCCTGACCTGGTTCAACCAGCCCTGGCTGGCCAACCGCCTGAAGGTGGGCGATGCCATCTCCGTCTCCGGCAAGGTCGAGCAATATCTGGGCCGCCTGGTCATGAACAGCCCGGATTGGGAACCGGTGGAAGTCGAGAACCTGCACACCAACCGCATCGTGCCGATCTACCCGCTGACCGCCAACGTCACCCAGAAATGGCTGCGCAAGTTGATGCACCAGGTGGTCACCTACTGGGCGCCCAAGCTGACCGACCACCTGCCCGAGACCATCCGCCAGGCCGCCGGCCTGCCCGACCTCGGCACGGCCCTGCTCCAGGCCCATTTCCCCGATTCCGACGAGAAACTGCAGGCCGCCCGCCAGCGCCTGGCCTTCGACGAGATCTTCTTCCTGCAGACCGGTGTCCTGCGCCAGCGCCGTGACTGGCAGTCCGTCCCCGGGCGCATCTTCGCAGTCGAGGATGCCTGGCTGGAAGCCCGCCTGGCCGCCCTGCCCTTCGCCCTGACCGACTGCCCAGAAAAAAGCCCTGGCCGAGATCCGCGCTCGACCTGAAATCCGGCCAGCCGATGAACCGCCTGCTGCAGGGCGACGTCGGTTCCGGCAAAACCGTCGTGGCGGCCCTGGCCGCTGCCATGGTCAACCAGTCCGGCGCGCAGGCCGCCATCATGGCGCCCACCTCCATCCTGGCCGAACAGCATTACCGCAACTTTCCTCAATATCCTGGCCGGCGAAAACGGCCTGCTCCAGCCCGCGCAGATCCGCCTGCTGGTGGGCGATACCTCCGCCGCCGAGAAGGAAGAGATCCGCCTCGGCCTGGCCAGCGGCGAGATCAAGATCGTCATCGGCACGCATGCCCTGCTCGAAGAGCCGGTCACCTTCACAGACTTGCAGTTCATCACCATCGACGAACAGCACCGCTTCGGGGTCGAGCAGCGCGCCATCCTGCGCTCCAAGGGCACCAACCCGCACCTGCTGGTCATGACCGCCACACCCATCCCGCGTTCGCTGGCCCTGACCGTCTACGGCGACCTTGACCTTTCCGTGATGGACGAACTGCCCCCCGGCCGCCAGCCCATCGAGACACTACGTCCTGACGCCCGACCGAACGCGAGCGCGCCTATACCCTCGTGCGAAGGCCAGGTCAAGAGCGGGCACCAGGCCTTCATCATCTACCCGCTGGTGGAAGAGAGCGAAAAGAGCGAACTGCTGGCCGCCACGCAGGAACATGAACGCCTGCAGAAGGAAATCTTCCAGCAAGCTGAAACTGGGCCTCCTGCACGGACGCATGAAGCCCGACGAGAAGGATGCCGTCATGCTGGCCTTCCGCGACCGCAAGTATGATATCCTGGTTTCGACCACCGTCGTCGAGGTCGGCGTGGATGTGCCCAACGCCACCGTCATGCTGGTCGAAGGCGCCAACCATTTCGGCCTGGCGCAGCTCCACCAGTTGCGCGGCCGGGTCGGGCGCGCCGGCGCCCAGTCCTACTGCCTGCTCATCCCCGACCACGAAGATGCCGCCGAGAACGAGCGCCTGCAAGCCATGGCCGAGACCAACGACGGCTTCGTCCTGGCCGAACGCGACCTGCAGCAGCGCGGCCCCGGCGAGTTCCTCGGCACACGCCAGGCCGGTTACGCCACCTCCCTGAAGATGGCCAGCCTGAGCGACATCCAGATGATCGAAAAAGCCCGCGAGCAGGCCCAGGCGCTCTTCGCCCGTGACCCCGATCTGAAAAACCCCGAGAACAGCCTGCTGGCCGAAGCCCTCGGCCGCTTCTGGGGCGGTGGAAAAGGAGATGTAAGCTAGATGGTACGCGCCCTGTTCCCCGGAACGTTCGACCCCATTCACTACGGCCATATCGACATTGCCACGCGTGCCGCCCGTCTCTTTGACGAGGTGGTGGTTGCCGTCTACGACCGGCCGCTCAAATCCTTGATGTTCCTGCCGGAAGAACGCATTGCCCTGGTCACCCAGGCCTTGCAGGATCAGCCCAAGATCCGCGTCGTCAGTTACAGCGGCATGACGGTGGATTTCTGCCGCCAGATCGGTGCCCAGGTGATCGTGCGCGGCCTGCGGGTCTTCTCGGATTTCGAGTTCGAGTTCCGCATGGCCCTCGCCAACCACCGCCTGGCCCCGGATATCGAGAGCATCGCCTTCATCACCGACGAGGAACATACCTTCCTCTCCTCCAGCACCGTGCGCGAGATCGCCTCGCTGGGCGGGGATGTTTCCAGCATGGTCCCGCCGCATGTCAATGCGGCGCTCAAGAACAAACTCAAAGATTTGAGCGACCAGCAGGTACGTCCTTTCGGGATTAAAGTATAATTAGTTAATGATGCCTGTGTCAAGATTACATCGGACCCAATCGCAGGAAATTACCATCTATTATCCATGGCACTGGATAAAAATGCATACAATCCTTATTGCGAAGGATCTATAATTGAGATGTTCCGCCTGTTCAAGCGGAGGAGACAATGGACATTCTTCACTTAGTTGACCGCCTGGAAGAACTCTTCAATAACAGCCGCGCCATCCCGCTGACGCACAATGTCATCGTGGATGAGGACAAGTTCCTGGACATCATTGACCAGATGCGCATCTCCGTCCCGGAGGAAGTGAAAAAGGCGCAGGAGGTCTTTACGAAAAAAGACCGGGTCATGGCCCAGGCCCAGGAAGAAGCCAACCGGACCCTGCAACTGGCCCGCGAAAAGCCAACGACCTGGTCGAAAAGGAAGCGCTTGTTCCAGGATGCCAAGCGCCGCGCGGAGCAGATCATCGAACAGGCCCGCATGGAAGCCGAAAACATCAAGGCCGGCGCCGACCAGTATGCCCAGGAGTCCTTGATGAACCTGGAACACGCCATGGAGCAGTTGCTGACGCAGGTGCGCAACGGCGTCCAGGTGCTTGAAAAGAAACGCTCCCCCGATCGACCAATCCAAATCCCAGTTGTAATTAAAAAAGGCCTCCGCAAATATCTGCGGAGGTCTTTTTGGCTTCTTTTTGGCTTCTTTCCAGATATCAACCGGTTATGTCAGGCAGCCTGTCGTCGCAACATTCCGGATGACCATCACCACTTTGCCTTTGATCTCCAGGGGCTCGCTCTTGTTCACATAGATCGGCCCCATGGTGGGATTGGCCGGTTGGAGCCGGTAGCGGTCCTTTTCCTTGTAGAAATACTTGAGCGTGGTTTCGTCCCTGGCCGGCAGCCAGATCGCCACCATTTCGCCATTGCTGGCCTGCTCGGTGCGCTTCATAATGACGATATCCCCATCATTGACCATGGCATCGATCATCGACTCACCCTGGACTTTCAGGGCAAACAGGTCGGTGCCCTTCTCGCCCACGGGCAGCAGGCTGCGGGCCACATCCACCCCGTCGATCTCGTCACCGATATACGTCTCACCCGGCGCAGGCACCTGGATGGGCAAACCGGCCGCGATCGGACCGAGGATGGGAATTTTGAAGATATTATGGTTGGCGGAGCCGCTCAAGCGCAATGCCCGCGAGAATTTGGCATCCCGCTCGATGTAGCCCCAATCTTCCAGTTGCTTGAGGTAATAAGTGACGACCGAAGTGGATGAAATATCGGTCGCCTCGCCGATCTCCCGGATGGAGGGCGGATAGCCTTTGCTCAACCGCTCGTCGAGATATTCGAGGATTTTTTGATGCCGTTGGGTCAATCCTTTGCTTGTTCGTACCATGAACTGCCTTCCTTTCTTGCACTCGCTCATTTGTGCTAAAAATGATAATACACGAACATACGTTCTGTGTCAAGGTTTTTTGAGTAGCAGATTTCATCACTACAGCACAGAAAAAAAAGAATTGTTGTATACTTTTATGGATTGGCCGCCAGATGATCAATTCGAAACACGCACTGAGTACTACGAACGCCTGCGTAACACCCCGACACATCTTTGCCGCCTGCGTTATTTTGGCAATGATGAATGGGGGTTCGCTTTTTACACATACAGCCACAATAAATATGAATTAACCATGTATGATGACGGTCAGTTCACGGGTAAACTAGAGAAGGCATTCCTGATTTCAGCAAACATATATTTGGAATGATCGAGGTGAAATACAATGCCACAGAAAAAGAAGAAGGATAAGAGGCTCCGACGATCTAAACCTGATTCACAAGTTCCGATCTCGCGCGTTCGTCCAATAAAAATGCTCGGCCCGCGCTATTATCTTCGCCATGCACGCGAGTACCCCATCCTGGGCTGTTGGATCATGTCAGGTTGGAAGCAAGGAGGGATTAAGTGGAGGATGACGCGCTCGACGGTGATTCCTTTTCCACGGAACGATAGTACCAGACCTTTACCAGGTCCAGGATGACAACATAGGCCACGGACAAGCCGAGAGCGAGGCCCAATTCCAGCAGGGGAAGAGGATAAAAATTGAAAAGGCGTGCAGTAAAAGGTATATACGGCAGCGCCACGGAAACGATAAAAGCCAAGGCCATGGCAATGCCCAGAATCGGGGATGGCCCGCTGCCTTTCCAGAACAAGGTGCGGTGCCGGATGGATACGATGACGACCAGTTGAAGCAGGGTCAGGAAGATGAACATGCTGGTTTGAATGTACAACGGCGCCCGCGTGGTGACAAAGGCGAAGAAAAGGAGTTCGAACAGGGCGGTACAGGTGCCCAAAACCACCGAGATCAACACAAGGGAACGCGCATTGTATTTTTCCGGTCGGCGCGTTTCCTTGTTGTCCACCGTATCGGAAGCAATGGTGAGCAGGGGGACATCCGTAATGAGGCTGGTCAATAATAACTGTACAGGCAGCAACGGCAGGTCGAGGGAGACAAGGTACAGCACGGCCATGGCAAACAGGTTGCCGAAATTGCCCACCATCGTATATTTCAAATACTTGTCGATATCGTGGAAGATGGCGCGTCCCTGACGGATCCCGTTAATGATCACGCCCAGGTCCCTGTTCAGGAGCACGATATCGGCGCTTTCCTTGGCGACATCGGTGGCGCTGTCCACTGCCAGGCCCACATCCGCCAGTTTGAGCGAAGGGGCATCGTTGATCCCATCCCCCTGGTAGCCGACGATGTTGCCATCCTTGAGCGCCTTGATGATGGCGTATTTCTGGGAGGGATTGAGCCGCGCAAAAACGTTGCATTTTTCCGCGGCATTCTTGAATTGCTCGGGCGAAAAATGCGCCATTTCCTCCCCGGTGTAGACCAACTCGCCCAGGCCAAGCTGGCTTCCCACGTAGGCGGCGACCTCCTTACTGTCCCCACTCAGGATCTTGACTGTCACGCCCAGGCCGGCGGCCTGCGCAAGGGTCTGTTTGGTGGTTGGCCGCAGGGGGTCGACCAGCGTCACGAGCCCCAGGAAGGTCAGGCCCTGTTCAAAATCCGGGATGTTGATGTGATCGGTGGATGGCAGCGGACGGTACGCCAAGCCGATCGCCCGCAGTCCCTGCCTGCCTGCGCTGGCAGCCTCCGCCAGGTATGCAGCACGCTTGCCATCGCCATCCGAGAGCCCGAGGAGCGTTTCGACGGCGCCAAGCACGACCAGGGTGCAGGTGCCGCTGGGGGTATCTTCGATGACGACCCTTTTTCGCCTAGCGTCGGGATCGAAAGGTAGTGCTTCCGTTTGTTTGAAACGACGGGCCTGTTCCTGTATCTCGGCCGGGATATAGGCCAGGAAAGCCGCATCCAGATAATTGCCTGAGACCTTCTCCCCTTCCTTTAAGGGCTCCACGCTGGCGCAGGCAAGGAGCTGGAACTGCAGGGGATCGTCGGTCATCACTTTCTGGACGGTCATCCTGCCTTCGGTGAGCGTGCCGGTTTTATCGGTGCACAGAATATTGAGATTCCCGAGGTCTTCAATGGAGGAGAGCCGTTTAGCCACGACGTGCTGCTTTGCCAGTTGGACGGCTCCCGTGGAAAGGGTGAGCGTGGCGATGACTGGCAGCGCTTCCGGGACGACGGCGATGGCCAGGGCAATAATGAAAAGCAGCAAATGCGGCAGGAGGGAAAGGTTGTGTACCAGCAGCAGCTTTATCACAAAAGTGACGCCGAGAATGACCAGGACGGTCTTCAGCAAAAAGGAGCTGAAGGAACTCCAGGCTTTTTTCATACTGGGTCACTTTGTGCGTGCCGGTCGAGAGAGTGGCGATCTTCCCCAACTCTGTCCCATCGCCGATGGCATACACAACGCCAGTGGCTTCCCCTTTTTCGATCACGCTCCCGGTAAATAGGAGCGAGCCGTCGCCGGGAACGGGCCGGCCCGTCCCGGCCCCGGCTTCCTTGGAGACGGGGACGGCTTCCCCGGTCAATTGCGATTCATTCACCTGCAAGTTCTCGGTGGTGAGCAATTTGCAGTCTGCAGGGACGATGTCGCCTTCTTCCAGGGAAAGGATGTCACCGGGGACAAGCCGGGATTCGTCCAGCAGGATGGTCTTACCATCCCTCTTTACGGGGACGCGCTTGCTGATAAAGGTGGAGAGCTTCTCCACGGCCTGCTCAGAGTGGTATTCCTGGAAAAAACCAAACGCTGTATTGATCACCAGGATAACGGCGATAATGATCCCATCCGAAAGGTCGCGGAGGATAAAACTAAAGACACAGGCAAATGCCAACAGGTAGACCAGTGAACTATTCAATTGCCGGCCCAGGATGCCCCAGGCAGTATGCCGGCCCCTGGTGAGAACATTGGAACCAGATACGGCACGCCGTTTTTCGGCTTCCGCCTGGCTCAATCCCTCGGGAGAAGAATTGAGTTGCTCCAGTACGTGCTGCCCGGATTGCAAACTGGTTTCTTCTTTTTCCATACAGTTTTCCTATGCCTTGCGCCTAGATCCGACATTGCGTTGCCATACCAGGCGCTTTTATTGTAAGTAGCCTTCGGCTTTCAACAACCCTTTGAAAGCCTGGCGGGCATCCGCCTGGGCCTTTTCGAACCACTCCGGAGTTGTTGGCGCGAACAGTTCGGTATATTCCCGCGCCATCCACCGCCGGGCAGCCTGACTTCCAGAATGCCAGAAAAGACGATTCTCGAAAACGCTGGTATAAAGCGAGCGGATGACGGCCAGGGTCGAATCCCCGAAGGTCCCAAATTCACAGGTGGCCGCATAGAAGGGTTTGCCGGGGAATTTTTCCTTCATCAACGAATAGAGATACTCGATCATGTCACCCTGGATGGAGTAGAACTCTTCCGGGTTGGCCGCGGCCACGTTGGGGACCCCAAACTTGCTGACCATTTCCGCGGAGGTCATTTTCTCCTGGGCGGAGGCAACCAGCGTCATCTGATCGCGCGGTCCATAGCCGGTGTGCAGGTCGACGGTAAGCATCTGACCATAGGCGGAGATGGTACGCTCGTACAGGTCCATCATGAGGCGGGTTTCTTCCTGGGGGGCCTGACCCCCAAAATAGATCCCCTGGGGATGGCTGAACTGGCCCCGCAGGGTGGCCTCGCGCAGGCGGCCCATGCCATAGCGTGCCAGGTTGATTACCGCGTTGACAACAAAGGTGGTGATCTGCCAGGGAACAGCGCGCAGCGGGCTGGCCGGGTTGAGCAGGTTGTAAAGGATGTCGTAATCCGGGTTGGCGGATCCCAACGAGCTGAAATCCCGGACGAAGCTGCGGTTCAAATCCACGTTGTTGGCATTGACGCGCCGGCGATGCTTCATCCCCCAGGGATTGATGGCGTGGACGAGCAGCAAGCCAGTATTCTTCGGATCGAGACCGGGCAGGAATTCTTCAATGAACAGTTGCAGCAGGGCCGTACCGACATACCCTTCGATCCCATGTTCCCCGGTGGTCATGAGCAGGACCCGCTCTTTTTTTTCAAGGGCGTCTGCGGAGATCCAGTCGATGGATAGTCTGCTCTTCCCCGGCCAGGGAATGGCTTTCCAAGCGCGCCGCAGGCCAAAGCTTTTGCACTGCAGCCAGGCTGTTCCGAAAGCGTGCGCGTGAAGCCTCGTAGGTGTCGGGCAAGCTGATCATAGCTGCTCCTTAGAATGGTCCATAGTGAAAGACAACCGCCAGGGCCAGGAAGGCGACCGTCGCGAGGAATATCCATAACCAGAGCGGTAACAACCACTTGAGCCATTTGTTATAAGGCACCACCGTGAGACTTAACGTGATCAGCAGGGCCGCGTTGGTAGGATAGACCAGATTGGAAAAGCCATCCCCAAAGACGTAAGCGCTGACGGCGATCTGCCGGCGGACACCCACTAGGTCGGCGAGCGGCATCAAGATGGGGATGAGCAGCAGGGCTTTGGCGGAACCGGAGGAGATGAAAAGTTCCATCACGAGGGTCAGACCGTAGATGGCCAGTGCGGCGGTGAAAGGATTGAGGCCGGCGGTGAGGGAGGAGGCCCAATGCAGGATGGTGTCGAGAATGCCCCCCATCTGGACAATATAGCGCACACTAGCGGCCATCAGCAGCAGGAGCACAGCCGGGGCGATGCCCAGAAAGCCATCCCAAGCGGCCTTCCAGACGGCTTTGCCTACCCCAGCCACCAGCCCGGCACCGACGCCGGCGATGACGAAGAGCAGGCCGGTAATGGGCAGGGAATAATTCGAAAGGAAGGTGACGAACGGCGATGCCACCAGGACGGCGAGAATCAACAAGAAGAAGGCCACCAAAAAAATGATGGCCGTGCGCATGCGCGGGTCGTCGGTTCGATCAACTTCAAAGGAGCCGAGGCGCAGGCGCTCCTTCTGGTCCTCCTGGTAGACCGAGGAGGCTTCGGGGTGCTTGTCGATCTTTTTGGCATAAGCACGCAGGAAAACGACGAGGATGGCATAGCCGGCCGCGAACAAGGCCAGGCGCGGCAGGGCGCCCGAGAAGAGCGGCAAGCCGGCCAGCTTTTGCGAGACGCCGATGGTAAACGGGTTGAAAACCGCCATCGAGAAACCGACGTTGGTTGCCAGGATGGACATGCCAAGGCCAACCAGCGAGTCCCAGCCCAACGAGAAGGCCAGGGCGATGATGATCGGCACGAGCGGGATCACTTCTTCGAAGATGCCGAAGAATGCACCCAGCGCCATAAAGAAAAGGACGATGACCAGCAGCATGGCGTACTTGCGCCCGCCGAAGGCCTTGATGATGCGCGAAATGACCGACTTCAAAATGCCGCTGCGATCCATCACGGCGAAGGCCACACCCACTAGAAGAATAAACAGGATAATGGCAATGACAGTGAGGTTGCCTTCCGCCCCGAGCACCTCGAACGGCGCCGTAAACCAGCGCCAGATCGGGTAATCAGGCCGATTTACCAGGGAAAACGAGTTCGGATCGATGACCTGCCGGCCATTGTTGTCGACGACCCGGGTATAGTTACCCGCTGGAATGACGCGTGTCAGGATGCCGGCAATCATCATAAGTATAAAGAGAACAACGACCGCCTGGATAAAGGCTTTGGTACTGATCTGAGCGCCGGATTTCTTTGCTTCCATACAAGTTTCCTCTCTACGATATTTTTTCATTCCCCTTGGGGAAGGCCAGAGCCGTATTGAAGCTACCACTAAGACCAGTGGATGGGAAGATTCAACGCCGTAATTTTACAGGCGTTTACCGATTGTGGCAATAAAAAACTGACATTGGTTACAGCGGAACCATTTTTTGTCCGCTAATCTTCACTAATCTGCACGAATATATCTGCCTGCACAGCCTGTCCCGCCTGCACCGTGTGCATATATCCTTTAGGATACACAGGCGAACGGACAATCCAGGGTACCACAGGCACACGTGATAATTAGCGAAAATTAGCCTGGATTGGCGGATCGTGAAACACGAAAGGGAGAGGTCTATCGTATAATGCAGCCAGAGGAGCCATTATGTCCCGTCTCATTCTCGCCGCCGATCGTGTCATTAAAGCACGTGCCCTGATCCAGAAGGCGCGTGACCTGCCCGTCCCGCCCGCTACGGAAGCAGGAAAATATAATTTTTCCTACGTGGCCCAGGTCAAGGCACTCCTGCAGGATGCGCGCGACCTGGTCAAGTACATCCCGAAGACCCCCAGCGCCACCCCCGAGATCAAGGAGCAGGTCAGAGAGATACTCCAGGAAGCCGACCGGGCCAGCCAGGAAATCCTGCATCAGGCATGCACCCGGAAAATTGGATAAAATGATCACCAAAGCGGAATACGAACGCCTTGTTCAGGCCCTGCCCATCCTTACGCAGGCCGACCGGGCTCTCCAGCGTGAGTTCCAGGAAACGGCTTTCTTCGTGCGGATCCCCAAAGGCCGGGACGTCTTCATCGAAGGCGACCGTGTGGATGCGATTGCGCTTTTGATCTCGGGCGTCGTCCGTGTGTACAAGATCGGCGAGACCGGCCGGGAGATCACGCTTTACCGCTTCGGGAACGGCGAATCGTGCATCCTGACCGCCAATGCCATCCTGAGCCAGAAGAATTTTCCGGCGGTTGCCACGGTGGAGAAGGATGCCGAGGCGGTCATGATCCCGGCGGATACTTTCCGGGATTGGGTACGGCGTTACGACCTGTGGCGCGAGTTCGTCTTCGAGCTGCTCTCCCAGCGGCTTTCCTCCGTGATGGCGATCGTGGAGGAAGTTGCCTTCCGCCGCATGGATGCGCGCCTGGCGGCCTTTTTGGCCGAACGCGTCAGGGCTGTCCGGTCCGATCCGAATCACCCACCAGGAGATCGCTGCCGAACTGGGCAGCTCGCGCGAGGTCATCAGCCGCATCCTGGAAGATTTTTCCGCAGAAGGCCTGCTGCGCGTTAACGCGTGGCGCAATAGAAGATTTTGGACAAGGAAGCCCTGCAAGCCCGCTCGGTTATGTGACTTTGTCACAGACAGGGGCATTGCATTCTCCTATAATGACAGTACAAACCAATTCAAACCAAATAGGAGATAAAAAATGAACCCCTTTGTAAAGTTTATGTCTTCCCCGGCTGGACGCATCACCCGCATTGTGGCAGGCATTGTGCTCGTCGCCCTGGGGCTGTTGGTCATCCATAATGTCGCCGGCGTCATCGTCGCCGTGGTCGGCCTGGTGCCCCTGCTGGCCGGACTGTTCGACTTCTGCGTCTTCGCCCCGCTGTTTGGCGCTCCGATGAGCGGCCCGAAAATCCGCTCCGGCATGTAACCGGAAAATCAAGGAAAGAGAACTCCCAGGCACAAGCCTGGGAGTTCTCTTTTTTTAAGCACCCAAATTTCGATATAATATCCTTCATGGAATCACTCACGCTTCTCTCCGGCGGCAGGTCCAGGCGGATGGGGCAAGACAAGGCCCTGATGCCTTTCCTGGGCCGACCACTGATCCAGCGCATCCTAGAACGGCTGACGCCCATGGCAGAGCAGGTTATCCTGTCCACCAACCGACCGGAGGATTACGCCTTCCTGGGGCTGCCGGCCTACCCGGACCTGCTGCCCGAGCGCGGCGCCCTGGGGGGGCTGTACACCATGCTCAGCGCAGCGCAGCATGGCATCGTCGCGGCAGTGGCCTGTGACATGCCCTTTGCCAACCCGGAGCTCTTTCAATACGAACGATTGCTGCTGTCCTCGAGCGGGGCAGACGTGGTCATCCCGACGACGGTGGAGGGGCTGGAGCCGATGCACGCGGTCTACCGCCGGGAGGCCTGCCTGCCGGTTGTCCGTTCGGCACTGGAAGCAGGAAAGCTGAAGATGATAAGTTGGCTGCCGGAGGTAAGGGTCAGGATCGTGCAACCCGAAGAGATTGCGCACTTCGACCCGGACGGGCTGGCGTTCTGGAACCTGAATACACCGGAAGAATTCAGGCAGGCGGAGGAACGGGCGAGGGAGGAAGAAGAAGGGGTGTAAAGGTCGGACAGGTTTGAAAGGTCCGAGAAGTCCGACAGGTCGGACAAGTCTATCAAGTCCCGGGGGCATTTCCATCCATAGGGGAAGGCGGATGCAAAAATCGCGAAACGACGATGAACGATGGAAAGAGGGATGACGGGCAGGGAGGCGGAGACGTAAATTGGACTTGGAACTTTAACCTATCAGGTTATTTAACCCGGCCCATCAGATTCTCTGCAAACGCTGGCGGGCCACCAGGAGTCTCTGTTGGATATCCGCTGCGCTTTCCGGCGCGTATCCCAAAGCCTGTTCGTAACAATCGATGGCTGCCTGGTAACGACCCAGGCTGTCCAGGCTGATTCCCTTATTCTTCCAAGCCTGCGCGTATTTTTGATCCACCTCCAACGCATGGTCATAGCAGGCCAATGCTTCTTTGTCGTGTCCGAGATGATGGAGGCAAACACCCTTGTCGTTCCAGGGATCGGCAAAGCGGTTATTGAGCTCGATTGCCTTGTCGAAGCGGGAAAGCGCCTCCTGGTAACGACCCAGGCCATCCAGGCTGAGGCCCATATTATCCCAGGCATAGGCATAATTCGGATCGAGTTCGAAGCGCATGTTCACAGCAGGCACAGGCTTCCGCGTAGCGGCCGAGACAATACAGGCTAAAGGCCGTATTGTTCCAGGCAGTGGCATTCGTCGGGTCCAGTTGGCTCACTTGCTTGTAGCACGAGAGAGCCTTCTGCTCCTGGCCCAGGTCATGGAATACGGTGCCCTTGTTGATCCAGGCAGGGAGATAACGCATGTCAATCTTGAGCGCCGAATCATAACAAGCAAGCGCCTGCTCGAAGCGCCTTATTTTTTGCAGGATCATCCCCTTCTCGTTCCAGACATCCTTGTCCCGTGGCTCAATCTCCAGCGCCCTTTCCAGGCTTTGCAGCGCCCCTTCAAAATTGTTGACGGCGCGGTAAATGGCGGATGCCCTCCGGCAGTCTTCGACCGTTTGAGGATGGGTTAAATCCTTGAAACCGGAGCGCCGAATGGCCTCGTCGGTTCTACCGAGCGCCTGGAGATAGGCGTACTTGTAAACGCGCGATTCTCGATCCGGTTCCTGGCCAGACTCCCGGGCAATCCGTTCCTGCTCATCGAAACGGGCCAGCGCCTCATCCCGCTCGCCCAGCACCCCAAGCAGGTGGGCTTGTTTTCCCAGGGAGTGCTGCAGCCGGCGCGCATCACCGAGCGCGCGGGAGAGCCTTGCCTCTTCTTCGCGGAGCACCCTCGCCGCCTCCGCATCGCCGCCGGCGAGGAGCAGGTCCGCCTCGAGGCCGAGCGTAAGCTGTAAACCGCGCTTGTATCCAATTTCCCGGCAAATCCTTTCTCGTTCCTTGAGCAGAGCCAACGCTTTTTCCCGCTCACCCAGGTCCTTATGAATAATGGCTTGTTCTCCAAGGGAGCGCTGCAACCCGCGCCTGTCCCCGAGTTCCCGGCACAGGCTTTCCTCTTCCCGGCGCAGGGCCAATGCCCTGGTCAATTCGCCGCGATGATAGGAAAAAAAGGCCTGAGTCCCAAGGCAGGCTGCCAATCCGCCCTTGTCTCCGAGTTCCTGGCAAAGCCGTTGCACTTCGTGGCACAGTTTTTCTGCTTCACCACTTGCGCCGCTGTAGTAAAGGATGGAAACCCGGTTCCCCAACGCGGCAGCAAGCCCCGGTTTGTCGCCCAGTTCCCGGCAGAGCCCTTCCTGCTGCCCATTGGCAGCCAGGGCCTGATCGTACTCACCGCGGGAATTGAGGATCAACGCCTGGTTGCCGAGAGATGCCTGCAACCCGTGGAGGTGATCAAGATCACGGCAGAGCTGTTCCTGCTCCTTGAGCAGCGCCATCGCCCTGTCCAGGTCGCCGCGTGCATAGAGGACCATTGCCTGAGCGCCAAGCGCTGACTGCAGGTCCTCCCGGTTGCCGGCACGGCGGTAATATTCGACCTGGTAATCCCGCAGGGCAAGGGCCTCCCCTAGATGGCCAGTATCCTCGAACAACGAAGCAAGAGTCCAGATTTGATCCTCATGCCCGGCAGGATTTTGGAGCATGGAACGATATGCATTCACCAGCCGAGACGACGAGTTGGCCTCAACCTTCGCCCAGCATGCTTTGACGTCGAACTGGTTCACTCTCCAGGCTGCATCCAAGAACGGTGGGGCCGCCAGCAAGGTGTACAACTCCTGCCAGGCACCGGCCTGCGCCAACTGCCAGGGCATCTCATCGATCTTGCGAAATTCGAGTTCGCCTGCCCCAAAGTAATGCGCCAACCGCCGGTGGATAGAGCAGCGTGCCTCTTCACCTGGCAAATATTTGTCCCGCACGGCCTCACGCAGATACTCATGGGCAAAACTGATCAGACCTGCCCGGTTGAGCAGCGACCCTTCCAATGCCAGGTGAAGCGGCGACCAGTAGGCGGCGGATAGTGGGCTGCCTGGCGAGCCAAGCAACTCGCGTAGTTCCACCTCCGCAAGCCCATGCCGGGCCCCCCACAACAGCGCCATGGAATCGGCCACCAAGCCCGGCCGGTCCCGTTCGTAATCCTGCTCACAGCGTTCGAGCATTTTTTATACAGAGCATCCGGGCTGTGCGCCTCCAGATAATAGCTGATGCGTTCGTCGAGCTGCTCATGCACGCCGAACAGCCGCAATTCATCCAATAACACCCGCAGGTAAAGCGGATTGGCTGACGGGAGTGCTGTGGCGATACGGCCGAGGGAAATATCGCTCAAGGCTTTGCCAAACTGTGCCAGGTAGGCAGTGATCAGCTCCCTGCGCTCGTCCATCTCCAGCGGTGTTACTTGCAGCACAGGCCAGCCGCGCTCCTTGAGCTCCTCCAGCGGGCGACCTGGCAACGTGGAGAGCACCAGCCTGACGTTGGCCGGGATGACCGGCGGCAGCCAGACCAGATCCGGGGCGCCATCGCGGTCCTCCAGTTGGTCCAGGGCATCCAGGATGAGCACAACCCGGATTCGAGCGGCCATCCTGTTGAGCCAGTTGGCAAAAGTGACCCGCAAGGCATCCGGCTGCCCGGGAAGTTCTTCCCGGAGGCTGAAATGTCGTTTGAACTCCTCCAGGATCCGCCGAAGCATGGCCGCCCAATCCGTGCTGGAAGGCGTCGCACCGATGAAGTGCATGATCACCAATTCGTCGGGATGCGCTTTTTCGTATTGCAGCGCCCAGTTGGCCAGGAGCGCCGATTTTCCCAGGCCGGATTCCCCCAGCACTACCAGCGGCAGGCCATTCCCCCGGGCGTGGGCATCCAACCGGCTGAAGTATTCTTTTCGACCCACATAGACACCACTGCGGCTACGCGCAAACGCGGCGTGTTCCTCCGCCTCACGGGTGAATGAGTCTGGTTGTTCCCCTTCCGGGTACGGGCGGTTAATCAGGGCTGCCAGGTCCTGGAGTACCCAATCGCCCAGGGTGACAGGGTCAGGATACTCTTCTCGCAACGGCAGACCACTCGAGCAGATGCGCTCCTTCAAAGCTGTTAATTTATCCGGCGCGCCTGCGCCATGCGTCCGGCTTTCCTCCTGCCGAGCCCTTTGATTTCCCCGGCCGAGGCTTCTTCCCGATAGAAGGAAATCTGATCCCGGGGAAGAGTCCGGATGTATTGGCGGGCGCGAAAAATAAAAGAAGGCATGTTCGGCCATGCCGGGATCGTTGAGCACGCCGTGCAGGATTCAAGTTCTGTTACAGAGTGATCCCGATACCCGGCAAGCCATGATTCGCGTTCGACCAGTTCCGCCGGAATCTCGTTCGGGATCCAGCCGTACCGTTCGCCCAGCAAGCCGATGAAGTACGGCCGGCAGCGGCGGATCTCTTCCAAGCAAACCGGCAGCACTTTTCCTTCCGCGGCCTGTTCATCAGTCACGCCCCAGCGCAGGTCGACTTCCCCCCCATGTGACGCCGCGCTGCTCGCACAGTTTCCGTAATTGCGGGAAAACGCGCTTAACCAGTTCGTCGCGTTCGGCCTGCATATCCCGGAAGGTGGATGAAACGAAGACGCGGATCACGCCCGGTCGAGGTGGAGATGTTTGGTGCCTGCTCATCTTGTCTTCCCTGGTTGGAACGCCAAAAGCAGTTCTGCTCCAGGAATTGATTTCCTATCAACTCTATGATACTCAGTTGTTCATGGTCAGTCCAGGTCTCAAAAGTCTGACAGGTCTCAAAAGTCTTACAAATCCTAGACGTCTTAAGCTCCTCCTTAAGCGGTGAGGAAATGGAGGGGAAATGCCCAAACGACGAGGAGCGATGCCGGACATACCCGAGTGTATGAGGAAACAGAGACCTATCTCGCTTGAACACGATTGGAGGATTTCACGTGAAAGATGTCCTAGCGTGGATTGGCAAGGTCGAGATGTATCCGAAGTTAGGAGACTTCGGAAGTCGCGGCGAGAGATGTGAGGGCGGTGATGTGACAGTCATCTTGAAGATGACTGTCACATAGACTTGATCCGGTAATAGTGGTCGCCGGCACAGGTGCGGCAGAGGATTTTGCCATCCTGACGGACCTGGCGCTCGTTGATGATCTCTTCGCCGCAAGAGGCGCATTTCGCCCGCAAGTTGGGGCGGCTGATGAGGGCGGCCAGGGACGGGTCCAGCACGACTTCCTGGAAGGTGAATAATTCCGCCTCCGGCATAAGCTGGTAGCCCTTCAATTGGGCGTAATATTTATCCTTGACCGTCGGGGCATATGCCAAGGAGGTCCGGCGGATGTCCGGCAGGAGGGCCAGGCGGACAGTTTTCCCGGTCTGCGACGTCCGCAAAAACGGCGGCGAGCTTGCCCTGATCGACCACCCGCAGCGTGCGGTGCCCGACCGTCGCGCCGGCAGCGACTTCGAGACCATCGGCGAAGCAGCCATCCGTCTCGATAATCACCAGGGCGGCTTTATGCGGCATGGGGGCAGGCAGCCCGATGGCCGCCAGCCCGGCCAGGCCCATCCGCACACCGAGCACCTGACGCGGGCAGAGATGGTCATGGCGAGAAGAGGAGAGTTTGAGAAGTTCGGTATATCCATGAGGAGTCCATGAAGAACACGAAATTAAAATTTTCACCACAAAGTATTCATGAATGGGGTTCACCCCGAAGGATGAAAACCATTTTGTTCGAGCGAGTAATTCTCAATGCGAATAATACGAATAAAAACGAATTGTTTCGTTTCAGTGATCTGATCAATTCGTGAATAATTTTAACTTACCATCCGGGCCGACCGCTACGCGCAAGGCAGTCAGAGGCTTGGGAGGCCGGGCCGTGCGTGACCCTGGCCCTGCAGGTCGAAACGGGAGCCGTGGCAGGGACAGGTAAAACCGTCCGGCTGCGGCTCCACCGTGCAGCCCAGGTGCGGGCAGACCAGGCTGAGGGCGATGAAACCCGTTATCGCTGTGCATCAGCAGCGCCGGCACGTCCGGGAGCAGCGTGCGCGAACCCACCGCATAGTCCGGAGCCGGCCCCAGGTACGAATTCGGTCGGGGCGGGCGGCTGGGATTGGTAGCTCAGGAAACGCAGCAGGCCGGCCAGCCCAAGCAGCCCGCTGAGGGTCAGCAGAACGGTGCGGGCCAGTTTCAGGAAATCCCGGCGGGAAATTTTTGGATTATTCATCTGTTGCACCGAGTGGCATTGGTGGCAGGAGGCCGAACTCTGGTCATTGGGATCCTGCAGGCAGCCCGAACCCATGACCGGCTTGAAGGTGAAGACCTGCCCGGTGGCTTTTCCGACCAGCTGGTAGGTGCCGTCCGGCAGGACCGCGTGTTCCAGAGCGGTTCGCCCTTATCGGTGACCAGGATGGTATCGCCCAAGCTGCAGGTTAACCACCGGGTTGAGCTGCGCCAGCCGGAAGGCCAGGTCGTTCGGGTCGGTCAGGGTGCGCGTCAGCGGGCAGCTCGGTCAGGGTGCCGTGGCAGGTCTTGCACTGGATGTACTGGATATCCAGTTTGCTGCTGTACAGGCTGCCGTCCCCCATCGCCTCGGTGCGGGTGTGGCAGTCGACGCAATCCAGCGTCCATTCGCACTTGGTGAACTGGGCGATGGGCTGGTAATAATCCTGCAGACGGTCGGTCGGCTGGTCGGTGCGCGGGCTGGAAGGTCATCGTGCGCAGGTCGTAGTTGCCGCGGTTGTGGCAGGTATCGCACTGGGTGTAGGGGATGGCGGTGGTCAACTTATGCACCAGGGTGGCTCGCCTCCTGGTCTTCTCGCTGGTCAGGTCAGGGGGTTGGGTGGGCGTATGGCAGGCGGCGCAGCCGGTGAAATGGTCGTAGCGCCCACCGTTCTGGACAGGCTGGGCGGAGAGGTGGCAGGTGAGACAGTTCTGCCCGAACGGCTGCACATCGCGGGTTGGTCTCCGCCAACGGATCGAACAGCTGCCAGGCTGGTGATGCCGCTGGTGCTCTGGCGGGTCCTGGATGGCGGTCGTCCCATAGAGGGCCTTCAGGCTGGACTGGGCGCCGAAAGTGTAGCGGATGATGGCGATCGCCCCGGCATAGGTGGCCTGGATGCTGGTGGTGGCGCGCTGGATATGGTCGTTGTAGGCGGCCGCCGTGCCGCTGTGACAGTTCGCCCCGCCGCAGGAGGCCTGGACGACCGAGAAATCCGCCGGGTTGGCACCGCCCCGCAGGGTGCTGTGGGCCAGGTTCGCATCCAGGGCGAGCGGCTCGCCGCCGTGACAGATCACGCAGCCGAAGGTCTTGACCGGGTGGGACTTGCTGATCTCAGGCAGGTCGCCGTGGCAGGTCAGGCAGTATTCCACCTGGCCGGTCAGCGTCGGGATCAGCGCCACCGGCTTGACGCGGTGGCTTTCCTGCCAGGCAATCCCCAGCAGGGTCAACAGGAGCAGGGCGGAAGCGATCACGATCAGGCGGCGCATGGGGAATACAGAAGGGAACCAGGTAATCAGTGAGAAGGTAATGGGAATTAGGGGTTAAGGGGTAGGGTTATGGGCCAGGATTGAGATTGGTTCATAAGGATATAAGACAGCATCTTATTTATGTCATGATAAGCAAGGCCAGCACGGTCAGGATGAGGATGGCCAGGAGGAGACCAACGAAAAAGACCTGCGCCAGGCGGTTGCCTGTGGGGAACCATTGCCCAAGCTCCGCCTCGGAGGGCTTGGGGAAGACATAGGGGATCAGCGTCACGGCCAGCAGCACCGCCAGCGGGACCACCACGCCCCACAGGAACGGGCTGCCCAGCTTGAGCAGTTCCTGCACCCACAGGAAGAACCAGGGCGCCCGGGCCGTCGCGGAGATGGAGGAAGTGGCCGTGATGGGCGGCGGCCAGCGGGCGCCGGGGCGAAGGCCGAAACGAGCAGAAGCGCCACGGAAGCCAGCAGCATCGCCAGCACTTCGCGCCGGACCAGCTCGAAGCGGGAGATGCGCGCCTGGGTCTCACGCAGGTGCGGCGGCGGCACGGCGATCCCGCCATCCCGCCGGACCCGGAAGATGTGCCAGACCAGCAGGATGCCCGCCGCCAGCATCAGGCCGAAGATGTGCCAGCCGTAGAAGCGGATCAGGGTGGCCGGGCCGGGCTGGGAGCCGCCCACCAGGCTGGCGTACAGGGCAGGCGCCGACCAGCGGGATGGATTTGACCAGGTTCGTCCCGGCCACCAGCGCCCAACGGATGCCCTCGTCCCAGCGCAGCACGTAGCCGGTGAAATCCAGCAGCACCGCCAGCACGAACAAGCCCATCCCGAGCAGGTAATTGAAACGGCGCGGCGGCAGGTACGCGCCGGTAAAGACCACCCGCAGCAGGTGCAGCAGGCGACGATCACCAGGAACTGCGCCGCCCAGAAATGCAGGTTGCGCACCAGCCCGCCGAACGGCACCAGGAAGGTGAGCGTCTGGATCGAGATGGGCGGCCTGGTCGGGCGTCGGGATGTAATAGAAGACCTCCAGGATGCCGGTGACCAGCCCAGCACCAGCACCAGGAAGACCGCCAGCCCGCCGGCCGCCAGGGTGTAGCGGAAGCGCGCCTGCCGGGCCGGGATGGTGGGGGGATGGAGATGGTGGAAGAAATTGGGGCGCATCGAGGGAATTATACCGGGAATTCGAATGGAGGGAGGAGCCAGAGGTTTTTGAGGTATCTGAGGAATCAGAGAGGTCAAAGGGATCAGAGGAGCCAAAAGTGCTATATGAACAACCTTATTCAACTTCCTGCGTATACCGTTTGACCAGGGTTATCGACTTCCTGATCTCCTTTGGACCGAAAGAGTAGCAGGTTGATACCCGGCTGTTATCGGGTGGATAGGTTGGTTTGGAACGTCGATAGTATTATCAGGCGAACCAAAACGCGAGGAAGAAAGGCAAAGCGGTATGCAAGCATTTCCATTTTCAAACAACGGCAATCCTGCGGCGCAGGCGGAAACGCAGCGCTCGATCATTACGCTGCAAGGGGTCACCAAATGGTATAAAACGGCCGCGGGCGATTACCCGGTGCTCAAAGGCATCGACCTGGAGCTCGAAGCGGGTGAATTCGTCAGCATCGTCGGCAAATCGGGCAGCGGCAAAACCACGCTGCTGAACATGATCACCGGCATCGACCGGCCCACTGCGGGCGAAGTGTGGGTCAACCATACCGCCCTGCACACGTTGAGCGAAGGCCAGATGGCGCACTGGCGCGGCCGCAACCTGGGGATCGTTTTCCAGTTCTTCCAGCTATTGCCAACCCTCTCGGTGCTCGAAAATATCATGCTGCCGATGGATTTCTGCGGCAAGGTGCCATTCCGCGAACGCAAAGCCGCGTGCCCTGTACCTGCTCGAACTGGTGGGACTGGCGGACCAGGCCTACAAGCTGCCTTTGGCGCTTTCAGGCGGACAGCAGCAGCGCGTGGCCATCAGCCGGGCCCTGGCCAACGACCCGCCGGTGCTGATCGCAGACGAACCGACCGGCAACCTGGACTCGAAAACAGCCGAAGATGGTCTTCGAGTTGTTCCACGACCTGGCTGCGCAGGGTAAATCGGTGGTGATCGTCACCCACGACAGCAGCCTGGCCGGGCGCACCCACCGCACCGCCCGGATCGCGGACGGCGAAATCGTCGAGACGGCCATGGCCCAGCCGTTCTATGCCGCTGCCGTGGTGGGAGATTAAGGCATGTCCAGCCAATGGCGAAAAGTCCTGGCCGACCTGTGGGCCAACAAGACCCGCACCTTCTTGATGGTGCTGACCATTACGCTGGGCGTGTTTTCGGTCGGCTTTGTGGGCAACATGGGCGCAATGATGAACCGCGACATGGAAGCCGATTACAACTCAGGCCAACCCGGCGCAGGTCACCATCTACGCCGAACCGCTCAACGAAGATTGGGTGCGGGCGCTGCGCAAGGTCCCCGGCGTGAAAAACGTGGAAGGGCGCACCCAGTTGATCGCGCAACTGGTCAAGCCGGACGGGGAGAAGATCGCCGATCCAGTTCGTGGCCCCCAAATCGTTCAAATCCATGCAGCTCGACCTGCTCCAACCGGCCAACCCGCTCGATACATCCATACCAACCGTGGATCGGAAGGATGTGCTCTTCGACCGTTCCGCCGCAGGGCTGGGATACAGCCCCGGCGATGGGTTGCAGATCGAGCTGGCCGACGGGCGTGACGCGCAAACTGACCTTCAAAGGCTACGTGCACGATGTGACCACCATCCCGTCCGCGATGGGCAATACCCTGGTCGGCTATATCACCGCGGATACGATCAAATACCTGGGCGGGCCGGACTATTACAACGAACTGCTGGTAAGCGTTTCTGAAAACCCGACCGACGCCCAGCACGTCACCGCCGTGGCGCATGCGATCACCGACCGTTTCAAGAAGGATGGCACGATCAGCCCGGCGCAGATCTCGATGTACAACCCCGGCCACCACTTCGCCTGGCAGATCACCCAGGGCGTGATCTTCATCCTGTCCCTGCTGGGCTGGATGACGGTGCTGTTGAGCACATTCCTGATCGTCAACACCATCGTGGCGCTGATATCGCAGCATATCCGCCAGATCGGCATCATGAAGGCCATCGGCGGCGGCAACGGCCAGATCCTCGGCATGTACCTGGCGCTCCTGCTGGCCTTCAGCGTGATCGCGCTGGGCATCTCCATCCCGCTGGCAGGTTGGGCTGCGGCCCTGACCGGGCGCTTCATGGCGAGCTACCTGAACTACAACCAGGGACCGCTTATCCTTCGACACGCCCACGGTGATAACGCAGGCCATCCTGGCCTTCCTGGCTCCGCTGGTGGCCGCGCTGGTGCCGCTGCTGAACGGGCTGCGCGTGCCGGTGCGGGAGGCCTTGAGCAACTACGGCATCGGCAACGCCCCGGCCCGGAAAATGCGGGAAAGCATGCCACCTGGAATTTTTCCCGCGACCGGTGCTGGTCTCCCTGCGCAACGCGGTGCGCAAAAAAGCCCGCCTGGCGTTGACCCTGTCGCGCACTGGTGCTGGGTGGGGCCATCTTCATCGCCGTCTTCAATCTGTGGCAGTCCTTCGACCAGACCATGCGGGATGTGCAGGGTTACTTCCTGGCCGACATCAACTTCGACATTCACCGGCCCGCACTATTTCGAGGATGTCAAAGAGATCGCCATGAAAGACCCCAGCGTGACAGGCGTGGAAGGCTGGATCACCGCCAACGCAGAGGTCATGTCGGAGGACGGCAAAAGCCTCCAACGAAGTGGCCTTCATGGCACCCCCGTCCAATTCGACGCTGATCCAGCCGATCATCACTGCCGGGCGCTGGCTCACACCGCTCGACAAAAACGCAGTGGTCATCGGCAACCAGCTGTTGAAAATCCGCCCGGAACTGAAGGTGGGCGACTGGATCACGATCAAGCTCAATAACGAGGAGAAGCAGTGGCAGATCATCGGCATTTATCGCCTGCCCGGCAACGTCGACCCGCCGCTGCTGTATACCAACTACGAGTACCTCAGCCAGGTGATGCACCAACCCAACCAGGTCTACTCGCTGCGCGTGATCACCAGCCAGCACGACGCCGCCGCCCAGAAAACCATCTCCAACGCCCTGGAAGAGGCTTTCCGCCGCAGGAACATCCCGGTGGCGCTTCATCCAGCAGGGGGCGGTCTGGATGGCCCAACAAACCAGCCAGACCGATATCCTGGTCTATTTCATGCTGGTCATGGCGATCCTGATCGCCTGCGTGGGCGGGCTGGGACTGATGGGGATGATGAGCATCAACGTGATGGAACGCACGCGCGAGATTGGCGTGATGCGCGCCATCGGCGCGGCCGACCTGGACATCCAATTGATCGTGGTGGCCGAGGGGCTGGCGGTGGGCCTGGCAAGCTGGCTGGCGGCCGTGCTGCTCTCGATCCCGATCACGTACCTGCTAACCTACGGCGTGGGTATATCGATTTTCCAGTCGCCGCTGCCGGTCAGTTCAACTGGAATGGGTCGCTGGCCTGGCTGGCGGGCATCCTGCTGGTTGCCACGCTCTCCAGCGCCATCCCGGCCTGGCGGGCGAGCCGCCTGACGGTGCGCGATACGTTGGTGTATGAATAGAGCTTATTTACTCACTTCTTCTCACTCGAACACCGGCAGGTACTTCACCGCCAGGCCAAAGGCCAGGATGCCGCCCGAGAAGATGCCGACCGAAACAAGCACTTCCGGCAGGGACGGGATGTAATGCACGTTGTTCGCCATGAAGGTCGGGATGTAGGTGAGCGGGTCGGGATGCGTGACGGCGAACCAGCTCACGTCGAAGCGGTTCAGGATCATGCCCAGCAGCAGGATGACCGCGCCGGCCAGCAGACCTTTCGGGCTCTGGCGGACCTTCTTGAACGAGAACAAGCACCAGCGGGATGACCGCGCCGACCAGGATCTCGGCCCAGAACAGCACGCTCATCAGGCCGCTGGTGAAGAGATATTGCAGGTCACCGGCGAGGGTCAGTTGGGTGAATTTGATCACCAGGTAGATTGCCCAGAACGATCGGGATGACCCGGGCCAGTTTTTCCAGCAGGTGGGTTTCCAGGCCGCGCTGGAAGTAACGCGCGCTCAGCGAAGATTCTAGGATGATCATGGCCAACCCGATGGTGATGGCGGAGATAAAGAAGAGCACCGGCAATATCGGCGTCCACCAGAGCGGGTAGAGTTTGGCAGGTTGGATCAGCAGCAGCGATCCCAGCGAGGATTGGTGCAGGGTGGAAAGCACCACGCCCAGGATCACGAACGGCATGATAAAGCGGTGGATGAAGTGGGCAAACTTCTGCCACTTCAGCCCTTCGAACAACGACCGGCGCAAACTCGATCGCCAGCACGGTCAGATAGGTCATCACGCAGATGCCGATCTCCAGCAGCACCGAGGTACCGTTCATGTGGATCATCATGTACCAGATGCGTTCCGGATGGCCCAGGTCAACCAGCAGGGCGATCACCACCATGATGTAGCCCAGGAAGGCGGTCAATATGGACGGCCGCAGCAGCGGCTTGAATTGCTTCAATTCGAAGATGTAAACGGTTGCCGCCATGAGGAAACCACCGCTGCTGATGGCAACCCCGGTGAACAGGTCGAAACTGATCCAGAAGCCCCAGGGATAGGAGTTGCTCAAGTTGCTGATGGCGCCAATCCCGCTGACATAACGCACCATGGCAATGACAAAGGCGATCCCCATCAGGGCCAGCAGGACCAGGGGCAGCAGGCCAATGTGCAGGCGTTTGTTGAGGGCAATTTGCATTTTCATTTCGGCGCCTCCTCAAGCTGCTCTTCCCTGGCAGCCTTTTCTGCGGCAACGGCTTCCTTGCGCTTATTGACCAGTGCACGGCCACGGCCGTGCCGGTAAGCACCGCACCCCAGCCCAGGGCAAACGGAATGGTGAACCTCCATCACCGCTTCGCTGACATCCTTGACCGGTTGCTCGGTCAGAGGCGGCAGGCCCAGTTCGGCGAACGGCACGTGCGAGAGGATCAGGTAGGAGGTGCCGCCGTTCTCGAACTCGCCGTAGACGTGGTCAACATAGCGGTCCGGGTGCGCCTGGATGCGGGCATGCGCTTCCGTCACCAGGTCGGCCCGTTCGCCAAAGACCAGCGCGTCGGTCGGGCAGGTGGCCACGCAGGCCGGCTGCAGGCCGATGTCGATGCGCTGCGGGCAAAAGGTGCATTTATCGATGAATGCGCCTTCCAGCAGGCCTTTATCGAAGTCGAAGTGCGGCACGCCGAACGGGCAGGCGTTCATGCAGTACCGGCAGCCGATGCACTTGGTCGGGTTGTACAGCACCGGGCCATCAATGCGTTTGCTGTAGGCGCCGACCGGGCAGGCCGAGAGGCAGTCCGGCTCGTTGCAGTGCATGCAGTGATAGACCATGCGTGGCGCGCTTCAGGTTCGGGAACTCGCCCTTCACGCCCATCACCGGCTACCCAGATGCGGGTCTTGTCCATGTCGATCTTGTTTTCCACGCTGCAGGCCACCATGCAGGCACGGCAGTCGATGCAGCGGGTGGCGTCAAAAATGAAGGCTTTGTGTTGAATATCTGTCATGTAAACTCCTGGTGTTCCCTCACCCCTGACCCCTCCCCCTTCGGGGGAGGGGAACTCTCTTTTCCTTCCGGGAGAAGGGCTGGGGATAAGGGCTAGATCTTCTTTACCGTTACGAAGGTCTGGCTGAGGGCCTGGCCGCCGCTGACCGGATCGGTATACGTGACGTGCAGGTCCGAGTCGCTGGCGCCCACGCCGTAGGCAGTGGTCAGGCCCTTAGAAAGGTGCCCAAGCCCAGGCGTCACGTAGACACAGTCCGAGCGGATGGCCTGGGTGACGAGCAGCTTGATGTGAACCTTGCCGGCCATGCTGGCGACTTCCACATTGTCATCGGTCGACAAGCCCAGGCCTTTGGCGGTCTGTGTGTTCATCCACAGGCGCGGCTCGTCGGCGTACTTGTGCAAGAGTTGGTTGTTCTGGGTGCCCATCTGGGTGTACTGGGCGACCTTGCCGGTCAGCAGGTAGAACTGGCCCGGCTTGGGGGCGGGCGGTTCCTCCCACTCTGGAACGCCGGGGAAACCACCTTTGTCCAGAGTCGATGAGAACAGACTCGATCTTGCCGGAAGGAGTACTCCAGCTCGGCTCGGTATCCAACTCCGCGCCGGTTTCGGGCAAGTCGACATAGCCCTTCTGGCGGACATCCGCCAGCGAGACGCCCAGCGGCGCCAACTGCTGGCTGAGGAAATCCTCTTCATCCTTATATTGGAAATAATCGGACAGGCCCAGGCGGGTGCCGAGTTCCTTGTAGATCCACAAGGCCGATTTGCCTTCGCCCTGCGCGGCGATGACCGGCTGGCGCAAGAAAGCCTGTTCGCCGACGATATTGAGCGGGTCGTAGCGTTCCAGGTAGGAGGCTTCGGGCAGGACCACATCCGAGAACCAGGAGGTATCATTCATAATGATGTCCATCGTGGCGATGAAGTCCATCTTGCCGAAGGCCTGCAGCGTGCGGCCGCGGTCCGGCAGGGACATGGCCGGGTTCTGGCGAACAATGAACCAGCCGTGGGCCTGGTAGGGGCTGCCGCTCAAAATCGCATCGCGCAGTTCCTGGAAAACACCGTATGCGAGCGGGACGAAAGGATATTTCCATGGGACGCCGTCCAGCCGCTGGGCCGAGATGCGCGGGAAGGGCGGCTGCTTGGGAGCGCCCAGGTGACCGGTCTCCTCGCCATTGGCTGTGAACATGGCCGTGTTCCAATTTCCAACGATGGCGTTCAGGATGGCAATGGCGCGTTCGGTCTGGAAGGAATTGATAAAATTGGAGGTGCGCCAGCCGTTATGGGCCATGGCATAGGGCGCGGCGGCGGCAAATTCGCGTGCGATGCGCTGGATGGTCTCAGCGGGAATGCCGGTGATACCGGCGGCCCAGTCGGGTGTGTATTGGGCAATCGGGCCGACCAGCTTATCAAAGCCATTGGTATAACTGGAGACGAACTGGGCATTGTAGAGCTTCTCACCAATAATGACGTTAAGCATGGCCAGGTGGAAGGCCAGGTCGGTGCCCGGGCGGATGGGCAGCCATTCACTGGCCTTGGCGGCCGTCTTGGTAAAGCGCGGGTCCAAGTAAACCACCTTGACGCCGCGGTCGATGGCCTGGCTCAGGGCCCTGGTCTCGGAGGTGGAGATGGCCTCCATCAGGTTGCGGCCGGTCAGGAGGATGTACTTGAGCTTGTCGTACTGGCGATCAGGTTCTTCCATGCCATAGGTCATCAGGTTGGAGACGATCATGGCATTGAAACACAGGCTGCGCTGGGTGCCGTAGTTGGGCGAGCCGAAGGCATTCAGCAGGTTTTCGAACTGGAACTGGCTGAGGCAGTGCGTGGTCGAAAAGACCATCGCCTCCGGCCCATACTTCTGCTTGATATCAAGCATGTTTTTGGCAACGAGGTCGAGGGCTTCCTCCCAGGAGGCTTTGCGGAACAGGCCTTCGCCGCGCTTGCCGACCCGGATGAGCGGGGTCAGGACCCGGTCGGGGTCGTAGGTGTTCATCAGGCCGGACTGGCCGCGCGGGCAGAGCTTGCCATTCGAATGGGGATGGTCGGGGTTGCCTTCCAGCTTGACGCACGCGCCCGTACTCCACCTTGGCCAGCAGGCCGCAACGCCAGACGCACATCTCGCACATGCTGGGGATATAGCCGCTGCTGGAGGCATCCAGCAGACCACTCAGACGGGCAGCCTCGGCCACCTGGGGCGGGATGAACTGTCCCAGGACCAGCGCCCCGGCGGCCGCTCCACCGATCTTCAGGAAATCGCGGCGTGATATAGTAGATAGACATCATTTTAATCTTTCTTTTCTTTTTCTTTCCGCTGCATACCGGCACGGTCGATCAGGTAGAACAGGAGCAACGCCATCAGGGAAAAAGCCAGTACAGTCAGGTACGGATTAAGATTCCACAGACCGGGCATGACCACGTTACCCAGGTTGGCGATCTTCGAGATCTGTGGGAACACCTGCTGATAGGTCAGACCATAAACCACGGCGCCAACGAGAAAGCCAAGCAAACCGGGGATCAAATAATCCAATTTTCCTTCGCCGGACCCGGCGACACAGGTGCCTGGTCAGTACCCGGTCAGGGCCATCCCGACCCCGAATAAAAGCCCACCCGCCAAGTTACCGACGATATAGGTGGCAGGCACCACCGGGAACGTCACCAGCCCGAGGCCGCGCAGACCATAAAGCCCGATCATGGCGACGACCAGCGCGGTCATCATGAATTTCAGGACCGCCATATCCGTGAAGCGGAACTGGTTGACGATCTTGTTGTACTTGGTCAGCCCGGCCTTGTTCAACGAGAAACCAAAGAACGCACCGAGGAACAGCGCAATGACATAATTCATTTCAGCTCTCCTTTTTTTATATCTACCCTTGCGAAGGTTATGCCTTAATCCGGCGTACCATCAAAGGAACCTTCGCAAGGTTGCCTTATTTAATAACGGTTGCGATAGACGATCAGGGCCGTCAGGATGCCGGAAGCGAACATCCCGGCGATAAAGAGGAAGGCGGCCGGGACCAGCAACATGCCGCCCGAGATGGCCAACCCGCTGGTGCAGCCGCCGGCAATGCCGGCGGCGTACTCCAGCAAAATGGCGCCGAAGAAGCCCAAGACCCAGCGTTTCCAGGTCTGCGGCCCAAAGATGCGCTTCCATTGGGAATCGCTGTTGGCAGCATCTTTTTTGCCCCACTTCAAGGATCTTACTGGTCGCGGCTCCAAGCATGCCGCCGAAGAATACGCCGACCAGCAGAATGACGCCCCAGGTGATGCCGGGCGGCATGACAAAGTTGAAAGTAGGTGTTATTGAAGGCCGCCGGGGCGAGGGCTTTGCCGATCATGCCGGCCAGGTTTTCAAATGCCCCGGAAGCGCCCAACAGGGTGTTGGATAGGAGCACGGCCAGGATGCCGACGATGCCAAGCAGGATGCCGGCTGCATAAGGTGACCACACTTCCTTGCTGATCTGTTGCTTGATCCAGTTCATGGTTTCTCCTTTTTTAGGTGATAGGTGATCAGTAATTAGGCAATCAGGTGATCAGGTGATTAGGTAATCAGGCGGGGCGGTCGATCCGCTCAATTTTTCGGCAGGTGCTCTTGCGGAGGCGTGGGCGCAGCCTCCTTCTTGATCAATTTGGCGATCAATGCAAAGAGTTCTGCAGCGGTGGCGGGTTTCGAGAGGATCTGTTTCAGGTCCTTGCGGGTGCCTGGATTCAACCTAGCGAGTTCCGGCAGCATGTCAACCACATCAGCCGGATAACTGCCCTCGATCTGCCGGGTTTCCTGGAAGGAGACCTTGATCCAGTGTTCCCGGCTCAGGACGAAGTAGCCACCGCCCAGGAGCATGACGGCAATCATGACAATCAGGATGACATTACCGACGTTGACCGGTTTCTGGCCCAAAACGGTCTCAGCATAACGCTGGGAAAAATCCACCATGTTGGCGGCCGGGATGGAGGCCGCCGGAGCAGCGGCTGCCGGAGGGGCCTCAGGAGCAACTGTCGCAACCGGGGCGGCAGTCGTGGTGGCAGAGGGCCTGGATGAGGAGGTAGTGGCTGCAGCCGCCGGGGTGGCAGCGCCACCGGCACCGATGGTCACTCCCAAGGTGGTGGCATACGTCTGAGCCTTGGCCAGGTAATCGGAGGCATGGCAGGCCTTGCAAGCCGAGACCACATCCTTCAATGGGTCGACCATGCCGGTGTGAGCGGCGGTTTTATCGGTGGCCTGGTTGTTGCCGCCGTGGCACAAATAGCAGAAATCCCCGAAGGCATGCTGGGTATGCCAGGCGGTGCCGTCGTTATTGACCGGATCCTGCGCCTGGGTCTCGTGACAGTTCTTGCACGAGGAGGCCTGGGAACCGCACTGGGCGCTGACCGGCTGGGCCGGGAAGAGAAGGAAAATCCCCACCGTGAACAAGATAACCAAACCCGCGCCAAAGAATAGATAAGAAAGTTTCTTAGACTGCATGTCTTCCTCCGAGGTAAAGCTGATAGTCGAACAGTCTGATAGTTGAATAGGCTGATGGTCAAATAGTCCGATAGTCAAATAGTCAATGAAAGAGCATTAGGGAGCCACCGGTGTTTCGATAAGGCTGGCGCGTTTCTGGATGCTGTCGCGCATGATGCTGCGCAGAATATCCAGGGCGTCAATGACGCGCGCATCCGCCAGGCTGTACTGCACCGTCATGCCCTGACGGGTGGCGGTGACCAGCCCGCGGTCACGCAGATTCTTGAGATGGCGTGAGATGGTCGGCTGGGGTTGGCCGAGATCCTGGGTCAATTCGCTGACGTTGCGCGGGCCGTCTGCCAGGGCGTAAAGAAGGATCAGGCGGGTCGAGTCGGCCAACGCCGAACAGAAGTCGGCGTGAAGTTGGGTGATTTCTTGAACAAGCGTGGAAGAGATCATAATTTATAACCTTATTCGGATAGGCGTATATATTCATTTCCATTATATACTTGTGATAACTTGCACAAAAGTGCAGGTTGTCATATTAAGACTTGCTTAATGTCATAGTGGCCAATAATGTAACTTTCATCAGCCTATCTCATCAAACAAATTATTCCTGGTGACGGCGAACCCTTCTATGCAAACGGGCATAAGGATTCAGTAAAAACCTGATATTTACCATTCCGGTATCCAGGTGGATAAAAGATTCGGTAAATTTGGTTCCTTTGCAAGAGGCACAGTTGCAGGCGCCGATTTTTCCGGCGACCACCAATCCAACCATATAATTGGTCATTATCATTGATATTATGCGGATTTTGTACTATAATATTAGTTGAGTAATACAGACGAGGAGAATGGTATGCCAAGACAAACCCTTCCAAATGATTCGGGCATACACATCAATGATATCGAGGTGGGTCATCGCTTGCGAGAGGTGCGTAGCTCGCGCGGTCTTTCCATCCGCGCCCTGGCGGAACAGAGCGGATTGAACGTCAACACCCTGAGCCTGATCGAAAACCAACGCACGTCTCCAAGTGTGAGCACACTGCAGCAATTGGCCCAAAGCCTGCAAGTGCCCATCTCGACCTTTTTTGAGACCGACCACAATGATAAACACGTCGTGCACCAGACGGCAGGAACCCGTCCCCAAGCAACATTTACGCACGGTTCCATCGAGGACCTGGGCGCCGGGATGAGTCGTCTTGGAGCTGAGCCTCTCATCGTCACAATGGCCCCTCATGCCGATAGTGGAGAAACTCCCATTGTCCACACCGGACGCGAATTCGTATACTGCCTGGAAGGGATTATCGCTTACAGCGTGGATACTGAAACCTACCTGCTGGAACCAGGTGACAGCCTGTTTTTTGAGGCTTACCTGCCGCATCATTGGAAGAACATGAACGCCAGTCCTTCCCGCAACCTGCTGGTTCTCTGTCCAATGGATGAACGTGATAATCCGACAGAGCGGCATTTTTCGAAGTAATCTCTGTAAGACTCTAAAAAAGGAGGTGCCGAATGTATGTAAAAGCCTTATTTCATTGGTTTCTTGTCATTTCCGTGCTACTTATGACAGCACTCTTCTGGAGTATTCTGTCGATATCACCGGTATCGGCGCAATGCGGCACTCCCCCAAAATCATCATGTCTCTCCTGCCATGCCCAGGTGGACCATTTGGCCGGCATGGGTGAATGGAACAAGATTCATTTGAATCAAGATATGTGTACCAATTGCCATGGTGGTAATGGTAGTACGATGGATAAAGATTTGGCTCACGCAGGTATGGTGGTTCAACCACTCAGCGATATTTATACCGACTGCCATAGTTGCCATCCAATAGACTACACGACTCTATCCGCTCAATTTGCCGCCACCCTGAACGTCACTCCTGGAAGTTGCGCAACGCCCACGCCTGTTCCCATGAATAATGTCTCCGGTGGACCGTCTCCAGGCGGTATTACCACGGGATCCCATAGCTCCAGCGCAACCATTCAACCACAGCCATTTTTATTGATCGCCGGCGGGCTGGCGACATTGATCTTCTTTTTCCTTGGACTGGGCTGGCTAGGGAAACATCGCCTTGGAAGTTGATGCCAGGAAAAATCTTCTGCATTTCCTGCTGCCGGTACGAAACACTTCAATAAAGAATCATATTTTAAGGACAAGGAGCAATAATGAAACTAGCAGTTGTAACAGATGACCATCAAACGATCAGCGCCCATTTTGGACGTGCGATTTATTACGAGGTATTCACTATTATCGATGGGAAAATAACCCGACGAGAGGTCCTCCAGAAGCCCTCTCACAACCAGTTCGCCAACGAACCCCACGATGAACCAGGCCATGCACATGGCATGGGGCCGGCCGCCGAGAGCCGCCACATGCGCATGCTCGGACCCATCCAAGATTGCCAGGTGCTGATGGCACGCGGCATGGGACAGGGCGCTTATAATAGCCTGCAGCAAGCGGGAATCCAACCGATCCTGACCGACATCGAGGAAATCGAAGCGGCCGTGAAGGCAACCATCGACGGTCAATTGGTGGACCACCCCGAGCGGTTACATTAACAGGAATTTGAGCGTTCTTCTCATGAACTATCCATGTTCGAAATTAATGGAAGCAATCACTTTTTACTGAGTCTGGCCCAGGAACTGGTCAAGCAAGCCTGAAGGCGATCATCCGTATCCAGAAAATCGGAGGAAACAATGAAGACAATCGAGCTTGTGATGAAATTAAAGGGGAAGGAGATATGGACTATACCGCCTGACACTTCAGTCCTCGATACACTCAAGATCATGGCTGAAAAAGATATAGGCGCATTGCCGGTAATGGATGGCAAGAAGTTGGTCGGAATCTTCTCGGAACGCGATTATGCCCGCAAAGTGATCCTAAAGGGTAAATCCTCCAAGAACATGCCAGTAAGCGAAATTATGTCGACCAACCTCATCCTGATCACGCCAGAGCAGACCACCGAGCAAGGGCTGGCCCTGATGACCTCCAAACATGTTCGTCACCTGCCGGTAGTCAAAAATGAAAAACTAGTTGGTTTTATCTCGATCGGCGATCTGGTCAAATCCATTATCGACGAACAGAATCAGGTCATCGACAAATTGGGACAATACATCAGCGAAAAGTCTGGTATGTAATTAAAATTCCACTGCAAAAACTCGCACTTTAACAACCGAGGAATAGCCTGGATGGCTGGAGGAGTGCTGATCCAGCTCATCAGGATGGATTTTCCGATACCCCAAAAAGATTTTGCCTGCTGGTCTGGCTGATCATCCGATTTCAAGTAATGCTGGATGCGCCGCACATTAGTCATTGCAGCCGAACCGATCAACAGGCAAGATATCCGAAAAGAACCTCGCACTGGCAATTTGCTGGCCGGGAAAGGAAGTTTCACACTGCGGATGGTTGCTTCGATAGCAGCTCGCAGGTTGTGCTCTTCTTTTTGCTGGTCACGGCTGCGGCGTTGGCGTTGGGAAGAATGAGCGGTGGGCCAGGTGAAATAGATTGCCCGACATTTCAAGCGACTCCTGAACCGGGTTGGACATTGCCCGGCCAGCTGGTATAGACAGTCGTGGCAAATGGTCGGGTCGAAGTAACCCACTACATTCCCGTTCGAGCGACCCAGGTACAACGGCACTTGCTGTTTCTGGGGACAGATGACCTGCACGGGCTTTCCTTCCTGGTCCCGCTGGATGACAAAATCGGCCAGGCTGAGCTTCACAGGGTGTGGGCTGCGACCCTTAATAGCGGTTTGGATGTGGGTGACATGTTGATCCTGCAACACGGCATCTGCTTCCTGTCCCCCATGGCCACCATCTGTGTAGATGGTATCCAGATTCGTGCGCTGCTTCAGATTAGGGAGGGCTTCTGCCAGCAAGTGGCTGTCAGCCGCGTGGTTTGGGGCTACCTGCACCTTGGTGATCAGCTGCAACTTGTTGTTTGGATCGCAGGTCTCCGTCAAGTTGGCGACATATCCCTGATATCCTTTACCACCCTTCTGGCGAAAAGTGGCTTCCAGATCGTCCGGTGATTGCAGACAGGTGGCACTCAATTCATGATTGGTTTTGGCTTTCGCCGATTTTTCTTCCACCCGGAAATGTTCCTGAAAAACTCGCTCCAACATCTGATAAACAGGATCGGCACAGTACCCTTCTTTCAACTCGCCGAGCAGTCGGTACATGAACTCACCGATCTGCTGCATGTGCCTTGGGAATTCTTCCCGCTTGAGACGGTAAACGTATAATCCAGCATGTCCCTGCAGGTAGGGGGCAAAGGCCTCTGTATAACGACCCTGGTCTTCTTGGCTCAACATGCGATGCACTCGCTGCAGCACCTCGACTAGCAAATGCAACCGCCCCACCTGCTGAATGTTGCTCGCCACCATGGTACTGTCCATCCGCTGCAAGTTCGTCTTTACCTGGAAAGCCGCAATTTGCTGATCCGTTACCTGTTCGAAGGCTTGATCCAACAAATTGACCCCCTTTTCCTGCATGTATCGGCTCAGACGCTCTCGAAAGTAATACAGGGTTCGCAGATCAAAATATCCGGTGCCAAACTCATCGTACCCTAACGCATAACGCACTTGCAGGTTGTAGAGAAAGGCCTCGTACATCTCTTCATCCGACCAGCCAAAACCTGCCTTCAAGTATTCCAGTCCCACCAGCACATTTACAGGAACATTGGGCCTCGAAGGCATGTCGGAATACAGCACCGCAAAGGGTTCTTCATCCAATCGGGAAAAGAACTCTCGATAGAATACACCCGACCAGGATGATGTTTAGGTGTTCGCGCTGTTCCTCGGGCAATTCATTCACGCTGCAAATTAGAACCGGTTGAAGATGATGTTGATTTTTCTTGAACATGTTTCAGACCTTTGAATGAGAGTCGGTCTGATTATATTAAGAAACCCGCTTGTTGAGGAGGGTTCAATTCGGATGAAAATTGTCCTCTCGTTTTTGCAGTAGAGTCAATTAATATTTCTTTACGGATGGTAAAACAGGCGCTGACCATGCTACAATCATATTAAGGTTGGATTCTTGCGAACAGGAGGAGCTAAAAATGAGTGAGGATTTGGATGATTGGGACGATGAAAGCGCCCATGAATTATACATAACCGTGTGTAATTCGGGAGCCAGCAATAAAAGAAGCAAAGCCATTCGCGACTTGGGAAAATTAGCCAGAGATGGATCAGCAAATGCGGCCTACGCGCTGAGACTGATTGCGCGAAGTTCGGTTTCGAGTACGGACCGGGAACTTGCCTCCAAGGAACTGACCAAAGGATGATGGATTAATTCAATCCGGATTGGGAAGTATAACGAGGAGGATAAAAATTTTGTTCACCGCGGAGACGCGATGAGAGGGGACGATCCGAACTTACTTTCAGGGAGTAAACATGGCATCACCTGATTGGCATACCTTGGATATTCCAGATGTTATAAGGCAACTCGGGACTTGCCCAGAAGGCTTGACCGACCAGGAGGCGGCCGAGCGCGTGGCACAGCATGGGCGGAACGAGATCATCCGGCGCAAACCCATCTCCCACTGGCGCTTATTACTCAAGCAGTTTGCCAACTATTTCATATTCGTGCTGTTCTTTGCCGCCATCCTGGCCTTCAGCGTCAGTTTCCTGCCGGGGGAAAGCGGACGGAGGCTGACTGCCTATTTCATCCTTGGCATCATCGTCCTGAGCATGGCATTGAGCTTCTTCGAAGAATACCGCTCCCAGAAGGAACTGGAAGCCCTGGATAAGCTTCTCGTGTTCAAGGCAACTGTCCTGCGGGCTGGAAAACCCCAGCACATCGAGGCAGCCGAGGTCGTCCCCGGTGACATCCTGGTACTGAGCTACGGCCAGAAGGTGCCGGCAGACGCGCGCCTGATCGAAGTGAACAGCTTACGGACCGACGAGTCGGCGCTGACCGGGGAAAGCGTGGGGGTGGACAAAGCCCCCGAACCGGTCGCCGGCGGTGCAGCCCTGGCCGAACGCACCAGCATGGTGTATGCCTCGACGTATATCACCCACGGGAGCGGCCTGGCAGTGGCGGTCTTGACCGGGATGGCAACCGAGGTTGGGCAGATCGCCTCCAGCCTGGAGCAGATGGCCGAACGCCCGACCCCTTTCCAGGTGGAAGTACAAAAGATGGCGCGCCAGATGACGGTCATCGTGGCGAGCCTAGCCGCGGTGGTGGCGATTATCCTGCTATTCGTCCTGCACGAATCGCCGATAGACGTAGCCCTCAACACGCTCAGCCTGGCAATTGCCACCATCCCCGAGAGCCTGCCGATCGTGCTGACGTTTGCCCTGGCCCTGGGCGCCCGCCAGATGGCCCGGCGCAAGGCCGTGGTGCGGAGGCTGGCGGTGGTCGAGTCGCTCGGCTCGGTGGATACCATCTGCACGGACAAGACCGGTACCCTGACCCAGAACCTGATGACGCTCCAGCGATTGTATGCAGATGGGGAGATGGTGGATGTACCGCAAGGTTTGCAGGGTAACTCCGCTGCACTTGACCTGTTGATATCCGGGATCCTTTGCAATGAGGCCACCCTGGCGGCGGGAACGGAGCCGGATGTCCAGGGCGACCCGGTGGATACGGCCCTGGTCAAGGCAGCCCGGGCCGCCGGTCTGGACCCGGTGAAGGCGCGCGAAGACTCGCCGCGGGTGAACGAGATCCCCTTCAGCTCCGAACGCAAAATGATGACCTCCATCCATACCCATAATGGACGGCAGGTTGTTATCACCAAGGGGGCGCCAGGCCCGGTCCTGGAACATTGCTCCGGCTGCCGGGAGGGAGAACAGGATCACCCGCTGGCAGACCCGCGCTGCCAGGCCGTGCGACAGCAGGTTACCGACCTGCAGGGCCAGGGGTTTTACGTGCTGGGGGTGGCCAGCAGGGAATCCTCTCCGGAAGAGCCGCTTCGAGCAGGCCGAGAGTGGGATGACCTTCCTGGGGCTGCTGGCACTGATCGACCCGCCGCGCCGCGGGGCGGCCGAGGCGATTGCGCGCGCCCAGGGCGCCGGCATCCGGGTGGTGATGATCACGGGTGACAACGGCCTGACCGCCCAGGCGATTGCCGGGACACTGGGGATCGGGCAACGCGTGATGGATGCACGCGAAACTGGGCGATATTGCCGGGCCTGCCTTGACCGAGCGAATGAAGACAGTGGATATCGTGGCGCGCGCCACTCCGCAGGTCAAGCAACAGGTACTGGAGGCCCTGCAGGATGCCGGGCACGTCGTGGCCATGACCGGGGACGGGGTCAACGACGCGACCGCCTTGAAACAATCGGACGTGGGTGTAGCCATGGGCCTGCGCGGCACGGACATCGCCAAGGAATCCGCCGCGATGGTCCTGCTGGATGATAATTTCGCCACCATCGTGGCTGCCGTTGAGGAGGGCCGGCGCATCTTCGACAACATCCGCAAGTTCACCAACTACCTGCTCTCCACCAGCCTGGGGGAAGTGTTCGTCGTTCTGGCGCTCTCCATCGCCGGATACTTCCCGCTCTCGGCCATCATGCTGCTGTGGGTGAACGTGGTGACCGACCTGGTACCGGCCAGCGCCCTGGCGGCCGACCCAGTGGTTCCGCACGTGATGAAACGCCGGCCGCGCCGGCACGACGAGCCCATTCTGAACAGGGCCATCTATGCCACCATCGCCGGGAGCATTTTCCGTACCCTGATCGCCTACGGACTGATCTTTTGGGTCGGGCTCCTATTTGGCGGTGTGCCGTACGCTCGCACGATGCTCTTCACCAGCATCGTGCTGCATGCCTTCACGCGCGTAATGGTAGTACGGCAGATGGATAGCCTTTCCATATGGTCAAACCGGGCGCTGTTGATCAGCTATGCGGTCGCGGTCGGGCTGCAACTGCTGGCCCTGTATACCCCGTTGAGAGGGCTGTTCGGGGTGATCGCGCTGGATTGGCGGGCCTGGGCGGTCATGGTGCCGGTAACAGCCGGGTCATCGTTCGCGGGGGTCTATATGACCCGCTGGATATTAAAGCTGATCCCCTTGTGGGATAAGTAAAGTTCTAGGAGATAGACAATGCCAAATGGATTTGACATCCCCATCCCATTCTTAAACCAGTCTTTTCATATTTATTTCTATGGGGTCATGATCATGCTGGGTGTAGTCGCAGCGGCTTTCCTGGTGAGCGCCGAAGCGAAACGCCGCGGTCAGAACCCTGAAATCCTATGGGATATGTTGATGTGGATAGTGATTGCCGGCATCGTCGGAGCGCGCATCTGGCACATCCTGACGCCGCCGCCATCCATGATCGCCCAGGGGATCACCACGCAGTACTACCTGACCCATCCTCTTGCCATGATCGATATCCGCAACGGAGGCCTGGGCATCCCGGGCGCGGTCTTCGGGGGCGCATTGGCCATGTGGATCTATACCCGCAGGAAAAAACTCAACTTTGCCACCTGGCTGGACCTGGTCGCGCCGGGGCTGGCGCTGGCACAGGCCATCGGCCGATGGGGCAACTTCTTCAACCAGGAGCTTTACGGCGCTCCGACGAACCTACCCTGGAAGCTCTACATCGATCCGGCCCACCGCTTGCCCGGTTTCCAGGAATATGCTTATTACCACCCACTCTTTCTGTACGAATGTTTGTGGAACCTGGCCAACATGGCCATCCTGCTCTGGGTGTTGCACCGTTTTCCCAGACCGCCTCAAGACAGGCGATATTTTCCTGGGCTACCTGGTCATCTATCCACTTGGCCGTTTCCTGCTGGATTTCCTGCGCCTGGATGCTTCCCGACTGGCCGGGATCAATGCCAACCAGACCTTATCGGCAATTGTGGCTGTGGTAGCTGTCGGGGTATTGATCTGGAAGCACCACCAAATTCATCGTGAAATTACCAAACAGGGAATTTGATCAATAAAATGCCGTCTCTGGTGATTCCTACTTTCCTGCATCCAATCAGCCTGTGAAAAATTCTTCACGGACTGATTTTTATCGGAATCAACCCTCCCCTTTTTCACGCGTTCGCACTATACTAGTTTCTGAACCAATCGAGAATCATATTTTCTTCTGACCGCATGCGCATTCTTTATAACGGGAGGAAAAACGACAGGTCCAGCGTGAACTGCCAGCCAATTATGCATCTGAAAAAAAACTTCTGGATCATCATCCTGATCGTGCTAAATGTCCTGATCATTGGATTTCTTCTCATCCGATTCTTAAACAGGACATACCCGATCATAGGGCACGACTACCGACTGTTCATGCCTTACATGCTGGATTCCTACCTCCACCAAAAGATAAACGGGTTGACCATCCAGTGGTATACGCCCAGCTTCACCGGTGGCAGGCCGGTTTTTCCCAATCCTGAGGACCTGCAATTTTCCCTGCCTCAATTCCTGATGTGGCTTTTCGATCCATGGACAGCCATCCTCGTTTCCATCACAATTTTCATCGCCATCGGCTTTACAGCCACCTATTATTTCCTCAAGAAACTGGTCGGGCTGGGCTCCTTCGCCAGCATTCTCGGAGCCGTATTTTTCATCGCGAACGGTTTTTATTTCGAACACATGGCGGTAGGGCACATTACATTTCAAGCCTTTCCCTTGTTCGCGGTGGTCGCGATCATTTTTATCCATCCCAGGCTGCCGGCTTGGCTGGGAGGGCTGCTCCTGTCACTGATCGTCACCATTCTGCTCTATTCTGGGATCCATAATATTCCCTTTTTCATCCTGGCAGGCATGCTCTTATTCCCCATCCTTTACCTGATCAAGCCAGCCCTGCTGAACTGGAAACGGATGGCAGCCATTGCTCTCTGGGGAGGAATTGCAACTGCCCTGCTTTGCGGTTCGAAAATATCCGCGATAATCTATCTCATGCGCTTCTTTCCCCGATTGGCCCAGGACAATTACACCACCACCCTGCTGACCGGAATGGTTGGCATGGTGCGCCAATTGCTGGGGAGCATGACTCTTACGCCCATTTACCGGGCACTGCATTTCGTGAGCCCACGAATATCCACGACCCAGGCAGTCATCGATATGGTCCATGCTTCCGGGTCGACGAACGGCTATTGGGAGCTGGATGCCAGCCTGTCGCCCGCCCTGCTCCTGCTGCTGACGGGCGGAGCGGTCGCCTTCCTGTTCCGCAGGCCCAACCTCAAGGCCCCGATCAATAAAAAACGCCTGATCGCGATTGCCTGCTTGATCTTTGCAACCTGGATAGTGATCGAATTCACACTGGCAAAAGGACTTATATATCCACGCATCCGGGACCTTCCAATCCTTGCTTCGGTGCGAGGGAATGTGCGGAATATTTGCGCCTTCATATTCCCGCTTGCAGTCATCGGGGCGGTTATTTTCGACCGTTGGACCAGGAATTGGAGATCAAAAGGGAAAGTCCTGGCAACCTTCCTCTTGTTGGATGGAATTGCCCTGGCTGCCCTGTTGACCTTTGGATGGGTCCCGCATATATACGAATTGGACCAAATATGGGCTCCGTTCGACATGTACCTGTGTGACTACCGTCCCATCCTGGCCACTTACAACCAGATCCGCTATGAAGGGAAGACCTTCCCAATAGAAGTTGTCATTCCCAAAGCATCTCCATGGGAGGTTTTCCAGGATCAAGCAACGAACTTGATCGACCCCGAAAATGTAATTTTTGGTAGATTGAATGGGTATCGCGAAACACTGCATGCCGGATCTGTCTATGACGTAAATAACGGCTATTTCAATATGATCAACCCGACCGGCTACCTGTTTCCGGAAGTGAACCATTCCAGCATGTTCGAAAAGATCCCAGTCACGGACAAGGCAGAAATGGAGGCTTTTGTGACCCGCCACCAGCCAGACTGGAAGCTGCCGGTGCTCCAACAGGTACTGGATTGGGTGGCTTCGATCTCCTTGATCGGCGAATTCGGTCTCGTGGCATTCTATCTCATCCGAAACCGAATCTTAAAGCGCAAAGCCTGAAGAAAAATACCATATGATAAATTCAACACGAGCGGCGGACGTGCACCTGGGCATCCGCATCGAGATCATTACCATCATCTGGATGGTGATAGAGATGGCAGTTTCGATCGGGGCGGGGGTTGCGGCGGGAAGCATCCTGCTAATCGCCTTTGGAATCGACAGCCTGATCGAACTGGTGGGCGGAGGAATCCTTTTGTGGAGGCTCCAAGTCGAAGGTTCGGGTAGCGATATGGAGGGGGTCGAGCGGGCCGAACAGCGGGCCGCCTGGATCGTGGCGATCACCCTCGGCTTATTGTGCGTTTACGTGCTGATCTCGTCCGTTTATGGGCTGCTTGCTCATTCCATACCTGAAAGCTCCCCCATCGGGATCGGGGTATCTGCGGCGGCATTGTTGATCATGCCCTATCTTGCGATAACCAAGCGGCGCATTTCCAAACGGGTCAACAGTGATGCACTGGCCGGAGATGCAACCAATTCGATCACCTGTGCCTATATGGCGGGTACCGTCCTTGCGGGACTTTTGATGAATGCCATTATCGGTTGGTGGTGGTCCGAGTATGTTGCAGCACTGCTCTTTCTCGTCTGGCTCGTTCGCGAGACCCTGGAGGTTTTCGAGGAGGTGCGCAGCAAAAAAGTGCATACTGATTAATCCGATTGGCGCCGGACGGCCGGCATCCAGGTGGTTAAAATAAAAGTATATTTAGAAAAAGGAGACAAAAAATGGTAAAAGATCCCGTTTGTGGTATGGACGTAGATCCCAAGACAGCGACCAACAAATCAGAATACAAAGGCCAGACATACTTCTTCTGCTCGCCCGGCTGCAAGAAAGACTTCGATAAAGAACCGGAAAAGTACGCCAAGGCCGAAGAACACGGCCAACGCCACCACTAAGAACCACTAACAAAACTGCTCTCGCCGCCGTGCTCTGCGGGGTACTTTCCTCGGCGGCGAGGACGCCGCCTAAAGCATACTTATGTAAAGTTTCTTTCGAATGGCTACTTAACCCTCTGACAGTGGGAGAAAACGACGGCTGAAAGTCCGGTTTCAGTTTGCCTCACGGCACTGCCGGGCACTTTGCGGAATCCGTGGAGATGATCCTGGAACGGGCCATCTCATTGCCGCTCTTGTCCATGGCTGCAACCTGGAAATAACATTCGCCTTGTGGCAGGCCGGCAAGGTGCGATTGCGTTTCAAAATCGGTTTTTGCTTTCTCCTCGATCAAGCCGAGCGATTGAGGAGAGTTTCCACCAAAAACCCGATACATCGCCACCTCGGTTGCGCCATTCCAGGAATACCCCAGGGTAATCCCGTTCCCGTCGACTTTGAAGGCCAGGGCGGGTTGGGTATCCGGGAATCCCTGCCACGGAAAGAGAAAAGCCCGGTAACTGACGTATGGCTGGTCAAAGGAAAGCTCAAAAAGGGGACTATTGTCCGGGGTCACTTCTGTCATGGTGATATATGCAAATCCTTGTCCCTGGGAGGCCGCACCCCAACTGAGAAAGGTATTCCCGTCCGATAATCTTTGCGTGTTGCCCATGAACGTGGCAAAGACAGGCGGTGCATGGGTAAAATTCCATACCTCTGTCACGGTCTTGTTCGTTTCATCAACTTTGTATTCGATGCCCTGCGAAGGAGCGGGGTTTTCCTGTGTGCCTTGATTATCGAATACCGTGATATCCCCATTCGGGAGCTGCCTGACATCATGCTGATAGGCAAACGGTGTGCCATTGACGAACTTGAACATATTCGCCTTGCCGCCCAGGCGCCAGATCACATCCCCGGTCTGCAGGTCGATCTTCGTGATTTCGCTGAGATTCCGGCTCGACAGCAATAGATTACCATCGGTCGCCAGGGCCAGCGCATTCCCATGCACCAGGTCGATTTGTTGGGCGGTCAGATCGGAGGTCGAATCGGAAAAAGAGAAATGGTCCCAACTTCGCCATTCGAAGATCACATTCTTGGATGGATCGAGTTCCTGGATCACCAGGCCGGTGACGGTTGCATCCGTTTTCCCGCCCGCAACGACCTTGCTCATATCCACGGTCTCCGCATCGTAGGCCATCAGCAATGCATTGCCATTGGGCAGGATCTGCAAATCGTGCAGATCGGCGGTATAGCCATTTCCTGCCTGGTAACTATCGACCACCTGATAATGGGAATCCAGGAGATAAAAGATCGAATCCTTTTGATCGAAATAGGACAACAAACCATTCGGCTGTTCCTTGAAATCAAAGGCGGCCAGGTCATCCGCAACTGACTGGTAATAGACAAGCTGGCCCTGGTCGTTGAGGATCAGCAGGTAGGAACCAACCGTTGATTTTGTCCAATAAAAAGGCGCTACAAAGATATCCCCCTCGCCGGTGGACGGCGATGTTCTCGATAGAGTGAAATGGGGGATATCCTGCGGCACAGTCAGAAAGTCAGGGAAAGCGCTCTGCGGTGGGCTGGCCGGAGGCCCGGACGATGGAGCTTCCGGGCGAACCCGGTTTTTGGTTGGCGGCAACGGTAAAGGTATAGGAAAGTGGGTGAAATGTGGTCTGCCCGTTCAAACGCAAGGCCGGGGATATCGACCTTGACCTGCTCGCCAGGCGTGAAAGGGATGGCAGGTTTATAAATAACCGTTTTATGATCGTCTGCAAGGATCGTTTGGCCTGCATGCAAGCCACTTTTTAATCCACTCACAATGAGCTTCAAACTAGCGAGATTTTGCTCGCTCAACACGGGACCGTAACGAACTGCAATCGTCGCACCCGTCGAAACATAATCGGCATTTTGCAGAGGCGAATAATATTGAGGGCTGTGAGGTTGGGAACTTAAGCACATGCTGAAGACACCAGGACCGCTAACAAGGTGATACCGGCTAATATAAATCTCAACCCATTTATGGGCTTCATATTGCCTCCAAAACATTCAAAATGGTCAAATACCAGCTATTTTGTCGCAATTATAATAGCAAAGGAGTGTTATTGGATTATTAAATTGGTGTGTAGAAAGAATATGGATCAATCTGTTAACCAGTTAGCCAATAGAAGTGCGACGCACCTAGCAGGTGCGTCGCACTTCTATACTTCACTTCGATATACTGCTATACTTCCAGGGAATATAAGACGGTATTGGCAAGCTCCGTGGCCTTCCATTTCCGAAATCCGGTTTTTTGGAACAGGCCAACCAGGTCCGCCGGGTTCAATCGATCAGCCAGGGGTGGGCCGAATAATTGATCCCGGTACGGCCATTCCAAGATGCACACCCGCTGTCTCGATATCCGCCGGGCTTCCTGCAGGGCTTTCAACGGATCATCGGTTTCATGCAGGACGAGGCCGATGAATACCAGGTCGAAGGAACCATCCGGGTGAGGCAGCGCCTCGGCGGTCGCTACACGAAAATCCCCATTTGGCACAAAGCTGCGGAGCGCGGTCAGCATCTCCGGGTTAACGTCCACACCCGAAACAGCCAGTCCGTGCTTGGAGAATGCCTCAGCGAATAAACCTGTGCCCGTCCCGACATCCAGAACGCTGTCGATTTGATCGGTCATCAGGCACAAATCAACTACTCGCTCGACCTCCAGCCGCTCCACCCTCTCAGGAGAGCGCAACCTGGCAATATCCCCTTCAAATCTTTTCTCATGCATGGGATCTCTCCTGAAAATAACAGTTAAACACGAAGGCCACAAAGGATCACAAAAGGGAAAACAAAATGAAATTCTGCCATGTAGAACTTACACCACCTTGGTGGTGATATCAAACCTGGGCGGTTTTTCAAGGTGTTTCTTCACCGCACACAGTTCCGCCGAGCGGATCAACGAATCGCGGTATTTTTCAGGGAACCCATCCGGCACCTGTATCTCCAGGCCGATCGTCTCGACCATACCGGTGATGGGGCTGTGGTTGATCCGCTCGACGACGTGGATGCCTTCGATCGGCAGGTTGCGCTGCCTGCAAAAACCCAGTATGTAGATCCCGGCGCAAGTACCGATGGACGAGAGAAAAATCTCGAAAGGACTGGGCGCACTGGCGACCGGCGGCTGGTCGGTTGCTACGGTAAAAGCACCAAAATGGGCGTCCACGCGCGCCCCACCCGGGAAATCGATGATCATTTCCATGATCTACCTCCAAAATTGGAATATTCTCCTATAAGATGATGAGATCATCAAAAAGTGGCATCACGTGCACGGCCTGTTTGGCTTTTTCCCAAGCAAGGGGCGTTTTTTATTGCTACTTGATTGCCGCGAGAATTTGACGACCGAACCGTATAAGCGCCACCATCACAGGCTGGGAGTACGCCCACATCTTTATATCCCGCTGGGCCATGAATGTGCGGTCCGCCAGATCACTCCCGCTGGTGTCGTTCAGCGCATTCGCAAGATAGGTGTTCTCATCCGAATATCCATCATAGAAGCCTGCCCGGAGAGTCCGATATGTCATTGCATTGGGCAGGCTGCTCTCAAATACCACTTCATTGGTCTCGGGATCGACCTCGATTATTTTGATATTGTCCGTATCATTCTGATCAGGTTCAGATACCGGCACCCCCTGGGCGTCCTTGGCAATATTTCCCCAGGTACCCAGCACATCTCCATTCGGCAGGCGGTAGGCGCTGCCGCGGTTGGCGGAGAAGGTGGCGGCGCCTCTTTCCTTGCCGTATTCCCAGACCTGCTCGACCGTCATGGAGGCTTCGTTGATGCGGTAGTGCACCACCCGGCTGTACCAATCCAGCGGCGATTGGGCAGTGGCCAAATTGAAGCTGCGATACTGGCCATTATCGAACAATAATATATCAATGAATATTGTCCCCAGGAATATCCGGGCTGTAAAGCGTGGCATGGTGTTGGGCCCAGGGCCACTCGAAATCCTGTTCCCACCGGGGTAAGCAGATAGGGTTGGTATTTTGCAGCCCAATTGTCATGCGCGCCCAGGATCCATTTGATCTGCATGCCGGGATAGGTCAGCTTGATGACCGCCGATTGATCCCGGCTGGAAATGATGATCGATTGGTCAGTGGGATCGTAGACGATGGAATTCAAGTGCAGCCAGTCGTTGGATTAGTCAGCCTATCCCATGTCTGGCGGCTTTCATCCAGGATGTTTTTCAAATCAAATGACCGGACGATGTGCCCGCTGTTCCGGTCGACCTCGATAAGATACATCCTCGTTCGTACCTGCCTTCAGTGTCCGAAGTGGTGATCAGCAGATTTCCGGTCGGGAGCTCGTAAATATCATGGTGCAACGCCATCCGTAACATTGTAAATGGCATAGATCTTCCCCAGCAGGTCCTGTTCCATTGCTATGTTGTTGGCCTTGGAATTGTCCACCGTATACGTGAACAGGAAACGCCCATTCTTCAAGGGAGTGAAAACCTGGAACGATTTTTGCGTGGAATACCAGCGCACATTTCCATCAATATCGAAAACCGGTTTTTGATCCAGCAAGGTGAAATTGAACCCCGGGCTGTATTTGCTGCGATCCAGCTTATCCACCGTAAAATTGCGTACGGTGACAGGCAGCGGTTCGGTCTGCAGGTCGATCCCGGTCTGGGCGCTTACCCCGTCCTGCGTTTTCATGCTCATCGTAACATGGTTGAGCGTACCGGCATACAGGCCGTAAATGGGGATCTCGTGGTGCTGCTGGTAGCCCGGAAAGGTAACGTCCACGGCAGCCTGGGGGGTTTTACCCGGAACATGGATGGAGATCTGGCTGTTTTCAGGCGTGTCGAAGATCACCAGGGCAGTCAACGGGGCGTCTTGATAGGGGTCCTGGACAACCAGTGGATCAGTAAATGTGTATTTGCCCGCCTGGTAGTAGCGGCGTAATTCTTCTTCGGTTTTCTGCTGCCGGGTAACCGCCGCCTGCACGAAAGAAACTGTTTTTTTCGATAGGGAATACGCCGGGGTAAGATAGAGGAAGCCCAATATAACCAGGATGAGGATCAATACCAGCGCCCCTGCCACGATGGCAGCTTTCTTGAAGCTGAAGCGGCGATGTGTGCGTTTATGTGTCATAAGGGTGATCTATTTTACCTGGATCTTATAGCCAGTCGGGTTATAACCGGGCTTGACTTTGCCCAGAGCATCCATGCCATCCGTCACGCCACCGGCCACGTAGATGGCATATTCGCCGGGCGGAACCGTACCCAGGTCAAACCTTCCTTCGAACTGGCCGTCCAGCCCCGAATTGGAGGCGAAGATTACCTGGTGCTGCTGGTTCTTCAAAACGAACAGCACTTTCCCCAGCATGTAGGATTTGCCCTGGTACTGGAAGCTGCCCTGCACGATCAGCGCTCCATTTTGCTGGTAAAGCTGGCTGAACTGCACGCTGAGGCGGGGAATAAAGAAGGGCGGCAGCGCATATGCGGTCGGCCCGGTGGCCTGCACCACGCCTTTGCGCTGGCCCATGCTTTGACCCAATGTGTACTGGTCTGCCACGCTGTACAGGTCCATTTTCCTGACCTGGTACGTTTCGGAGTCGGAGGTATGGTTTGGGGTGACGGATACGTCAAAAACCTCCTGGCCGTCCCGCTGCACTTCCACCACCCGGGATTGGACCTGCTGCTGGCCGATCACGCCCGCCACGATATCATCCACCGGAACGCCGTTCTGGCGCAACATGCCTCCAAAATCGATATTGAAATTGCCGGTCTGTGGCAGTTCGTCCACATTTCCCAAGAAGGTGGCGTAGGCCCCCGACCCGAGGTTCTTGCCGTACTCCCAGACCTGCTCCACCGTCCGGTTTACTTCGTTGATCCGATAGATCACCGCCCTGGAGTAATTATCTGCAGCAGGGACACTGCCAACCTGCGTAAAGCTCCTGTTCTGGCCATTATCGAAAAGGAGGATATCAATGGTGTTCGGGTCGCCGGTCGTGTTTGGCAGGATCTTGGCGGAGTGCTGGCCCCATTGCCATTCGAAATTGGCGCCAATGGGTTTGAGCAGGTACGGCTGGTACCGGCTGTCTGCGCCATCCCAGCCCTGGGGCGAGGAAAGGATCCAATCGATCTTCTTGGTATCCGCATTGAACTTGACGACCGCGCTCTGGATCGGGGAGGAAACAATGATACTGTTATCGCTTTCATCCATCGCCACCGAGTTCATATGGGCCCAATCCCGGTTGGGCGCATTGATAATGCCAGGGTCATAATGGTTATAGGGGGTCCGGCTGGAATCCAGGATCTGGGCCAGGTCATATTGGTCTTTCACCGCGCCGGTCTGGCGGTCGATGCGGATGACCACATCCTCGCGGGTAGCATATCCCCATGGCATGTTGGCGTTGTTCGAAGCCGCCAGGAAATCCCCATTGGACAACTCAATAATGTCATGGTGGACCGCATTTGGGATCTCATACTCGACGAACACCTTGCCCAGCAGGTTCATCTCCCACAGGGTATACATGTTATAGGGCATCAACTTTTCCACGTCGCCGGTGGTGAGCAGGCGCCCATTCTTGCAGGACCCGCATGGCGGTGCAGTGTCCAAAATCCTTGTCCGTAAAATAGCCGCGTACATCCCCGTTCGCATCCAGCATGTAGGTGTAATTGGTATCCATGCAGGAGATCATCAGGTCGATCCCGGATTCCATTTGCTCCGGCTTCGAAACCTGGACCTTCAGGTTGGGAAAATCATACGGCAGGGGTTCCGTCTGCAGCGTTTGCGTGGAGGTTGCCTGTGTCCCATCCTGGTAGGCGATGCCCAATTCCACCTGGTTCGCCTGCCCCGCATACAACCCCAACACCGGCACTTCGTGGTGGGTGGTAAAACCGGTTACCGTAAAGGGGAATGTAACGTACTTGTCCTTCCCCAACACGGTCACACTGACCTGAGCCGGTTTGGGTGTCTCGAACAGGATCAGGGCGGATAGGGGATTGGCCTGGTAGGGGTCCTGGATGATATACGGTTTCTGGGGCGTGTAGCTGCCCCTGGCATAATCCGCCAGGATATCCAACTCGCGCTGGTTCTGGGCTTGTAGGATATCATAGGTTGGTACGGGAGTGTCCGCGGCGAGGCTGGCTGGCGTCGGCATGACCAGCGCGCCGCTCAGGATCACACCCGCGGCAATAGCAAGGATGCCGATGATCGTTACAAGGGCATACAGGATTTTCTTTTTCATGTTATTTTTGCAGGACGATCTCCTGCTGGTTTCCTTCCGCCGTGTATGCCAAGGTGAGCTTTCCCGCCGCAGCCGAAGCGGGGATCTGGTAGCACATCCAGCCATTATTCTCGCCAAAACGGAGCTCCAGCCCGGTTATCCGGGGGGTATACTGGTACTGTTCGAGAAAAGTATCGTTCGCCAGGCGCGGATAAGCGTTCCCGGAGGCATCCTTGACCACCAGCCACTGCCAATCGAAGGGCGCGGTGGACTGGTCGTCGGTTTTGGTGATGGTCACGTTAATGATCAGGTAGACAGTACCGGCATCCGGCGTTTGCGCATGATCCACGTTGATCTTCGAACCGTTATACTGAGTGACCAACTCGGTGGAATGAAGGCTGTTCTTTATTTCAAATTTCGCGACCGTCACCTGCCAGGGCTGCGCCGATGCGGACGGCTGCGTGGAGGCGACCTGGGAAGCCTGGCAGCCTGAAAGGATCATTGCCAGGCAAAGGAAAGGGAGAAGGACATACAGTACGCTATTTATTTTTCGCATGGGCCGGTCCCGTTTTTTTCGAGCGAGCGATTCTCAACACGAATAATACGAATATCACGAATATCACAAATAATTATTCAGGTTTTTTCAAGCCAATTAACCATTACCGTCGCACGGGCTGAAGAATGCCTGACAGCAAGATTTTTGCAGGTCCTTTACGCGCCGGTTGATTATATCTCAATACATTGAGGTCCATATTTATAAATACTCCCTTCGGTGAAATGGCGTCGGGACGACAGAACGGGGGCCACACCGCCCTATTCGAGCCGTGGTTCTGCCGCATCCTGCTCGAGCTGGGAGCCGCGCCGGTTGGGGTTGATCCTGGCGACCTGGAGCAGGAGCGCTTTATTCACTACCGGGTCGATCCGGCGAGGTTCATGTTGGCGCAGGTACAGGATACCATCTGGCTGCGCCAGGCTCCCGCTCTAAGCAATTAACCGCCCCTTCACCGAACCATATTTTAATGATTGGTGTTTCCATTTTTGATGAGTCGAGCAGAATAGGTATAATACTGTCGACCAATCATCGAAATAATCTGAAACTTGGAGGATTCTTATGGCAAATTCAGAGACTATGATACGCGAATTATTGGATCTGGCTGAAATAAAGATCAATGGCAGCCAGCCCTGGGACCTGCGTGTGCATGACGAGCGCCTGTACGACCGGGTCCTGGAGGATTCGTCCCTGGGCCTGGGTGAAGCGTATGTGGAGGGCTGGTGGGATTGCGAATCGGTGGATGGGCTCATCTACCGGGTGCTCAAAGCCCACCTGGATGAAAAAGTGAAAAATAATATACGCCTGGTCTTCCAGATAATCAGGGCCAAGCTATTCAACCGGCAATCGGTTGCAAGGGCATTCGAGGTGGGTGAAAAGCATTATGACCTGGGCAATGACCTGTACCTGGCCATGCTGGATAAACGCCTAAACTATACCTGTGCATACTGGAAGAACGCCAGCAACCTGGACGAGGCCCAGGAGGCCAAGCTGGAGCTCGTTTGCAAAAAGATCGGCATCCACGAGGGCATGCGAATCCTGGAACTGGGCTGCGGCTGGGGTAGCTTTGCCAAATACGCTGCCGAGAAATACGGCGCCTCCATCCTGGGCGTGACGGTTTCCAAGGAACAGGTGGCCCTGGGAATGGAACTTTGCAAAGGCCTGCCGGTGGAACTGCGCCTACAGGACTACCGGGAAGTGACCGGCACGTACGACGCGGTCATCTCGATCGGGGTGATGGAGCATGTCGGCTATAAGAATTATTCCGATTACATGAAGGTGGTGGATCGCTGCCTGAAGAAGGATGGGATTGCTTTCGTTCATACCATTGGCGGCAATAAAAGCTTCACCACGGGTGAACCCTGGACCGACAAGTATATCTTCCCGAACGGCCTGCTCCCTTCGATCGCCCAGTTGGGCAAGGCAATGGAAGACCAGTTTGTCATGGAAGACTGGCATAATATTGGGCCCAATTATGATCCAACGCTGATGGCCTGGCACGCCAATTTCGAAAAAGCCTGGCCTGAACTGAAGAAGAATTATGACGATCATTTTTACCGCATGTGGCGTTATTACCTGCTCTCCAGCGCAGGCGCCTTCCGGGCGCGCAGCAACCAGCTCTGGCAGATCGTCTTCACCCGGACGGGCACGCCGCAGCCGGACTGCCGGTTCTCGTAAGATATTTTTATGATCAAGGCGGAAGTACTCATTATTGGCGGCGGCCCGGCCGGAACGGCCTGCGCCCGGCGGTTGAAGCAGGGCCATGTAAATACCATCCTGCTCGATAAAGCCAGTTTTCCGCGCTTCAAACCCTGCGCCGGTTGGGTGACCCCGCAGGTGCTGCGCTGGGTGGGCATGGATGCGAGCAGCTATCCACATGGCTTGACCGAATTCACCAGTTTCGACGTCTCGATCAATGGGTTCAAATTCAAGCTGCCGACCCATCAGTATTCCATCCGCCGGTTCGAGTTCGATGCCTGGCTGCTGGAACTGGCCCAGGCCGAATTCCAGCAGCACGAGGCGCATGAGATCCGGGAGGAGAACGGCGAGTACATTGTGGACGGCGAATATGCGGCGCACTACCTGGTCGGCGCAGGCGGCACCCACTGCCCGGTCTACCGGACTTTTTTCAGCCAGGCCAGCCCAAAGGGCCAGGACGCGCTGATCGTTGCACAGGAAGAGGAATTTCAATACAACGTCAAGGATGACCGCTGCAAACTATGGTTCTTCGAAAATAAACTGCCGGGTTATGCCTGGTATGTCCCCAAAAAGGACGGGTATGTCAACGTCGGCGTGGGCGGTTTCGCCGGGCAGTTAAAGAGCCGCGAGGATACGCTTAAAAACCACTGGAACCTGCTGGTGAGACAGTTGGAGGAGAGCGGCCTGATCCGTGCGCATGTCTACAAGCCGGCCGGCCACAGTTATTTCCTGCGCCAGAGCCGGCCGGAGATCCGCATCGGGAATGCCTTCCTGGTGGGGGATGCACTGGGGCTGGCGACCCTGGACATGGGCGAAGGGATCGGGCCGGCCATCCGCAGCGGGCAACTGGCAGCCGAGGCGATCATCACCGGCAGGCCCTACTCGGTGACTGCGATCCCGCGCTATTCGTTCCCTTCCCTGCTGGGATTAAGAAAGTAATAGATGCTCTGAATTACATCAGAAGGTATGCGTGCATAGCTTATTACGGTACAAACGTAGGTGCTATCGTGGGAGAAGCATTTGAGGGTGGTAATGGGGATGCTACTGTGATCGGGCCATTCGTTGGCGGGATCGGTAAATCCCAAACTTTACAACCGTACCCTAGTATCCAGGTTGAGGATATAATCATCTCGTTCCTCATCCAAAGCAAATTGATCGAAGGAGTCAAGCATGTCAAAGAAAATGTTGGGAATCATCCTGATCGTCGTGGGCGTCCTGATCGCACTGGCGGTAGTAGTAGGGGGACTGATCGGCTTTCCGAGCATCGGCTTTGGCCTGAAGAAAATCGCTGTGATCGTTCTTGGGTTGGTCATCGCCGTGGTAGGGATCGGCCTTTCGATGGCCAAGGAAAGTACGCCCGCCAGTAAATAGCGATCATCTGTCGCGTTCCAACGATCCACCCGCCTTGGCCCTGTCGAGGCGGCTTTTTGTAACTGCCAATGGGCAGGGGTATCTACCTATCGGTGTAGGTTGCCACTATTAAAAAGGTGCACCATGCTGCCTACCATTCTCGAGTCAATCATTCTCGGTATTGTCCAGGGAGCCACAGAGTTCATCCCCATTTCCAGCTCGGCGCACCTCATCATCGTCCCCTGGCTGTTTGGCTGGACCGACCCGGCCCTCACCAGCCTGACATTCGACGTGGCCCTGCACCTGGGCACCTTGCTGGCTGTATTGGCGTTCTTCGCCCAAGACTGGATACGCCTGATCCGGGCCTTTTTCCAGAGCATTGCCGAACGCCGGATCGGCCCAGACCCGGAACGGCGGCTGGCCTGGCTGGTCGTGATCGGGACGATCCCGGGCGGGATAGCCGGGATATTATTCGAGAGCAAGCTGGATGCCCTCTTTCACCAACCCGGCGTGCCGATTGCCCGCGCCGCGATGGTCATCATGGCGGCCATCATCGCCGGTTTCGGGGTGCTGCTGTTGCTGGCAGACCGCCTGGCCCGGCACGTGCAGGGTATGCAAGACCTGAGCCTGAAGAATACGCTCCTGATCGGTTTTTCCCAGGCGCTGGCAGTCTTCCCGGGCGTCTCCCGTTCGGGCTCCACCATCACGACCGGCCTGGCGCTGGGACTCAAACGCGAGGCCGCAGCCAAATTCTCTTTCCTGCTTTCGGCCCCCATCATTGCCGGCGCCGGGCTGAAAAGCCTGTGGGAGATCTACTCGGGTCTGAAAACCGGCGCGGTCGCCCACACGGACCTGATCTTATTCCCGATCGGTTTCTGCATGGCAGCCATCAGCGGCTTCCTGTGCATCCGTTTCTTGTTAAACTACCTGCAGAAACATAATGTGAACGTTTTTGTATACTATCGCTGGGCACTGGCATTACTGATTGTGGTGGTAGCTTTGCTGAGAGGCTGAGCCAGGGCGGGGATATCCATCCAGTCATCCAAAGATAGTAGAAAGGGGCTGTCCCAAAGGCGAAATAAATTTCGCATAATTATGGTACGGAGGCAGGCCCCGGAGCCGGATGGATCGGAAGGACAAGCGGCGGGCGCGGGGACTGGTTGAAGTTGAAATCCAGCAGCAGGTTACCCAATTGAGGCGCATTTTCACGCACATCCGGCCTTGGATCCGGGCGGCCATCCGTGGCTGGGGTCGAGCCTCTGACCACCCAGGAAAATATCTTCCATGAATTTGACATAGGCATCATGGCTGAGCACCTGGTGGTCGATGAAGCCCTTTTTGGCATAAGGGCTGATCACCATCCCCGGGACGCGCAACCCATAGCCATTCTGATCCACCCGAGGGGGCACCACGTGATCATAAAAGCCGCCCCAGTCATCCCAGGAAAGGAAGATGACCGTGCTGTCCCAATCGGGGCCCTGCATGACGGCATTGATCAGGCTGGTTGTCCAGGCCTGCCCATCGCTGACCAGCGCGGGCGGATGCTCGCTGTTGGCCCCGCTGGGGGTGATCCAGCTGATGGCGGGTAAGGTTCCCGTCTTTTGCATCCTTATAGAAATTGGTGACATCCGTGATATTCTGGAGTTGGCCGTCCTGTTTGACGGTGTCGAAATAAGGCAGCGGATTCCAGATGCCGGGCGTCTTGGCATCCTGGTGGACCGGCGGGCAGTCCGCGGCATCATCCGCGCAGTCCGGCTGCGTCCCGGTCTGCACGTAATATTTCCAACTGACATTGTTCTTGAAAAGCAGGTAGGTCAGGTCCGTCCAGGCATAATCGGGATGGGTGGGTGTGCAAGACATTGGTCGTGGAAATCGGGAGGATTCTGAGGGGACTGGAGGGCATTGATGCAGCTCATCGGGTCGCCGGCCTGGCTGCACCTGGCCGACCATTCGGAGACCATGAACAGGTGCTGGGGCAGGCTCCAGGAGGAATTTGGCTCGAACAGATGGTCCTGCAGGACGAAGTTTTCGGCATAGGTCCAGTAATTGGGAATTTCACGGGCGTCATGGTAACCCATCACATCGGTGGTGGAAGTGCCGCCGCAGTCCGGGTTGTTGGTGCTTTCACAGCCGGCTTTCCCGCTCTCGGCCTGGGCGATAAAACCATTCATCTTGCCGCCATTGATATCTGCAGCGGCGTTCGCGGCTCCATGCGGCCCGCCATAGTTCTTATCGGCCGGGTCATGGTAGGGGTAGACACACTGCCCGGTCCTTGGATCATTGACGCAGACCGTGAACTGGCCAGTTCTGGCGCGGGAAACCATCCGCGCCCGGGTAGGTGCCGAAATACGAGTCGAAGGAGCGGTTTTCCTGCATGATGACGACAATATGCTTGATCTTGAGGCGTGCCAGTGCCAGTACATCCCCGGCCGGCGATGTGGTCGCCGATGCAGTCGGCGGCGGAGTCGCAGGCGGCGCGGAGGTCTGCGTGGCGGCAAAGGTGCTGGTGGGCGAATCCGCCGGGGTCGGGAAAACAACCTGGACCGAGGGCAGCGCGCAACTTACCAGCAGCACGGCGAGGATCATTAAAGGCAGGAACTTATTTTTCTTTTTCATTTTTACCTCTATTATCTACTATCCGGGCGCTTCATGGAGGAATCTCCTCGATGCCAGTTATACCATTTGCGTTTTACCACCGTGTAAACTGGTTGTAAATTATTCGTCAATTATTTTCTTCCTCATCCCGGCAACTCCCAGAGGACCATTTTCTAATTTGTTAATCAAATCAAAACCTATATTTAACCTGGGGATAATAAGGACGACTTAAAATAATGTTGCCCGTTTGTATGCACCAATCAAACGTCATGCTCTCCCTGCCTGCCGGGAGAAATTGCCCTGACAACGAAAGATACCCGTATACAGCGCGTTCCAAAATATGGTCCAAACCGCACTTATTCAAGCGCTCTCCCCAACCCAGTATTTTTTCCAGGGAATCCAGAAACTGACCATCAATTCCGAGTTGGGTGACCTGCCGGCATTTGATGTCGTCGTCACGCCGGGCACCCCGGGACAGAGAGTGGCGGCTCTCTTAGAGAAAGATGTGCACCTGCCGGGGGTGCTTGTCATGGATGGGGAGATCTTGCAGGGGGTGATATCCAGGGAAACGTTTTACGAGCGCACCGGCAAGCTTTTCGGCACGGACGTCTACCTCGGGCGCCCCATCAGCCGGATGCTCGAGACGATCCCGTATCCTCATCTCGTCCTACCCGAATCGATGCTGATCACCCTGGCCACGCAGAAGGCGCTCAACCGCGAACTGTCATCCATCTATGATCCGATCGTGGTCGAGTCGCCTGGAAAATACTACCGGTTGCTAAGCGCATTAATGCTTTTCATTGCCCAGAGCCAGCAGTTATTGGAATTGCATCACCAGCGTGCTTATACCGTCGATTCAGGACAGGCGCTCTCCGACCGGGAAGCCATCCTCAATTTCATCAAGCATGTCGGCAACCGTCCGGAATTCATACCGGATGCATTCACCAGGCGCCAGGCCGTCCGTTGCGACCACTGCATGAAAATTGTGAATTACGCGATCGTGGATGTCGTCCGCTCTTTTCCACAACTCAACCGCGGCGTCATCGTGGAAGAAAAAATGGGTAACCGCTCTTATCGCCTGTACGTCAGGCACAAGTGCCTGAACGGAGAAATCTGGGAAATCGCCATGCAATTGGACGAAAAATTGGAGTATCGCTCCCAGCGTTCCGCCCGGGCGGTGGAAAGTTATGTTTGACCAGGGGACGGACAGGGTGACCGGTTTCGTCATGCCGGTCGGGAACGGCGCGGTGGGAAAAACCAGCCTAGCCTTCGCCCTGGAAAATACGACCCTGCCACTGGATTGGGCAGACTTCATTGCAAATATCCAAAAAAGCTACAACCTGGAGTTCCGCTACCTGGCCGACCAGATCGAAGTGAACGGCAGGAACATAAAAGTATTGCACCAATACCTGGTGCCGCCGGGTCAAAAAGCCGTAGAGGTATCCAACCGGGGGCGCAGTTTTGAAGATGTGATCCGGATCTACCGGTCCATGATCCGCCGGGTGGATGTTGTCCTGTTCTCCTATAAAATCACCGATCTCGACACCTACCATGATATTGAATTCTGGTTGGAAAAAGTTGCCGGCATCATCCACCCAAGGACAACCTTCATCCTGGTGGGAACCCACCTGGACCAAAATGATCAGCGCGAGGTGACCGACCAGATCGTCAAGACAGGCAAGAGCTATATCCCCTCCCTTATGAAAACCATACAGCCCGCCTGGAATGGCGTCGTGACCTCCATGGAAGTGTCTAATGTCAGCGGGGAAAATATTGCTAAATTGCGCAAACTGATCTCAGGCGCCATCCTATTGGCATGCGGCTTGCAGGTCAACAGCAGAAATCCTGAAAAAATGGCCTCCGCGCGAGCGGTGATTTCAAACAACGAGTTAACGAGAAACGAGTAATGAGTAATGAGTAATAAGGAAAAAGGAAAAAGGCGCTTCAATTTCACACATTGCCCTGCCAAACAAAGGTGGGAAAACAAGGCAATTTGCCGCTTTTTCTGATCAAAATGCCTTAAAATAGTAAATATGACTTTTCTCTATTCCGGCTCGTCCGGGCCAGGAGAGCGAGGTAAAAGAATGATTACACGAAAGCAAGTCGAGGATGCGCAGGCACGTGCGGCGCAGATGCTCCAACAGGCCGGGATGGCCATCACGCCGGAGGAACGCCAGAATATCGAAGTGGCCGAATTCGGCCTGGGCGACCTGGCGCAGACCGGGCTGGAAATTGTGGTCTACGTCAACACCGAGCGCTACTGCGCCAAGGAGCTGGTGCTGTTCCCAAGGCAGACCTGCCCAGAGCACCGCCACCCGGCCGCGGCGGGCGGCCCGGGCAAAATGGAGACCTTCCGCTGCCGCTGGGGGCGCGTTTGGCTGTACGTACCCGGAGAGCCAGCCCCCGCTCCGCATGGCCGGCCTCCCGCCGGCAGCGAGCGCTATTACAGCGTCTTCCACGAGGTCATGCTCGAACCCGGTGGGCAGTACACGATCCCGCCCGACACGCTGCACTGGTTCCAGTCCGGCGACGAGGGTGCGATCGTTTCCGAGTTCTCCAGCACCAGCCGGGACGAGAACGACGTGTTCAGTGACCCGCGCATCCGGCGCATCCCGGAAATCGCCGAGACATGAAGTTACGCAGGGAACGCGAAGAATTTGAAGCAAAGAATTCAACGCGAAGCCGCGAAGGTGCGAAGAAAAATAAGTCTCTTGATCCGTTCGCCTGACTAGGTGTTGGGCCACTCGCCTGAGGCGATGGTATTTGGAGAACAATATGATCGATGATGTCAGTGATATCGCCGCCTACTACAATGCTGACCCGCAAAGGGAACACTTCCGTTTGGACCAGCATCAACTCGAGTACGACCTTACCTGGCGCTGGCTGGACCAGTACCTGCCCTCCCACGGGTCCATCCTGGAAGTTGGTGCCGCAACCGGCCGATATACGCTAGAACTGGCCAGACGGGGGTATACGCTCACGGCTGTTGACTTGTCAGCCGCACTGATCGAAGGATGCAGGAAAAACATTGCGGAGGAAGGACTGGAGAGGCAGGTGCGACTCGTCCTGGCCGATGCGCGTGATCTCAGCGAAGTGGTAGAGAAGGGATTCGACGTGGTCCTGCTGATGGGGCCGCTCTATCACCTGGTGGAGGAAGTCGACCGGAAAGCGGCATTGCAGCAAGCCTTCGACCACTTGCGGGAAGGCGGCTTCATCTTCTCAGCGTTCATCAGCCGCTTTGGCATTCTGAGCGACTTGCTTAAAGACCATCCGGACTGGATCGAGGGCCAAGCAGAAGTACGCTCGGTGGTGGAGAGTGGGAAGGACCCGGATGATTTTCCACGCGGTGGGTTTCGGGGCTATTTTGCACGGACTTCCGAGATCGCCCCTTTACATGAAGCAATTGGATTTGAAACCCTGGTGGTGGCGGGGGTCGAACCTGCCATCTCAGCGGATGACGAAAGCTACAACAAACTGCACGGAAAGCAGCGCCAGTTGTGGCTTGATTTGTTCCATGAGATGAGTACGGAGAAGTCAATTCTCGGAGCATCCAGGCATATTCTCTATATTGGCAGGAAAAAGCGAGAGTGAACATTAATTTGCACGGAATAAGGCGGCCCATCATCGGCTGGAAAGACTGCACCAGGGCGACATTTATGGCGCTCATGGAGGAAGATGCGACATGAATGTCGCGTTACACTTATCTCAGACCAGCACCACGTTTAAGGGTGGCGATACTACTTAAGATAAATACGAAATATTGGTGAACTTACGTCTGAACACCCTTTCCGCATTGACAGGATGAACAACATTCACTAAACTATAGCCATTAAGGAAAACCTTAATGGCTGACCCGAGCATGCAGCACTTGCGTACCTTTGAACAGATCAAACTCCTGGCCGATGCGCGCCGGCTGTCCATCCTGCGGCACCTGATGGCTGGCCCGGCCTCCCTGACCCAATTGGGTTCCATGCTTGGGAAGCATCCGGCCTGGGTGCGGCACCATCTAGTCAGACTGGAGCAGGCCGGATTGGTGGAAATGGCCGAAGTCAGGACCGTAGCCGGTGTCACTGAGAAATTCTACCGGGCAAAAGCCGGCGCATTCATCCTGCAGGAAATGATCCTGCCGGAAAGCACCATACTCCCAACCGTCGTCTTCTCCGGAAGCCACGACCTGGCAATAGAAGCCCTGGCCCGCCAACTCCAGAAACATTTAAACTTGATGGTTCTGCCCGTCGGCAGCCTGGATGGGCTGGTCACGCTTCGCCAGGGACTGTGCCACCTTTCCGGGTGCCATTTGCTGGATGGCAGCGGAGAATACAATCTGCCTTTCATCCGTCACCTCTTCCCGGATCGGCCCATGCTGGTGGTCACGCTCGCCTATCGGGAACAGGGGCTGATGTTTTTCCCTGGCAACCCAAAACAAATCCGGAGCCTGGCCGACCTGACCCGACCGGGGATGGTCCTTGTCAACCGGCAGAAAGGTTCCGGCACACGCTTGTGGTTCGACCATGAAATGCAGCGGCTCGGCATCCCCGCCGGAAATATCCGGGGATATAACCGTGAGGTCCGCTTACACACCGAATGCGCCCGCCTCGTCCGGAACGGCGAAGCGGATGTGGCGATCGGGTTGCGCGCCGCTGCCAGCCAGGCCGGGCTGGATTTCATCCCCCTGTTCCACGAACGCTACGATATTGTGCTTCCGCGGGAGCAGGTCGAAACACTCCATCCGCTTATGGATAGCCTGCAAACCGGACCATTCCGCCATGCCATTGAAGCTTTGCCGGGATACGAGATAGCCCATACCGGCGAACAAATTTCACTTTAGGAGAGAGGACGCATGAAACATTACCTCAGATCGATCTATTTCCTGCCTATCATCGTTATCCTGACCCTGACGCTCTCAGCGTGCGGGTCAAAGGCTACCCCCCCACCCGCCTCAGCCGAACCAAGCGGCACGGTACTAAAACTGGGCGGGCCAAATGGCGGCCATGTACTCACATTGGCTGATCTGAAAGCCCTGCCGGTGACCGAAGGCATGGGCGGCATCAAGAGCAGCACCGGCGCGATCACCCTGCCCGAAAAATATACGGGGGTATCCCTCAAGGACCTGGTGGCACAGCTTAAAACGCCCTTCGACTCGACCATGGGAGTCACCCTGACCGCATCGGATGGTTACAGCATGACCTTCTCCTACGACCAGGTGATGAACGGAGCTTTCACTGCCTATGATCCGGCCCTGGGGAACGAATTGAAAACCCACGACCCTCTGACGGCTATTATCGCCTACGCGAAGGACGGGAAACCACTCGAACGCGACCGATGAAGGCACTTTGCGCCTGGTGGTGGTCAGCGCCAAGAACAACGAGGTGGTCGACGGCCACTGGACAGTCAAATGGGTGAACCAGGTGGAGGTCAAGCCGGTCGGACAGGCCTGGACCCTGCACCTGCACGGCGCCATCAGCCAACCGGTCGACCGGGCCTCGTTCCAATCCTGCGGCTCGCCGAGTTGCCACGGTACTGCCTGGACCGACGAGAACGGCCAGAACTGGGTCGGGGTGCCCCTGTGGCTGCTGGTGGGCGAAGTGGACGATAACAACAGTCATGACAAGGGAGCTTACAACGACGCGCTGGCCGACGCCGGTTACACCGTGGATGTCACCAGCAGCGACGGCAGCACGGTCACCCTGGACAGCAAGCTCATCAAACGCAACAACAACATCATCCTCGCATTCACGGTCAACGACGCCGAACTGCCCGAGCAATTTTATCCACTGCGCCTGGTGGGCTCTGGGCTGGATAAATCACAGATGGTCGGGAAAGTCGAGATGATCCAGCTCAACCTGCCGGCTGCCGCCACACCTACCACCGCTTCACCCGCCGCTTCGGGGACTCTCGTCATCACCGGGATGGTGACCCAGGAACTGGCCCTGACCGATGCCGACCTGCACGCCATGCAGGTCGTCACCATTTCAACCCAACCGCCCAAGCAGACCAACGCGCAGAGCTTCACAGGCGTGCGCCTGAACGACCTGCTCGACCAGGCTGGTGTGAAGGCGGGAGCCACAGCGGTGCTCTTCAGCGCTTCGGACGGGTACTCCGCCGAAGTGAGTCTGGCTGACATCCGCGCCTGCGCGGATTGCCTGCTGGCCTTCACCGATACGACTGGCAGCTATTCCACCATCATGCCGGGCATGCTGGGAAACAACTGGACGAAAAACGTGATCAAGATCGAGGTCAAATAGGACGGAGTTTTTACTGGATGTTACGTCGCCATGCGGCACTGAACCAAGCTCATTGGTTGACGAACAAATCTTATTTGGAGGAGGAAGGTTTTTATGAAACAAGTTCGCATCGTTCTCGTTACGCTTACCCTGGTCGCGATCCTGTCCCTGGTGCTGGCTGCCTGTGGGCCGAAGGCGACTCCCGGCCCGGTCGTGTTGACGGTGACCGGATTGGTCGGCAAAGAACTCACACTGACGGATGCCGACCTGCACGCCATGACGACTGCCACCATTTCCGCCACGCCACCCAAGCAGACCGCCGCGCAGAGCTTCACTGGCGTGCGCCTGAGCGACCTGATGAATTCCGCACAGGTCAAGAGCGAGGCAGTTTCGATGGTCATGACCGGCAGCGACGGCTATAGCGCCACGCTTGACCTCCCGACCGTCAAGGCCTGCGCAGACTGCATGATCGCCTTCACAGACACGGCCGGCACGCTCAACGCAGTCATGCCCGGCATGGCCGGCAAGGCATGGGTGAGAGGCATCGTCAAGATCGAATTCAAGTAATTTACAGCGCAAGGGTGGGCTTCTCCCGGCCCACCCCTTTTTCTTTTTTATATATCCTCATGAACATTCGCCTCCGTCCTAATATCCTGTCCATCTTCCTGGTCATTGTCTTCCTCACCGGGGGCTGCGCGGGCCGGGCGTCCACGGGCACCCAGGCCGCCGGGTCTGGAAAAACGCCCCTGGTAGTCTTCGCGGCAGGCAGTCTGATCATCCCTTTTGGTGACCTGCAGAAAGCCTTCGAGAGCAAATATCCAAATATCGACGTGCAGGCCCAGTATCACGGCAGCATCCAGGTCATCCGACAGGTGACGGACCTGCACCAGCCGGTGGATGTGGTCGCCACGGCGGATGCGTCGCTCGTCCCCATGCTAATGTACGCCACGACCGACCCGGATACCGGCCGGCCAAATGCGGACTGGTATATCCGCTTTGCCAGCAACCACCTGGCGCTGGCCTATAACCCGAACAGCAAATATGCCAATGAAATCACCGGCGACAACTGGTATACGATCCTGGCCCGCCCGGATGTCAAGGTGGGGATTGCCGACCCGCGCTTCGATGCCTCCGGTTACCGCGCCCTGATGGCGTATGCCCTGGCCCAGGATTATTACCACAAGAATACCCTTTTCAGGGATATGTTCAGCGGGCTATTTCACGTTTCCGCTCGGCATTTTTACGGACAGATGGCCTGACCACCATCACGGTGCCGGAGATCGTGGAGACCAGACCCGGCTCGCATATCGTGATCCGGGGAGCCAGCATGGAACTGATCGCGCTGCTCGAATCTGGCGACCTGGACTACACTTTCGAATATGAGAGCGTCATCCAACAACATCAATTGAAAATGGTTCAATTACCGGATGCCATCAACCTGGGGGCCGAAGGATACGACCAGGCGTATAGCACGGTCCAGGTCAACCTGGATTTTCAACGCTTCGCGACGGTGAAACCGCAGTTCCAGGGCGAGCGGATCGGGTATGGGATCACCATCCCGGAAAACGCCCTGCACCCGACCGAAGCGGCCCTGTTCATCGCCTTCCTGCTGGGGCCGGAGGGACGCGCCATCATGCAGGCAGATCATCATCCCCAGTTCGATCCTGCCATCGGTGATGCCTACGCGAAAATTCCCGCGGCACTGCAGAAGCTGTGCGCCCCGGCACAGGCACCATGAACCGAAAGAACCCGTTCTTCAATCTCCTGTTTTCCCTGGGCGGGGGCCTGTTGGTCCTGTTCGTGATCCTGCCGCTGGTCAGTACGATCCTTGCGACAACGCCGGCCGCTTTCCTGAATTCCTTTACCGATCCGGAAGTATTGCACTCCATCGGATTGACGTTCGGTGCAGCCGCCATTGCCACCACCCTGGCGTTGACAACGGGTGTGCCATTGGCGTATTTGCTTGCCCGGCACATGTTCCGCGGGAAACGCCTGCTCGAAGCGGTCATCAATCTGCCGGTGGTCATCCCCCACACCGCGGCGGGCGTGGCGCTCTTGCTGGTATTCGGGAGGCGCGGCCTGGTCGGGCAGTGGCTGTCGCCGCTGGGGGTCACTTTCACGGACAACCTGGGCGGTATCGTGGTCGCCATGCTGTTCGTCAGCCTGCCATTCCTGGTCAACATGAGCCGAGAGGCGTTTTCCATGGTGGACGAGGAACTGGAACGGGTGGCGTTCACAGACGGGGCCAGCCAATGGCAGGCCTTCTGGCATATCACGCTGCCGTTGGCCTGGCGCGGGGTGTTGGGCGGAGCGGTCATGATGTGGGCACGCGGCATCAGCGAGTTTGGCGCCGTTGTCATCCTGGCCTACCATCCCAAGATCGCACCGGTGCTTGTGTATGAACGGTTCGAGGGGTTCGGATTGGAGGCGGCCCTGCCGGTGGCGCTTCTACTCATCCTCGTCGCGCTGGTCGTGTTCATCCTGCTCCGGCTAGCCTTGCTGCCAGAAATGAAGCACAATTAATATTATCGCTTACTTTTATCCGCCAGCGATTGACGGAAGCAGGAGCAGTTCATCTGCTTCGCCCAAGGGGGTTTCGAGTCCCTGTAAATCGCGGATGTTATTCTCCCCCAAGAATAAATTGACGAAAGGACGCAGTTCACCCCGGCTGTTGGTTAGGTGCGGTCGCAGGGCCGGGAACTGCACCAGCAGGCTCTCCATGGCTTCGGCAGCATTCCTGCCGTTCACGGGCACTTTGCTCCGGCCATTCACATAGGAGCGCATGGGGGTGGGAATTCTCAAAACAGGCATGGTGATTGTGTATATCCCGTCATTTACCAATTGAAAAGGGTATCCAACTCTTCGTCAGGTACATCAAAGACCGCATTGGTCGGTGGGAGCGGTTCGCGAGTCATCCATTCAGGCATCCGATCATCTTTGGCAGTGAACCCGGCGCGGCGGTTGAACTCACGCTCCAGCGTCAACGTTTCTTTACCAAGAGTCTGGAGGATATCATTGCCTACGCTCCAGCCATAACGGGCATTTAATAGATTCGATATAGTATCCTGCCCGGAGGCGGCAAAACCAAAACCGGCAAAAATGCACGCGCCAAGTGTATCATAACCGGCCATGCTGATCTGCTTCGTGCGCGAGAGTTCCACCTGCCCTTTCGGGTCAAGGTGATTCACTTTATCGCGAATGGTCAGGCCGGCGGTATGATCCCCTCCCTGGGGTGACGTGGCATACGTCACGCCTGTGCCTTTAATTGCCCGCCCCTCATAGGCAGCCATGGCCTGATTCTTGGTCACCGGCACATGTTCAATACCCAGGATTTTTCCAGCATAACCCGCTCCGCTGCCAAGAATGCGTCCCAGCGGAGTCCCTTTGCGGATTTCATCGATCAATTCCAAGCGCCCGGTCGCCATCCCCCCACTTCATCAGGCCGGCTTCCGCGGCCACGCCCAATGCAGCGCCAACGTCGATGGAATCCACACCCAGGTCATTGACCTGCCAGTTCATCCGGGCGATCACGTCCAGACAGCCAATGCCCAGGTTGGAGCCCATCAGGCCGATGGTCTCGTATTCGAGCGGGGAGACGATCATTTTGCCATCTTCCCCGCCAAAGATATTCGAACAGCGAATGGTACAACCCGGCATGCAGGCATGCGTGGGATTTGAATCGCCGCCGCGCTTGAGCAACAGTTCCCGCATGTTTTCGCCGGAAATCGCATCCGCCTGTTCGAATTGGCCGGAGGAAAAATTACGCGTCGGCAGGGAGCCAAAATACTGACACATCTGCACCATTGCTGCCGTGCCATAGTCGCGATACAAATGAGACTGCGGGTGGTCAATCACGGCCTTGTTGAAGATCTTCTGTGCCTCTTTATAAGCTTCCGGGTTAACAATCGGCGGTTTCTGCCCGCCGCTGGCATCGAAAACGATGGCCTTGATCCCCTTTGTTGCCATGACCGCGCCCAGGCCGCCCCGGGCGGCGATGCGTGATGGGACCTTCTCTTTATCCAGGTTTTGAATCCCGGCCGTTTTCAGTTTCATTTCCCCACCAGGACCGATGAGGGCAATAGCGACTTTTTCCCCGTATTTCTCGATGAGTTTCTGTGCGGTCGCATACACGCCCAGGCCTACAAACTCATCCGCAGGGTCAAAACGCGCACCAGCAATACTCAGATGCAATACCCACCAGCCTGGTTCAGCCGGCATATCTTCAAGAATGAGTGCCTTGATGCCCAGGGAGGCCATCTGCAAGCCGGTGGTGCCGCCGGCGTTGGCTTCCTTCGCGCCACCCGTGAGCGGACTCTTGCCACCGATCGAGATGCGGTCACACGACGAAAGCATATGTCCGACCAGCAGACCGGGGGCAAAAATCAGCTTGTTATATGATCCCATAGGTTCACAGGTGGCCGGAACTTCGTCCAGCAAGAAACGTGCCACCAGGCCGCGCCCGCCGAGGTGTTCCCAAGAGGTCGGGAACGGGTTCCCAATTCAGGGTGCGCGTGCGTACATTGACGCGCCAGACCTGCAGTTGGTAGGGTTTCGAATTCACTCATAAAAATCTCCATTATCCTTCCGACAAGTCTTCATACCAGCGGAAGCATTGCCTATCCAACCAACGCGAGGAGCGTCTCGCGAAAAACCCGGGCGGGGAATATACCCAGCGGTTTTGGTGGCGTCGACGGCAAGTAGAGCCATTATGGAAGGGCGCCCCAAGGATACCACGATTTAGCACCCACAGGTGCGGGTCAGTCCTACTTTACCGCGGCTTTAACAAAGCCTGAAAGTTATGTCATTTCCACTCCAGACCCCTGCCTTGGGGTGGAGAGATAGTCCTTGCCTACTTTGCAGTTTCCTTCAAGGCTTCGGCAAAGATGCCCAGGGCGTCGTTGATCTGCGATTCGCTGACGACCAGCGGCGGGATCCAGCGGACGACGTTGTCGTACGTGCCGCAGGTCAACAGGAGCAGGCCGCGCTCTTCGCAGGCATGCACGACCGCTTTGACCAGCGCTTTGTCGGCCGGCTTTCCGTTCGCGCTGAACTCGGTGCCGATCATCAGCCCCAGGCCGCGCACGTCCCCGATGACGGGATATTCCTCCTGCAATTTCCGCAAGCCCGTCATCAGTTGGACCCCGCGCCGGGCCGCGTTGCCGGGCATATCCTCATCCCGCATGGCCCGGATGGTGGCGACGCCGGCCGCGCAGGCTACGGCATTGCCGCCGAACGTCCCGCCGTGCGAGCCGGTCTGCCACTTCTTCATCAGGTCAAGGCGGCTGAAGACGCCCGAGAGCGGCATGCCCGAGGCGATGCCTTTGGCAACCGTCATGATGTCCGGAACGACGCCGAAGTGCTCCTGGGCAAACCATTTCCCGGTCCGGCCAAAACCGGACTGGACTTCATCAAAGATAAGCAGGATGCCATGTCCGGTCACAGAGCTCGCGCAGTCCCTTGATGAAGGCGGCCGGCGGGACCACGTAGCCGCCTTCGCCCAGCACCGGTTCGATCAGGATGGCAGCCGTTTCTGCCGGGGAGGTTTGCGAAAGCAAAAGTTCCTGCAGCGCATTGAGACAATACTCGCTGGTCTGTGCATCGCTCATGCCCAAGCTTGTAGGCATACGGATAGGGGGCAACGAATACACCCGCCGGAACGGCTGGAAACCGGAACGGTAGATGGTCTTGGAAGTGGTCAGCGCCATCGTCAATGCCCGTCCGCCCGTGGAAGCTGCCCTGGAAGACAATGATATTCGGTTTGCCGGTGGCGGCGCGTGCCAGTTTGACCGCGCCTTCCAGCGCCTCGGCACCGGAGTTGCTGAAGAAGAATCCGTCAATGGACGGGGGGACGACCGTCCGCAGCTCGGCGATCAGTTGCAGCATCGGCTGGTGGACGACGATATTGGCCTGGGCGTGCAGGAACAATCCGGCCTGTTCACGGATGGCTTCGACAACCTTCGGATGGCAGTGGCCGGTATTGGTCACGCCAATGCCGCAGGTGAAGTCAAGATATTTCTTTCCGTCTACAGCATAAATGGTACATCCTTCCGCACGTTCCGCCTCGATCGGGAAAATCCGCGACCAGACGGGCGACATGTGCGGAAAATTTTCATCATAGAGTTTACTCATGGGATTCACCTGTTTGAGAATGATGAGGGGAGGAGCCGTTTCACTCCCCTGTTTGGATTAAGCAGGCAGATAATCGGCTGCCCACTCGATATCGAGAGCTTTCAAGGTCTCTCTGCGTTGGAATGCCATCATTGGTAAAACCGGCCAGCCGGTAGTATTCGTCGAGAGCAGCATCCATTTCCTCATGCGTGACTGCCATACCTGCAGTGGGACCGGTCCCGACCAGAGGTTTGAAGAACTTCTTGGGAAGCTGGTCATCCTTGCGGCGTAAAGCCTTCGCGGGCGTTGAACGTCCGCAGCAGGTTCAGACGGCGCATGCCGATGGTCATCAATTCATCCACGCTGACATCCCAACCCGTTACCGCCCTGACCATCTCGGCGGTATCTTTTGGGCCATACAGGCACCAGGTGGGGCCATAAACAAACTGGCACAGGGTCAGCGTATCCATCATGCTGTAAAAAACCTGGGTCAGGTAGGCAAAGCGCACCTTCTCCGGTGTAAGGCTGTGGACTGGCTGCGGCGTACCCAGACCGATTTCCTTCAACCGGTTCAAGTTGAAATCAGCCACGCCTTCTTCATAATAGGGATCGTGCTCGCTGGATTGGTGGTCGGCACCGAAAGGATTGACTGCATAGATCAATCCGAGGCTGCGTTTGGCCTGCGGCATGTGCGCCGGAGCTTCCTCGTTCTTGACGGTGGTCAGACACTCGTCTGCCCCCTTGCCCCACACCTTGGCGGCGCGTGCCGAGCCTTCCGCCAGGATCGGCCCGAGTTTGCCGGATTTCGTCACGATCTGCTGGAGCACTTCGAGCATCGCATCGGCATTGCCAAAGCGCAGGTCGATGCCGCCGGTATCCTCTTTGGTAATGATGCCCTTCTCATAGCATTCCATGGCAAAGGCCATGGTCGCCCCGCAGGTGATCGAATCGACCCCGTGCATATCGCAGATCTGGTGGGCCTGGGCCACAACCGCCAGGTCGCCGATGCCGCAGGAAGCGCCGAATAGACCGATCGTCTCATACTCCGGCCCGCCATATAACGGATCGAATTTATATTTGCCCTCTTCGATCTCCACCACACGCTTGCAGCGGACCACGCAGGCATAACAGGTTTCGCGGGCTTTCAGGATGGTCTCGGCCATCTTCTCGCCGCTGATCGGCTCCGCCAGCTCGAACTGGCCTTCCGTCTGGTTGCGGGTGGGCAGGGTACCGATCATATTGTTGAACATGACCACCACCGCCGTGCCAAATTTTGCCAGGCCATCCATGTCCGGATTGGTCTTGACAGCCTCCGGGCCGGTCCTGTTCAATGCCACCATCGCTTTTTGGTCAGCAACGGCGGGTTTGGCCTTGCCGCGTACCACAATGGCCTTGAGATTCTTGCTTGCCATGACCAGGCCCATGCCGGTACGACCATTCATGCGGTTGGCCATGTTGACAATGGCAGAGAAACGCACACCTTTTTCCGCAGCCGGGCCAATCTGCATCACCTGGGCCTTGGGGTCACCAACTTCCTGCTTGAGCAGGGCATCCACTTCGCCGGTAACTTTACCCAGCAAGTGGGAGGCGTCATGCAGTTCCGCCTTGCCATCAATGATGGTCAGATAGACCCATTTGGGCGATTTCCCGCGCAGGATCAGGCCGTCGTACCCGGCAAACTTGAATTCCGCCGGGAAGAAGCCGCCTGCCTGCGAGTCGCCGATTGCCCCGCTCATCGGGGATTTGGCATTGACATTGATGCGGCTTTGCCCGGAGATGGATGCGCCGGTGACCACACTATCGAAAACGGTCAGCAGATTCTCGGGTCCGAGCGGGTCTGCCCCTTTCGGGACTTCGCGCAGGATGTAGTACATCGCCATGGCTGATCCGCCCATATATTTCCGGTAGAACGATTCGGGCGGCGTTTCGACCTCCATCTCGGCGGTGGTCAAGTTAACATGAAGAATTTTTCCATGATAACCGAATGGCATAGGAGCCTCCTTAACCTGGCTTCCCTCTCCTCCAGGCCGGAGGAGAGGGACAGCAGTATTCTTCCTATTCTTCCACTGGAGCAGCGTAAGGATCCACTTCCGGGATTCCCAGGTTTGATCCACCTGCGGATCGGGAAGTAAAGGATGGCGCCGATCGCCATGGCAATCAAGGCCCAGGAAATCGAATCCCAACCGCTATCCAGGTAATTGAAAACGATCGCCAGGATGACAACCGCCGTCATGAGCACTGTGATCAGTGCCAGGCCAAACCAGCCGCCCGGAACTTTCACACGCGGCCGGTCGGGATCCTTGAAGCGCAGCACCCATACGGCGAAGAAGCATCCCAGCAGCACCAGCATGTTGAGGAACACGTCAATGACCACCAGGGCCTGGAATGCCAGAAAGGGAGAAGATCGAATAGATCACGGCCACGATCAGGATGGATACCCAGGGCGTGCCATATTTTGGATGCACCCTGACCATGAATTTCGGCATCATGCCGTCTTCAGCCAGGGCAAAGGGGATGCGTGTGCCTCCCAGTCCATTGCCGATGAACAGGCCGATCATCGAGAGGATGGCGGCAAAGGAAACCAACCCGCCCATTATCTTTCCCAAGTGGGCTGTCGGTCTGGCCGGTCAATTTATCGGCCACAACACGGGCAATATCCGGGAACCACCAGCCGGTCGAGGCGGTCGGTTCGACACCCCAACTGGTCAACTTGTCACCGGTTTCAGCGATCTGTGCATCGCGTTGCATCCGAGCCCGGCGATGTCGCCGACAATCCCTACATTTGTATCGGAAGCATCCACTCCCCAGACCACGTATTTGCCATTTTCGCCTGCGCCGCCATACAACCCGGCGACCGTCGGGATCTATAGGTGGCGATCGCCGCGACCAGGACCAGCACCATGGCAAGCGGATAGGTTTTCTTGGGATTGACCACTTCATCTCCGGCGGCGGTCGGCAATTCCCAGCCCATGTAGTTCCACATGGCAACGTAGATGCCGGTGCCCAGGGCCGGGATCAGGGCGCTTGAAGGTCACCGGCTGCGCCGTTCGGAAGGAAGGGCAGGTGGATGGTCTGCCCGCTCTTGATCCAGGCTGCGATGCCGATGATCGACATGAGGACCAATGGGATCATCATGACCGCGCCCAGCCAGTCCGTGGTCAAGCCGGAAAGGCGTGCCCCGCGGACATTGAGGTAACTGATCAACCAGATCACCAACATCGAGACGATGAAGGAAAGCCATACACCTGAGACGAACACTCCCCCGATGGTCGCCCCGTTATTCAGCGCCGGGATGAAGAAGGCCAGGTAGGTGGCTGCCAGGACCGGATAGATGGAGACATCCACCCATGAAACCACCCAGTTCATCCAGCCGCCCATGAAACCGACAAAGGGTCCAAAGGCTTTCTTCAGCCAGTGGTAATAACCGCCTTCCGCCGGCATCATGGATTGCAGCTCGCGCACCATGAGCATATTGGGGATGCTGAACACGAGCGGGGTCAGGAACAACAATACCAGCGCAAAACCCGGCCCGGATAAACTGACCATCGGTTCCACGCCGAACGAACCGCCGCAGACGGTGAAATAGATCAACCCGAAGAGCGGCAAGAGGGTCAATTCACGCTTGAGTTTGCTCTTTTCCACTTGGGTAAGTGCCAATTTCTCAGCCATCGATTCTTCTCCTTTGAAGCGAAATCCCCTTCCCGCGCAGGTGCAGCGGGAAGGGGCTGTGCAGATTACATTTCCTTTATTCCATATGGGAAGCCGTAATCGGCCATCTTATTCATGAACGGGACTGGATCGAAGGCTTCCGGGCCGAGCACACCCACGCCTTTCCATTCGCCATGCTCCAGCAGGTCCCAACCGATGACCGCATTGAAAGCCGTCTGGGCAACCACCGACTGGCAGCCCAGGCGCTTCATGCACTCTTCATTGTCGGCCACCTGATAGAGATAAACCTGGCGCGGCTTGCCATCCTTCTTGCCTTTCACCCAGGTGCCGGCGCAGGTCAGCCCGAACATCCGGTCGCCCAGGTGGGCGGGATCGGGCAGGCAGGCTGCCACCACATCGCGCGGGGCCACCATGGACATCCTTGACCTGGATCTTTTCCTTGTTATCCAGTCCAAGCATATGCAGGGTCTTCAGTACGCCGATGAACTGCTCGCCAAGGGAATACTTGAAGGTGACCCGCTTGCAATTGACCCAGCGCGGCACCAGCAGGACTTCCTCGTGCTCCACGTTGATGCACTCCTGTTTCCCAATGCCTTCAGGGAACTCGAACATCTCCGGCTCCGAGAACGGCGCCGTGGTATACCAGCCTTTTTCCTTTTCCCAGATGATCGGAGGATTCAGGCATTCCTCGATGGTCGTCCAGATGGAGAAATTCGGGGCGAACTCGTAGCCGCGCACCTCCAGGTTGGAGCCATCCCGCACGCCGATCTCCTCGATCTCGTCAAAAAGGTGCGTGGCGGCATACTTGGCGAACACATCCGCCATGCCGGGTTCGACGCCCAGGCCCACCAGGCACAGGATGCCCTTCTCTTCCCATTTCTTGGCGCGCTCGAACTGGTAATCGCCCAGCTTGATACCCGGTTGGTGGTAAGGGTCGGTCGGGATGCGGCCAGGAAAGGGTCATCGCCATGTCCATGTAATTGCAGCCGACGTTATAAGCCGCATCGAAGATCGGCTCATTGAACGATGGATCGCAGGCATTCATGATGAGATCCACTTTGTACTGCGTGGCCAGCTTCTCGATCATTTCGCGCTTGCTTGCATCGATCCACTCGATCGGGAAGCGCTTGGCATCCCCAAGCTTTGCCTTGTACTTCCTTAAGCCGTATCCACGGCTGTAATCGGTCAGCACGACCTGTTCGACCCAGGGGCGATCCTTGGCAATCCGGGCGATGGCTTCTCCAACGCCGCCTGTACCAACAAGTAAGACTTTCATGGTTTTCTCCTTTTGTGAAATTCTTATCCGGCTCGCGCCGGTTACCTTAGAAGTAAACTTCCTTCACAATTTTCAGGTGCATGAAAGATTCTGCCTCGCGGACGCCTTCAATTTTGTGCAGCCGCTCCGTCAGGAACTGCAGCAGATGATTCTGATCCCGGCAGACGATTTCGGCAAAGATGTCGTAGGCCCCGCTGACAACGATCAGGTAGATCACTTCGTCCAGCGTGGCAATCTTGTCGGCGATTTCCAGCAGTTCTGACGCCGTCAGTCTTGATGCCAATCAATGCCATGGTTTGATAGCCCATCCGTAAGGGATTGGTGATCGCCAGAACCCGCAGCACACCCAATTCCACCAGGCGGTTGTAGCGCAGACGGACCATGCCGGCCGAGACCTGTAATTGTTCGGCGATTTGGGCAAATGGAACACGACCATCCTGCTGGAGGATGGCAATGATCTGATGGTCGATCTCATCCAATGCATTGGATAAGCCGGATTCCATGATTTACCATACGCTCATATTACAACGTTTCATTACATAAATCAACTGTTTTTTACGTTTTCGTTACAAAAAATGCATATTCCATGACGATTCTAACAAACCGCCCGGGCTTATGCCGCAACCTGGGCAGGCTCCATGCTCGCCACTTCTTCGAGCGTACTCTCCAACCGGTTCAACACCTCATCGATCTGTTCGTAAGGTGATGACCAGCGGCGGCTCGATCCGCACCGTCTGGGCGCTGATGAGCGTCCCGGCCACCAGCACGCCGCGCTTGAACAACCCCGCCGCCACCTTGTAGCCGATCTCCGGGGTCTGGAAATGCATGCCGATCAGCAGGCCCTTTCCGGTGATCCCTTTATAAATCTGCGGATATTTCAAAGCCAGTGCCTTCAGCTTGGGGATCAGGTATTCCCCCTTGGCCGCCGCCACTTCCCAGATCCGGTCGCGCAGGGTGACGTTGATCGCCGCAATGGCGGCCGAACAGGCCAGCGCCCCACCGCCCGTGGTGGTGGTATGGATGAACGGATTCGGGTACATCATGCACTGCCAGATCTCTTCGGTGGAGCAGAACGCGCTGACCGGCATCACCCCGCCGCCCAGGGATTTGGCAACCGAGAGGATATCCGGGACAACATTCCAATGCTCAACGCCCCAGAGTTTGCCGGTGCGGCCCAGGCCGGTCTGCACTTCGTCGGCCAGCAGCAGGGTACCGTAGTGCTTGGTGGCTTCACGGATGCGCGGCCAGAAATCATCCGGCGGCACGATCGCCCCGGCCTCGCCCTGGATGGGTTCCATCAACACTCCCGCCACACCGATGCCGAGCGCCTTGCAGGTCTCCAACTGCCGTTCCACCGCCTCCGCATCCCCAAACGGGACGTGGTAGACCGGCCCGCCATAAAGGATGCCGACCGGTTCCCGGTAATCGGACTTGCCGATCATGCTCAGGCGAGCCCATCGTCTTTCCATGAAAAGCTTTCAGGGCAACGATGAAGGCCGGTTTCTTGGTGTACATCTTGGCCAGTTTGATGGCGCCTTCGATCGATTCGGTGCCGCTGGCGCAGAAGAAACTGTATTTGATATCCCCGGGGGTGATCAATGCCATCAGCCGGGCCAGCACCCCGCGCAGCGGGTCGATCAATTCCTGGCTGGGCATCGGCGTACGGTACGTCAACTGGTCCCTCACCGCTGCCACGATCATCCGGGTGGCCCCAGCCCAGGTCCATCATCCCGTACCCACCCAGGCAGTCCAGGTACTCGCGCCCGAGGATATCCCGGAAAATCGCGCCGGAACCGGTCCATTCGGTAGCCGCCCAATCCCCGGCCTCCGTGACGGATTTGCGATACTCCAGCCAGCCTTTATTGAAATGGTCGGCAAAGTTTTGCTTTGATTCTTCGATAATCGTTTTGCCTTCTTCTATCCGAAACGTCTTTCCTTGTGGATAATACCCACCCAGCGGTTAGAATAATGCAAGGCTTCATCAATTTTTTGAACCATAATTCTCTCCCATCCCATAAAACTAAGCCCAGTCTGCGACTTCCTTGTACCAGGGTTTGCTCGGTTCCCGTCTTGGCGCGGCCCTTCCACTTGCCAGACTTGGGGGTATCTTCGATGATCTTGAACAGGGCATCCGCTTTCTCGGCAATGTCGGCACGCTGTTCATCCGTCAGCGCCTTAACGCCCGGCATGGCTTCCTTGATCCGCGCCAGGTTGGTCGTGGCAGTATGGTAAAAACCCCAGTCATCCGAGAACAGCTTGGCAATATATCTGGCATTGATGGCATCCTTGTCCGTATCGCCAAGCGGCGCCGCCAGGAGCAGGAGCATGGCATCCTTGAGGTCCTTGTCATTGATCTGGACGATCTGCAATTTCTGCAGCATCAGATCTGCCAGGGAGACACAATACGGATGGAGTTCCAGGCGGCCGCGGTAATCGATCGGGTGGTTGTAATCCAGTTTATCGAAGAACACATCGATCATCGGGATGCGACCGGCGAAAAAGATCATGCGGGTTCCTCCACTGATCATGGCGGCGCGCTTCTCCAGTTCATAGCCATGCGACTCGAAGAACGGCACCAGTTTGCTGCGATGTTTCCCATAGGCGGCATAATCGATATCCGTAAAGACGCGCTCCCCCAGGCGCTCCATGCGGCGGTAAAGGTCCACGTAATCCGGGAAGTAATAATGCAGGGCGATCGGCCCCATCACGCGCAGGATCATGCCCTGCTTCTGGGCATCTTCGGTCAGGCTGCGGGCCTTCCTCAAGATAGGCTTCCGGCTTGGGATATTCGTCCAGCGGGATATCTTTCGGCAATCGGAATTGTTTTTGCATCTCACTGCTCCTATCCAGACGTGAACACGTAATCTTTCACTTTGCCTTTTTCAAGCACCACGATCACCCCTTTCAGAATGCCTTCCGAATATTCACTGCCGGGGTTGATGATGGTCGTTTTGCGGATCTTCTGCACGCCGCGCGATTCGTGGATATGACCGTGCAGACCAAGCAGGGGCTGGTATTTCTCGATCATCTTGGCAACTGCCCGGCTGCCAACATGGATCTTCCGGTCGGCTGCCTGGACCAGGTCCTTGGTCAATTCGGGCGCCAGGTCCAGGGCAAAGCCGTAAGGCGGGACATGGAAGTTGAAAATGGCGTTGGATTTGTCCTTGACTGTGGCAATCAATTCTTCCAGCATCGGCTCCAGTTCTTCATCCGGCTTCTCGCGCGGCGTGTTCCAGGGAGTCGGGTTCGTCCAGGAGAAAGTGATCATCTCGTGGTCGCCGACCATGACATTTTTATTGTTGCAGTTGACGATGGCCGACGAATCCTCGATGATCTTATCGACTTCGAAATAATCATCGTTCCCCGGGGCCATGTAGACTTTGTAGGTAGTGCCTGCCAGGCGCTCATCCGCCAGGGCAATCCATTCCTTCATCCGGTCGAGCATCAGTTCTTTGAACAGTGTGTCAACTTTCTTGGGGTCCGCTTTGAATTCATGGAATTCATCCGCGGTTTGGTGCACCCAGTAGTAGCCCATCAACTCGATGGTCTTCTTAAGCTTGTCCAGTTCTTCCTGCGTATTGGCCTCGGTATATTGGCCCATCAGGGTGGTATGCCAGCCTCCACCGGCTTTTTCCACGAGCGGGACAAGCACCTTGCCGGTCAGATCGCCGAGCAGGATGCCGACATCCACGTTGTAGGCCTTGAGGGCGTTCAAGTACTTGCGGTAACATGTATTCGAACCATGGATATCGGTAACAAAAAATATCTTAATTTGATTGCCCATCCGCTATCTCCTTTAATCCCAGGTGGTGATAGACAAAGTGAGGGGCGAGGCTTGCGCTCCGTCGCCCCTCGTCAGATGACAATATGGATGAACGGTCAGTCGGGCGGCAATTCGCCGTAGGTCATGCCGACATCCACACCGATCTTCTTGTTGCGGGCTTTCCAGAAAAAGTACCAGCCGATGCCCATCCCCAGATGACCACATAGAGGATCAGTGATCCCTTGACCAGGGGCTGCTCGCCGCTTGGCATGACAAAGTAGAAGTAGAACAGGATCGCCAGGTAGACCAGGTTGAAGACCCCGCCGATGGTGACGACCGGGATGCCAAGGATCTTCCAGGTCTTATAAGGAGAGGATTCCCAGATGTTGCGAACCTTCTTCATGAACGGGAAGATCGTCGCAGCGATGGCAGTCACGCCGAACACCGAGACAACCTCCATGCCGGTCACCGAAAGGCCGGTCATCGGGTTCCGCCAGAAGGCATACAGGGCGATGCCGATCTCACCCAGAACAAAACACAGGATGTGGTTCTTGACCGGAGTGGCCCAGCGATAGTCAATATCGCAGAACCACTTCGGTCCCATGCGGTCCATGCCCCAGGCGAACAGGATGCGCGGGAAGGCCATGTAGGAAAGCGCCACATACCAGATGTTGAACAGGATGAACGAACTGCCCATCAGGATCAGCAGGAACGGGCTGCGGGTGATGATCGCCGCAAGCCCGACGAAGTTCGGCGGCCAGGGGAAGGTATAGCCCGTCAAACCTCCGGCATTATCCACATAGGCCGTCGCAGCCAGGAACTGGAACCCGACCGGTGTGGTAGAGGGCGACTGCCAGCCAGATCATGAAGAAGGCCGGCACCAGCACGGCGGTCAGGTTGGCCAGGATGATGGTTTTATCCGGCCGCTTGACTTCCCCGGCGATGAAGGTGATGCAGTAGCTGTATGCAAACAGCCAGGAGCCGGCCACCATCACCCCGAAGGTATCGAACCAGTTCCAGGTGGTGGGAAGCGTCGTTCCGGCGGCTTCCATGGTGGTTTTTGCGGTCGCCAGGAAGGCGTCGAAATCCAGCGAGCCGTATTGGGCAGCCAGGTTGTTCCAGGCATTGACAAAGGTTGCATGCGAGGTGACGGACAGGACGATCAGGATGGTCACACCGCCCAGCATTGCCAGGCCCATGACCACCTTCTGCGCAATGGCGAAAATCTTGATGCCAAACACCAGGAAAAGCAGGGCGATCAGGTTCACTACGGCTGGCGATCAGGAAATAGTTGAGCGGTGGTGACGATCGCGTCGGCGATATCCGGCCTGCCAAGGGACTGGAAGACCATGGTGAGGCCCGGGCTGACCGTCCAGGGAGCCAGCACAAAGATCCACATGATCCATACAAAGGCATTCCCGAAAGACTCGGCAATGCCGATCAGGGGGCCAAGGATGCGGGAGTTGTAGATGTATTCCCCACCCGAGCGCGGCATGCTTCCACCCAGGATGCCCCAGACCAGCGAAAAGCCGACACCGCACAGGATGGCAGATATGACCGTCGCCCAGATCAGGTTCCCCCCGGTGTACTGCGACAGGCCCAGGCTGATCATTACCCACATGCGACACGGTCAGACCCTGGTTCATGAAGCCGACACCAAAGGCATCGACAAACGACAGGCCTCTGACCAGACCGCTGGCCTTACGAGCAAACGACATTTGTTCAGGCATTTCTTCCTCCTCTATGAATTAGTTTGGATTTCGAGAACGGAACGAGACTTTTGTCGAAAATCAATGCAACCGTGACCTCCTTCCCTCAGCATGACAATTACGCTATCCCGATTCGAACCTCTTTGGAACAATCTCATCGACTACTACACCGGAAGGGATACTCCATTGATACACATCTTTTAGAACGACCGGGACGATGGAAGTGGTGCTTTTCCGAACGCCCGGGATCTTTCCGATGACTTCCGTGACCAGGCGGTAAATTTCGGCGGTATCCTTGGCAAGCACCTGGACGCTTACATCGGTCTCACCGATGGAGCAGGCTACATAACTGATGAAATCGAACCCGGTTAATTTTTTGGCCACTTCCGGGATGAGCCCAGTTTCCACCTCTAAAAGCACATCCGCGGCCACGGAATACCCTATTTTTGGGGGATGGACGATCGCACTGACGGATATCAGGCCCTCCCGGGCCATCCGGTCGATGCGATACCGGACAATCCGCTCGGTAATTCCCCCAATTCGGCGGGCAATCTCGGCTGCGGGCATGCGACCGTCCTGCATGAGCAGTTCGACAATTCGAACGTCAATTTTGTCGATTTTCGACATAATTATTTGGAATCACGTAGTTTCCGACTAGACTATATCCACTTTAATAATTTTCTTAATGAAATTCAAGTGACTTAAATCACATCTTTTCGCCCCATCCCGGCTGGCACATTAACGGCCAGGTGCCGAAAATCAACACTTCTAATTTTTCATGACTGCTCACCCTCACCCTCCGCCCTCCCCCCTTCGGGGGAGGAAACTGGGAACTTCCTTGTCGGGAAGCCCTCTCTTGGCGGGAGTTCGTTTAGTTGTACGCCGCCCAATCATGTTTCCAGGATCAATTTTCCCATGACCGAAATGTCATAACCGGGCATACGCATCACCGCCGCGCGGAATTCCTTTCCAGCGATGATATCGAACAGGGGGCTCAACAGGTCGCTTTCCGCGTGGACCTTGGGGATGACCAAGTCGTAGCGTTCCTGGAACAAGGGCAGAAAGTCCAGGTCGAGCGCCTGGGCGGCCGCGGCAATGCCAAGTCCGCAGTCAGCCCGGCCCGAGGCGACGGCCGCAGCCACACCCAGATGGGTATATTCCTCCTGGTTGTACCCGCGGATGGATTCAGGGGCGATCCCTTGCAGGTTGAGGGCATAGTCGAGCAAGACACGCGTCCCCGCGCCGCGCTGGCGGTTCACAAAGCGGACGCCGGGCCGGCCGAGGTCGGCCAGGTCCCTGATATCCTTGGGGTTGCCCTTTTTCAACATGAAGCCCTGTTCCCGCAGGACCAACGCCACCAGGCGGACGGGGACTCCCGGCAAATATTTGGGCAGGTAAGACAGGTTATATTCGCCTGTTTGCGGGTCGAGCAGGTGCGAGCCGCCCAGGTGCGCCTCGCCGCGCGACAGCGCCACCAACCCGCCCTGCGAGCCGACATTGGCCGAGACCAGCCGGCGGTCGCGGCCGGCCAGGAATTGGGCCAGCAGGTCGAGGGTCAGGTCATGCGAGCCGATGCAGAAAATCGTCCGTTCGATAGCGGTCCTTTTGGTGTAAAGCTGCACGGATACCATCTCACCCGCTTCCGCGCCCTGCACACCGCGCGGCAGGACCAGCAGCCCATCCGCCCGGATGAGCGAAGTGATGATGCCCGCCCCGCGTGCCAGCGGGGCAGCCAGCGTATGCTCCTCCACTTTTCCCAGGACGACCCGGATATAATCATCGTCGCCGCCCGGCGAGCTGATCTTGCGGGTCAGCCTGGCGGTTTCAACGGGCAGTTCGTCCGCCGGCCGGCCCAGCCATTTGGCGAGCAGCGGTTCGACAAAGATTTCCCCCGTCATGGCCGAGGAGACTGGGTAACCAGGCACACCGATGACCGGCACCGCCCGCTGGCCGGCCTTCAGCATCCCCAAAATGACCGGGTGGCCCGGCCTGACCGCCACACCGTGCACCAGCAGGGTGCCAAGCTTCTCCACAACCTTCGCCGAGAAATCTTCCGCCCCGGCCGAGGAACCCGCCCCCAGCAGGACCAGGTCATGCTCCAGGGCGGCGGCCTGGACGCGCCCGCAGATGGCCTCGAAATCATCCGGGATGATCGGCAAGCCGGGTAGCCTGGCCGCCCCAGGCGCGCACCTGCGCCGCCAGGACGAGCGAGTTATACTCCAGGATGCTGCCGGGCTTCAATTCGCTGCCGAGCGGAACCAGTTCCGTCCCGGTTGGCAGGATCGCCACGCGTGGCCGGCGGGCTACCTTGATCTCCCGGTATCCCGCCGCGGCGATCCCACCCAGGTCGACCGGGCGCAGCAGGTGCCCGGCAGGCAACACTAGTTGCGTGGCGATGATATCCTCGCCCATCAGGCGGATATGCGACCAGGGCGTCACCGCGCTGCGGATGCGGATGGCGCTGGGGGCGCGGATGGCCTGCGTGATCGCCCCGGATTCGTCCAGCGACTCGACATTCTCGATCGGGATGACCGCATCGAAACCTGCGGGGATGGCATCCCCGGTATCCACATAGTGGGTTTGTTCGCCTACGCGCAAGACAAGCGGCGCGGAGGGTTGCGCCCCCTCGGTCTGGTCGGCATGGACGACAAACCCATCCATGGCGGCGGAATGATAATGCGGCGAGGACACTTTCGCGATGACCGCTTCCGCCAGCACGCGCCCGAGGGCGTTCTCATCCAGCGGGATGGTCTCCTGCCCCAACACGCCCCAGAGCCGGGCCTCCTGCAGGGCGGCTTCGAAACGGGCCCTGGCTTCCCCAAGCGGAATATCATGCAGATATACAGACATATCCTGATACCATTCCTTCTGCTCAAGCAGGCACGCTATAGAGAGCATTCGGTAACTTAATGCTTCTGCCGCCGGGGGACTGAAGTCCCCGGCTCAGCGCACAAAGTCCGCTAAAGCGGACTGAAAGCCGACTTTTAGCCGCCTTTAGGCAGCTTCCATGGCCTCAGACGGGGGATTTACGTGTGCCCCGATAGGGGCATCCCCCCGGCGACTATGGCGAGGCCAGTTACCGAATGATCTCTCTATAAAATAAAAACCCGGACTTGTTCGCCGGCTTCCAACCCGGTCACTTCCAATGGAATACAAAACAGGCCATCCGCTGCAACCAGGGAGAAAATGAGGTTGCTTTTCGCGAAGATGGGCTCTGCCAGCCAATCCCCGACGGCGCCCGGGAGCGGGACCAATTTCACGGGGATCCAGTCCTCCCGTCCGGCCTGCGAGGCGACGTTCACAGCCAGCCGGGCCTGGCAGGCGGCAGCCGGGCGTTCCACTTTCAATCCCAGCAATTGCCTAACCACCGGCACGACGAACAGTCCCGCAATCAGCAAGGCGCTGACCGGGTTGCCCGGCAGGCCGATCACGGCTTTACCGTCGCAGACTGCCAGGATGGTCGGTTTGCCCGGGCGCACGTTGACGCCGTGCACGAGCACACCGGGGATCCCCTGGGCGGCAATCGCCTCGGCGGTCAGGTCGCGTGCGCTGGCGGACGACCCGGCGGTGATGACGACCGTCTGGCATTCGGACAGCGCCCTGGCCAGGCACGTCTTGATCTCTGCGAGCCGGTCATGTACGACTCCATACAACAGCGCTTCCCCACCCGCTCCGGCCACCAGCGCGGAGAGGGTGTAGGAATTAACATCCCGCACTTGGCCCGGCGCGGGGGCCTGTTCCGGCGGAACCACTTCGTCGCCGCTGGAGATGATCCCGACCCTGGGCTTGACTGCCACCCGGACCTGCGTGATCCCGAGCGCCATGCAGCCACCCACTTCCGCCGGGCGGACCCGGGTGCCGCGCGGGAGGACGACCTGTCCTTCCCTGACATCCTCACCCACCAGGATGACATTCTCGCCCTTCGCAACCGCCCGCATGACCTCGATCTCATCCGGCAGGGCAATCCCGGTCTGTTCCAGGGCCACGACCGCGTCCGCATTCTCGGGCAGCATGCCACCGGTATGGATGCCAGCCGCCTGGCCAGGCTGCAGGGCAAAATCCGGCCTGGCTCCCATGAGGGCTTCCCCCACGACCGCCAAGTATCCGGGCATGCTCTCGGAGGCGCCGAAGGTGTCAGCGGCCCGCACGGCGTAGCCGTCCATGCTGCTGCGCGGAAAAGCCGGCAGGGCATGCGGGGCGATGACAGCTTCTGCTGTAACGCGCCCGGCCGCATGGAGCGTATCCACCAGCTCCCCCTCCGGTTCAGTGGCGGGAAGGGAGCGCAACAGCAGGCTGAGGGCCTCGGACGGAGGCAGCAGTTTCAGGAATTCAGGCATGACAGGTTAGATTTTAACCGAAAACTCCGCCTGCCGGGGGTGCCAGAATCCCGGGTACCACGGCGTTCTTAAAGTCCATCACAATTAATTTTTTACCGCGAAGTGAAGCTCGCGAAGATTTTTATAGGTTTCCTGCGCGTTCTTACTCTTCGGGTACGATGTCGTTACTTGGCGGTTCGATCCTCGAAGTTTGCGGGGCAGCGCGGTGACTTTAAGAACGCCCTGTCTGGACAATCAAAAAAACTTGTATTCATAAATTCATTATGCTATAATTCATGCAGTTATATATTCGTCTGATTAACGATCGGAACACCAATCCAAGACTTAATCAATGGTCTTTGCCCTCCGGGAAAAGGTCTTGGCAGCCACAGAAGCGAAACCGTCCGCAAGAGGTTTCGTTTTTACTTTAAACAATCGAGGCAGCACACCAACCGGTTCTGTACGCCCGCCAAACAATCCCAAAAGAAAACGTCAGAAAAAGATTCAACCGCCGAGAGAATATGGAGGTCAAATGACTTCATCGATTGTGATTATTACTACCATTGAATTTGGCTTGGGATTCCTTCTGGCCAGCACGATTCTTTATCTGGTTCTATCGCGGGAGAAAGGCATATCATTACCTCTTTGCAGCCTTCCTGCTCATCTGTGCGATCTGGGACCTGGGCGTCTTCCTGCTCATGGTCAGAAATACCCATTTGGAAGAGTTGCAGGTCATCGGTTACGTTATCGCCATGCCGTGCGGATTTATACCGGCCCTGGTCTTTCATTTTATGTGCCTATACACAGGGCGACCTCTCAAATGGGCCATCCGGCTGGCCTGGGGGCTCACCGGGGCCTTATGGGTGCTGGGCCTTGCCGGGTTATATTGGAAGATTGATGGGGTCTACACCTACGAGTGGGGGAATATCTTCAGAGTCGCTCCCAGTTTCCTGGATCCCCTGGGGATGGTTGCCTGGTTTGGGTTCATGCTGCCCGCATGTTGGCTGATGTTTATTGGCGCAAAAAAAGCGGCTTCCCGCCTGGAAAGACGCCATTACCTGTATATTGCTTCAGGCTGCCTGGTGATTACTTTTGCGATCGTAAAAGTTGGCGTGGTCAATGGGATCAATGTACCCATCCTCCTGCCGTTGGGGATGTTACTGGTGGATGTCTTTAATGCAATCATCGGTCTGGCAATCATCAAGGATAAGCTTTTCGATATCACCGTGATCATCAAAAAAGGCACTTTGTACTCCATCCTGGCTGGGCTCCTGATATTCATTTATAGCTTCTCCGAACACATGCTCGTTACCTATATCGGAGAAACATTTAGAGAATACTCCACTTTGGCACATTTCATCTCAATCGCGGTCGGGATTGCCATTTTGATCCCCGTAAAGAATCGTCTCGAACGAGTGATGGAAGGTTATTTTGCACAAAGAAAGTTGGAGTTTTAAATCGGAGGAACGAATGAATATACCAAACCTGTTGGAAGCGATCCGTGCGGTCAAGGAAAACGAAAGGGTGGCCTCGGAATTTTACGCAAACGCCGCCAAGAAAACGGGCAATCCGATGGGGAAGGACCTCTTCGTGAAGTTAAGTGATTTCGAGAAACTGCATTATTTGAAGGTCAGTGCCCTTGAGAAAAGCTTGCAGGAAAATTCCGGTTTTATCGATTATGAAGGAAAAGCATTCCCACTCCCGCCGATGCTGGCGCCAAAGGCGGCGGAAGAACCCAACCGGCAAACCGTCATGAGCATTATTTCCGAGGCCATGGATTTGGAAAAACAGGCGGAAAAAGCTTACGGAGACCTGGCCGACCAGATCACGGATGCACAGGGCCACGAAATGTTCCGGAAGCTATCCGAGGAAGAGCACAACCATTTCCGAATTCTTAATGAAGCCTATTGGAATCTGAATAATTTAAATGTGTGGAAATGGCCCACCGGATGATGCGGAGATAATCCTCGTTACTCGTTAACTTGTTAACACGTTAACGAGTAACGAGTAACGAGTTGGTTTAACCTTTCACTGCCCGCTGCAGGGCGCGCGCCAGTTCGGCATCTGCGCCGGGGAGCAACTCGACCGGCCGGGCCTGCTCCAGCAGGCTGAGCACCTTCGCGTGGGCCACCGCGTGGATGTCCTGGCTGCCGGCCTTGATCCACTCGTCCATCGTCTGGCGTTGGAACAGCGACGGGAAATACATTTCCTTGCGGTAATTGCGCCGGGTGTGGGACTGGGACAGGTAACTGCCGCCGTACCCGGCCTTGCGGATCACGTCCAGGGCCAGGGTTTCTTCATTTACCTCGAAACCACTCAAGATGCGCTTGACGATCCGCACCATTTCGTCGCAGATGACGGCCATCTCCGGCGAGCCGTACATGCCGAAGGCCAGCGAGCCCAGGGCCTGGCACATGGTCATGCCGGCCAGCCCGTCCAACAGCATGGACTGCATGGCTTCGGCAGCCGCCTCGGCGTCCGGCAGCTTGCCCTCCACCCCACCGCCCAGCCCATAGATCGGCAGGTTGTAGCGCTTGGCCAGTTGGACCATGGCAATCTTGCCCAGGTTCTGCTCCGGGCTGCCGTAGGTGACCTGGGTGGTCCTCATATCGAAGACATCCGTGTCAGGCTTGAGCACCAGCGGGGCGCCCGGCTGGATCAACTGCACCAGCGTGACCCCGAAGAGCACCTCGGCATTGGCCAGGGTCACCAGCCCGGCCAGCGTAGCGGGGCCGGTGGCGCCCATCAACGGGCCGGGGGAATACAGGATCGGAACCCCGGCTTTGACCGCGTCGATAATGCCTTCGTTCATGACCGGGATCTTGAGCGGGCTGACCGGAGTGGCGATACCCAGCATGCTGGGCTTCTGACGCAGGGCTTGCTCGCCGCCCGAGACCGCCGCCGCCATCTCCAGCAGGTGCTGGGTGAACGGGCGCTCGAGGATGTTGAGCACCGTTGGCTTGGTGGTATTGCGGAAGATCGCGTCAAAGTCGTGGAAGAAGATCATATCGGTCGGCTGGTCGCCGGACATGCAGAGCGTCTGGACGAAGTCGATGTCCGGCAGGGCCTGCCCGATGCGGGTATTGTTGACCATATCCTGCTTGGTCGGCTGGCGCGGTTTCCGCTGCTGGTAATCCCAGACCAGCGGTTCGGAGGTGCCGCCCATGCCGAAATACGTGTGGCCCAACTCGATCTGCAGATCCATGGCAGGATCATTCCGTCCGTACAGGGTAAAGGCTTTTGGGGCCGCCTGGATGGCCCATTCGACCAACTCCTGGGGCACCTGGATGGTGCGCTCACTGCGGTCGACCTTCGCGCCACCTTTCGCGAAGAGGTCCAGATAGATATCCGATTCGCTGAATATGCCGGGATTCATCAACAGGTCAAGCGAAGCCCGGTAAATGCGTTCCACATCCGCTTCCGGGATCACGGTCAATGCACCGCCGCGTGCGCCAGTTTTCATTTCTTGTCTCTCCTTTTTCTACTTAGACTTCCAGCTAAGTACTTCAAAATCCGCCAATCTTCGCTAATCTGCGCAAATATTTTTGATGATTAGCGAGGTTTAGCGTGGACTTGTACCACGAAGTGGCACTAGTACCACGAAGTGGCATTAGCAGACAAAAACAGGTATTATTTCCAGTGCGGCGCGCAGGTGCGCGGACCCACCGCCGACTTGCGCAGCAGCAGCTCGAAGCTGATGTGCATCAGCACCGGCGGGCGCTTGCTCTCATCCGGGTTCTCGATGCGCTGCAGCAGCAGGGCCACGGCGGACTCGGCAATGCGCGTGTGGCTGATCGAGATCGCCGAGATGGAGGGATTCGAAAACGTAAACCAGTCCAGATCGTCGAAACAGATCAGCGACATTTCCTTCGGGACATCCACCTCGTACTGGAGCAGCGTTTTCATCACGCCCGGCATGATGGCGTTGGAAGCCGCGAAAATGGCGGTGGGCGGATCAGGCATGCAGAGCAACTCGCCCGTGGCGATCGAGCCCCAGGTTTCCCGCACCGTGCCGACCTTGACCAGCGCCTCATCCACAGCCAAGCCGGCCTCCTGCATGGCCTTGCGGTAGCCCAGCCAGCGGTCGTTGTTACTGTTATAGGTGATGTCTCCGCCGATAAAGCCGATGCGCGTGTGGCCGAGTTGCAGCAGATACTGCACGGCCGCGTATGACCCAGCCAGGTCTTCGAAAACGATGGTGTCCAGCCGGTCCCGGTCCACCCGCCGGACGATGGACACGCAGGGGATATTCTGGTTGAGCAGCATGTCGACGGTCTTTTTGTCCCCAATAGTCGGCACCCACAGCAGACCATCGATATCGTGACCGATCAACTGGCGCAGGGTGGCCTGTTCGAGGGCCGGGTCGTCCCGGGTCGAGGAAAGCAGGAGCTGGTAACCGGTCTTGGTGATCAACTGGCTGACGGCATCCGCCAGGGCAGTGTAATAGGCGTTGAGCAGGTTGGGGATCAGCAGGCCGATCGTATTGCTGTGTTTCTGGCGCAGCCCTTTGGCGCGCAAGCTGGGTTGGTAATTCAAGTCCTCGGCGGCCTTCAACACGCGAAGGCGCGTCTCATCGGCAAAATAACCGGTGTTATTCAGGACCCTAGAAACCGTCGCCACGGATGTGCGGGCGGCGGCAGCCACGTCTCTCACACTGGTGCGTTTTCGGCCGAGAGGATTCATGACAGCCTTTCTAAAGCAACGTTCATGCGGCCGGGCAGGTCGAGGGCCTCCAGCCGTCCGGCAATGGTTTCGACTCGCTCGATCGAGTTGTGCCGGAGGAAAAGGTCCACCAGGCCCAGGATCAGGGGCTGGTCAATGGCAACCAGCAGGTCGTCGAGATAGGCCAGGAACTCTGTCTGACTGGTTTTCTCTTCCAGGAGCGGGGTGGGAAAACCGCCCCACAACACTGGCTTGCCGCGCCAGGCCCGGTTGGCTTCCCGGAAGGTGAACGAGGTCAGCGGAGTCGGGGAGACCGACTCGCACACGTCCAGGCCTGATTCGGCCAAAAGTCCCAGCAGTGGCCGGATATCACCGTCGGTATGGCTTCCAGCTTTCTTTCCCTGCCGGTGCAGGATGCCCGTGTATCTCTGATAAGCAGGCATGCAATATTGGCGGAAGAGCTTCGGGTTGGTCATCAGGCCATGTAGATTATCCGGAAACTCGACATAGGGCACATCCAAGGCGGCCAGGTGTTCAAGGGCGGTGAGCAGTTGCTGGTCGAGCAGCTCCAGCAGGCGGTTAACCAGAGGCAGGTTATCGTGCAACGTATAAAACAGGCTCATCTCGCCCAGATATTCTAACAGAATCTGCTGGAAGGGGATACGCTGAAGGAGTGGGACGACCAGACCGTCCCCGCCAACCTGCGCCTCTTCCGCTTTGATCTTTTCGAAAGCTGGCACGAACTCCGCCCGCTCCAGTATATACTCAACCACCCGCAGGTCAGCCGCGTCCTTGACCAAGTGTTCCTTCATGTAGGGATCGGTGCCGTTATACACACCCTCTTCAAGCAGCATATGGGTGAGGGTCAGCCTCCCGACCGGGGTGACCAGCTCGGTCAGGGTGGTGCCAGCGCGGTCGGTAGGTACCAGGTCCCACAACCCTGGGAAATTCTCGACCACCGGATCAGTCACGCGGATGAGTTCTTCGCCGTTGAAGGTGGCGTGCACTTCGACGCCTGTCAGGCGATACTTATAAGGAACGGAAAATTTCAGGCGGCCCACCCCCACAGCCCGGTGGACTTCATCGAGGCTCATGGCGCGGAATTTTTCAGGGAGCGTGTGGGAGCGTTGGTGGGCGGTATACCAGGTCTCCAGGCGGGTAACAAAAGGCAAGTGCTGGGGAATCTTTCCCTGCAGCACCGTCAGGACCCTTGCGCGCATATTCAATTCATTATCCATCGTACCCCTATTCTCGGATCACTTGACTGCGCCGCTGACCATGCCGCGGATAAAGTAACGCTGCCCCAGCATATAGACGACCACGATTGGGATCGTGGCGATCGTTAGACCCGCCATGGTGACGGGGATATTGACATAGTTGCGTGAGCGTAAGGCCGAGATCCCCACCATGAGGGTTTTCAGTTCATCCTTCTGCAAGAATACCAGGGCGATCAGCAGCTCGTTCCAGACCCACAGGGCGTTCACGACCACCAGGGTGACCAGGGCGGGCGCTGAAAGAGGCAGCAATATCCGCCAGAATACTCCCAGAGTGGAACAGCCATCCATGCGCGCCGCTTCAATAATCTCGTGGGGAATGGTCTGGAAGAAGTTGGTCATCAGGTAGATCGAGAATGGAAGCAGCAGCCCGGTATAAATCAGGATCGTGCCCTGGTAGGTGTTGACCAACTGCCAACGCACCATCGAGACGAACAGCGGTACAATCATGACGACCGGAGGGATTACCATAAGCGAGAGGATGAGGTTAAACAGGAACCGTTTGCCAGGGAATTTCATCCGTGCAAAAGGGTAAGCCGCCAGGCAGGCAATCACCAAGGAAGCGCCAACTGCGCCAACCGAGAGGATCGTGCTGTTGGCCAAGCGCCGGAAGAATTCGCCGCCGGCCAAGGCGACAGTGAAGTTATCCAATTGCAGCGCATGTGGCAACCCCCACAAATTCGCCATATACTCAGGCTGGGTCTTGAAGGAAGAGACCAGCATGAAATAGATTGGGAAAAGCACCACCAGAGTGGCCACGATCACCAATGCCTGACGAACAGCCCCGCTAAAAAAAGTGCGTAGAGTTAGGTGGCGTCTCATCCCAGTGCCTCCCCGATTTCTGCGCGGTCGCGCAAGTACAGTTCCAAGAAGATGAAAATACCCATGACCAGCAGTAAAAGCACTGAAACGGCGGCTGCCAGGTTCATATTACGATATTGGAATGCCATGAGATAAATGTACAGTTCAGTTACGATGGTCGCGTTACCTGGGCCGCCACCCGTCATTACATAGACATAGTTGAAAACCCAGGAAAGCATGGTAACGATCGAGATTACGGTGAAGAATTCGATCACCGTCGAGAGTTGAGGGATGGTAATATTTAAATGCAATTGCAACCAGTTCGCGCCGTCAATCTTGGCCGCGTCATATAATTCCTCATCCACTGACATCAAGCGCGCCAGGAACAAAATGACGCCAAATCCCATTTCCTTCCAGATGATCACAAACATCAGGGTCGGTAAAGCCAGGCGTGTGCTTCCCAGCCAATCCAAAGCCAGGAATTTCAAACCAAGCGTTTCCAGGATGGTATTCAACACACCGCTAAATTGAAAAATATAGGAGAAGACCAGTCCCACTACGGTAATAGGGAGAAGGTAAGGAAGGAAAAGGGTCGTACGGTAAAACTGCCAGCCGCGGATGCGTTCGAACAAAAGGATCGACAACAACAATGCTGCAACCACCATGATGGGGACACAAATAAGAAGAGTCCCATTATGTTGAATGGCCTTAATAAAGACATCATCCATAAAGATGAGCTTGTAGTTGCTTAAGCCTGCAAATATCTGTTTACCTTGAGACTGGCGTTGTAAACTTAGAACCACTAGGCTGTAAACGGGATAACCAAAGATGACCAGGAGCACGGCCAAGGCTGGAGCAAGAAATAGAAAAGGCTCTATTTTATTTTGACGCATAGCCTATTTACCTTGGGATGGATTGATTGCGGCAAAAAGCCGCAATCAATCCATCGAATTAGGTACTTTAGATCATGAAAAACTTTACTTGGACCAGGTCAGGAAATTGGCCAGCTCGTCCGGGTTCTGAGCGCGCCATTTTACAATAGTGTCCTCAGAAAGCTGGGCCAATTGAGCCGGGGTCTTGTCACCCGAGAAGAGCAACTGGGCACCAGTCATGTTTGCATCATTATCCAACATGGATGGGATGAAGTTCTCCAATTCCGGTCCAGGTATCGTGGAATCCCATTTATAGATCTTCTGCTGGAGCGGTTGGGTGATCAGGCTCGGGTCCAGGCGATCATCGGCCGGGAACACGCCCGTATCCGCCCACCAGGCTTTCAGGCGGTCCGTGGTGTGCATGTACATCAAGAAATCCGCGTCCTGCTGAGGATATTTCGACCAGGAGGTGATCCCCCAGCCTTGGGCAGTCACGGCATACGTACTGGCCAGTTTCCCACTTGCAAATTTGGGGACGATCATAACATCCATGGAGTCCCAGCCCAAGGTCTTGGCAATGCCGGCCGTGAAGGTATCGTTGCCAAAAGTCATGGCTGCCTTACCCTGGGTGAACATATCCTGGCCTTGCTGGTAATCGATCGAACCAATGTCCGTGTTCCAACAGCCGGCGTCTTTCAGTTGGCCTAAGGCGGTCCACCAACTGGCAAAGGTTGGGTCGGTGAATTTGGCATTGCCAACCACAGCCTGGATGAAATCTGTATAACTGTTCTGAGATTCGCGCGCCAGATCAGTGAACAACCAACCACCAAACCAGGCGTCCTTCAGCCCGCCTGAGATGGGCACAACGCCGATCGCTTTCAGCTTGCCACAAGCAGCGATGAGATCGTCCCAGGTTTGAGGCGGATTTGCCGGGTCAAGTCCAGCCTGTGTAAACAATTTTGGGTTAAAGAACATGGGGAGGCCAGAAAGATACCAGCCAATGCCCCATTGTTTCCCGTCATAGGTGCGCTCAAAATTGTTGATATAGTGAGACAATTCGTCTGCCGGGATCAGATCGTTAATCGGTATCAAAGATCCCTGCCAAACCGGTTCCAGGGTATATGTCCCACCCCAGAAGTACTGGATATCCGGGCCGGACTTGGCTGCCGCGGCGGATGCAAAGGCCGGGATCAACGAATCGGTGGATTGCAGCACGGTCTCGATGGTTACGTTGGGATGCAGTTTTTCGTAGAGCGAAACCGTTTCATCCATCCACTTCTGTGCTCCGGGGGCTTCCTGCTCGCCCCACCACCAGACTACCAGGTGGACGGGGGCGGCGGCAGCAGCCGGAGCTGCCGTGGCGGGAGCAGCCGTAGCCGGGGCGGAAGTTGCCGGGGCGGCCGGTGCCGAGGTAGCCGGTGCTGCAGGCGCTGCTGTGGGCGTCGCGGCCGGGGCACAACTGGTTAAGACCAGCGCAAATAACGCCAATGCCGTTATAATCTTTCCAATATTCTTCATTTCTTTATTCTCCTCGATTAAACAGGCTCAGATTGAAGTGACAAGGAAATACGGAAATGTTTCCGAAGACAACTGATCTCTTCCCGCAACACCTCCTGTCCATACTGGCTGGAATCGGTTGGATGATCGGCTGATAAGCAGAAAAATGCCCTGCAGCTCCGACGTACATACCGGGCATATATCAGGACATCCATGGGGAACAATTGCTGGTTTGATTCAAATAAAGCCTTGGCAATCATTATAATTTTGTGGTGTGTGAGAACGTTTACACAATGATGGTAGCATTAATCGATGGGCTTGTCAAGCAAGTTAGATATGCGCCAGCGGGCGAACGAGCGTGCCCGCAAACTCCTGGCCGAACATACCCCCCGTCCGCTCAGCCCGGAACAGGCAGTCGAGGTCGACAGACTGGCGCGGCTCTTCCAGGCACGTGCCGCCGGAAGCACCGATCTATAGGCGCATAACCGAAGCGACCAACCGGGTCTCCAGACTGGCCCGACCAGCCAAGCAGCGCGCCTGGCCTTTTTCGACCGCCTCCGCCAAGGAATATTGGGATACCCACGGCTCGATCCCAACCCCGTAAATACCGGTAAGTGGCGGTAAATCAGCTCCACCATAGGGTTGCCAGAAAGCTATCCAGGGGAAAAGGGCTTCGTCCCAGTCCAGGGAAAAGCGCAGCCGTTTGCCGGGACTGGTCACGGTGTAATGACCACTTATGAGGCCTGCCAGGAAGGCGTCATCATGGGAGCGGCCTGGCGGTCGGGTATGGCCGCCAGGTCGATCGTTCCACCACCATGGCGGTCTTGGGCATTCGGCCAGGGGCTGGACTGCCCGGGGGCCAGGCGGGCCGTCTTGGGCTCGAAGAGCGCATCCGGGGTCAGGAGCATCCGGGCCGGAACGTCCAGCCGGCTCTCCCCATCCAGGAAGGCCTCGCCCAGGGTGACGTGGTGGCCCCAGACGAATTCGCATGCCTGATCGGACTCGTTCGTCACTTTCTCCAGGATCTCCAGCCGGGCCGTTCCGGCTTGCAAGCGCATGGTACGTTCCAGCAGGAAAGGGGTCTTCTGACAGCGCACTTGTAAATGGAGGCTGGTTTCGGCGGCATTATCCTGCATGACCTGCATATCCCAGGGCAACAGGGCCACTTCCCCGTGCATCGGCATGGCCTGGCCGCGGAATGTGCAGGCATCCCCATGGTTTGGGAAGAGCTCCTGCCAGCCGCCCTCGTAATTGTCCAGAAACTCGGCCTGCGGCATCTTCCCGGGGGATTTGAGCCCCCAGGGAGTCCGCATGAGTAGCTGCACCCCCGCCGGCAGATAGGTTAATTCAAAGATATCTGCACCTTTCTGCGGCAGCACCCCCACACGGAGTTGGCCGTTCTCCAGCCACAGAGCCGGATGCCCATGTTCAAAACCACTTATCAGCATATCACCCTCAAGCCAGACACTTTCTCCCAGGGATCAGTCCCATTTGGGATCAAAAATTAATTATCAAGCCACCGTCAACTGTAATCACCTGCCCGGTGATATATGTGGCGTCCGGTCCGGCCAGGAACAAGAACACGCCAGCCAGTTCTTCGGGAAGGCCACCACGGCGCAGAGCGAGATGATTGCCGACAACGTAATTCTGCTTGAACCATTCACTATCAAGCTCGTTCTCACCGTTCACAACGCTCATGGGCGTCCGGACAAAGCCAGGTGCGATTGCATTTACAAGTATGTTCTTTGAGCCCAGTTCACACGCCAGGGAGCGGCAGTATTGGTTAATGGCCGCCTTGGCCATACTGTAAGCGCTTGCACCCGCATATGCCCGCTCTCCATGAATTGAGGTGCAGTGAATGATCCGGCCTCCCGATTTCATCCACGGCACGACCATGCGTGTCATATACACCGCCCCATTCACCATAGTATCGAACTGCTTGCGCCATTCTTCCATGGGTGTTTCAATCACATCGACTTCATAGAAAGTTCCAGCAACATTGGCCAAGGCATCCACCCGCCCCCATTTTTCCCGGATCGCCCGATCAATCGAATTGGCGGTTTCCAGATCGCTGTAATCGCCCGGGCAAACCAGATGCTCGCCCTTCGGAAATTTCTTCACCAGGTCACGCAGCTCTTTCTCGCGGCGTGCGGTCACGCACACATCCCAACCTTCCTGCGCAAAGCGCAGCGCCGTGGCTTCCCCAATGCCAGAGGAAGCTCCGGTGACGACTACTTTTTTTCGTGTGTCCATGGTTTACTCCTTTTCAGAATGTGTAGGGATCGGTTCTCTATGCATCTTCCAGGTGCCTGGTCAATAATTCGCAGCCGGTTTCCGTCACGAGGACAACATCTTCCAGGCGGACTCCACCAACTCCAGGCAGGTAAATTCCGGGTTCGAGCGCGATCACCATGCCAGCCTCCAAAAGGATCGTGTTATAAGGCACAATGCGAGGCTCTTCATGATAGGTCGTGCCAATCCCATGGCCCGAATGGTGCGGGTAGACCGGGTAACCCCGGTCACGAATAAAGGTACGCAACAGGTTGTCCAGGTCGCAAGCCCTCAGGCCCGGCTTAACAGCCCGGATGCCCGTGCGCAAGGCTTCGAACACCGCAGCATATATCTTATGCAACTCAGCAGGTGCTTCGCCAGCGAAGTGGACACCCGAGTTATCACCCCAATAGCCACCTGAACGTGGAACAATGTCAGCGAGGACAGGATCACCTTCCCGAAGAACATATCCTCCGGGTAGTCCACCGATCTCGGCGGTGCGTTTCCCTGCGACCAGGTCTGCCAGCACGGGCACCCGTCCACCAGCCTCGACCTCCAGCCGGGCTTTGAGAGCCACCCAGACTTCGAGCTCCGTCCTGCCGGGTTGGACGAGGCGCTTTGTCTCAGCCTGTGCAAGGTCGCAAAGTCTGAGTGCCGCACGAATATGTTCGAGTTCCGCGGCCGATTTAACCGCTCTCAAAGGCTCGAGCCTTCCGTCCAAAGGAACCAAAGTCAAGGAGGGCAGCGTATTCTGGGCGATCGAGAATAGCGAGGCGGGCAGGGTATCCATCTCCACCCCCACCCTGCCGCGCAAGCCGCTGAATTTGCCGAGCAAGCGGGCCAGCGCGGCTGCCTGGTTATTATATCCAGCGAGCGGGGCTTCGATGGTATAGGCAACGTAATCGACCACTTCCACTCCATGTGTCCTGGCAGCGCCCGACTCCATATCCGACAGGAGCATGACTACATCACCTTCACAGCACCATAGCAACGCCGGGCCGCCTTCGAAAGGGCTGGGACCGGTTTCTATCGGCGGGGCATACCCGGTCAGCCAGATCAGGCTAGCCGGGTTGGATAACAAGACCGCCGATAGGTCCTGCATTTTTTGGAAAGCCATCAAACGTTCCAAACTAGGTTGATTCATCCGTGGTCTGCTCCTCTCCAGGTCCTTCTCGAAATTCGAGCATTCATACTAAAATGGACATCCATAGATTACGAGTAACTGCTAAGGCCAGCCTTGCGAAGGTTCTATTTCTGGCAAAATCGTGGATAAAGCCAGGATTTTCGCTCATAAGACGACCAAACCTTCGCAAGGGTGAGCAGTTACGATTACGAAAGCAAAATGTATTGGAAATGGAAGCTCAGCGTATTACGCCGAGACTTGCCGGTCATACCAGCTTGCTTCAAGAGCGTCCACTTTGGTGAGGACATCCTCTGAGAGGACAGGACGATGGTTTTCAATCAGCCTGCGGGCGCGCTCGTTCAGCCTTTGGAATAAATCGATCCCCGGTTTGCCGCTGAGCGGGTCGAACATGCCACGATTAAACAAGCTTGGATACCAGAAGCCGCGGAAATGCGCCAAAGTGTGATCCTTTGCGATGTACTCACCCATTGGTCCGGCTTCGCCAACCATTCGAACGGCCTCTGCCAAACCTGCCTCAGATGCCCGCACCGGTTTCATTGCATTGCGGGTATAGGCAATGATTTCATCTGCAAGAATAACCGCCTCCGCACCACACAACTTGCCGGCGCCATAGATGCCGGCGTTATGCACCATTTCCACGCCACTCAGGAACGCTCTCTGACATTCGGACATCATTTCGACGCCGGCCTGGGCGTCCAGCGCAGGGACGTCGCTGGTCATTTCCAGGCCGAAGGCTGGCAGCCCGTACCAATGTGCCAATTCTGCGGCAGCAGAATAGGCAGCTAGGGTTTCGGGGGCGCAATATGACCAGAGAGAGGTATGCATGTCCATCAATTGAACCGTAAAGCCAGCAGTACAAAATGGTGCCCCCGGATGTTTCAATTGATGGATGACCAGGCTTGCCAGCCAATCGGCATTTGCCAATACCATGGTAGCGACAATATCCGTTGGGCTGTTACCGCCCATGGAAGGGCAACAATAGCTGAGCACCGGCACCTGGCGTTCTGCACAGGTCAACAGCAGTTCCAGGCTGTAATCCGTACCGGAAAGCGGAGCGGCCGGTACAGCGGCACACATAAGAGATGGCTTTTGGCGGAAGCTCTTTTCCCCGCCAGACGCAAGATTGATCACTTCCAGGGCATCCAGAAGGCCATTCCGGTCATATGGATAAATCAGCAGAGGTTTCAATGTTTGTTTTACTGTTTGGGCAACAGCCACCTGGGTTTGCAACGTATCCGGAACGTCATGCGCCTGACCCACACACTGGACATAATCAATCCCGGGCAGGGAATCAATGACAGATGCCAACCAGCGCTGATCATCCTTCAAGAATTTACGAACCTGCCCGGTATATGAGTCAAGAACATAAAAGGTATCCGCAATAGTGCCGAAGCTCACCTCGCCGTAGGACAATACACGGGAAGGGTTTCCCGCCCGGTCAAACATCTGCACGGGGCGAACCGATTCCAATGCCCGATCTACCATCTCCGGGGTGATATAAGTCCGTTCTCCGGATACCTTCCCACCGCCCTCCAAAACCAATTGCCGCGCCTCAGCCACCGGAGCGTGGTAGCCTGTCGTCTGCAATACTTCCAGGCTGGCAGCATGGATCGCCTGCAACTGTTCCGAGGCAAGCACCCTAAACTGTCCTTCTTTACCTGAACGTGGAGTATTCGCTTTCATAGGACCTCAACCCAAATTATGCCTTCAGATCGTGGGGCTTCGAAATTAACAAGGTTAAAGACTATCCGCGAAAGGGTATGCGCCAAACTGGTGCGTCGCGTTAATCATCGCTCGGTAATTCTCAGGATTGACCGAGGAGTGAATAGTATTACTGGACGACATGATATAGCCTCCCCCAGGAGCCGCTTTGAGGAGGGTATCTCTTACAGACCTGACGACTTCTTCTTGCGTGCCGTTAGAAAGCAAATTACCGCAGTCGATGTTGCCAATGAGACACACGCGCTGCCCATACTTCTTTTTCACTTCCGCGATGTCCATCCCGGCGACCGGCTCGAGGGGGTTAATCGCATCCACACCCGTCTCCACAATCATGTCCAGGATCGGCCACAAGTTGCCATCGCTGTGCTTCACACACAAAGCGCCCTCTTCTTTCACCGCCTGGACAACCTTAGCCAGCCTGGGTTGGATAAATTCTTTGAATACCTTCGGGGACATCATGGGACCAGAGTTATAGGCATAATCATCGCCAAGCATGACGATATCTGCGCCTTCCCTGACCGCCCGGCGGGCCAAGGCGATTGCGAATTCGTTAGTGATCTCAAGCACCTCATGGGCAAGACGTTTGTCTTCGAGAAAACTGACCAGCAGATTATCGAGGCGCATCAGGTCCGCGGCCCACATGAACTCGGCTCGCTGACACCAAACAATGGCCTTCTTCCCCTTGAAGCGTTTCACATAGGCAGGCATATTTCCCAAGCGGTAAGAGGCCTGAGGATCAGGAGGTATATAATGCCTGGCATCCTCAAGGGTTTTAATCGGCCCATCTATGGGCGCCTTATGTTCGTCAGTGACTCCCAAGGTTACGCCCCATTCATTCATCAACGTTTTGGGACCAATTGCTGCCTCTTTGAACGTGCCTTCATATAGGAACAAGGCGCTTATGGCGTCCAACCCAATCTGTTCAACGAAATCGGACCAACTGGCCCCCGGTAAAAGCGCCTGGCACACCTTGGGATGTACAAACCATTCCAAGATGGGGACCCTATCAGGGGTTTGGCCGCGGAGGGCTGCCATGATCCGCTCTGCAGAATTCATAATGCTGCTCCTATGATAGAAAACCTTACCGTACCGAATGATCAGGTACTCATCAGGGTCCTGGCAAGTGTTACTGCCCGACTTGCATCAGGGGAATATCCATCCGCGCCAATTTCCTTGGCGAATGCCTCAGTCACAGGGGCGCCGCCGATGATGATCTTGACTTTCTGACGGAGGCCGGCCTTTTCCAGGGCTTCGATTGTCTTTCGCATGGTATTCATCGTGGTGGTCAATAGTGCCGATATGCCAACAATATCCACCTGCTGATCTTTGACTGCATCAACAAACTTCTCGGGAGGTACGTCAGTTCCGAGATCAATGACTTCGAAACCAGCTCCTTCCAGCATGGTCGCAACCAGGTTTTTCCCTATTTCATGGAGATCGCCCATTACGGTTCCGATCAAGACTTTCCCCTTGGCCTGCATTCCGCCCTGGGTAAGGAAAGGCTTGAGAATGGCGAGGGCAGCTTGCATCGTGTGGGCTGCGACAAGCATTTCTGGAATGTAAAACTCGCCGGCTTCAAAACGCCGGCCCACCTCGTTCATGGCGGTAATCAGACTTTCGTTCAGGATACGTTCTGCAGTCAAACCCTCCTGCAAGGCCTGTTCTACCGAAGAAACGGCCTCGGCTTTCTCGCCTTCAATGACTTTGCCTTGAATGGCTTGTAAAATGGTTTCCATATCCTTCTCCTTGTTGCAAGTTATATCTGCATGAACTGGACTTTTGAGAGGCGGCACCACTCACCCAGTTCATGCCCAACATGACCTTGAATCAATGCAAAGTGATGTCCATAGCCAGCCTCGCCCAGTTTTTCCAGCGATTCTGCCAGGGGAAATGGAAATACTACCTTGGCAGCCGATCCAGGGAATTCCAATTCATACGGCACTGCCTCGCCTTCCATTGCACATACCCGCAGCGAGCCACGCCTGCCAACGAGATTTGCAGCGGTGATCGGCCCGGGGCGCAAGGTAGCCTGGACAGTCGGCCCGAAAGCCCCCGGACCAATATGTTCAGGTATGGGCCGGAGTTTCAACGGGCCGCGGTCGGCAGCCAAACGAGTTGGCATATTACCACAATGGTGCCATATGGAACTGTTATCAGCAAGGTTGGCTTTAATGATGTCCACGTGAAAGGTGGGGTGTCCAGAAAGAATCTGGCCAACTGCCATGATGATTGCACCAGGCACGTCACTCTCACAGGAAGCGGCAATACCCTGGTCATTGAACAAACTGCAACCCAGGCATGGGCCACCCAGGTGGTCGTGAAAACATTCCACTGTCGCCGCCTGCAAGTTCTCGTCAGTTGCTATCTTTTGCATGGCGAGGTAAGAGCGCACTCCAAAATTGACAACATCATCTTTGATAATAGAAGTATCGAAACGGGGCCGCATCTCGTCCCAGGCTTTTTCTACTTCAAAAGATGGGATCGAATCGACCGTACGGGAGTAGCGGGTGAGACCAACATTCACCACTTGAACCCCAAAGGTCTCCCGCAATGCCAACTCGTCAAAGGAAACATCCGACATGCCTTCTGCCCGCCAACCCATCAAACCCACTCGCAGCCCTTTCAACCGTTTCTTTATAGCTGCTCCACGGGAATATTGTAGAATTCTTTGCCAAATTCGATCACTTCCCAGGTCACCCACCACGAAAATATAATCCATGCCCAGTTCTTTAAACGGGTATAGAGTCTGTTGAACCCCAACAAAAGCCCCCCAGGCCTCCTGGGTGGTCATGCCCCACAAAATAGTTGGCAGCCCGATTTCTTTTGCCAGGAGAGGCATGACGTGGTCGAGTGTAAAATTGCCTGGAATGAGTATAAACGCATCCAGGTTTTTATCAGAAAAGAATTGCGTTATTGGCGGGAGATCCTTTTCAGTTTCCAATAAGCATGGGCTGATGACCAACTCAACTTTCTCCAGTGGTGCAGTTTTAGGGAACAGGCCAACCAGATTCTTTGCGTAATCGGCCCCCTCTTCGTGAGTCCAGGTAGAAACCACTACACCAATACGAGGTTTAAGAATATCGGTTGATTCAATTGGCTTTGCCATGCATGCCTCTTATGCAGTTTTACAATGAAATCGGATAGCGACCGTACTCAATGGTGGCCTCCAGCATCGCCTTATAGTTGGCGAGTGGCACATAGTTTGTCACCGAGTTGGCCGAACTCATTAAATATCCTCCGCCAGGGCCTAATTGTTTAATCAAAGACCTAACTGCTTCGCGAACTTCTTGAGGTGTACCGCGTGTTAATACGTAGCCCAGATCCACATTGCCTATCAATGCAATCTGGTGGCCAAAAGACCGTTTAACTTCTACGATGTTCATGCACTTTGGCTCAATGGGATGCAGCGCATCCACCCCGGCAGCAATAATATCTGGCAGGACCTCATCCACTTTGCCATCGGAATGGTAGATCAGCGGGCGGCCATGGCTGTGACTGATCTCAGCCGCGCGGGTGAGCCAGGGGAAAAATATTTTGCGCAGGCTGCGCGGAGAAATCATCAAACCGCTGGTGTAGGCGATATCATCCTGGATGCAGACAGCGCCAACCTGGTCGTATGACAGAATCTTTTCAAGCAAGCGCATGGTCTCATTCCCCAATCGATCAATTATATTCTTGACCAGCACCGGGTCTTCCATCAATGTTAAACAGAAAGACTCGAAACCCATCAGTTGCATTGCCATCGTATAAATATGACCAAAGGTCACCAGCAGCCTCATCTCCGGCGGTAAAAGCGGTTCAATCCGGGAATAAACGGAACAATCAACCTGCTCAGCGGTCGGCCAGGGAAATTTCTCCACATCCTGCCAAGTCTGGATGGCTTTTGCTTTTGAATCGACCCAATTGCGATCCTGGCGTCGCTGGTCATAGGCGTTGGCAGTATCCGCATGTGGCTTGATAATGGTGCCTTGAATTTGAGGGGTTGCGTATAAGTCAGTGTCAACAAGAACGTAGTCATAGCCAGCGGTTATGAAGAATTCAACCTCATCTTCAAGTGAAATCACCGGCCGCCCCATGAAGGCCTGTTTTACTTCAGGGTCTACGCCCAATTCGCCGAATGGAACGCGGTCTGGTTCCTGGCGGTGAATAGCGGTTAGAAATCTGTCAAAGGAATTCGAAATCATGGGCATGATATCCTTCCTGGTTTCATACTATAATATAATCATATTGTTCAGCAAGTAAACAGAACCCAAGGAGACCCGGCTACCAGTTTTTTCATTGTGTTGGTTTCGCCTTACAATTGATACATTCTGGGTGGTATGACAACCCAGCGGTTGTCAAATTTCAAGTTCTTTTGATAAACTTGTGAAAACGTTTACACACCCATAAAATCATTATACAGCCGGAAAAGACGAAAGTCAACACTTTTCCCGATTTTTGCAGTACCTGGCTACGAAAAAAGATTTTCGTCCTTTGCTGTGCAACACCGGTCAGTGACACGTTGACAAACGAAGAGAGAGGCTGTCAAGCATGGGCCAGGGAAGAGCAGTAGAGCAGGGGTGACGAGCAAGTCGCTGGAGGAGATGTCGCATGTTCCCACTGATCGAACGAAGCCCGGCTTAAGGTTCTGTATTGACGCACCTATATTAATATGGTATCTTTTACTATGTAAACGTTCTCATAAAGTAATTCCTTCTTCCAATTCAAGGAGTTCCCAATGACCAAACCAAACGTGCATGCCGTTCATCGCGACTGGGATCGCGAGTTTCCGATCATCGAGCGAACCGAGGGGATTTACTTATACGACAGCCAGGGCCGGCGATACATCGACGGTTCCGGAGGTTCTTCAACCGTCACCAACATCGGTCATGGCGTTATGGAAGTCTCGCAAGCCATGGCCGAACAGGCCGAGAAATTCTCCTTCTACCCGGCGCATGCCTTCTCGAACCAACAATTTCTGGATCTGGCTGACCTGGTCGTCAGCCTGGCACCCGGCGAGCTCAAGGATAACAGCCGGGTCTGGGTCACCTGCACCGGCACGGACGCCACCGACGACGCCGTGCGCCTGGCGCGCCAATACTGGGTCGAAAGCGGCCGGTCATCCAAATACCAGATCATCTCGCGCTGGCAGGCCTTCCACGGCAACACCATTTCGGTGGCAGGCTTTTCGGGCATCACCGGGCGGCGCAGCCTGTTCCAGCCCATGTATGTCGACTCGCCGCACATCCCGCCGGCTTTCTGCTACCGCTGTCCATTCGAACAAGACCTATCCCGACTGCAACCTGCTATGCGCACGCGCGCTCGAGACCGCCATCCGCCAGCAGAACCCGGACAACGTGGCCGCCTTCATCGCCGAACCGGTGGTCGGGGCTGCCCTGGCCTGCGCCCCCGCGCCGGAAGGCTACTTCCAGCTCATCCGCGAAATTTGCGACCAAGTATGACGTCCTGTATCATCGATGATGAGGTCATGACCGGCTGGGGCAGAACCGGCAGCCAGTGGGCGATCGAACACTGGGGCGTCACTCCCGATATCATCGCCACTGCCAAGGGCATGACCGCCGGCTATACGCCGCTCTCCGCCATCATCGCGCGACGACCGAGATCTGGTCCGTTCTCGAAAAGAAGCACTCCCCCTTCAAGGCCGGGCACACCCTGAATGCCAACGCCGTCTCTTGCGCAGCTGCGCATGGTCGTCATCCAATACCTTCTGGACCACAAGCTGGCAGAAAATTCGAAGGCGCGCGGCGAGCAGTTCCGCGCCGGGCTGAAAAGCATGATGAACCGCCATCCCAGCCTGGGCGACGTGCGCGGCAAGGGCTTGATGGTTGGCTTCGAGCTGGTCAAAGTCGCGCGCGACCAAGGAACCTTTCGGCCCGGCCAAACATGCCTCGGCCCTGCTGGAACGCATCGCATCTGGAGCGCGGCCTGGTGACCTATCCATGCACCGGTTCGATCGATGGCGTGGCGGGCGACATGGTCCTGATGGCGCCGCCCCTGGTGATCAATGCCGCCGAGATCGACGAAGTCCTGAAGATCCTGGACGATTCCCTGACCGAGATGGAAACCGCCCTCGGCGCAGGATGACCGGAAGCCGATGATCCATTCGATGAAACTTGCCCTGACCATCCAGACCCCCGAAGTAGCGCTCCCGGTGCCGGTGGCGCTGCTTTCCGGGAGCCTGGCAGAGAAATTGGACAAGGCCGCCCGGATGGGCGCCGCCGGGGTCGAGTTCATTACAACCGAGCCAGCCAGCCTGGACGTGTCCGCCCTGCTGGAACAGATTGGACCAGAACGGCCTGCAGGCTGCGGCGGTCGCCAGCGGCGGCATGGCCTTCGCCGCCAAGCTGACCCTGCTACATGCGGACCCGACGACCGCCGCCCTGGCCTGCCAGCGCCTGGACGAATTGATCGACCTGGCAGCCGCCCTGCACGCCCCGGTCGTCACCGTGGGGAGCTTCCGCGGCCGCGCTGATTGGGGATAAGGAGCGCTCGCTGGCTGAACTGGCCCAGGTCCTGCGCCGGGCCGGGGAACGCGCCGCCGACAGCCGGGGTACGGATCGCCATCGAGCCGCTCAACCGCTTCGAAGGCGACCTGCTCAACAATGTAACCCAAGGGATTGGCTTTCCTGAAAGAGGTGGACCACCCGGCGGTGGGCCTGCTGGTGGACACTTTCCACGTCAACATCGAAGAAAGCTCCTGGACCGAGCCCTTCCGCCAGGCTGACCCAGGCCGGAAAGCTCTTCCACGTCCACCTGGGCGACAACAACCGTCTGCCTCCCGGGCAGGGCTTGATCGATTTCAAAGCCATCCTTTCCACCCTGGACGAATCCGGCTACACCGGCTGGCTTTCGGCCGAGTTGTTGGGCAAGCCCAATCCGGACACGGCCGGGCAGCAGACCATCGATCATATGTCCCGCCTGATGAGAGACCTTGGGTCCGTACGTATGCCGCAGGTGCAGGCATGAAACTGAGCTGTCTGCCGGTCTCCTTCTTTGACGATATCACCTCCGGGAAAATGAGCGTGGCGGAATGGGCGCAGCATGGGCGCCGGGCTCAAGCTGGACGCCATCGACCTGAGCATCCTGTTCCTGCCGGAGCGCACCATCCAGGCTGCCGAAACCATCCGGTGCCAGGTGGAAGCCGCCGGAACCCAGCATCGCCATGTTGACCACCTATCCCGACTTCACTCACCCGGACCCGGAGCAGCGCAAAAAAGAGCTGGAACTGGAAATCGAAGCCGTCCACCTGGCGGCCGCCCTGGGAGCGCAATTCATCCGCGTCACTGCCGGCCAGGCGCACCCGGAAACCTCCCGCAAGGACGGGATCGCCTGGGCAGCCGACGGCCTGTCCCGACTGGTCGAGGCGGCCGGGAACCTGGGCGTTCAACTGGCGTATGAGAACCACGCCAAGCCAAGCGCCTGGGAGTACACCGATTTTTCCCAGCCGCCGGAGATATTCCTGGAAATCCTCTCCCGGGTGCCTTCACCGCTCCTGGGAGTCAATTTCGACACCGGCAACGCCGCCGCCTTTACCCCCGACCCGGTCGCCTTCCTGGAACAGATCGTCGGGCGGGTGGTCAGCGTACATGCCTCCGATACGTCCGAGCGCGGCCGGCTCAACCACGTCCTGCTGGGCACCGGCGTGACCCCCTTCCGGGCGCTTTTTCGCTGCCTGAAATCCAGCGGCTGGGATGGCTGGATCTGCATGGAAGAAGCCTCCGGCCTGGGCCGGGCGGGCGTCGAGGCTGCTGCAAATACCATCCGGCGCTTCTGGGCCGAAGCCTAAAGGAGTTAATCAATTTATGTCTGCCAAACAAACACCAACCAACGACCTGCCACTCCCTGCGGAGGCGCTGCTCGAGATGTACCGCAAGATGCTCACCATCCGGGCCTTCGAGGAAACCATTTTCGACGTTTACCGCAGGGGCCTGATGCCCGGCCTGGCGCACTTGTCCGACGGACAGGAAGCCACCCCGGTGGGCGTATGCGCCGCCCTGCGCCAGGATGACACCATCACCAGCACGCACCGCGGCCACGGCCATATCATCGCCAAGGGCGGGCGGGTGGAACCCATGATGGCCGAAGTGATGGGCCGCGTCACCGGCTACTGCCGCGGCAAGGGCGGCGAGATGCACATCGCGGACGTCTCGCTGGGCATCCTGGGCGCCAACGGGATCGTGGGCGGCGGGATCGGCATCGCCACCGGCAGTGCCTTCACCGCCAAGCGGGAGGGCAAGGGCCGCGTCAGCGTGGCCTTCTTCGGCGACGGCGCCATCAACCAGGGCATCTGGTACGAGACCGCCAACATCGCCGTGCTCTGGAAGCTGCCGCTCATCTACGTGTGCGAGAACAACCAGTACACGGAATTTACCAACTACAGGAAACTGGTCTCCGGAGCGGGGCTGGGTAGCGCGCGCCGAGGCCATGGGCATGCACAGCCTGGAGGTGGACGGCAACGACGTGCTGGCGGTCTACCAGGCCGCCCACGAGCTGGTCGAAGCCGCCCGCCAGGGCCAGGGTCCGGCCACCCTGATCTGCAACACCTTCCGTTACGGCGGCCACCATTCCGGCGAGCCCGGTACCGCCTACCGCTCGAAGGAGGAGATTGCCGAATGGAAGGCCAAGGATCCCCTGCCGCGTTTCGAAAAGGTCCTGCTCGACCATAAGGTCATCGCCCCGGCGGATATCGAGGCCATGCACGAGGAGGTCCTGGCAACGTGTGCAGGCTTCCGTCACGACCGCCCAGGCAGCCGCCTTCCCGGATGTTAGTGAAGTAGGTGAACATGTCTACGCGTGAACTGACTTTTGCACAAGCGATCCGTGAAGCCCTGGATGAGGAGATGGCGCGGGACGAGACCATCTTCGTGCTGGGCGAGGATGTCGGCGCCTGGGGCGGCGTGTTCCGCTGCACCGAGGGGCTGTTCCAGAAATACGGCGGGCGAGCGCATCATCGACACTCCGCTCAGCGAAGAGGGCTACGTCGGCCTGGCGGTCGGGGCAGCCATGACCGGCATGCACCCCGTCCCCGAGATCATGTTCGGCGATTTCATCACCCTGGTGATGGACCAGATCGTCAACCAGGCCGCCAAGATGCGCTACATGACCGGCGGACAGGTACAGGTGCCGATCACCATCCGCGCCACCATGGGCGGCGGACGCTCGTCCGGCGGGCAGCACTCGCAGTCCTGGCACGCCTGGATGGCGCACGTCCCCGGCCTGAAGGTGGTGGTGCCTTCCACGCCTTACGACGCCAAAGGTCTGCTCAAGACCGCCCTGCGCGAGCCCAACCCGGTGGTCTTCTTCGAGGACAAGGTCATGTACGCCAAGGTCAAGGGACCGGTCCCGGAGGAAGAGTACACCATCCCGTTTGGCAAAGCGGACGTGAAGCGCCAGGGCACGGACGTCAGCCTGATCGCCCTTTCGCGCATGATCCACCCGACCCTGGCCGCAGCCGAGAAGCTGGCGGCAGAAGGCATCAGCGCCGAGGTGGTCGACCCGCGCACCCTGACGCCGCTCGACACGGAAACCCTGGTCCAGTCGGTCGCCAAGACCGGCGGGGCGGTGATTATCGACGAAGGCTACAACCACTTCGGGACGACCGCCGAACTGGCCGCCACGATCGCCTACGGCGCCTTCGACTACCTGGATGCACCCATCGAACGCCTGGGAGCCATGGACGTGCCCATCCCGTTCAGCCCGGTGCTCGAGTTCGCCACCATCCCCGATGAGGCCGCCATCATTGCGGCGGTCCACCGCGTCCTGGACGGAAGGAAGCGCTAATGGCCAGCCAGATCGTGATGCCCCGCATGGGCCTGACGATGGACGAAGGCACCCTGGTCGGTTGGCGCAAGGCCGAGGGCCAGAAGGTGACAGCCGGCGAGCCGCTCTTCGAGATCGAGACCGACAAATCCACGGTCGAGGTCGAGGCGTCCGAAACCGGCGTGCTGGGCAAGATCCTGTTTCCGGTCGGCGCGACGGTCCCGGTGGGGACGGTCATTGCGATCCTGGTCAAGGAAGGCGAAGCTTTGCCGGCGGACGAAACCCCGGCAGCCATGCCAATCGCAGCCGGGCCCGCGGCAGCGCCCGTAGATACCCGGGCCGGCCTTCGAAAACCCTGCGGCGACCTCCCCGCCGCCAGTACCAACGGTGCCGCGCAGGCAAAGTCAAGGCCAGCCCGGCCGCACGCAGACTGGCCAAAAAGCTGGGCGTAGACCTGCGGCCAGGCCTCCGGCAGCGGCCCCGGCGGACGTGTGGTGGCCTGGAATGTGCGCAGCCTGGACAGCCAGGCGCCTGGCCAAAGTCACCCCGGTGGCAGCCAAAGCTGCGGCCGACCTGGGCGTGGACCTTTCCGCCGTGCAGGGCAGCGGCCCGGGCGGGCGCATCACCCGCCAAGACGTGGAACAGGCCAAAATGATCCCTGACGACAAAACCCGCGAACACTGCGCTGGCGCAGCCCTCCGGAACGATCCGCCCCTTCACGCGCATCGAACAGGTCATGGCCGGGCGCATGGTGGAAAGCTTCACCAGCGCCCCGCATTTCTACCTGCACGTCTCGGTAGACGCCCGCCGGCTGGTGGACTTGCGCGAACAACTCAAGGCCAGGTTGGAAGAGCGTTCCGGCATCCATCTTACCTACACCGATCTGCTGGTCTTCTTCTGCGCCCGACGTCCTGGCCCGACATCCCGAAGTGATGGCCCAGTGGACCCCCCAAGGCATGCGCTTGTTGAGCGACGTGCATGTGGGCGTGGCGGTCGACACCCCGGCCGGCCTGTTGGTGCCCGTGATCCGGAACGCCGACCACCTGGGGCTGACCGAAATCTCCCGGGCTTTGGCCAACCTGAGCGAGCGCGCCCGCTCCGGCAGCCTGTTACCGGCCGACCAGGAGCTGGGCGTCTTCACGATCTCCAACCTGGGCGCTTTTGGCATCGATGCATTCGACGCCGTCCTCAACCCGCCCCAGGCCGCCCTCCTGGCGGTCGGGCGCATCAAAGAGCAGGCCATGGTGGAGGCAGGCAAGGTCGTACCGGCCGCCATGCTGACACTCAGCCTGTCAGTCGACCACCGCGTGCTGGACGGCGCCCGGGGCGCCCGCTTCCTGGGTGACCTGGCCGAACTGCTCGAAACCCCGGCCCTGGCGATGGAATAATGAGAGCGCCTGGCAAAACACCGTTCTCGCTGCCGAGGACGGCGGCGGGGACGCCGCCTGGAGCAGATTTTGATTGGCCGCCCGGAGCAGGTTCTGATTGAATATAAGGAGACCCATATGCCGATAAAAGTTGCCTACCTTCACACCGTGTCCTCCCTGGTCGGGTTGTTCAACAGCCTGTCCAAGGAGCTCCTGCCTGCGGGGACGGAGGTCTTCCATATCGCCGACGAAATGCTGCTGAAGACCGTCATGGCGCAAGGGGGGCTGTCCCCATTCATCTACCAGCGCGTGGCCGACAACGTGGTGGCGGCCGAGCGGGCCGGCGCGAGCATCGTGCAGTGCACCTGCTCCTCCATCTCGCCCTGCGTGGAAGCCGTCCGCCCGCTGGCCGGCATTCCAGTACTAAAGATCGACGATGCGATGATCGAAAAGGCCCTTTCGATGGGCCGGTGCATCGGCGTGGCCGCGACTGCCGCCACCACGCTCAAACCGACCAGCGACCTGGTGCAGGCAAAGGCCAGCGCCCTCGGACTGGATGCAAAGGTCGACGCCCTGCTGTGCGAGGGCGCTTTTGCCGCCCTTTCCTCCGGCGACACTGCCACCCACGACCGCCTGGTAAGCCAGGGATTGCGCGAACTGATGACCCGCAACGACGTGGTCATCCTGGCGCAAGCCTCCATGGCGCGCGTGGCGGATGCTCTCCCGGCCGAAGAACAGAAAGTGCCCATTTTATCCAGCCCGCGCCTGGCGGTCGAAGCACTGGCCGCAGCCATGGCGAAGTTATAGAAAGAGCAGGGATTTTCTCACCACGACGGACACGAAGGTCACAACGGAAAACAAAGAAATAAACCTTTCAGGGAGAGACGATTTACCCTTCCCACTTCAATTCCAAAAGGAGACCATCCATGCAAGAACCCTATTTCATCCGCGTTGCCAGGCAGACCCCGACCGAGTTCTGGATCAACAACCCGACGCGCGACCAGGCCGACCTGGCCATCACTAACGGCGCCACCGGCTGCACGAACAACCCGTCCTACTCGCAGAAAATGGTCGACCACCCCAGCGAGGGTGCCTATGCCAAAAAGCGGCTGGACGAAGCCATCCGGGAATCGCCCAGCGACGACGAAGCCATCGCCATCTTCCAGCGCAAGCTGGTCAAGCCGATCAGCGACAAGTTCCTGCCGATCTTCAAGAAGACCAACGAAGACCAGGGCTACGTCTCCATTCAAGGCGACCCGATCCGGGAGGACGACCCGGACGTGGTGATCCGCGAAGCCCTGGAGAACCGCAAGCTGTCGCCCAACATCTGCTGCAAGATCCCGACCACGCACTCCGGGCTGGCGGCGATGGAATACCTGGTGGGCAAGGGCGTGCCGCTGAACGCCACCGAGATCTTCGGCATCAAGCAGGCCACCGTGCTGATGGACACCTACGAGAAGGCCCGCCAGAAGACCGGGAAGCATCCCAAGCTGTTCCTCTCCCACATCGCCGGCATCTACGACGACCATTTGAAGAAAGTGGTGGAGAGCCAGAAGATCGACATCTCGCCGGACGTGCTCTGGCAGGCGGGACTGGCCGTGGCCCGCAAGATGTACACCATTATGGAAGAGCGCGGCATGCCCGGCACGTTCATCGCGGGCGGGGCGCGCGGCCTGCACCATTTCACGGAGATGGTGGGCGGCAAGGTGTGTGGAACGATCAACTGGGAGGGCACCGCCGACAAGCTGATCGAGCAGAACCCACCGGTGGTCTACCGCCTGTTCAACCCGGTGCCCCAGAAGGTGATCGACGAGCTGATGGAGAAACTGCCCGACTTCAAGCGCGGTTACCTGGACGACGGCCTGGAGGTCGAGGAGTTCGAGGGCTTCGGCCCGGTGCAACTGTTCCGGTCGCAGTTCACCGGCAGTTGGAAGCGCGTCCTGGAGCTGATCAAGCAGCGCCGGGCGGAGTTGAATTGATCCCAGAGAGTGGAACGGATTTTGGCCGTTCGAAAAAAAAACCTTCGGGACGATCCCTAGCGCCGGGTGACCTTTTCGAGTAATTGCCGGTAATAGACGTAGTTCTCGAAGGGAATATCGGCACGCACGCGGCCATCCGCCAGCGGGACATAGCCGCCCTGCTCCAGCAGCGGCGGCACCTTCTCTTCGACCTCGCGGCGGATGGCATCTTTATCCTCCCGCAGCACATCCAGGTCGATCCCACCGATCAGGCGCAGGTCGCGGCCAAACTCGCCGCGGATGGAGCGATAGTCCATCGCCCTGGCGTTCGTCTCGCAGGCCCACAGGCAGTTGATCCCATATTTAATCATGCTCGGGATCAGCACGCGCGCGTTAGCATACGTCCGTAAAATGATGACCTCCACGCCATGGCGCTTCAAAACATCCAGCACGGGGAGGTATGTCGACAGAACGAACTTCTCGTACATACGCGGCGAGATCAGCGAGCCGTTATTTCCCCCTATTGGTTCACTAAAGATCGCCGCATCGATCCAGACCTCGGACAAGAACCGCTCGGCCAACGTTGCCAGCATTTCCGCCTCGATGCGCATGACTTCAAGGACATAATCCGGCCGGTCGGCCAGGGATTCGATCACCTGGTAGAAGCGCTTCCAATCATCGACTCCCATGGTCAGGAAGAAACCGTGGTGCACCTCCATCATCAATACATCCTGGCGGGTATGCCAGAGCAATACCTTTTTCCGCCATCCTTGCGGCAGGCGGGACTCGTCCGGTTTCAACCTGCGTCGTAAACCGTTCAACCCGGATACTGCGGTCGGCCAACGAACAAATCCGGGGTGTGGATATCCATCAATTTCCACTTCTTCGCGCCCGTCGATGGGGAACATGCCGGACAGCTCAACAGCCGAGCCAAAGCCCTGCCTGCGCCACTCTTGCAGCACCTCATCCCGGAGGCCCTCCTGGAAATACGGCACCCGGTCGGGGCGACCAAAGCGCATGGTTTCGAGAAAACGCTCGCGACTATTCATCTTGGGAGCAGGCCTTTTTGCGCCGCCACCGCGATGGCGGCGGCGCGGCTATCCACCCCCAGGCGGTTATAGATGCTGGCCAGGTGCGCCTTGACCGTGCGCTCGCTGATGCCAAGCCGGAAGGCGATCTCCTTGCTGCGTTCGCCCTGCGCCACCCCCCTGAGGACCTCCAGTTCACGCCCGGTCAGGTCGGCCTGGATGGAGGCCGGTGCGCCGGCGTCATTCCCCTGCAAAAGCACCCGAGCCATGATCTCCGGCCTGAGCAGGGTTTCGCCGCGGCTGGCAGCGCGGATGGTATTGAAGAGGGTCTCACGATCGGTATCCTTGAGCAAATAGCCTTTGGCTCCCAGGCGCAGGCCGCGCATCATCAGGTCATCCTCGTTGAACGTCGTCAGGATGACCACGGCAATCCCCGGCTGCTCGACCTGCAGGCGCTCGATGGCGGCCAGGCCATCCATGCCAGGCATGCGCAGGTCCATCAGCGCCACATCCGGCTTCAATTCGCTGCACAGGCGCACGGCCTCGGCTCCATCCGCGGCCTCGCCGACCAGCTCGAAACCATCCTGTGTTTCGAGGATCAGGCGCAGGCCCTGGCGGATGATCAAATGGTCGTCGGCAACAAGGATACGGATGGGGTCGCTCATGCGGTCTTCTCCAACGGAAATTGGATCAGCAGGCGGGTTCCGTGACCCGGTTCACTGTGGATATCCAACCGGCCTCCCGCCAGCCGGACGCGCTCGCGCATCCCCAGCAGGCCATAATGCCCGGCCTCGACCCGCTCCGGATCGAACCCGATGCCATCATCACAGATTTCCATTTCCAACTCATTCTCTTTTTCAGTTCGAGCGATGCGCATCCTGACACTCCTGGCATTGGCGTGCCGGGCGATGTTCGTCAAGCTCTCGGCTGTGACCCGGATGGCCGTTTCCGAGACCTGCTGCGGGATTTGCGGCGGAAGCTCGATTTCCTGCGCACAGGGGATGCCGGTGGAATCGGTGAAATGATCGATCTCCTGTATGACGGCCTCCCCCAGATCACGCGGTGTGGCATGCCGCAAATCGTCAATGGCCCGGCGGGCCTCCGCCAGGGTGCCGCGCGCTTTCTCCATGGATTGCTCCAGGATGCCCCGGGCGCGCTCCGGTCGACCGGCCGCCAGGTGCGCGTCCGCGGCTTCGAGCTGGAGGATCAACCCCGCCAAACCTTGCGAGAGGGTATCGTGCAGCTCGCGCGCCATGCGCTGGCGTTCGGCTGCAATGGTCAGATCCTCCACCCGGGCGGCATATTCCGTCAACTGGCGGTTGGCAGTTTCCAGTTCTGCCAACAATTCACGCGCGCGTGCATTGGCTTCAGCCTGACGGGTGAATAGGATCACATAAATTCCGACAAAGATGATGGTTGGGATGATCCCTAAAAGAAACCAACTGGCCTGCCGGATCCCCAACAGCAGGGTGAAGTTCACAAACGCCAGGACCAACATATAGACCGCGGCCAGGATACCCATGACCGTGATCCGGTAAATAGCCAGCAGTTCACCGACCAGGGCCATGAACAGGCAGAAGACCATCCCGACATTACCGGACAGATAGGTGATCACAAAGGCCAGGAGGCCCTGGACGAGGGTATATCCGGCCAGCCAGCGCGGGCGTTTGGCCACCCAGTCAAGCTTCCAATGAAAAAAGATGTGCAAAGCGAATAATCCTGTGAACGGCAGGTAAAATGCCGGCTGGAGCAGCCTGGGCGTCTGGAAAAACGACCAGATGTACATCGCCATCATCAGGATGATCGCAAACCAGAAAAGCAGGCGCGGGTCGTTCTCGACCGAGCGAAGGCGGGAAGAAGATTGCGTTTTCATGGTGACCTGTTCCTATTGTATACCATTTGGGATTTTGGCATATCGTCCGCGCGGACACTGTCCGAACGGACAGGCGCAGCCCTGCCCAAGGGCCAGTTCCTTTTCCCCGCCAGCCCGTATATACTACCGGAGATAAAACAATGGAACCTACTCAAAACCAAAAAATTATCCGCTAATCTCCACGAATTTACGCTAATCGTCTAGAAAAATTAGGGGAGATTGGCGTAGATTAGCGGATGAAAAAGCACTCTGCATAAGTACTTAACATTTGGAGACACATTATGGAAAAAGCAATCGAAGTCAAGAACCTGCACAAAGCCTTTGGGGAACGCAAGGCCGTCCAGGGCGCCAGTTTCGAAGTGGAAAAGGGCGAGATCTTCAGCCTGCTCGGCCCCAACGGCGCCGGGAAGACCACCACCATCTCGATGCTCTCCTGCTTGCTGCGCCCGGACGAAGGGGATGCGCTCGTGATGGGACATTCCATCCGGTCCGACCAGATGGGCGTAAAAGCCACCCTGGGGGTGGTGCCGCAGGAGATCGCCCTGTACGAAGACATGTCGGCGCGTGAAAACCTGGCCTTCTGGGGCAAGATGTACGGCCTGCGCGGCGCGGCTTTGCGAAAGCGCGTCGACGAGGTGCTGGAGACCATCGGCCTGACCGATAGGGCCAAGGATCGGGTAGGGAAGTATTCAGGCGGCATGAAGCGGCGCGTCAACATCGGCGTGGCCCTGCTGCACAAGCCACAGGTCATTTACATGGACGAGCCCACCGTCGGCATCGACCCGCAGTCCCGCCGCAATATCCTCGACTCGGTAGTGGCGCTCAAGCAGCAGGGCATGACCGTGCTTTACACCACCCATTACATGGAAGAAGCCCAGGAGCTCTCTGACCACATCGCCATCATGGACAACGGCAAGATGATCGCCAGCGGCACCAATGCAGAACTGGTCAGGATCGTCGGTGAGATGGATCGTATCACGGTCACCATCAATACTGAGTCGCAGCGTGTGCTGGAGGCCTGGAAAGCCGTCAAAGGCGTCAAACAGGTAAGTGCACAAGATGGCACCCTCACCATCCTGGCCGATGACAGCAACCGGGTTTTGCCGCATCTCTTCGAGGCGGCTGCCACGCAGTCTGTCCGCATCACTTCCGTCGCCATCCAAGAACCCAACCTGGAAGCCGTGTTTTTGCACCTGACGGGAAGAGCTTTAAGGGATTAGGCAATCAGGGATTAGGTGATCAGGGAGCAGGCGACCAGGTTCTCAAATCCCCCACCCAAACGATATATTCCCTTCTTACCTGTTCACTATTCTCTACTCCCTTCTTTTCAATGGAGTTCCTATGAAAATTCTCGATATCGCTCTCAAAGATATGACCCGCTCCTTCCGCAGCGCCTTCGCGCTGATCTTCATGTTCGGGGTTCCGCTGCTGATGACCGGCATGTTCTATTTCATGTTCGGCGGCGCGGCCAAAGGCAGCCAGGGCTTCAGTGTCCCGGTCACCGAGGTGGTCGTCGCGGACCTGGACCAGGGCGGCCCTGGCTTCGATGCCGCCAAAGCGCAGTTCCCGGGCGGGTCGCAGGCGCATTCGCTGGGCGACATGATCCTGGCCACCCTGCAGGATAAGAGCTTCGCAGCCTTGATGAAGATCAGCACGGCGGACAGCGCCGAGGCAGCGCGTGCACAGGTGGACAGCCAGAAAGCCGGTGTGGCCCTGATCATCCCGGCAGACTTCTCGCAGCGCTTCTCGGACCTGAACGGGCAAGCAAGCATAGAACTTTACAAAGATCCCACCCTGACGCTCGGCCCCAGCATCGTCGAGTCCGTCATGTCCCAGTTCATGGACAACATGTCGGGCGCCAAGGTGGCCGTGGACGTGGTCACACGGCAGACCGGCAGCACGGACCCGGCCCTGATCGGACAGGTGGTGACACAGTATATGGCCGCCATCCCGACCGGTGACCAGACCGCCGCTTTGCTGGACCTGCATACCCCGGTTGCCCAAAAGCCGGCTTCTAACACCCTCAGCCTGATTGTGAGCCTCATCATGGGCGGGATGACCATCTTCTACGCCTTCTACACTGGCACATCCACTGCACAATCCATCCTGCGCGAAGACGAGGATGGTACCTTACCGCGCCTCTTCACCACCCCCACCACCCAGGCCAGCGTATTGGGTGGAAAATTCCTGGCCGTCGGCCTGACCGTGGTGGTGCAGATGACCGTCCTGCTCATCCTGGGACGCCTGATCTTCGGCATCCAATGGGGCGGCCTCCTGCCGCTGGCCCTGGTAACCGCCGGGACCGTCCTGGCCGCATCCACCTTTGGCATCTTCGTCATGTCCCTGCTCAAGAACACCAAACAGGCCGGTGCCGTACTGGGAGGCGTCCTGACCGTCACCGGCATGTTGGGCATGATCAAGATCTTCACCGTGGGCTCCAGCGCCAGTCCGGCCTGGACTGATATCGCCTCGATGGCCGTACCGCAAGGCTGGGCCGTGCGCGGCCTGAGCCAGGTGATGAACGCTGCCTCAATGAACGATATCCTGCTGACCTGCCTGGCTTTGCTTGGCATGAGCGTCGTCTTCTTCCTGATCGGCGTCCTGCGTTTTCAGAAGCGCTATGCCTGAGTTCCCCCTCACCCCTGCCCCTCCCCCGATGGGGGAGGGGGGAAAGAACACCTTATGAATAGAATCTTCGACATCACCCTGAAAGACCTTATGCAGATCCTGCGCAACCGCATGACCTTCCTGTTCCTGCTGATCATGCCAATTGCCTTTACCCTGCTCTTCGGACTGGCCTTCGGCGAGTCCGGCAAGCCAACCAACTCCCGCCTGCCGCTGGGCTACGTGGACCAGGACGGCAGCAGCCTCAGCGCGGACTTGCAGGCCATGCTGGCCAAATCCACCGTTATCCGCCTGGACACGACTCCCGGCCGCAGCCCGGCCGACCTCCAAGCCCTGGTCGGCAGTGGGAAACTGGCCGCCGCCATCATTATCCCGTCCGGCTACAGCCAATCGATCCGCAATGGCAGCCCGTTACATTTGACTGTCTACGCCGACCCAACCCAGGCCTCCACCTCCACGGTCGAATCTGAACTCCTGGTGGCCTCCAACCGCCTGGCCAGCGCGGTCCGCACCGCGGGCATCGCCGTAAAGATGACCGGCAATCCGGCTACATTCGATCCGGCCCTGAGCGAAGCGCTGGCCGCCTGGCAGAACCCGCCCATCCGGGTCTCAATTACCTCCGGGATCTCCGCCAAGCCGCAGGACCAGAACATCTTGTCCCTGGCGCAATCCTCCCCGGCCATGATGATCCAGTTCGCCATCGCCGGATTGCTGACGGCGGCCAGCGTGATCGTCAACGAACGCAAGACGCGTTCGCTCCAGCGCCTGCTGACTACCTCCACTTCCCGCTTCCAAATCCTGGTGGGGCATTACCTGGCTATCTTCACGCTGATCTTCGTCCAGTTCCTGCTTCTGATCCTGTTCGGCCAGCTTCTGCACGTGGACTACCTGCGCCTGCCGCTGGCGACCCTGCTGGTGGCCGCCGTGACCGCCATCTGCATCGCCGCCCTGGGACTGCTGATAGGCGTGCTGGCGAAATCTGAGGAACAGGCCATCGTCTTTTCGCTCATCCCCATGTTCATCCTCTCCGGGCTGGGGGGGGCCTGGGTGCCGCTCGAATATACCGGCGCCACCTTCCAAGCCATCGGGCATGTCTCGCCGGTCGCCTGGGCCATGGATGGTTTCAAGAACATCGTGGCGCGCGGGCTGGGTTTCAATTCGGTCTTGCTGCCCACCGCCGCCCTGCTGGGCTACGCGCTCCTGTTCTTCGCCCTGGCCGCCTGGCGCTTCCAGCGGGTCAGCGAGTAAAGGGTTGCAAAGAAAATAAAAAAGGATAAAGCTTTTAAGGTTTTCTCACCTGCACTTGCAGCAGGTGCAAGTGTGGCGTTCTTGGCGGGCTTCGCGGTAAGGCGATCATCGATGGTGATGACGCCGCGGCTGCCAAAAGTGTCCAAGCTGCGCTTAAATAACGTTTTGACAATATTCGGGCGGATTTCTATTGAATGGCGTAGATTGGCGTCAATTCGCGGATCATTTTCAGATCTCCGCGAAGCGCCACGTATAAGTGCGGCGATAGCGGGTTCGGCGCACGCCCAAATAATCCCGCGGAATTGCACCGCTGGACAGGCGAGGAATAACGTGGCCAGCGACGGGGACGAGATTCGTTCCTCGAAGAGAAACAAATCGGAACGAATAGCCTCCGGCGAGGCGGATACCCGCCGCCAGGGGCAGTATTCGATACGCGTATCGAAAAAAAAACGAATAGCTCCCGCCGTGAAAACAGCAGGACGCAGCGGCCGGGCTCCAGTTCAAAACCGGAAGTGGGGGAGAATGGACATTTCAATTTTCAAGGTGCAGATGAAAAAGCGGCAAGGATGCCCCAAAAGAATCACCTTATCGGGTTATAATATTAGAACATAAGTTCTGATTTGTCAAGGGTAACGAAATCGAAAAGAAGACCGTCCGGGAATTGTCGAAATAGTATAAACTCTCAGAAATACGAGGCGGGAATTATTCAAACGCCCCCCCCGTCTATTAGACGGGTGTGCGCAGCTCCATTCAACTTATTATTTTCCCGAACTTATCAACTTAATTGCGCACCCGCCCGGCGGCTCACGGTCCGACTGGAAAAGAATGTTTGAGGGAAACGGTGCTTGTTTCTATTTCATAATAAAGTAAGCCGAATAGACATGCTATAATCAGTAGATCACGAAAAGCAGGGCGATCGCATTTCAACTTTTCGGCGCGGCTAAAGCCGCTTCTCAGTACTTGAAAGCCCTGCGGGCTGGCATTTTAGCCCCGGAGGGGCTTCCATGAACTGCCTGCGCCAGTACCGCAGGTACAGGTGCACCGACCACAGGACGGTGTACCGCAGGTACAGGTACAGTCTGTGCGGGGAAGTCGCCGCTACAAATCCTTTTCGTGAAGTACTGATAATATTTATTTTCATGCAAACTACAACTACGACTTGGGAGCAGTTATCAGCGGTTGCCAGCCCGGCTCGTCCCCAACCCCACCCGACCTGTACCAGCGCCGGTTCGGCCGATAGCACAGTTCCTTCAGACATACCAAACGGTTAACTATTGCCGGAGTAGAGTGCAGCTACTCGAAGTTGAAACCGGAACTATTCTTTGGTTTTGACCTGGTCAATGGTGTCTTTATTGCTTCTCCAGAAAAAGCTATTCTGGACGAGCTATACTTAATTAGTGTGGGAAAAAGACGGGGAGAAATGTCAGAATGGTATTTGGAAGGTCTGGATCGGCAAAAATTTCAGGAATACATAAAGCCATTCAGTTCAAGTGTCAAAGAAAGAGCTTCAAAGTTGGGTTTAAACTAACCAAGATAACTTTGAAGTGATAGAAGAGTTTCAGATATTGATAATTTTGACAATAAAACCTATAATGGGGCAGTCGTTTAGGTTTTGCAATCTCGCAGAGGACCGCACTCGCTGGTAAGAAGAGCGGGGTTCGTAGTAAAATGTCAAAAGAGATGGCAGACGAGAGAACGTTAGTTATTGAGCCTGCAACGCATGTAGGTTACGGGGGTAGCCTTGTTCCTGCAATAGAAATACAAGTTCCTACACCCGAAGAATTCAAAACCGGAGAATTTATTAAAACCTCACTCCTGGAAATAGGCAGCCAAATGGCAAAGTGGAGCCTGGATGCGCCCGAGCTTACTCTTGATAGGGGAGACGTTGCCTCAAAGATAAAAATCGCCCAAAAAATTGCGCCTGTCAAAATACTGGACCCGAATTTTGCCGACATTAACAACCAATCTGTCAGAACACCCGAAGGCCTGATTAAAGCTCAGAGGTTACTATCGCAAAGGCGACAGTTGCGGCTAAAGATACCACCGACCTTGAAGTAAGAACAGAAATTGTCGATTTTACCGAAAGAGTAGCTAAGGGTATAACGGATTTTGTCCAAAAACCCATGACCCACGGACAATTTATCAAAAATGTCGGACTTGGTATATCGGCTTTGGTTTTGACCGCCTGCGGAATTGACCCTGTTTTCTTTGTACCAAACCCCAACCAACCGGTATCAAAACCAACAGCAACCGAGACATTTACTCCTACAGAAACACCGACCGAAACAGCAACACCTACCGCTACTGAAACTCCTACCCTCACTGAAACCCCTACGCCGCCTCCGGAATTTGAATCTCAAATGGCAGGAACAAAGTACAGCGTTAAAGACAATGAAATTTTGTTTACCCCCGATAATGGACAGGCGGCACAGATCGCAACAGTTGAAAACGGCAAGTTTGTTTTTACTGTCAACGGCCAGGAAGTAAACGTCGACTCCAAATTGGCAGAAATTCCGGATGCCGAATGGTTTTTAAATGGTAAAAATGATCAAATTATGGCCGTCTATGACGATTCCGATACTTACTGGAAATATGAATACAACGTTACAACCGGAGAGTGGGAGGAAAAATCTTTGCCGGAAGTTTCTACCAATGTTAATTATCCAACCAAGATTGAGTGGAATGATATGGTCGGTAACCGCTGGGCAACAGCAGTAAGACAGGCAATTCAAGCTGGGAAAATCCCAACGTTTACTAATAAAGTGGTAATAGAAGGACCATCATTACCAGATGATATTCTGCCAGTTGGTAAGAATTTACAGTTTAATTACTTTGACAGAAAATATGCGACATATCCGGAAACTAGGCCAATGATCGATTCTGCTTACGCAGTAATTACTATTGGTAATGAAACCTCTGAAATTTTGACAAAACAGATTGCCAACAAATCTAGTGGTTATACTCTTGCTAATATTAAAGAGACAAATAATTTTAAAATAAAACAATTCGTTAATGATCCGAGTGCTGCAATAACGCCATTGATGGTCTTCCAAAATGGTGAAATGTGTACAGCCTTCGACAATAACTCTGTTTATTGTAATTGGTATATGAATGAAATGAATGCAGCTGGCCAGGATGCGCTTACTAGTTGGGAAAATACAAGTAATCTTCCGCAGTGGGTTGAGAAAGCGACATTTGATATTCAACCTACTAAATGGTAAGTGTGTGTTTGCCAAGAGATATTTTTCTCCGTGTTATTGCATAGCCGTTTATTGTGTGAGATCATAAGTTATGGGTAAAGGTTGGTGTTGGTCCTTTGGAATAGCTATCTTTTTGTTATTCTTCAAACTTTCATTTTTTATAGACAACGTTTATGCAGCAGGTTGTTGCCAGAATTCGGATTGTGATTCTTATTGCACTCCCCACCTTCCAGCTTGTACCGATGAATGTAACGGTGCTTCGAACTTCGTGTATGACTCAAGTGGAAATATAACTTCTTGTTATGGGGGTACTTGTGCTTGGTCGGTGGGTAACACTTGTACAGATTGGTGCAACAACGGATCATGCGTAGCTGGATCGTGTTCAGGCGGCTACTGTATAAACCAGGTATGTTGCGACGGACATGTAAACGATACTCAAAATGTGTCGTGTACTCCTGGTGGTGGAGGAGGGGGCGGCAGTTGCGCAGCTGGTTGCTATTCATGCTCCTGTGGGTGTGCTTGTGGCGGTAACACCTGTGCAGATATTTGTACCGGAGGAGGTTCGGCACAGACTTATTATTACGGTCAAATCTGGGCTGACTGCAATTCCATTTACGGTTGGTATTGCTATAGCGGCGATTTTCAGGATCCGCAAAAAGTTTTATTTTATTCTGCTACCCTTAACGGTACTCATTGGAATTACAATGGCTGGAATTCAAATTTAACAACATGGGCCGATCTTTCGCCGTCCCAGTGGGGTGCCACTAGTAGCCAGGCAAGCAACGTGGTCAGCCAATGCGGCGGTTATCCCAACCGTTTCTTTTCGGTTCCACTCCCCGATACTTATAAAGATGGAAACACATATAATATTTATTTTCATGCAAACTACAACTACGACTTGGGAGCAGTTATCAGCGGTTGCCAGCCCGGCTCGTCCCCAACCCCACCCGACCTGTACCAGCGCCGGTTCGGCCGATAGCACAGTTCCTTCAGACATACCAAACGGTTAACTATTGCCGGAGTAGAGTGCAGCTACTCGAAGTTGAAACCGGAACTATTCTTTGGTTTTGACCTGGTCAATGGTGTCTTTATTGCTTCTCCAGAAAAAGCTATTCTGGACGAGCTATACTTAATTAGTGTGGGAAAAAGACGGGGAGAAATGTCAGAATGGTATTTGGAAGGTCTGGATCGGCAAAAATTTCAGGAATACATAAAGCCATTCAGTTCAAGTGTCAAAGAAAGAGCTTCAAAGTTGGGTTTAAACTAACCAAGATAACTTTGAAGTGATAGAAGAGTTTCAGATATTGATAATTTTGACAATAAAACCTATAATGGGGCAGTCGTTTAGGTTTTGCAATCTCGCAGAGGACCGCACTCGCTGATAATAAGAGCGGGGTTCGTAGTAAAATGTCAAAAGAGATGGCAGACGAGAGAACGTTAGTTATTGAGCCTGCAACACATGTAGGTTACGGGGGTATATCTGTTCCTGCCATAGAAATACAAGTTCCCACACCCGAAGAATTCAAAACCGGAGAATTTATTAAAACCTCACTCCTGGAAATAGGCAACCAAATGGCTAAGTGGAGCCTGGATGCGCCCGAGCTTACTCTTGACAGGGGAGACGTTGCCTCAAAGATAAAAATCGCCCAAAAAATTGCGCCTGTCAAAATACTGGACCCGAATCTTGCCGAGATTAACACCAAATCTGTCAGAACACCCGAAGGCTTGATTAAAGCTACAGAGGTTACTATCGCAAAGGCAACAGTTGCGGCTACAGAAACTACAGACCTTGAAGTAAGAACGGAAATTGTCGATTTTACCGAAAAAGTGGCTAAGGGTATAACGGATTTTGTCCAAAAACCCATGACCCGCGGACAATTTATCAAAAATGTCGGACTTGGTATATCGGCTTTGGTTTTGACCGCCTGCGGAATTGACCCTGTTATCTTTGTACCAAACCCCAACCAACCGGTATCAAAACCAACAGCAACCGAGACATTTACTCCTACAGAAGCACCAACCGAGACGGCAACACCTACTGCCACTGAAACTTTCACTCTCACTGAAACCCCTGCGCCGCCTCCGGAATTTGAATCTCAAATGGCAGGAACAAAGTATAGCGTTAAAGACAATGAAATTTTGTTTACCCCCGATAACGGACAGGCGGCACAGATCGCAACAGTTGAAAATGGCAAGTTTGTTTTTACTGTCAACGGCCAGGAAGTAAACGTCGACCCCAAATTGGCAGAAATTCCGGATGCCGAATGGTTTTTAAATGGTAAAAATGATCAAATTATGGCCGTCTATGACGATTCCGATACTTACTGGAAATATGAGTACAACATGACAACCGGAGAGTGGGAGGAAAAATCTTTGCCGGAAGTTTCTACCAATGTTAATTATCCAACTGAAATTGAGTGGAATGATATGGTCGGTAACCGCTGGGCAACAGCAGTAAGACAGGCGATTGCATCTGGTAAAATCCCAACGTTTACTAATAAAGTGGTAATAGAAGGGCCATCACCAGATAATAGTCTACCTATTGGCAAGTATTTAGAGTTTAATTACTTTGACGGGAAATACGCAACATACACGGAAACGAGGCCCGTCATCTATTCGGCATATGCAGTAGTAAGTATTGGTAACGAAAATTTCGAGACTTTGACAGAACAGATTGCTAATAATTCGGGTGGCTATACCCTAGCGAATGTGAAGGATACAAAATATAATAAAATAAAAAACGTTGTAAATGATCAGAGTACTGGGATAATGCCTATAATGTTTTACAACAACAGAGACATGTGTCTTGCTATTTCCGATAATTCCGTTTACTGCGATTGGTATATGAATGGAATGAACGCAGCTGGCCAGGAAGCGCTTACTAGTTGGGAAAATACAAGTAATCTCCCAAAATGGGTTGAAACAACGGTGTTTGATAACTTACCGGTCAAATGGTAGGGCGAGTTTATCGATGAATATTTTTCTCCAAGTTGTTGCATGACCGATTGTTATGTGAGATTATTAATTCATGCAGAGGGGTGTTGGTCGGATTTTCCTTGGAATAATCACTATTCTGCTAGTTGTCTTCGGGTTTTTCCGTAATGTAAACAAAGTTTATGCTGGGTGCTGTACAACTTCCCAATGCGATTCTTATTGCACCCCGCATCTTCCAAGCTGTACCGATGAGTGTAACGGTGCTTCAAAGTTCATGTATGATTTAAGTGGAAATATAATTTCTTGTAATCCGGGTACTTGTGCTTGGTCGGTAGGTAACACTTGCACAACTTGGTGTAACAATGGATCATGTGTACCGGGTTCATGTTCAGGAGGATATTGTATAAACCAGGTATGTTGCGACGGACATGTATACGATACTCAAAATGTGTCATGTACTCCCGGTGGTGGAGGAGGGGGCGGCAGTTGCGCAGCTGGTTGCTATTCATGCTCCTGTGGGTGTGCTTGTGGCGGTAATACCTGTGCAGATATTTGTACCGGAGGAGGTTCGGCACAGACTTATTATTACGGTCAAATCTGGGCTGACTGCAATTCCATTTACGGTTGGTATTGCTATAGCGGCGATTTTCAGGATCCGCAAAAAGTTTTATTTTATTCTGCCACCCTTAACGGTACTCATTGGAATTACAATGGCTGGAATTCAAATTTAACAACATGGGCCGATCTCTCGCCGTCCGAGTGGGGTGCCACTAGTAGCCAGGCAAGCAACGTGGTCAGCCAATGCGGCGGTTATCCCAACCGTTTCTTTTCGGTTCCACTCCCCGATACTTATAAAGATGGAAACACATATAATATTTATTTTCATGCAAACTACAACTACGACTTGGGAGCAGTTATCAGCGGTTGCCAGCCCGGCTCGTCCCCAACCCCACCCCCAACCCCCCCAACCTGCAGTTCTCTCACGCCGGAAAGTGCTACAACGACGGCAACAACCGGGGATTTTGGCGTCACTGCCTACGGGGTAAGTGATTCTACGACCGATCTTCGGTTCAGGGCCTACATGACCGAGAGTTCAGATTACTCCTGGTATGAGTATAGCGGTACTCCGGAAAAGGCAGATGGTGCAAATAGTTGGGTTGTGCAGGGAGTGCTTGATTTATCCGATCCCAATCTGGCAGGACCCGGAACGGTTCATGTCGACGCCTACGTTATGGATTCCGAACTTTCCGAATGGCACTTACTGCGCTTCAACCTCTTTTACACGGGCGGTAGCTTTAGCAGCCCCATGGTGGCAGGTCAAGGATGGGGATGTGACCACAAACGGGGATTTGGATAGTTCCGTTCCTCCGGATACCGGAGCCTATTTTGATACGGTCGGAAGCGGGGGTTACCCCGGAATTCCTGCTTACGGCAGGGCAACAAGCCTCGACGCCACAAATGTATCGGTAACAGGCTGGCTGGCAAACTCTACTTATAATTCCACTAAAACCTATAACTCAGCCTTTTTCTTAAATGCAATTCCTTCTGACGTCTCAACCGCAAACGGAACTCTTAAACAAATTACCGGCCTCTCAGTTAGCCAAAGCGATTTTGGAAGCCCAAATCTGCCTACCGCCAAGTATGGTTACTATTGGTATGAATACGACGGAACCTCAGACTTAACAATAAACGGCAATATTGACTTTGGAACCAAGAAAGTTATTCTGATGGCTAAAACGGCTAATGTTAACCTCCAAGGAAAAATAAATTTAACCGATGGACAAGGATTCTTCATGCTTGTTGCAGGAGGAAATATAACTGTTGACCCCGGTGTGGGAGGAGCAACAAGCGCCGACCTTGAAGGAATATTTATTACCGACGGGCAATTCAAAACAGGGGTGGCTGCCACCCAGCTTTGGATACGTGGATCAGTTGCAGCTTACGGCGGAGTTAGTCTTCAAAGAGACCTGGGAGACACTCTAAATTCAACTACACCGAAGGTCTTGTTCATCGACTAAATTGGCTCCCTTAAACCTTCGGGATGCTTTTAGGTAGTGCGACGCGCTTTGTCCCATTATAAGAAACCATCTCCAGGCAACGGGATAACCATCGGAATGGTGCTCAATCCGCGCAGCCTCCCAAAATACCCTTCTGACCGCGATGGCCCCCCCTTTACCTTGGGAGAGCCAACCGGAGCCGAGCGCTCTATGGGTATAATTGGTGTTACATAGTACTTCCTAAAAATGCTCTTCCATTGTGTACTTCGTGTCCTTCGTGGTGAAATTTTTTAAAATTCTTCGATGATACAATTGCATAACGAAAACCGATCAGCGGGTTATTTCTCATAGCACCGGTACTTCATTCCCGACCACAGGAGCGCTTCCCCCATGACAACCACCCTCCGAGACCGCCTTCCCCGCCTGAAGAAAGTCATGTACGCCGTCAGCGACTTCACATTCTCCTTCACCGATACCACCATGTCGGTGCTGTGGGCCATATTCATGACCGATGTGGTAGGGTTGAAGCTCTCCTCTGTTGCTGTGGTCATCCTGATCGGACGGATCTGGGATGCCGTCGACGACCCGCTTTTCGGCTACCTGACCGACCGGACGCGCTCGCGCTGGGGCAGGAGGCGGGGCTACCTGCTATTCGGGGCCATCCCCCTCGGCCTGGTGTTCGCCATGCTGTGGTTCCGCCCGCCCACGAATAACACCGTCCTGCTGACAATCTATTTCACCATGGCCTATGTGCTTTACGATACCGTTTACACAATGGTCACCATGCCATATTTCGCCCTGACGCCCGAACTGACCCAGGACTACGACGAGCGCACCTCCCTGACCATGTACCGGATGGCTTTTTCCATCACAGGCAGCTTGATCGCCTTTACCATCCCGTTGTTGATCATCGGCGAGATGCATCCCGCCAACGTGGGGCGCGTCTTCATGATGGGGATCATCTTTGGAGCTATTTGCGCCATCCCGCCCTTACTGGCCTTCTTCGGAACACGCGAGCGGACTGAATATTACGCGCAATCCCAGCCAAGCCTGCGCGATTCCATTAAGGCGGTCTGGAATAACCGGCCCTTTATGTTCTCTGCCGGAATCTTCCTCTTCACCTGGACCACCATCGATATCATCCAGGTTTTCATGCTGTACTTCTTGAAATACCGGCTAAATATGGAAGCACAAAGTGACACCATTTTGGGTACCATCTTCGTGACTGCCCTGGTAGTGCTACCGCTGTGGAACTGGATCTCGGAAAAGACCGACAAGCGCAAGGCCTACATCGTTGGAATGATCTTCCTATCGGCTGTCATGATCACGCTCATCATGCTCAGCCCGACTACGAGTTTTACACTCATCCTCGTAATTGCTGCCCTGGCCGGGATCGGCGTCTCGGCCGTGCATGTGCTGACCTGGTCCATCATCCCAGACGCAGTCGAGGTGGATGAATTAACCACCGGCCAACGGCACGAGGGCATCTTCTATAGCATGGCCACACTCCTTAAAAAAATCGCTTCCGCCATACTCCTCCCGATTTCCTTAATGATATTGCAATGGAGCGGCTACGTATCGAATGCAGCAACCCAGAAACCTTCCGCCATCCTGGCGATCCGCATGCTTATGGGGCCATTGCCTTCCGTGCTGCTGCTGGCTGGAATCTTGTTCGCGGCCTTCTACCCGCTCAGCCGTTCCAGCCACGCCAAAACCCGTGAAGAGATCGCTGCCCGTCACGAAGCCCGGTTGGGTGATTGATCCACAAAATCTGTTTACATACTGTCTACACAATTTTATAACCGTGGGTTAACATATCATTACTATACTTCACTTCGACCGAATCCATTATTATCCGTGAGAGGTGAAACCATGTCATCGACTGTCCCAGAAAACAAATCCGAGAAGAAATCTTCGGGCAAGCGCAGGCTGCCCAGGCCGGTGCTGTGGATCGCACTGGTCGTAGTGGTGGTACTGGTCGCCGGCGGGATCTACTACTACGTCCAGGCGCAGCAAGCCAGTGCAACCGCGGCGTCGGCGCAGCCGGCCTTGCAGACCGCCACGGCGCGCAGCGGGAATATCGTCCTGCGGGCCAGTGGGACCGGCACGCTGATCGCAGCCAGCGAAGTCAACCTGGCCTTTGGAACCGTAGGTCCCGTGGCGACGCTGAACATGGCAGTGGGGAGCCAGGTCAAGGCGGGTGACCTGCTGGCCGAGTTGGACAGCTCGAACCAGCAGATCGCACTGTCGCAGGCGCAGCAGGCGCTCAACCAATTGACCTCGCCTTCGGCCATTGCGACTGCGCAGCAGGCGGTCGTGACCGCCAAGCTGAACCTGATCAGCGCCCAGTACGTATTGAACGGCGACCTGGCGGCCGGTTCCAACCAGGCGGCCATCAACAATGCCTATGCCGCCCTGGCCCTGGCGCAGCAAAAGGCGACCTTGGCCCAGTACAACTTTGACCCGATGTCGGATGGTTCCCTCAGCAACCCAATCACTGCGCAGGCTTACCGGGACCTGTATGCGGCGCAACAGGCGCAGGCGGCGGCGCAGGCCACCTACAATTCGGTGGCGGCGAAATCGAATTCCCTGACGCTCGACTCGGCCAATGCGGCGGTGGCGCTGGCACAGGCGCAGGTGACGGAAGCAGAGAACTACCTGACCGCCCTGACGGGTGGGACGGTGCCAGCCAATGCGACCGGCACCAGCCTGAACGCCCTCAACCAGGCCAAGCTCAACCTGCAGACGGCCCAGAACAACCTGGCGGCCACCAAGCTGTATTCGCCCATCTCGGGTACCGTGCTGGCCATCGACAATGCGGTCGGGGAAACGGTCGCAGCGGACGCCACCTTCATCACCATTGCCGACCTGAGCAAATCCGAACTGACCATCTACATGGACGAGTTGGACTTCAGCAACATCAAGGTGGGCTACGCCGCCAATGTGGTCTTCGATGCCCTGCCCAACACGACCTACACCGGCAAGGTCACCCAGGTCTCCCCGCAACTGGTGACGGTCCAGGGCAACACGGTCGTCGAGGGGCAGGTCGTGCTGGATCAGCAGCAGGCTTCCGGGGCCAGCCTGACCCTGCCGATCGGGGTGAGCGCTTCGGTCGATGTGATCGCCGCCCAGGCCAATAACGTCATCCTGGTGCCGGTGCAGGCGCTGCACGAACTGTCCCCGAATAATTATGCCGTCTTCATCATGCTGGCCGGGAAGCCGACCCTGCGGATCGTGACGGTCGGTCTGAACGACGGGACCTTCGCGGAGATCAAGAGCGGCCTGAAGGCCGGCGATGTGGTCAGCACGGGCATCCAGGCCACCCAGAACAATACCCAGGGAGTGCCGACGCCATGAACGCCACCCGCACCGTCATCGCAACCACGGACCTGACCAAGATATACGGCATGGGGGATGCCAGCGTGGTGGCGCTGGACCACGTCAGCCTGGAAGTCCAGTCCGGCGAGTTGGTGGCCATCATGGGGCCGTCCGGCTCGGGGAAGAGCACGCTGATGAACATCCTGGGATGTCTCTCCACCCCAACCTCCGGGGAGTATTGCCTGGACGGGCAGGACGTCAGCAACCTGGACAAGTACCAGTTGGCGGCCATCCGCAACACCAAGATCGGCTATATCTTCCAGTCATACAACCTGCTGGCCCGCACCACCGCCCTGCGCAACGTCATCCTCCCCCTGGTGTACGACCGCAGCCGCAAGCACCCGCGCGAAGAGTGGGAAGGGCTGGCGGAAGAAATGCTCAGATCGGTCGGCCTGGGCGACCGGATGGACCACCAACCCCAGGAACTCTCGGGCGGCCAGCAGCAGCGCGTCGCCATCGCACGCGCCCTGATCACCGACCCGGTCATGATCATCGCCGACGAACCAACCGGCAACCTGGACAGCCATTCCGGCGAAGAGATCATGCGCCTGCTGTTGAAGCTGCATGACCAGGGCGCCACCATCGTGATCGTGACGCATGACCCGGTGGTGGCCCAGTATACCCAGCGGGTCATCCACTTGATGGATGGGCACATCGATGCGGTGGTGCATAACGCCACCCGCCCTATGCTGGTGGATTAGAAAGGTGAAAGATGAACATAAGTGAAGTCATGCGAATTTCGTGGGAAGCCATCCTGAAGAACAAGGTCCGCTCGCTGCTGACCATGCTCGGCATCATCATCGGCGTGGCGGCGGTCATCATCATGATCGCGGTCAGCAACGGGACGGCTTCCGCCATCGCCAGCCAGATCACCAGCCTGGGCTCGAACCTGGTCTTCATCAGCGCCAACTTCGAACGCAACGGGCCCCAGACCGCCAGCCAGGCCGGCACGGGGCTGGTCTTCACGGATGCGGCCGCCATCCAGCAGAGCGTCCCGAATGTGGCCGGCGTCAGCGTCGAGCAGGGCACCACCGAGACCGTCAAGGCCGGGGCGGTGTCCCTCAGCAGCATAAACATCCTGGGCACCCTGCCGGATTTCCCAACCGTGCGCGTCATGAAGATGGCCACCGGAAACTATTTCACCACGACCGACCAGAACCAGAAGACCAAGGTGGCCGTGTTGGGCTCCGGGCTGGCCTCCCAATTGTTCGGCTCGACCGACCCGGTCGGGCAGACCGTCCAGGTGGGAAATTTCTACCTGGATGTGATCGGGGTGTTCGCTTCCAAGGGCATGGTGGGTGACGTGGACTACGACGCCCGCCTGTACCTGCCGCTCTCGACCGTCCTGAACTATTACACGCCCTCGCAGTTTGCGCGTTTCCTGGGGCAGCGCGTCCGCACCATTTACGTGACGGTGGCAAACCCAAAACTCATGAATGACACGATCAACCAGATCAGCCTGCTGCTGGAGCAGCGCCACGGCGTAACTGCGGCGGCACCCGATTTCACCATCACCACCCAGCAGAACATCATCACCACCCAGGAATCCACCACCTCCGCCTTCCGCAACCTGCTGGCCTGGGTGGCCGGCATCTCGCTCATCGTGGGTGGGATCGGCATCATGAACATCATGCTGGTGAGCGTGACCGAACGGACGCGTGAGATCGGGCTGCGCCAGTCCGTCGGCGCCACCCCCAACGACATCCGCTGGCAGTTCCTGTCGGAAGCCCTGCTGTTGAGCGTGATCGGTGGGCTGATCGGCATCCTGCTCGGCGTGGGGGGGGCGTGGATCTTCGGCGCAGTCGGCACCATGAAGACCGTCGTCGCACCCAACTCGATCTTCCTGGCCTTCTTCTCGGCCGCCGCCGTGGGCGCCTTCTTCGGGTATTACCCCGCCAACCAGGCCGCCCAACTCGACCCGATCGATGCCTTGCGGCATGAATAAACAACAAAAGGAAAAAAACCTATGAAAACGAAGAAATTCATCTTTCCACTGGCGGCCGTGATCGTCATCCTGGCGGTCATCCTGGTGGCGTGCGGCGCCAAATCAGCTCCCACCTCCACGACTGGCGGCACTACAGCGGGCGGCACGAGCGGCGGTTCAGGCGGCTTTGCAGCCAACGGCACACCCGCTGCCCGCAACCTGACCCAGCCGCTGCCCATGGCCGAGTCGCTGCTGATCGGCACACTCAAGCTGCAAGGAACCGCCAACGCCGTGGATGCGCAGACTGCCGCGGCCCTGGTGCCGCTCTGGCAGGCCTACGCCCAGTTGACCAGCAGCAATACGGCGGCGCAGGCCGAGATCGATGCCGTCGTCTCCCAGATCCAGACCACCATGACCCCCGCCCAGGTCCAGGCAATCACCGCCATGAAGCTGACCCGCCAGGACATGTTCACCGAGATGGCCAGCCTGGGAGTGACCAATAACGGCGGCGCCAGCGGCACGCCCGGCTTCAGGTTTACACCCCGCCCGGGGGGTGGCGGAGGCGGCGGCGGTGGCTTCTTCGCCGGTGGCGGCGGTGGCGGCTTCCCGGGTGGTGGCGGCGGTGGCGGCGTTCCGGGTACCGGTGGGGCCGGCACCACGACCCGGCCGACCCCGAATGCGACCCAGGCAGCCCTGCGGGCGCAGAGTGCCAACCGCATCCCGACGGCCCTGATGGACGCCCTGATCGCATACTTGCAGAAGACCGCCGGGTCGTAGCTTTGGCTGAAACGGGCAACCCCACTGGCACCCAACCGGGTTGCCCGCTCGATGGATATTCAGTTCTCGCAGGATCGATGATTTGATATACTGAAGTATGTAACCTGATGAAACTGGCAAAAATGAGCGCAGCTAAAACGGTAATGGTCGTGGATGATGAGCCCCGCCTGGTCTCCCTGGTCGAGAGCTACCTGACCCAGAGCGGCTTCCGGGTGGTGACCGCCGCAAATGGGCAGGAAGCCTTGTCCGTTGCCCAGCGGCAGGAACCCGACCTGATCATCCTGGACATCATGATGCCTGAAATGGACGGCTATGAATTCATGCGCGCCTACCGGGTGGAGCATGATACCCCGATCATCCTGTTGACCGCCCGGGTGGACAGCGACGAAAAAGTGGTCGGGCTGGAGTCGGGTGCGGATGACTACATGACCAAACCCTTCCGCCCGAGGGAATTGATGGCGCGTGTGAAGGCGGTCCTGCGGCGCAGCGGCAAGAAAGAACCGGCCGGCAAGGTGCTGCATGCGGCCGATATCGTCCTCGACCGCAGCGCCCACGCTGTCCAGGTGGCGGACCGCTATGTCGACCTGACCCCGTCTGAGTTCGACCTGCTGGCGGCCCTCATGTCTGCGCCAGGGCATGTCTACTCCCGCCTGGACCTGCTGGATATCCTGCAGGGCGTCCGCTATGAAGGCTACGAGCGCGCCATCGACCTGCACGTCAAAAACCTGCGCGCCAAGATCGAGCCGATCCCCAGCGCTCCCCACTATATCGAGACCGTCTACGGCGTGGGCTATCGCTTCGTCAGACAGTGAAACATCGGAGGTCTGGCTGCCCAAGCTATCAGCATTCCTTCCCAACCAGCTTGATCTCATCCGGCTGGTTGGGAATGATGCACAGAAACTCAAAATTCTCCTCGCCGATATTCTGATACCAGTGCGGTACGCCTTCCGGGATAAAAACCACATCCCCGGCCCGCACCTCGAACTCTTCCGACCCAATCCCGATATTGGCATGGCCGCGCAGCACATACTGCTCGTGTTCGACCGTGTTGGTGTGCTCCGGCATTCCTCCGCCGGGTTCCATCACGAAACGCCGCATGGCAAAATGCGGCCCTTCCTGTGCCGAGATCAGTACCTGCATGCTGGCCGTATCTCCCGCCTTGACTACTTCCGCCGGCACATCCTGTACATGTTTAACACTCATAAGCACCTCCAATCATCCTTGGCTGTTCTCTACTCTCCATTCTCTTCTTCTTTCTTCCTCACTGTTCCGGCCTCGACCTCCCATACCTCCGCCTTCCCGACAAAATCAGGTGAAAATGCCTTGAGGTCGGTGGTAGTCAGCACAGCCTGCTCGACCTTATCCAGGGAAGCCAGCAAGTCCTGCCGGCGCTGCGAGTCCAGCTCGACCAGCACTTCGTCGAGCAGCAACACCGGCCACTGACCGGTGCGAGTTTTCATCCATTCGATCTCGGCCAGCTTGAGCGCCAGCAGGGTCGTCCGCACCTGGCCGCGCGAGCCATAATCTGACAAATCGATCCCGTTAGCCAAGAAGCGCAACTCATCCCGATGCGGGCCCAGCGCCGTCACGCCGCGGCGGATCTCCTCGGCGCGGCATTGCCCCAGTGCTTCCAGGAATCCCCGGCGGATGTCGTCTTCACCCAGGCCGCTCCGCTGCACCGGCGTGGTCAGCGCCAGCGCGATCTGCCCCGGTGGAGGCCGCAGCGGGTCGTAAGCCGGCTGGTAGTGCAGCCGCAGCACTTCTGTCGCATGGGTCAACTCCCGGTGGATGCGGGCGGCCAGTTTCTCGATTTCCTGGATGGCTTCGATGCGCCTTAGAATGATGGACGCTCCCGTACGAGCGATGGTATCGTCCCAAAAATCCAGTTGCGCCGGATCCCCGCCGCGCTCGCCCAGCAGTTTGAGCAGGGCGTTGCGCTGGGTCAGCGCCTCGCCATACTCACTCAACTGCCGGGCATAGCCGGACACGCTCTGCGCCAGCGCCAGGTTCAGGTAACGGCGGCGGGCTTCCGGTCCGCCCTCAATGATCTGGGTCATCTGCGCTACAAAGATGACCGCGTTGAAATGACCGATGACTTCCGCCAGCGGGCGCTTGATGCCATCCAACAGGATTTCCTTCCGCAGGCGCTGCCCGGTGGCACCCACAGCTTCGAGCACCAGCCGGACCTCCAGCCGGTGTTTCGTCGGTCCGCGTACATATTCGGCCACCAGCCGTCCCACAGCCAGGTTCTTCCTGGCCTCAATGAAATTGACCAGTTGCCGATCGGTATGGGTCTGGAAAGATGTGAATGCCGCCAGGAAATAAATGGCTTCAAGGACGCTGGTCTTACCCTGGGCGTTGCTGCCGGTCAGCAAAACAACCCGCCGGGGGATGTCCATGTCCAGGCGGGCGAAACTGCGGAAGTTGGTGAGCGAGAGATGCGTCAGGTACATTACAGGTACATTAATTGCACATGGCAAACGCGACGGATGGATGACTCCGTCCGGCAGGATCACACGTCCATTTGCGGCTGGTCCGGTTGTGGCTTCCAGACCTTTGTGGCACGGTCGGTGAAGACCACGCCATCCAGGTGGTCGATCTCGTGCTGAAAGATGCGCGCCATCCAGCCTTTGGCCTTCACCTTCATCGGCTGGCCCCGGCGGGTTCGCCCTTTGACCGTTACTTCCAGGGCGCGCTCCACCTCGCCCTGCAGGCCCGGGACAGACAGGCAGCCTTCTATGCCCAGTCCGGTCTCCTCTGAGGATTTCTTGATCTCCGGGTTGACCATCACGTACAGTTTTTTGGGCGCGTCCTCGTCTTCTTCATCTTCCATGTATTCGACCACGATGACGCGTTCCGAAACGCCCACTTGCGGGGCCGCCAGTCCGACCCCCGGGGCCTGGCGCATGGTCTCGACCATGTCGTCAACCAGCGTTTGCAGGTCTGCGTCAAAGCGGCTGACCGGCCTGGCCTTGCGCCGCAGGATCGGATCCGGGAGGGTTACGATTTGTCTGATTGCCATTTTTCTTCCATGTATATTATTGTTCTCGGGGGCTTATTTTACTGCTTTTTGCGTCGATCCGGGATTCGATCCAACCAGGAGCTCAGGGTTTTCTTAAAGTCCGTTCGAAATTCTTTTCACCGCGAAGAAAGGAAGCTCGCGAAGTTTTTTTAAAGGTTTTCTTGGCGTTCTTCGCTGCTTCGCGGTTCGATCCTCAAAGTTTGGAAAGCGCCATGTTGACTTTAAGAACGCCGTGCCAGGAGCTTTAGAAGAGATCATCTTGTACATCTTCCGAAGCGTCGGCATCGCCTGACGCCTGAGGGTTCTGTGCGGTAGTTTCGCGTTGTACTTCTTGGTCAAGCCGAAGTTCGGCAGCGCTTTGGTGATACATCGCAAAAAAGTCGGCCAGTTGTTCACGTTCCGCGGTAGCCTCGGCCTGGTTTTTCCGCTCAATCCGAGCCATCCGCCGACGATCTATGTCCTGCTGGACACCCGATGGATCATAAACATCAAAAAAGTCCATCCGCGCTCCGCCGATAGAGATGTAAACATCCCCATAGTTAAATAAAACTTGAAACAGGCCTCGACGATCGGCTTCGGTACTCAAGATGTTATCCAACGGGGCCGATTTCCTTTCCTCCCTGCCCAACGGCTTCCGATCAATATCAAATATCTGGTCGAGAGTCACTTGAAAAATATCATTACTCCAATCCCAGTATTGATAGACCCACCAGAGGAAAGCCCCGATCAATATTATGATCAGGGTGGCAATAATGGGATCCATGCCACTCCTGGGAGAAGCCCCTGGAGGGGGCAGTGGTAGATTGGATTGGTAAACTATCAGCCCAACAAGCGTAACCAGGAAAAATGCTGCGGGCAACCAGGTCTGTTCAAACAAGACAATCCAATGCTTGCGATAGGTGATGGTCCCCTGTTTATCTTCAAAACGCACCTTGAAGATATTCACACTATCCAAAAAGCTTTTCAATCGGGAAGCTTTATTCGTAATTACTTTAGGGGCCGGAGACGAAGCCGAAGACCTGACTTCCTCTTCAACCGGCAACCCCAATTTTTGGCGAATGGAACGTTTCAGTGCTTCAACATTGGCTTTTCGTGAAGTACTTTTTGCACGCAACCATTGCTCCTCGATCAAGGAAGCCGCCTGGTAGGGATGGGAGGCATGATGGAAGGCAATTCTTCCGACAAAAGTACGGATGATGACATCACCATAATCCAGCATCCGCCCGGTCTGGTCTGTTTCAACGCTGACCGAGAGAATGGTGCTGAGCGGCGCTTCCTGGCGGCTATCGTACAAGGCAACGACCTTTTCCAACCAGATCACGCGTAAATTGGTCACAATATAATAATCATTGCCCCAATCCACCACCCGCCAGATAATCCAGGCAATATCCAACAGGGTAGCCGCGACTGCCAAATAAAGAAGAGCCAACTTGGTAAAAAGCAAAAAGGTCGCCAAGAAGCCGATTGGAAGGATAAAGACCAGGGCCGGCAGGATCATGGCCTGCCAGAGCAAAACGGGGTGCTTGCGTGCCAGGAAATAGATCACTTCACCGGGCTCCAACCAGTCAAACTGCAACTGGTTTGCCAACCGGCGGCTGGAAATTGCTACCTGGAAATTAGGTTTAAGGCTACGAAATTGTCCTATGAGTGCAGTTAAATCTTCACGCGACAGAACGAACAGGAGCGCATCCGTTTGTACATAAACCGATTCTGGCTGATGTTCGCGATTAAACAGCGTTTCTTCTCCAAAGTAATCCTCGGCTACCAGTACGGCAGCTTCCTGCTGCTCTTTTTTCTGTATCCGCGACACCTGGACGGTACCACTATAGATCAAGAAAAAATGTGTGCAGTCATCGCCCTGCTTGATCACAACCTCGCCAGCCTGGTAAGTTTGCTCAACCAGCCTGGCCGCTACCACCGCCAACTGGTCATCATCCAAGCCTCGGAACAGGTGGATTTTCTTTAGAAAAGCAATCCGCTCAGAGTCATTAATGGTCACAGTTTTATTCTAGCATGAATTAAAAATTATGGTATACGCTTAAATGACCATAAGGATGGATATTCCTGGGGTAATTGGCATTCCTCTTCAAGGACATTCAACCCTCAGACACCTCTGGTACAATTGAGGCATGAAACGATGGCAATTTTGGCTCGGAGTGTTGATCAGCGCAGCTTTCCTGTGGTGGGCGCTCAGTAAATTGAACCTGGGTGATTTCTGGCAGGCCATCAAGACCGCCAATTACTGGTGGATCCTGCCGGGCATCGCCGTGTACTTCGTGGCGGTGTGGGCACGCGCCTGGCGCTGGCATTACCTGCTCAAGCCGATCAAGGCGATCAAAACGCACGTGATGTTCCCGGTCACCTGCATCGGCTACATGGGCAACAATATCTACCCGGCGCGCGCCGGCGAAGTGCTGCGGGCCGTGGTGCTTAAGCGGCGCGAAGGTGTTCCGATCTCTGCTTCACTGGCGACCATTATCGTCGAGAAATTCTTCGATGCGGTAGTCATGTTGGGCTTCGTCTTCGTCAATTTGCCGGAACTGGCCAAGCTGAAAGGGAGTTCGGGGTTCGTTGGCAACATCCAGCAGGTGGCCATCTTCGGCACGATCCTGGCTTTCATCATTTTGCTCATCTTCCTGCTGGCGGCCATGTTCCCGCTGGTCACGGCCAGGTTCGGGCAGTGGTTCATCGACCGGCTGGTGCCCGGACGCTTCCGCACACAGACATCCGGCATCATGCACAAATTCCTGGACGGGCTGGCCTCCTTGCGCTCACCGGCCAATGTCTTGATGGTATTCTTCACCTCGGTGGTCATCTGGCTGTTGGAAACCGGCAAGTACTGGTTCGTCATGCACGCTTTCAATTTCCAGGTCAGCTTCTTTGCCCTGATGTTGATGAACGGCATTGTCAACCTGGTCACCATCATCCCGGCCGCGCCTGGCTACATCGGCACCTTCGACGCATCCGGCATTGCCGTACTGGCCGCCTATGGGGTCGACCAGGCCGTTGCCGCCGGGTACACCATCGTATTGCACGTGGCGCTCTGGCTACCCATCACGCTGGTGGGGGCTTATTACATGGCGCGTGAAGGCATCAAGTGGAACGACGCGTTAAGGAGGGAGGAATATGCAGAATCCAGTTCCTGACGTACCGGTCGTTCTTCCCTGGGGAAAGGACGGACTTTCCCTGCAACTGCCGGAAGAATGGGAGCTGCTCGGGGTGATGGAACCAGCGCCATCCCGCGTCCCGGAAGATATCCAGCAGGAGATCGAAGCCAGCCTTTTGCAGCCCATCGGCATGGCGCCCCTGGCGGAACTGGCAAAGCCCGGGATGAAGATCGCCCTGGTGATCGACGATGACAGCCGCCCGACGCCGGTGGAACTCATTATGCCGGCCGTCCTGGCCCAGATCCAAAAGGGCGGCGCCAGCCTGGAGCAGGTCACGATCGTCCCCGCGACGGGTGTCCACCTTCCGATGGGCCAGGCTGCCGTCGCCAAGCGGGTGGGCGCAAATATATTCTCCGGCTTAAACTGGGAAGCGCACGACTGCGACTCGCCGGAAAAACTGACCAGCCTCGGCACAACCAGCCGCGGCACGCCGGTATTCATCAGCAAGGTCGTTGCCGGGTCTGACCTGATCATTGCCATCGGCTGCATCGAGCCGCACATCATCGCCAGCTTCGGCGGCGGATACAAGAACCTGGTCCCTGGGGTGGCCGGGCGGGCCACCATCGCCCACAACCATTCGCTGAACTGCCGCCCGGACACCTTCAACAGCGTCGGCCAGCCGATCGCATCCAACCCGATGCGCCTGGACCTGGAAGAGGCGGCCGGGATGCTCAAGCCGCCGGTCTTCCTGGTCAACGCGGTTTTGAACAGCCGCCTGGAAGCGCTCCGGGTGGTCTGTGGACACCCCGTGCAGGCCCATCGGGAAGGCGCCCGAACGAGCGGCCAGATCTACGGCGCGGCCATCCCGACATTGGCAGACGTCGTCATCAGCAACTCCCACCCGATGAACCAGGACCTGCGCCAGGGCGTAAAGGCCCTGGCCAACACCGTCCGGGCGCTGCGTCCGGGCGGCGTGATGATCACCTGCATCCGGGCGGACGAGGGAGTGGGTGTTTTCGGCCTGGCCAACCGCAAACTGCCGGTCGGGCGGAAAGCGCTCAAGCGGCTGGCTCCACTGATCCTGCCCCTGGTGCCGCGGCTCAAGCTGAAGGGCATGGGCGAAGAAGACCGCTTTTTTTTGTATTTTGCCTTGCAAGCCATGCGGCGCGGCGACCTGCTGGTGTATGCCCCGACCATCCCCAAAGAGACCCGGGCAAACCTGCCCTTCGTGACCTTCATGGACAGCTTCGAGGCAGCCATGGACTATGCCAGAGGGAAATTCCCCCGCAAGGCCAGCGTGCTGGTCTTCCCGCACGGGGGCAGCACGTACCCGATATTGCCCCATTAAACAAACAGCGGCGCTGAGGAGCCGCTAATTACTTAGAGCCTATTCTAAAATTGCTCTCGCCGCCGTCCTCGGCGGCGTGGACGCCGCCTAGAGCACAATTTTATGATAGATACTTAATACACCGCCAGGCTCGGATCCACTTCCCTGGCCCAGGCGTTAAGGCCCCCCTTTAAATTCTTCACTTTTTTGAACCCGGCGCTGACCAGCAACTCCAGCGCGCGCCTGGAGCGGGTCCCAGACCCGCAGAACAGGACCATTTCCTGGGCGCTGTCCAGTTCGGGCAGGCGCGCCGCCAACTGCCCCAAGGGAAACAGTTCCTCTCCCGGCAGGGACGAAATCGCCAGCTCGTGCGGTTCGCGCACATCGATCAGGCGGATCTTTTCGCCGCGCTGCAGCCGGGCGGCCAACTCGGCCGCGGAAATATCCCAATTCACCCCGGCCGAGCCTTCGTCATGGTCGAATCCGGGTACGCCGCAGAAGGCGTCATAATCGATCAGTTCCGTCACTTCCGGGTTTGGCCCACAGACCTTGCAATTTGGGTTCTTCTGCAGCTTGATGTACTCGAACGACATATCCAGGGCGTTATAGAGCAGCAGCCGCCCGACCAGGCTGGAGCCAATCCCCAGCAACAGCTTGATGGCTTCGGTGGCCTGGATCGTGCCGATCGTCCCGGGCAGGACGCCAAGCACGCCGCCCTCGGCGCACGAGGGCACCAGTCCGGGCGGGGGCGGCTCGGGGAACAGGCAGCGGTAGCACGGACCTTCTTTTGCATAAAAGACGCTGGCCTGCCCATCGAAGCGGTAGATCGAGCCGTAGACATTCGGCTTACCGGTCAGTACGCACAAATCGTTGACGAGGTAACGCGTCGGGAAGTTGTCGGTGCCGTCGATCAGGATGTCGTACTCCCTGGCAACCTGCATGGCATTTTCAGAAGTAAAAGGCTCGTTATAGATATCCACCCGGATGCCAGGATTCAGGTCCCGCAGACGCTCGCGCGCCGATTCGACCTTGAGGCGGCCAACCGTCCCGGTGCCATGGATGATCTGGCGCTGCAGATTGGTCGTGTCGACCACATCGAAGTCCACCAGGCCGATGCGGCCGACGCCGGCGGCGGCCAGGTAGAGCGCCACGGGCGAGCCCAGCCCGCCCGTCCCGATGACCAGGGCCGAGGCGGCCAGCAGCTTCTTCTGGCCTTCCACCCCCACCTCCGGGATCAACAGGTGGCGTGAATAGCGCAGGATTTCTTCGTGTGAGAGGTCAGGTAACATAGGCGTATTATAAGTCGAACAAGTCTAAAAAGTCTGACAAGTCTGACAAGTCGACCCGTCAGACCTGTCAGACTTAGCTATATCGAAAAATCCTCACCTGCCCAGTTGTTTCCCTTGGGCGGATGGACATGCGACATTGTGGCCGCGTGCCCGTCCAGGCGGGCTTCGAGCGCATCCACGCGCTCCAGCAACTGTTTCAAGGACAGGCCGACCACATCCGGCAGGGAGGTGTGGTTCAGGTCAGGCACATCGCCCTGATGATGCGGATGCGAACGCTGGACGATCTGGCCCGGCACGCCCACCACCACCGAGTTGGCCGGCACGGATTTGACCACCACGGCGTTGGCCCCGATGCGACTGTCATCGCCGATGGTGATCGCGCCGAGCACCTTGGCGCCCGTGCCGATCACGACCCGGTCGCCAATGGTGGGGTGGCGCTTGCCCTTCTCAAGACTCGTCCCGCCGAGGGTCACGCCGTGGTACAGCGTGACATCTGCGCCGATCTCGGCGGTCTCGCCGATGACCACACCCATGCCGTGGTCAATGAAAAAGCCCGGACCGATGATGGCGCCGGGATGGATTTCGACCCCGGTCAGGTTGCGGGCGACCTGCGAGAGCCACCGCCCGAGGAATTTGAATTGGTGCGCCCACAGCCAGTGCGTAATGCGGTGGGCCCAGATGGCATGCAGCCCCGAATAGACCAGCAAGACTTCCAGCCGGGAACGCGCCGCCGGGTCACGTTCGAGCACGGAATCCAGGTCCTTACGGATGGAGGCAAAAAAGCCGGTACGTTTGGGGGCACGTTCCAGCAGCGGAACGGATGTAACTTGATTGGTTTCCATAAAATCCTCCTTGGGTAGAGAGGAGAAAATCGGTAAATCACGAACTTGTAGTAACAACTTCCTTGCAAAAAACGCAAGACTGCGCAGTCGTTCAACCAAACCAGCGACTGAAGTCGCTACTACGGTCAAAGCCCGTTATTGCTTAATCCGCCAGGTTGGCGAATAACGCCGTCGATAGATAGCGTTCCCCGAAGTCCGGGAGGATGACCACGATCAGCTTGCCGGCATTTTCCTTCCGGTTGGCCACCTGCAAGGCCGCCCAGGCGGCCGCGCCAGAGGAGATTCCGACCAAGAGGCCTTCCTCCTTTGCCATGCGGCGGGCAGTCTCCAGGGCGTCATCATCTTTGACGCGAATGATTTCATCATAAATCCTAGTATTCAAAACCGCCGGTACGAAGCCTGCGCCGATGCCCTGGAGCTTGTGCGGACCTTTGGCTCCACCGGAAAGCACCGGGGAGGCATCCGGCTCGACTGCGACCACCTTGAAAGCGGGCTTGCGGGCCTTGATGACCTCGCCCACGCCGGTGATGGTGCCGCCGGTGCCAATGCCTGCCACCAGGAAGTCCACTTTGCCATCCGTATCGCGCCAGATTTCTTCGGCGGTCGTCTTGCGGTGGATCTCAGGGTTGGCCGGGTTGGTAAATTGCTGAGGCATAAAATATCTCTTCGGGTCGGAGGCAGCCAGCTCTTCGGCCTTCTTAATGGCTCCGGCCATACCGTCCGGGCCGGGGGTCAGGATGAGCTCAGCCCCATAGGCACGCAGTAACATGCGGCGTTCCTTGCTGAAGGTCTCGGGCATGGTGAGCACACATCGATAACCTTTGGCGGCTGCGACCATGGCAAGGGCGATGCCGGTGTTTCCGCTGGTCGGTTCAACAATGATCTTATCCCTGGTCAATGCACCGGATTTTTCGGCGGCGGCGATCATGGCCGCGCCGATGCGATCCTTGACGCTGTGGGCGGGGTTATAAAACTCCAGCTTGGCAACCACTTCAGCATGTGCACCACTTGTCAACCGGTTCAGACGGACTAAAGGGGTATTGCCGATCAATTCTGTTACCGTACTTGCGATTTTCATATTCAACTCCGATTTTAATAATAAACAGCCAACAGACAAATAAAAAGGACGGCGCGGGGCGCCATGCGAAATCCTTCTGTCGCATGCGGGGGTTCGCCCACCGTCCTTCTTCTGTTGGCTGGATGTATTTTACGAAGAGGCGGTGGTTACGATCCCCGCCTCAGACACATGCAAAGAAACATGGAACTCTCCAGAATATTTATCAATTTATTGATAGAAATTATAAAACATTTCCGGAATTTGTCAAGGAAAATCAAGGCCAAGTTCACCGCTCTGTCCTTCGCCACTTCGTGGTGGAGGCGGACATCTCCCCATTTCAAGTGCAGAAATGGGGAGATCGAAGGGAGCGATCAACCCGCGGCTCCTGATAAAAAGGCTACTCTTCCTTCTTCGCTTCGACTTCCTTCTGGTGGGCAGCAATAATCTCCTGCGCCAGGTGGTTCGGGACGATCTCGTAGCGGTCAAATTCCATCGTGAAGACACCGCGGCCGCCGGTAATGGAGCGGAGCTGGGTGGTATAGCGCAGCATTTCGGCCAGCGGGACCTGGGCCATCGACGACCGTGCGGCCGCGCTCCGATTCGGTGCCCTGGACACGCCCGCGCCGGCTGTTCAGGTCGCCCATCACATCGCCCATGTTGGCATCCGGGACGGTGATGCGGACGTTCATGATCGGCTCAAAGAGCACCGGGCCGGCATCCTTGACCGCCAGCTTGAAGGCTTCACGTCCGGCAATTTCGAAGGCGACCGGCTTGGAGTCGACCGGGTGTTCCTTGCCATCGTAGACAATGACGCGCACATTGCTCAACGGGAAACCCGCCATCACTCCGGTCTGCAGGGTGGCATGGATGCCTTTTTCAATGGCCGGCAGATACGATTTCGAAAGGTTCATACCGACCAGTTCATCGGTGAAATCGAAATCCTTTTCCGGGCACGGCTCGATCTTCAGCCAGACCTCGCCGAACTGGCCCGAACCGCCGGACTGCTTCTTATGGCGGTACATGGCATCGGCTTTCTTGGTGATGCCTTCCCGGTAAGGGACCTTCGGTTCGGCAGTGGTCAGGCCGACCTGGAGCTTGCCTTCGGCGCGCCGGATGGCCACGTCAATATGCTGGTCACCCATGCCCTGCAGGATGGTCTGGCCGGTGGCGGGTTCCTGGTACCAGGAAAGGGTCATATCTTCTTCGCACAGACGGGTCAGGGTGGGCGAAATCTTGGCTGCATCGGCCTGGGTCTTGGGCTTGATGGCAACCCGGAAAAGGGCGTGCGGGTAAACCTGGCATCGGCAAGGTCAGAGGATGGCCCTTGTCACAGAGTGTATCGCCGGTGGTGGTGGCAGCTCAGCTTGGCAACAATCCCAATATCGCCGCTGTGCACCACTTTGAAGGGCATGGTCTCCTTGCCGCGCATGATGGACAGGCCGGCCATGCGTTCTTCAGCGCTTTTGTTCTGGTTCCAGATGCGGGTATCGCCCTGCAGGGTACCGGAATAGATGCGGAAGTAGGTCAGTTTGCCGACGAACGGGTCGGCGGTGGTTTTCCAGACATAGATGGCCAGCGGACCGGAATCCGCGGCGGTGAGTTTCTCCTCGCCATCCTTGCCCTTTGCAACGGCTGGGCTTTCCTTGGGGGAGGGCATCAGGTTGATGATGGCGTCCAGGAGCGGCAGGACGCCTTTCTCGTGCCCACCGGCCGCCGCAAAGACCAGGATATAGGCCTGGGAGCGCAAGATGGCTTTCAGGCCGCGCATCAATTCATCATTGGTCAGCTCGCCGCTTTCCAGGTATTTTTCCAGCAGGGCGTCTTCGCCTTCGGCAGCGGCTTCGACCAGTTTCGTGCGGGCTTCTTCGGCGGCCGGTTTGAGGTCGGCGGGGATCTCTTCGGCAGTCTTGCCCTCATTGGCATAGGCCTTCATGGAAATCAGGTCGATCACGCCTTTGAAAGCGGCTTTTTCGCCCCAGGGCAACTGCACCGGGATCAGGCGGGTGGGTGAAAATTCCTGGACGGATGCCAGCGCCTTTTTGAAGTCAGCGTTGTCGCGGTCCATCTTGTTGACGACCAGGAAGCGCGGCAGCTTGAACGTATCGCAGTAGCTCCAGGCGATCTCCGTGCCGACTTCCAGCCCGGCAACCGAATCGACCAGGATGACGGCCCCATCAGCCACGCGCAGGGCCGAGATCACCTCGCCGATGAAATCGGTATATCCGGGGGTATCGAGCACGTTGATCTTATAATCCTTGTATTCAACCGGGATGACGGTGGTGGAAAGGGAAAGCTTGCGGCGGATTTCTTCGTCTTCAAAGTCCGAAACGGTGCGTGCCGTCTTCGATCTTCCCCAGGCGGGTGGTGGCTCCCGTGACGTGCAGGAAGGCCTCTGCCAGCATGGTCTTCCCGCCCGAACCATGCGAGACAAGGGCGATGTTTCGGATGAACTCGGTAGTATACTCTTTCATGTGCAAACCTCAGGTAAGATGGGATGATTCCAGCGGGCTGATTATACCTTAATTCCAAAAGAGGTAGACAGCGAGGGGGCGAAGAGGACATCAGGGAATAGGTAATCAGGGATCAGGTGATCAGGAATAAGGAGGAAGGGAAGGGATATCCTTTAGCGGAAATGAGGGAAGAGGGGACGGTGGGAATGGTCTCGTTCACGCAGGGTACGGCAGGAGACCTGGTGGGCCATCTGCATGATGAGAAGGGCAGTGCGCAGCTGCCAGGTTTCGTCAAGAGCGGGGGACAAGACCAGTCCGTTGCCGACAATAATAAAAGAGCCCCGGTCTGCCAGGACGGTGAGGTCGGTCTGGCCGCGGGTGAGCAGATCCTGATACAGGGCGGTGTAGAGGGTGAGCAGGCGGCCGCTGAGGAACAGGCGGCGGTAGTAGCGGCGGCAGGTGAGCATGGGGGAGAACCAGCCGGGAGGTCCTGCCAGCGGACATGATGAGCCAATTTCCAGAAGATGGCATCGAGGAGAGGAAGAGGAGAGGCGGGAGGGCGACCGCGACCCAGCCCCACCCCCGGCCCCTCCCCAAATGGAAGAACACATTTGGAGAGCGGAGACCCAACGCCGGACCCCTCCCCAAATGAAGTACACATTTGCCCCTTCGGGATGCTTCGCGAGAGAGGGGGGCAAGATGGGGAGTGGTGCGTGGGAGGAAGCAAGGGTTCGAGGACTTGCCACTGGCGGGGGGTAAGGAAAGGATGAGGGGAATCAGACAGGGACGGGAGAGTATCTTCAGGGGAGAGAGGGGAATTTAGGTCACTTTTTTCGCATTTCACGCGGAACGAATCGGCGTCGCGGGTGATGCCGGAACTGCGGAAGTCATAGCGGATGAGATCGAGGGCATGGGCGGCAACAAATTGCAGGTGGGAGCGCGGCTGGCAGTAGCGCAGCCTGGCCTTCTGAATCCGTTCAAGCAGGGTGACGGCATGGAGGAGGGGCCGGTGCCACACCAGGAATCCGCGCAGGTCGGCGGCATCTCCCGAAGCCTGAAAAAAAACGGGCAACCTGCTGGCGCAACGCGAGGACCACCTGACCGAAAACGGCCGGATCTGTGTACAGCGCCGGTTGCGAGGCTGGGTTGACATGCGCGAGAGGCGTGAAGGGGTTGGGGCTCTTGCGGGCGTGCAGGCCGTGCTTGAGGGCATTGCGATTGGAGGGCTGGCCGCCGCGCCGGCGAGGAGGGAGGGGAGGCAGAACAGAAGGGGGCAGGGTATTCAGCATGGCAGGCTACTTTATCGCAGGAGGGGAGGGAAAACCTGCGACGGGTGAATATTAGCATATTTGTTCTGATTAAGGAAGAGGGGATTAGGTAATCAGGTGATTAGGAATTCGGTAGTGGGTATTCGTTATTCGGGATTGGTGATCTGTAAAACGTAAGAAGAAAGGTAACCCTTGTGTGGGGTTTTGTTGTATACTTTAACCGGTGTCTCTTCTGATGAGGGAGGGGACAGGATACTGGGTTTTAAGATGGAACAGTGGGCAGCGCAGGCATGGCTCGGAACATCTCGGAGAAGAATACCCGCAAGGAAATGATCGATCCCCAGCTCGAAAAAGCCGGCTGGTACCTGCGCGACCACTCTAAAGTGAAAATCGAGATCCCGGTGGATGGCTACAATGCTGAGCCGTGGAACGGGGTAACGGATTACTGCCTGTACCGCGAAAACGGGGAAGTGCTGGCGGTGGTGGAAGCCAAGAAGACCGCCGTGGATGTGCGCCAGGCGGAAGCCCAACTGGAATATTACGTCAAAGAAATCGAGAAACACCAATCCTTCCGGCCGTTTGGATCTTTGGCAAACGGCTATGAAATCCGCGATGGGCTGGCGGGCGAGATGAAGAACAAATCCAGCCGGGAAGACCCGCTGGTGATCGATTACCTGCGCGATTTCATCGCGGTGCGGGGCTACATTATGCTGACCCAGCGCGGCGAGCAGATGTACGTGGAAGAATACCGCCGGCTGGTGGAAAAGCGTATTTTGGATTTGGTGGCCAACCACCCGACCGTGTAGGCCATTCAAAGGGGCGAAGTTGTGACGGACGAGCAGTTGCTCGAACTGGAACGCACGCTGCACAAGGAACTGGGCGAAGGCGACCTGGAAGTTTCGCCCGAGAACATCCGCAAGGCCTTCGGCGGGTTGAAGGTGGATAGTTTCCTGGCCTTTGCCCGGCAGGTGCTGGAGCTGGAGGCGCTGCCGGATTACCAGGAAGTGGTGCAGCGGCAGTTCGAAGGCTACATTACAAGGCACCAGTACAACGCCGACCAGATCCGGTTCTTAAGGGCGGTGCAGAGCGTATTTTTAGAGAAGAGGAAGCTGGAGGCGGCGGATTTGTACGAGCCACCCTTGACGAATTTTGGGGCGGATGCGGTGGAGAAATGGTTTACAGAGAAGGAAGTGGATGAAGTGATTAAATTTGCCAATCGGATGGCGGTATAACTGGAGATGATGATAATGAACCTTGTGACTATTTCATCCACCTATCACATTACGATCCCCAAAGAAATTCGGGAAAAATACAACCTGAAACCGGGTCAAAAGGTGTATTTTGAAACAGATGGTAAGATATTAACCATTCGATTTGAAGAACCCGGTATAACCCAGACTTCCGAGTTCTTAAAGAACACGGAAGTCTGATGTTCCTATATTCCGTTGATAAATTTTGGCGCGGATGCGGTGTATAGACTGATAAAAGGGAAAAAAGTATTAGAGATAATTGAGTTTACGAACGAGTTAATAGTGTAGGGAAGCTAAGAGGTGTTTTGCGATGGATTCTCAATTGGTCACGTTCCTAACTGCAATAATTACCACAACAATAACCTGCTTAATTTCAGGCATCTTTGGCATTTTACAAACGCAAATTCAAACGCGCTCTGTAAAATTACCTTCTCTAGAGCAATCAAAAATACTGCTTCCACCTGGCGTTGAATTAACTAAACCTATCAGCAAGCCTAAAATATTTCTTCCGAAATTCGCTCTGTTTGTTGTTAGTGGTGCAATTGTCGGTATCCTCCTTGGTGTTGTTTTTCAGAGATCGCAACCTGTAGGGAATTTGCAATCGCGCAGTGTGTTTGTTAATTTGGCTTATATAATGTTGGCATTCCTTGTAATAGGAACAATTGTATTTGGTATTGTTTTATCAGGTTACCAGAAACTAAATTCGAGAAAATGGTCTATCTCAATCGCAGTTTCAATTACTTTGGTTCTTGTGTTGACTGCGAGTTATTTCATGCTTTCCAATTTTTTGGAAGAACGGACTGTTTACTTCCTTGTGGATGAATCAGCAAATGCGCAAAACGTATCAAGGGAAATTCTTACCCGACTCAATTTGAATGTTGATCAGATACCCGATAACGTAGAGGTGGGTTTAGCTGTTTTCGGCGGAAGTATTGGAGGAGAAACTGGTTGCGATGATATTACGGAGATGGTTAAACCTACACCAAAACAAGAAAGTGTTCCTCAAATAAAGCAGGCTGTTATAGAGTTATTAAATATCACCCCCTCAGGAGATGCCATATTACAAAATTCAATTATTTATGCTTTATCTCGCTTATCTGGCCGACAAGGTATACAACAAATCATTATAATGACTGATTCCCTAAATTCTAAATGTGGAATTCTCAATAGAAAATTCCTTAATACTCTTGCCTATCAATCTAATACCAAATACGAGATTACCATTATATATATTGGTCAAATCAGTAAAAGTGACTCAAAAAATCTTGCCGCTTATGCCGATCACTTTGTCGATATTTCTACAGCAGGTGAATTGCCAAGCGTTATTCAAGAAATCTTATTTACTCCGCCATCACTTTATAAGATTTACAACCGAGTTTATCCTTAGACAGGTCAATAGAATCATGGTTTCAGCCAAGAGGCAAAACTTTCTGTATGCCTCCATTACCATATTATGGAGTGTGGCATTTACAATTTTGATTATGAATCAAATATGGTCGCGACTCGACTTACATGTTCCAGGAGAGCCTTTTACAAAGGTTGACTTTACCCAACCCGTTGATTCAATTTTTTATGTGCGTAATGCGGAATTAGGTTATCGTTGGTTGAATACACCTACAAGTATTTGGTTTCATCCATTGGTTGCTTGGGGGATAGATATTTTGCCAACCTTAATAACACCAAATTTTAGACTATGGGTATTGAGTTTTCTGTCTGGATTTGCTGGATTGCTTCTACTAAATCAATATATCAAGGAAATATCAGTCGAAACCATCAATCCATGGATGCTAATCATCGTTCCCTTTATTCCTGGTGGTCTTGGAATAGCAACTGGGAATGCAGAGTTCCCTTGCTTGGTATTTATGTCATTAGCTGTCTTAAGCGTGCTTAGAAGACAAAAGTGGTATTTTCCTGTTTTATGGGGTGCATTAGGAATTCTTACAAAACCAAATGCTATTTATATGATCCTTGGATTGGGCATATATATTATTTGGGGGCATATGAAAAAAGATTCTAAAATATTACGAAATAGCATACTAGGAATTGCAAGTATATTGATAACTTGGGCGATTTGGGTTGGTTATGTCGATTTTCGGGCGGGTCATTTTGGAGCTTATTGGGCAGCTCGCAGATTAGGTGCAACAGTGCCATTGGGAACTGGCTTTCTCAATTTTATGAATAATATGATAAGGCTTTTTGTTTATACCAATAACTACAGCGAATCGCTAAAATTTCTTATCGCCTTAGCAATACCTTTAGTGGATATTTGGATACTCCAGACAATTTCATTAAAAAGTGAAGCCCATAGGTTATCGATTCTGTTTAGCGTCCTTTCAATGTTGATCGTTGCAATGGTCTTGAACAACCCAAACAAAATTATAGTTTACTCGACTACATTCCCAGGTCATTTTGCTATCGGCTTACTTTTTATAAGACAAACCTTTAATTTGAAAGATTCGGTAAATGGGATACTAAAATTAGTTCGTATTTCAGCAGGCGTAAGTTATTTGGTCTTTTGTGCTTTGATGGTAATATTCTTTATTATAGGCACTCCGCTAAGTTGGTATTACTGACACATCTCTATTAAATTGTAAGGTTTTTCCATGCTCACCGACCCCAAACTTCGCTCACAAGTCGACGCCCTGTGGGATAAATTCTGGACGGGCGGCCTCGCCAATCCTCTCGATGCCATCGAGCAGTTTTCCTACCTGCTGTTCCTCAAGCAGCTCGAAGACCGCGAAAACGCGGCCGAACGGCAGACCAACGGCGCGGGACAGAGTAACAGCCCTGCCTTCCATTGGAGATGTGCTGGAGCTAAAGAATATTTGGCAATCGTGATGCAGGTCGAGGCGCTGCGCAGGCGGCAGGCAGAGGCGAGGCGGCAGGGAGAGGAATTGTTTCAGGGGTTGTTGAGTGAGGCGTTTGGTGATTGAATCGTCCCGAAGGTTTGTGCAAAGGATGGTGACTGTTCGAATAAACCTTCGGGACGTTGTTCTTACGGCAATTATGCGGTGGATAAAACTCTACGCAGGCAGCATATGTCCCCGGCAGGAGCAGGGCTGAGTAGAAATATTGGAGGATGAAGATGAGTATTCCATCAAGCTGGCTCTCGATCTATATTGCCATCATCGGTACCATTCTTTCGGCGCTGCTGGCTTATCTGTCTTATTCGCTAAACAGGCAGTCGCAAAGGGCCTCCATGCAACGATCCATCGAGGACCTTTACGATGGGATGATCAAATACCGGGCGGCCCATCCCGAAGTGATGAAGCTGTGCGACCACTGGAACGAGGCTTGTTTTGACGCCGTCTACCGGCAACACAATGCCAAAGAAGAGCAATGGGTAATCTATTACACCTACGTGGAACTCGTCAGTGGATTGATCAATGCGGTTCTGTATGGGCGAAAAACCAGATTGCTGGATAAGCATGCCTACCATGACCATTACCAACCGCTGGTAAAGCTGCTCGTTACCGAGCATTATCCTTATTTCTTGAGTGTTTTACAGGGTCCATATCTATCAGCATTTGTCAAAGAATTTGTGGAGGAGTTGAAAAAAGAGGAGTGGGATTTTGTCGGGCGGCACCAAAAATTAATTGGATCGGTTTCCCAACCCAAATCACAACTTCCGCCCAAGGCACACAAAGAAGGAGGCCAAAGACAAGGACGGTTTTCAGTGCGGGAAGGCGAAAACAAGAATTGAAGGCAGGGAAATATTCGGACAAAAACGCTCCTATTGACATCCCTGAACGCACATCCTATAATAAAAACGCCTTTATCTGCGGGCCGGTGCCAACCACTGAGATTATCTGTCCACCGGAGCAAAAATATGAACGGCAGGATGAGCTTTTAGTGGAACTGCTGACGAAAGGGTAGAACAAAAGGAAAACCAATGAGAAAAGTGCTCTTTTTCATGCTGACCTCCCTGGATGGCTACTTCGAGGGGCCCAACCGGGAAATCGACTGGCATAACGTGGACGACGAATTCAATGAATTCAGCATCGAACAGCTCGACAGCGTGGATATGCTTTTATTTGGCCGGGTTACATATGAAATGATGGCAAGCTTCTGGCCATCTCCATTCGCTATAGAAACCGATCCGAGCGTGGCTGATAAGATGAATAGCAAGCCCAAAATTGTCTTTTCGAGAACGCTTTCCAAGGCTGAATGGCAGAATACGCGCCTGGTGAAAGCAAATTTTGCAGAAGAAATCTCGAAACTCAAACAACAGCCCGGCAAAGACCTGATCATCTTCGGGAGTTCCGACCTGGCCGTCACTTTCCTTCAAGCCGGCCTGCTGGATGAAATTCGGGTCCTGGTCAATCCGGTCGTCCTGGGCAATGGCAAACCTTTATTCAAAGGCCTCGAAAACAAACTCGCACTGAGCCTTCTCAAAACCAGGACCTTCAAGTCCGGAAACGTTTTGCTTTATTACGAACCGGTTAAGGAGAACCCATGAACAAAACAGATTCGAAGGATGCCAGGACGCCATCCCAACTCATCACCAACCAGATTGCGCAACTGACCGACTGGCGCGGCATAACCCTGGCCAGGTTGCGCGAATTAATCCTCGAGGCTGCCCCAGGTTTCACGGAAGGGTGGAAGTGGGGATCCAGTGTCTGGTCCCAGAAAGGGAATATCGTGTCTGTGGCTGCTTTCAAGGATCACGTGAGGGTGACCTTCTTTAAAGGCGCTTTACTGGAAGATCCGCAAGGGCTTTTTAATTCCGGACATGATGCAAAGGTCCTGCGTTCCATTTATTTCAGCGAGGGCGACAAAATCCAGGAGGCGGCATTGCAGGAACTCATTCGCGCGGCGGTTGCCCATGATCTGAAAAAATGAAATAACCGGAAGCTGAAGGATTAATAAAAGGACTATTGAAGCCCGCTCATAAGCACCATTCATAATCATCCGGTTATCCGGGATTGCAGAGGAACGAACCACCCCACAAAATACGTTACCAACAGCATTTTTGTCTTATAATGCCTGCGAGCGGGGTTTTATAATCAGGAAAGACACAGGACCGATGAATGGATCTCTTCCCAAGAAAAGGATCTTCCCGCTGATGATGGCCCCCAAGGCAGGGCCGGTGGAAACACACGCCGAGACCACCAGGCTTTCTTCACCGTCCGATTCCTTCGAGGAGCTCTTCCTCGAGCATTGGAGCATGATCTACCGGCTGCTGATGCGCATGATCGGCGACCCGGCCGAGGCGGAGGACCTGGCGATGGAAACATTTTTCCGGCTTTACCAGCACCCGCCGAAAGCAGGAGAGGGATCCAACCTGCGCGGCTGGCTGTTCCGGGTGGCAACCAACCTGGGCCTGCGCTCCATCCGCAGCTTCCAACGCCGCGAACGGTACGAGTTGCGCGCCGGTAAAGACGCCCTGGAAGAACCTGCAGAACGACCTGCCGGCTGAGGTCCTTGAAGAAAAAGAGGCGCAAGCGCCTGGCCCGCCTGGCGCTCAGCCACATGCAGCCGCGCCAGGCAGAGCTGCTCAGCCTGCGCTACTCAGGCATGGCATACAAGGAAATCGCCCAGGCGATGGGCCTGGCGCCCACTTCCATCGGTCCGCTGCTCCTGCGGGCCGAACGCGAATTCGCGAAAATCTATCGTTCCCTATCCCGGGAGGAAGTATGAACAGACACTTGAGTGATGGCAACCTGCGCGCCGCTCTCGACGGAGAGCTGGCGGAACCCGAACTGCGGCACCTGAAGACTTGTCAGAACTGCCAGAGACGGCGGGAGCAGATCCGCCTGCAGGTCCAGCCGGCTGCCGAAGCCCTGTCTTTCCTGGCAAGCCCTGCGCAGGAGCCCGCGCCGGCCGCACGCAGTGCCTTGAAAATTTTTCACAACCGCAACACCATTCGAAAGGAGAATCCCATGTTGAAAAGAATATTTGCCTCCCCCATCCTGCGGATCGGGCTGGCGCTCGTCCTGATATTGGCCGTCGTGCTCTCCATCCCTGCCACGCGTGCCCTGGCAGATCGAGTTGCTAGCCCTGTTCCGCGTCCAGCAGGTGGTAGTGGTGCCGGTGGACTACACCGGCATGCAGCAACTGACCGGCAACAGTACACTCGGAAAACAGGTCAGCGAACTGATCTCCGGCTCGGTGACCAACGAACAGAAACCGGGTGCACCGGTGCACTGCCACGGACGCAGACCAGGCCAGCCAACTGGCCGGTTTTACCGTGCGCCTGCCACAGGGTACAACCCCCTCGCGCATCAGCGTAGAGAACGCAGCCGCCTATTCCTTCAAGGTCGACCTGGCCAAAGCCCAGGCGCTCCTGGACGAGGCCGGGCGGCCGGACCTGGTGCTGCCTGCCTCGATCGATGGCGCGGATGTTTCGGTAATATCCCGGCCAGCGTCAGCGTGGCCTACGGCACCTGCCCGGAGCCAGGCTCAGGGGACGCCAGCGTGAATCTCGGTACTTCGGCCGGGCGGACATACCCGGACTGCGTCATCCTGGCGGAGATCCCCAGCCCGACCGTCTCCGCCCCGGCGGACATGAATATCGCCCAACTCGCCCAGATCGGTCTGGAGTTCACCGGCATGACCAGCGACCAGGCCGCGGCTTTCACCCAAACGGTGGATTGGACTTCCTCGCTGGTCGATCCCGATCCCAAAGAACGCGGCCACCTATGAACAGGTGACGGTGGACGGCGTGACCGGTACGCTCATCCAGCGCCCGGCCGACGATGCTCCGCAGTATGTCCTGCTGTGGGTCAAGAATGGCATCATCTATGCCATCAGCAGCCTGGGCACCAATTCGCAACAGGCCATCCAGATGGCCAATTCCCTGCCATAACGGAGATCCATGACCGCCTGTACCTGCCGTTGAAACCGATGGACTGAGAAAAGTTTTCGGCGACAACGCAGCAGTCAAAGGCCTCACCCTGCAAATCCAGCAGGGTGAGGTGTTTGGATTCCTGGGGCCGAACGGAGCCGGCAAGACCACCTCGATCAAGATGCTGGTGGGGCTGATCGCCCCGACCTCCGGCAAGGCCTCCCTGCTGGGGGCGCCGCTCGGCGACCGCCGCACCCGGGCGCGCATCGGCTTCCTGCCGGAACATTTCCGCTTCCAGGATTGGTTGACCGCGGCCGAATTCCTGAACTGCACGGCCAGTTGTTCGGCGTGCCGCGCCGCGACCTGCCCGGACGAATCGATACACTGCTCGAACGGGTCGGGCTGGCCGAGTTCCGGGACAGCCAGCTGTCCACCTTTTCGAAGGGCATGCTGCAGCGCATCGGCCTGGCGCAGGCCCTGCTCAACCAGCCCGCCCTGGTTTTCCTGGACGAACCGACCTCCGGCCTCGACCCGGTGGGCCGCATCCTGGTGCGGGACATCATCCGCGAGCTGCGCGCGCAGGGCACCTGCGTCTTCCTGAACTCCCACCTGCTCAGCGAGATCGAAGTCACCTGCGACCGGGTGGCATTCATCAGCCACGGCGAGGTGGTCCGCCTGTTGGAACTGGCCTCGCTGGATACCGGCCAGGTCACGGTCAGCATACGCGTCGCTGGGCTTACGCCCGGAGACAACCGCCGGGCTTTCGCCCTGGGCCAGGGATATTTCCCAACTGGACGGCCGGCTGACGCTGACCGCTCATAGTGAAGCCGTTTTACCCGAGATCAACCGTTACCTGGTGGCGCACGGAGTGGATGTGTACGAAATTTCCCCGAAGCACATTTCCCTGGAAGAGCTATTCATCGAAACGGTCGGGAAGGAGGGCGGCCTGTGAACCCGATCCTGATCCTGGCCCGCATGACTTTCCGGCAGGCCATCCGCCGGCGGATCGTGCTGACCGGGCTTCTGCTGGGCATCTGTTTCCTGGTCGTTTTCTCGATCGGGTTTCACATGATCAATACCACCTCCATGCAGCCGTTTGCGGCTGCCACCGGAGGCGGCAAAGGCATTCTAAACGTGCTCGACCGCGAAAGGGATAACGCCCTGACCCTGGCCGGGCTGTACGCGGTCACCTTCCTTTCCATTGCCATGGCAGCCCTGCTGGGGGCGGACACCCTGGCAGGCGAGATCAACTCGGGCACCATCCAGATCATCGTCACCAAGCCCATCCGGCGCTCGGACGTGGTGTTCGGGAAGTGGCTTGGGTTTGCCGGGCTGCTTGGGCTGTACCTGGTGCTGATGGCAGGCGGGGCGGTCGCTGAGCGTATGGGTGCAATCCGGGTACACGCCCCCCCACCTGGTTGCCGGGCTGGCACTGATCTACCTCGAAAGCCTGCTGGTGATGACGGTGGCGCTGCTGTTTTCCAGCCGCCTGTCCGCACTGGCGACCGGCGGCGTGATCTTCGGCCTGTACGGCATGGCATTCATCGGCGGATGGATCGAGCAGATCGGCTCGGCGCTCCAGAGCCCGACGGCTGTGAAGGTCGGCATCCTGACCAGCCTGATCATCCCCAGCGAGGCCCTGTGGCACCGGGCTGCCTACGAAATGCAGTCGCCTTTATCCGGGCGTGCTGGGACTCTCCCCCTTTGGAACCACCTCCGTCCCGAGCCTGCTCATGATCGGATATGCGGTGGTCTACCTGCTGGCCACCCTTGGCCTGACGGTGCTGGTCTTCCAAAAGCGCGACCTTTAGCCCTCATTTGAAGGCTCCCTATATTGCAAAACCAACAAACGGCTACAGCAAAACCTGCTCCCCGCTTCCATACACACGCACCCCGACCTTCGCGATAGCAGAGTTTTCCTTTTCGTTAGCCGCTTGTATTTCCCGGCCGGGTCTGTCATAATAAATATGACAATCCTGGTGATAACGGGAGTATCCCATGAAAAAAAATCTGTACGAGATGAGCGCGATCATCCTCACCCTGGCGATGTTAGTAGGCGCCTGCAACCTGCCCACCATCATAATCAATCCGGCGGCCACGAGCACGCCACCCGGCGGATCCAGCCCCACGGCTGGAGGAGAGAGTGTGACTCCTCCAGCTCCCATCCCCAGCGAGATGCCCCCTCTTGCGTTTGCCACTCTGACACAAAGCTATACAACGTACCCTGGCGAGTTGTCCACGATCCTCTCTGCAGTGAAGGACGATATCTTCCCATCCAATTATGGCGACAACTACGCCACCAATCTCTATGAGCGACCATTCCAACTGGATAACACGTACCGTCCCGATGCCGATATCGCCGCGGCATACGTCTCCATGGATAGCACGTGGTACTACTTCTCCACTGAGGTTGTCGACATCAATCCTGCCACCAAGACGCTGGATACTCCCTTCGGCTACGAGATCGATTTTGACCGGGACGGACGCGGTGACTTTCTCCTGTGGGCCACGCCGCCCTTCTCGGCGAACTGGACAAACAGCGGCGTTCAAGTCTATGCCGATTTAAACCGGGACGTTGGCAACCGCCGGCCGATCCTGTCGGATGCTCCCATTACGGTCAAGAGCGATGGGTATGAGACGGTGGCTGTCTACAACGGTGCCGGGAGAGACCCTGAGGCAGCTTGGGCACGCCAATCCCCCAACAGCTCGACAACGCTTCAGATCGCCGTCAAGAAAAGCCTGATCAATCAAAATTTATTTTTATGGTGGGCCTGGACGGATTTCGACCTGGGTAAACCGGCGGTGTTCGACTATAACGACACCTTTACGGCCCAGGAAGCCGGCTCGCCATATTCATCCAGCCCGTATTACCCGCTCAAGGCTTTGTTCGGCATGGATAATACCTGCCGGGCAGCATTCGGGTTTACACCGGTGGGCAACGAGCCCGGCCTATGCGGAGCAGCACAGCCGACCAGCGCGCCCACCTCTGCGGTTATAACTGTCACCAACGCAGTTAAAACTGCCATCCCTGTGAACAACCCGACCGGCATTCCCGTACTTCCTAAAAAGCCGACCGATACTCCCACTCCCGAGCCTGCTCAAAAAGGATCGATCAACGGGATCGTTTTCATCGACAATAACGGTAATTGGGCCTTCGACACAGGGGACGAGGGAACCAACGCTTACGAGTTGAGACTGTACCAGAACAACACCTGCACCGGCTCCCCCTACTTAGGTGCAGCACCAGCCACGGATGGGAACTATAATCTTACCAATCTACCAGCCGGATACTGGTGCCTGCAACTTTTATACACAGGGAGTCCGGTAAAACCCCTTAACCCGGCAGCTTTTAGAGTAAATGCAGGCGCCGCAACAACAATTAACTTCGCTATCGAACCGCCGGGATAGAAGAATTCTCCCGGCGTTTCCGGTACAGCGGGCTTGTATACTGGCTACAACAAAATCGTCTCCCCGCTTTTATAGACACGCACCGTGTTCTGTGTGATGACAGTGGCGGTCTGCCGACCCAACACGATCCACTCCGGAGCGCCGAGCCGGCCCACCAGGGCGGTTTCTTCATCCACGCCCAGGGCATATTCTCCCGCTTCGAGACGGCGGCGCAGAGGGGTAAGCATGGCACCGCGCATCAGCTTCCAGCGGTCGAAGTGCGGGAAGACCATGCGCGCTGGCAGGAGTCCGAAGGCGCGCACAGTCCTCAGCGCGGCGGCACGGAAATTGGGGATTTCCTGCCCGAGAATCATCGCCCCGGCCGAGCAGCCCGCATAGACGGCGCCACGCGCCCAGGCTTTCTGCGTAGCCTCCCAGGCGCGTGACCCGTTCAACGTCTCGAACAGATAGAGCGGATTGCCACCCGAAAAGTAAATCAGGTCAGCCGCCTCCAGGACGGGCACATGCTGCGGGTCGTCCGCAGAGGCCCGGTCAATGACCGGCAGGGCGGATACCTGCGCGCCCAGGCGGCGGAAGTGTTCCTCCCCCATGCGCATCCAGCGCCCCCAGGACTGTTCGCCTTCCTGTCCCGCGGCGGTCGGCAGGCAAACCACGCGTGGCAGGCGTCCCTGCACGCCGCAGCGCGCCAGCAGGAAGCGATCCACATCCTCCATCACCGGGAGATACTCTCCTGAACCAACCAGCGCAATCAAACCGTTCATAGTAGACTTTATCCTTTGTAAGAAATCTATCCACGAATAACACGAATAAGAACGAATTTTTAATGATTCTCATTGAAATGACAGTCTCACTCCATTTCTTCGTGTCTTTCGTGTGAATTCGTGGAGAGTTCTATTTATTGCGAATATTATGTTGCTCTCTCAGCCGCCGACGAAACGCATGAAGGCCTGGTTACCGAGCAGCCGTCCACGCTTCGTAAGGCGCACCCAGCCCCCCGGCCCCTCCCCCGAGGGGGGAGGGGAGAGGGTATCCGAGCGAGGAGGGGACAGGGGATGCGAGGAGGGAGGGGGGAAGACCCATTCCAACAGTCCCAATCCAACCAGTTCGTCGATCTCTTTGCCGAAAACAGATCGCATTTCCTGACCGAAGCGCCGGCGAAAGACCTGCGCCGAAACGCCTTCCTGAGTCAGGCGCAATCCCAGCATCATGGTCTCCTGCATTTCGACAAACGGGGTGAGAGCGGGTGCGGGTAACGGTGGCGGGAGACAGGGGGAAGGGGGTATCAGGGGAAAGGGGAAGATTGGGGGAGAGGCGGTCGAGGTAGGTTTTAATGTGCAGAACATTGGATATGCGCATGTCATTGGCGCAGCCATGCGCACCCGCGCCGAAGCCGAGGTAAGGCTGGTTGCGCCAGTACTGCAGGTTATGCCGGCACTGGAAGCCCGGCCTGGCCCAGTTGGAAATCTCATACTGTTCGTAGCCCTGCCCTTCCAGGTAATCCGAGGCCCATTCGTACATGTCGGCAGCCAGGTCGGGGTCGGGCAGCGGCAGCAGGCCACGGGCGGCCCAGCGGCCATAGGGTGTGCCGTGCTCGATGGTCAATGCATACAGCGAGAGATGCTGCGGGGCCAGCTCCACGGCGCGTTTGACATTCGCCTGCCAGCGCGCCAGCGACTGCTCCGGCAGGCCATAGATGAGGTCGAGGTTCAGGTTTTCGAAGCCGGCCTGACGCGCCCAGCCGACCGCGTTGAGCACATCGAAAGGATCGTGGATGCGTTCCAGTTGGCGCAGTTCGCCAGGGTCAAAAGACTGCACCCCGAAACTGATCCGGTTGAAACCGGCCCGGCGCAAGCCTCGCAGCGAGTCGAGCGTGACGGTGCCGGGGTTGGCTTCGAGGGAAGTCTCCAAGTCTGACAAGTCTGAAAGGTCGAACAGGTCGCGGACGGTTTGGAGGATTTGTTCGAACTGGGCGGGGGCTAAGGAGGGAGGGGGTGCCGCCGCCGAAGAAGATGGTGTGGACGCCCTCACCCCCCGCCCCTCCCCGGGGGGAAGGGAGTTTTGAGCCTATAGTCTCTCGCGACAGGAGGGGAGCCTTGCGCCAACAAACTCAATCTCGCGGCAGAGGGCTTCCACGTAAGCGGGGATAGGGACTCCTGGCCGGCGTAGGTGTTGAAGTCGCAGTAGGCGCAGCGGTGGGTGCAGAAGGGGATGTGGAAGTAAAGAGAATAGGCCATAAAGAGCGGTGAGCAGGTAATCAGGGATTAGGGATTAGGGGTTTGGTGATTAGGGAAGAGGGGAGGCAGATACGGGAGAAGTTTTTCGGGGGAGGCCGATCAAGAGGGCAACGGGGCCAAGCAGGAGCAGCCAGATGGCCAGGCGCAGGCCAAAGTATTGCGCTGCCAGCCCAATGCCGAACGGCAGGAGTTTCCCAAGCAGGCCAAAGAGGCTGTCGAGGGTCATTACCGTGCCGGACCGGCCCGGCATGGAAGAGTAGAGCCGTCCTTTCAGGATGGCATACCAGCCAGAGTTGAAGAAACCCAGCAGGCCCAGCAGGACAAATTTAGCAACCGGCCCTGGTACAAGCAGGAAAGCCGGGAAGAGCAGCAGTTCCAGCAGCACGCTCAGGCGCAGGTAATCGAGGCCGCGCACCTTTTCGAGCAGGGGGATGAGCAGGAAATCGCCCAACAAGCCGAGGCCGCTCCAAACCGCCATACCCAGGGCGGCCTGGCCAGGGGTCAGCCGGGCCACATCCACAAAATAGAGCGCCAGGAAACCCAGCAAAACATCCAGCATCAGGTCGGAGAATTGGAGCAGCACCAGCCAGCGCAGGGCTTCACCAGGCCGGAGCGCCGCAAGGGCACCGCGCAGGCCGGATCCATATGTCCGCGAAGCGCGGCACCGGGACCGGAGGCCCGGCGAGGCCTCCGGCAGGCGCCGCCAGACGAACACAAGCGCCAGCACGGTCACCCCGGCCAGCACGATGAAGACCCCGCGCCAGCCGAAGCCGATGAAGGCCATCCCGGAAAGCAGCAGCCGGACCCAGCCACCACGCCCAGCGACCCGGCAAAGGTCCAGCGGGCCATGGCCTGTTCGTGGCGGGTCGGGTCGGTGTCCATCAGCGCCGCCTGCGAGAGGCTGACGAACGCGCCGGAGGAGGGATAAAAGACGCACAGGGCAATCAGCAGGACGGCAAAGCCGGTGCTGAGGCCGGTCAGGAGACACGCCAGGGCGAAGAAGACCCGCCGCCAAGGATGAGCAGGCGGCGCTTCCAGACATCCCCGAGGATGCCAAGCAGCGGTTCCAGGATGGCGGAGACGATCCCCGGCACAGACAGCAGCAAACCGATCTGAAGGTAACTCAAGCGCAGGTCGGTGCGGATGAGCGGCCAGGCAGCCTGGTTGACGCCGAAGACAAGTTCGTCGAGGAATTCGATCAGGAGGAACGGGAGGGTAAGCACGGAGAGAAGGAATTAGGGAACAGGGAACAAGGAACAGGGGCTAAGGGGTGGGGGATCAAAGGGTGAAAGGCAAAGGGCTAAAAGCTAAACGCCAAAAGCTAACTGCCAACAGCTAAACGCCAATCGCTACCAAGCGGGCGACCAGGACGGGCGGGATTTCGCTGAATTTGCCGCCCCAACCGAGCGGATTGGCCTGGGGATGGTCGGGCGGGAAGGCGCGCTCTTCGAAGCCATCCAGCACGAAGCCGTTCCGGAAGCCGAGGTTGAGGTAGTATTGCAGCGGGCGCTCAAAATAGAGCTGCGGCCTGGGCTGGTTCCGCATGGCCGCGCCACGGGCGTGGTGGGGGGTCATGTACTGCGAGACCTTCAAGGAATAGACCGTCTTGATCTGCCCTTCCACATCCATTTCTTCGGCCACATGCACGGAGGAGGTATTGTTGAAGGCCGGGTGCGTCAGTGAAAAGACAAATCGCCCGCCCGGCTTGAGCAACCTGGGGAGAACGTGAAAGAGGGGTTCGATGTCGGCCATGTCGAAGAGGGCCATGTTGCAGAGGGCGGAGTCAAAGGGGCGTGAGGGGGATGAAGTATCTGAGGGGTCTGAGGAGTCTGAGGTATCTGAGGAGCCGGAGGTTCCTGAGGTGCCAGAGGGACCAGGTGTACCAGAGATTCCAAACGCTCCAAGCAGGGCGGATTCGTCGGTGGCATCCAGAACGTAATACGTAATAGAGTAAATCGGAAGAGAGTGCGGGCTCTGGCAAGTTTGATGAGTTCTTCGGAGAAATCAAAGGCGCTGACCTGCGCGCCCAGGGCGGCCAGGCGGCGGGCAGTCAGGCCATTGCCGGTGGCGATATCCAGGATGCGCTGGCCGGGCTGCGGCTCCAGCAGGCGCAGGATGGCCGGCCACTGCAGGATGTTGACAAAGTCGTTGCCTTCGCCCATTTTCTCGTCCCAGAAAGCCGCATTGGCATCCCAGGCCTGACGGGTTTCTTCGTTGGCTGCCTGAATGGCAGGTCGATTGTCATCGTTTGCTGTCATTTCTGCACACCTTTCCTGATCGCGAATTGTTAATCCAATCATAACAAATTCGTCCCGGTAATTGGTACAATTAGACCATTCCTTAAACGAGGTGCCATATGCCCAGAAAAGCAATCACCGATGAAAAACAACGCCGCCGCCAACACTGGGCCTGGTACATGTATGACTTTGGAAACTCGGCCTACGCAGCCGTCATTCTCCTGGCAGTCTATGCCACCTATTATAAAAACCAGGTAGTGGGCGGCGCGGAGGGAGCAAAACTGTGGGGACTTGCCATCGGATGTGCCATCCTGGTAGTGGAGGTCCTTTCCCCCATCCTGGGAGCCATGGCGGATTTCGCATCTTCCAAGAAGCTTCTGCTGTTTGCATTCTCGGCCCTGTCATGGGTCTTTACCGCATTGCTGTTCTTCGTGCAAAAAGGTGACGTGGTGATGGGGTTCGTCTTCTTCGTCCTGGCGGAGATCGGCTACCGCTCCGGGCAGGTCTTTTACAACTCGCTCCTGCCGGAAATCGCCTCGCCGGACGAGATGGGGCAGGTCTCGGGCAGCGGCTGGGCAATCGGCTCGATCGGAGGGGTGGTCTGCCTGCTGTTCATCCTGCCGCCGATCATGCTGACCAAGAACAACCCGGCCCTGAACCTGCTGGTGGTACGCGGAACATTCATCTTCGCGGCGCTCTTCTTCGCCGCCTGCGCTTCGCTGGTCTTCCTGCGGGTGAAGGAAACCCACAAGGGACGCACGCTCCCGCCCGGCGAGACCTACCTGTCCATTGCAATCAAACGCCTGGTGGAAACCTTCCGGGCCGTACGCCACTTCCGCCAGTTCATGGCCTTCATCGTCTCCTTCCTGATCTATAACGAGGGCATCCTGATGGCGCTGGACTTTGCCGCCATCATCGGGGCGGTGCTGTTCGGCATGAGCCAGACCCAGTTGATCCTGTTCATGATCCTGGTGCAGGTGACGAGCGCCATCGGGGCCTATCTGTTCGGGAAACTGGCAGAAAAGACCGGCTTCAAGAAAGCGCTGCTGCTCTCGCTGGCACTGATGATCGCAGCGGTCGTCTGGATGATATTCAACCCCAGCCTGATCGGTTTCTTCATCATCGGCGGGCTGGCCGGGTTTGCCCTGACGGGCGTGCAATCGCTCAGCCGGACGATGACCGGCTTGTTCGCGCCCGAGTCCAAGAGCGCAGAGTTCTTCGGCTTCTTCGCCGTGGCCGGTCAATCGCTGGCGTTCGTCGGTCCGATCACCTTCGGGACGCTGGTAGCCTGGCTGACCACACGCTACCAGAAAAGCGGCCTGGCTGCCCTGCCCGCCGAACAGAATAGTTATCGGAGCCGCGCTGGGAATGGTGGCATTCTTCCTGCTGGCAGGCATGGTAATCCTGATCGCCGTTAACGAGAAGCGCGCCCGCCAGGCCGCCGAGGATTACGTCCCGGCAGGGGACTGATATGCCCCAGGACCTGCATCCCTTCCAGCGCAGGCCGGTGCGCTTTCTTCTAAAAAAGCTCTCCATCCCGGCCTTTGCCCTGCTTACCCGGCTGGAAATCGCCGGCGAAGAAAACCTGCCCCAGAAAGGGCCCCTGCTGGTGGCAGGCAACCACTTCAGTTTCATCGACCCGGTGGCCTTCGTCCGCATGGCGCCCTGGCCGATCGAGTTCGTCGGCGGGGCCGAAACTCCGCACGCCCCGGCCTGGACACGCATCATCCCATTCCTGTGGGGCTACCACAAGCTCTACCGCGGCACCGGTTCCCGGGACGCACTGCGCGCCGGGGAGGAAATTCTAAAAAAGGGCGGCTTCCTGGGAATCTTCCCGGAAGGCGGGAACTGGGCGACCGTCCTGCGCCCGCCCCGCCCCGGCATCGCGTTCCTGGCGACGCGCAGCGGAGCCAGGATCCTGCCAGTCGGATTGTATGGCTTCACAGGGGTCTTCCCTGCCCTGAGAGGCGGCAAACGGGCACAAGTAACCGTCCGGATCGGCAAGCCTTTCGGCCCGTTCACGGCAACCGGCTATGGGCGCGAACGCCGAAAACAACTGGATGAGATCGGCCACGAGATCATGCGCCACATCGCCGAGCTGCTGCCGCCCGGACTACGCGGGCATTACTCGGAGGACCCGGCCATCCGGGAGGCGGCTAAAGAGGCAGAAATCTATCCGTGGGGGAACAAGGTGGAAGGGGAAGTCAAGGGAAAAATCCATTAACATCGAGGGGATTTTCAACACGAATTACGCAAATAAACGAATGTCACAAATATTTTTTGGGGGGATGCCAGTATTCTTTCATTATTTCGTGTGACCAATCCGGCTGGCGAAGTGGTCCACGCGGCAGGAATTCGGCCATAACCGGCTTGATATCCAGCACGGGTGTGCCATCCACGGCATCCAGGCCATCGACGAACAGGCTGCGTCCTTCCCGGCGTAGGATGCGGACGACTGTCAGCCCAAGGCGGTTGGGGCGCAGGCGGCCGCGCTGGGCAAAAATACCCACCTTCGGCCAATCCGGGTTTTCGCGCGGGTGACGGCTTCCCAGGACAACCTCTTTTTTTCCAACCAGATGGAATTGGAAGATGACTTCTGCATGGGAGAAAGCTTCCAACCCATCCAGGCTCTCCTCCAGTAGGGATGGTTCGAGCACGATCTCCGAAACCAGGCCGCCCCAGGCATCGTCAGCGGGTGCCAGGCGCGTATTGCGGACAACAGCAATCGGCGAGACCAGAATATCATTCATGGAGATATGATAGCATAAAACCTCCCGGCGGTTACCCCGCGGAGGTTGCCCGAGGGAAAAGCATTCGGTAACTCATTGCCTCTCCCGCCGGGGGACTGAAGTCCCCGGCTCAGTATACAAAGTCCGCTAAAGCGGACTATAAACCGATTTCTAGCCGTCTTCACCCTTCGGGTACAGGCAGACGGCTTCGATGGCCTCAGGCGGGGGATTTATCCCCCGGCGACGATGGCAAGACCAGTTATCGAATGCTCCCGCGGGGTTACCCCGCGCGTGGGGTTATAATCATCCCATGTTCCTCCCGACAACTTTAGATGAAGTCAAACGCCTGGGCTGGGATGGGCTGGATATCATCCTGGTGACCGGCGACAGCTACATCGACAGCCCCTTTATCGGTACGGCGGTGATCGGAAAAGTGCTTGCTGCAGGCCGGCTATCGCGTCGGCGTGATCGCCCAGCCGGATATTTCCGGCGTGGATGAGATCGGCCGCCTGGGCGAGCCGCGTCTCTTCTGGGGGGTGACGGCCGGCAGCATCGATTCGATGGTGGCAAATTACACCGCCCTGAAAAAACCGCGCAAGAGCGACGATTACACCCCCGGGGGCGAGAATACCCGCCGTCCCGACCGGGCCACCATCGTCTACAGCAACCTGATCCGGCGCTTTTCCAAGCAAGCCAGGCGGACTCATGCCCTGCCTTCCGCCCCCGCTCCGATCGTGCTGGGCGGGATCGAAGCCAGCCTGCGGCGCGTGGCCCACTACGATTTCTGGGACGATGCCATCCGCCGTTCGGTGCTGTTCGACGCCAAGGCCGACTACATCCTGTACGGCATGGCCGAAAAAGCCGTGCTGGAATTCGCCGCGGCCCTGCGGGATGGGCAGGACCCGCGCGCCATCCGCGGCCTGTGTTACATCGCCAAAGAGCCGCCGCGAAGGCTACCTGGAACTGCCGGCCTACGAGACGGTCGCGCAGGATAAAGCCGCCTTCATCGAAATGTTCCACACGCTTTTACCGCAACAACGACCCCATCAGCGCGCATGGACTGTACCAGAAACACGCCGACCGCTACCTGGTCCAGAACCCGCCCGCCCTGACCGAAACGCAGGCCGAACTGGATGCCATCTACGCCCTCGATTTCGAGCGGCGCCAGCACCCGTTCTACGAGCGGCAGGGCAAGGTCAAGGCCCTGGAAACCATCGGATTTTCCATTTCCACCCATCGCGGCTGTTACGGCGAATGCAACTTCTGCGCCATCTCCGTCCACGAAGGCACCACCGTGCGCTGGCGCAGCCCCGCATCGATCCTGGCCGAGGCCGGGCGGCTGGCGCGGCATCCCGATTTCAAGGGCTACATCCAGGACCTGGGCGGCCCGACCGCCAACATGTACGGCTTCGAGTGCGGCAGGAAACTCGCCAAGGGCATCTGCTCCGCCAAACGCTGCGTCTACCCGGAAGTCTGCCCGCTGATGAAGGTGGACCACCAGCCGCAGATCGACCTGCTGCGCAAAGTGCGCCAGATCCCGGGCGTAAAGAAGGTCTTCGTGGCCTCCGGCATCCGCTACGATATGCTGCTGTGCGACCAGGACCACGGCGATGACTACCTGCGCGAAGTGGTGGAGCACCACGTCTCGGGGCAGATGAAGGTGGCCCCGGAGCACACCGAAGACGCATGTCCTGGCATTGATGGGCAAGCCGGGCAACGCGCAGCGCTGCTGGAGTTCAAGACGCCGTTTCGACGACCTGAACCGGCAGGCCGGCAAGCGGCAATTCCTGACCTATTACCTGATCGCGGCCCACCCCGGCTGCAGCGAAGCCGACATGCAGCGCCTGCAGCCACTTCGCCAGCCAGAAACTGCACATCCACCCGGAGCAGGTGCAGGTCTTCACCCCCACCCCTTCCACCTACTCCAGCCTGATGTACTATACCGAACTCGATCCCTTCACCGGCCAGCCGATCTTCGTGGAGAAGGATCCCCGCCGCAAGGAGCGCCAGAAAGAGATCGTGACGACAAAGATTCAACACGAAGGAACACGAAAGGACACGAAGGATCTTAAGAAATACCTTCGTGATTTATTCGTGTCACTTCGTGGTAGAATAGTTCTTTATGGACACTTACTTTGCCGTGACCGCCCCCGGGTTGGAATCTTTCACCGCCGAAGAACTGCGCCGGCTTGGCCGCGCCTGTGCCTCCACGGAGGAGTTTCACCGCGAAGAGGCAAGAACGCGAAGTCCTTGAAAGAGAACAAAGAAGAACTGCGTGTTCTTCCTTCCATCGCTGTCCAAACTGAACCAGGCGGGGTGACCTTCAAAGGCGACCTGGAGGCGCTCTACCGCGCCAACCTGCACCTGCGCACCGCCAGCCGCATCCTGGCCCGGCTGGGCAACTTCTTCTACGCCACCACCTTCCCCGAAATGCAGAAACGCGCCTCCCGCCTGCCCTGGGAACGCTGCCTGACGCCCGGACAGCCGGTCGCCATGCGCGTCACCTGCCACCAATCCAAGTTGTACCACTCGGACGCCGTGGCGCGCAGCCTCTCCGCCGGGCTGGAGGAAGGCTGGGAAAGCCCAGCCCGCTCGTCAAAGCGGACGAGGAAGCCGACGGCCACCCGCCGCAATTGATCATCGTGCGGCTGGTCGATGACAAATGCACCGTCAGCGTGGATTCTTCCGGGGAACTGCTGCACAAACGCGGCTACCGCCAGGCGGTCGCCAAAGCGCCCCTGCGCGAGACCCTGGCTGCGGCACTGCTGATGGCCTCCGGCTGGGACAGGTCCGCGCCCCTGCTCGATCCATTCTGCGGCTCCGGCACCATCCCGATCGAAGCCGCATCGATGATGCGTGGCATCCCGCCGGGACTTAACCGCCGCTTCGCTTTCATGGACTGGCCGGGCTTCGACTCCCAGAAGTGGGCAGCTATCCGGGATGAAGCCGGAACGATTCATCCTTCATCATCCAACGCCCATCCTTCCATCCTGGCATCCGACCGGGATGCCGGGGCGATCAAGATGGCGCAGGCGAACGCCGAACGCGCCGGGGTATCCGATGCCATCGAATTCAAGTGCCAGGCGGTCTCGTCCATCACGCCGCCGCCGGGACCGGGCTGGGTGGTCACCAACCCACCCTATGGGGTGCGCATCAGCGAAGGCAAGGATCTGCGCAACCTGTACGCCCAGTTTGGCAATGTCTTGCGCCGGCACTGTCCCGGCTGGAACGTGGCGGTGTTGTGCAACGATCCGGCCCTGCTCGGGCAGATGCAGATGAAAATGGATACTTCGCTGGGATTTGTGAATGGGGGGATAGGGGTGAGGGCAGCAAGGGGAAGAGTCAGATAGTCGCCAGTCAAATAGTCAGATAGTTGGATGGTTGAGTAGTGCCCAGCAAGCGGATAAGAGGAGCAAAATCGGGGTATAGATAAGTCAATTCCTGCATTCAAGAACGAAGATGAAGAACGCAAGTTCTGGACCACCCATGACTCCAGCGAATACGTGGATTGGAGCAAAGCCAAACGCGTCCTTTTCCCCAACCTGAAACCTACCACACGCGCCATTTCCCTGCGTCTGCCCGAATCCATGCTGGATGAGCTGCGCCAGATGGCAAACCAGCGCGATGTGCCTTATCGGTCGTTGATAAAGGTATTCCTGCGCGAGCGCATCGACATGGAGCACCAACGCAATTTCGCCGTCAGCGACGGAAGAACGCTGTACAAAGCAAGAAGCAAGAAGGGCGAAGTGAGAAGGAATAATCAGCCATAGCCAAGCGCTGTAAGACTCTGGAACGATCAACCCAATACAATAATCCTGTAGACAGAAGTTCCCGGCACCTTACGGTGGCCAGGAACTTCTGATTTTATGATGGACAGGCAATCCGGATCACTTCCGCACGCTCAGATCGGCGTTATGCGGGCTGGCCGCCATGCCGACCGGATGATAGGTCGGTTCCGGCTTGGGCGCGGGATGGAACGGGGTGGATAACGGCCGCTCCGGGCGCGGCAGGTTATTATTGTGGGATGGCTGCGACAGAGGCGACGAACGGAAGGTTTTCCCCGACAGCGCCGGCTGCGTTTCCGCCAGACTGAACATGCGGTCGCCTGCCATCGAAAACGTCCCAATGCTGAGCACGCGGATCAACCAGACCATCAACGCCACGAAGACCGGTACCACTTTGGTCAAAGTGCTCTGGCCGATCACCAGCGTGGAGAGTTCCTGGTGATCCCTCACCGCCACTGCCACGCCCCACCAGGTGAGCATGGTGTTCATGGCGGCCGCCAGCAGCCAGGCTCCGAACAGGTACCAGGTTTCGGCCGGTTCATTCCGGCCCTGCTGCGGGGTAAAGAGCCGGGCGATGCCGGCAAAGTCGATCCCACAGAAAGCGATGGACAGGATGGTGGCCCAACTGATGCCCAGGAAGCGCAGGTTCGCGCCGAGCATATCGGTCAGGGCAAAGTCAGTGGTCGAATAGTTGAAAACCTCGAAAGCGAAGAGGGTCAGCAGGAGGATGCCTCCAAAGATCACGCCTCGTCGCTGCGCCGTGCGCTTGATTACTTTGAAAAGACGTTCAGCAGTAGGATTTATTCAGGCCTCCGTTTCAAAGGAACATTGGCCCTATTATAGAACAATTGTTCTATTTGTCAAGGGTACATGTTTAGCGTCAAAGACGAAATTTGAGTAGGGTCAAACCTCAGAAAAATGGAGGTCAAATGACTCTGAGCGAAGGAAATGGAAAGCAGTAAACTTGGCAGGATGAGTTGCAAACGGAATCAGAACCCTCAACCGAGTACGAAAGATCAGCGGATCGCCGAATTGGAACTGGAACTGGTGCGGGAGCGCGCCAACCTCCAGAGGCTGCAGATCAACACGCTGAGATTGCAGAAACTGGTGGAGCGCTTGCAAGCGGAGAAGGAGGAATTGCAGCGGGCAGGGAAACGTCAGGCAGCGCCGTTTGCGCGCCGGAAACGGGTGGAGCATCCGAAGAAGCCTGGGCGCAAAGCCGGGCAGGGGAAGTTTTCCCGGCGAGAAAAGCCTGCGCTGAAGCAGGGCAATGCGACGAAAGTGGCCAAACTGCATGGCTGTCCGCAGTGTGGGAGCAAGTTGCGGGACACGCATAAGCATGAGCAGTATGTGACGGATATTCCGAAAACCATTCGTCTGGTCACCACTCGCTATGTGACCTACAGTGGCTACTGCGTCAAGTGTTGCAAGCGGGTGCGCTCGCTGCACCCAGAGCAGACATCGCAGGCCACGGGAGCAGCGGGGGTGCTGGTGGGGCCGAGGGCCAAGGCTCTGGCCGCAGATGCGAAACATCGTTTGGGATGTTCGTACGGCAAAGTGAGCGAATTGCTCAACGATGCCTTTGGGATGCAAGTGAGCCGGAGTGGCTGGTGTCAGGCCGACCAGCGTTTGGCCAAAACCGCCCGGCCGGTCTATCAAGCATTGATTGAAGCGATACGGCGCAGCAGTGTGGTGCATGCGGATGAAACGGGTTGGCGGATCGGCATCTTGTCGGCCTGGTTGTGGGTCTTCACTAACAAAGAGATCACAGTCTATGCTATCCGGGATAATCGCAGCAGTGATGTGGTGATCGAGATCCTGGGGGAGAAATTCAAAGGCATCCTGGCTTCGGACTGCTTTGTGGCCTATGATGATAAAAGGCTGGCAGACTGGCTCAAACAGAAATGCCTGTCCCATTTGCTGAAGGATCTGAACGAGATGGAAGAGAGTAAAACTGGTCGGGCGGTGCGTTTTGCCCAGCAATTGACCGTTGTATTGCGGGCAGCCCTGGCTTTGAAAGCAGAAAAAGCCAGCCTGGATCCAGCCAGCTTCGCCCAACGTGCCCAGACCCTGGAAACCCAACTGGATACCTTGATCTCCAGGCAACGCAATCTGAAAGACCGGGACAATCTCCGTTTTGCCCGCCGTTTGCGTAAACATCGCCCACATTTGCTGCGTTTTCTGTATGTGGAAGGTTTGGATGCCACCAATAACCATGCGGAACGCCAGATACGGCCAGCGGTGATTATCCGAAAAACGAATGGCTGTAATCGGGCGAATGAGGGAGCGGAGACTCACGAGATTTTGGCCAGCGTATTGCTGACTTGTCGTCAACACAATGTTCCTATCCTGGATTACATGGTCAGCTTACAACGCTTCGGTGAAACGCCGCCTTCTTTGGTTGCTGCTCCACCTTAACTCGTTTTGAACGCTAAACAAGTACTGTCAAGGGTAGACAGATCAGACAAACAGATCCTTCGCCACCTTTTCCCCTTTTTCAACCGGCGGATAGGCCCGCATAAAGGCTTCGCGGCCCTCGAACAGGCGCATGATAAAGCTCACCACGCCGCCGCCCATGCGGCCCCCACCCTGGCTGGCGTGGCAGGCACCGGCCTGCTCTTTCTTCTTCAGCACGGAACGGATATCGATGCGGGCATGCGTCGGGAAATCCACCTCGGCGATGGCGGCCATATCGATGTCGCCGTTGGTGCCAAACTTATGCGGATCCTTGCCGATCAGCGGCAGGAACCTGACTCCAAACTTCAAAAGCCCCTTCGGGAAGATATGGAAATACAAACGCTCCGGCGCGTGGGCCGGCAGGCTGGCGGGCGCGAAAGCGGGATTGGCGGCCTGCTCGAAGGCGCGCACCGTGGCCCGCTGGATGGCGATATGGTCAGGATGGCGGTAGCCGCCGATCGGGTCGAAGGTCAGCACCACCTGCGGCTTCAGGTCGCGGATATAGCAGACCACGTTCGCGGCGACCTCGTCCAGGGGCTGGGCCGCCAGGGCCTGCGGGTGTTGGTTATCCGGGCTGCCGGGCATGCCCGAATCGCGGTAATCGAGGAAGAACACGCCTTTCAACCCCAGATACCCGGCCGCGCAACGCAGCTCGGACTCTCGCAATTCAGCTACGGAATGAAAGCCTTTCAGCATCTCCGGGGCCACTTCCCCCACCTCGCCGCGCGTGGCGCAAACCAGGTAGACATCCGCGCCGCGCGCGGCGTACAAGGCCAGGGTCCCGCCCATCCCGAAGGATTCGTCGTCGGGGTGGGCCAGTACGGCTAAAATAGTTTGTTTGGACATGCGGATAATTGTACTCCAATCGAGCAAGAGGAATCAAAACAAGGGTGATCGCAGGCAAAGAATGGTATGATTATTGGCGGAGAATGAGCATGGAAAGCAACGGTAACGATCTTATCATGGATGCCGAGGAAGATAAAAGTCTGCCTCTTGAACAGTGGTTCGATGAGTTGATGGGGTGCCCGAGCCAATGTTATTATCACATCCAACATAATGGAATAGATTACATCCTCTATCTTCGCTGGAGGTGGGAAGACCCCTGGCAAGCGCATGTGGTCAAGAACGCTGCCAGCCTGGAGGGAATGCACGGAGATAAGGCAGTCTGGTCTGAGGATGTGTTCCAATTCCATTCCATAGCCTTTCGCGACGAAGAACTTGATATGGCAAAGGCCAAATTGGTCGATTTGTTCGAGCAGAATGACGGGGAATTCCCGGAGAGAAAGCGATACAATCGCCCAACTCTCATAGACCCAAATAATAAGGAATAGGTAAAGAGACAATTATGGCTACAATCGCGATCATCGGAGCAGGTTTCGGCGGCATGGCGGCAGCTTGGGACCTGCGCAGGCTCGGCCACGCGGTGACCATCTACGAGGCCGCCGATTACGTCGGCGGGCTGGCGAGCGGTTTCAAGGAACCCGGCTGGGACTGGTCGGTGGAGAAGTTCTACCACCACTGGTTCGCCAGCGACAAATACATGCTCGGCCTGATCAAGGAACTAGGCTGGCAGGACAAAGTGCTCTTCCCGCGTCCACTGACGGTGATGTACCACAAAGGGAAATTCTACCCGTTCGATTCCATCACCAAGGCGCTCTTGTTCCCGGGGCTGGGATTCGGCCTGAATAAGATCCGTTTTGGGCTGGTGGGGCTGTACCTGCGCCTGACGAACGACTGGAAGCCGCTGGAGCGCGTTACCGTGGATGCCTGGCTGCGCAAATGGGCCGGGAAGCAGGTCTACGAGCTGATGTGGGAGCCGCTGGTGGTCGGCAAGTTCGGCGAACGCTACTACCGGCAGGTCAACATGGCCTGGATGTGGGCGCGTCTCAAGGCCCGCACCACCCGGCTGGGCACATTCGAGGGCGGGTTCCAGAATTTTGCGGACATGTTCGCGCAGAAACTCAGGGAATCTTGGCGTGGAGATCCGACTCCAGACACCCGTGACGCTGATCGAGCGGCAGGCAGAAACCGGTCTCATCTCCATCCACGGCGAGAAAGACGAGCTCTACGACCAGGTGCTGGTGACGCTCTCGCCCGAATCCATGAGCCGGCTCGTCCCCTCCCTGCCCGAAGGATACCTGCGCGGGCTGCGCAGCATGAAATCCATGGGCGCGGTGGTGATCGCCCTGGCGCTCAAGCACCAGCTCTCGGAGGAAGGCTATTACTGGTATAACCTGCCCAAGAATGCCGGCTACCCCTTCCTGGCGCTGGTGGAGCACACCAACTATGTCTCCCCGGAGCATTTCGGCGGCGACCACATCGTCTACATGGGCGATTACCTGGAGCCGGAGCACGAGTTCTTCCGGCTTTCGCAGGAAGAACTATTGGAGCGCTTCTTACCGGCGTTGACCAAGTTCAACCCGAAGTTCGAGCGGGATTGGGTGAAGAAGGCCTGGCTGTTCCGCACCGCCTACGCCCAACCGGTACCGTTGGTCAACCATTCCAAAAACATCCCCGCCATCCAGACCCCCATCGAAGGGATCTTCTTCGCTTCGATGAGCCAAGTCTACCCTTGGGATCGTGGCACGAATTTCGCCGTGGAAATCGGCAGACGGGCGGCAAGATTGATGAAGGGATAACTGAAAATGGCGTATTATCCCACTTCGGAGGACTTATGGACCAGGCACAATTTTCACCGCTGATCAGAGCCCGCCCTACTCTCGAAGCCTGGGGCGTGCGCATTGTTGCCCTGCTGACAGCCGTAATGGGAGTGGTCAATCTCTTTTCGGCCATCATCCCGGCCATGCACAACCGCATGGTCATCATCAAGGATATCTTCCCCATGGAGGTGCTGCACGGCAGCCGCCTGGCAGCCGCACTGGCCGGCTTTGCGCTGCTCCTGCTGGCCAGCTCGCTCTGGCGGCGCAAGCACACTGCCTGGCTGCTGACCAACCTTATCCTGGCCGGATCGATCGTCGTGAACCTGGTCAAGGGCCTGGATTACGAAGAAGCCCTCCTGTCCGCGGCGCTGATCGTCCTCCTGCTGATCCTGCGTCCAAACTACCATGCCGATTCGGACCGGCCATCGGTCAGGCAGGGACTGATCGTGCTGGCCTGGGCGTTCGGCTTTACCCTGGCCTACGGCACCATCGGGTTGGACCTGCTCGACCGGCATTTCAAGATCTCCTTCGGCCTTTGGGCAGCGCTCCAACAGACCGTGGTAATGTTCACCACCTTCAATAATCCCGGGCTGATCCCGGTTACCAGTTTCGGACGGTATTTTGTCTTCTCCATCTATCTCGTCGGGGCCGCCACCGGCAGCTATGCCCTGCTAAAGCTGATCAGCCCGGTGCTGATCCGCCAGCCGGCTACGCCGGCTGAGCGTGCGCGCGCCTCCAGGATCATCGAGGCGTACGGCCATTCCATCCTGGCCCGGGCGGCCCTGTTCGAAGACAAATCCTATTTCTTCAGTCCGGGCGGTTCGGTGATCGCCTACGCGGCGCGTGGCCGCGGCGTGATCGCGCTGGGCGACCCGATCGGTCCGCCAGGGGATGCGGCGGCAGCCATCACCGCCTTCCAAGACTGTTGCACCCACAATGACTGGTCGCCCGCTTATGTCTCGGTCCTGCCGGACGCCCTGGACGCCTACCGGGCAGCCGGGTACGATAGCCTCTGCATGGGCCAGGAGGCCATCGTGGACCTGGGAACGTTCACCCTGGCTGGCAGCGCTTATAAAAATGTCCGCAATGCGGTCGCCAAGATGGGGCGTCTCGGCTACCTGGCCGAGATGCACCTGCCGCCGCTGGAGGATAAACTGCTCCACGAGCTGCGGGCGATCAGCGATGAATGGCTGACCATGATGCACGGCGGCGAGATGCACTTTTCAGACGGCTGGTTCGATGAGCTTTACATCCGAAATAGCCCGGTGATGGCCATCCACGCCGCCAACGGGGAAATCACCGCCTTCGCCAACCTGGTGCCCGAATACCAGAAAAACGAAACCGGCCTCGACCTGATGCGCCGCCGGCGGGAAGTGGAGAATGGCACCATGGAACTGCTCTTCGCCTCCCTGCTGGAGTGGGCAAAAGGCCAGGGCTATGCCACTTTCAGCATGGGGCTGGCGGCCCTGACCGGCATAGGGGAACATACGGACGATCCGCGCGTGGAACAGGCCCTGCGCCGCCTGTCCGAATTTTCCAAGCGGTTCATCAACTTCAGGGGCCTGTACTCCTTCAAGGAGAAATTCAACCCACGCTGGGAACCGCGCTACCTGGTCTACCCGGGGACGGTCAGCCTGCCGGGCATTGTTACCACCCTGTTGCGCGTCCATTCGGATGGCAATTTCCTGTGGAATTACCTGAAGAAATAAACATATTGGCTTTCCCCTCTCTCCAGGAAGGAGAAGTAAACGAAAAAGTGGATTTGCAAACGCACCGCGCATGCAAATCCACTTTTTGTTGAGATAGTACGGCGTTAAGCGTTCGTCGAGGGTGGGAGTTTCTTCCGGCGCCGGCTGGCCAGCACGATCAGCCCGATGCCGACCAGGTCCACCACAATCCCGGCATAAGTCCACTTTATCTGGTATGCCATCCCGCCGACGGGGTAAAGACCAATGCCTTGCAGGATCCAGACGGTGCCCATCAGGAACAGCAGCACGCCAAGAACATACAGAACCCATTTCATCGTACACCTCCATACTACTAAATCGGATAAACATTGTCCAGTATACTGCAAAATAAAGGTAAAGACAAGACGGGCGACGTTTCCGTATCATAATCATACACGGTTGATTTTGGAAATTGGTGGGACAAGGGTATTCCCATACGAACATACTTTGGATGGTCAATATTTTCGATCTTGACAAATCAAAATTAGTTCGCTATAATAAAACAGTTCGATATTATCGAACAATTAAATATCTAAAAGGATTTTTCTATGGAAAAACCAGAAATGTTGTCATCCGATGACGATGCACTTGTAGGTGATGTTGTAAATCTCCTTCGAGAACTACTCCACGTATTACTCATGTCATCACTCCCAGCCTGGCTGGATCTCGAGCTGACCTTACCACAATTAAGAACAGTCTTTGTCATCGCTCATAACAAAACATCTTCCGTCATGCAAATCGCGCAGCACCTCGGGATCGGCGACCCCACCGCCAGCCATTTGATCGAGAAACTGGTGCAGGCAGGTCTGGTCGAACGCAGCGAAGACCCCGGGGATCGCCGCCGGGCACTTGTCCAACTCTCCCCGGCCGGTGACGAACTCATTGAGAAACTGCTCGGTTGGGAAGAATTCCTAGGTGGGAGGCTTCATAAAATTCCCAGGGAAGACCTTGCCCTCCTTCAGCACGGATTAGACTCGATCATGGGCAAGTTACAGGCGCAGACAGCCACAAACCAATTGGCCCCTCATCACGAAGTATTCATAAACGGGGTTCACCCCGAAGGATGAAAATCGTTTTGTTTGAGCGAGCAATTCTCAACGCGAATAATACGAATAAACGAATTTTTTAAGGCTTTATTCGCGCGATTTGCTCATTCGAGTAATTCGCGTTGAAGAAATGCACGGTAGAGTATCTATTTTCATAACAGACCATAAATGACGGAGATAAAGAGATGAATACAGCTAAAAAAACACCCAATGAAGCTAACGGTACGAAAAGCCCCAGGCAAAATACAGGATGGATATTGGTGGCTACGGCACTCGGTGGTTTTATGCCGGTTCTCGATTCAGGGGTTGTCAACCTGATATTGCCCAATTTAAGCAAATACTTTAAGACATCAATGTCGACCATTGAATGGACGACAATGGCGTATTTGTTGGTAATCAGCGGCCTTGTAATCGCATTGGGACGGTTCGGAGATTTATACGGGCATAAAAAGATTTTCCTGGGAGGTTATATTATTTTCACCGCTGCATCGCTCGTTGTGCGGGTTGGCTCCATCGGTTTGGATGTTAATCATTTTTCGGGGCATCCAAGCAATCGGAGGTGGGATGTTGTGGCCATGTCCCCGGCAATTATTACTGGTAATGTACCTCCCGCCTCTCGAGGAAGGGCATTGAGCATAACGGCAGTTGCCATGGGCGTCGGCACAATTCTGGGTCCGTTGCTGGGCGGTATTTTAACAACAAATTTTGGATGGCGAAGTGTATTTATGATCAATATTCCCATCGGAATAATCGGATTTTGGCTGGCGCAACGGACTATTCCAACCCAGGTTGAACATGAAAATGCATCTCAATCTTTTGACCTTGGCGGCGCAGCTTTGATCCTTTTTGCCCTTACGGCAATTTTGTTACCCCTCAGTCTGGTGGAGAATTATAGCTGGGGAAACCCATGGATATTGATATCTTTAGGGATTGGAATTATCTCAGCTATCGGGTTCATATTTTTTGAAAAACAGCAAACGGATCCTTTGCTTGATATCGATCTTTTTCGAAACCGTATATTCTTGATGGGCAACATTTCCACCTCTCTCTTTTATATGGCGCAATATACTATACTGTTGCTGATACCCTTCTACTTACAGGATTTACGTGGATTAACTGCTCAACAGGCCGGTTACCTTTATGTGCCAATGCCTGTCATAATTATATTGATCTCACCGCTAAGCGGGTACCTGTCAGACCGGATGGATAGCCGATACATTAGTTCCGCTGGTATGGCAATTATGGCATTCGGGATATGGCAACTCAGCAATCTAAAAGTGGATTCTGCATATATCTTCATGATTCTCGGCGCAACCACGCTCGGGCTCGGGAGTGGTTTGTTTCTGACTCCTAACAATAGTGCCGTAATGGGAAGCATTCCTAACTCCAAACAGGGTGTTGCATCCGGTATGTTAGCGATGATGAAATATATCGGTATGGTTCTAGGTGTGGCAATTTCAGGCGCCGTTTTCACCAGCAGCCGTCAATGGTTGATGATTTCTTTGAAAACTCAGAACACGCAAAGCATACCATTAACAAATGCAGCTTTTGAGGGTGCACTTCATATCACTTATTTGGTTGGTGCTGCTTTTGCTGTTATCGCAATTCTTACTTCGTTGGTTAAAGGTTCAACCAAAAGCCAACTTGTAAGCCAAAGGGACAATATCGCCGGAATTAAGGAAACCAGCTCGAATTTTGAAGCGGACGTTTCGGGGATACAAATTAATTCGGCTGATACAAAGGGTGACAAAGCAAATGTTGCGTAAGCATAAAAAAACTCAAGCATGCGGAGAGCGATCTATTTACGGTTGAGCGTCAGATCGAAAGCAACAGTATCCAAGTGACCAGATTCTTTACATACTCTTCCAAAGGTATTATACTTATGGTATAATACCTTTGGAAGGAGCATTATGGATCAAACCACCCTTGCAAACCTGCTGGCCCAATGGGAAGAGACCTACAAGAAAGGCTTGTTCAGTTTCTGGCTGCTGCTGCTACTCGCCCAACGCAAGGCCTATCCATACGAGATCAAGGCCGCCATAAGCGAAATGAGCCATGCCACCATCAATGCCGACGAGAACAGCATCTACCGCTCCCTCAACCGCCTGGCGGATTCCGGGATCGTCGACAGCCAGGTGCTCCCCTCAGAGACCGGGCCCAGCCGGCGCTATTTCTTCCTGACCGAGCTCGGGCGGGAACTGCTCAATCGCTTCATCACCCGCAACATCCTGGTCTACGAGCAGCCGGATGTGGCCGAGTTGATCCAAAATACGCTCTCCTCCAATGGACACCAGAAAGGATAATCTCATGACCACCCCTCCCCTCTCTCCGAAAGAAAAGAAGCTACGTAACTTGCGCAATATCCTTTGGATCATCTTTTCGGCAATCACGATCACGATCCTGCTGGTCGGCAGTTTGTCCCTGCCGACAGCTTTGTTGATCAATAAGACCGGCAGCATTGCCAGCCTTTTCGGGACGGAAACCGGCCTGATCCTGTTGTCCCTTTTGGCCTTGGCGCTGGTCAAGATCGGGGTCAGCGGGATCATCTGCCTGGTGATCTATGCCATCTTCAAATATCGTCTCAACAAAGACGACGATTTGTTTCTCTAGGAAGAAGTGAAAAAATCTTTTGTCCGCTAATCCCCGCGAATTTACACCAATCTTTTTTAAAAAATTAGCTTGGATTGGCGTCGATTAGCGGATAAATCTGGAAAAGGACTGCTGCCATGAATTGGATCATTGAAACAGAAAATCTGGGCAAGCGTTACGGCGATGTTACCGCCGTGGAGGGCCTTTCCCTGCGGGTCGCCGAAGGCGAGATTTATGCCTTCCTGGGCCTGAACGGGGCCGGCAAGACCACCACCATCCGCATGTTGCTGGGCATGATCAAACCCACTTCCGGAAAGGCGACCGTATTGGGGCAGCGCGTCCGGCTGGGCAGCCGGGAACCCTGGGCCGGGGTCGGGTACCTGGTCGAAACGCCACACGCCTACCCCGAGCTGACTGTCTCCGAGAACCTGGAAGTGGCCCGGCGACTGCATCCAGGTACGGAAAGGAAAGCGGTCAGCCAGGTGATCGAACGCCTGGGGCTGGGCGCCTACGCCGACCGACGGGCAGGCGTGCTCTCCCTGGGAAACGTCCAGCGTCTCGGGCTGGCCAAAGCCCTGCTGCACCATCCAAAACTGATCCTTCTGGACGAGCCCGCCAACGGCCTGGACCCGGCCGGGATCGTCGAGATCCGGGAATTGCTGCTCGAACTGACCCGCCAGGAAGGCGTGACGGTCTTCATGTCCAGCCATATCCTGGCCGAAGTCTCCCGCCTGGCGGACCGCATCGGCATCATCCACGCCGGCCGGCTGCTGCGGGAAATGGACCTGGCGGGGCTGGAACATGAGCGCCGCAGGCGTCTGCTGGTGCGGGCGCGCCAGATCGAGGCCGCCCAACAGGTCCTGTCGGCTGCCGCCTATCCGGGCGAAATCCTCCCGGGCGGGATCCTGGAACTCAACCAAGCCGCGGCGATCGAACGTCCGGATGACATTGCCAGCCGGCTAGTGCAGGCCGGCACTCCGCCCACACAGCTATTGGTGGAAGAAGAGGAGCTGGAGTTCTATTTCCTCCGGCTGGTCGGATCGAACGGAGATTCTCTACCACGAATTCTTAAACACGAATTACACGAATAAGCGAATGACACGAATTTTAATAAAAATATTCGTATCATTCGGAAAATTCGTGCCATTCGTGATATATGAACCCGATGGGTAAGAAAACGCGACGCCGAAAAGGAAGTATGGTAATAACGTGGAGATAAAAAAATGAAGACTCTTTCCAATATGCTCTGGATCGAATTGCGCAAAGCTATCTGCTCGAAAATGCCACTCTTCACGGCGCTGGGTTCGCTATTGATGCCACTGGGGATGGCCTTCCTGCTTTTCGTCTCCAAGAACCCCGAAATTTCCCGCAAACTCGGCCTGATCAGCACCAAGGCCACCCTCATGTCGGATACGGCCGCCAACTGGCCGGCCTACCTGGGCTTGTTCGCCCAGATCCTGGCGATGGGCGGGATGATATTATTCGTGCTGGCCATCAGTTGGGTGTTCGGGCGGGAATTTACCGATGGCACATTAAAGGACCTACTGGCGGTGCCGGTGCCGCGCTCCAGCCTCCTGCTGGCAAAATTCATCGTAGTGGCGCTCTGGTCGGCTGCACTGGCCGTGTTACTGTTCGGGCTGGGGCTGGTGTTGGGGGCGCTCTTCCATCTCCCGGGCGGCTCGACCGCCATCCTGCTGCAGGGCTGTGCGCGGGCTGCCATCACGGCCGGAATGGTCATAGCCGCCATGCTGCCATTTGCCTTCTTCGCCAGCCTGGGACGCGGTTACCTGCTGCCGATCGGCGTGACCTTCCTGGCTCTCATTCTGGCGAACCTGGTCATGGCGGCCGGCTGGGGCGAGTACTTCCCATGGGCCATCCTGGGGATATATGCCCAGGGCAAAGACGCCCTGCCGCCGTTGAGCTTCCTGATCGTTCTCCTGACCGGCCTGGTCGGGGTGGTTGGAACATACCTGTGGTGGAAATACGCCGACCAGAATAGATGAAAGGGGGAATCCTTGCGAAGGTTTGGAACCTTCGCAAGGGGATATGCCGCAGTCAAACAAGCCGAAAAATACGATGGTTTGCCCGGCACCGACTGCCCAATTGCCTGACGTCGTCATGTCACCGTCCACATAGTAGGGGGTCGCCCGTGATGCGGGCTGCGTGATCGGCGATGAAGGGTTCGTGTAATCTACCGTTGTCGGCGCGCCGCCAAACTGCTGATACAGCAGTTGGTAATAATCAACACTACTGGCTGTATCGTTTACTAACCAATTGGTGCTGGATACCCACGCCTGACCATTCGTGGCGCCGCTGCTGTCAAAATTGTAATCCTGCCCGTACGTTGCCACACCCGGATACCCTCCAGTGCCATTCAAAATAAATGCCCTGGGGGTAGCACCCACCGGCACATACGATTGGAGGGTCGCCGACGCATAGATGTCGCCGCCTTGCATCTGCGTCCAGGCAGTGCCCAGGGTGTATCCCAAATCCCATGTCACGGTATCTGCCGATGCCAGCGTTTGTGTATATCCTTCGCCTGAGGTGCCGCTCACGGCATCGGCCCAACACACACGTACCGGCACGTATTGGGCGGGCGCCTGAGAATTAATCGTGTACGCCCCGGGAGTAAGACCGGCAAAAGTAGAATACGCAGCCCTGCTTTGTGTTTGCGGCGCAGGTTGGCTCGCCGAGGACGGGGCAAACTGGTGTACGGTGCCGGTGATACCTGTGGCGGACGCTCGCACGGCAGCACAGGATGTATTGGCAGCAGTCACCACCATCGCCCGTGCGCGGATGGTGCCGGGGGAAACATGAACAAAAGAAGTATTACACCCAGTCTGCGTCCAATTCCCGTCGGCATCAGCTGCCCATATATCAACGGTAAACTGGCCAGTGGTGGTAGTGAAATCGGAAAAAGTAACCGTTGCCACCCATGTCGTCCCATCTGCCTGCTCTGTGCCCCAATAGTCAACTTCTTGCCCTGATGGACTATAGACGGCAAACCCCACATAGCTCGCGTTTTGAACGCCGTATGCATACACATTATACGTTGCTAAAGAAACACTAGGGTTCCCTGTCGGATCGGCAGAGTTACAGGAAGGGGCAGCCGGACATATCCCGCAATCCTGCGGACAATCACTGCACGTCTCCGTCCCGCCGCAGATCCCGTTCCCGCAGGTGCCGCCGGGCGTAGATGTCGGCACCACTGGCGATTGCGTCGGCGTTGTCCCGCCAGTCCCGCCATTGCAATTGGCCGCACACGTCGCATCATCCGAACACGCATCATCGCAGTGACCGCCTATCGGACAATACAAGTATGAGGTACGCCGCTGACCACAGCCGCACGTACCGCCCCCGCAATCATTCGCCGCAGTCCAGGAACAAGTGCTATTCACAACACACCCAGTGGGCGGTATGCTGCAAGAAACTGGAGGTGAGCCATAGGTACACGAAGTGCTCGTACCACAAGCATTGGAATCGGTACACGGTACGCCGGAACAAACTGTAGCAATTTTCGCTCCGCATGTGCCACAACTAGAATCGCACGTCACCAAAGAGGTACAATCAGACAGTCCCGTACAACTTCCTGGTGGCAACGTGGGATATTGCGCTCTGACACGTTTTGGGAAAGCAAAAACAAGAACAATGAAAATTAATATGAAGCTGAAAACTATTACGACACCAATTCTTTTCCCCATACATCAACAATACTAAAGGTGCCGCTAGAAATCAATCTCACAGAAAATGACGTTATGGTTTTGTAAAAAAATCCTTCGGGATATTGGGGATAGACATAGTATTTAAGACAGGAATTCCGTCTTTCCACAGTCCATTAATCTTTGCCATCCTGGTTAATAAGGTAAATTCTATGTGTGGATTGTTGTTATAAAGGTTCATGAGTTTTAATAGAGAATAGAGTGATCCGCGGCCTGACCCAGTCAATAATGGGTCTTCCATGTTCAAATCTGAAATTGAAATTCCTGCTTGACAAGGGCGCGTCTGCATGCGAACGAATTGCACCAGTGTCAAACACGTATCGTTTGCTGTGGTGACGGCATTGCTCAGTGGCAAGTAAGCTTCCGTGTATGCCACGCGGGATCCGTCATACATCCGCAGCATCGCACCCACCGCCGTATTGGGATCGGTGCCAGGAATCCTGAAAAGAAACATCAGGTCGCCTTCAGGGGCAGCCCAAACTCCAATCGCCGGTATCTTTTCCCCGTAAAAATCAAAGCCGTAATTATCGGGATATGTCGTGCTGGATAGATACCCCATATCCTTTAATAACTCCGCATTATCCGGTTTCGGAGATGTCGTAGCGCCAAACCCATAATTGGCGTCAAAATATCCCAAATCGTATGGTGTCTTCTGCACAGGCCCCTGGAACTCTTGCGGTATTACCACGCCGTTGGGATTCGCGAGTATTTGGCCTTCCACGTACCTACCAGCTTCGTGATGCCAGCCTACCAGATTATTTTGATCTGTGATAATTAATTTCTGTAGGGAAAACGGTAACTCTACAACGTATGATGCCAGTTGTTCCGACGTCTCGTTGCCGGTGAGTACAACAGGCGGCTGATGCTCGATAATTGCATTTAACAAATCATAGCCCTGCAGCGTTTCGGTGTTGGCGACGCCGTCGGCTTTGAGCGTCAATTGCCACTGGGTGGTAAGGAACGTGTCGTACGCAGCTTTTTCGTCCGCTGTTGCCGTCCACGGATCGGTAAGTACATCTTTAAACTGCGCCTGCACGTCGGCCGACCATGTGGTAGAAGAAGAGTACGGATCTATTTCGGCGTGCTGGACTGTTGGTGTGAGATTTGGCTCGACGAGCGTTGGTGAGGCTGTGGGCGCAGGTGTGCTGGATGGCGTGAAGGCAGCCGTTGGTGGGAGTGTCACGGGGGTTAAGGCAGCGGGGGCAGCCGGAGCGGGTCCGCAAGCGGCCAGGAGCAAGATAAGCAGAACAGGAAAAAGATCGGGATTTTTCATAGTTTGTTCCTTGAGACTCTTAGAGTCTATCAGACTTCCATATTCCTTGCGAAGGTTTGGAACCTTCGCAAGGGTTTATAATCGCCCAATGAAGCACAGCGCGGGCCATTACTATCATGTCTTTAATCGGGGTGTCGAGAAACGAAACATATTTGTCCGCCAGGAAAACTATCTTTTTCTCCTACGGCGCATCCAGGAATACCTGCCTGCCTATCCTGTATCTCTAATTGCCTATTGCCTGATGCCAAACCATTATCATATGCTCTTATACGCAGAACAGGACGGCGCGCCCGGTCACTTTCTGCAGCGCTTATTCAACAGCTACACCCAGGCTTTCAATCTCCAAAACAAACGGAGAGGAACTTTATTTGAGGGCCGTGCCAAGAGCAAGATGATTTTCGAGAACGAGTATCTATTTCATGTCACCCGTTACATCCATTTGAACCCCGTGCGTGCCGGATTGGTTGCCAAACCTGAAGATTGGAAATTCAGCAACTACAGTGAGTTTATCGGGCTGCGCAAAGGATCGTTGTTCAATGCCGAATTTCTGGAAACCCAGTTCGGTACCCCTCAGGAATACAGGGCGTTTGTAGAGGCGGAAATCCCAAGGGAAATCGAAAGGCGACTGGATAAATATTATTTCGATTGATGCCAATCCTTGCGAAGGTTTGGAACCTTCGCAAGGATTAAAGGATAACTACCACTCCCCGGCATAATCAAGCTTATACGGTTGCGCTGCCTGCAGCAGGAAAGCCCAGTGTAATTCGACCAGTTGGCGCAGGTGCAGCAGGTCGTGTGCCACCCAGGCGGCCAGGATGTCCCCGGCGGAGAACTGCCCAAAGGGAACGGTCACAGAGGCCTGCCAGTCCGGCTCATCCAGTTCCCTCAGCCAGGCTAGGGATTTCCGGCGCTCTTTCAGGAAATCATCCAAGGAACTCGCCAGGTCGCGCTGGTTGTAGAGGCGCTCTGTCACCCAACCTTTCGGGTTGATCGGCGGCCAGGGCTGGCCCGGGCGGTGCAGGATATAGTCCACGCGCACACGGAAGTCCTCGCGCTCCTCGTCGTACAGGTGGTTGACCACTTCCAGGATGGACCATGTGTCTGCATCCGGTTTCCAGCGCGCCTGTTCATCCGATATGCCGAGCATCAGGGTATGGATCGTCCCGGCGTGGTTTGCCATTTGGGTGGTAAGAAGGTCCAGGTCCATGGGTGCTCCTTCCTGTTCCAGATCAAAAACATTCGACCCGTTCAGTTCGGTCTTTTACTACTACTGAGTCTACGCCATTTGTTATTTTTTCTCAAGCGGCAACCGGGTCATTCATACGCTAGAGGGTGTTATGAACTTCTTATAAAGGGATGGTAGACTCTTCAGAGGGAAGAACGAAAAGCCTGTCCGAGTGACATAAGTGATGAAGAATGGGCGTTTGTGGCCCCCGTACTTGACCCTGATGAAGGAAGATGCTCCGCAACGGGACTGCTGCTTGCGGGAAGTGTTCAATGGACTGCGCTGGCTGAAAGCCGGCGTGTTGAAAACATGGTCCATACAGAAAAAGCTGTCCTTTTTCACATCCGCTTTTTATACGCCCTCATCGCAAAGATATAAGCCACGAGCATAATCCCGACGCACCATGCAAGAGCGACCCAAATAGCATTGCCCACCGGCTGACCTGACAGTAGCGCACGGATGGCCTCTACGATAGAGGTGACCGGCTGGTTTTGGGCAAAGGCGCGCACGACCGGAGGCATCGTCCCGGTCGGCACAAACGCCGGGCTGATAAACGGCAGGAAGATAATCGGATAGGAAAAGGCGCTCGCGCCGTCCACCGTTTTTGCGGACAGTCCGGCAATCGCCGCAATCCAAGTCAAGGCCAGCGTAAACAGGGCAAGGATACCGGCTACGGCAAGCCATGCCAGTACGCCCGCCGACGAGCGAAAGCCCATAATCAACGCAACGAGAATGATGACGACGACCGAAATAGCGTTGGATACCAACGAGGTTAGCACGTGTCCCCACAGCACAGTCGAGCGTGATATCGGCATGGAGTGGAACCGCTCGAATATGCCCCCTTGCACATCCAGAAACAGGCGGTAAGCCGTATAAGATATACCGCTTGCAATAGCAATCAGTAATATACCGGGCAACAGGTAATTCACATAGTTATCCGTGCCGGATTTAATGGCACCGCCGAACACATAGACAAACAGCAACATAAACATGATTGGCATGAGGGTGACCGTAATAATGGTGTCCATGCTGCGGAAAATATGGCGCATGGAACGTCCAAGCATAACGCTCAAATCGTTCAAAAAGTGGTCCTTTAGCGCTTCCATTTACTTTTGCTCCTTGTTACCAACGATTGCGAGGAATATCTCCTCCAATGTGGGTTGTTTTTCAACATACTCCACCTTTGCAGGTGGAAACAGCTTTTTCAACTCCATGAGCGTGCCGTTGGCGATAATCCTACCCTCGTGTAAAATGGCAATTCGATCGGCAAGCTGTTCGGCCTCATCCAAATACTGCGTGGTCAGGAAGACCGTCGTGCCGCCTTCTGCGAGTTCCTTGACAATCTTCCAAACCTCGATACGCGCCTCGGGGTCAAGTCCATTGGTCGGCTCGTCGAGGAAAATGATTTGCGGTTTTCCCACCAAACTCATGGCGAGGTCGAGCCTGCGACGCATACCACCCGAATAAGTGGATACCCTGCGGTCGGCGGCCTCGGTCAAGCCGAAGCGTTTAATCAAATTGTCTGCAAGCTGAGGCGGATTTTGAAGGTGTCGCAGCCTGGCAATCATAATAAGATTTTCCCGCCCGGTCAGAATCTCGTCGACGGCGGCAAATTGCCCGGTCAGACTGATCGACTGCCGCACGTTGCCGGGTTTTGAGGCAACATCAAAACCGTTTACGGCAGCGGTTCCGCCGTCATGCTTCAGTAGCGTGGTGAGGATTCTGATAATCGTCGTCTTGCCGGCGCCGTTGGAGCCGAGCAGGGCGAAAATGCTGCCCTTTTCCACCGTGAAATCCACGCCCTTGAGGACATGCAGCCGCTGGTAGGATTTTTGCAGACCTTCCACTTGAATTGAATAGTTTTGCATATTCTTCTGCGCCTTATATGACAGTGACCTTTGATAAATCGGCTCCCATGCCTTTGAGCGCGGCATAGGTCAGCTTATCCATTTTCGCGCCGTCAAAGGAGATGGTTTTGATGGCACGGTAATATTTCTTGGACCAACTGTGCCAGGTCCAAGCCGCGAGGAAAGACACATTTTTGAGTGTCGCGCCTTTAAACGAAGCTTCGTTCAGTGCGGTGTTGTCGAACTTAACGCCGATAAAAGTCTGTCCATCCAGACACATCCCGCGCAGGTCGCAATATTTGAAGTCCACTCCATCGAAAATACAGTTTTCAAAGATCGTTTTACGAAGGTCGGTCATGTTCAGCTTGACGTCGGTCAGTTTCACACCGATGAATTTTGCGCCATCCAGTCCCGACATGCTGAAGTTCGTGCGTACAAGGATTGATTTACTGAAGCTCGCATCCGCAAGGTCATTCGTGGATAGGTTACAGTCGGTCAGATTTGCGCGGTCAAAATTGGCTTCACGCACATCGCTGCTATAAAATGAACTGCCGGTCAGGTCCGCGCCCGCAAAATCGGAGCCGCGCAGCGCGCTCGCTTCGAACTTTCCTTTATGGGCGGTAACGCCCGCAAAGTCGCTCTTTGGCAGGTTGCTCGCGCTGAAGTTTGTCAGCACCTGCCGCTCCAGCGCGCGGGAAAGGTTGGCGACCTCCTGTACCGTTTGCTCGATGTCGCCGATGCTGTCAATGGTCATCTCAAAGGCCGTTTCATCATCCTTGCCCTCGGCCTTGAGTTCACGGAACCGTTCCTGCAAATCGGAGAGCAGGTCAGTCTTTAGTTCAGCGACGCTTTTTACCCCATCGTATGGAGCAAAAACGCCGTTTAAATAGTTGGTCAATTTCTCGTTCATAACATCCAATCTCCTTACAATAAGTTGTCGAGTACACGCTTTGCGTACTCCCAATTGCTTTTGTTATGGGCGTAAGTAGCTTTACCCTTTTCGGTAATCCTAAAATACTTACGCCGTCCGCCCTGAGATTCATCGCCCCAATACCACTCGATATCACCATCCACCTCAAGCCGCCGGACGCTGGAGTACATGGTGGCTTCCTTCAATTCATACTCGCCGCCCGAGCGCCCGGCAATCAGCTTGACAATCTCGTAGCCGTAGCAGTCAGCTTCGCATAAGAGCCGTAATATCATCGTATCAGTATGGCCGCGCAGCAGGTCGGATGTGATTTTGTTTTCGCTCATATATTCATCTCCACATTGGTATTGTACGACATACTACAATGGCTGTCAAGGTAGTATTATAGTTTTTATACTATGAGTGAAAAACATGATCTATGCAGATAGATACTAAATCCAAATAAATCAAGTCCCTGGTAATTATGCCAGGGACTTGTATTTTAGACCACAATACTGACCAGTTTCTTCTGCACCACGATCACTTTCTTCGGTTCCCGGCCCTCCAGGTATTTCCGGACGGTCTCGCTCGCCAGCGCAGCCGACTTGATCTCTTCTTCACTGGCATCCGCCGGGAAGACCAGGCGGTCGCGCAGCTTGCCGTTGACCTGCACCGGGATGGTGATCTCGTCTTCCCGCGTGGCAGCCTCGTCCACTTTGGGCCAGGGCTGGGTGTGGATGGAATAGGGTTTGCCGATGATCTGCCCACAGTTCCTCGGCGATGTGCGGGCAGACCGGCGCCAGCATGCGCAGGTAGAGGTCAACCGCCTCGGCTCCATTCCGGGCGTGCCGGCCGCGCCGGCTTCCTTGGCCTTGTACATCTCATTCAGCAGTTCCATCAGGCCGGAGACGATGGTATTGAACTCGAACTGCTCGAAGTCGCGCGTCACCTGCTTCAGCGTCTGGTGGACCTTGCGCCGCAAGACCTTTAGGGTTTCCAATGAACCTCGCTCGAGGCGGCATGCTCCTGCGGGGTATTTCCTTGCCGCCGGGGATGGCGGCCAGAGCAGGTTTGTTAGCAGTTGCTCTGCGTCTCCGTCACCAGCGCCCAGACCCGCTTCAGCCAGCGGTGCGTGCCTTCGATGCCGGTGCGGTTCCACGGCGCGCCCATGTCCCACTTGGCAAAGAACATCAGGTAGGAGCGCACCGCGTCTGCGCCGTAACGCTGCACCAGGTCGTCCGGGGCGGTCACGTTGCCGCGGCTCTTGGACATCTTTTCGTGGTCTTCGCCCAGCACCATGCCCTGGTTGCGCAGTTGCACCATCGGCTCGGGGCCTTCGGTGATCTGCATATCCCGCAGGGCCTTGTGGAAGAAGCGCGTGTACATCAGGTGCATGGTGGCATGCTCGATGCCGCCGGTATAGGTATCCACCGGCATCCAGTAGTTGTACTCGGCCGGGTCGAACGGGCCTTGATCGTATTGCGGGGACAGGTAGCGCAGGTGGTACCACGACGAGCACATGAAGGTGTCCATCGTATCGGTCTCGCGCACGGCCGGCTCGCCGCAAACCGGGCATGTGGTCTGCTTCCAGGTGGGATGCAGTTTCAGCGGGCATTTCGCCGGTGGGCTTCCACTCCACGTCGTCCGGCAGCAGCACGGGCAGCTGGTCGTCCGGCACGGGGTTCCAGCCATCCTTCTCGCAATAGACCATCGGGATGGGCGCGCCCCAGTAGCGCTGGCGCGAGATCAGCCAGTCGCGCAGTTTGTAGGTGACGGCTTCCCTGCCAATGCCCTGCCCCGCCAGCCAATCGATCACGGCCGTGATGCCGGGATTCTTGCGGCCTTTTTCTTCGTTGACCTTCGTGCCGTTGAACTGGGCCGAGTTGATCATGTGCCCGCCGCCGACATAGGCGGCTTCCATCGTGTCGCCTTCCAGGTCGGGCATGCCCTCCGGCTGGATGACCGGGATGATCTTCAGGCCAAACTTGCGGGCAAAGGCGAAGTCGCGCTCGTCGTGGGCCGGCACGGCCATGATCGCGCCGGTGCCGTAGGTCATCAGCACGTAGTCCGCGATCCAGATCGGGATGCTTGCTGCCATTGACCGGGTTGATGGCATAGCCGCCGGTGAAGACGCCGGTCTTTTCCTTGTCGACCGCTTCGCGCTCGATATCGGACTGGCGGGCAGCCTGTTTCTTATAAGCTTCCACGGCCTTCCTGTGATCCGGCGTGGTCAGCTTCTCCACCAGCGGATGCTCCGGGCGAGAGCACCATGAAGGTGGCGCCCCACAGCGTATCCGGGCGGGTGGTGAAGACTTCCAGCGGGTCGCCCTGCTCGGTCTTGAAGATGACCGCGGCGCCTTCGCTGCGGCCGATCCAGTTGGTCTGCAGGGTGCGGACACGCTCGGGCCAGTCCATGCCGGCGTAGTTCAGCAGCTCATCGGCATATTTGGTGATGCGGAAGAACCACTGGTCCAGGTCCTTCTTGATGACGGGGTGCCGCAGCGTTCGCAGTGGCGGTCATCGCCCCACACCTGCTCGCGCGCCAGGGTGGTGTTGCAGTGCGGGCAGAAATCCACCGGCGACATCTTGCGGTAGGCCAGCCCGTGCTTGAACAACTGGATGAAGAACCACTGCGTCCATTTGTAGTATTCCGGGTCGGCCGAGACGGCCTCGCGCCGCCAGTCGAACATGGCGCCCATGCGAGCGCATCTGCTTGCGCATGTTCTCGATGTTCTTGTAGGTCCACTTCTTCGGATGGATGCCATGCTTGATGGCGGCGTTTTCGGCCGGCAGGCCGAAGGCATCGAAGCCCATCGGGAACAGCACGTTATAGCCGTTCATGCGCATGAAGCGGGCGCGCGCATCCGAGGGCGTCATGGCGTACCAGTGGCCGATGTGCAGGTCGCCGGACGGATAGGGCAGCATGGTCAGCGCATAGTATTTGGTCTTTTTTGGATCAATATCGGAATGGTACAGGCCATCGGCTTCCCATTTGGCCTGCCATTTCGGTTCGATTTGTGTTGGAATATAGTCGTTCATTCTTTATCCTTATGATTAATAAAAAAATCCTTCATCCACTCAGGGACGAAGGAACAGACTCCGCGGTACCACCCCGAATTGTCTAAAAAGTCTGACAAGTCTTGTAAGTCTCACAGGTCAAGCTTGTCTTGCGTTCAAACCTTTTAGACCGCTCGTCGGCTGTAACGGGCGTTCCCGGCGCTGACTACTTGGTTCACCAGCGCAGTCTCTCTTCGCCTCAGGGCCTCGCTACGCTCGGTCCTTCGCCCAGAGTGGCAGGCGAGTTCGGTCTTTTCTGCCCTTTCGGGTATACGGCACTCCCGCTGGGTGCCTGGTTGGGCTTCCACCTCGCTCTCCCAACTCGCTGGCGGGACGACCTACTACTCCTGTCCTGACTTTCTTGGTATTCGTCTTTTCAAACCAACCTTGCGAAGGTTGTATTTCGAGCAATATTGCGGTTAAAGCCGGAGTACCGTTCAAAACTATATTAGGGTCAGGCAAAACCTTCGCAAGGGTTATTAATTCGTTATTATAGCACTTTAGCGACCGGCGTTGTTCCAGCGCTAATCGCTAAACGCCAACAGCTAAAAGCTATTAGCCAGTGGACCCAGAGAGATTCGAACTCTCGACCTTCTCAATGCCATTGAGACGCGCTCCCAACTGCGCTATGGGCCCATTCTCAAATTTAGGGTTGTTGATTGCAGATTGCAGATATGGTCGCCCAATCACCAAATTTCAATCATCAATCTAAAATCACAAATCTACAATCCCAACAATCCTGGTGGACCTGGAGAGATTCGAACTCTCGACCTCCTCAGTGCGATTGAGGCGCGCTCCCAACTGCGCTACAGGCCCCTTTATGGGCGTGGGGTATTCTACCTGAGGCAGGGGCGAATGTCAAGGAAACCTGCAACCTGGAGGGGCTTCCATAAAGTCACAAAAACGACTGATTTACCTTAAAAAAACCTTACAAAGGTTTTTATTCTTTTTCCTTCATGTAATTCGTGTTCTTCGTTGAGAAGGTTCTATCTCCTCCTACAAATACTCCTTCAACTGTCTTGCCCTCCTTGGATGGCGCAGCCGCCGCAAGGCCTTCCCTTCGATCTGGCGGATACGCTCGCGCGTCAGCCCGAACTTCTCCCCCACCTCTTCCAGTGTGAACGGGACACCCGTGTCCAGTCCGAAGCGCATCCGCAGCACGCGCGCCTCACGCGCCGTCAGCGTGCCCAGCACTTCCTCGACCTTGTCCTTGAGCATGGACTGGTAGGCGCTCTGCGCCGGGGTTGGGGTGAGCTCGTCTTCGATGAACATGCCCAGTTCTGAATCCTCGTCATCGCCCACCGGGCTTTCGAGCGAAACCGGCAGCCAGGATACCTTGAGGGTGTTCTGCACCTTCGCCGGTTCCATCTTAAGCTTCGGCTGCCAGTTCCTCTATCGTAGGAACGCGCCCAGGCGCTGTTCCAGGTCGCGGCTGGCCTTGTAGATCAGCCGGATGCGGTCATTGATGTGCACGGGCAGGCGGATGGTGCGCGCCTGGTCAGCAATGGCGCGTGTGATGGTCTGGCGGATCCACCAGGTGGCGTAGGTGGAAAAGCGGAAGCCTTTATGCACGTCATACTTCTCCACCGCCTTCATCAAGCCCAGGTTACCCTCCTGGATCAGGTCGAGGAAGGCCACCCCGCGGCCCATATACCGCTTGGCAATGCTCACCACCAGGCGGGTATTGGCCTTGATGATGTGCTCGCGCGCCTGGACGCCCTCCTGCACCAGCGCTTCCAGGCGCCGTCGTTCCGGGCTGCCCTTGCGCCCCCGGCAGAGCAATAATTCCGTCCTGGCCTTGCGCCCATCTTCGATGCGGGTGGCAATCTCGATTTCCTCCTCCACTTTCAGCAGCGGGACACGCGACATTTCCTTGAGATACATCCCGATCGAGTCTTCGCTGGCATAGTCGGCGCTCTCCGGCTCCACCCATGCGGGCATCTCCGGCGCAGCCAAGCGTTTCCGTGAAAAGGCTCTCATCATCGGAATCCACCATATCCACACCGCGATGCCGCAATGCCAGCATCATGACCGACAGGCGCTCGGCATCCTCGCCCAATTCCGGCGATACATCCAGCAGGTCATCGGTCGTCAAATATCCCTGCACGGAGGCCTTCTCCATGAGTTGGTCGAGAATTTCCCGGTTGTGTGGTCGATCAAGTGGCGCCATCTCTATGTCCCTCCTCTATCAGGCGCATTCTACTTCAACAGATCCTTCAACGCCGAGAACGGCGAATCGGGCTCGGGGCGATGCCCGCAATCGGTCTTGTTCAGGTTCTCACCACAGACCGGGCACAGGCCTTTGCAATCCGGTTTGCATACCGGGCTGATCGGGAATTCCAGCAGGGCATACTCCCGCAACAACGGCTCCAGGTCGATCTGGCCATCTTCCGGCACCAGCAGGCCGGATTCGGTAATATTGCGCCGGTCGAATGCATACAGATCGGTGACCGACCACTTGAGGGCTTGGGAAAACATCTCCAGGCAGCGCACGCACTCCAGATCCGTCACCGCCTGAAACTCCCCCTGCAGCACCAATCCCTGCGGTGTGCGGCTGAAACGTGCCGTCCCGATGAACTCCCGCACGGTCAGGTCATCCCCCAGGCTGCATTGTCTCGTAATCGAAATTAAAATCGCGGTTCGTACCGATCGGTGCATTGATCAGGAACCCGACGTTGAGCCGCAGAGGATGGCGAAGGTTGGTCACTGGATACTTCTATACGCAAGTTTTGGGAACGCCCTCATTCTAGCACAGCGCGGACTCGAAGTCAAGAATTTAGGAAAAAAATAGGATACGTTACTTCTAATGACCCAAAACGAAGCGAGCCCGCTCGAGTTGTAGCATTTCAATCGGCATTTGCTATTCAGCATTTCATAGTCCTTACCGCGCGGCGGCATCCGTACCTACCGATGAGCGATGGACAGCCACCAGCGTAACATCATCATCCTGCATCGTCGCCGGACTGGTAGTCTGTCAGCGCCTCCCGGAGCGCATCACAGACCTGCTGCCCGCTCAGCCCTGCCAGGCCGCTGAGCGTCTGCCCGGACGCGCGCATACCCAAAGGATTGCCCCTGCGGATCACGACAATCCGTCAACCCGTCGGTAAACACGAGCAGGGTATCCGCCAGGCGGCAGAGAAATGGAATTCTCATCCAGCAGGAGATCCTCAAACATGCCGATAGCCTGGCCGGTGGTGTGCGGGAGGGTCCGGACCGTTCCACCCGCGTCCAAAAGCATGGGCAGTTCATGGCCGGCCCGCGCGAAATCGAATTTGCCGCGTGGCGCAGTCCAGAATGCCAAGCAGGACCGTGACGAACTGGTCGGATTGCCCCAACTTGATCAGATGGGTATTTACACGCCGCAGGATTTCGCCCGGCGTACCACCATGCAAGGCCTCCGCCATGATCAGTGCATGCGTGCGGGCCATGAAAATGGCGGAAGGGATGCCTTTATCAGAAACATCGCCCACCACCAGGCCGATGCGCTGCCTGTCCATCGTGAAAATATCATAGAAATCCCCACCGACCATGCGGGCAGGATACATGAGCGCTCCAAAGGCGTAACCGGGCACAGCCGGCAGTTCCTGCGGCAGGATGCTCACCTGGATCTCGGCCGCAACCTGCAGCTCATGTTCCAGGCGCTCCTTCTCGATGATCTGCAGCTGGGCAGCCTTGAGTTCATCGTAGGCCTGCTGCAACTGGCGGTTCTTTTCCTGGAGGTCGTGGAAGGAGAGCATGGTGGTCGCATCCAGGCGCTTGGTAAGGGTCTGCACGATGGTATAGGCCAGCTTCGGCTGGCGATTGAGCAGACCGTCGAAGTCGGCATGCGTCATCTTCCATAAACCGGCTGGCCTGTACCGCCCGGACGGAGGCAGTGCGGGCCCGGCCGGGGATCAGCAGGCTCATCTCGCCGATGAACTCGCCCGGGCCAAAAACTGCCAACTGCCTTTCATCGGGTGTTCCGAGCGCCAGCAGCACCTCCAATTGGCCTTCCAGGATGATAAAAAGGCTTTCCCCGGGTCACATTCGCAGAAGAGCACTTCGCCGGCGCCAGGTTCACAACCTGGAGGGTAGCCGCCAGGTAATCCAATTCATTGCGCGGCAAATCACTCAACAAGGGAACTTTTTTGAAAAGGATGGTTTGCGCCATGGGAACCTCGTATGAACAGATCAATGCCCAGGAAGCACACGAAGGATCTGCCAGGAAATTAAAACCGAACTGCTCTTCATGCCTGGCTAAAGTCGATCTCTTCCTTCCCGCCCAGCTTCTCCTGGATGCGCTGCACCACCAGTTCCAGCGCCATGGGTTGGTGGACGAAATCCACATCATCGGTATGGATGGTGAGCACAGGACACAGGTCGAAAGACAGCAGCCATTCGTCATAAAAAGATTCGAGCAAAGACAAATACTCGGCAGTGATGCCTGTTTCCATATTGCGGGCACGCTTGCGGATGCGCTCCATCAGCATCCCGGCCGGGCATTTCAGATAGACCAGCAAATTCGGCTGAGGCAGGCTGTTCACCACCAGATCGAACAATTTGCGATAGGCAATGTAATCGCGCTCGGACAGGTTGCCCATATGGTGCAGGGCCCGTGAAAAGATATAGGCATCTTCGTAAATGCTCCGGTCGAGGATGGCCGGGCGCGGGTCGCGCGCCGCTTCCAGGTACTGGTCGGCGCGATGGCCGAGGAAGAATATCTGCAAGTGGAACGACCAGGCATGCATGTCGGCATAAAAATCCGGCAGATAGGGATTATCGGCGACGGATTCAAAGTCGGTGCGCCAGCCCAGCCGCGAACCAATGCGTTCGGTTAGGGAAGTCTTACCAGCCCCAATATTCCCAGCAACAACAACCAGTCTCTTTGGCATTGCTCCTCCTCCATAGAACCTGGGGTTTTATTTTACACCCGTCTTCCCGGGTGATTCTACCCTCGGCTGTGAATATTCCGCAGGAACACGCGCGCGAGTGCAAAAAACCAGGACCAACCAATATTAAACCGCAAACGCCCAAAAGGGCGCCTGGGTAATCCTTGACATTCAGGCCTTCTTCAAAAGCATAATATTGTAGGAACAGAGTTCTTCGGATCAGCACTCGCTGTACCCGCAGGTATAACATTTCCGGCAGCCCTCTTCGTTCACCATGCTGGCTTCGCCGCACTCCGGGCAAAGTTCGCTGGTCTTGAGCGCCATCTGCCGGGCCGAAGCAGGCGGCTGCGAGGTCTGGATTCCCGGCTACTGTCAACTGTCCGGGACGGATTCGTCGAAATGAGGCTGGCCTGCCGATTTCTCCTCGACCTCATCGGCATGGTGGGTGGTCCGGCCGGATCAAATACTCGTCCAGCACCTGCCCCACCCCATCCGGCAGCGAACGGACCCGGTTGGGGCCAAAGCCCAGCGAACGCCCGCCGCCGATGCCGGAGAGCTGGCGGACCACTTCGGCCAGGCGTTCGCGCGGCGGGATGGGCGAGGCCAGCCGCAGCACATACGAGATGAGCCGGCCGATCGCCTCTGAAACAGCCGCCGTCTCCGAACCGGCCTTGGCGGTGTTAATGAAAACTTCAAAGGGATGCCCGCCGCCGTTCTGGTTGACCGTGATAAAAGCCTTGCCAAGCGGCGTCTCGACCCGGAAGGTGCTGCCGACCAGGGTACGCGGACGGGGTTTCTTGGTCTCGCTGCCAGGCGGCCAGTTGCGTGGCAATTTCCGCTTCCGCCACGCTGGCAGGCGCAGCATCCCCGGCGACAGATGGCCAGTAAGGGATGGCCAAGGCTGCTGGTACTCTGCGGCTGTTTTTTCTCCGCGGTGGCTTTGGTCTCGAGCACCACTTTCTCGCGTGAGCCGGTCACATAAACGGTAATGCCCTTGCAGCCCAGTTCCCAGGCCAGCATATAGACGCCTGCCACATCCTCCACCGTTGCCCCTTCGGGGAAGTTGACCGTCTTTGACAACGAATTATCCACGAATGCCTGGAGGGCGGCCTGCATGCGGACATGCTCCTCGGCGCTGATATCACCGGCCACCACGAACACATTTCGGATCGATTCCGGCAAGCGCGGAAATATCCTGGCAGGTGCCATGCTGCATGACCTGCTCGATGATTTCCTGGCGTGCTTCTCCGACAATGCCGGCTTTTTCCAGGGCCAGGCCGAAACGCGGGCTGGCATAGGTCAATTGCAGATCCTTGCCCTGGTCGTTGACATGACGGACATAGGCCAGTGCAAAGACCGGCTCACAGCCATAGCCTTCACAACCGGCCACCGTGGCGATGGTCCCGGTCGGCGCGACCGTGGTCTGGGCGGCGTTGCGAATGCCGTATTTCTTGATCCCTTCCAGGATCTCATTCCAATCCACCACCGGACGACCCCAATCATGCTGGTAAGGTGCAAGCGGCTGCGGCGGCGTCCAACGCAAATCTTCGAAATCGTAGATGCTGCCTTTAATGGCCGGGAAGGCGCCGCGTTCACGTGCCAGGGCCACACTGGTCCGCATGGCATGGAAACGCACAAATTCCATCACCTGTGCGCCAAACTCCTGCCCTTCCGGCGAACCGTAGCGCACACCCACATGATACATCAAGTCGGCCAGGCCCATGATGCCCAGCCCGATGCGGCGGGCCCTTTCGGCGGCTTCCTTCAACTGCGGTACTGCCGGAACATAGGCGTTGACATCCACCACATCATCCAAAAAGCGCGTCGAAAGTTCCACACCGCTGCGCAAGTCTTCCCAATCCACTGTCCCATCTGGGCCGCAATACTCAGCCAGGTTGATGGAACCCAGGCAGCAGTTCTCATACGGTCCAAGCCATTGTTCTCCGCAAGGATTGGTGGCTTCCAAAGGATACAGGTGCGGCACAGGGTTGGAACGGTTGGCCGCATCCAAGAACAACACACCCGGCTCGCCATTATGGTGCGCCTGGTTGACAATCTTCTGAAAAAGGTCACGGGCACGGACCGTCTTGTAGGTGCGCAGCGGGATGCCCCTGGCTTCGGCCTGCTCCGGGGTGCCGCTGAAGCCGCGGTATTCCGGGGCGGTCACATCCGGGAAACGCAGATCCCAATCGGCATCCTCCTTTACTGCCTGCATGAAAGCATCGGTAATGCCGACCGAGATATTGAAATTGGTGATCTGGTTTTCGTTAATCTTGCAATTGATGAATTCCTCGACATCCGGATGGTCCACGCGCAGGACACCCATATTGGCTCCACGCCGTGTACCACCCTGGGCAATTTCGCCAAAAGCATGATCGTAAACGCGCAGGAAACCTACCGGACCGGTGGCCTGCCCGGCCGACGATTTTACCAGTGAGCCCTTTGGCCGCAGGCGCGAAAAGGAAAAACCGTTCCCGCCGCCGGTCTGCTGGATGAGCGCGGCGTCCCGCAGGGATTGGAAAATACCCGCCGGGTCACGGCCCATATCGTCAGTGATCGGCAGGACAAAACAGGCTGCCAATTGTCCCAAGCGGCGTACCTGCCCCGGTAAACGTGGGGGAATTGGGAAAGAATTTTTTGGAGGTCAATAAAAGATAAAACTCACGGGCACGTGCAATCCCATCGCCACTGATAGGTTTCTTCAGCTTTGGCAACATGATAAGCCACACGCCAGAACATTTCCTCAACGGATTCGGCGGGCTGGCCATCGTCGCCGCGGCGGACATAACGGCGCACCAGTACCTGCTGGGCATTCTCGGTCAATTCCGCAGCTGGAAGGTCGTCAGGAATGGGTGGAGTAGGGAGCGGTCCTTTTTTTGACATTGCCGGTAATGCTGCCATGGCTTCGTTCTCCTATGCTTCTAAAAGTAGACTCTAATATCCCAGTAAATGATCGGTCCAGATGGAATATCTGCATGGAACCCATAACCACCAATTCTCCACCCCACAGGGCGGAGAAAACAGGCGCCAGGAAAGGTATTATGATTCTAATAACAGATGGTCAATTTCATTACGCAGGGAATGTAAATCATCCAGGCGCAGGTAGACAATGGCATAGCGGATATAGGCGATCTGGTCCATTTCCTTCAGACCCTTGATGACCAGGTCGCCAACCACACGCGATGAAACCTCAGATTTTCCCAGCCGCTGCAATTCGGCTTCCACCTGCCCAACCAGACGCTCAATATCTGTCGCGGAGACCGGACGTTTGGCGCAGGAAATGCGGATGCCGCGCTCCAGTTTCTCCCGGTCGAAATCTTCGCGCGTGCCATCCTGCTTGATAATCAACGGTGTTGCCAGGATCGGACGTTCATAACTGCTGAATCGCTGCCCGCAGCTCAAACATTCCCGCCGTCTGCGAATGCCGCCGTGACTATCGTGAGTTGTATCAATAACTTTTGAGTCATCGTTCTGACAATATGGACAGCGCATGTTCATTACTCCGCAGTATTAGAACAAATGTAACCGCCATATATGGTGGTTCAATCCGCCTAATACCCCTATATATAGGTGAAGTGTGGATTGTTATTTTAACATATTTGTCAGGACAAAACAAGAGGACGAATGGGTGATTTACCTTAACAGTTCCATTACAGATCTTGATTTCATCTGACATGTTGGTTATATTATGAATATCTTCGTCAGGACCGTTCTTGCATCTGGTGCTTTTTTACAAAGCCGACACTGATAGACACCCACTAAGAGAAGCAACCAATGAAGCTCAAAGATTTTCTGACCAAATACGTGGGAACTGCAGAACCCTCACTATTTATGGCAGAAAATGAGAAACGCTGCGCCTCCACCACTCCCGACACAGGCCTGGGGTTATCCATCGCCAGGGAAATTGTCCAGCGGCATGGCAGTAGGATTGAAGTTCGCAGCGAAGGCATTCCAGGGAAAGGGGCAGCATTTTTCGTCTGGCTGCCTGCATCAGCTTGAAATACGAATGAATTATGAAAGGCAACACGTCGATAATGGATAATCCATTCCAACTGAATCCCGGAGAAACGATCCTCTACCGGAGCCAACCGTCCCGCAAGTGGTATGCTTTTGTTTGGAGGATCGGCGTCGGGATTTTTGAACTTTTCATTTTTATGCTCTTGTCCTTCATAACGTTCACCGGCCTTACAAAGGGTCTCCTGGCGACATTCCTTCCCACCGCCACGGCTGACGTGTTGGGCCGGATCATTTTCCAGGGCATTGTGCCGGTCCTGGTGACTGCCTGGTTCGCCGAAGATACTGCCAGGATCTTCACAAGCGAGTTGATCCTGACCAACCAGCGCATCTGGACTAAAGGCTCCCCCTATGCCTGGACATCCGGACAGCGCAGACTCCGTTAACTGAGATCAAGTCGATGTCCTTCCGCCGTGATGCGCTTTTTATCCACCTGAGAAACACCAAAAAGATCCAGGTGCATGTTTTTCCGGATGGCAAAGGTATTGTGAAAGCCTTCGCACAATTCACCGGGAAATCCGACGCCGCCTGATATTACCGGACTTCTTAGAGTGCCTAACAAAACCTCGCTCTCGGCGGCGTGCCCCTTCGGGGTACTTTCCTCGCCGCCGAGGACGGCGGCGGGAGCCGGTTTTGTTAGGGGTTCTTAATAAAAAGGCTCCGGTCGAAAGGTTGACCGGAACCTTTCCCGTTTGCTTACTCAGCCTCTTTTATCTGTTTTTGCTTCCTGCCAGAGAGCTTCCATCTCATCCATGGTCAGGTCAGAAACATTCCTGGCCTGCTTTTTTGCCCCGGCTTCCACATAGGCAAAACGCTGCCTGAAACGCACATTGGTACCGCGCAGGGCAGACTCGGCATCGATTTTCTTCCAGCGTGCCAGGTTGACCAGGGAGAAGATCAGGTCACCCAGTTCGCCAGCCAGTTCCTCCTCATTCGCGGCGTCCCGGACTTCCTGGATTTCCTCGGCAATTTTCTCCAGAACGCCCTCGATCTCCGGCCAGTCAAAACCGACATGGGCGGCCCGGTCCTGGTATTCCTGGGCCTGGATCAGCGCCGGCAGCGCCAGCGGGACGCCGTCCAGCAGGCCTTTTTCCGGTTCGCTGCCACCGGCACGCTCTTCAGCCTTGAGCTTTTCCCAGTTCTTCAACACACCGCCCACCCCATCCACCTGGACTTCCCCAAAGACATGCGGGTGGCGGCGGATGATCTTGTCATAAATGCCTTTGAACACATCCGCCATGCCGAATTCGCCCTCTTCACTGGCAATCTGGGCATTCAACACGATCTGGAGCAGCAAGTCGCCAAACTCCTCGGTCATTTTATGCCGGGTCTTCGGAATCAAGCGCCGCCAGGGCTTCGTAGGACTCTTCCAGCAGACTGCGCGCGCAGCGACTGGTGGGTTTGCTCTTTATCCCAGGGACAACCATCCGGGGCGCGTAAATGGGCAATGATTTCCTGGAAAGCCTCGAAAGAGGTGCCTTCTCCCAAGGGCGGGACGTAAAGCACCGTGAGCAGGCCGATATGTTCAGAGCGGTCGATCTTGTAGAGCGGCAGATCCTCGACCAATTCATCCTGCGTCCCGGCAGCATGAACCAGGCGGACCGGATGCTCGTCAGGATAGATGGCATTGAGCGTCACCTTGACTTCCGCGGCCACCATGCGGGAGTAAATCTGGGCAACCAGCGCTGGCATATCCGGTGGAAAGGCCGGGAGATGCGCCTGGCTCAGTTCCAGCGCATCCACCAGCGTCAGACGCGGGTACGGATCCAGGCCAAGGGCGGCAAAAACAGGCTCGAGGAAGGAAAGTCCGCTGACAATTTTCAGCGGCAGACCTGTCGGCGCGGGCACGCTGCGCGATCGCCGGGCAGGTGGCTTCCGCCAGAAACGGGTCGCCCGGCACGGCATAGACCACCCCTTCCGGCCGCCGTCCCAGTTCCAGGACTTTTTCAACGATGGCGGCATAAACATCCTCGAAGGAGTCGCTGTTGTCGTACAGATCATCGAAAGAATGAACTTTGATGGAAGCTGGCAAACCGGCCACCGTGGGATGCTGGCGGGTGCGCAGCCAGATTTCGTCCACGGAGCCAAGTACATCCCAGGCTTCACGGGTGAGTTTGGCAGGATCGCCGGGGCCAAGGCCGAGCAGGGTAATTCCAGGCATAGAAAACTCCTGATCAGGCAATTGATGGTTTAAATGTAAAACGTAATGCGCAAAACGTAACATCAAGCGTTACGAATCGCGCATTACGTTTGGCGTTTTACGGATCGAACTAACGTTTGGTGTAGGTCGGAGCCTTGCGGGCACGCTTGAGACCGGGCTTCTTGCGTTCCTTCACGCGCGCATCGCGTGTCAGGAAGCCGCCTTTGCGCATGGCCGAAACATTTTCAGGATTCATCTTGACCATGGCACGCGCCAGGCCAAGCTGCACCGAATCGGTCTGGCCGGTCACGCCGCCGCCTGTGACGACGACGGAAATATCATAGGTCTTCGCATCCTGTCCGGCCGCTTTGAGGACAGCCAGAATAGCCTCGATATCACCCAAGCGGTTGAAGTAAGCCGGGGCCTCTTTTTCATTGACGATGAATTGTCCTGAACCATTCATTATGCGCACGCGGGCAATGCTTTGCTTGCGCCGTCCAACACCTTCAAAATATTGCACAGACATATTCCTGCTCCTTTACGCGACCGTCTTCGGACTCTGCGTGGCGTGCGGATGCTCCGCGCCGCCGTAGACTCTCAGCTTTGTCATAAGATGGTGGCCCATCTTATTGTGCGGCAACATACCCCATACTGCGGAGCGAATAACCCGGTCCGGATGGGTCTGCAACTGGTCACGCAAACTGATTGTTTTCAAGCCGCCGGGATACCCCGAATGGCGATGGTACATTTTTTCGGTCAGCTTGGTGTGGGTCTTTGTGCCGGTGACGGTGATCTTCTGGGCATTGATGACAATCACGAAATCGCCCATCTCGACGCCAGGCGTAAAAGATGGTTTGTGCTTTCCCAGCAGGAGCGCGGCGATCTTGGTTGCCAGGCGACCCAGGGTCTCACCGTTGGCATCCACCAACAACCACTGGCGGTTGATCTCAGCAGCTTTAGGATAGTAAGATTTAATCACTTTCATCTCTCCAAAATACAGACTAAACAAATTCAAACCAGATTATCGTAACACACTTCGACCAGCGTCAGGCCACTTGCCGGGGCAAGACTTGCAGGGATCTGGCTCACGGGCTGCCTGCCCGACCTCGGACATGTCATCCAGCGCCTGGACCAGCGTTCTCGCCGAAAGTCTCGCCTGCCCGACAGCCACCTGGGCATAGACCAGCCTGCGTACCATGCGGTACAGGAAAGCATCGGCCCGGATCTCGAAGGTCCATTCATCGTCTTGTTGCTGCCATCCGGCAGATATTACCGTCCGAACAGTGCTGCCTCCGGAACGAGGCGGGGTACCAAAAGCGGCGAAATCGTGCGTTCCAGGCCAAATATCGGCCAGCGGCGTCAAGTCTGTTACTGCGGGCCATACCCGCCAGGCATAGCGTTCCCGCAAAGGGTCCCGTACGCTGCGCACAAAACAAGCGATAATGGTAGCAGCGGGAGAGTGGCATCAAAGCGCGGGTGGAAATCATCCGCCGCCACGTTGACTTCCCTGACCGCCATATCACATGGCAAGTGGGCGTTCAGGGCATCTTGCAGTTTATCGGTGCCGTGCGTCCAATCCAGGTCGAAAGCCGCCACCTGCCCACTGGCGTGGGTGCCGGTATCCGTGCGCCCGGCCAGGTACACTGTCTTTCCGTTCCAGCCGAGTTTTCGCAGGGCCTTTTCGAGCTCGCTCTGCGCCGTCCGGGAACTGGCCTGCCGCTGGCTTCCGAGGAAGCCGGTGCCGTCGTAAGCGAGGATAATCTGGTAACGTGCCATGATGAGAGATCAGAGAGTTGAGGATAGGAACCGGTCTCTGCTCTCCACTCTCTACTTACTCTTCCACAAGTTCGATTAAGGCCATTTCAGCTTTGTCACCGAAGCGGGGGCCAAGCTTCATGATCCGGGTATAACCGCCGTTGCGATCGGCAAACCGGGGGGCAATTTCATCGAATAATTTCTTTACGGCGTCGTTGCTGTTATTGCCCAATCTGCCGGCAATCAGGCGGCGGGCCGCCACTTTCTCGGAATCGCTGGCATCGGTAACCTTGCGTGCAATGGTAATCATCCGTTCCGCTTCACCGCGAATGGCCGCCGCTTTGGTCGTAGTGGTGCGAATGCGCTCGTGGGTGAAGAACTGCTTGATCAGATTGCGGCGTAAGGCAATACGCGCGCCCTTGGTTCGATTGAGTTTATAACCTGCTACTTGGTGTCGCATTTCTAAATTACTCCGAACTCTCTCTTTTGTTCGTCCTTCAAATAGCCCTTCTCCTGCATCTTTGCACGCAGTTCGTCCAGGCTCTTCTCACCAAAATTGCGGATGGACATGACCGCCTGATCGCCCTTCTCGAGCAGTTCAAGCACATCCCCAACGGTGGTAATGCCGGTGCGCTTGAGCGAATTGAAGACCCGCACCGAAAGGTCAAGCGATTCAACCGGCGTCTCGGCCACTTCACTGGTCAGATGCGATCCGGCCGCTTCCTTTTCCATCGTGATGGATAATGTCTCTTCACTGATGCCGGCCACATAACGCAGGTGTTCGATGAGTATCTTGGCGGAGGCGCTCAAGGCTTTTTCCGGGGAGATGGCGCCATCGGTCCAGATTTCCAGGACAAGTTTGTCATAATTGGTGCTCTGACCAACCCGGGCCGCCAGGACTTCCCAATTGACGCGCTTTACCGGGCTGAAAATGGCATCCACCGGCAATTCACCAATGGGCATGCGCCCACGTTCATTGGACGGAGCATAACCACGACCACGCTCGACGATCAACTCGATGTCAAGGCGCGTCTTGGAGCTGTCAGCAGTGAACAGGTACAGGTCCGGGTTGATGATCTGGACCTCGGGCGAAGTAATGATATCCGCTGCGGTGACCACTCCTTCGCCGCGTACTTCCAGGTGCATGCGGGTGGCATCCACATCTTCGAGGATCAGGCGCAACTGCTTGACTTGCAACATCACCTGCAATACATCTTCGCGCACCCCGGGAATATCACTGAACTCATGCAAGATATCCACGATGCGGATGGATGTAACCGCCGCACCTTCCAGCGAGGAGAGCAGCACTCGCCGCAAGGCATTGCCCAATGTCACGCCATAACCGTGCTCCAATGGGCTAATAACAAACTTGCCATAATTACGAGCTTCCGCTTCGCGCTCGATCTTCGGCATCACCATGTTCGTGATAGTCACGATACACCTCTCCCGGCGTACGGAACGGTACGCCGCGTCTAAGAGAACAGACTCGGATTAGCGCGAGTAGTACTCGACGATTAACTGCTCGTTCAGGTTACCGTCAATCTCAGGGCGTTCCGGTAAGCGCAGGAAATTTCCTGAGAGAGATTTTAGGTCTCGGCTCAACCAAGCGGGAACATTGCGAGTCTCGGCTAACGAGGCCAATTCCTTGAAATAGGTGGCATCCAGCGAACCCGCGCGGACCGTAACAACATCCCCAGCGCCCAAAGTCATGGAAGGGACGTCCGTCCGGCGGCCATTGACCGTAAAGTGGCCGTGCGTTACCAGCAGACGCGCCTGGGAACGGCTTGATGCAAAACCCAGTCGGAAGATGACATTATCCAGACGGGATTCGAGGATCTGCAGAAGCATGAGACCGGTAATGCCACGCGCCTTTAGCGCTTTTCCGTAATAGCGACGGAACTGGCGCTCATAAATGCCGTAAATGCGGCGTGCTTTCTGCTTGGCACGCAACTGCTTGGCATAATCCGACTCGCGGCCTTGCCCACCGCGTCCACCACGCCCGCCGGAGCGGCCATGCTGACCGGGCGCAAATCCACGGCGCTCGAATGCGCATTTGGGAGTAAAGCAGCGCTCTCCCTTTAGAAATAATTTTTCACCTTCACGCCGGCACAGTTTGCAGGCCGGACCAGTATATTTCGCCATACGTACAACCCTCTTTCACCAGAACTAAACGCGGCGCTTCTTGGGAGGCCGGCAACCATTGTGCGCGACCGGCGTCAGATCCGAAATGGATTTGACCTTGAGGCCCATCGATTGGACAGCACGGATCGCGGATTCACGACCGGGCCCGGGGCCTTTGACGAACAGGTCCACTTCCTGGATGCCGATGGTTTGAGCAGCCTTGATGGCCTGTTCGGCGGCCAGGCGGGCCGCAAAAGGAGTGCTCTTGCGGGAACCTTTGAAACCGACCGATCCGGCACTGCCCCAGCACAGGGTGTTGCCATCCGGGTCAGTCACGGTCACAATGGTGTTGTTGAATGAAGCGAAGACGTGCACCTGTCCGGAGGACAGGCTGCGCTTCCCTTTTTTAGCGCCGCCGGAGCGACGCGCAGAACGTACAGTCTGAGCCATAGAACCTCTCTCGATCCTGTTTACGGATTATTTCTTACCGCCCTTGCGGCGTCCGCGTCCGGCAACGGTCTTCTTGGGGCCCTTGCTGGTGCGTGCATTGGTGCGCGTGCGTTGTCCGTGGACAGGTAAATTGCGGCGGTGGCGCAGGCCACGGTAGCAGCCAATTTCGACCAGGCGCTTGATGTTCAACTGTTCCTGGCGGCGCAGGTCGCCTTCGACTTTCCAGTTCTTCGCGATGTACTCGCGGATCGCGGAAACTTCGGATTCCGTCAAATCTTTTACGCGTGTATCTGGGTTGATTTTGGTCGCCGCCAGAATCTCGCGCGAGCGCGTCGGGCCGATCCCGAAAAGGTAATTCAGGCCCACTTCGACGCGTTTGTTACGCGGGAGGTCAACACCTTCAATTCTTGCCATGGTTTACTATCCTTGTCGCTGCTTATGCTTAGGATTTTCGCAGATGATATACAATCTGCCCTTGCGCTTGACAACCTTGCACTTCGCACAGCGCTTGCGAATGGAGGGACCGACTTTCATGATTGCTTACTCCTTACTTCAGTTGTTCGACCAAAGGTTCAATTATACATGTACTGATCTTTTCCGTCCAGTTTCGACGGCGTCTTTGCTGCCTGGTTACGGGACAGTCAGGACGAGAGGGTCGCCTTCGGTGACGGCTACTGAGTGCTCGTAGTGCGCCGTCAATGAACCATCCGCAGAGACAACCGTCCACTGGTTGGACAGGACCCGGGTCCGGTAGGTACCGACGAGAACCATCGGTTCAAGGGCAATCGTCATACCGGGTCGTAAAAGCACTCCGGTGCCCGGTGTGCCATAGTTCGGCACCTGCGGCCCTTCGTGCATTTTCCGGCCAACACCGTGACCGGTATATTCACGGACCACCTGGTACCCCTGCGCCTCCACGAATTGCTGGATAGCCGCAGAGACGTCGCCCGTCTTGTTTCCGGCGCGCATCATTTCGATGCCAACGAACAGCGCTTGCCTGGTCGTCTCGATAAGCCTGCTGGCGAGCGGTGAAATCTGCCCTATTCCAGCCGTGAAAGCTGCATCGCCAACGAACCCTTCGACGACCGCCCCACAGTCTATGGAGATGATATCGCCTTCCTTGAGCTTCCGTTTTCCAGGGATGCCATGCACCAGCTCTTCATTGACACTGGCACAAATGGACCCCGGGAATGGCGGTTGCCCATAGTTCTTGAAAGGCGAGTACGCGCCGTGCTTCCGCAGAGTTTCCTCAGCAGCCGCGTTGAGGTCTGCAGTAGTAACGCCGGGTTGTAAAAGTTCTCTTACAGCCGCCAACGCCAGAGCGTTGACCCGTCCGGCCTCGCGCATCAGCACAATTTCAGCCGGACTTTTGATATTAACGTCACGATCCCAAGCCATATTACTTCCCGAGTGCCACCAATAAATTCGCGGTGACTTTCTCAATCGGCTGGGCGCCGTCAATTTCAGACAGTAATCCACGTTCCCGATAATATGAGATCAAGGGAGCAGTCTGGACGAAATATACCTGGATTCGCCGTGTGACCGTTTCAGCCTTGTCGTCGTCGCGCTGATAAAGTTCGGAACCATCCAAATCACACACACCCGGTTTTTTGGGTGGGTTGTACTTCTCGTGGAAGATGTGCCCCTGCGCCTTGCAGGTCCACCTCCCGCTCAAACGCTCGACCAGGGTTGCCTCAGAAGCGGCGATGTATGGAACCTTGTCCACCTTGCCGCCAAACTCAGCCAGCAATTTGCCCAATGCTTCGGCCTGGACCGTAGTACGGGGAAAACCATCCAACAATACTCCCTCTTTGCAATCCGGGCGGGAAAGCCGGTCACGGATCATGCCGATCGTCACATCGTCCGGCACCAACTCACCCTTATTCATGAAACTCTGCGCCAGCTTGCCAAGATCAGTGGCATTCTTGATGTTCTCCCGGAATAAATCACCCGAGGATATATGAGGCAACCCGGTAGTCTCGGCAATAATTTTTGCCTGAGTACCCTTGCCAACACCGGGGGGACCGAGAAGAACGATATAGACTGGCATAAGCGCTACTTCACCAACCGGGCATCATCGTATCCATGAAGCTTCAGTTCGGCATCAATGTTCAAGAATGTGTCGCGTACCACGCCGACAACGATGAGCAGGCCCGCCGCTGAGACCAGGAATATGGTCGAGGAGGAGGTTGTTCCTCCAATGCCAAACAGTTTCAGGACCACGTTAATGAGATAGCCCAGGACGGCCACCACACCCAGGAATAACGCCCCCGGGAGGGTGATGCGGCGCTGGACCTTGGTCAGGTATTTCTGGGTTGGCGTTCCACGGTTCACACCAGGGATCTGTGCGCCGGCTTTCTTCAGGTTCTCGCCATAATTCTGCTGGGAGAACATCACATCTGTATAGAAGAATGTAAAGCTTACCACCATCAGGAAATACAGAAGATAGTAGATTCCACCACCATTGGAAAAGACGGACTGTGTCGACGTAGCAAATTTGGCCACGGTAGCATTGGATGAATTGACGAAGTAACTGGCAATGATGGCCGGGAACTGCAGGATGGCGCTGGCAAAGATGAGCGGGATCATGCCTGCCAGGTTTACCATCAAAGGCAATGTGCCCTTCACCGGCATGGACATGCGGCTGCCGACGCGCCGCCCGGGATACATGACCGGCACATAGCGGCGTCCCTGCTGGACGTATACGATCGCATAGATGGTCGCCACTATCACGATCACCATGGCTATGACCAGGATCCAACCATGTTGTTTATCCGCCAGCAGCGAGACGAAACTGGCCGGCATGCGTGCGACAATGCCTGCAAAGATGATCAGCGACAGGCCCTGGCCGCGAATGCCGTACTCTGAGATCAATTCACCCAGCCAGATGGCGAACATCGTTCCGCCGACCATGGTCAAGAGCAGCGTTACCGAGGAGAGCCATAAGGTGCTTGTAAATCCAAAAGGAACGATCGCGGATTGACCGGCCTGCGCAGAATAGGAGTTGAACAGGTTGATCTGGCCGAGTGCGGAAAGCGCAGCCAGCGGGACGGCCAGATAATAGGTCCATTTTTCCTGCCATTTTCGACCCTCGCGCGGATCTTCTTCCATCTTGCGTTGGAGCGCCGGGAAAATGGGTGTCAGCAGTTGCAGGATGATCTGGGCCGTGATATATGGATAGACACCCATTGCCAGCAAGGAGAAATGCGAAATGGTGCCGCCGGAAAGCAGGTCAAGGAATGCGAAGAATGACCCCGAACCCTGCAGAAGCGATTTCAGGGCGACGCCATTAATACCCGGCACGGGGACATTTGCCGCCAGGCGGAATATAACCAAAAGGCCCAAGGTTATAAGCAACTTGCGGCGGATGTCTTGCGACGTCCAAAGGTAACGCCATCCTGTAAATGCGTTTTTCATAAGAGCTCTCCTCGCGTTGACGAGTTATCCAATCAGTTCCACCGTACCACCCGCCGCCTCAATTTTGGCCTTGGCGCTCTTTGTGACACGCTGCACACGTACTTTAATGGCGGTCTTTAATTCACCACGCCCCAGGATCACAACCGGGTTGCGCGGGTCGCGCAACAGACGTGCTTTCTGAAGCGTTTCGGGATTGATCTCAACCTCGGCTTTGAGAGCAGCCAATTGGTCCAGGTTTACTTCATTGAACTCCACTTCGTAAGGCGGGGTAAAGCCTTTACCGCGTATGAACGGCAAACGGCGGAAGAATGGCAGGTTGCCACCTTGCCGGTAGAGGCGTCCGCCCGAGCCTGTACGAGCGCCCTCGCCTTTGGTGCCGCGACCGGCCGTCTTTCCCTGGCCCGCAGAAATACCATGCCCAACGCGCTTGCGATTTTTCTTCGGTTCATTCGGTATAAGATCGTTCAGTTTCATCTTCGTGCCTACTCTTCAATTCGAATCATGTGGATGACTTTGGCAAGCATTCCACGTAAAACAGGGGTGTCCTCGCGCTCCACGGTTTGGTGTAAACGATGAAAACCCAGGGCACGCACGGTTGCCTTTTGCGGCTCCGGATAGCCAATCGGGCTGCGCACCAGAGTCATCTTGATCATCTTACCTACGGCCTTCTTAGCCATTCTTCTTTCTCCTTTCCCAGTACGGCAGCAAGTCTTCAACATTCTTGCCGCGCCGGGCGGCCTCTTCCTTCGGCGACTTAAGTGCCTCGAGCGCCTGAAGGGTGGCCTGGACAGAGTTCAGGACATTGGAGGAACCGAGCGACTTGGTCAGGATATCATGGATGCCAACTGCCTCGAGCACAGCCCGTACGCCGCCACCGGCAATGACGCCCGTACCGGGAGAGGCCGGCTTCAGCAATACCACTGATCCGCCAACCTTGCCGGTAGACTGGTGCGGGATGGTGGTTTTTGAAAGAAAGATCGGGTGCATATCCTTGCGGGCACGGTCGGTCGCTTTGCGCATCGCATCCGGCACCGCGTTGGCCTTGCCAACGCCCATGCCGACCTTGCCGTGGTTGTCACCCATGATCAACGTCACACGGAATTGGAAACGGCGGCCGCCTTTCACAACCTTCGCCACGCGCGCGATCTCGATGACGCGCTCGTCGAGCGACTCTGCTTGCTGATCAACTTCCGTTACCTGGTAATTCATCATAGCGTTCTCCAATCAGGCCTTAGAATTCCAGGCCGCCTTCGCGGGCGCCATCGGCCAGGGCTTTGACCCGGCCGCTATATTTGAAACCGCCGCGGTCAAACACGACCGCCTGCACGCCTTTGTTCTTGGCGCGCTCCGCCAATGTTTTTCCGACCATTTTAGCCTGCTCCGACTTTTTCAGGCCTGCCATCTTCTCTCGGAGTTCCTGGTCGATAGTGGAGGCCGAAGCGATAGTGTGCCCGGCGCTATCATCAATGATCTGGGCGTATATTTCCGAGAGGCTGCGGAAGATGCTCAAGCGAGGCCGTTGCTGCGTGCCCTGCACATTGATCCGCACGCGTACATGCCGCTTGATACGAGCCTCGGAACGATTTTTCTCAGCCATAGGTTACTTTGCCGCCTTTCCGGCCTTGCCGGCCTTGCGTCGGATCTTCTCGCCAAGGTAATGCAATCCCTTGCCATGGTAAGGTTCCGGCGGACGCACATTACGGACATTTGCCGCAACCTGGCCAACCAATTCCTTATCGAAGCCACGTACAAAGACATGGCGGGTCTTCTGGTCCACGTCAAAGGAGATACCGGAGGGTGGTTCCATTTCCACCGGATGGGAATAGCCCATATGCAGCACAAGATTCTTGCCGCTCATCTCGGCCCGGTAACCAACGCCTTCGATTTCCAAGACACGCTCAAAACCAGCACTGACGCCTTGAACCATATTTGCTAGTACGGCGCGGGTCGTTCCGTGCAAAGCCCGCTCGGCGGGCTGGTCGGATTTACGGGTTATAACGATCTGACCGTTCTCCATGGCAATCCCAATCAAGGGGGAGAACGTCCGCTTCATTTCGCCTTTCGGACCTTTTACACCTACATTCGCGCCACTGATGTCCACCTGCACACCGGTCGGGATGACCACGGGCATACGTCCAACTCGAGACACTTTAACTCTCCTCTCTACCAGACCTTGCAGAGGATCTCGCCGCCCACGCCCAACTGGCGGGCACGCTGACCGGTCATGATACCCTTGGGAGTGGACAGTATGGCAACGCCAATGCCCGAAAGCACCCAGGGGATATCCTGCTTCTTGGTATAGACCCGGCGGCCAGGGCGGCTGACGCGTTCGATGCCAGTCATCACCGGCTTGCGCTCACGACGCTCACCAAAGTACTTGATCTTCAGGCGCAGTACTTTCTGGCTCGGACGTTCGCCATCTGCAACTTCGAAATTTTCCAGGTAGCCCTCTTCCTTCAAGATCTTGGCAATTTCCACCTTGATCTTCGAAAAAGGCATAGCCGTCATGGCCTGACCGCTCATCATGGAATTACGGATGCGGGTCAGCATATCAGCAATAGGATCAGTCATGCTCATTTCTTACCTCCACCCGGTTACCAAGACGCCTTCATGACGCCGGGGATTTTACCTTCCAGCGCCAACTCGCGGAAGCAAATCCGGCAAAGACCAAAACGACGAATATAACCGCGCGGACGGCCGCAACGCGAACAACGGTGACGTATCTGGTTGGGATACTTGCGGCGGAGTTCACGATACTTCATGCATGTACTTGCCATAGTTATGCTTCCTTCTTGAACGGCATGCCCAGCAATTGCAACATCAGCCGTGCATGGTCGTCAGATTTGGCTGTGGTCACAATAGTGACCTCCATGCCTCTTAACTTATCGATCTTATCGTATTCGATCTCCGGGAAGATCAACTGGTCGCGCAGGCCCAGCGTGTAATTGCCGCGTCCGTCGAAGGCATCCGGAGAAACGCCGCGGAAGTCGCGCACGCGCGGCAGGGCGGTGTTCATCAGCCGGTCCAGGAAAGCCCACATCTTGTCACCGCGCAAGGTCACCTTCGTGCCAATGATGCGTCCTTCACGCAATTTAAAGTTCGCAATGCTGGTGCGGGCCTTGGTCATGACCGGCTTCTGCCCGGTAATGGTTGTCATATCTGCCATGGCGGCCTCGAGGGCCTTGGCATTATCCTGTTCACTGCCCAGCCCGATATTCAGTACAACCTTATTGATGCGTGGAACCTGCATGACATTCTTATACTGAAACGCCTTAAGCAGGGCCGGGACAGCTTCTTTTTGGTATCGTTCTTGCATTCTATTCATAAATCCATGCTCCACCGGCGGCTAATCGATCAACGACTGGCACTTCTTGCAGACGCGGTGTACGCCGTCATCGTTACGCTGGACACTCACGCGCGTCGGTTGGCTGCACTTGGGGCAGATCAGCATAACGTTCGAGATGTCAAGCGGGGCTTCGAATTTGATTCGACCGGGGTTAATGGTGCGGCCCTGGGTCTGGACTTCCTTTTGATGCTTGGTATGGATGTTCAAGCCTTGGACAACCAGGCGTTTCTCATCTGGCAGGACTTTGATCACCTCACCGCGCTTGCCCTTCTCCTCGATTTTTCCGCTGATAATTTCAACGGTATCACCTTTACGGATCTTGACTTTCATCGTTCGCTCCTCAACTGGCCTAAAGCACTTCCGGGGCCAGCGAAACAATCTTCATAAAGCCCTTTTCACGCAGCTCGCGCGCCACCGGCCCAAAAATGCGGCTGCCCTTGGGGTTCTGACCATCTGCATCCAAAATCACAGCCGCATTATCATCGAAGCGGATAGTAGAGCCATCTTCCCTGCGCCATTCTTTTTTGCAACGGACAATGACTGCCTTGACGATCTCAGACTTCTTGACCGTCCCTTGTGGTGCGGCTGTCTTGACTGTTGCAACCACAATGTCACCGATGGCGCCATAACGACGGGTTGAACCGCCCATGATATGGATGACCAGTAGTTCACGCGCGCCGGTGTTATCGGCAACTTTTACACGGGACTCGTGCTGGATCATGGCTGGGCCTCCACGGGAGATTCGCCTGCTATGACGCCTGCCTCAGCCGGCTCGGCAATAATCTCGGGTATGCCAGAATCGGCGGTACGGGTTTCGTGCTTGATGATCGACTCCACCACCCAGCGCTTATCCCGGGAAAGCGGCCGGCTTTCCACGATCTGGACCTCGTCTCCGATCTGGCAGCCCAGGGTGTCGTGAGCCTTGACGCGCTTGCTCAAATGGACGACCTTGCGATAAAGAGGGTGCCGGAATGTTCGGCCGATCTCGACCACTACAGTCTTGGTCATCTTATTACTGGTGACCACACCAGTGATTCTACGACGGTCATTCATGCTTCACCTTCCTGTACAGCCGTCTGCGTTGGCTCGTTCAAGATTGTCTCAAAACGAGCAATATCGCGACGCAGTTGACGCAGGCGGTTGGTATCAGTTAATTGACCGGTCACTTGCTGGAAGCGGAGTTTCATTAACTCCTCACGGCTGTCCGCCAGCTTGACCTGTATTTCTTCGACAGATAATTTGCGAATCTCTCCCGGTTTCATGCCTGCTCTCCCACGACCACATCATGACGGGCGATGACCTTGGTCTTTATGGCAAATTTACGCCGGGCGAGACCCAACGCCTCACGAGCAGTCGCCTCATCCAGGCCGCCGACTTCAAACATGACCCGGCCTGGCTTGACGACGGCAACCCAGTACTCCACATTGCCTTTCCCTTTACCCATACGGGTTTCCGGGGGTTTCTGTGTATACGGCTTATCCGGGAAAATACGGATCCAGACCTTACCACGCCGCTTCATGGCATGGACGAGCGTTCGACGGGCCGCTTCGATTTGACGGGCAGTCACCCATCCCGGCTCCATCGCCAACAAACCGTATTCGCCGAAGGAAATCTCAACGCCTCGCGATTCCTTGCCCTTCATGCGGCCACGCATCTGCTTGCGATACTTCACACGTTTTGGCATTAACATAGCATCAACCTCACTCCACAGACACCGCGGCTACTCACTGACGTAGACGCCTTCGGTCGTCTCAGCTTTTTCTTCCACTTCAGGCTTCATATCGCCATGGTAAACCCAGACTTTGACGCCAATCTGGCCGTAAGTGGTCAAGGCTTCGGTACGGGCAAAATCGATGTCCGCACGCAGAGTTTGCAGCGGGACACGTCCTTCGCGCAGCCAGACAGTCCGGGCCATTTCTGCACCGGACAACCGCCCACCGACCTCGATCTTGATTCCTTGCGCGCCCTGGCGCATGGCCTGCTGGATGGCGCGTTTCATGGCGCGGCGGTAGCTAATGCGGCGCTCCAGTTGGTCGGCAATATTACGTGCTACCAGGTAGGCATCGCAATCCGGCGCTTTGATTTCCTTGATATCCAGGTCAACTTTCTTGCCGGTCAATTCTTCCAGGCTGACACGGATTTTCTTGATCCCTTCGCCCTTGCGACCGATCAGGATACCCGGTTTTGCAGTAAATACGGATACCTTCAGTTTGCCGGGATAGCGTTCCACGTCGATCCGCGAAACACCTGCGCGGCCGGTTTCCCGGTAGATCAAATCGCGGATGGCAAAATCCTGTTCCAGTTGCTCGCGATATTCGGCGCCTTCGGCGAACCAACGACCGCGCCAGTCCTGATTGACATTCAGGCGAAAACCAATCGGATGAACTTTTCGACCCATAAGATCTCCTTCGTACTTTCTTTGCCGGTTAGGCAGCCTCGCGCTCGCGCAGGACAACCGTCACATGCGACGTTCGACGCAGAATCGGCTTGAAGCGACCACGTGCCCCAAAGCGACGCCACTTGCGGGTGGGCGCTTCATCGGCAAAGATCTTGGCAACAAACAGGTCATCGCGGCTGACACCGAAATTCTCTTCAGCATTGGCAACGGCCGAAGCCAGCAGCTTTCCCACCGGTTGGGCCGCGCTCTGGGGTGCATAACGCAGGATTTCCATCGCCTGCACCGCACTCTTACCACGCACCAAGTCGACAACCAGGCGCACCTTTTGGGCTGAGATGGTCAGGGAACTGTAATTTTGCATGAATATCGTGAGTCATGGCTCTCTGCTCCTACGCGGGCGCCTTCGACGATTTCTCGGCCGCCATGTGACCACGGAACAAGCGCGTTGGCGCGAATTCACCCAGCCGATGGCCTACCATGTTTTCGGTGATATAGATCGGCACATGGCGGCGGCCATCATGGATCGCGATCGTGTGTCCTACCATCTGGGGAAAGATCACACTGGCGCGGCTCCAGGTGCGGATGACTTTCTTCTCGCCTTTTTGATTCATGGCTTCAATTTTCTTCAAAAGTTTCGGGGCAATGAAAGGCCCTTTTTTCAATGAACGAGACATATCTGCTTACCTCGCATCCTACTCAGCGCCCTAGCGGCTGGACTTGCTGCGGCGGCGCACGATGTACTTGTCGGTCCGCTTATTGCGGCGGGTCTTGTAACCACGCGTGGGCTTGCCCCACGGGGTTTTCGGCCCAGGCATACCGGTCGGCTGCCGCCCTTCACCACCACCATGCGGATGGTCGCGCGGGCGACATGGCAGTACCACGCACCGTTGGGCGGATACCCATGTGGCGTTTGCGGCCGGCCTTGCCCAGCTTGACATTGTTATGGTCCAGGTTGCCGACCTGGCCGATGGTCGCGTAACAGGTCTGGCGAACCAGGCGCACCTCACCAGAAGGCAGGCGGATCTGGGCATATTCGCCTTCTTTGGCCAACAACTGCGCCGAACCGCCCGCAGTACGGACCAACTGTCCGCCCTTGCCTTCCTGTAATTCAAGATCGTGTACCAGCGTGCCAACAGGGATATTTGAGAGCGGCAGGCAATTGCCGGGCCGGATTTCGGCCTGAGGCCCGGAAATGAGCGTATCGCCAACTTTGATCCCAAGCGGAGCGACAATATAGCGCTTCTCACCATCCGCATAGAATAACAGGGCCAGGCGGGCAGTGCGGTTTGGATCGTATTCGATCGCGGCAACTTTGGCAGGGATATCGTGCTTCTCACGCTTGAAATCGATGATACGGATATATTTGCGGTTGCCGCCGCCGCGATGGCGCACGGTGATGCGGCCGGTCGTATCGCGCCCGCCATAACTGTGCGGATGGATGATCAGGCTGCGCTCAGGGGTGGACTTGGTAATTTCTTCGAACGTGTATCCGGTCATCCCCCGCTGGCCGGGCGTCGTGGGTTTATATTTCTTGACGGCCATTACTTCACCCCTTCAAAGATCTCGAGGGTGCTTCCCTCGGCCAGGGTAACGATCGCTTTCTTCATGCCCGGAGCCCGTACCGCCAGGCGCCGGTTGCGACGGCGGCTGCGCTTGGCAGCCGTATTCATGATATTCACACTAACCACCTTGACGTCGAACAGCGTCTCGATGGCATCTTTCACCAGCGTACGCGTGGCTTCAGAAGCCACTTCGAAAGAATATTGGTGAAGTTTATTGGACTGGTAGTTCGACTTCTCGGTGACCAGTGGGCGGCGGATTACATCATAAATCGTTGTCATGCTGCCCTCCTACGCCAGGAAAGACTTCAACACGTCCAATGCCTTGAGCGGCATGACGAGTTTGTCGTAGCCAAGCAGATCCCGGATATTCAGGTAGTTTGCCATCAGCAATTTGGCATCCGGGAGGTTGTTGGTCGAGCGGGTCACCCTCTCATAGGCAGCATCTTTTTCGGTCGCCAGGACCAGGACCGTCGCATCCCCGACCAGCGAATTCAAAGCCTGCGCCATCAGGCGGGTCTTGGGCTTCATCAAGCGTCAAGTTCATCCACCACCACCACTCCAGCTTCGGCCGCCTTGGCGGATAAGGCCGAGCGCAGAGCAGCCCGGCGCATCTTGAGCGGCATGTGCTGCGTATATTTGCGCGGGTGCGGCGTATGGATTTTGCCGCCGTGGACCCATTGCGGAGCACGCGTGGAACCCTGGCGGGCGCGGCCGGTGCCTTTTTGTTTCCACGGCTTGCGGCCGCCGCCGGAAACTTCGCTGCGGGTCTTGGTCTCATGCGTACCCAGGCGGGCATTCGCCATCTGGTGGACATAGGCCTGGTGCATCAAATCCACGTTCACTTGGGGCTTCGAAGATCTCGGCCGGCAGTTCCACCGTCTTGACCTTTTCGCCTTTCATGTTGAAAACATCTACTTTCATAATACCCATACTCCCATCATCGGCGCTTACTGCTTGCGCGCATCCTTGATCATGACCAGGCCGCCTCTCGGCCCGGGGACGGCGCCACGCACACCCAACAGGTTGCGCTCGACATCCACCAGGACGACCTTCAGGCTTTGAGAGGTGACGCGGTCATGGCCCATATGTCCGGGGCGACGTGAGCCTTTATAAACCCGGCCCGGGGTGGTCGTTGAGCCGTTTGAACCAGGGGCGCGTAAGCGGTCCGAACCGCCGTGCGTCTTGGGGCCGCCCGCGAAATGGTAGCGTTTCACCACACCTGCAAAACCCTTGCCTTTGCTGGTGCCGATCACATCCACGTGTTCCCCGACGCCAAAAACTTCGACGGTCAGTTTGTCCCCCGCCTTAAGCCGGCATCTTTTACGCGGAATTCACGCAAAAAACGCAGCGGAGGCAATTCGTTCTTCTTGAGATGCCCCAGCTCGCCTGCCAGTCAGGCGCTTGGGTCTTTACCTCGCCGAAACCCAGTTGCACCGCTGCGTAGCCTTCCGTCTCCGGGAGGCGCACCTGCGTAACAAAACATGGCCCAGCTTCGATCAGCGTTACCGGAACAGCCGCACCGGTCTCATCGAAAATCTGGGTCATGCCGATCTTCTTGCCAATCAGCCCTTTCAACATCTCGGTTTTCTCCTTCTAAACATTTCTCGAGACTGTCAGCCTGGGCCAGGCTGCATCATCTCGGTCACAGTACAGTCAATCGGTCTGCCGCGGCACACAGGCTAGTAGGGCCCACGAACAGAACCGTTCTTGTGCTGCCTATCCAATCCGGCCGGTCTGACATATCCAAACGTCAGGCCAGCAAGACGAACAGACAATTATTATATTTATATCTTGATCTCGATATCCACACCCGCCGGCAGGTTCAGCCGCATCAGCATATCGATCGTCTTCGAATCAGGATCCAGGACATCGATCAGGCGATTATGAGTGCGGATCTCAAAATGCTCATGCGAGTCTTTGTCAATGAAAGTCGAGCGGCGTATTGTAAACCGTTCTATCTTGGTTGGCAAGGGTACGGGGCCAACACATGGGCGCCGGAGCGTTCAGCGGTTTCGACAATCCGCTTGGCGGATTGGTCGAGGACACGATGGTCATAAGCCTTAAGGCGGATGCGGATCTTCTGCTTAGCCATGTTCTCTATTACCTATTCGATGATCTTGGTGATGACGCCGGCGCCGACGGTCAGGCCGCCTTCGCGGATGGCGAACTTCGAGCCCTGCTCCAGCGCCACCGGCACGATCAACTCCACTGTCAGGTTCACGTTGTCGCCCGGCATCACCATCTCCACCCCCTCCGGCAGCGTCGATGTTCCCCGTCACATCCATCGTCCGGATGTAGAACTGCGGCCGGTACCCGTTGAAGAACGCCTTGTGCCGCCCGCCTTCTTCCTTCTTCAGCACGTACACCTGCGCTTCAGAACTTCTTGTGCGGCGTGATCGATCCCGGCTTGGCCACCACCTGCCCGCGCTCCACGTCCGTGCGCTCGATCCCGCGCAGCAGCAGCCCCAGGTTGTCGCCCGCCATGCCTTCGTCCAGCATCTTGTGGAACATCTCCACGCCCGTCACCACCGAGCTCGTGCTCTTCTCGCGCAGCCCGATGATCTCCACCGGCTCGCCCATCTTGATCACGCCCCGGTCCACCCGCCCCGTCACCACCGTCCCGCGCCCCTTGATCGAGAACACGTCTTCGATCGACATCATGAACGGCTTGTCGATCTCCCGCTTCGGCTCCGGGATGTACTCGTCGATCACCCGCAGCAGCTCCTTGATGCTCGCATACTCCGGCGCATTCGGGTCCGTCGACGTGCTCTCCAACGCCTTCAGCGCACTGCCGCGCACGATCGGCGTCGTGTCGCCCGGGAAACCCTGCTTCGGTCAGCAGCTCCCGCAGCTCCATCTCCACCAGCTCCAGCAGCTCCGGGTCGTCCATCATGTCCACCTTGTTCAGGTACACCACGATGCTCGGCACTTCCACCTGCCGCGCCAGCAGCACGTGCTCGTGCGTCTGCGGCATCGGCCCGTCCGGCGCCGCCACCACCAGGATCGCCCCGTCCACCTGCGCCGCTCCCGTGATCATGTTCTTGATGTAGTCCCGGTGCCCCGGCATGTCCACGTGCGCATAGTGCCGCTTGTCCGTCTCGTATTCCACGTGCGCAATGTTGATCGTGATCCCGCGCGCTTTCTCTTCCGGCGCATTGTCGATCGAGTCGTACGCCCGGAACTGCGCCTTCCCCAGAAACTGACTGTACTTCGTGATCGCCGCCGTCAGCGTCGTCTTCCCATGGTCGATGTGCCCCATCGTCCCCACGTTCAGGTGCGGCTTGTTCCGCTCAAACTTCTGCTTCGCCATGAATAATCTCTCCTTCTGAAAATCAAAAAACTATGCGTTTAATGATTTCCTGCGCCACCGACTGCGGGTACTGGCGCATAATGATCGAATTCCATCGAGAAACACCCCGGCCCTGGGTGGCCGAACGCAGTTCGGTGGCATACCCGAACATTTCGCCCAGCGGCACCGTTGCTTGCACAGCCTGGGCATTGCCCGGCCGCATTTCCATGCCCCGGATGGTTGCCCGGCGGCCATTCAGCTCGCCGATCACATCTCCCAGGAATTCCTCCGGGGCAACCACTTCCACTTTCATGATCGGCTCCAGCAGGACCGGTCCGCCTTTCTGGACGCCTTCCTTAAAGGCCAAGGTGGCTGCCATCTTGAAAGCCATTTCGTTCGAATCCACTTCGTGGAACGAACCGTCGAACAAGTGTCACTTTCAGATCGGTCACCGGATATCCGGCCAGCACGCCACTTTCGGCGGCTTCCTTGACACCCTTTTCCACCGCCGGGATATATTCCCGCGGGATGGCGCCGCCGACGATTTTATTCTCAAAAACGATCCCGCTGCCGCGTTCGCCGGGTTCCAGCGAGATCACCACATGTCCATACTGGCCGTGCCCGCCGGTCTGCTTGACATACTTGTAATTGACTTCCTTCACCGGCCGGGTGATCGATTCACGATAGGCCACCGCGGCCTGCCGACATTGGCCTGCACGTGGAATTCGCGCAGCATGCGATCGACGAGCACATCCAGATGCAATTCGCCCATTCCGGAGATGATCGTCTGGCCGGTGTTCTCATCGGAGTGGACCCGGAAGGTGGGGTCTTCTTCGGAGAGTTTACGCAGGGCTTCGCCCATCTTGTCCTGATCGGCAGTCGTCTTGGGTTCGATGGCGACGAGATGACCGGTTCGGGGAAGGTGATATTTTCCAGCACGACCAGTTTATTGTCGCACAGGGTATCGCCGGTAAAGGTTTCTTTGAAACCCAGAACGGCGGCAATATCGCCGGCGTGCACTTCGGTGACATCTTCGCGGTGGTCGGCATACATGCGCAGCAGACGGCCGATGCGTTCCCGCTTGCCTTTGGTGGAATTGGTAACCATCTGGCCCTGGCTCAAGGTCCCGGAATAGACCCGGAAATAAGCCAGGCGGCCCACGTAGGGATCGGTAACGATTTTAAAGACCAGTGCGCTCAACGGCGCATCATCCTGTGGCGGCAGTTCGATCGACCTCATCGGTTCGAGGGTCGGTGCCGGTTACCGCAGGAACATCCAACGGGGAAGGCAGGTAATCAATCACTGCATCCAGGACCAGCTGAACGCCCTTATTGCGCAACGAGCTGCCGCAGAACACCGGCGCAGCTTTGCTTGCAATCACGGCCCGCCGCAGGGCGTCTTTCAATTCATCATTGCTGATTTCTTCGCCTTCCAGGTACTTGACCGTCAGATCATCGTCCAGTTCGGCGATCCGCTCGACCATGCTATGGCGGCGCTCTTCGGCCTCGGCCTTCAGATCAGCAGGGATTTCAGCCTCACGCGGATCCTTGCCCAGTTCATCATCCCAGAAGACCGCTTTCATCGTCATCAGGTCAACCACGCCCTGGAAGGAGGCTTCCACCCCGATCGGCATTTGCATTGCGATCGGGTTGGCTCCCAGGCGCTGTTTGATGGTCTCGATCGTGCGCTCGTAAGAAGCCCCGACGCGGTCCATCTTATTCGCAAAACAAATCCTGGGCACACCATAGCGGTCGGCCTGGCGCCAGACCGTCTCACTCTGCGGTTCCACACCCTGAACGGCGTCGAAAACCACCACGCCGCCATCCAGCACGCGCAAGGAACGCTGCACTTCGGCGGTGAAGTCGATATGGCCGGGCGTATCAATGATATTGATCTGATAGCCCTTCCACTCGGCTGTCACTGCCGCAGAAACGATCGTGATGCCGCGTTCGCGCTCCTGCTCCATCCAATCGGTGACAGTGGTGCCATCATCCACCGAACCGATGCGATGGGTCATCCCGGTATAGAACAGGATACGCTCGGTGGTAGTCGTTTTACCGGCATCAATATGAGCAATGATGCCGATGTTTCGATACCGTTCGAGCGGGAACGCACGTGTCATAAATACCTGCTTGGTAAGGTTCAAAAACCGCTAATTACATGCGGTAATGAGAGAAGGCGCGGTTAGCCTCGGCCATCTTATGGGTTTCTTCGCGCTTGCGAATGGAGGCGCCTTCATTTTTATAGGCATCCATTAATTCGTCCGCCAGTTTTTCGGCGAACGATTTACCGGCGCGCGCCTTGGCCGAATCAAGCACCCAGCGGATCGCCAGGGTGGTGCGGCGGACCGGCGGGACTTCCATCGGGACCTGGTAAGTGGCGCCGCCTACACGGCGGGGCTTCACTTCCATGGCAGGCGCGACATTACGCATGGCGGTATCAAAAACCTCAACCGGGTCTTTACCGCCGCTGCGCTCACGGATAATATCCAGAGTATCGTACATCACGTTCACCGCCGTGCTCTTCTTGCCACGCTGGAGCATGTGATGGATCATGGTCTGGATGGTTACACTGTTATAGCGGATATCGGGAAGGATCTCACGCTTTTCTGGCTTCGCTCGACGCATATCATTACTCCATCAAATCAACTAGGCGGCTGTTTCTTTCGGGCGCTTGGCGCCGTACTTGGAACGGCTCTGCTTCCGGTTATTAACGCCAGTCGTATCAAGCGAACCACGCACGATGTGATAACGCACACCTGGCAGGTCCTTCACACGGCCGCCACGCACCAGCACGACCGAGTGTTCCTGCAACTGGTGACCTTCACCCGGGATGTAGGCGGTGACTTCGATGCCGTTGGTCAGGCGCACACGGGCAATCTTGCGCAGCGCCGAGTTCGGCTTCTTGGGAGTCGTGGTGCGGACAACGGTGCATACGCCGCGCTTCTGCGGCGCGCCTTTCGGCTGGCGCACACGGCGCTGCTTCTTGGTATTCAGCGTATACAACAACGCCGGGGCCTTGCTCTTGATTTTCTTGGACTGGCGTCCTTTGCGGATCAGTTGGTTAATTGTGGGCACGTTCGCCTCCGAAACAAATTTCCTTGCAATTTACGAATTCTTGTCAATAAGTGAGGCCATCGCAAACTTGCCTGGATGGCCTCACTCCTACGAAACTACGCAGTGGGCAGTGCGACGCAGCAGCCCTTTTAGGCAACGAAGGGCAATTCTATCATGACGGGTGGAAGCCCGTCAAGGCAAATCAACGAGATTCTTTGCTTTCCTTATCTTTCATCAGATCTTCACCGATATCCATCAGGCCGGTTGTGTACTTTGGCGGATGGACCTTTTCCTCATCCTTGCCAAACTTGATCACTTCGCCATTATCGCTGACGGCTTCCACGGCCAGACCCAACGACTGCAATTCCTTGACCAATACCCGGAAGGAGGCCGGAATGCTCGGTTCTTCGATGGGCTCACCCTTCACAATGGCTTCATAGGCATTCACGCGGCCCTGCACATCGTCAGACTTGACTGTCAGCATTTCCTGCAAGGTATAGGCCGCGCCGTAAGCCTCCAACGCCCACACTTCCATTTCGCCGAAGCGCTGGCCGCCGAACTGGGCCTTGCCGCCCAAAGGCTGCTGGGTAACCAGGCTGTAAGGTCCCGTGGAGCGGGCATGAACTTTATCTTCGACCAGGTGGTGCAATTTAAGCATGTTCATCACACCGACGGTGACAGGCTGGTCATAGGGGACACCCGTCTTGCCATCGCGCAGGACCTGCTTGCCCAGGGTGGGAGACGGGACGCCCAGTTCCAACATCGCGGCTTTCGAGGTGGCCTCGACATCTTTGTCAGGAACATTATCGTGGCCCAGGGTATGCAGCCAGAGTTTCGTGCAGGCATGGATGGCATTCTCGTTGAGCATATTGCGTTGCGAAGGCACCGGGATTTCATCGGTAAAGACAGTCGCCGGATCAATATCATGATCGCGCAGCCACTCAGTGACGGTGGCATGGCGGGCATAGTTCACTTCGTTCAACCGGTAAACATCGTAGCCGCGTTCGCCCAGCCATTGTTCCAGGTAGAGGCGGCGGACTTCGTCGTCATCTTCGATCATTTCAGGGCTGTATTCCTGGGTCTTGAGCCAGTCCCAGGCAGCGCTGGCGGTCTCTTTCCAGGCGTAATCCACCATCCAGGCACGCGCCAGTTCAGCCTCGATCTCGTCTTCCCGGGCGCCGTCGAATACCGGGGTGATGGCACGGAAACCGAGTTTCTGCGCCGCCCAGCCCAGATGGACTTCCAGTACCTGGCCCAGGTTCATACGACCAGGAACGCCGGTCGGGTTCAAGATAATATCCACGGGCGTGCCATCATCCAGGAACGGCATATCTTCTTCACGGACGACGCGGGAGACAACACCCTTATTGCCATGGCGTCCGGCCATCTTGTCACCGGCAGTGATCTTGCGGCGCTGCGCCACAGAGACGCGCACCATCATATCCACACCGGCCGAAAGGTCGGCGTTATCTTCGCGGGTAAAGACTTTCACATCCACGACCTTGCCGCGCTCGCCATGCGGCATGCGCAGGGAGGTATCCTTCACATCCCGCGATTTCTCGCCAAAGATGGCCCGCAGCAGGCGCTCTTCAGGGGTCAGTTCTTTTTCGCCTTTGGGCGTGATCTTGCCGACCAGGATATCGTTCGGGCCTACTTCCGCGCCGATGCGGATGATGCCGCCTTCATCGAGGTCTTTTATGGCATCCTCGCCGACGTTCGGGATATCCCGGGTGATCTCTTCGGGGCCGAGCTTCGTATCACGCGCTTCCACCTCGTATTTTTCGATATGGATCGAGGTAAAGCGGTCCTCCTGGACCAGCCGTTCGGAGATCACGATGGCATCTTCGAAATTGGCGCCTTCCCAGGACATGAAAGCCACGGTAACGTTCTGGCCCAGGCCCAATTCCCCGCTTTCGGTCGAGGAAGAATCGGCGATGATATCGCCCTTGTGGGCAACCTGTCCCTTGATCACCGCCGGGCGCTGGTCGATGCAGGTGGACTGGTTCGAGCGCTGATACTTGCGCAGCTTATATGTGTGCAAGTCACCGCTCTTCTCTTTAATGACTATGGATGAACCGGTCACCGAGACCACATCGCCATCTGCCTCGGCCACGATCACCTGGCCCGAATCCAGGGCGGCGTAGCGCTCCATCCCGGTCGAGACGGTCGGGATCTCCGGGCGAACCAACGGCACGGCCTGGGCCATCATGTTCGAGCCCATCAAGGCGCGGTTGGCATCGTCATGTTCCAGGAAGGGGATCAAGGCCGCGCTGATGCCGACTACCTGGTGAGGGGCAACATCCATGTAATCCAGGTTCTCAGGTGCAGTGAAGATGAAGCCGGAATGGTAACGGCAGGAGACCCGCGAGCTTTCGTACTCGCGGAATTCATTCAATGACTGCATTCGCCTGGGCGATCACGTACTTATCCTCGGCATCGGCGGAAAGATATTCGTACTCATCCGAAACGTAGGGGACGAATGGCGACATCCCGCTTGCTCCTGGCAATCGTCTTGAGCATTTTGTTCGTGATGCGTTCGCCGGCTTTGATCAATACTTCCCCGCTCTTGGGGTCGGTCAGATCTTCACGCAAAGCATGTCCTTCCAGCGCCGGGTTGTCGCAAGCCATCTGCCGGATGACGCGCCGGTAGGGCGTCTCGATGAAGCCATATTCGTTGACCCGCGCAAAGGATGCCAGGCGGCCGATCAAACCGATGTTCGGGCCTTCAGGGGTCTCGATCGGGCAGATGCGCCCATAGTGGGAGTGGTGAACGTCGCGCACATCGAAGCCGGCACGTTCCCGCCGCAGGCCACCCGGGCCCAGGGCCGAAAGCGTGCGTTTGTGGCGCAACTCGGCCAGCGGGTTGGTCTGGTCCATGAACTGCGAGAGTTGGCTGGAACCAAAGAACTCGCGCAGCGCAGCCACCACCGGGCGGATATTTACCAGCGTAACCGGGGATAACTGCTCCTGGTCACGGATGGACATGCGTTCCTTGATGACCCGCTCCATGCGGCGCAGGCCGATCCGCAGTTTATTCTGGATCAGCTCGCCAACGGTCTTGACGCGGCGGTTGCCAAGGTGGTCGATATCGTCCGGCGGTTCGACGCCATTATTGATCAGGATCATCCGCCGCAGCAGGCGAATAATGTCTGCCTTGGTCACCGTGCGGTGCGGGATGGGGATTTGCAGGTCGAGTTTTTGATCCAATTTATAGCGGCCCACGCGCTCCAGATCATAATGCCGCTGATCGAACAATTGCTCTTCGAGGAAGGCGCGGGCATTATCCAGGGTGGCCGGATCGCCGGGGCGCATGCGCTTGAAGAACTCGATCAGGGCCGCTTCGGCAATCGTCAAGCCGCCGGAAAGGTCCCATTCCGGTTCCTGGCGCAATGTGGAAGCGATGAACATGCGCTCGGGGTTGGTATCGACATCTTTGAAGAGGTTGATGAGTTCTTCATCCGTGCCGGCGGTAAGCAGCTGGTCAGCGCTGTTCCCATCATCCACGGTTGACAATGCCCGCAGGAAAACGGTGATCGGCACGGTGCGCTTGCGGTTGAATTTCAGGATGATGTAATCGCTCTTGCGGGTCTCGAACTCCATCCAGGCGCCGCGGTCGGGGATCAGTTTCGCCATCGCCAGCGGGCGGCCGGTTGCCCGGTCCGTGGGCGCTTCGAAATAAACACCCGGGGAACGGATCAACTGGGAAACGACCACACGCTCGGTCCCATTGATGATGAAGGTTCCCTTATCGGTCATCTCAGGGAAATCGCCCAGGAAAATATCCTGTTTGATGGGTTCGGGGACATCCGTCCCGGCCAACAGTACGGAAATATAGAGTGGGCTGGCGTACGTCAGGTCACGCTCAACGCATTCTTCAATATCATGCTTCGGTTCACCAAACCAATATTTCAACCCCCATTGTTTTGATTCGGGGCCGCGGCTGGGGAAGAAAAGTTTCATCCCCTTGTTGTATGATTCTATCGGTGAAATTTCATGCAGTAGATCCCCCAATCCTTCTGCTTTCAAACGTTCGAACGAGTTCAAGCTGAACTTCGATGAGGTCGGGCAGCTTAAGCGTAACCGGGATACGCGCATAGTTCTTCTCGGGTAGGACAGATGCCATAGATTTCTCCTGGATTTAGGTACTCTGGCGGAAAGGCGCTGCCGCGTGCAACATCCCACTGGGGGCAGTAGCAACGACAGATATGCAAAGGTTCATTATACTCAATCCATAGGACAAAGTCAAGTACTTTTCGACATGTTTTTGGCTTTTTCCCCTTCCATTTTACCGGAATCGTTGACAAAAAGGCCCCCCCATAGTAACATCGAAGCCGCTTGCCGAGGTAGCTCAGTGGTAGAGCAGGGGACTCATAAGCCCTTGGTCGTGGGATCGACTCCCACCCTCGGCACCTGTACCCACGAAGTGGGCACCAAAATCCCATGGTTTTCTCTATGGGACGTCCCTACAGGGTATTATACCCGCCAAGTCCGCTGCAGAGCGGACTTTTTTTATGGCCGCCTGGATTCGTGCGAAAATAGACGGAAGAATATGGTTTTCAAAAAGTAGACAGTCAGTTTTCCTTGTTACCCCCTTTAAACCCTTGACAAAACAGAACAAATGTTTTAGGTTTGTTTCCAGGCACAGCCAGGCTCATTATCCCTTTTAGATCCCCATCCGGGGAAAGGGAACTTCGCTTTGCCTGCTAATCGGAAACCATGCGACTATGAGACTATTGACTACCAGACTATCCAACTACCAACTACCAAACCCCCATCGTTATTCCTCATTATTTGGGCGCGTCAAGAACCGTGTCCCCGGCAGGGGATCTCATCCCCGCAGGGTATGCCCTGCCGACCTATCAGGATTCCCCCTGCCCAATCCTCAATAGGCCTCTTGCAAAAGTATAGGTGCCTTTCGGCGAAACCATTCTTTGTCCGCTAATACCACTTCGTGGCACACGTCTTCGCTAATCCGCACGAATATCTCTGACAATTAGCGAAAATTAGCGTGGATTAGCGGATTGTGAAACACGTAGGCAAGAGGTCTAATCAGAAATCATCAATCAGAAATCCACAATCCCCCACTCCCCTTGACAAATTGGACAAGGCAGGTAGAATAATTTCGGCGCAAGCCTGTTTTTATTTGACGCCAATAAGTGTAAAAATGACACTAAACCAGACCCTGCCCCCTGATATTCTCGAATCCATCCGGCGTGCCCTGGCCGAAGATATCGGTTCAGGCGACGTCACCACGGAGAGCATCGTCCCGGCGGAGGCCGGCATGCGCGGCCAGATCATCGCCAAGCAGGCCGGCGTGGTTGCCGGGCTGGATGTTGCCCAGGCCGTTTACCAGATGGTGGATCCGCAGGTGGATTTCCAATCCCAGGGTGGAAGAGGGCGCCCGCGTGGAGAACCGCCAGGTGCTGGCGCTGGTATCCGGCCGGACCCGCAGCCTGCTGACCGCCGAACGGACCGCCCTCAACTTCCTGGGCCGCATGTCGGGCATTGCCACCCTGACGCGCCAGTTCGTGGAGGCGGTCGCCGGGACAAAGGCGGTCATCCTCGATACGCGCAAGACCGCCCCCGGTTTGCGCGCGCTGGATAAACTGGCCGTTGCCCGCGGGCGGCGGGCAGAACCACCGCATTGGCCTGTATGACATGATCCTGATCAAGGACAACCACATCGACTACGCCGGGTCCATCACCGAAGCAGTCAGGCGCGCCCGGGCAGCAGCCAGCGGGCTGGAGGTCGAGGTGGAGGCCCGCACGCTGGAGGATGTGCGGGAAGCCCTGGAAATCCATGTCGAGCGGATCCTGCTCGATAATATGACGCCGGAGATGATGGCCGAGGCCGTAAAGATGACCGCCGGCCGTGCAAAATTGGAAGCCTCCGGCAATGTTACATTGGAAACCGTCCGGCGCATCGCCGAGACGGGCGTGGATTACATCTCCGTCGGCGCCCTGACCCATTCGGCCAGGGTGTTCGACGTGTCGTTTGATTACTATACCCTCACCCCCTGCCCCTCTCCCGATGGGAGAGGGCAGGGACGAGGAGGAGGCAAAATGAATTCGCAGGAAATGTACGAGAAAATGAAATCCCGGCTTGAAAAGATCGTTCCGGATGTGGAACTGCGCATCAAGGCCGAGATTGCGGTTGAGATCGAAGAATTAAAGGTACAGAAGAACGCCGTCATCCTCGGCCACAATTACATGGAACCGGCGTTGTTCTATTCCATCCCGGATTTTACCGGCGACTCGCTCGACCTGAGCCGCAAGGCCGCCCAGACCGATAAAAGTGTGATCGTCTTTTGCGGGGTGCGCTTCATGGCCGAGACGGCCAAGATCCTGAACCCGACCAAGACCGTGCTCCTGCCGGCCGAAAAGGCGGGCTGTTCGCTGGCAGCCAGCATCACCGCCGAGGATGTGCGCGACCTCAAGGCAAAGTTCCCGGGCGTGCCGGTGGTGACCTACGTCAACACCTATGCGGACGTGAAGGCCGAATCGGATATCTGCTGCACCTCCTCCAATGCGATCGCAGTGGTCGAATCGCTCAAGACGGACACGGTCATCTTCCTGCCGGACGAATACCTGGCGAAGAACGTTGCCAACGAGACCGGCAAGCACATCGTCTTCCCAACCCCTGGCCCCTCCCCCTTGGCCCTCACGCCTGCCGCTCTCCCTCAGGGCGAGGGGGAGAGCTGGATTACCAGATGATCGGCTGGCACGGCCGCTGCGAGGTCCACGAGAAATTTACGGTGGCGGATATCCAGGCCGTGCGCGCAGCAGTTCCCGGATGTGGTCGTTCTGACCCACCCGGAGTGCAGCCCGGAGGTGGTGGCCGCTTCGGATTTCTCCGGCAGTACGAATGCCATGATCCGCTATGTGCAGGAGACGAAAGCGCACGCGCTACCTGGTGCTGACCGAATGCGCCATGGGCGACAATATCGCCGCCGCCAACCCGGAAAAGGATATGCTGCGGCTGTGCATGGTGCGCTGCCCGCACATGAACACCATCACGATGGAAGAAACCCGCGATGCCCTCAAGTTCAACCGCTATGTGATCGATGTGCCGGAAGAGATCCGGGTGAAAGCCTACCGGGCGGTGCAGAGAATGATCGAGATTGGGTAAAGGAGAGAACAGAGAAGAGAGAGTAGAGAACAGTGTAAAGGAACGTACTGCTCTCTACTCTCCGCTCTCTAATAACTGTCTCATGAAAACCACTGACGTACTCATCATCGGCTCCGGGATTGCCGGGGCAAGCGCCGCCCTCAAGCTGGCCCAAAACCCGCAGCGGCGCATCGTCCTGCTCACACGTGAGCCCGACCCGCACGAATCGAACAGCCGCTATGCCCAGGGCGGCATCATCGGCCGCGGCGCGGATGACAGCGCCGACCTGCTGGTGGAAGATATCCTGGCAGCCGGGGCAGGCGCCTCGCTGCCCCGGGCGGCGCGCATCCTGGCCGAGGAAGGGCCGAAGCTGCTGCAGGAAGTCCTGGTCAGACGGCCGGGATCGCCTTCGACCATGAGA
>CAVUZS010000005.1:0-534794 GCA_963746015.1 uncultured Chloroflexia bacterium
GCCACATCTTTCAACCTTAACTGAAGCCCTCTCATTTCTTCGGGCTGAACAGGTTCATAAGGAGTCATTATCACGTATTTGATTTTTATATCCCCAAATTTTCTAAATTCTTTTTCCAAGATTTGTGCGTTCTCAGGAACATTCCTATAAAGCTGTACACCGTCAAGCCATAATCTCATTGGAACGCGACTTTTCACATCAAAGAAGGCACCTAAATCCTTTCTTTCCGTTGGAAACTCTATCGGGCAGTATTGAGCTAGAGTCCACTTGAATTTTTCATAACCACTTCCCTCAATTGTTCTCCTAATCTTGGTTTCTCTGCTTAGCTCAGTGTAAATCTGTTCCTTTATTTCTTCGAGAATGATGATTGTTTCGCCCTCTTCGAGAGGTAAATCGCTTTCTTGTATCCGGTATTCAACCTCGGCATCTTTTATGTCCCAATTTCCTTTTGTAAAGAAATCATCTGCTTGAATTATTCCCTCAAGGGAAAATTTATCTCCTCTTTTTTTTGTAATTATCCTTAGCACTTTACAATATGGTAAAGGCGCAAGAAATCCGATACCGAACGTTCCAATTCTCATCCGCCCAAGTTCATCCAAATCTCTTGAAGGCTCTTTAAGAAAGCCTATAGTTAGATAATGATTCTTGAATTCATCTTCACTCATTCCTCGACCATTATCGCGCAAGACAATTCTTCCCTTATCAATATCGAGTTTGAGTTTCACTTCGGTTGCATCTGCATCATAGGCATTTGAAATTAGCTCTTTAATAGCTAAGGCAAAATTACGATATAAACCTAAGCTTAAATGCTAACTATTTGCTGATTCACTTTAATGTGAGCTTTTCGTGTGTTTTGATCAGTATTCATTGTCAGTACCTGACTTGTAAAACTAAAGATATATTGATTTGTTTAGTCTGCACTGTTTTTTTTGCAATAAGTTAATCCACACCTTACTACAGTCAAATTATAGAGTTCTTACATAAAAAAAGCAATAAGAAACTTTGCATTTTAGACAAAACATCTTCACTACCTGCTCAAAGTCGTTTACGTTTTCCTCTTTTCTTTTAAAATGCTACCGCCGCTCTCACGGGCGTGAGAAATCCTCTCATACCCCTGAGAACGACGGTGGTCGTTCTATATTCCAAACACGGAGGTATGTCTTTATGACCACCCAACCAAGTAATTCCATTTCCGACGAGCGGAACTTCCGCCCGAAAACACTGGAGGACTTCATCGGCCAGGGCGACTTGAAAAAGACGCTGCGGCTGATGCTCAACTCCGCCCACCAACGCTCCGCCACCCTGGAGCACGTTGTCTTCTACGGCGGACCCGGCCTGGGCAAGACCACCCTGGCGGCGATCATCGCCGCCGAGGCAGGGCCGCCTGTTCCACGAACTGGGCGCACCATCCATCCAGAAGCCGGGCGACCTGGCAAGCGTGCCCGCCAAGGTCAACCGGAGCGACGTGGTGTTCCTGGACGAGATCCATGCTCTCCCTTTCCTCTTTTTCAAAACATCCCAAAACATCGATTGTTTGGCAAAAACAACCCCTTTTTGCCCCGATTCTCGAGGAACAATTCCGGCCCTCCCCCCATATATAGGGGTATTTTTTATTTTTTCATCTCTGATCCCCCTGCTTGTCTTATTGGGGAGGAATTAATCGGGAGGGGCTGGTTGGTCATAGGAGTGGTCGGTTGATAATATTGCACATCGGGAGATGTACTGATCGACCAGGCGGTTCATGGTAGTCAGAGGATCGTGGTGCAAGCGTTGGATGAACTGGCGCGGGTGCTCAGATTGGCGGAGGCGGGTTCGCCAGACCCGATACTGCTCCAATGGCACCTGACGGATCTGTTCCAACAGAGCGGCTTCGCTTTCCGCCTGAAAGAGGACCTGCGCTTGTCCAAAGTCTCTGAGTTCCCGGGTGGATTTCCGTCCGCTGATGCGCCTCTGTCGGCGGCGTAGTCGCTCAAACAGGCTTTCCATCTGGAGGTTGTCCTGCGGCAGACCGGGGATATCATAACAAGGCAGCAATTCTTGCTGGTGCAGTCGCCAGCGTTTTCGCAAGGCAGACAGTAACCGGCTTTGGGGGCGTTGTGTTCTTGGATTGGGGTGAAGTGATTGGATCAGCATTTCCATGTTTTTGGAGATCTGAGCGCTGCTGAGAGAAGATGTGCCTGTGGAGTTATCCGGAGGGTAGTGCAGGCAAGCAGCGATCTGGCGCAACCACTGATGAGCTTCGGCCAGGTTTTGAGCATCGTGTCGGTTTTTCTCCAGGGCACGTTTGACCTGGATTTGCAGACGCTGGAAATAACCGCTTTCACCCAGAGATTCTGGCAGAACAGACAAGGCTTGCTGAATCGCTTCCAGTTGTTGAAACCCCACCAGCCCACCCCAGTAAAAGGGCTTGCGGCTGTTGCGATTGACCGCATCTCGAATGGCCTGGCGGATAAGCTGTTTGAGCTGCTGGAGTTCTACATCCTTGGCAATGGCTAAAAAAGGGAGGTCTGGTCTTTCCCAGTTGGCTGTTTGTGAACGCCGGGTAAACCGCCCAGGTCGTTGCGCAGGTTTTGACGCAATTGCTCATCCTCTTCCAACACTTCTTCGGCCAAATTGCCCAGAAAATGCATCTGGCAAAGCTGGTGCGGTGCTCCCGGCCAGCAACTCTGGAAGGCCGCCGCAATCGTGTCTTCCCCATCCGAAAGTGTCGCCAACACCGGATAAGATAGATCCTGGTATGGTTTCAGCCAGGTCGCCAACTCAACCGAGTTCACATGTTCCACCTGGATTGCCGCTACAGGCGTACTGCTCAATACTTCGTACAGCACATACAGCAAGCTCCCACAACCTTCCGGTTGCAGAGCATCCATGGCCCAGATTACTCCCCCGTGCTGCTTGACCGTCTCCTCCAGTTTGCGCTTCGTTGGCTCTTGCAGCGCCCCCAATAACGCCAGAAACTGCCGATATAACTTCCCCACATTCCGATTATTCACCAGCACCCCACGCCCGTTCAGTTCGCTTTGGATCTCCCCCATTTGCTTATGCTCATGCTCATGCCGCCAGCCAATATATGCCAGCACATCCAGCCCGTACGTGCTGAACGGCACACTGATCAGGCAGACCCCACTCGCATAATAGTACTCGCCCGTGTGTGAACATCCCGGATTCACACACTTCTTGCTTTTCCCCGTCACCCACACGGGACCTTTCAGCGTCTGTACATTCTTACGCATGTGCCGCGAATGGCGTGGCTTCAATTCTGCCCCGCAATGCGGACATACATTCAGTTCGCAATCGATCAGCAGCCGCTGCTGTTTTTCAAAATGTCGAGTGGGTCGATGCCGAGGTAGTTTCTCCATGCGCTTGACTCCTGCTACTTAGTTCTCGGCTCTAGTATACACCCCCCTCACTAATAAGACAAGCAGGGCTCTGATCCCCCACCCATACCCCCTCCTCTTGAATTGTTCCTCGTTGTTTCAATTAGTGTGCGCGCGGGACCCGAAAAACCGGCTTTTTAAGCAAATCCTACGTTCCCTCTTCCCAGGAATTCAGGTACTTGACCTGTTCGGGGGTCAGGTCGTCGATCTTGATGCCCATCGCAGCCAGTTTGATGCGCGCGATCTCGGCATCCACTTCGGCCGGGACGGAATAGACTCGCTTTTCCAGCGTCTTGGCATTCTTGACCATGAACTCGGCCGCCAGGGCCTGGTTGGCAAACGACATATCCATCACCGAGGCCGGGTGGCCTTCGGCGGAAGCCAGGTTGATCAGCCGGCCTTCGCCCAGGATGTTGATCTTGCGGCCGTCTTTGGTCTCGTACTGGTCCACAAACGGGCGGACCAGTTTCGGATCGCCCTTGGACAGCTTCTGCCAAGCGCGGGGATGTTGATCTCTACATTGAAATGGCCGGAGTTGGCCACGATCGCGCCGTCTTTCATCACTTCGAAATGGCGGCTGTCGATCACGTTGATATCGCCGGTTACCGTGCAGAAGATATCGCCGATCTTGGCAGCTTCCATCATCGGCATGACCTGGAAACCATCCATGACGGCTTCCAGCGCCTTGAGCGGGTCCACTTCGGTGACGATCACCAGCGAGCCCATACCGCGCGCCCGTGAGGCCAGGCCGCGCCCGCACCAGCCGTAGCCGGCCACCACGAAGTTCTTGCCTGCCAGCAAGACATTGGTGGCGCGGATGATGCCGTCCAGGGTGGATTGGCCCGTGCCATAGCGGTTGTCGAAGAAATGCTTGGTCATGGCATCGTTGACGGCGATGACCGGGAACTGGAGCATCCCATCCGCAGCCATGGCACGCAGGCGGATGACGCCGGTGGTGGTCTCTTCGGTGCCGCCGATGATGCCGGGCAGGAGTTCACGCCGTTCCTTGTGGATGGTCGAGACCAGGTCGGCGCCATCGTCCATGGTCATGTGCGGCTTGTGGTCGAGGGCGGCGCCGATGTGCTTGTAATAGGTCACGTTGTCCTCGCCTTTGATGGCGAAGGTGGGCACCTCGTAGATGTTGACCAGGGCGGCCGCCACGTCATCCTGCGTGGAAAGCGGGTTGGAGGCGGTCAGGACCAGGTCCGCGCCGCCCGCCACCAGCGTGCGCGCCAGGTTGGCAGTCTCGGTGGTAACGTGCAGGCAGGCCGACAGGCGCACACCTTTGAGCGGCTTTTCTTTCTCGAATCGCTTGAGGATGCTGCGCAGGACGGGCATTTCGCGCTCCGCCCATTCAATGCGCCGCCGGCCGCCTTCGGCCAGAGATTTATCTTTAATATCAAAATTGTTCATTTTCTTCTCCCTAGAATTAATTATAGAGTCTTATCGGAAAATCCTCTGCCTTATACGTCTGTTCGAGCAGGTGATCCTCAACACGAATGACACAAATAAACGAATTTCACGAATATTTTTTAGGTTTTATTCGCGTCACATCGTACTCGAAGAGTATTTGCCCATTTGCGTTATTCGCGTTGAAAAATGTACGCATGTGCCTAATTATAGAATAATCGCATCCAGAAGACCCTTGTCATCAAAATGCTGCCGGAAGCGTTTCACAAAGGCGAGACGAGTGAAGGAATGGTTCTGTGTACCCTTTTGCTCCAGGCAGTACGTTGCCGCCAGGGACCCAATCCGGCCGCACAATTCCCAGCCCCAACCACGCGCATAGCCGGTCAGGAAGCCGGCCCGGAAGGCATCCCCCACGCCCGTCGGATCCACGATGCAGACCTCCGGGACAACCGGGATATTGTACTCCTGTCCAGCCGCATACACAGACGAACCGTCCTTGCCGCGCGTGACGACAATCACATCCACATGCTGGAGCATGTGTACAAGGTCGAGACCGGTCTTCCTGGAGACCAGATCAAACTCGTAATCATTGACGAACAGGAAATGAGCCCCGTCCATGTCACGCGTAAGTTCCGGCCCTTCCAGGCGAAGGATCTGCTGGCTGGGGTCATACAGGTAAGGGATGCTTAATTCACGGCATTCCGCTGCGAATTTGGTCATGGCTTCCGGGGAATTGGGTGAGACCACCACCAGATCGGGGCGTTCCTTGACATCCCGCAGGCTCTGCTGCCCGGCGACACCCATCGCCCCCGGATAGAAACTGGCAATCTGGGCATTGGACTGGTCGGTGGTGGCAAAAAACGAGGCGGTATACAGGCCGGGGACGACCTGCATCAGGGCGGTATCCACGCCTTTGCTCTCCAGCCATTGCCGATATTCCCCAAAATCTTCACCCACCGTTGCCATGACGCGCGGATGTTCGCCCAGCAAAGCCATGGTATAGGCAATATTCGGGGCGATCCCGCCGCGCTGGCGGGACATGGAATCGACCAGGAACGACAGGCTGATCTTCTCCAGCCGTTCGGGCAGGATTTGCTCCTTGAACAGGCCGGGAAAGGTCATCAGGTAATCGAAGGCAACAGAACCGGTTATAAGAATATCCATATGAAAGTCCTTCAGTCTTCAGTCTCTAGCAGCAAGGCATGCAGACGCCAAGCCCATATTTCCCTTTGGAACTTTGTATCGTGCAGATCCGTGCACAAATTGCGGAAGGTTTACATTAAACGGCGGCTAAACAATCCCATTCTCGGTGACGATGGCGGTAATCAAGCGGTTGGGTGTCACATCGAAAGCCGGGTTGCGGGCCCTGGCCCCTTGCGGGGCGACGCGCTCCCCGTGGAATTGTATCCCCAAAACCTCATCCGGGTCGCGCTCTTCGATAGGGATCAGACTGCCATCCGGCAGTGATAAATCAATCGTCGAAGTTGGAGCCACCGAATAGACCGGGATGTCGTTATCGTGGGCGGCCAGCGCCAGCATATACGTGCCGATCTTGTTGGCAACATCGCCATTGGCGGCAATCCGGTCCGCGCCAAAAAGGACTTTCTGCGCCTGGCCGGAATGCAAAAAATATCCGGCCATGTTATCGCTGATTATCTCAAAGGGAATGCCATATTGCTGCAATTCCCAGGCCGTCAGGCGCGCCCCCTGCAAACGCGGACGGGTTTCATCCACCAGCACATGGACATGCTTGCCCTGTTCATGGGCCGACCGGATGACGCCCAATGCCGTGCCCCAATCCACCACTGCCAGCGCGCCGGTATTACAATGATGGATGATGGTATCGCCATCGTCGATCAACGCCGCGCCATGTTCGCCCATGCGCTTGTTGATCTCCACATCCTCATCGGCGATACGTTGGGCTTCTTCCAAAGCCAGAGCCCGTAACCCGTCGGGATCTTTTACATCCAACTCGTCCCGGATTACCCGCAACTCTCTCTCCAGTGCCCAGGCAAGATTCACGGCCGTCGGCCGGGTGGATCGAAGGATCGCCGCAGCGGCCTCAATATCCACAAGGAGGCCGGCGACATCGCGCGCCTCAGATTCGCAGGCTGCCAGAGCCAGTCCAAAAGCCGCAGTCACCCCGATGGCAGGTGCACCACGTACCGTCATATTCTTAATGGCTTCCGCCACTTCAAGACGGTATGCAAAGAAACCACTTCCAGCGAAGCCGGCAGGCGGCGCTGGTCGATCAAACACAGTTCGTGCTTCTCAAAATCCCAAAAGACAGTGCGCATACGCTACACAGGAAAAACGCCCGTTCAAGGGCGTTATTACCGTCAAAGTTTATCATGCCGTCCCCGGATTCGCAAGCATTGACATGTCCTCTTTTCTAAATTATAAAGATTGCTATGTTCAAAAAACAAATTGTTCGCCGGTATATTGATCATATTCCTGGCTGCCTGCACGGCCAGCCCAGGCCCGCAGCCTCCCACCGGGACCCCCCAGCCCAACCTTGCCGCCGGGCATTACCCCGTCTGCCACACCCACACTCACTCCAACCCCCTCGCCCACACCTACTCCGGCAGTCCGCCTGAAAACCGGCGACCAGGCTTTTTTCAACGGAGATTATATCAACGCCCAATTGCGAATACCAAACGGCCCTTTCCACCACGACGGACCCGGCCATGCGCGCGGCGGCATTGTGGGGCCTGGGACGCGTCGAATACACGGCGGGAAATAATGGCAAAGCTCTCATAGACCTCACGAACCTGACCAATACCTACCCTGGCAGACCCCAACGCCGGCGGGCTTATTTCTTAATGGGCGAAATCTACATGAGCCTGCAAAGATATCCGGAAGCCGCGCAGGCATATACAAGCTATCTTAGCCTGCGCCCCGGCGTGATCGACAGCTTCGCCCAGGAACGACGCGGTGATGCGTACAACTCCGCCGGCGAATTTCACCGAGGCCATCTCTGCTTACAAAACCGCCCTGGCGGCTCCGCATATCGGCGATGATACTGCCCTGCAAATCAAGATCGCGCAGGCCTTTGCCAGCTCGGGCGATACCACCACCGCACTCAGCATGTATGATTCCATTTCCAAGGCCAGCTCCAACGATTACATCAAGGCCCAGATGGACCTGCTTACCGGCCGGCTGGACCTTGCCCTCGGCCAAGCCGACCAGGCTTACCAGTTTTTCCTGGATGCCGTCAACAATTATCCTTTGTCGTATGATTCATACAGCGCACTGGTCACTTTGGTGAATGCCAATGTGCCAGTGGATGATTTGAACCGTGGCCTGACGGATTATTTCGCTGGCCAGTATGGGTATGCCCTGGATGCGTTCCAGCGCTATCATCACCGCCAATCCAAAAAATGATGGGACAGCTCCCTACTACCATGCAATGTCGTTAATCCAACTGGGCAATTACCAGGAAGGGGTGAACGAGCTCACCAAATTTATCGCCAATTATCCGGGTAATAAAAACTGGCAGTCCGCCTGGGGTGAAAAAGCAGATACGCAATGGTCAGAACTGGGCGATTATGCTGCGGCTGCCCAAACCTACCTGGATTATGCCAAGGCGGACCCGGATGTGCTGTTTGCCCCCCAGGCGCTGCTAGACGCCGGTCGAAATTACGAACGCGCCAACCGCCTGGAGGATGCAGCAAGCACCTGGGAAGGCATTGCAGATTCCTATCCCGGCAGCGACCTCGTTCCGCAGGCGCTCTTCTGGGCCGGGATTGCCCGCTACCGCGAGGCCAAATACGACCAGGCGCTGGTTACCTTCCAGCGCGACCTCTAGCTTTCCACGGCAGTCGACGACCAGGCGCGTGCATATTCTGGATCGGCAAAACCCAGCAGGTCTTGGGAAATAACGCCTCTGCACAATCCTCCTGGCAGCAGGCAGCCTCCCTGGACCCGACCGATTATTACAGCCTGCGTTCCCAGGATATGCTGCTCAAACGCCCTGCTTTCGACCCACCCCCCGCGACCAATTTATCAGTGGACCTGGCAGCGGAACGCACACAGGCCGAAGCCTGGCTGCGCGTGACCTTCAACCTGCCCACGGATACCGACCTGAGCACCCCCGGCAGCCTGCTTTCAGACCCACGCCTGGTGCGCGGCACCGAATTGTGGAATCTTGGCCTGGAAGATGAGGCCCGCCTGGAATTCGAGGATTTGCGCACCAGCGTCCAGGATAACCCGGCCGACTCCTACCGCCTGGCGAATTATATGCTCGATCCTGGGCCTTTATCGTCCAGCCATCACGGCCATGCGCCAGGTGCTCACTTTGGCCGGGATGAACACCCAGGCCCAGACACTGGCCGCGCCAGCTTATTTCAACCATGTCCGCTATGGGTTATATTATCAAGACCTCGTCGTTCCGGTCGCACAACAGACTGGTTTCGACCCATTGTTCCTGTTTTCCGTCATGCGGCAGGAAAGCCTGTTTGAAGGTTTTGTCCGTTCCAGCTGCCGGAGCACGCGGCCTGATGCAAATCACCCCCGATACCGGGCAACTCATTGCAGACAACCTGGGCTGGCCCCCCAACTACACCTCCGATGATCTATACCGGCCAATGGTCAGCATTGGGCTGGGCGCCACATATTTGGAGCAACAACGCATCCGCTTCAATGGCGACCTTTTCACAGCCCTGGCTGCCTACAATGCCGGGCCTGAAGCCGCCTCCATCTGGAGCGACCTTTCCGGTCCGGACTCCGACCTGTTTTTGGAAGTCATCCGCATTTCGCAAACCAGCGATTACATTCGCAGTATTTATGAAATATACAGCATGTACCGGATCCCTGTATGGGATAATCCCCTGAGTCCCAAAAACATTCTCCCGCAGGCAATTGCTCTGCGGGAGAATGTTTTAACTGATATGTTCCACAATTTTTTTATGAAGAACTGCCGCATCCATATCGGTCACAGAAATAAGCTTATCGCGTCCGCCTGCCCCGGCTACGATATCCAGACGAGAGACCGGCACATCCAGTACTTCCGCCAGAAATTTAAGCAGGGCTTCGTTGGCCTTTCCCTCCACCGGAGGTGCGGTCAGATGTACTTTAACCGTCCCGTCACTCAAGACTTCCACAATTTCGTTCTTGCTGGCACGCGGCGTCACACGTAATGCCAGGGCCGCGCCCTTCTTGCCATCATGCAGATGAAAATCTCTGGGAGCCATGCGTCACCTCACAGTGCAAACAATAACCTGACCAAGACACTGGACAGAATTTCAACCAGAATAATCAATATCAACGGGCTTAGGTCCAGCATTCCCACCAAGGGAACAATCCGCCGGATGGGCGCAAGGAGTGGGTTAACAATCCGATCCAATCGTTGCGCGCACTGGATGATAAGGACTTAGGAAAAAAGAAAGAACGGAATCGACGATCACCAATAATATCAACAGATTGGCAACGAAGTTGATTATATTCCCGATCAAAATAAACATACAGCCTCTATTTTAATGCGTGGGCCTAAAATCGCCTGCCCGACCCGCACAAAAGTAGCCCCTTCCTGGACGGCCGCGACGAAATCCAGGCTGGTGCCCATGGATAATTCCTGCCACTGCGCATTGTGGAAAGTGGCCTGCCAGAAAATCCTGCAGCCGTCGTAAGCGCTGGAAATATGGCCGCGTGCGCTCCGGATCATCGAAGAAGGGCGGCATGGTCATCAGACCGTTCACACGCAGGTGCGAAAGAGCCAGGATTTTTTCGATCTCGGGCTGCCAGGTCAGACCAGCGCTTTTCCTCCCAGGCCGGAAAGCCAAATTTACTTTCCTCACCACTGACGTTGAACTCCAACAACACAGGCAAAGTCCGGTTCAATTCGCCGCAGAAACGATCCAGACGTCCGGCAAGTTTCGAACTATCCAGGGAATGGAGCATGGTAAAGTTCGCAGCGATCATGTCGGCCTTGCGGCTTTGCACATGACCGATCATGTGCCATTCTACCTCAGTTTCCTTCAAGGCGGTCATCTTTCCAACCGCTTCCTCGGCATAATTCTCACCAAAGACGGATATCCCGGCCGCAAGCGCAGCCCGGATGACTTCCAGGGGCTGGGACTTGCTGACCACCACCAGGCGCACCGTTTCCGGCACGCGCCCGGCAGCCGGTGGCCGCTTCGGCAATCTGGTTAAGTGTATGCAGGTACCGTTCGCGAATGGATGAGAAGCAGGGTTTCGTTCATCGTTTCTCCTGCGTAATTATAAATCAAGAATTCAATGCAATGATCGCACCAAATCGACCGGTGCGGCCGCGTTCGGCACGGTGGGAATACCAATCCTCGGTATGACAGGCCGTACATAAACCAGCCAGCTCGATCTGCTCCACGCCGGCCTGTTCCAGAGCCAGGCGGTTGGCTGCCCACAAATCAAAATGGATGGCCCCGGCGTGTTCCGTCAACAAACTGGAGGCACTCTGCCCAAAAGCCTGGCGCACCTGCGCCACCACATCCGGCCCAATTTCATAATGATCCGGCCCAATGGAAGGACCGATCCCCGCCAGAATATCGGCGGGGTCTGAACCAAAGCGGGCCTGCATGGCTTCCACTGCATACCGGACAGTTCCACGCACGGTCCCCATCCAGCCCGCATGGGCAATCCCGATGACTTTGCGGACAGGGATCATGCAAAAAAACTGGGACGCAATCGGCAAATCGCATCATCAGGGTTATTCCGGGTGTATTGGTCAGGATGGTATCTGCCTGCAGATGGGGCGTCTCCGGCGGACGGGGTGCATCCGCAATTGCCACGTCGATACCGTGCACCTGCCAGACATCGTAGACGGATCCGGGATCACGATCCAGGGCCGCCAACGCACGATGCCGGTTTTCACGCACCCGCTGCGGATCATCGCCAACCGTCCCGCCAAGGTTCAAGGCCGCCCACGGCTGCGGGCTGCGGCCACCCCGGCGGGTGAAAACAGCCTGGGTCAGGCCATCGCCCAGATGTTCAAATTGATAATAACGAATTCCTGCATTAGATTGGAATGGCATGCTTTACTGCGGTTTAAGAGTTGCAAATTTCTTGGAGAGCATCCGGCGCGTATCGGCCATCGTCTCCTCAATCAGCGGGAACATGAACCAGGCGGTCGTAAAACCGAACAGGAAACCGGTCAAAATGCGCAGGAAGGGCGTACTTTCACGATAGGGCAGAATAAGTCTGAATGAAAGTGCTGGGAATCTGGCTGAACAATTGCGAGAAACCATCCAACCCGATCGGGAACATCCCGACCAGCACCCAGATGATCCAGTGCATTTTAGGCAAACGCCGGCCCGTGGCAGCATAAACCAGGCCAAACAAGGCCATCGCCCCCCAGATGGCGACATCCCGTTCGCAAAAGGCGACTTTATAACCCAGGGTCGGATTGCCTTCGAAAAGCCGCGCCTGCAGCCGGCTGGGATCATTTATATCGGTAATCCCGCTGACCTGTTCAAAAGTCAGGACACCGGGAATCTTGGCGGCTGCATGCGGGTAATACGGCTTGTTCGCCGAACAAAAAGAAGGAACGGAAGGCCCACTGATGACATAATGGACTGTAGATCTTATAGACCACCTCAGCCGGGCCATTCCAGCCAACTTTCTTGAAAACCGGGGCCATGAACGGAATTCCCACATATAGCACCAGGAAAAGATTGAAAATTGCCAGATAATGCTTCGACAACCAGTATGAGAAACGGTCTGAGCCAGTGATGGTCTGGCTGCCCGAAGTGTTCATCTGAAAAGTCTTATCGTTAATCCGCTCCAATTGGGCACGCCGATCCGTAGCGGCGCCAAGGGTCATTTGCAACTCCTGGCGCGTGAAAGGCGCTTTCAACTTGAATGGTCCAACCTCCACGACAGGGATTTCCAGGGCATAGGCATCGCGAAAGGAAGGATCAGAGTCAATATCAATCACCGTCAATTTATGCGGAACAAATTGCTGGAGCGCGTTCAAATCTGCTTCCGCTTCTTCACATAACTTACATCCGGCACGGGTATATAGGGTCACATTAACCATGATCAAACTCCTGCTGAAGCCATCAAATGCAATCGTCAAAAACCAAAATCATAAAATGGTATATAACTGGCCAAGATATTGAAAGAACCCATAAAAAGTAAAATACCTGCGACAACCAGGATTACTCCCATGACAATCTCTGTAATACGCATGACCTTACTAAAACGGTGCAGGATGGTAGTCACCCAGCCGATGCCCAGGGCCGCCACCAGGAATGGGATTGCCAGGCCGGCAGAATAGGCAGAGCCCAGCAAAACTCCCCTAAAAACGGAACCACCATTAGCGGCAAAAGTCATAATGGATCCAAGGATTGGCCCCACACACGGGGCCCAACCAGCAGAAAAAAAGACGCCCATTAATAGCGAGGAGATATATCCCCAACGTGGATCCGCCTGGGAATGGATGCGTACATCATATTCCAGGAAGGGGATGCGGAATACACCGATCATATGCAGGCCAAAAATGACGACAATCACACCCCCGATCTTGGCCAGCCAGGTACGCAGGTCCAGAAGCAAGCCCCCCAAAGCCGCGGCAAGGATATTGAACAGGATAAAGACCAGACTAAACCCCACGACAAATGCCAGGCCGTGCGTAAATGTAACCCAGCGGTTGTGGCTTTTCGATTCCCCACCGACCGCACGTCCACCCAAATAACCAATATAGACCGGAACCAAAGAGAATACACACGGGGATAAGAAAGAAGCCAGGCCGGCCAAAAATGCCAGACCTGTCGTTATCTCAAAATCACCCATTATCCATCGCCACCACTAAAAGGTATCTACTACAAAAACGTGTGTGCTGCCAGTTTGCCAGTCCTGCTGGGTAACGTCGCCCGGCTCGAGAGGAACGGTCGGCTGAGACCAGCGGAAAACCCATTTTGCATCTTCCGGCCTGCAATTGACACATCCATGCGAACGCACCGCGCCGAAATCATTGTGAGATGTGGCCGCATGGATGGCAACACCATCTCCAACGAAAAAGGTTGTCCACGACATCCCGGGCAGGTCGTAGCTGGCCCCGGTCGTGCTGGCAGCCATGCGAACAGAGATCAACTTCCGCCAGACTGCATGGTCGCCAAGCGGCGTCGAGCCTTCCTGCATACCCGTTGAAACCCGGCAAAAATACACTTCCTGGTCGCCTTCCACGCAGGACAGCGTCTGGTAGTTCAAATTCACCACCACCTTCTTGGTAGCCGGATCCACATCCGGGTTGATCGGCGAAACATCCTCCCGGGTCAAGGGCCGGAACGCCGCCCCTTCGGCCCAGAAACGGTCGCCTGCATCGCCATACCGGTCGTACGGATGATATTGGATTGTCCCGGAATCCGAAGTGCGCACCTGGTCAATCCACATGACTTGCGAATAGTAAAGACGCGCCTGCAGGTTATAGGTAGCGTGGTCGCGCATCCACCCCGAGACCGGCTTGGGATTATCCAGAATGAGGTCAACGTATGGGACAGTCACTTCGGCCCAGAAACCATTCGCGCCTGCCGGTAGTGCTGTCAACGGAGTGTTTGGCAGGTTCTTGCAGGGTTGAAGATAAGGCGACCAAATATAGCCATCAGGTGTTTCCACCCAGCGCTGGTTGGGATTATTGAGGTTCATGGTCTCTGCGCTGACCTCGCGCAGCCAGGCAAAAACCTCGTCACGGTCAGCATCGCGGACTTTGGAACTTTGATAATTCGGGTGAGCCATGATTGGAACTTTGCCTCCCGAGTGCCAAATTGGTATCGGAGGTACAGTTACGGCCAAGCAAATCGGCCTTGGGAAAATCTGCCAAAGGCAGGCTTTGGGTAGCTTCTGGAAGCTTAAAATGTGAGTTTAATGGGGGCAAAGCCAACGCGCCCATGCCAAGGCCGGCCAGTTTAAGAAAGTCCCGACGGGAAAGAGGGTGTTTGAAAAAAGTCATGGCACCAAGGATACCCGTAAAGTGAGTGGAAGTCAACAGACACCTTATAAAAGGATTAATCCCTTCCAAAGAACTTTTCCAACTCCTTTACACATTCCCTGCTTACTTTGTGGCCTGCGTCGGATTCGCAATACACGACCTGCGCGCCCACCCCCTCCAACAGCGCCACCGCCTTGTGCGCTTTTTCAATGGAGATCGTATCGTCCTGGCGCCCGTGGGCAACAAAGACCGGTTTCCCGGATAACCGTCGCGGATCAAGCAAAACCTCTGCATGTTCAGGGATGAACCCCGAAAGTGCTGCAAGCTGCCGGATGCGTTCCGGGTACAGAATAGCCAGCGTATACGCCATCGCTGCGCCCTGACTGAATCCCATCACATCGAATTGATCGCCATCCATCCCGACTGAAGCTGACCAATCATCCACAAGCGCAATCAAGGCGGCGGCTGCGGGTCGCAAATCTTCCAGAGAGGCATTCCCCCAGGAGCCAGGCCTGACCTCCCGCCAGGAATAGCCGCCCTCCGGCGCCGCGAAAGGCGCACGCGGCCCCAAAATGGCAATTTCCGGCGATAGATTTTGCGCGAAAACCCACATTGAATTCTCATCCCCCATCCACCCATGCATGAGAACAAGCAGCCGTTTCGGCTTCGCCTGGCTCTCGCGCAAGCGAAATGTCCAATTCTTGAACGTCACAAGCCGGGGATCAGTCGTGGTCGGCATGTTTCTGGATCCAGTCAAGAAGTAATAGAACAAGCAGCGTGAGTACCACGGGAACCATCCCACCCAATAGACACAGGATCCCCACCACGGCCGCGCCCCCTCCGTAAAATAAATAGATCAGTCCATCCCCAACTACGAAAAGCACCAATAATGCCCCAACCGCCAGGCGGACGTTTGTCTGGCGAGCATATTTACGCAAGTCGCGCGACATTTTTTCCTTTCCATCCAGTAAACATGTCTAGCAGGCTGTCGGAGAACCCGATGGTTGACCGTATTTTTACCGCGAAGACGCGAAGAACGCCAAAGTCCCGCGTAGCGGGAAGAAAAACCATAAAAAGCTTTGCGTTCTTCCTTTCGCCTGCCCCGCGTCTTTCAGCAGGGTCGCGGTTAAATTGGCGTTTTCCATCGCGCAACATTTCTCTCCGACAAGCTGCTAGAGAGGATTGCAACATATCAAGAGCGACGGAGAGCCCATCGTCTTAGCCGATTTCGGCCAGGCAACCGCTCGCAGCAATTCCGGCAGAACCAGGTCGGTTGCCATTTCGCCCATGTGAGCGACCTTGTGGACATCCACTTTATCCAACATGCCAATCCCGCTCACATTTGGACGAATAATGACTTCAGGCTTGTCCACGCGGAGACGCAGCTCAGCCATGTTTCGGCTGGAAACATCCACAGACTGCAAAAACAGGCTGAATGCTTGAGCAACACGTGTACGCGTGAGACGTTCCACTATAGGAGCGGGAACCGGCACCGGCAACGGGATGCTGGCAAAGCCACTGGTCGCTTCGGTCATTATCTCCAAGACAACCGCCACCACCGGAAGCATCGGCACCAGGGAACGGGCAACAGTGACCGGCACGGGGTTCAGGACAGCGCCATCCACCAATTGGACATCCCCATACTGCCTGGGTGGGAAGACACCCGGCACGGCAATTGTCGCAAGGACGGCATCCACCAGTCGGCCCTGGCTCAAAACAACTTCCCGGCCCCTCTTGAGGTCCACCGCAACCACCGCACAGGGAATTTCCAAATCAGCAAAGGTCCGGTCACTGAAGAACTCTTCGAACAGCCGGGCCGCCCGGGAAAGCCCCAGGATGCCGGGTCCCTCATCCGGAGACCGCGCAAACAACCTGGACTGGTCCAACTTGGAAAACATGGCTTCCATTTCATCGGGCGTGTATCCGGCAGCATATGCGATGGCAGCAATACCACCGGCACTTGCTCCGGCTGCTGCCCGAATACGAAACCCCTCACTTTCCAACCGGCGCAAAACGCCGATATGGGCATAGCCGCGTGAGCCGCCACCGCCAAGAGCAACAGAAATATCCATAATATCCTCTCCATTTATAAAAATGGTATAAAATGATTATACTCGTGAAAGGATCAACATGACTTCCATCGAATCCACGGAAAGTTCCTCCCCCATTGTCACCCGTGCAGTCGCGGCCGGATTGCGCGGTGAATTTTGCGATAATTACGAATTCCCCGGCTGGCAAAAAGCTTTATTAATGGGTCTCGGCGCGTTACCGCAAGGGGCGGCGCGCTTTGCCATCAGCCGCTTCCAGTCCATCTCGGGCCTGCCACCAAATGTGCTGGATGAATTCTCGATGGACGCGTTGATCCATACCCGTCTTGACGACTATGCACAAAACCCGGGACCCTTTCCGGCCATCACGTTCGGAGCAGCGCTGGGTGGGGCGACCGCGTATCTTTCGCTGGCACTTGGCGGCCCATTCCTGCCTGAGGCTTTTGTTGTTACACTCAAAAGAGGTTCGATGAGCGGAGATGTAAACGAATACCTCCACCGCAACCTGGAAGCCGCCCTGCGAATTGCAGAAGAGAACCCCGGGCTGATGACCATCCAGCATTATGATCCGGTCCACGATGGTTGGTTGACGCGCTTCGTCAACCATTTGCGCTTCAAGTTACTGAACCTGCCACCAGCGTATGCCGAATTCATCAAGTCGAGGCTGGAACCGGGCGGAGCAATTGTGTATCTCGAGGGCGGGGCGGCCTGGCTGCGCTATCGAGTTGGGCCGAGAAGCGTTTTCCAGGTGGGTGGGTGGGGTGGGATTCCGGCAGAGGAATTCCTGGAAGGCAGCGACCGGCTGCGAGCTTACGCCCGCCAAACAGGACTGAAGTTCACGGATTGGAAGTTAAAGGATTACCCATTGGAAAAAGGACCTGAGTTCAGAATGGGGTTCCGAGCCGGGCCTGGCCGAGGCATTGGAGGCATTTTGCAGGATCGAGGGGTATCGATTCATACGCATTCCCCTGCCCCACCCGAATAACTTCTCCCAACTGGCATTTGCGGCAGCGCAAGAACTGCTTGAAAAAGAAGGCCGCCGCCCGGCCGGTACACTGGTGGAAATGTTCAGCCAGTTCGACGCCGCTGCCGCATTCCAGAGCGGACTCCTGCCGCTGTGGCTGATCTTCAACACCTTGGATAGCCTCGAATATCTCAAAAGGATGAGTTCCCAATTCCCAACCGGCAAACCGGTCTTCTTCTCGCCGCTGGCGACTTTCTCACTGACGCCGGACCTGGTTCCTTTCCACCAGTGGGATGAAGTGCTCGCCAATTTCCACTGGATCAACGTAGGTGCACGTGCCAGCCATTACCCGTCCGACGCGCGTGCCCTGGTTAAATGGGCCGAACCGCTCCGAGAATGGGTGCAGGAAAACCGCCAGCCTCTGCATGCCCATTTGAGCGCAGAAGAAATTGACAACCTGGCCAAAGCCATTCAAAAAAATCGTGGTAAATGACGTCTGCTACGGATGGTCATCAACATATGCATTAAGGTGGCACAGCCATGTCAAATGATGCATTGCTCCAGGCGGCGATAACGGCGGCCAGGGCAAGTGATCTCGAAGAAGCAGCCGTACTTTTCGCGCGGCTGGTCAAGGAAGAGCCGTCCTCCGAGCAAGGCTGGCTGGGATTGGGATTTTGTTTTTCCGATAAAGAGAAGCGTGAATACTGCTTCCGGCGCGTCCTGGCAATTAACCCGAACAACATACAGGCCAGGCAGGCGTTGGAACTCCTGGAAAAACCTGTTTCCGCTGCCCTCCCGGCCACCAAACTGCAACCGTCTTCCGCAGGGGCAATCACCACCTCAGCGCCTGCAACCAAACCGGCCCCGGCTGTCTCCCCATTCTTATCAGAAGAAGAACCGGCGGTTGAAAAGAGTGAACTGGTTCCTAAGCAATTCGGGAAGTCCACCGAAAAGAGACTGTTCAAAAAGAAAGCCAACCAGTCAGTCCCAATTCAAAACACAAGCGGATGGCCAAGCCCCTGGCGGTAGTTTTATGGCTCGCTCTCCTTTCCCTGCTCATTTGCGTGGCAGGGATCGCATATCTCTATTTATCCGGCAAAGTTAATCAGTGGCTGCCAGTAAATCCCGCCCCTACGTGGACGCTTGCGCAGCTACCCACGCTGCCAGACACCCCAACATTCACGATTACCCCATCAGCCGCTGCAAGCCCCACACTGGCTCCCCCAACACCCACTCCAATCCCGACTTTGAAACCTACGCTGGTCTACACGCCAGTTTTCGCAAAGACTCTGTGTAAATTTGCTGCACCGGAAGGTGTTTCTGTCACCTGCGGCTACGTGACCGTCCCTGAAAGACCGGACCAAGCCGGACTCGAAAACCATTCAATTGGCCGTGGCTGTCTTTCACAGCACCAGCCCCAACCCCGCACCCGATCCGGTCATTTTCCTGCAAGGGGGACCAGGTGGTGAAGCTGTGTTGCTAAGCGCAGCTGAATACAACGTACTGGTCAAGCCTTTCCTATCCGAACGCGATTACATTGCCTTTGACCAACGCGGGACGGGGATTTCCATACCCGCCCTCGGTTGCGAAGAATTGTTAGGTGTTTACAAACAGGATATTGGAGGGCAAATTCCCACCTCCAGCCGCGACATGGTCTACACGAATGCTTTCCGTTCCTGTCACGGAGAGATGACCATTGGCGGCATAGACCTCAATTCCTACACCACTGCCGCCAGCTCTGATGATCTTAAAGACATAGTCACTGCGCTGGGATATAAACAGGTTGACCTGTATAGTGCATCCTACGGTACGCGGCTTGCACTCGTTACCATGCGCAATCACCCCGAGATCGTCAGGAGTGCGGTGCTCGACTCGGTTGTTCCGGTGGAAGTGAAACTCTACGATGAGGACCCCATCCGTTATGGCTCTGCACTGCAAGCCATGTTCGATGGCTGCGCGGCCGATCCTCACTGTAACATGGCTTATCCGGACTTGAAAACCGTTTTCTGGGATCTGGTCGATCAACTGGATGCCAAGCCTGTCAGTGTAACTGCGCCTCTCATGATTGGAACAAACACCGAGAACGTCGATGGCGCGGACCTTATCGGTGTGACTCTCGGGCTTCTGAAAACAACCAGCCTGATCGCATATGCACCTGAAATCATCTATAAGGTGAAAGCCGGTGATTATTCCGCCTTTGCGGCCATGCAATCCTCCCTGCCCTATGAATTCGATGGCATTGATATTGGCTTGTACATATCAATTATGTGCCACGAGCAAATCCTTGCAACAACGCCCCAGGACCTTCAGAATTCCATGGATTCCCAGCATGACGTGGGAAGATATTTCCGCCTGCCGTTCTTTGGAGATGCCAGATCCATGTTCGATACATGTAAAGTATGGGGAGCCCTTCCCCCGGCACAGGGAGAGAACGAGGCTGTGAGGAGCAACATACCCTCCCTGATTATCGAGGGGAAATACGACCCCACCACTCCCCCCATTTTTGGAAAACAAGCGGCTGCCAATTTAAGCCAGAGTTATTATATGGAATTTCCCAACCAGGGCCATACTCCCACCGCAACCGACACTTCCGGATGCGCATTTGGAACCATGCTGGCATTTTTTGATAACCCGAACCAGAAGCCGGATATGACTTGCTTATCGGCGATAAAAGGAGTGGATTTCATCGTCCCATAAACAGCCCGCCGGTTCGTACACAATTAATGTCGTCAGATGGGCAATAGCATTATTTATCGCTGACTGGTTGTCCTTAAGATTGCAAGGATGCTGTTATGCGTCAGGTTCGGCGACATGCTAAAATGATTAATATAGAGGCTGATGAATCATTATGAGCCATGCCGTTATCCTTTATATAGAAGACAATATCGACAACCGAACACTTATTCGCAGGATTCTAACAGTAGAAGGTTATGAGTTGAAAGAAGCCGGGAACGCAGGGGAGGCGCTGGAAATACTTAAATCTTTATGCCCAGATTTGATTTTAATGGATATCAATATGCCCGATGTGGATGGGTATACTCTCACCACCCAGATCCGAGCTATGTCGAGTTTTGAGAACGTCCCGATTGTGGCACTTACTGCCAATGTAATGCGCGGCGACCGTGAGCGATCCCTGGAAGCCGGCTGTGATGGTTATATCCAAAAACCGATTGATATCGATTTGCTACCGCAGCAAATAAAGCGTTACCTGAGGAAAAAATAACCATGTCCGGCCCTCAAGATACTATTCAAAATCCCTTGTCCGACACACAGACGGGTCGAAAGTCACCCATTCCAAAAGATTGCACCGTGCTGGTGGTGGAGGATAATGTATCGAATTTCGTGCTGATTGCACGCATGCTGGGCTACCTTGGAATCCACTGTGAATGGAAGACATCAGGGTACGAAGTAGTCGAATACGCGGATACATTACCCCGTCTCGACTTAAATTTTAATGGACATCCGATTACCGTACGAGGACGGCTATGGTGCGTTGAAGAAAATTCGCGCCTCCGAACGCCTGAAACAGGTCCCAATTGTAGCGGTTACGGCGGAAGCCAGCCAGGAACAAATGGATAAAGCCCGCGCTTCGGGATTTGACGGTTTCCTCGGCAAACCGCTCGATCCAGACCGTTTTCCTGACCAAATCCGGCATATCCTAAATGGCAAACCGGTCTGGGAAGTGAGTTGACCGTGTAGCCTGTAGCTTGATAACCAAGCTCGTATTTATATCGTTAAGGAATCCCTAATGGCGTCAGAAAAAGAAAAACTGACTGCCAAAGGATTTTTCGCTAGGATCCTTGAGCCACACCCGAAAACCAAAGATACGAGCTTACGACAACAGGCACACCTCACTATCCTTGTATCGGTTATATTGGCAACTGCAAGTTTCGTCGTGGGGATTATCGGCCTCATCGCTGGTTTTCCAGCCAGCCTCATCATCGGCCTGCTCATCTTGACAATTACTACGGCAGGTGCCTATGCAATGGGGCGTTCAGAAAATGTCCAGGTGGGAGGCATTTTCCTGGTCAGTGGCTTGATCCTGGGTAGTTTTTTTATCGGCGCAACGTTTTCAGACATTACGGTCAAAATTGTTATCCTTACATCCACAATTATTCCTGCTTTCACACTTAGCCTTGTCCTGGTGTCACTCCCAACATTATCATCTTTGCGGTGATTGTCTTAATTCCCATGGGGATCGTTCCCCCGATGACCAATGTTCCAGCCGGCACTGACTTCATCCTTTTCTTCGGGATGACCATTGTCGAAGGGGTTTTCGTACTGATCGCATGGTTCCGGGAAACATCCGAAATCCAGCAACTGGATGAAATTAGCAGGCTGCGTGGCAGGTTGGAGGAAAGCGTGGCGGAGCGCACGCGCTACACCCGCATTGCTGCTGATATTGCACAGGAAATCATATCAACATCCTCCCTTGAAGAACTACTAAACCAGGCCGCGAATTTAACAACTGCTCGATTCGGATTCTCTTATAGGCCCACACGATTAGCAAATCCAAGTCAATCAGATAGCTCACTCTACGAATTTTGTTCATCTTCAAAAACATATCCGGTGCCTCGCACGCTGACTATCCGCTTCATCAGCGGCGGGACTTCTGACAACTTCTGCCGCAAACGACTGACCAGGGGCCGGAGAATTTCAGGTGCTTCCTGTTGCGTGGTAGAGTAACCCTGAATAAGCAAAACCAATTCCCTGTGTGTAAATACCTTGCCAATATTTTCGACAAATATACGCAGCAGCCGTTCCTCAGCCGGGGTCAAGAATACGGTATGGGTTGCGGAACGAACAAGCCGGCGGCCATAATCAACAACCGTGCCATCTCCCAAAGTAACGACAGCATTTTCATCCGTACTTACATCGGTTTGCGGGTGCTCACGCGCTCGGAGTTTGGCATCCCGCCGCGCCAACCCGCGCACAACGCTATCGATAATTTGGACGGGCGAAGCCGGTTTGAGCAGATAATCATGGACCTGGCTCCGCAACGCATCAATAGCCGACTCAATCGAACCATGGGCTGTAAGCAGGATAATCTCGACATCCGGAGAAATCCGATTGACTACTTTGATTACATCCAGGCCGCTCATCCCAGGCATACGCAGGTCAAGGATAATCAGATCCACCGGGTTCAGCCGAACGTAATCCACTGCCGCCTCGCCATTGGCCACCGCTGACACATGATATCCTTCCAACCGAAGGATATCTGTCAGGGTCTGACGTTCAATTAGCTCATCGTCTGCAACCAGGATGTTAGCTTTTTTCATGATTCTCCCTTTATCGGTAAAATTACCCGAAAACATGCCCCGGGTCCGCGATCCGGAACGAGGTCCAGGCTGCCCCCATGCGCAGAGACAATTCCATAACTGACCGATAATCCCAGACCCGTCCCTCCCTGCTTGGAACTAACAAATGGTTCAAAAATCCGACTACGCATCTCATCCGGGACACCAGTACCCGTGTCCTGAAAAAGGATTTCTGCCATATCCCGTACAGGACGTGCGCTTATACGCAATTCGCCTCCATCCGGCATGGCATCGTAAGCATTAAGAATAAGGTTGAGAAATACTTGTTCCAATTGACTGCTGACCGCAAGTACAGGTGTCAATTTGGAAGAAAACCCTGTATTGACACGAATCCCGCGCTCTTGCAATTGGGGCGAAAGCAGGTTGATGACATGCCGGAGCAAGGTTACCAGATCCACCCGTTGCGGTTCCACAGCACCAGGGCGATAGTAATCCAACATCCGCTGGACGGTGGTCATAAGACGATTCAACTCGATATTTGCAAGATCAAGGTATTCGCGCCGTTTTTTTCTCAGTCACTTCACCCCGTGTGGCAAGATGGAGACAGTTTTGTACGGCTTGCAATGGGTTATTGATTTCATGCGCAATCGATGCAGTTAACCTTCCCGCGGCTGCCATTTTTTCTGCCCGGATCAGCGCCTGTTGGGATTCCTCCACCCGCCGCACGTACTCGCGAAGCTCCTCATAAAGACGCGCATTTTCCATGGCCACCGTTGCCTGCCTGACCAGCAGGAGGAACATTTCCCACTCCACCTCACGAAAAGCGGGAGCATTGGTATCCTGCCCGGCAAATAACACACCATGTACGTTAAGGCGGGAAATCGGTGCACACATAACAGAACCCAGGCCTTGGGCAACCAGCGCAGCTTGAAGCTCTGGTTCGCCCGGCCCGGTAACATTAACCCATACAGGTGTATTTAGTGCGTCAACACGTCCAACAATGCCACCATTGATATTACTATCTTCTTCTGCCAGAGTTTTTCCTCGCCCGGAAATAAGAGAAAGGTGATGCCCATCAGCAGAGCGCTGGTAAAAACCGGCATGTTCACAACGAAGATGCCCGCAAACAGCATTCAGCACGAGTTCCAATAAATGCTCCGGCTGAGTTTCTGCCAAAAAAGATTCGATGATATCAAAAAGAGGGCGTAAGGCTTGGATACGAGCGATGTCCCGTTTTTTTTGATTATCATCCAGGGCCTGCTGGACGGCCTGCACCAATTCGCCGCCCACTTCAAAAGGCTTTAACACCAGGCCATCCACGCCCTGGCGAAGCGCTTGGATGGCCATCTCAACGGTTCCAAAGCCTGTCATTACCAAAACTGCCGTATCAGGTTGATGTTGCTTGGTATGGGCAATCAAGTCAAAACCGCTGATCTGCGGCATGCGAATATCCACCAGCAACAGGTCAATTTTATTCTGCACCACAAATTTCATGGCCGCTTCAGGATCAGTAAACGAGGTAACCTGATATTCCAATCGTTTAAGTAACCGTTCGCAGAGGCGGGTAATGCCAGGCTCGTCGTCCACAATCAAAATATGCGGGGCTGCCATCACTCCACCTCAACCGGGAGCCAGACGGTAAACGTCGAACCTTTACCTACCTGGCTTTCCACATCAATAAAACCGCCATGATCGGTGATAATTCCATACGTTACAGACAAGTCCCAACCCCGTTCCGCCATCCTTCGATCGCGTGGTAAAGAATGGTTCAAATACCCGCTCGAAGGTTTTCCGGGGCGATGCCAGTCCCGGTATCCGTCAAGCTTATGGTCAACCAGTCACGCTGTTCGCGGTGCCGACGATCAGTAATCATATGAAGTTCACCACCTGTAGGCATGGCATGTAAAGCATTATGGATCAGATTAAGAATGACCTGCTTTATCTGGTTGCGATCCACTGATATCCAAGGGATGCCATCGGATAGATCAGTGATTAATTGAATACCGCTTATGCGCAATAGATGATTTACCAAGGCCAGAACATCCGTTAATGATTTCATTGATATCTGAACGCACGCGTGCACTTTCACTCTGGCGGGCAAAGTCGAGCAACCGGCGGACAACGCCACGCGCACGTTGCGCTTCCCGCAATACCAACTCCATATCATTCCGAACATCAGACCCCTCGGGCAATTCTTCAAGCACTAATTCTGTGAAACCTGAAACAGTCGTCAAAGGATTGTTCAATTCATGTGCAATCCCGGCAGCCATCTCGCCAACTGCTGCCAGCTTTGCTGCCTGAACCAGTCGACTCTCCGCCATGCGTTGTGCAACGATGCGCTCCTGGAGTTCCTCGCGTGCAGCCTGCAATTGATCCACCGTTGCCTGCAATTTCTGATACTGCCCTGCACTGGACATAACGCTTGAAAGGATTCCAGCCAGCGATTCAAGCACAATAAAATCGTTTTGCGAAAATGCGTTTTTCCTCTGGCTTTCCACATCAATCACGCCTAATGATTTGATCACCATCCCTTGAGGGCAACACACATTTCCGATCTGGCATCCCAATTCGGGATTGGGCGAAAGAAGGGGCTTTGAGATGACATCATTGACAAGAATATTTTGCCCGGTTGCGGCAACACGCATCACGATACCGTCTTCTTCTGGTCTCGTCCATGTAACTCAAGCCCTGTTGTACAAGATCTGCCGCATTGCCACCTATTCCAGTTAACGTTATATTTCTCTCAGGGCCATCGACCAGGGCGATTGCAGCCAATTCATAGGCAAAATTGCGCGCCATCAACTCGGCCGCAATTTGTGCATACCTCGCGAAGATCGGTCAAACCAATAACCTGCTCAATAACTTCATGGATCAAACTTAGGTTACGGGCCCTGCTTTCCGCCTCACGTCGCAAGCGTCCATTTTCAAGCAGGCCAGCCAGGTGACTGGCAATAACCATCAGCAGGTGTTCGTCATAAACAGTAAACGCCCCATCCTCAACACTTTCCAATCCCAATGTCCCAATCAATTGCCGTCGATATTTCATGGGAATTATCAGTGCGGAATGCGAGCCCGGATAGACGGGTGTAAAATCCGACCTCGGCCGTGATTGAATCCACTCTATGAACCTCACCTCTCCCAATCAAACTGGGTACAGTCATATCATCCAATGACATCGTTTGCAAGACAATTGTTCCGTCACGATCGGTATAATTCTGCAGGCTATATACCATCCGGCGATAAAACAACCATGTTGATACGCTCAGTTCCAAAAGCCCGTTGTAATAACGCGAACAATCTCTGCGCGATTTGCTCCGGATCCAAAGCAGAGGTAATGGTTACTGCGAAATCATTCAAGAGCGCCATGCGGCCCAAATGATCAGTAAGGTCAGAAAATGTGATGCTGGCTTCCACGGACGGAGCCACCCGCCTGGCTAATTGTTGCAGCCCACTCCATTCAGTCGGGAAGGATCACCATTTCCCGCCAAAAAGCAATCAAACCTATCAAACGTTGCCCGATAATAAGTGGCAAAGCGGCCCAAGTTCGGGCAGATTCTCTATAGCCAATGCGGGGAACCATTGCCCATTCCACAGTCATCTTTTTCCACTAACCGCGCCTGGCGTGATTTGGTTATTTCACGCAGAAGCGGATTTGACTTCAATCGAAATCCGGTCTCCCGGAATAACTTTCACAATTTGCATATGCCTTGACCTCAAGAAAATCACCAGAACGGATGGCCAGCCACCCAATCTCACAATCTGCCGTATGCAAAACCATCTCCAGAACACGATCCAACACTTGTGGCAAATAATAGGGAATACCCAGGTCAGGGATGGACAAAACAGGGGTAGTAACCGGATCCAAAAGGGAGCGACTGGAATTCCCCAACGCGACCGCTCGCCAGAAACGCTGCGCAACATCCGATAACGTCTCTGCCCCGACCATTATTACCCGCTGTGTCATCTGGTCAGGAAAAATATATAATTTTGAGCCTGGCAGCCCGATCGAATGCAAAATAGACGCGAGGACGGCTGCGCCTGCCAGCCAACGCTCCGCTCAACCAACCGTTACCAGCCTTTTGTTGAAGGTACCGCAAAATGGTTGAGCGGTTCTGAACATTCAGTCTATACGCAGCAAGGATTTCCCAATCTGTGGTGTGTTCCAGCCAGATGGACCAGCAAGCTCCTGTAAGCTGACTGGTCTCTTTGAGCTGGGCATCCATAAGGTTTTTGCGCTTATTCATACATACTTCCATTTGAATTATATATCACATGCCCATAAACCCAAAATGGTACAATACGTGCTAAGATGACGAACCCCGATCTAACCATCGTAGGCGGCGGATTAGCTGGAACAGAGGCCGCCTGGCAGGCCGCCCAACGTGGGTTATCAGTCCGCCTCTTCGAAATGCGACCCAAAAAGTCCACCGAAGCGCACCGGACCGCGGACCTGGCCGAACTTATCTGTTCGAACTCTTTTGGCTCTAACTTGCCCGACCGCGCTTCCGGCGTGTTGAAAAATGAATTAAGGCTTCTCGGGGCGCTTCTGCTTGAATGCGCTCAACGATCTGCACTCCCCGCTGGAACTGCCCTGGCCGTTGACCGGGAAGACTTCTCCAGGCAAGTCAGCCAACGCCTGGCATCTCATCAGAATATAGAAATTGTACGAGAAGAGATAACTGAAATATCGATTGGCCCGACTATTATTGCCTCGGGGCCTCTAACATCTGCCCGGTTATCACACGCTATAGCTGCCTTGACTGGCGAAAATCAGCTATACTTTTTCGACGCGATTGCCCCAATTGTGGCGGCCGAATCGATCAATATGGAAATTGCCTTTCGTGCGTCGCGTTACGGGCATGGGGATAACAAAGACGGTGATTATATCAATTGCCCTTTTACAAAGGAAGAATATGAAGCGTTTGTAGACGCACTTTTATCTGCCGAACGCATGGCATTACGCAAATTCGAAGCCGAAATCGAGCAGGGCGTAGACACGGGAAAACAGCATTTCTTTGAAGGCTGCCTGCCTGTGGAAATCATTGCTCAACGCGGTCGCCAGGCTCTGGCCTTCGGGCCGATGCGGCCAACCGGGTTGATAGATCCGCATACAGGACATTGGCCGCACGCACTTATTCAATTGCGCCAGGATAATCTTGCAGGCAGTCTCTATAATATGGTCGGTTTCCAAACCAATCTCACCTACCCGGAACAGAAACGTGTATTCCGAATGATCCCAGGGTTGGAAAGTGCCGAATTTATTCGATTCGGGCAGATGCACCGGAATACATTTATTGCGGCGCCCATTGTCCTGTTACCCACATTGCAGTTCCATAGCCGGCCAGATTTATTCTTTGCCGGCCAAATTACCGGTGTTGAAGGCTACATGGGTAACATTGCCACTGGCCTTCTGGCGGGAATTAACGCCGCACACCTTGTGCAAGAGGGAAGAACCGTCGTTTTTCCAGAAACAACCATGCTGGGTGCACTCTGTCACTATATTACGCATGCCGACATGAAAGATTTCCAGCCAATGAAAGCCAATTTCGGTATCCTGCCGCCGCTCTTGTCAACTAAACGTATGGATAAACGTGAACGAGCCAGGTTATTTGTCGAACGCGCACAAACCGATTTGGAAGTATTTTTAGACAATAACCAGGTAGCATAATGGCTATACGTAAATATCGTTATTTCATCTTGATAATACTCGGCGTTTTTTTTATCTCCGTAGCATTTTGGGAGATATTACAGTCTAACCACAAACCAGCGCCTTTTGACGGTCAGCGCGCATATCAAGACGTTCTTACCCAGGTCGCGTTTGGCCCGCGTGTTCCGGATTCCCAGGCCCATGCCAAGACAATCGCATATATCCAGGATGAACTTCGCAAGGCAGGGTGGCAAGCCGAGATCCAGGATACTACCTGGAAGGGATTCGCAATTCAGAATGTCATCGCATCGCGCACCAACCAGCCGCCCCAAATTATCCTTGGGGCACACTATGACAGCCGCTTGCTTGCTGACCAGGACCGGGGGCCGGGACGCAACGCGCCAGTGCCGGGTGCCAACGACGGAGCCTCTGGAGTGGCCATCCTGCTCGAACTGGCGCGTACACTTCCAAAGAGCAGCATACCGACCTGGCTGGTCTTTTTTGACGCCGAGGACGACGGTGGTCTGGGTGGCCGCGACTGGATCATGGGTTCACAAGCCTTTGTAGCCGCCCTAACCTTTCGCCCAAGGGCTGCCATTATCGTGGACATGGTCGGTGATGCCGACCTGAATATTTACATGGAGCGCAATTCCAATACTGCCCTGACGGCTGAAATATGGGAGCAGGCCGCCAAGTTGGGATTCGAAAAGCAGTTTATCCCAACAGTCAAGTACAGTATGGAGGATGATCATACACCCTTCCTCGCAGCGGGCATCCCGGCAGTCGATATTATTGATTTCGATTACCCTTATTGGCACACCGCCGCCGATACTCCTGACAAGGTTTCACCAAAAAGCTTATACATCGTTGGCGAGACATTGCTCGTCTGGGTAACAGGGCAGAAATGATTTTTTCTTCCGGTCTTTATCACGGTATTGTGATTGTCAAAAAGCCTGACCTAGCTTACACTTATGAATATCTGGATAGGCCTATATTAAACCCCCCGTTTTGTCCGGGAAATTCGCACCAACCAGTTCATTAATTGATTAAAGTAGCCATCCAATGAACGCTCCGGAAATATTAGTTGAAATTTGCTCGTCCTGCGTTCCATTGTGGACGACATGATCGACGTATCATTAATCGATAACAATATGCTATCGTTAAATTTCCAGCCCATTTGGATAAACCAAATTCTCGACTTGATTCGGAACGAGCTAAACAATTCCATTGAAAACCGGAAACAGATGCTCGATTTACGCTCGTTTCCTGGCAGCGACCAAATGCTATTCGGAGATCCGGAACGTTTATATCAAGCCTTCCGCAATATTCTGAGCAATGCCATCAAATTTACACCGGATGGCGGTAAAATAATGGTGGACGGGCGCACCTTGCCAGGGTTTTCAGGAAGTGACTGTGAACTGATACCGGAATTGGCATCTCCGCTGAGGATCAGGAAACAATTTTTGAGAAATTTGGGCAATTGGGCAATGCATCGCTGCATTCCAGTAGAAAAACCAAGTTCAAAGGTGGCGGGCCGGGATTGGGCCTACCCATCGCAAAAGGCATCATCGAGGCGCATAGGGGAGCTATTTGGGTGGAATCCGAGGGTCATGATGAAAAGGGCTGTCCAGGCTCAACCTTCCACGTTCTTTTACCAATTCGTACCGAACCTCCCGACCCCAAATTCGCCAAGCTATTTGGTGCTGAAATCAAATCTGAAAAGAAATAGAACAAGCATATATGTCAAAAAAAACTCCCGAACCGACCGCTTCACCGCGTGAGCGCACGTTCCTGGTCGGCGTAGAAGTATTTGGACAGGATCAGTTGCTACCCCTCGAAGATTCCCTGACTGAACTCTCCCTGTTGGCCGATACGGCCGGCCTGGAGGTGGTCGGCGAACTGACCCAGAAAATGGAACGTCCAAACGCGGAGACATTTATCGGTTCAGGGAAAGTGGAGGAACTCAAGGCGTTGGCCGAGGAAACATTGGCACAGGTGGTCATATTCGACGATGAACTTTCTCCTCGCCACCAACGTGAATTCCAGAAGCATCTCGGCGAATCCGTCCGCGTGCTCGACCGTACCGCGCTCATTCTTGATATCTTTGCCCAACACGCCCATACCAGCGACGGCCAATTGCAGGTCAAATTGGCACAGTATGAATACTATCTTCCACGCCTGACCGGCCAATGGACTCATCTCGCCCGGCAAGCGGGCGGCGGCGGCGGACGATCTGGCTCGGTGGGCGGTGTGGGTTTGCGCGGCCCCGGTGAAACCCAGTTGGAAGTGGACCGGCGTGCCATCCGGCATGAAATTGCCCACATCAAAGAGGAACTCGAAAAAGTCCGGGCGCACCGGATGAGATATCGCGCCCAAAGGAAACGCAGCCGCATCCCTACTGTTGCTCTGGTTGGGTATACCAATGCTGGAAAATCCACACTGCTCAACCGGTTGGCAAAGGCGGATGTTTATGTGGCAGACCAATTATTTGCCACGCTCGACCCAACCACCCGGCGGGTGGAATTGCCCGGAGGGTATCAGGCACTTTTTACCGATACGGTTGGCTTCATTCAAAAACTCCCTACCACCCTGGTGGCTGCTTTTCATGCCACATTGGAAGAAATCGCGGAAGCTGACCTGCTGCTGCACATGGTGGATATTTCCCACCCGAATGCCATGAACCAGGCAGAGGCTGTCCAGCAGACATTGGAGGAGATAGATGCCAGCCATGTTCCCATCATCACCGTGTTGAATAAGATTGATCGCCTGTCGGACCCTGAATCTGCCCGCCGTGCGGTGGAGCATTTTCCTACAAGCCGTGGCCATTTCTGCCCGCACCGGTGAGGGGATCGGCGACCTGCTCGAGCGGATCCACAACGGACTCTATGAGACGCTTACGCCCATCCTTGTCCGCTTGCCCTACCAGCAGGGACAACTCATTTCGCTTTTCCACGAGTTCGGCCAGGTGGAACGGCTTGGAGCATGGACGCAAGGGCGTCTTGATGCAGGGCCGCATCCCCGGCCGGCTTATCGCCCAGTTCAAGCCATGGCAGGTAAAGCCAGCGGAAAAAGAAAAGGAGCAGGAAGATGTTCCAAAGGATGAATAAAATGCTCGATAAAGTTTCAGAATACCTTGCCCCGCGTAAGGGTCTTCTACCGCTCATTGGCATCTTTTTCATAATTGTTAATTTTATCTTACAATTCTTTCTCGTCGGTTGGCTGAAAGATTCGAATCTGTTTTTGCATCTCGGGTTGGTGATCGCCATTTTCGGTCTGATGCTCGCCTGGGCGTTATAATACATCGCAGTCTCAGGGCACCCCCGCCTTGACCAGCGGGGGTATTTTTCTACCATTTGGATGAACCATGAAAAACACTTTCGGCGCTTCAATGAAAGCACTCTTCGCCGTCCTCGTTTGGGGGGCTTCCTTCGTTGCCGTCAAGATTGGGCTGAAATATATTCCTCCCATCACGCTGGTCTGGATGCGTTTCGCGCTGGGTGTGGTCATCCTTGGCGCGGCGGTTGGCTTACGGCGCCAATTCAGTTTACCCAAACCGAGAAGACTGGCTTTATTTTGCTTTACTGGGTTTCTTGGGAATCACTTTCCACCAATGGCTGCAATCCACCGGACTGGTCACTTCCCAGGCAACTACCACCGCCTGGATCGTCTCCAGCATGCCCATTTTCATTGCCATCCTGGGTTGGCTTGTACTAAAGGAAAAATTGAACTGGTTCCAGGCGCTGGGCATTCTAATGGCAGCTTTCGGTGTCTTGCTCGTAGTCACGCATGGCAATTTGAGTTCTCTGGTTTCAGGCAAGTTCGGGACACCCGGGGATATTCTCATCCTGATCAGCGCACCCAATTGGGCCGTCTTTACCATACTTTCCCGGCGTGGCTTGAAAACCTATCCGGCCGCCTTGATGATGTTCTACGTTATGGCATTCGGATGGCTTTTCTCTTCAGTTCTTTTTCTGGCCGGACAAGGCTGGGGGTCAATCCCCAATATCGCAACAGATGGTTGGCTCGCCATCGGATTCTTAGGCGTATTCTGTTCCGGGCTGGCATATATTTTTTGGTACGACGCTCTCAAAGTTTTGCCGGTAGCCCAGGTCGGGACTTTTCTGTATATCGAACCGGTGGTAACGGTGATCGTCTCTTTTCTCCTATTGAACGAAAAAATATCCCTGGCCGGGATATTGGGCGGCGCGGTCATTTTACTTGGCGTTTGGCTGGTCAATCACACCAAACCTGCATGAAGTAATACTTCGATTTCAATCCGTAGGAAGCAATAGAAAACGGGGTGCGGTTAGCGATATTCGCTATTCGTACCCCGTTCGATCTTTTCCGAGTAATTTATCGATACCTATTACGGCTTTTTCTTCAAGATGATCCGTGCATCCACAACCTTGACACCCTTGCCTTCCTCATAGACCAGGATCGGGTTGGCGTCCGTTTCCGAGACTTCGTCGGCCAGATCAGAAACCATGATGGCATACTGGTAGAGGACATCCACCAAAGCCGCACGGTCGCGTGGCAATTCGCCTCGCACGCCATTCAACATCGGAGCGCCGCGGATCTCGGTCAGCATCTGCTCAATCTGGGATTTATTGACCGGCGCAACCCGGAAAGTAACATCCTTGAGCACCTCAACGAAAATGCCACCCAGACCAAACATGATCGTCGGTCCAAAAGTGGGATCGTTTACCGAACCAACGATCACTTCGGTGCCCCAAGGAGCCATTTCCTGGACGGCAATCCCATGGATATTCGCATCGGCTTTATATACTTTCGCGTTCGCCAGGATGGTTTTATAGGCTTCACGTACACCCGCCTCATCCTTGATATTAACCTTTACACCCTTGGCATCAGATTTATGCACGATATCCGGGGAGATGATTTTCATCACCACCGGGAAACCGATCGATTTGGCCATTTCAACCGCTTCATCTTCGGATTTCGCCAGCCGGGTTTGGGCAATCGGCAGACCATAGGCAGAGAAAATCTGTTTCGCCTCGGTTTCCGTCAACGCAGTTCGTCCATCCGCACGGGCAACCGCGATGATTTCGGCAGCCTTGGCAGCGCGTACGGGATCTGAGACAACCACGGTCTTATCCAGCATGGATTGGATGCGGTAAAGCTCGCTCAATGCAGCCATGGCGTTCATCGCCTGGTCCGGAGGGCCATAGGCCGGGATGCCGTTCTCCACCAGCCATGCCATGGCCTTGTCACAGCGCGTCCCGCCCACCATGGAAACAGCCACGGGTTTCCCCTTCACACCGCTGTCATCAATCGCTCGCTTGATTGCCTGGGCAATTTCAACCGGATTGGTGATGGCTGTCTCGCAATACAATGGCACCAGCCCATCCGTCCAGGGGTGGGCATAGGCATATTTACACGGTTTCATAATACCAATCGTTCCCAGCCATACCGGTCATGTCCACCGGGTTCTTGGCCGAACCGAAGTCAGGCATGTGCTTCTTGAGTTCTTCCTGTACATCCGGCGGAGCAAATTTCAACGGGATGCCGAATTTCTCAGCCGCGTCGGTGGCAAGCACACCCACACCGCCGCCATTGGTGACGAGCAACACGTTGGTGCCTTTCAAAGGGGGCATCAGCGAGAGCGCCAGGGTGCGATCAAACAGGTTATTCAGATCCGAAGCCTGGACAACACCGGCCTGCTGGAAGGCCGCATTATAAACCTTGGCGGATCCAGCCAGTGAACCGGTGTGCGAAGCCGCGGCCGCGGCGCCGTGTGCCGAAGTGCCCGCCTTGAGGGCGATGATGGGTTTCTTCGCCTTTCGGCAGGCCTCGATGAATTTGCGCCCATCCTTGATGCCTTCGATATAAAGGCAAGTGCAGGTAGTATTCTCATCCTCTTCCAACCATTCGATCAGGTCGGCGAAATCCACATCCGCCATATTGCCGATGGAAATCATCTTGTCGAATCCGACCTTGCGGGTATACGTGATGGCATCCATGGCGATGAGCAAGGCGCCGGACTGGGTGATAAGAGTGGCAGAACCTTTGAACGGCAGGAATGGCCCAAAGGAAGCGTTCAACTCGTCCGAATTGGATAATGAACCGACGATATTCGGGCCAAGGACGCACATCCCATACTTGTGCGCAATGTTAATCAATTCATCTTCCAGATCGTGCCGCCCCACTTCGCTGTAACCGGAAGTGATGACGCTGAGCGCCTTGATGCCTTTTTGTCCACATTCCTCGGCAACCTGGTTCGCAAATTTGACCGGGACCGTGATGATGGCCAGATCCACGGCTTCGGGCAAGGCCGAAACCGATGGAAACACCGGCAGGCTCAGTATTTCAGTTGCGGCAGGATTGATCGGGTAAATCTTTCCTTTATATCCACCTTTGAGCAGGTTTTCGAGTACGGTATAACCAATTTTCCCCGGCTGTGACGACGCCCCCACTACTGCGACTGATTTGGGTCGCATAAGCTTGTTGATCGCTTCTTTGTTCACTTTCACACTCCTAAATTAAGATTGATTTCCACGCCATAAGCGGATAAGTTCACATTTTCACAAACCAAAGCGCAATTATATCCATATTTGGGATTTCGACTAGGCACAATCTGCTATATTCCCCCATGACAAAGCTCCCGTTCCCATGTACAATTCCAGACAGCAGAGGAATAGTCTCGGGGAATTTATTCTGGAGAACACCGGATCAAAACAACGGTTTTCTATATTATTTTAGGTCCTGCCGCAATGACTTCTTGTGGAGTATCCACTTCGAATTTCTTCATATTACTGACAAACCGTGATGCCAATTGCTTGTATTTCTTCCAGTAATCATCTTCTTTTTGCCAGGAACGCGCCGGATAAAGTACATCTTCAGGTACATCCGGACAAGTCTTGGGAACCTGGAAACCAAATACCGGGTCAGTATAATATTCAACTTCGTTCAAGCGCATCATTCAAGACCGCATTCAACAAATTGCGGGTGTGCTTGATGCTGATCCGTTTGCCAACCCCATAAGGCCCACCCACCCAGCCGGTATTGACCAGCCAGCACTTGACATCGTAGCGTTCAATCTTCCGGCGCAGCAGCTCGGCATAAAAAGCCGGGCGATGCACCATGAACGGTCCACCAAAGCAGGCGCTGAAGGTGATCTCCGGTTCATCGCGCAGGCCGATCTCCGTCCCGGCAATTTTGGAGGTATAGCCGGAGATAAAGTGGTACATGGCCTGTTCCACATTCAACCTGGCAATCGGAGGCATCACACCAGAGGCATCACAAGTCAGGAAAACAATATTCTTGGGATGCCCGCCGCGCTTTTCCATGATGGCATTCTCGATAAAATCCAGCGGATAGGATGCACGCGTATTCTCGGTCAAGGAAGCATCATCCAGGTCGATGGCACGTGACACCGGGTCCCAGATAACATTTTCCAGGATCGTCCCGAAGCGGCTGGTACAGGCATGGATTTGCGGTTCGGCGGTCGGAGAGAGTTCAATTACTTTTGCATAGCAGCCATCTTCAAAATTGAAGACACCGTTGTCGCTCCAGCCGTGTTCATCATCGCCAATCAGACCGCGGTTGGGGTCCGCGGAAAGGGTCGTCTTGCCTGTTCCGGAGAGGCCGAAGAACAAAGCCACATCCCCCTGCTTGCCGACATTGGCCGAACAATGCATGGTCATTACTTCATTATTCAAAGGCAACAGGTAATTCAACAAGGTAAAGATGGATTTCTTGATCTCACCGGCATAGGCTGTATTGCCGATGATGCACATCTTCTTGGCAAAATTGAGCACGATAAAAGTCTCAGACGGGGTCTGATCGATCTGGGGCGAAGCCTTGAACCCGGGCGCACAGATGATCGTGAACTCCGGCACATGCCGGCGATATTCCTCCGCGGTCTGCGGTTTGATGAACATATTGCGGGCGAACAGGCTGTGCCAGGCAAATTCGGTAATGATGCGGATGGGCAGGCGATAATCGGGATCCGCCCCGCCAAAGCAATCCTGGACAAAAACATCCCGTCCCTGAAAGTATCCCTGCATCCGGGCGAACAACGCATCGAATTTTTCCGCATCGAAAGGCTTGTTATACTGTCCCCACCAGATATTATCTTCTGTAGTCGCTTCACGGACAACGAATTTGTCACTGGCTGCCCTGGCGGTATGTTTCCCGGTATTGACGATCAGCGGGCCCATGCGTGAAATGTTCGCCTCGCCGCGAAAGATGCTCTCTTCATACAGGGCTTCCATTGGCAGATTCCAATAAGCCTTGCGCAGGTTGGTGAGGCCCAGGTTATCCAGGCCATAATCAGCCTCGGACGGAGGCTGCCTGTCCTTCAGCAGGTGTTTTGATGTTATAGATGTTACTCATGGCTGTCTCCTTTGGCTTTACATCCAATCTCGCACCAACTTGCGGTCTCCAATATAAATTTCAGACGGAGCATTCGGATCGAGCGCCCATTTCATTCGCTCGATCCCTTCCGTCAAGTCTTTGACTGTCCCGGCATAGCTCAGGCGCAGATGGCCTTCCATGCCAAATTCCTTGCCTGGCACCGTAACAACCAAAGCCTTCTTGAGCAAGAACTTCGATAGCTCCACCGAATTCTTAACCAATCCATTACCGCAATAGGCCCGGAAATCGGGCATGGCATAGAAAGTGCCCTGCGGTTTAAAACACCGCACATCCGTAAATGAGCGCAATTCCTGCATCAGGATGTCACGATTATTCTGCATGGTCAGACGCAAGGCTTCGACATTGGACTGGATGCCGGTCAAAGCTCCCTCTGCAGCTGCCTGCATGACCGGGGAAACACAGGTGGTCGTCTGGGACTGGATATTGGTCATGATCTCCACCAGTTTGCTTGTGCGCCACAACCCAGCCGATCCGGAAACCGGTCATCCCATACAATTTTGCCACGCCATTAACGGCAACGATCTTCGAATTTTCCACATCCTTGCTGGTAAATTTGTATGCCGGAACAGCCACTTTCCCATCGAAGACCAGCTTGTGATAGATATCATCACAGATCATATAGATGCCCTTGCTTTCGCAAAGGTCAACTATCTTGGCGATCAATTCTTCAGGGTAGACCGCACCGGAAGGATTATTCGGGCTATTGACGATGATGGCTTTTGTATACGAACCGACCACACGTTCGATCTCTTCGAATGTCGGGACAAACGAGCCGTCTTCCGGAGTAACGATAACCGGTATTCCCCCGATCATGCGGATCATTTCAGGGTAGCTGACCCAATATGGGGCCAGGACGATCACTTCATCCTGCGGATTCAAGATTGCAAACAGAACATTCCAGAGCGACTGCTTGGCTCCATCTGAAACGATGATATTCTGTGGCGCGGCCAGGCGATCATAGTTTTCTTCCGTATAGCGGATGATCGCTTTTTTGAGGGATGGGGTACCATCCGTAGGCTCATACTTCACATCCCCACTATTTAATTTGGCGGCCGAACTCAAGATGGCCGCAATCGGAGTTTTGTTCTTCGGCTCACCGATGCCGAGGTGGATGACGGGTTCCCCCTTTTCACGCAAAAGACGAGCCTCCTCATTCAAGGCAACGGTTGGCGAAGCAGGGATGGAACAGGCAACTTTGACTTAAACTCATGGGTACCTCCTGCTTTGTTTGGCTTGGTGCCATATTCTACTGGAAAAAGCTTGACCAGAAAAGCACTTTACATTTCTCAAGCACTGCCAGGAAATGTTCTGCTCCTGCTATCCTAAAAAAATTACGGGCTGTTTCCACAGCCCGTCAGTGTGTTGACACTATTTTTTCTTTTCTGCTTTCTTTACCGCAATGACTTCCCGGCCTTTGTAGAAACCACAGTTCGGGCAGACAATGTGCGGAAGGATCATGGTACCGCAATTGGTGCAGGCTACCAGGTTGGCTGCTTCCAGGGCATCGTGGGCGCGGCGGCGGTCACGGCGGCCTTTCGAGAGTTTACGCTTTGGTTGTGGGGGCATTCTTACTCCTTCTAAGGTGTAATAACGCATCAATCGTCATTACAATAATTTTTAGTATCATCCCAATAAGCGGAGGAATTGAGATAAATTTCATTTTTGGGTTAAGCGGGCTGATTATAGCATGAAGTGCAGGAGCGTCAAGTCTATTTGCCTTTCCGCAAATAAGCCTCCATGAAATCGTCCAAATCGCCATCCAGCACCGCCTGGGTATTGCCGGTTTCGTATTCGGTGCGGTGGTCTTTCACCATCTGGTACGGATGCAGCACATACGAACGGATCTGGCTGCCCCACTCCGCTTTGGTATATTCACCTCGCAACACGGCAATTTCCTCATCCTTTTCCGCTTTCTTGATCTCCAACAAACGCGCCCGCAAAATCCGCATGGCAAACTCGCGGTTTTGCGTCTGGGAACGTTCGTTCTGGCAGGTGACCACGATCCCGGTCGGAATATGCGTGATCCGGATGGCGGTGGCATTCTTCTGGACATTCTGACCGCCCGCACCGGACGACCGGAAAACATCCACTTTCAAATCCGCCGGATCGATCTGGCACTTCCGGATTGTCAAACGCAATCTGCGGCAGCACTTCCACCAGGGCAAAAGAAGTATGCCGCCGGTGGGCAGAATCAAATGGGGAAAGCCGCACCAGCCGGTGGACGCCTTTTTCGGAGCGCAGATAGCCGAAAGCATACTTGCCATCTATGGCAATCGTCACAGATTTTATGCCCGCTTCTTCGCCCTCGGTCATATCCCAGATATCCGTCTTATAACCCTGCTGTTCAGCCCAGCGCAGGTACATGCGCAGGAGCATGGAGGCCCAATCCTGCGAATCGGTGCCGCCTGCCCCGGCATGGATGGCCAGCAGGGCATCTTCGGCGTCGTAGGGCCCGGAAAGCATCGCCGTGAAGGAGCGTTTCTCCAGCTCGGATTCGAGGCCGGCGATTTCGGCTTCCAGTTCAGCGCGCAAGGATTCGTCATCCAGGCCGGCCAGTTCCGAGGCATCCTTCAAGCGGCGTTCGAAAGCCATGCCAGTCTTCTATCTGTTCGCGCAGACCGGCAGCTTCCTTGCTCACCTGCTGGGCATGGCCCGGGTCATTCCAAAAATCCGGGGCATTGATTTCCTTTTCGAGTTCGGCAAGCTGGGATTCTTTGGCGGGTAAGTCAAAGACGCACCATGAGCTGGCGAAGTACATCCCCCGCAGTTTGTAACCGTTCGAGCAAATCCTGCATTTCAATCATCCCTTCTGAACAGACTTCATCGACAATAAGAAATCGATCCACGAAGAACACGAATTTTAATATATAAAAACTTAGTAACTGCTCAGTCCAGCCTTACGAAGGTTCTATTTCTGGCAAAATTGCGGATAAAATCAGGAGTTTCGCTCATAAGTAATGCTAGATGCGGCCAAACCTTCGCAAGTGTGAGCAGTTACAAAACTTAGCTTATTGCGACGATGCCCTTTTATTCTTGAATACTTCGGTATAAGACCAATGGGTCTGGATGATCTTCCACTTCCCATTTGTGCGGCGATACACTTCGGTGCAATTCCAATGGTCGGATTCTTCACCATTATAAGACACATAATTGAACGTCAACACCGTCATATCGCCTGATACCTGCACGGTTGGATTGAGCAGCTCAAACCGGTCGAAAAGGGTCCTGCCCCAGACGGGTTGATAATACGCCGTGAGCGCCTCCAATCCATCGATTCGGCTCGCAACGTAAGGGTCAAAGTAGACCACATCCGGGGCGGTGATCTCCAGAAAACCGGCCGGGTCGCCACGGCCCCAGCGGGCCAGTACAGCCTTCTCCATGGCAATGATCTCTTCCGCAAGCGTATCCATACCTACTCCGCAAGAATTCCCTTCACGAACGCATCCGGGTCGAAAGGTGTCAGATCTTCGGCTTTTTCGCCCAGGCCGGCAAAAAGGATCGGCAGTCCCAGTTCGCGCTGGATGGCAAAGGCCATGCCGCCGCGCGCCGAAGAATCCAACTTTGCCAGGATAACACCGGTCACGCCGACCGCCTCCTTGAAAGCACGCGCCTGCACCAGGGCATTCTGCCCGGTGGTGGCATCCAGTACCAGCCAGACGGCGTGCGGTGCACCCGCCAGCGCCTTACCGGCTACACGCTGCACTTTCTTGAGCTCTTCCATGAGATTATAACGGGTGTGCAGGCGTCCGGCGGTATCCACCAATACCAGGTCGACGCCCTTTGCAAGCGCAGACTGGATGCCATCATAGACCACTGCGCCCGGGTCGGAACCCATCTGCCCGGCCAGGATCGGGATCTCCAGCCGGTCGGCCCAGACCTGCAACTGATCCACTGCGGCGGCGCGGAAGGTATCGGCCGCAACGAGCAGAACACGCTGGCCCTGGTCGGCAAAACGGCGGCCCAGCTTGGCAGCCGTGGTGGTCTTGCCGGAGCCGTTCACGCCAACCAGCAGGATAACGGTCGGATGCGCGGTCAAATCCAATGCAGGCACTGCATCCAGGCGTGAACGAAGCTCGGTTTCCAGCAAGGAGCGAAGCTCACTGGATTGCCGGTAGGCCCTGGGTACGGACAGCGCTCTTTAGCGAATCAAGTACTGCTTCCGTGGTCTCCAGCCCCAGGTCGGCCTGGATGAGCAGGGCTTCCAGCTGCTCCCACGTGCCGGCGGTAATTTCCGTCGCACCAAAGATGCCAGCCAGCCGGCCAAAGGCGGCCTTGCTGCTGCGGGCAAGCCCGGTCTTCCAGTGTGAGAAAAAGTCAGCCATAACGGGGGATTATACTGCATCAAGAAAGGAGAAAAAAGAGAGCAGAGCGCAAAGCAAGAAAACGCACTTTACCACCTCAATGCTCCTCCTAAACTGGCGTGTGAACCCCTGACGGGAACGGGATTTGTTCCTCAGAAACAATCGGGGACAAGATTCTTGACTCGCCCAAATAACGAGGAATAACGATCCCAGTTTAGTGAGGTAAGCCGGGTTTCGAGAGCAACCTGCGGGTCCCTTCGTTCCGCGGAACGAATATGGGTATAAAGGGTAAAATGGTTGCATCGGAATTCCCTGGAGAATAACTCCCATTCGTACTCCCACGGGGCACAGGAAGCAGGCGGTCGGAACAATTAGCGAGTGGCCCGGCCGCGGATGACATCAATAATAAAACATTTGTTCTAAATCGTCAAGGACATCTCACATTGCCTCAAATAAAATATTTCACATCTGGTGAAAAAAGGTGGGCACGTTCCCTTATGTCCAATTGAGGCGCAAGCCGGATCATCTCACCTTCTTCAAGAGGTACCCAGGGGCTGCTTTATTTCCCGGGCATTCTTATTGCGGAGTGGGTTCGCTGATGTTCGCACATTGTACACAGGTGTACCTCCGGCTGTGCTGCCATCAGAATCCCACATTGCTCGCATTTGACTAGTCCACCCGCTTGCAGGACCACCATCGGCTGGCTAAAAATCTGCGCATATGTCGGTGAATGGTTCACGTTTATTGCCGAGCAGTTGCATACATGCTTACAAATATCGCAGCCGATACAATTCGGCACGGAAAGTGTCAGATTAAAAGCCGTCTCGTCCACATCCTTTATGATCTTTAGCGCGCTGGTCGGGCAGGCGCGTGCGCAGGCTTCACAGGCCGTGCAGGCTTTCGAAACAAACAGGCTGGCAAAGCCCATCTCGCCCAGGCCAGACCCATCGTTGGAAGCAGGAACAGGCAAACGGCTTATTGTGTTCACTATGCGTAGACGGTCGCGGCCAGGACGGTGTTCGGCGTGGGATTTTCCTTCTTCAAGGGTTCGTGATATGGTTATTTGCCCCTGACGGGCTACCATCCGAAACAGGTCACGCCGGGAGACCGGAGGATTCGCCGCCTTCCAGAGCGGGCGCACAACCGGGAATTCCAAAACAGGGACACAGTCGAGAGACAGCTCTTTTTTCCAGGCTTCCAGGATTCGTTTAGCCTGGTTGACCTGCGTTTCCACCTGTCTGGAGAGGCTGCCCCACGCGCAACCTGGGCAGGCATCTGTTCGCACCAGGATATGTCCAACCCCGGATGCGATGAGTGCAAGGTATGCCCCGGCACCTAAACCCGCCAGGCAGCCATGCACCGCGATCCCTTTGTTCGCCTCCGAAACACCCATTCCAGCCTGTGTATTTTTCTCGCACACCAGTTCCAGTGTACTTCCCTCCAGTTGGCTCACATCGTTCACCAGGGAACCGAATGCGTCACCTGCCGTATACGCTCCCACCGGGCAAACCGGCAGGCAAGCCAGACAGGCCTGGCATACTTTGGGGTCCAATACGGGCGGCTTGCCAGGAGTGATCGCGTTGGCAGGGCAAATGGCGAAGCAAGCTTCACAGCCGGAAAATCGATATTGGCTGTGCAGACATCGTTCTGTATCCAGTGTTACGACAGAACGATCCAGCGCCGCTAACCGTTCTGTAGCGAAGAAAATGTTCATTGGGTGATATTTCCCGACCCATCCAACTTGTAAATCGATTCTATTTTTGTTAAGGCTCCGTGTGTAACATAAGCAATTCCTCTGTAGAAGTCTGTTCCAGCGTTTTCTTCAGTTAAATTGCACCAGGCAGGCGCCCATCTCAGCAAATGCTCAGAAAGAAAACTCTTTTGTGCTTGTATAAGTTCCTCAAAGGAGGCTTTATCCTGTTTCTCAAGTGCCTGAATGGCCAATTGAACAAGATGAGCGGTGAATATCATTTCAAGACCGATGTGATCATCCGGTTCTTTGTTTATCTTGTCAGGGATCAGGTTGAAACGGAGATACCAAGCGCGCACAGCTATTGTTTGTTCTTGGAAAATTAATCGATCTTCATTAAAAGTAAGTCGATTCCCATTGCGAAACTATTATTTTCTTTGGTCCAATGAATAATCGTGTATATTCCTTTTGCATTTCAATGAAATTTTCATTTGAAAGACCGTCTTGAGTTCAGGATTGAAGGAAATGAAGCCCTTTGATCACATCCCTTTGCTCAGGGGCAAATGGCACATCATCAAAAACCTTTTCATCGATTAAGGACTGGTACCATATCTTATTTGATTTATTGGGGTAATTTGTGATGATCTTGCCCATCAGATTCAATAAAAGGGCTTCACCCGTAAGGATTTCTTTCCAAGCCAGGGATGTTTTGGGGGTCATAAATATTCTCCATTAAAATAGTTACATTCGATACCAAAACGCGCATGTGAATATTGTACGGTAATAAAATTCAGTTAAAAAGGATTCGCTTTTTTTTTGCGGTCGAAGATCAGAATCTGAAGTTCACTTGGTTCATGTTTTTATAGATGATTCTGATCGCCAGAGAAGAAGCCCGGATGTCCCGGGCTTCTTCATTGCATGATTTGTGATTATAGATCAAACAACCACATGGATAGCTGGCAGGAAGAACAGGACTTTTCCAAGGATCTCCCCGACCAAGAGGAAAGCAAACGCACCGATCAGGAATGGGAAGCGCCGATGTTGATCCTTATCAGCAATTGCCATTCCTGCCAAAATGAGTGGAAGCAAAAACCCGATCAGATAACGTGCCAGGGTAATCCACAGATTCTGCCCACCGAATGCTGCCAGGGATGCCTTGGCTGCATCAGTAGATCCGGCCTTTAGCTGCACAAATACCAAACAATTCAGGATGACCAGGACGATCAAGGCTGCCAGGCACCACTTAATCAACTTGCCCCATGACTTGCTATCCAGACTCAGCGGCTTCCATGCCAAGACCGTAAAGAACAAGATACCCATGGTAAGCGCAGAAACCAGGATAAGGGGAATGAGCAACGCAGAGTTCCACAATGGAATGGCTCTGAGGGAGGCATAAATCATGGCCGTTGAAACAAGCAAGACCAGACCCAAAACAATGACCACTCCCGCGATCCACAGCCGGCCAGCTTTACCCCCGGTCGCCTCCCCTTTTGAACGCCATAAGATCCAGGCATACAACGCCGCCGCGATCGCCGTCAGGATTCCAAACAATGCCTCCATGGACAACCAGGACCTGCCAATGCCTCCGTACGCCAACCAAAACCTCTCCGGGTGTCCCAAGTGGGTGAGGGAAATAAACAACCCAGCCGCCAATGCCGTAAATCCGATCCAGACCGGCCATCGAATAATGTCCCTATTCTTTCCAGCCAGGACTAAATCCATAATCCCAGCAGCGATCAGAGTACCAACACCTATTCCTTCAAGGAGAAGGAACAGCATCAAAGGGATCTCAATGTTCATTTGCTCACCTCATAACCTACATAATGTACAGCAGGATTTGTCTTTTGCTCAGGAAGCAGGGTTCGGCCGTTCTTCTTAATGATCAATTTCGAAACCTCACTTTCGGGATCATTGATATCGCCAAAGAGCCTTGCGCCGTATACGCAACCTTCCACACAGGCAGGCACCATGCCCAACGCAACCCGATGGGCACAAAGAGTACATTTCGAAACCACTTTTTCCCCGGGGAATTGTGCATCAAATCCAATGACTTGATAAGGGCAAGCCCACGTGCAAAGTCTGCATCCGATACATATGTCCTTATTCACCAGCACAATCCCATCTTCTGCGCGTTTGTGCATAGCGCCAGTGGGGCAATTGGCTACACAAGGCGGATTTTCACAATGCATGCAAGATATAGGCAGCCACTGTAAGGTGAGATCAGGATATGTTCCTTGCGAAATATCTAGCCCATCTGCACCAATCGGGCGGACATTTACAAAAGCTTCCGTTTCGATATTGTTTTCCATCTTGCATGCCACATGACATGCATGACAACCAACACATCGATCCAGGTCGATCACCAGGGCAAGCTGTTTGGTCATTTTTCACCTTCCTCTCTATGCCTTGTAATGTTCAAAATCAACCAGCACGTCAAATAGCGTGTCCACCATGCCAAAGACCGAAATCCCGCCCGGGCTTGGCGCAGTATCAACAAAGTTCTGCCAGGCATTGGCATACCATAAAAAGACAGGATGGTTCATTTCTGACTCTTCGGGGAAGACATTGGAGCGTGGGAGTGTATTGTAAAATCCCTTCACAAATTCCGTTGGTTTCCAGCCATGCTCAATGGCAACAGTCCCCGGCCGGATGCCTGGGTTCAGTAATGCTTCTACGACCATTTCGCCCCGGTCATTGAACACGCGCACAAGGTCACCTGATTGGATGCCTCTTTCTACCGCATCCTTGGGATTTACTCTCAAGGTTGGCTTAGGATTGAGTTCACGCGGCGCGGATAGAATGACATGGTCTGAGTCCAGAACCTGCGCTTCCCTGAGATGAACCGTAATGGGTACTTCTTGCCTAATTCAGAATCTTTTGCCTCAATGGGACCCTTGTAGGTTGGCAGTGCCATTCCCATACCTGCGAACTGCTCAGCATAGAACTCGATCCTTCCAGAGGTTGTCCAATAATCCTGTTTTGCAAAAGGAATTGCCGGATCCTGCGGTGCATTTCCATAGACAAGACCGCCCTCGGATTCCAACCGATCAAGAGTTACCCCTTTCAGGGTGTCATTCTGAAGCATAACCTTGATGAAATCATCTTCCGTATAGGCAAATTGATCGCCAAAACCAAGCCTGTTGGCCAGTTCCTTGCAAATATCGAGGTCTGATTTACGCTCGAAGAGGGGTTGGATGGCTTGATGGTTCAAGACAGCATAACCCAGGGTAGCTCCAATATCCCTCCGCTCGTAGATGCTGGCCGCCGGAAGGATGATATCCGACCAGCGTGCTGTTTCTGATTCAACGATATCCAGAGTAACCAAGAGATCAAGGTTAGGTAGAACTTTTTCCACCCATTCATCATGACTGGGTATGGTATGGATAAAATTATATGTGGAGACCAGCATGGCTTTCACCTGGAATGGTTTCCCCTCGGTGACACAGGATAGACCCAGATGGATGGGAACTCGTTTACTGCGCCTTTCATCCACTGCGCAGATAGCATCAGAATTGAGCGTTGGGTTGAACTCGCCTGAGTCGCAACTGGCGCCTCCCCCGCTCACTCCCACATTCCCGGTGATCGCAGCAAGGGTCAGGATGGCTCGCGCGGCCAGCTCACCATTGTAATATCGCGAGAAGCCTTGCCCCATGATTATTGCAGCCGGTTTGCTTGCGGCATATTCATGAGCCAGATTTTCAATGGTCTCCGTACTGAGGCCTGTGATCGTCGCCATATCTTTCGGGGGAAATTTTTCTATCTCTGCTTTAAGCAAGTGGAATGCAGTGACGAATTTCTTGCCTCCGATGGTATATTCACCATCAAGAGCAGGAGTCACACCAGGCATTTCATGCGTGTGCGGTGGCATGGGCACAGGGCCATTGCTGGTTTCGTCCCAGACAAGATAAAGCGCTTTATCCATGTTAGGGGCGAGGTCCGGTCCATGGGCAAACGCCCCTGTCTCCACGTTTACCAGTAGTGGTGCAACCGTGGAATAGATCAGGTAATTTTTATCTTCCAGGCCATCTCTTAAAATAATGTTCATCATACCCATCGCCAGCGCTGCATCACTTGCTGGTTCGATCGGGATCCATTGGTCAGCTTTTGCTGAGGTCACATCGTAATTAACGCCAATCTGTACCAGCTTTGCACCCTGGTCCCTGGCATCCATCAATAACTTGTATTCCCTCAAGGCGGTTTCAGCCGAGTTCTTACCCCAGTTGAGAATCAATTTGGAGTTCTTCCAAAGCCGTGGGTCGTTTCCACCAGAATAGAAGAAACCAAACATGGTCATTGCAGAAAGACGTGGGGCGCCATCAACCTGCCAACCGATCAACTCGCTGCTGCCAAATAGATTGCTGAACCTCGCCATTGCAGCCCCTGAATTGATCCCTAAAATTGGGATGGCTGAGCTTCCCGTTGTGAACAACATTACGCCTTCAGGGCCGTACTGATTTTTTATATCCACCATCTTGTTTGCAATCGTGTCCAGGGCTTCTTCCCAGGTGATCCGCGCCCACTGTCCTGAGCCGCGTTCTCCTACCCTTTTCATGGGGTAGTTGATGCGGTTATCCAAGTATGGAAGCTTCCAACTGGATAACCCTCTAATGCAAATATGTCTAAACTCGGGAATTCCTGGGAAATCTGGGGCTGAGACACTCACTAGTTGGCCATCCCGTAAATGGGCCAGAATGGCACAATTTTGGTGACAACCCATGTTGGGGCAAAAAACGGATGCAGTTGTTTCCTTTCCGGTGGTAGCAGGCGATGGATTTTGATCGCTAGCCACCTGAGGAGAGCAACTTGTAAATGACCCTGCCAGTACTGCTGACCCTCCCACCACGGCACTCCATTTCAGGAAGCTGCGCCGGGAAATCACAGTGTCTGTGAGGGTTTTAACGAGGAAATTCTTTTCAGTCATTCCTTCCTCCATTCAATCTTATGAAATTATTAAATCCCTTTTATTCTGATACAAAATGCCGATATATTTTCAATTTGAAGTACTTATTTTCTCAATATTCAGCCTCCTGAAAGTGAACTGGGCATTGGGAGACCCTAATCGTGCGCTTTTTCTCTATCACGATACATTAAAAATATAACCTTCTTCCTCGGAGGAAATTTCATCTACTTATTGGGGTGCTCATTGGATTGATTTTCATCTGAATTCAAAAGCAAACCCGATTTGATAGCAAATGCAGCCGCCTGAGTGCGGTTCTCTATCTGCAGTTTTGCGAAGATACTTTTGAGATAGCCCTTCACCGTATTTACAGAAATGGACATTTTTTGAGCAATTCTTGAGTTGCTTTCACCGCTCGCAACCAGGCGTAAGACGGTCAGCTCTTTTTCGGTCAGCGCTTCTTCGCCTTTGGCAACCTCTACCGAACGTTTGGCCACACCTTTCAACAGCCGTGTCGCCATCGATTTTGTCATGGCGGCTTCCCCCTTAGTGACCCCAACCAGCAGCTCAAAAAGTTGCTTTGCGTCCAGGCTCTTCAATAAATATCCAGATACCCCCAGTTTCACAGCTTCGTACAAATGCTCATCCTTTTCAGAGGATGTCAGCATGACAACTGCTATGTCTGGAAAGTTTGCAAGGATTTCCTTCGTCGCTTTCAAGCCGTCCCCATGGGGCATATAGATGTCCATCAGAACCACGTCCGGGTGCAATTGCCCCGCTAATCGGACCGCATCCTCACCGGTTTCCGCCTCGCCGATCACCTTTACCAGGTCCTCGCGCGTTTCCATTATACTGATGAGGCCCTGGCGAAATAACTTATGATCATCAGCGATGAGAACCTTGATCGTCATCGAATGTCACCCTTTTTATTCGACCTAAATAACCACGCGCACGTGAATGGCATAAAATAAAAACCTGTCCAGGATTTCTGCAATCACCACTAATTGGCAAGCCATGAATATCGGTGTTGCCAACTTCTCGGATACATTCTTTACACGCTTCGACGCAGCACCAATATAAACCAGCCATCCAACACCGATGAATAAAAAAGCGAACCTGATAATAAACAGTGGGAGATAAAGGTCCAATAATAGTTTCAAGCTCGTTTGCGCGGATATATCCCCATTTCGCAGAGAAACGATTTGAAAATAATTAAGACCGATGGTTACTATTACCATGCCTATGGCAATTAAGATTATCCAATTAAAGGATTTTAAGATGATTTGAACTCGTACTCCTTGATTCTCATTTTGCCGGCTTTTGGAATATATTAAATCCATCTCCAGTAATTCAGGAATAGTCACTACACCAAGCAAGATCATCGTTGTAAAAAAGGAAAGGGTAGTCAGTGGCGTATTCCAGGCGGGTTGAGAACTAAGGAGGTAGATTCGAGACATGCAGTAATCTGTAGTACAACCAAAAATTATCCCCGCCCATCCCATTATGGTTTTGATCTTATTATGTCCCTTGGTAAACCAGACCAGGATCCATAAAAGAAATGTCGAGAAAAGAAATAATAGGTTAAACACAAGTTCGCGGCTTAACCACGAAGTATGGAAATTCGATATGGCCAAAAAGGATAGAAATGGTCTACTCAGGTGAAAATGGGCTCCAATGATTGCTACAACAGCCGTGATCAGGATAATAAGGATCGGTATTCTAATGATCCGATCCATTTCTTTCCGTTCGAATTTAATAAAGGTGCATGTGCGTATCACCCATAATGTGAAAAGTGATCCCGCTGCCAATTGGGTCAGGATTGTGTATACCGGCAAAGTCCATTCACGAATGTTCATGTTTTTTCCGGATCATGGGGTTGAAAGTTTACCGTCGTGGGAAAATAGGTCCTGGCTGATATTCAATTGTTTAACCTTGATGCAGGGGATCCAGCAATCGATGGTTGCCCCTTTTCCAGGTATGGAATGAACTTCCAGGGTCCCTTCTGCACTGGCAGCTCTTTCCTTCATGGTTTTTAGCCCAAACTTGTGATTGGACTCCTGCACTGTAAAACCAATTCCGTTATCGGTAATCTGCATGTGGATGGTTCCATTTTCCTTTAGATTCATTTTCTCGATTAACACCATCACCTGGCTCGCGCGCGCATGTTTGCGCACGTTCGCCAGGGCTTCCTGTAGGATGCAGACCAGCTGCACCTCTGCAATCGAAGAGAGGGCGGGTTCGCCATTCATTTCATCGCTAAATATTGTTTTGATTTCAGTTTGGATGCTGAATTCTTCCAGGTATTCGCCAATGGCAGAGACCAGCCCTTTTTCGCTGGACAGGGTGGTCCGTAGGCTCAAGATGTTTTCCCGTACGTCCGCATTCGCCTGGTTAATCGCTTCCCGCATCTTCCTCAATTCGGTGGCCTGCTTCCTGAATTTCCCCTGTTTGCGTAACGCCTCCAATGCCTGTACTTCCAGGTTCAAATATCCCAGCACCTGTGCCAGGCCGTCGTGCATATCCCGGGCGATCCGGGCACGTTCTTCGGTGATTGAGAGAGATTGCAACTGGGAGGTCATTAAACCATGCTGGATGGCGAGCACTACCTGGTCTGCCATGCATTCTAGCCAGATAAGGTCTGTTTCTGAATATTACACTTGATCAGACCTGGAAGCCCACAGAACCCCAATTGGGCGGTTATCCATTTCGAGCCTTACAATTCCTGCCCCGCTTGGCGTTTTCTCAACGCCGTAACTGATTTTTTCAAGGATCTCGGGAGGTTCATTGCCTGTCGAGCGGTAGGAGCGTGCGGTTTTCAAGGTTTTCAAAATCTGGGGCGTCTGGATGACCATAGGAGTACTGACCATCTCTGTCTTGTCTTCATTGGAGAAGGCCTTTAACTCCAATCGGAGCGGTTCCTCGACGATCAAGGCCATACCTACGAAATCTGCCTCCAATAGTTTTCTCGCATTCTCCACAATGTACAACAAGATGCTGTCCACATCTTCCAACGCGGTAATCCGTCGGTTGATACTTACCAAGGCATCTGTCCATTTATCTGCAGCTTCCTTGGCAGCGATCTGGGTATCCAAAGCCTCTTTTTGAGCCTGGGTCCGTTCATCCTGAAGCGCTTTTACCTGCCGCTTTCGTGTTGCTTCGAAAACCCCCAATCCCCGTACCACAAAGAACGTTACAGTGAATGACGAAAGCATCCGCCAGAATGACACGGGTAATCCGGTAATATCCATTATTTTCTGATAGTCCAGCCAGGAAGTTAATCCAAAAAATCCAGTTAACCCCGTTTGTTCTCCTGTGAAAGCACTATTAACCGCGCGGTCATAGTTATAGTAGGAAACAGGGCCATACGGGGCGGCTGGTACAACCAGCCCGACGATAAATGCTTCGATAAGAAAAGCTACCCCTGCTCCCAGCATCAGGTTGGCAACGTCGGAAAGGCCAAGCTTACGCTGGCTGTTCCATTGTCGCAGGAAACCGATTCCGGCCATGATAGCGCCCGGAAGGTACAGGAGATAACGTGACCAGATATCGATGGGAATATTTATCGGGGATGGCGTAACGAAGGTGGTCGCTGCGTATGTGATTACATAACCTATCGGAATGATAAAAACTCCTGGAATGAAAATCGTCCAGGGTGGTAGGGAAATTTCTCTTAAAATTCTCCAGCCAAATATGAGCAGCAAAAAACCTGTGAGTGGCTGTGAAATCATCCGTATTAAATCTAGTGCCTTGAGATATTCCTGTGTACTACCGCTGTTCAGGAACATATCAATCCAATTAGTCACCCCGCAAACAAATCCGAATGCAGCCAGCCACTTAAGATGTTTGTTTAAAGGCAGATCGCTCCCCTGCCGTTGCTGCAAAAAGGCAGCCAAACCAAGTCCCTCAAATGCAAGTCCACTCAGGAAATAGATAAGCATTGTCATGACGACGCCGGCTCGGGTTCTTTCCAACCAATGTATCGAAAAAAGGTTGCCCATTTGTGATAATACTCTCAAAAAGGATTAATCTCAAATGATTTTTATCCTGACAAGTTTACCTAGTGTAACCAGTTAAGAGCTTAAATATATGCAACCTTTTTCGTCCTTGTGCATCATAAGTTATAATAGAATACCATGGATTAAAATAGGAGAAAGCATGACCGAAGGTTGGACGGAAATAACGGCTGCATGGAAAAATGAAATGGCCTTCGTCGGCCAAAGTTCGACGGGCGGTACCGTCCAGATGGGCACGATGGATAGCAAGCCCGGGATCAGCCCCATGCAACTGTTGCTGGTGGCCGTGGCCGGATGTACCGGGGAAGATATCGTTTCCATCCTGAAGAAGAAACGTCTCGAGCCAATCGATATGCAAGTACGCGTGCGCGGGAAACGTGCCAGTGATTACCCGATGATCTGGACGGATATCCACATCACCTACCTGATCTGGGGTGAAGCGATTCCGCCCAAGGATGTGGAACAGGCCATCCAACTTTCGGAAGAAAAGTATTGTTCCGTTGGAATTATGCTTGGCAAGGTTGCCAGGATCACATCAGAATATCATCTACTAAAACCCGGCGAAAGCGCCGAATAAAGGAGCAAGGAATGAACGAACCAATTAATGTTACCGATGCCGCCTTCGAAAAATCCGTTTTACAGAATCCCCTGCCGGTCATCGTGGATTTCTGGGCGCCCTGGTGCGGGCCATGCAAAATGGTCAGCCCGATGCTGGATAAGATCGCCCAGGAAATGCCGGGCAAAGTGATCGTTGCCAAGGTAAATACCGATGAAAACCCCGAATGGGCCACCAAATATGGCGTGCAGGGCATCCCAACCATGTTGTTCGTTTTTGGTGGAAAAATCGTCCATCGCCAGGTGGGCGCACTGCCCGAACGGATGCTGCGGGATGTGGTGACCCAATTCATCGAAGTGACCGCACAGAAGGCCAATTAGCGGTTAGCGATTAGCAATTAGCTCTTAGCAATTAGGTCCTGAACAGGGCAGCATCGATAAAAAGAGACGCAATCGTGCGTGTCTCTTTTTATTTTCTCAAATCGCAGATGAACACTCACTTTTCTACCAGGCGTTCAATATTCGCGCCCAGGGAACGCAATTTTTCATCCACCCGCTCGTAGCCGCGGTCGATCTGGCCGACATTGCGGATGGTGGATTTTCCCGGCACTGCCAGCGCCGCCAGCAGCAGCGCCATTCCGGCACGGATATCGGGACTTTCCACTTTCTCCCCGTACAACTTGGATGGCCCGGTGACGATGACCCGGTGCGGGTCGCACAGGACAATTTGCGCGCCCATGGCAACCAGCTTATCCGTGAAATACATGCGCCCCGGATACATCCAATCGTGGAACAGGACACTGCCGCGCGCCTGGGTGGCCACCGTGATGGCAATACTGATCAGGTCGGTCGGGAAACCCGGCCAGACATTGGATTTGATTTCCGGGATGGCATTCCCCAGGTCCGGCTCGATCTTCAAGCGCTGTTTGGCCGGGACAAGGATATCTTCGCCTTCCACGTTCCCAGTTCACACCCAGGCGGCGGAATACGAAGCGGATCATATCCAGGTACTGGCTGCCGGCATTGCGGATGCGCAGCTCGCCATGCGTGACCACCGCCGCGCCAATAAAACTGACCACTTCCAGGTAATCCGGCCCGATCGTGAACTCGCCCCCATGCAGGCTTTCCACGCCCTCGATATGCAGCGTATTGGACCCGATCCCGGTGATATTGGCCCCAAGCGCATTCAGCATCTGGCAGAGGTCCTGGATATGCGGCTCGGAAGCCGAGTTGCGGATGATGGTCGTCCCGCTGGCGGTAACCGCGGCCATCAGGACATTCTCCGTGGCGGTGACGGAGGCCTCATCCAGCAGGATATCGGCGCCTTTGAGACGTTTCGCCTTGAACGCAAAGGCTGAGCGGGCGTAATTTACTTCCGCGCCCAGGGCCTTGAGCGCCAGGTTATGCGTATCCAGGCGGCGGCGGCCGATCACATCCCCGCCCGGCGGCGGAAGATGGAAGTCCGCCGGTGCGCGCCAGCATGGGCCCGGCCAGCAGGATGGAAGCGCGGATGCGCCGGCACAGGTCCGGGTCGAGGTCGGCCGGCCGCACGGTGCGTGCGGTGATCCGCCAGGAACCGCCGCCCAGGTCCTCGATCTTTACCCCCAGGCTGGCAACCAGCTTGCGCATATCGTTCACGTCACGGATGTTGGGGACATTGTGCAGGATGACCGGTTCATCCGTCAAGAGCGTTGCCGCCAGGATGGGCAAGGCTGCGTTCTTGTTACCGGATGGCGTCATCTCGCCTTTCAGGGGAATTCCGCCTTCGATGTGAAACTTCTCCATGGGAACCTCCTGCGCAGGATAGCGCGGCGGTATTGTAAGGCAATTTAGTCTTTCCGCCAAGTAGGGGAATAGGGAGAAGGGATGACGAATTAGGAATAATGCACCAGTCTACGACTTATGAAGTGACAATTCGGCTATAATTAAGGCATGAATTTTACGTTATCATCCCCTGATCCTTGGCTGGCTGTCCGGATGGCTGGTCAATTACCTGGCAGATGTGTTGCCGGTTACACGAAGTTTCAGCCGCCCGGCCTGCCCGCACTGCCAGACGCCCTTCCGCTGGGGCGATTACCTGTTCTTCCGCAATTGCACTGCGTGTGGCAAACGGCGCAAGTTGCGCACGCTCTGTCGTCCAGGCCGTGCTGACCGTCGTACCGGTCCTGCTGTGGATCTTTCCACGTCCCGGTTTCCCTTTTATTCTGGCATTTATCTTGTTCATTTACCTGTGCCTGGTCTTTGTGATCGACCTGGAACACCGCCTGATCCTGCACCCGGTCAGTCTGTTCGGCGCGCTGCTGGCGCTGGGGATTGGCATTTATTTGCACGGCGTCCTGACCACCCTGATTGGCGGCGCAGTCGGTTTTGGCATCATGCTGGTCTTTTATTTTGTCGGTGAATGGTATGTGCGCTATATGTCCAAAAAACGCGGCATGTCCACGGATGAAGTGGCGCTGGGGTTTGGGGATGTGAACCTCTCCGGCATCCTGGGCCTGCTGCTGGGTTGGCCGCTCATCTTGGTCGGGCTGCTTTTCGCCGTGCTGGCGGTGGGTTGATCAGCCTTTTTATCATCGTGGGATGCTGATCGCAAAGAAATATAAAGCCTTTACCGCCATCCCTTACGCCCCATTTTTGATCCTGAGCGCGCTGTATTTGCTCTATATTTATAACTGCATGATTTCCTCACGATTCATCAATATGGAACTGATTCCGGTTCTATTTTTATCGAAGGTTTATCGTCCTCCGGCAGTTTGAGCGGACCGGTGCCCAGCCGGTAGCCAAAGCCGCGCACCGTGCGCACCCAGACCGGCGCAGAAGGGTCAGCCTCCAGTTTCTTGCGCAGCATCAGGATATAGCGCCGGACAAGCGCCGGATCGCTGCGCCCGGCGCCCCAGACCTCCCGGATCAAATCCTCTTCCGAAGCCACCCGGCCCTTCCGGCGCACCAGCACTTCGAGCAGGCGGAACTCGGTGGGCGTCAGCACCAGGGTGCGACCGCCCAGCGTGGCCTGGTATTTCTCCATGTTCAAGACAATCTCCCCATGCGCAATATAGCCGGTCTCCTTGCGCTCCTTATGCACCCGCCCGATGCACTGCCTGGATACGCGCCACCAGCTCGACAAAACTGAACGGCTTGGTGACATAATCGTCCACGCCCAGCCGGAACCCGCGCAGTTTATCGGCCTCGGCTGCCTTGGCAGTCAGCATGATGACCGGCACGTCGCTCAGTTCGCGCAGGCGGGCGCACACTTCCCATCCATCCATGCCGGGCATCATCACATCCAGCAGGACCAGGTCAGGGCGTTCGTTGTAGGCCAGCCGCAGGCCGGCCGGCCCATTGGGCGCTCCAAACACCTCAAAATTGCTTTCCCGCAAATACTGGCTCAACAGGCTGGAAAGGGTCTGATCGTCATCCACCAGCAGTATTCTGGTTTTCATCGAGCCACCTTCAAATGGAAATAAAAGCGCGCCCCGCCTTCCGAGGGCGCTTCGAAGGCAAGATCGCTTTGCATGGCATGCAACATGCGCCGGGAGAGGTACAACCCCAGGCCATATCCATAGACCGATTGGGAATCCCTGGCATCCAGGCGCTGGAAACGCTGGAAAAGCAGGCGGCGCTTCGCCTGCCGGGATGCCCGGTCCCTGGTCCGTCACCTGGACGCGCACCCGGTTTCTTATCCGCATGGCTTCCACCACCACCGGGCTTTCGGGGGCATATTTCAAGGCATTATCGAGCAGGTGGTTGAAGATACTTTCCAGAACAGCCTGATCCGCCAGAACGGGCGGGCAATCCTCCGGCAGGTGCACCTGGATCTGCCGGGCGCCGGGATTGGCGCCGAACTTGTTGCAGACCGTTTTGAGGACTTCGTCCAGAGAGACCGGCTGCCAGGTTCAATCTGGATCTGGCCGGCTTCGCGTTGCCGAAAGGTTAAGGATATTTTCGACAAAACGTGGTCAGCCGCTCAACTTCTTCCTTCATTAACTATAAGCGTGGAGCGGTCAGAGTGCGGAACGGCTCCTGCTGGAGCAGCAGCAATTCCAGGCCGCCATTCAGGCTGGTCAGTGGCGTGCGTAATTCGTGCGAGACCATCGAGACGAAATCACTCTTCAACTGGTCCAGCTCCTGCAAGCGCTTGTTCTGCTCTTCCAATTGCTGGTAGGCCTGCGCTGAGGGTATGGGTGCGTTCTTCCACCTTCTGTTCCAGTTGCGCATTGAGGTCTTCCAACTGCCGGTGCAGCACTTGCAGATCAGTGTAGCCCTTCTGGATGGCGGCCTGCTGGCGTTTCTGGTCGCTCAGGTCGTGCGCCGCCCCGGCCAGCAGCACCTTCCGGCCTTCGGAGAAGATCGGGCTGAGCGAGAGCAGGTAGGGGGTCTGGCTGCGGGCGCAGCAGAACTTCCAGCGAACATTCCTGCCCGGGCAGCCCGCTGGAGCAGGTCGGCCGGGAGAGTCTTGTCCTCGAAAATGGCGCTCAAAGGCTTGCCGGTGATCTCATGCGCCTCCTGCAGGCCAAGCGCACGCACCAGCGCCGGGTTTCCCAGCAGGATCTTTCCATCGCCGTCACAAATAAAGATCGGCTCCGCCATGCTGCTGAACAATTGCCAGTATTGATGCAGTTCGATCTCACCGGCGCGCACGCCCATTCGCACCACCAGCGCCAGGGTCAGGAACAGGCTTACCCCGGCGCCCAGCCAGGAAAGCTGCCCGCTCAAGCGCCATTCGGCCAGCACGAACCAGCCCAACGCCAGTACGAAGGCAAAGGGCAGGATGTTCTGGAGGCGCGTGCCCAGGTCGGAAGCCGGCTGCTCCGGCTGGGCTTGGCTCAACGGGGAACTTCCGCCGTGAAAACCACTCCCCACCCAAAAATGAGCCCACCCAGCCATCCAGCCGAGGCTCTCGGGCCCGCCGGCCTGGAATCCATTGACCGGGGCAAGCAGACTATAGATGTAATCGGATACCAGGAAAGCGAACAGCCCGCAGCCCCACAGGAAGAGCGTGCGGCGGGCCTTGCGGTTGGCCAGCAGCATGTTGAACAGGATCGCCAACAGGATCAGGTCGGCGATCGGATAGACCAGCGGGGCCAGCGCAGCCAGGCGACAGCGCAGAGGCGGGCCGGCCCAGCATCAGCCACACCAGCGTGGCAACCACGCCCGCCGAAATGGTCACATCCAGCAGGAAACGGAAGCGCGAGGGGGCGTAGCGGTTCTCGAACGGGTACAGGATCAGGGCGAGGAAAAGCAGCGGATAGGCCAGGAAACCGAAGCACATCTGCCAGCGAAAAAATCGGCACGGGGATTCCGGCGCACGCCTTCGTAAAAAGTGCGCACCAGGTTCCCCAGCGACCAGCAAGCCAGTCCCAACCCCAGGAAGCGCCAGGCCGGCCGGGAGGCGGCGGGAAGTTGCGGCAGGAACCGGAAAACCAACAGCGCCGCCGCGACGCCCGGCACCAGCACCGCCAGGCTGCCGATGAACAGCCGGCTATTGGGCTGTGCGGGGGCCTGAAAATCACCCAGAGGATATAGGCGGCCAGGAAAAGCGCCGACTCAAGCAGGAGCCCCTTCCAGCGGATCTGCCAGGGGAGCAACTTGTGCAAGAGTTTTTGCAGGGCGGCCTCCTTCCGGGGAGATTATAACCATGTTCCCGACCAGGTGGGCAGAAAAAAAGTATCCGCCAATCTACGCCAATCTGCGCTAATTCTTATACGGCATTAGCGCAAATTCGCGGGGATTAGCGGATGAAATGATATTTTACGCCTAGGTCAGGATTTCCTCGATCACCATGATCTCATCACCCCACCACATGTAGCCATTACAACCCGGGCAGTAAGTGGGGATGGGCGTATACGTGTTCGTGGGCGTGTTCGTCTTGGTTGGCGTGGGTGATACCAACGTGGCCGTGGGCGTGGACGTCCTGGTCGGCGTGTTGGTCGGCGTGTTCGTATTCGTCGGTGTATTCGTCGGCGTGTTCGTCGGCGTGTACGTCGGTGTATTCGTCGGCGTGTTCGTCGGTGTGTGCGTCGCCGTATTGGTGGGCGTGTTCGTCTTGGTCGGTGTATTCGTCGGCGTGATAGGTGTGTTCGTCGGCGTGTTCGTCGGCGTGTTGGTGCGCGTGGGCGTATTCGAAGGGGTGTACGTCCACGTCGGCGTGTTCGTACGCGAAGGCGTAAACGTATTCGTCGGCGTGTTCGTCTTCGTAGGCGTATTCGTCGGCGTGATAGGTGTGTTCGTAGGCGTGTTCGTCGGCGTGTTGGTGCGCGTGTTCGTACGCGAAGGCGTAAACGTATTCGTCGGCGTATACGTACGCGAAGGCGTAAATGTATTCGTCGGCGTGTTCGTACGCGAAGGTGTGAACGTATTCGTCGGCGTGTTGGTGCGCGTCGGCGTGTTCGATGGGGTGTACGTCCGCGTAGGCGTATACGTATTTGTGGGTGTGAAGGTCCGCGTGGGTGTGTACGTATTAGTCGGTGTGTTCGTAATGGTAGGCGTGTTCGTCATTGTCGGCGTATTGGAGGGCGTATAGGTCAGGGTGGCAGTCCTGGTATTCGTCCGAGTAAATGTGAGCGTGGGCGTAGGCGTGCTGGTAGCAGGTGTCGCAAGCTGGACCACGCTGCAGCCGTTGGCAAGCGTGACCGTCAGGCCAAAAGAGGAAGCACCCACAGAAATCGGATTGTCGGCATACAAAAACTGGAACACGAATGGATTCGACGCGCCAGCCAGCAGGTCGTCCGTAGTTTGATGCGTGCCGTCGCTCCATGTGTACGGTGAGGTGCCATTATCTACGGTAGTCAACTGGGTCCCATTGTACTTGGCAAGGTCCACCGACTGGGTCGGATTTTCGGCATCGTATTGCCCCCAGTCAAAGCTGAGACCGGTTATCCAGGTAGCCTGGGTGCTGCCGTTGGTGAGATAAATAGTGAGGATCGGTCGGTTCCTGCTCCCGGATGTCGTAGTGTAGGTCACGACAAAAGTGCCGAGGTCGAACTGCGAACAAGCCGGCGTGGCCGTGGCGGTTGGGGTAAAGGTGAGGGTGGCCGTGGGGGTGAGTGTGGCCGTGGAGGTAGGAGTAGCCGTATCGGTGGGCGTGGGCGTATTGGTGGACGTGGGTGTATTGGTGGACGTGGGTGTATTGGTGGGCGTCGGCGTATTGGTGGGCGTAGGAGAATTACCCATGGCGTCACTGCCAGGGTTATAGGCCATCATGCGGGAAGTCCGGAAGGTCTCAACCACACCGTAGCTGGCGGAGGTCAAATGGGTCTCGGTCCAGGCAGTATTGGCGGAGCTTCCGAAAATGCTGAGCAACTGCAGGAAAGGCGTGATGAAGGGATGGTTGAAATCCACCAGCACCACCACCGTGTCACCCGGCCCGCCGGCGTCTTCCTGGTGGGTACCCGCTCCCGGCGGATTGCGCCTCACACAGTCTGAGTAAACTGTAGTTGAGCCCAAGATGCCGGTTATGGTGCGAAAATCCGTATTGGGCGGGTTTTCGGTGGAGCGGCCGGAGCAGACGGTTATATTCAAATAACCCGGGGCCAACTGGCTGGCACTGGCATCCAACATCAGGCCGGTAGTGTAGCTATCCGCCTCATCGTGGATGGAGGGGATGCGGGCGATATCCTGCATTTTGCTGACCTGCGCCTGGTTCGCCACGGTATCGGTCAGGGTCGACTCGCATGGAGCAGCTCCATTATGATACTCCGAGTAATACGGCGAACTGGCATCCGTATTGGGGCAATAGATCGGGTTATACTGGCCGGTGACGGCATAGCGCAACCCCTGGCGGGAGATGTTCTGGACCAGCAGCCAGGCCGAGAACAGCAGCGAAAAATCGATAATGGCAAAGAGCAGCATCAAGAGGATGGGCGCCGCCAGGGCGAACTCGACCACGCCCTGCGAGCGGCCGGCCCCCTGCCAAAAGCGTTTTCCATTTTTTGCAAGGCGAAACCCCGCAGTTTCCATATCCATCGCTCCTACTGGGACAGGCGGGTGGCAATATTGCCACCGATCAACTGGAAGATCTTATCCAGGTCCGCGCCCGTGGCAGCATAGAAAGACTGGCCATGGCCAACGGCGGCAGCATAATTGAGGAAGATCGTGCCGAGTCCTTCTCCGGTCGCACAGGCTGGGGAACTATTCGGATCTTTGAACGACCCCGGTGTGTAATTCGTATAATTCGTAACCTCCGGTCCCAGGCCGATCGTGTAGAGCAGTGCACCCTGGCCGGTCGGATAGGACTTGCCGACAAAATCGGCCATGGCATAGGCATAATCGGAGGCGTCATAATTGCCGCTGTTATCGGCGGGGCGAGCCGCATACGCAGGAGGGGAAACAGGTATACATTTATCAACCCCGCCGTCATAAACATCGCTGCCCACATCCAGGTCATTACACCTTGGCACGTTACTCCATGTGCTTTGCGGGCAGTAATAGGTATTGCCGGTGCTGCTGTGCCCGGCATTGGCAACACCGTCGGTCAGCAGGATGACCACCCAGAGCGCCTGCTGGCGCTGGTCATGGGCAAGCTCACTCCCGGCCAAATACAAGCCGCCGCCGATATTGGTGGTGGTGTAATGCGACGGGTCGTATGGGGGTGTATACCCGAGGCACGGGTCCTGCTTCCGGCCGATCAGGCCATAATAATTCGAGCCGCTGCCCATAACCGGATTGGCCGTGCAGATATCCGCGCCCGGCCCGGCACATTGATCGTTTGGAAAATCATAGCAGCGGTAATCGCTCGTGTCCGAGCTGGCATGGTTATAGCTGCTGTCGCCCTGGAATACGGTCAGCCGCCGCAGCGTATCAACGATCTCGGCTTTGGTATGGCCATCAATACAGTGATTATTGCTATCAGTATCTTTGCAAAGCGACAAATCAAGATTTGGCTCCTTGTCGAAGTTCACCACGGCGGCATAATCGTAAGGGTAGAAGAGGGAATCTGCAAACCCGATCGCGGCCTGGGTTACATCAAAGAAAGGTTCACAAGAACTGGTATGGATCACCCCATACCTATCAGGAGTGGAGGTAATAGTATTGCAATAGGCCGGATCGCGCATCGGGTCGCCCTGGCCTGCATCATAGGTCATCGATTCCGAGGTGTCGATCACCAGGATCACATCCAGGGAGGCGGCTTCCGAGACGGCCGTGGCGGAGATGGTGACGGTATTGATCCCGATGACCGGCAGGAAGGCCAGTTGGACAGACGCGACGGCATGAACCTGCACCAGCTTGCGCATCTGGCTAACACCCTGGGTAACACAAAGGGAGGGAAGGGAGTCACAGTTGTTGATTGTGACCGAATTGACCTGGACGCCATTCAGTGTCAGAAACTCAGTGGCGGAATTCGTCAATTGCCCGATATCAGAATTTTGACGGTACTGCAGGGCGGCCGAAAGGGCAGCCGCATCGACTGCCCGGCGCAGGCGGGCATTGCCGATGAACATGATACCGACATCAATGGCCAGGCCAATGAGGGCAATGATGACAACGGCTGCAAACAGCCACGACCACCAGAACCTGGCCGCGTTCCATGCGGTTGAATTTCTTCTTGGCAGCGCGAATTTTTTTTGACATATGGTTTTATCAAGGCGTCGCAGTCGGCGCGGCCGCGGAAAGCGGCATGAACGTGTAGACATACAAGGGCACCGGATCGGCAAGGACACTGGTAAGAACCGGGAGTTTCAGACAACTGCGGGTAGTTGTAATAGATCTCCACCAGCACCACCCCGATGCTTGGGGCGGAGGCGTTCACGCGGGCCAGCACATCCGCAACACTCAGTTGGGAAGCGCGTACCGTGCAGCCGGAACCCCAGCCGGGGAATAATGTATTCGGACTGCCACCCTGGCTGGTTATGTAGGCCGCAAAGCCGGCATAACCGACGGCAAAGTCATCCGGGTTGGATCCAAAATGAGCACACAGGCTCCAGCCATTCCGATCGGCCGACGGGAAACGGATGGGGGTGGAGCCGGAGGTGACACTGAAAACAGAAATAACAATGTCATCGGGGTTGGCCGGGTTAAGCGTCACCGGATACATGGTGGAAGCCGCCCGGTCGGCAGCCAGGTAAAAAAAATCCGGGCGGTAGGAACCGGTTATGATTCCATTAGTAATTTCAAAGGGGACGTCATTACTGGCGACACGCGCGGCTTCACGCGCCCCATCCAGAACATGCAGGTACTGGTTCAGCATGAAACCGAACTCCACCACCCCGGATAATAACAGCGCCAGGACCAGCACGACGAGCGTGAGCTCAATAAAGCTCTGGCCGCGCGGCTGGCGCCGGAGTCTCGAAAGGATTCGTTCAAAGAGTAAGGCTTTACGTTCTTCCTGTTCCATCATCGATGCTTTTTGTGAAAAAACGGATTAATGCAAGGTTAATGATAGCAGGTTCGCAGGGGATAGTCAACGCAAGGGAGGAATCTGTAAAGCAGCCCGGACGCGGATTTCACACAAACCGGACAATGGGATAAGTCGGACAGGTCGGACAGGTCGGACAGGTCGAATAGGTCTAAGAGGTCGAGACAAAGCATGCGCAAAATCCAGGCTTACAACTCATGATATACTGGATACACGGAGGTGACGCTTTGCGATATAATTTTGATTGAAATCCGGCAAAAGAACGCGCCAACATCCGCAGCCATGGTATATTTACTCAGGGCAGACAGGGAAATCATTCAAGGCGCATAAAGAATAGGAGGCGCAAGGAAATAATCAATCTTGGGAAAGCTAGCGCATGGATGGTTAAGTCCGACAGGTCAATAAGTTCAACGGGTCTGACATGTCAGACTTGTAAGACCTAGAGACTTGTAGGACTTGATCCATTGACGAGGATGAGGGTTCTCTGCCGCAAGGCGGAGTTAATCCCTCACCCCTGCCCTCTCCCGGGGGGCGAGGGTGTAGGGAAGAAAATCGAAAGATCAGCGGATGCCCTCCGGGGATGCCACAATCCCCGCAACCTTTCCCTCCAGGAGTAAATCCTGCCACAACGCTCACCGGGTAACCGGAGAGACAAACACGCAGGAAGTGGCATAAAAGCGAAGAGAACAGAAAGAAGAGATTAGAGAACAGTTCCCTGTTCACTATTCTCTGCTCTCTGCTCTCTAATCTCTTACTCTGGAGGAATCCCATGTGTGGAATCGTAGGTTACATCGGCCCGCGCGATGCGACGCCGATCCTTCTGAATGGCCTGAAACGGCTGGAATATCGCGGCTATGACTCGGCCGGCCTGGCCGTCCTGACGGATGGCCGCATCGAGGTCCGGCGCGAAGCCGGGAAATTGAACCAGCTGGTCGAACTGGTGGAGGCAATCCCCCGTCAGCGGGTCGCCCGGCATCGGCCATACCCGCTGGGCCACCCACGGCGTGCCGACCGCCCGCAATGCCCACCCGCATCTCAGCGCAAACGGGCGCGTGGTGGTGGTGCATAACGGCATCGTCGAAAATTTCCTGGAACTGCGCGATGAACTGACCGCCGAGGGCGTGCAGTTCCAATCGGACACGGATACCGAGACCATCGTCCAACTGGTCGAAAAGCACCAGGCCGCCGGCCTGGACCTGGTCGAAGCCGCCCGGCGCACCTTTCAACAGATCCAGGGCGCCCACGGCATCGTCCTGATGTCGGCTGACGAACCCGATAAGATCGTCTGCGCCCGCATCGGCAACGCCGGGGGCGTGGTGATCGGCCTGGGCCAGGCGGAAAATTTCATCGCTTCCGATATCCCGGCCATCCTGGAATACACCCAGCGGGTCATCTTCCTGGAGAGCCACCAGATGGCCGTTGTGACGCGCGAAAAGGTGCGCGTGGAAACGCTGGACGGGCCAGCCCGTTCAGCCCAAGATCCATACCATCAGCTTCGATGCCGCCGCGGCCGAAAAAGGCGAGTACCAGCACTTCATGCAGAAGGAGATCCACGAGCAGGTGCGCTCGCTGACCGATACGCTGGCCGGGCGGGTGGATTTCCAGGCCGGGCGCATCCGCCTGCCGGAACTCAAGCTGACGCCCGAACTGGCCCGCAAGATCCAGAAGATCGTCATCACCGCCTGCGGCACGGCCGCCTACGCCGGGATGGTCGGGAAAATCCTGATCGAAAAGATCGTCCGCCTGCCCTGCGAGGTGCAGATCGCCTCCGAGTTCCGCTACAGCGACCCGATCGTGGACGAGCACAGCGTGGTGCTGGCCATCAGCCAGTCCGGCGAAACCGCCGATACGCTGGCTGCCATGGAAGAGGGCCGCCGCAAGGGCGCCATGCTCTGGAGCATCGTCAATGCCATCGGCTCCCAGGCCATGCGGGTGGCGGATGGCAGCCTCTCGATGCAAACCGGGCCCGAGATCGGCGTGGCCTCCACCAAGGCCTTCACCGCCCCGCTGGTGGACCTGTACATGCTGGCCGTGCTGCTGGCCGACCTGCGCGGCACGCTCAGCGATGAAGACCGCCGGGCCCTGGTGGCGGACCTGCGCCTGGTGCCCCACCTGGCCAGCCGGGTGCTGAACAGCGAGCCGGAGATCAAGAAAGTCGCGCATGCCCTGAGGAACGTGCGCGATTGCCTGTACCTGGGGCGCGGCATCAACATGCCGATCGCCTACGAAGGCGCACTGAAACTCAAGGAAATCTCCTACATCCACGCCGAAGGCTACCCGGCCGGTGAAATGAAGCACGGCCCGATCGCCCTGATCGACAAGCACATGCCGGTGGTGTGCATCGCCCCGAAAGACCCCTGGCACGAAAAGATGATCAGCCAGATCCAGCAGGCCAAGGCGCGCGGCGGCACGGTCATTGCGGTGGCAACCGAGGGCGACGAGCTGGTGGCATCCATGGCCGACCACGTGCTGTGGGTGCCGGATTGCCCCTGGATGCTCTCCCCGGTGGTGACGGTCATCCCGCTGCAAATCCTGGCCTACCACATCGCCACCCTGCGCGGCCTGGATGTGGACCAGCCCCGGAACCTGGCGAAAAGCGTGACGGTGGAATAGTTTGATAGTTTGGTAGGGAGACTCCCTTCCCCCTTCGGGGAAGGGCCGGGAATGAGGGAGAAAATGGATTAAAATAAGAACAATCCCACCCAATATCATCAGGAGATCATTGGTATGCCAACAAAGAGAGAAGCCATTCGAATCGAGAGGCGCCGTCGCCAGGCCCGCCGGAAGACGATACAGATCATCGCCATTGGCATTGTCGCCCTGGCCGCTATAGCAGTCATCGCATTGATCGTGTCTTCATCCACTCGATCGAATACAGGAACCGGGTCGGCGGCCACTTTGGCGGCCTATGAAAAAGCCAACTCTGCAACTCCCATCCTGGTAGGTACAAAACAATACAACAATGCCCCACCCATCACGATTGACCAGACAAAGCAATACTTCGCTACCGTCAAAATGGCCAAGGGTGGTGAGTTCGTTATTCAGCTATACCCGGATAAAGCGCCGATCACGGTAAATAGTTTTGTATTCCTGGCCCAACACAGGATTCTTCGACGGCAGCACCTTCCACCGGGTGTTGGAGGGTTTTATGGCTCAGGGCGGCGACCCAACCGGCACGGGCATCGGGCGGGCCGGGCTATCAATTCCCCAACGAGCAAAATGATCTGCAATTCGATAAGGCCGGCGTGGTTGCCATGGCAAATGCCGGACCCAATACCAACGGCAGCCAGTTCTTCATCATGTTTGGGCCATATGCTTTGTCGGAGAGCAGTTACACGATCTTCGGGCAGGTCACCAGCGGCATGGACGTGGTCAACGGCCTGACCCGGCGTGATCCCACACAGAACCCCACGTTCACCGGCGACGCAATCGAGAGCGTCACCATCTCCGAGAAATAGATTCCAGGAGAGCTACTTTACGAAATACAAGAATCCCGATCGTCCCCGGCCCGCAGTGGCTGGAGATGACGCTCCCGGCCGATGTGATCCGTACATCCTGCGGCGCGGCCAAACGAATAATCTCGTTCTTCAAAAATTCGGCGTCGTCTTCCGATGTAGTGTGTGTGACAAAAACCCGCCTGGGGTCGAGCTGGTCCAGGTGAGCCGCGAAATCATCCAGCATCCTTTGGATGCCCTTCTGGCGCGTCCCGCGCGCTTTTTCTTTCACACCCAGCGTCCCGTCCTCATGCACTTCGATGATCGGATGGATTTTGAGCACACTTCCGGCAATGGCCTGGATGGCGGTACAACGCCCGCCTTTATACAGGTAATCCATCGTGTCGATGACAAAGGATGTACACAGCTTTGGAACGGATGCCTGGAGTTCCTTTTCAATCTGCTCTGAAGCAACCCCCTGGTCCCGCAAACCGGCCGCCTGCAGCGCCAGCAGTCCCACCCCGGTCGAAAGATTGAGCGAGTCGATCACGCGCACCTTGCCCGCCGGGAAGGATTGCGCGGCCAGGAGGGCATTCTGAATGGTGGCCGAGAGCTTGGATGAGATGCCTATAAAAATACAATCACCCGGCCGATCGAATGCCTTGATAAACTCGCCGACCGAGGGCGCAGCGGTTTTAGGCAGCTCGCCATGTTCCTGCACCAGGGCAAATAAATCCCTTTGCCGTATATCCACCCCATCCCGATAGACCCTGCCCCCGATCGTCACCAAAAGCGGGACGACGGACAGGTTAAATTCGGCAGCAATATCTGCACCCAGGTCGGAAGTACTGTCTGTGATGATATTAATCATTTTGTCTCCCAAGGGAAGGATGTCCGCCTAACTATACCCGAATGCTATTTATGATGCAAATGTCAACCAGCCTGGATAATCATAATAATGTAATCATGCACTCATTGAGGGTCAACGACTCCCCGTGGCCCGGAAAAGACAGAATGGATAGCCCTGTGCGCTTGGCTGTAATTTGGCAAGCTGTTCCACCGCGCGAACTGGTGCGCTGTTCCAGAGAAACGCATCCATCCGGCATAGCTCGGGATGCGCAGCGATGATCGCGGCATAAGGGCAATGTCCCAGGATAATGCGCGCTCCGTCCGACGCCGGCTTCCCAACGGGCCTGGTAATGCAGTTCATTCAACCGGTCAACCGTCAGGGTCAAGCGCCGCGAGGAGCAGAGTATCCGGACCGGGCAGGTCGTCCCCTCCCAGCCGCTGCGCCAGCGACCTCAAACCGGCTTCCCGCACAGCTTCCGGCGCATCCTTTAACCAGACCTCCAACATCGCCCCTGCCAGCCCATCCAACCCATCACCCAGTACCCGCCGGGAAAGGCCATAGACATTCACCGGCCTGCCGCGCCCCTCCTTCCGCTGGCTGATCAACTCGATCAGGTCGTTCGATTCCAGCACCGCCAGGTGATGGCGCACATTCGCCCCGGTCATCGCCAGGGCGCTGCTCAACTCACGGACGGAGGCAGTCTGCTGTTTTCGCAGGTAATCCAGGATGCGCAATCGGGTCGGCGGAGGCATGCAAATATTATACTATTTATGCAAATATATATTTGCATAAATAAATTGACAGGTCATCCACTGGCGGCTATAATCCTACTTCGTCTGACAATAATGTTTATCTTATGGAGAACTCGCATGGACTCAAATGAATTGAATGCGCCTGGTTATGACATTCCTCCCGAAATACAAGGGCAGATTGCAATCACCAGCCTCGACCGCATCTACAACTGGGGCCGCAGCGCCTCCGTCTGGCCGATGATGTTCGGACTGGCCTGCTGTGCCATCGAAATGATCTGCGCCGCTGCCAGCCGGTACGACCTGGCCAGGTTCGGCATGGAGATCATGCGCCCATCCCCGCGCCAGAGTGACTTGATGATCGTCTCAGGCACGGTGACCAAAAAAATGATCCCCACCATCGTCCGCCTGTATAACCAGATGCCTGAACCGAAGTATGTGCTGGCAATGGGCGCCTGTGCCTCCGGCGGCGGGCCTTTCAAGGAAGGCTACAATGTCGTCTCCGGCGTGGACAGGTTCGTCCCGGTGGATGTCTACGTGCCCGGCTGCCCGCCCACCCCGCAGGCGCTTCTCAATGGCCTGATGAAGGTCCAGGAAAAGATCAGGGGAGAATCCATCAAGAATTCCCGCTGGTATAAAAAAGGTCCGGATATGGCCGAAATCCCCATCCCCATGCTTGGCCCGGACCTGATCGACCCGCGCAAAATCGACCTGATCAAGAACGGCGAGAAGGCCTAGGAGACGAACATGGCTACTCCCGCTCCCAATCAAACCACTCGATCTTTCATCCCGGTTCCCGAACCATGCTCAATCCGGATACCCGCCCGGGCTACTCCGGCTGGCTGGTCGACAAATCCCACCTGCTCGAATTCGCGACCGCCCTGCGGGATGAATTCGGATACGATTATCTCTCCTCGGTCACCGGAGTGGATTATCTGCCCGAAGGGAAGATGGAAGTCGTCTACCAGGTCTACCGGACCACCGGCGGCCCGGGGCTGATGTTCAAAGTCCAGGTGCCGCGCGACAGACCCGGTGGAAGTTCCATCGCTGGTAGCCATCTATCCCGGTGCAGAATTCCAGGAGCGCGAAGCCTGGGACCTGCTCGGCATCAAATTCACCGGCCATCCTGACCTGCGCCGCATCTTCATGTGGGAAGGTTTCGCCGGTTTCCCCTTGCGCAAGGACTGGCACGAGCCATATTTCGAAGAAGATGCCAAGCCTTTCAAGAACCGCTGGCCGGCGGCAAGATCGTCATGTCTGAAAGCAAGAATATATACGATGACAATATTGCCTATCCGGAGGGTTTCAATCCCGAAAACCAGGCCTTCGATCCCGAGAAAGCTCTTTACGACGCCCTGCGCACCTACCAGAAGAACGAGGTCGGCCTGGATACCGATCACATCATCGTCAACCTGGGGCCGCAGCACCCCTCCACGCATGGGGTATTCCGGGTGGCAGTCATGCTGGATGGGGAGACGATCGTCAACCTGAAGCCGGTCATGGGCTACCTGCACCGCAACCACGAAAAGATTGGCGAACGCAATACCTATATCATGAACATGCCTTACACCGACCGCCTGGATTATCTCACCTCGATGAGCAATAATTTTGGCTATGCGCTGGCGGTCGAAAAACTGATGGGCATCAAACCGCCGGAGCGCGCCGAGTATATCCGTGTGATCATGGCGGAGATGACGCGTATCTCCAACCACCTTTTCCTGATCGGCACATTGCTCAACGACCTGGGCGCCTACTTCACTCCCATGCTGTATGCACTGGAAGAGCGCGAATTGATCCTGGATATCTTTGAAGCCGTGGCCGGCTCACGCATGATGTGCAACTACTTCCGCTTCGGCGGCGTGGCACGCGACCTTCCGGAGGGCACACTCCAAAAAATCAAGGAAATTTTCTTCGAGCGCCTGCCCCGCAAGATCGACGAAATCGACCGTTTCCTGAGCGAGAACGAGATCATCCGCTCACGCGGCGTTGGGCAGGGCGTGCTGACCGCCGAAGATGCCATCCGCTATTCGGCTGCCGGCCCGCTGCTGCGCGCCTCCGGCATCCCTTACGATGTGCGCCGGGCCGAACCCTACAGTATTTACGACCGCTTCGAGTTTGATGTGTGCACGCGCAAGAACGGCGACATCTACGACCGCCTGATGGTGCGCTTCGATGAAATCCGCCAGAGCATCCGCATCGTCCAGCAGGCTGCCAAGCAGATCCCGGAAGGCCCGGTCATGTCGGTCAAACCCATGTACCAGGTGCGCGTCCCGCCTGGTGAAGCCTATGGACGGGTGGAAGGTCCGAAGGGCGAGCTCGGTTTCTACGTTGTCTCAAACGGCAAACCCAACCCCTGGCGCTATCACGTGCGCGCCCCCTCCTTCATCAACCTGACCGCCTTCGGCCCGATGTGCATCGGCCAGAAGGTTGCAGATGTGGTGGGCGTTCTCGGCTCGATCGATATCGTCCTTGGCGAAGTGGATCGCTAGCGACTTTACAGGTACAAGGAGACAGATCAATGAATGATATGTATGGTAAAGGCATTTTGAAAGGACTGAGCGTCAGCCTCAAACGGTTTGTCGAAACCTACCTGGATGACCTGAGCTGGATCGGCAGACGCTATCGCACCGAGAAAGGCATTGCCCATCGCGCCAGCAAGGATGCACGCGGGATTTTCACCGTCCAATACCCGGAAGAGAAAATCCCGGTTCCGGAAGAGTTCCGGTTCATCCCCTTCCTGGTCTACAACGAAGGGCCGAACGGCGAGAAAAACCTGCTGCTGCACATCCTGCGGCATCTGCGCCAAGGTCTGCCCGCCGCAGTGCATCTGGATCGTCCGTTCGACCGACCCGGCCACCGGCCGGCCCATCCCGGACCCGGCCGAATTCTACATCGATGCCGATATTTGCATGAACTGCGGCCTGTGCGCCGAATACTGCCCGTTTGACGCCATCAAGATGGATCACGATTATGAACTGGCCTCCTTTGGGCGCAATATCTACGACAAAGCCAGGCTCTCCAAACCAGCCAAATATTATGAGAGCATCCGGCCGGCTAACGCCGGCCGCGAGAATGCCGCCCGGGCCGCCAAGCAGGCTGCCCGCACCGGAGTCGGTTAAGGTAGAATAGTCTTCCTCATGTACAATCCCGACACCGACCTGCTCTTTCCCCCGCGCATCTTACCGGCTTTGCGCGACCTGCGCGGCGCTGCATGGCAGGACCTGGTCACCAGTGTCATCGAGGCCGGGCCAGACAGTCTCGAACAGATGGCTTTCGTCCTGATGATGGCGCGCATGAACAATTGTGCCACCTGTAATGCGGACTCGTTCCGTGCCATGACCGGCTGCACTACCTGCGCCAAACAATCCCTGAAGCGTTCCATGAGACCGATGAGGCGCTGACCGAGATTTACCAGTCAGCCAGGGCAGAGGTCGAGCAGTATTTGCAGAAGAAAACAACCTAATCAAAGGTGATCCATTCGGATCACCTCCAGACAATGAACAGGTAAACATGCCAAAAAACATCTCTTCCGAATCCATCCTGGCCGCCTTGAGCAAAGTACAGGAACCCGAACTGCACCGCGACCTGGTTACGCTCAATATGATCCGTGACATGGAAATCAAGGATGACACTGTCAACTTCGCCATCGTGTTGACCACTCCCGCCTGCCCGCTCAGGGGCAGCATCGAGAAACAGGCCCGTGAGGCCGTGATGGCCATCCCAGGCGTCAAGACTGTCAACATCAAGATGGATGCCAGCGTCCCGAACGATGGCCGCAACCGCGGCCTGCTCAACCTGCCCATCCGTAACGCAGTGGCGGTCGCCTCCGGGAAAGGCGGCGTGGGCAAAAGCACCGTCTCGGCCAACCTGGCCGTTGCCCTGGCGCAGACCGGCGCACGCGTCGGCCTGATGGATGCCGATATTTACGGCCCCAACATCCCCACCATGATGGGCATCCATGATATTCCCGGAACCAAGGACAATAAACTCATCCCGGCGGAAGCCTATGGCGTAAAACTGATGTCGATGGGCTTCCTGGTCAAACCCGGACAGCCGCTCATCTGGCGCGGCCCCATGCTCAATTCGGCCATCCGCCAATTCCTGGCGGATGTGGAGTGGGGCGAACTGGACTACCTCATCATCGACCTGCCGCCCGGCACCGGTGATGCCTCGCTCTCCCTGGCGCAGATGCTGCCGCTCTCCGGCGTGGTCATCGTGACCCTGCCGCAGGCCGTCTCGCTCGAAGACGCCAGCCGCGGCCTGAACATGTTCCAGACCCTGGAAGTGCCCATCCTGGGCGTCATCGAAAATATGCGCGGCGAATTCTTCGGCTCCGGCGGCGGCGAGGACCTGGCCCGCATGGCCAAGGTGCCCTTCCTGGGTGCGGTACCGATGGAACAATCCGTCAGGATCGGCGGCGATACCGGCGAACCGGTTGTGGTTTCCCGGCCCGATTCGGAAGCAGCCAAAGCGCTTCCAGGCCATTGCCGGCCAGGTGGCTGCCCGTATCAGCGTGGAGGCGCTCAACCAGAAGAACGCGCCGGAAATCAAAATCGAGTAAGAAGATTAAGAACCCATTCCTCGTCAAGGGAATGGGTTCTTAATGAAGTCTGCTATAATCATGCCCATGCAACCTCTTAGTTGTTGGTATCCGTTTCGCAGAAATCGGAAAAGCCTATCACTTCGATGCCTCCTCAGCTGCCACAGATCAAAGTCGGTGACCGTGTCATCGTTGAGACCTCGCGCGGCAAGCAATTGGGCGAGGTGGTGCAGATCGTCAAAGAATGCCACACCGCCTCCCGAAGGCTGGAAACCCATCGAACGCATTGCCACCCCACGTGATCTCATCTTACGCCGCACCTGGGCGCAGAAGGAAGTCGAGGCGATGATCGCCTGCCGTGAACGCGCTGCGCAATTGAAGCTGCACGGCGTCAAGGTGGTGGCAGCCGAATACTCCTTCGATGGGACACGCCTGACCTTCATGTTCAGCACCGAGACCGAAGACAAAGCCGATCTCAAATCCCTGCGGCATGATATGCAAAAACAATACCAGCCATCCCAGGTCGAGATGCGCCAGATCGGTCCACGCGATGTGGCGAAAATGATGGGCGGCATGGGCGCCTGCGGGCTGGAGACACGCTGCTGCTCCAAATTCCTGACCGAATTCAGTCCCATCTCCATCAAAATGGCCAAAGAGCAGGGCATTTCCCTCACGCCGCAGGAAATTACCGGCATGTGCGGGCGGCTGCGCTGCTGCCTGGTCTACGAATATGAACAATATGCCGCCGCCCGCAAGGAACTCCCCAAGCGCAACAAACGGGTCGTCACGCCCATGGGCGAAGGCAAAGTGGTGGATGTATCGCCCCTGCTCATGACAGTCCGGGTCGAATTGCTGGGTACCGGCGTGCGCGAATTCCAGCGTGAAGAAATCGAACCCTGGGATGAACTGGAAGCCCTGCGGCGCAAATCCCAGCAGCCCTGCGAGAATTGTCCCGATCCAAAGAAAGAGAAAGCATGAGCGAAGACGATTCGAAAGCTCCCGACGCATGGGAGAAACCTCAAAAAATCCTGGTCATCCTGGCTCATCCGGATGACCCGGAATTTTTTTGCGGGGCCACGCTGGCCCGCTGGGCCAGGGCCGGTCACGAAATCCATTACTTCCTGCTGACGTGCGGCGACAAAGGCTTCGATGATGCCAGCGCGACCGCCGACCATATTTGCGCGGTCCGCCATGCCGAACAGAACGCTGCAGCAGCCATCATCGGCGTGAAATCCGTCCGCTTTCTGGACCTGGAGGATGGGTATCTTGTTCCGAGCATTGACCTGCGCCGGGAAGTTGTCCGCGCCATCCGCCAGATCAAACCGGATATCCTGGTCACCTGTGACCCGACCCATCTCTTCGCAGGTGATTATTACATCAACCATCCCGACCACCGCTACGCCGGCCAGGTGGTGCTGGATGCCGTTTTCCCTGCTGCGGATAACCCGTTCTTCTTCCCGGAACTCATCAAGGACGAGGGCTTGCAACCACATAAACCGCGCGAAGTCTGGGTCTCGCTGACCGGCAACCCGACCGTAACCTTGGATGTGACCGATACCTGGGAGATCAAAATCCGGGCGCTGAAAGAGCACAAATCCCAGATTGGCGATCCAAAAGAATTCGAGCAACGCATGCGGGCACGCAAGTCCGAAAAAAGCACGGAAGAAAATGAATATTACGAGGAAAAATTCCGCGTGATCAAATTCCGGTAATCAGCTGGCATCGCATTTCCAGTTTACAAGAGAGGCTTCCATGACCGACTTCCTTTCCGAAGCTCAAGCATTGTTTGAATACACCCAATCCCTGCGCCGGGATTTCCACGCCCACCCCGAACTTGGCTTCCACGAAGTCCGCACGGCCGGGATTGTCGCCAGGGAACTCAACTGCGCTCGGGTTGGAAATCCATACCGGTATCGCCGGGACAGGTGTGGTTGCACTGCTCGAAGGCGCAAAACCCGGCCCGGTCATCCTGGTGCGCGCCGACATGGACGCCCTGCCAATCCTCGAAGAGACCGGCGCAGTGTATGCATCCCAGAATCCCGGCGTCATGCACGCCTGCGGGCATGACGGGCACACTGCCATCCTGCTGACGGTGGCCAAAATGCTCCAGGCCCACCGCGATGAACTGGCCGGGACAGTAAAATTCATGTTCCAGCCAGCCGAGGAAGGCATGGGGGGCGCAGAAAAGATGATCGAAGGCGGTGTTCTCGAAAACCCCAAAGTGGATGTGGTGCTCGGCCTGCATCTCTGGAATGAGAAGCCGGTCGGTTGGTTCGGCATTGCCAATGGCCCAGCCATGGCCGGGGCAGAAATCTTCAAGATCAAAGTGGTGGGTAAAGGCGGGCACGGCGCCGCCCCGCATCTTGCCATCGACCCGGTACTGGCCGCCGCGCAAATCATCAGCGCCCTGCAAGGGATTGTTGCCCGTAATGTGGCCCCCCTGCAAACTGCCGTCGTCAGTGTGTGCACCATCCATGGCGGCGAGACCTTCAATGTCATTCCGCCAGCAGTGGAACTGACCGGCACGATCCGCACCTTTGAACCGGAAGTCCGCACCCGGGTATTGCAACGCTTCGAAGAGACCGTGCGCGGCGTTGCAGGAGCAATGGGATGTCAGGCAGAGATAGATTTGCAGCGCCTTACCCCGGCAACCGTCAACCAGCCGGAAATCGCCCGCACGTGTCCAGGCCGTCGCCCGGCAGCTCTTCCCGGATGCAGATATAGATTCCGCCAATTACATTACCATGGGCTCGGAAGATTTCGCCTTCCTGCTGGAAAAAGTGCCCGGATGTTTCTTCTTTATTGGCTCGGCAAACCCGGAAAAAGGGTTGGATGCCGGTCACCACCACCCAAAATTCGACTTTGACGAAGTTGTCTTGCCGCGTGCCGCAGCCCTGATGGCTGCCGCGGTCATTAACCTATTGTCAAGCAAATAAATTTCCTTTTACTTCTGATTTTCAATTCTTTGCCTCTTGACCCTCATCCGGGTTTGATTTATTATATTTTCGCCTCTTTTTATCGAATTCAGCATCTAAATATACAGGAGTAATTATTATGGTTGTCAAGAAAATTATCAATGATTTTTCCATCACCATCGCCACGGTCAATGGATCCGGTTCGCAGACGGCCAATGTGACCCTCTTACGCGCACTCTTCAAAATGGGCATCCCGGTCTCCGGCAAGAACCTGTTCCCTTCCAATATCCAGGGACTGCCCACCTGGTACACCATCCGCTTGAGCAAGGATGGCTATATCGCCCGGCGCGACGAGCAGGAGATCGTGGTTGCCATGAACCCGGCCTCCTTTGCCAAGGACCTGGCCTCGGTATCACCCGGCGGGGCTTTCTTCTACTCCGATGATATCAAATTTCCCATCGACCGCAGCGATATTTCCATCTACCCCATGCCCGCCAAGATCCTGGCACGCAACTCGGATGTTTCGCCCAACCTGCGAGATTACATTGCCAACATGGTTTACGTGGGCGTGCTGGTGCAGATGCTCGGCATCAGCATGGACGCCATCCAGCAGGCCCTCAACTTCCATTTCAAAGGCAAGGAAGGGCCGATCAACTCCAACCTGGGCGTGATCCGCGCCGGGGCGGAGTGGGCCGCCCAGAACCTCAAGAAGAGCGATCCTTATTACGTGGAGCAGATCGACCGGACCGATGGCTTGATCATGGCGGATGGCAATACCGCCGGGGCGCTGGGCGCGATCTATGGCGGCGTCCAGTTCGCCGCCTGGTACCCGATCACACCGGCCTCCAGCCTGGCCGAGTCACTGAATGTCTACCTGCCGCAGTTGCGCAAAACGCCGGAAGGCAAGCAGACCTACGCCGTGCTGCAGGCCGAAGATGAGATCGCCGCCATCGGCATGGCCGTGGGAGCCGGCTGGGCCGGGTTGAGATCGATGACTTCCACATCCGGCCCTGGCATCAGCCTGATGTCGGAATATGCCGGACTGGCACATTTCGCCGAGGTGCCGGTGGTGATCTGGGATGTACAGCGGATTGGGCCATCCACCGGCCTGCCCACCCGCACTGCCCAGGGTGACCTGACAGATATCTATTACCTCGGCCACGGCGACAAGCAGCACGTCATCTTGCTGCCCGGCTCGGTGCAGGAATGTTTCGAGTTTGGCTGGAAGGCCTTCGATCTGGCCGAGCGTTTGCAAACGCCCGTCTTTGTGCTTTCGGACCTCGACCTGGGCATGAACCAGTGGATGACCAAACCTTTCGAATATCCGGATGTGCCCATGGATCGAGGCAAGATCCTGTGGGAAGACGACCTGGAAAAACTCAACGGCGTCTGGGGACGTTACAAGGATGTGGATGGCGACGGCATCCCCTATCGCACTGTGGCCGGGAACCGGCACCATACTGCGGCCTATTTCACACGCGGCACCGGTCATGATGAAAACGCAAATTACAGCGAAGAGGCCGGCAACTGGGAAGCCAACATGCTCCGCCTGAAGCGCAAATACGATACTGCCCGTACACTGGTGCCAGAACCGGTCATCGAAAAGACGCCCGGGGCGAAAGTGGGCTTGATCACCTATGGCTCCAGCGAAGCGGCCGTGCGGGAAGCGCGTGTCCTGCTGAAACAGGCCGGGGGTCTGAAAACTGATTTCCTGCGCATGCGCGCCCTGCCTTGCACCAGGAAGTTCTTGATTTCATCAAAAAGCATGAACGCATCTATATCGTCGAAGCCAACCGCGATGGCCAGATGCGCCAGATCCTTTCCGCTACCATGCCCGACCAGGCGCCCAAGCTCCGTTCCGCTGCTCACAGCGACGGCCTGCCGTTGACTGCCAGATGGGTCAAGGAAACCATCCTTGCCCAGGAGGAAAAACAATGACCACTCCCGCTACCATTTCCGTAGGCCAGGTGAACAAAGCCGGCCTGACCAAAAACGAATACCGCGGCCTGCCTTCCACGCTCTGTCCGGGCTGCGGACACAACTCGATCGCCAACCAGATCATCACTGCCTGTTATGAACTGGATATCGTCCCTGAAAACGTGATGAAGTTCAGCGGCATCGGCTGCTCGTCGAAAAGCCCCACTTACTTCCTGAACCGTTCCTTTGGCTTCAACGGCCTGCATGGACGCATGGCCTCACTGGCCACCGGCGCCATTTTTGCCGATACATCCGTCAAAGCCATTGGCGTCTCCGGCGATGGCGATACTGCCTCCATCGGCATGGGCGGCTTCAAACATACCGTGCGCCGCAATGTTCCGATGGTTTACATCGTCGAGAACAACGGCGTGTACGGCCTGACCAAGGGCCAGTTCTCGGCCACCGCCGAAGTGGGCCTGAACCTGAAGCACCAGGGCACCAACCAGTACATGCCGGTGGATATCTGCATGGAAGCCCTGGCTTCCAACGCCACCTTCGTGGCGCGCTCCTTCGCCGGGGATTCAAAACAGGTGAAGGAACTGATCAAAGCTGCCTTGAGCCATCACGGCATCGCCGTGCTGGACATCATCAGCCCATGTGTGACCTTCAACAACGAAGACAATGCCTTCCACTCCTACACCTGGAGCAAAGATCACGAAGCCCCGCTGCACGAGATTTCTTACGTGCCCAAACTCTCCGAGATCATCCTGCAGGAGGAGTTCGAGGAAGGTACCGTGCGTGAAGTGACCATGCATGATGGTTCCGCGGTCAAACTCAAGAAACTGGAACACGATTATGACCCCACCAGCCGCTGGCGCGCCTTGCAGATGCTGGAAGAGGCCCAGCGCGACGATTGGCTGGTAACCGGGCTGATCTACATCGAAACCGGCCGTCCGGCCCTGACCGATATGTACAACCTGGTGGACAAACCCCTCAACCGTCTCACCGAGTCAGACCTGCGTCCGGCCCGCCAGACGTTAGACAAAATCAATGCGATGATGTTTTAGGCAAGTCAATAAGTCTATAAGTCCTACAGGTCTTACAGGTCTTACAGGTCATCAAGTTACAAAGATTCAACAGGTCGACTGCTTTCTTAATTAGACTATCAGACTATTTGACTTGTTAGACTTGCCAGACTTGTCGGACCTGTTAGACTTGTCCGACGTGCTAGACTTGTCAGACCTGTCAGACTTATCCCACCATGCAAATTACTTTGCCCCCCACCATTACCATTCCCGAAAGCGAGTTGACCTTCTCTTTCGTCCGTTCCTCCGGCCCGGGCGGGCAGAACGTTAACAAGGTGGCGACGGCCGCCCAACTGCGCTTCGACGTGCGCAACTCCCCTTCCCTGACTGCAGAAGTGAAAGAGCGGCTGGTTAGACTGGCCGGTACCCGCATGACGCAGGATGGAGTGCTGGTCATCGAGGCGAAGCGGTATCGCACCCAGGAACAGAACCGGGCGGATGCGCTCCTGCGGCTGACAGATTTACTTGAAAAAGCCGCGCGCCAGCCCAGAGTCCGGCATGCGACACAACCCAGCTTGGCGGCGCGTGTTAAACGGGTGGAGTCCAAGAAAAAGAGGGGAGCTGTCAAAAAGCAAAGACAATCGGTGGATGAATAACTTGGACCTGCCGGACTTACCAAACTATCAGGACTTTCGACTTCTCAGACTTGATCGGCAATCACATCCGGGATGGCTTCCAGCACATCTCCTGCCATTACCGCAGCCATACTCCCCTGGAACTCGGCCGCAGTCAAACCTGCCTGGGCATGGATCCAGGCTCCGGCACGCGCCGCGTCATAGGCATCCACGCCCTGGGCGCGCAGGCCGGTGATCAGGCCGGCCAGCACATCTCCGGTACCGGCACGTGCCAGGGCGGGTGTCGCCACCGGGATGGTGGTCGTACGTCCATCCGGTGCTGCAATAACAGTAAACGCACCTTTCAGGACAACCACGTGTCCCCATTCCTGGGCAAATTTGCGTGCAACGATCAGGCGGTCTTTCTGGATTTCGTCGGTCGCCAGACCGGTCAATACAGACATTTCACCCGGGTGAGGCGTCAGAATGGCCGGTGCGGGGAGCAATTTCGGCCAGTCAGGCAGCTTCGCCAGCAGTTTCAGCCCATCCGCATCGAAAACCATCGGCGGCAGGGAAACCGGCTTCGTGTCCGGCTTTTCCCCGGCCGCCTTGGACAAAGCCCATCCGTCCATGAACGGGCTTTTCCGCCGCTCCATTGAGCAAATTCGCAATAAAGTCCTTGGTGGTGTCTTCCAATCCAAGGCCAGGACCAACCAGGAGCGCAGTTGCACGTTCCAGGTTTTTCTTCAACACATCCGCCGCGCCGGAGGCAATCACGCCCATCTCATGCGGCAGGAGCACCCAGGTTGCTTCGGGAAACTGGCCTGCCAGCGCCCCGTGCAATGAAGCCGGGACAGCCAGGGTCACCAGACCGGCGCCGATACGGTAGGCGGCCTTGCCGGCCAGCAAGGCCGCGCCGGTGTAATTAATCGACCCGGCTGCAATCAGCGCCGTGCCAAAAGTGCCCTTATGCGCATCCGTCGGGCGGAGCGGCAGGAGCGACAAGGCCAATTCTTCGTCCGCCACTTCGTTCTTAATCGCCTGCCAGGATTTCAGATCGTCCAACCGGCCGATCTCAACTACACGCAATTCCCCGATCAGGTCATAAGCGGGCAATTTCAATAAGCCCTGCTTGACCGCCGCCATCGTGACGGTCGCATCGGCAGGGATCGTTTGCGGGGCAGCCTGGCCGCTATCACAATCCACTCCGGACGGGCAATCGACAGCAATGATATAGGGCGGCCATTCCATCCCGGCGACAATTCCCTGAACGGCCGCGAGGACTGACCCAATTTCATCCTTTAAGAGGCAGCTTGAAGCCTGTACCAAGCACGCCATCCAGCACAACATCCGCGCTTTCAAGAAAAGCCTGCAACTGATGGAAATTTTCATCCTTCTCGGCCTGGTAGAATTCTCCATCGGCTTCCTCCAACCGCTTGATCAGGACATCCCCAGCCACCTTCCGATGAATAAGATACGCACGCGCCGTCCAGCCTTTCTCGGCCAGGCGCGCCAGTGCGACGAGGGTATCGCCGCCGTTATTGCCAGGACCGACCAGACCAAGAACCTGAATTTCCTCTTCATCATCCTGGGCATAGGCCAGTCGCAATACTTCCCGGGATAGATTGTATCCGGCATTTTCCATCATTTTTTCGTAGGTAAGGCCGCTGCCATCCGCTTCCTGCTCGATCAGATGCATTTGTGGAATAGTTACCAGTTTCATAGGATGTTCCTCCGAATTTTTATCTCATTTTTATCAATAAGTTGAAACGATTATAAACGAAATAGCGGCCATCGCCGCTATCCCGAGAACAAGAATAAACAAAAGTATTACAAAAAAACGGGGAGCTAATTCAAGATTTTGCTGAGGAATAACTTGGTACGCTCTTCGCGAGGATTGGTGAACAGCTCATCCGGCGTGGTATCTTCAATGATCACCCCTTCGTCGACAAAAAGGATCCGGTCGGCGGCAGCCTTGGCAAATCCCATTTCATGGGAAACCACGATCATGGTGATTTCCTTGGCCAGTTCTTCCATCACACTCAACACTTCGCCGATCATTTCCGGGTCGAGGGCAGAGGTGGGCTCGTCGAACAGCATCAGGCTGGGTTTCATCGCCAGGGCCCGGGCAATGGCAATTCTCTGCTGCTGGCCGCCCGATAGCTGGTTCGGGTACTGGTCACGCTTCTCGGCCAACCCGACCCTTGCCAGCAACCGCATCGCCATCTTCCTCGGCCTGTTCGCGGGGGGTTTTTCGAACGTTAAGCGGGGCTTCGATAATATTTTCCAGGGCGGTCAGGTGGGGGAAAAGGTTGAAACGCTGGAAAACCATGCCGATCTCAGCCCGCTGTTTGGCGATGTTCTTTTCCGATTCTTCGACCAGCTTGCCATTCTTTTCGTAATAACCGATCATCCGGCCATTGACAAAGATATGTCCGCTGTTGATCTTTTCGAGATGGTTGATGCAGCGCAGAAGGGTGCTCTTTCCGGACCCGGAAGGGCCGATGATGACCACCACTTCGTTCTTGCGCACTTCGAGATCGATATCCTTAAGAACGTGCAAGGATCCAAAATATTTATTAACCTTCTCGGCTTTGACAACAATGGAGGTATCCATCGGCGCAGCAGGTGAACTGATTATTTCGGCCATTAGTGAGCTCCAAATTTCGTCCCGACCAGGCGTTCGAACATGCCCGGGGTTTTGACATTCCCTTTGCGTTCGCCCAGGCCGGCTTCGATCCGGGCCTGGATCAACGTCCAGACCGTGGTCAGCGCCAGGTAATACATGGAAAGAGCAATGAACAGTTCGAAAGGCTTGAAGAGCCGGGCATTGATCTGGTTGAACCCGAAGAACAATTCGCCGGCCGAGATGACTTCCATCAGCGTGGTGGTCTTCATCATGTTATTGAATTCATTCCCCAGTGGAGGGATGATGACCTTGGCAGCCTGCGGCAGGACGATGCGCCGCATGGCCATCCCATAGGTCATGCCGAGCGACTTGGCGGCTTCCATCTGGCCGGCATCCACCGCTTCAATCCCTGCCCGGACGATTTCCGCCATGTAGGCGCCTTCATTAATCCCCAGGGCAAGGGTACCGGCCTGGATCGCGCCAGCGATCACAATAACCCCGATGTGAATATTGGGAAAATCATAGATATGGGTAACACCCAGCCCATAATACAACAAGACCATCTGGACCAGCAAGGGCGTTCCACGGAAATACCAGATGTAGGCATCCGCCAGCCAGCGCAACGGCGGCAATTTCGACATCTTGCCAAGCGCAGCAAACAAGCCAAGAATGACGCCCATGACCTGGGCAATGACGCTGACCAGGATGGTGGAAATCAACCCGCCGCGGATGAGCGGATCAGCCAGTGCAGTAACAGGCCATAAATAATGCCAGAAGACCGGCCAATCAAAATGATACATACTAACCTCCTCGACTGAAGCTTTATGTATCATCGCAATAAACTGGATCGTGTATGGGAGCAAGCCTCATACACCCAGCTTTCCTACTTGCTGAAAAGTTACCGGGAAGATTAGTATAACACGAAAAGGGTGTTTTGGAACTTTTCCTTCCAAAACACCCCATGTAGAATCGGATGTTTTACTGGACCGCGCTACTTGCGAGATTCCACTTGGTAAGGATCTTCAAGTAGGTGCCATCCGCCATCATGCTCTCCAGAGCGGCCTTGACGGCCTGCTCCAACCGGAGATAGCGGAGCGTTGGTGCAATCTGACTGGCCGCAGGGAACACCAATGCCTTCGGCGATCGGCTCAAGAACCTGTCCAACCACCTGGAACTGATCGGGGTGCTGGACGGTGTAATAGGCGGCCACGGGCGAGTCGGCAAAATAGACCGCCACTTTGCCGGACTGGAGCTGCTGGAGGGCATCGGTATCCTTCTGGGTCACGACGACATTGATGGCTGGTTTCCCGGCCGCCGTGCAGGCCTGGGTCAGGCCTTTACCAGCATAATCGCCGGTCCCTTGCAGGTAATCGGCTTCGGTCGTGCCGCTTTCGGCTGCGGCCGACTTACCGCACAGGTCCATGGTAGTATTGATATTCTGTGGGTTGCCCTTGGCAGCCACCATGGATTGTCCGGCTTCGAAGTAAGGGATCTGGCTGATCTGCTTGGAGCGGTCAGTGGTAATATTCTGGGCGGAAATGATGATATCGCATTTCCCGCTGGTAACAGCCGCAATGATGGTGTCGAATACACTGTTGACATATTGGACTTTCAGGCCCAGGCGGTTGGCAATTTCATTGCCGATATCGATATCCAGGCCCTGCGGATTGCCATTCTCATCGAAGAATTCCTGGGGCGGGTATGGGAAATCGGTGCAGATCAACAGGTGTCCCTTCTGTGAAAGGAGGCTGGGATCGATCTGGGCAACCGGGGTTGCGGGGGAACCGGTGTTGCGGTCGGCACCATGGTGGCAGTCGGCTGGACCGGTGCGGCTGTCGCCGGTGCCTGCGTTGCCGGGGCAGGAGCCGCCGTTGTTGCTGCTGGTCCACAGGCAGCCAGGACGAGCATGGCAAACAGGACAAAACTTAATACTCGCATTCCTTTCATCTCTTCTCTCCTTTTTCAAAAATCCTTTTGGCGTTTTTCTCCAACCATGTTGGAGATGGATATAAGTTGCGCCGGATTATATGCTAACTAAATCATTAACGCAATACTTTTCACAAAAGGTCGAAAAAGGTGACAGCCACTTCCAAAGTGACTGTCACCTGATTAATTTCCAGTGCGCTGGGGGGGACTTGAACCCCCACGCCTTGCGGCACATGGCCCTCAACCATGCCTGTCTGCCAATTCCAGCGTAGACACAGGGCTAATAAAAAGCCCACAACCACGTGCCTGCATTAGAAACGAACCATGTGCATAACCACGTGGCTGTTACAGGTGTATTAGAATTCTTCAAAATAAACAGAGGGCGACCAAGCTGAGTATATACGATGATATGTAGATCATCAAGGGCGGCAATTGTAATGTAAGGCGCTACGGGCCAGGAACAGCCTCTATAATCCGATTACCGCCTTCCAGGAAACCGCGAAGATGATCCATAAGCCCCACATTGAAAAGCATGCTGCAAAGTATATGCGGGCAGGTCTGACAACAAACCGCCGCCTGATTAGGGCGGCGGATCATTCTTTTGTGGTTATATTTCTCTACAATCTCCGTCAATAATATCCCCTGGATCCGTGCGAACGTTTATGGCCTTCGATGCCAGGTTAGTTGTCTCGACTGCGATCACAGTGCGGGTTGTGGTGGTGATTGTTTCGCTGGCATACACGGCACGGGTGACCGGATGCGCCTTGTTGTATTCCCGGATTTCCCAATCTCGAATGGCTTGGGCGATGATGAGCGTATGGGCCATTGTGGCCTGGTGTGGGCGCGGAGCGGGGAGCAGGGCGATTGACATGTCAGGCCTGCCTTTCCCACTGGCCATACAGTTCTTTCCCTTTTTCTATTGCTGTTGCCTCAGCATCACCATAAGCCTCACAACAAAGGCCCCCATAGTCCTCTGTTAGTGAAAAAGGTATGCCGGTGGTTTCCTTAGCTTGCGAGCATTCATTAAGAAAGGAAACATAACCATCTTGCGTCCAGCCGTGACTGATATATTCTAGTTCTTTCAGTCTCTGTGCAAAATCATATAAAATGCGCAATTTCTCGGGAAGAACATCAAAAAGGTAGCAATCAATGGAGCTCAAGAATATTTTTAGCCTTTCTAACTCCTGGTCGTCAAGATAAACGCCTATAATAAGTTTCTGGGAGTCTTGTTCTTCATTCATTTCCTTCCATCCTTTCAGAATAATAAAGTGCTGCCGCCTTGCGTTTTGTCATCGTTTGTCTAGGACGATAGGCGTTACCGCAAAACAGCAGCACTCTATGGGCAAACAAAAACGCCTTACACGTCCTAGACAGTTACAGTATACACACTTTCCAGGGCAAAAGTCAAATACTAATCGCTAATCGAGGTGACACATATGGCGATAGAATAGGCGTTTTGTTTACAAATCGAGCTGAATGCGCCTATCGTTATCATTCACTTTTCATCTCCCCAATCTCAAAACAATATTCTCTGCCCGGTAACCAACTGGCACGCAAAAAGCACGTAAACCAGGAAAAGAACAATTGCCACAATCTTGACCGCCGTGCTCGAGTCCGGATCTTCAATAACAATCAAAGTCCAAAGTGGCGTGCAAAACAAAAAGGTAATTATCTTTATCTCGGTGGTTAAATACCATTTTTTCTTTTTGGGAATAACCGACGCCGGCGGTTGCACAATGGCTGGTTGGAAATTCAAACCCAATTCTTGAGCAGCCAACTCCCCTAACTTCTTCTTGGCTATTTCGTTGTTTGGATTGATCCTGACAACTTCCGTGAGGCAGCGTTTTCGTTCTTGGTCGTTGACACACACGTTATAAAACCATCCCCATGTGCGCTCATCGTTAGGGGCGGCCCGGATAGCAGTATCCAATAATTTGCGCGCTTCCTCAACCTTGCCGGCCTTGACTGCTGCAATTCCTTGAGTAAGGTAATCTCCCGCGCCCGGCGCTACTTCGCCCTGAATGTGCTCTTGGGTGTTCATCCCACCTCCTGATTTGCTATAACCACCTTGGTCAAAGAAAGGCTAAATTCCTGCTTATCCATAATACAACTTGCTGGGCACAAAGTCAACGCACAAGCATCCTTGGTTATCATGTTTTACTTTTCCTTGATCCTCGTTTGCAACCCGACAATACCCACCTCAGGACCGCCCGCCGGTCAAGGCCGGCCAAAACCAACCAAGTATCGGCTGTCTCAAGATCGATCAACCAAAACGCCGCATCCCTGTCGCCGCTCCTTGCATCTCTGGCCGCCTGAATAATCACCCCTTGGGCCAGCCGCTGCAGACCGTCAACCTGGACGGGGTTATCAAATAAATTGGCACCTTTTTGCGGGTCGAATATCACAGAGGGTGTAAAAATAACATCACCCTGCCTTTCCTACGGGCTGAAGGCGGGCTGGAACCTGGCCGGCTATCAATTACCAAACTCTGCTCTAAATTTATCGTTGACAACCTGTTCCATCATGCCACGCACGAGCAGCCGGTCTTGCGCGGTCATGCCGCTCATGTTGAATGTTTTAGGGCTATTGTAGGTTGTAGAGTTGGGCCCGCCATTCCTGCCGCTAATCATGGCGGCGATCAGGTTCTGCTGTGTCAACCTGCCGCCGACGATCTGCTCGGCATAACGTACCGTATCGGGAGCCGCCACCCATTCGGCTTTGCCGGTAGCGTTGCGGGTTGCGCCCGGCATGAAATAACCTCCAGCGTCGTGGGTGGTGGATGTACTTTCGGCGTTGGTAGTATTTACCCCCATGCTTTGCAAAAATGCGTTATAGAGCGCGACGGTTGCCGCCTCTGCAGTTGTGACCACTCCAATCAAGGTGTCGTATTGCTGCAACCAGGCGGCTTGTTCCACGGCATCCTGGTCGGCCAAGTTTTGCTTGAGTTGGGCGATCTTGTCTCTGTGGTTCTGGTCGATGGTATTCAACTCGGTCTGATGTTGGTCGGCCTCATCCTTCTGCTGCTGGATAAAGGCGTCGTCGCGCTGCTGTTTGGATTTGTTGTAGTTATCCAGCTCATCGGCCTGCTGTTGGACAAAGGCTTCCTCACGGCGCTGTGTGGATTTGTTATAGTTTTCCAACTCATCGGCCTGCTGCTGCCGAAAGGAGGCTAGACGTTGCGCCGATTGTTCGTCGTAATTGCGCTGGTTGTCGGCTAATGTCTTTGCCAATTGTTCGCGCCGCTGCGCATCGGCTTGGTCATAATCGCGCTGATCCTTGGCCTTTTGTTCGGCGTAATCCCGATTCTCGTTTGCCATGCCCAGCCAATCATGAGATTGTGTCAGGTCGCGTAGCTTGTCTTGGTGCGATTGCTCCAGATCTGCCATTTGATTTTGGTAGGTCTGCTGCGCCTGGAACTCCGAATCCTGGAAATTGGCAATGGCATCCGATTGCTGCTGTTGGAAACTGGCCAAAGCTTGCGCCTGTTGCTCATTGAAGTCGCGCGTCTCCCTGGCTACATTGTCTTCATAATCCTGCTGCGCTTGCGCTTGTTGTTCATAAAAATCGCGCGTCTCTCTGCTGACGTTATCCTGATAGTTTTGTAATGCCTGTTCGTCCTCCTGGTTATGTGCGATTTGCTCTTTTATCTGCTGCGCCTCGAACGTGGCATCTGCCTGATAGATGGATTGGTAATAGCTGGTATTCTCCGTCGTCATGGAGTCGTCGTAGGTCTTTTGGATGTTCGCCATTGTCTGTTCGTGCGCGGTGAATTCGGTCAACCCGGTGTTGTAATCCGCCTGCGACATGCCGCCTAATTCACCAATTCCGCCGGTGGGGGTTGATTTAGGCGTATTCACCACTCCCAACAATCCTCCCAACCCAATTGTGACACGAGTGGTAGCGGCTTTCATTTCATCTAAAACATTAGTATGATTTCTGATGGCCCAAATGCTTCCGGAAATTACCCCAACCATATCTGCAATTCCCATAGTAAACATTTGTTTTTCTGTCGTGAAGGCGTCTGGTGCATTGGTTTGTTTTATTGCATTGTAGACCGTATTTCCTAAAAGGATTCCACTTACAGCCGCAACAATGGGGCCGAGCACAGTCATAAGTCCAATCCCACCGCCCTCGCCGGCCACAGCGCCACCAGTTTCTTCCGGCGCGACACCTGCTTGTATATTTGCCGCGGTCAACATGGTCGCCGCTGCGTCGGCTTGTATCTTCGCGGCGGCCAACATTCCACCATTTACCAGCAATTGAATATCTGTGATAGCCCGTCCAACGTCTACGGCTATCTTTCCACCCGCGCCGATTGCAACCAGAACGCCGCCAATGGTCACAGCGGCATTGATAAGTCCAGGGTTTTGTTTGGCGAATTCGGAAAACTTCTCTACTAGCCCCGCAACCTGGGTATATCCCGGAAGCAATCCCTCCGTGACCACCCGCCCAATATCAATCGTGCTTTGCTTGATACTATCGGTAGCCGCCAGCCAATTTTTTGATGCCGCCTCGGATTGCCCGGCAGACTTGATATATTCCTGCGAAGCTGCGATTGCCGGCACATAGATGGCTGCGCCCGCCAAGCCAATCATAGTGAAGACCTGCGAGAGCTCGCGTAGTTCCATCCGGTTGCGGCGCAGTTGCTGCTCCTGGTTGGCAAGGGATGACGTAGTTGTATTGATCTGCGTATTGGCGTTCTGCAACGCAGATTGATCTACGCCATATTGAAGCAGGATTTCGAGGGTCTTCTGTTCGTCGGCCATTTCACACCTCTTCTGATTTATTCGTAATTCGAGCCAGATATCCAGCGGCCTCATCAGCGGTACAACTCTGCCCAGAAATAGATTCCAAGGCGCCGGCCAGGGATGACATGCTTCGCTGGCGATGCTCCATTGTCTCAGCCCATTTTCGCCGCAGATCGGCCGGGAGTTCGTCGAGGCTATCGCATTGGATAAACCGCTTCCAGTTCATTTCTGGCGCGCGAGTACTGGCGGCCTTTTCGAGTTTGATCAATCGTCCTTTGATTGTCATGGCTTTATTCCTGTTGCTTATTGAACAAAATTTGTTTCTAATTGGTTGCAGTTTTCCGAGATTGAAGTCCACCTTGGGGAAGGACCGCTATGCCGGGCGGCCCTCCCTGTTCCAAAGTAGGAGCGGAGGATGGCTATTTCAGGCTGCTTTCAAGTTCGGCTCTCATTTCCTGCAGGACGCGGAGAGTTCGCGACATCAGGTTAAAATCGGGCGATCATACGAACGATGCATGCCACCTAAAGAAATAACTTGCGCATCGCAGGCGCGCGCGGCTGAGCGTAAATCACGAAAATCCTTTTCGAGCTTTACTATCTTGATTTTCGCCTCGAGGGTGTCAATCATATTCTGGACGTAAGCAAGTGCCGCATGGTCCCGTTTGTGCTCTGCATCCTGAAGGGCAATCGATCGTGCTTCGGCCTGTAATTGGGCAATCTGCTCATCAAGCGAGGCCATCGATTGTAAGTTTGTCTCCTTGTCTTGGTCCAGTTGGGCCAGCTCATCATTGATCGCCTTGGCCCTCGTCTGAGCCTGTTTGTCTCCCCGCTCTACAGGATAGGCCAGGCCGGCCTGTTCATTGGCCAGGAAGCTTTTTCGAGCTTCGATCTTGGCCAGGTTTTTGGTAAGGTCGGTTTTGGCTTCCTGGATCTTCCAAATAGCTTTGTCGAATTCTTCTTGTGTGTTCCTAGCCTTTTTCATATGGTCTCCTTGAAAAATGGATTGAGTATTTGCATTACCGGCCGTGGCCAGCACGCTAGTTCCTTGGTAAGATCCCTGCATAGTTCCAGGCGTCGCCTGCAGGTCTCGGCTGCCAATTCTTCCATTTCTGCAATTTCTGCCTGCGTAAAAAAGGAAGTAGCTTTATTTGTGATCGCATGTCCGTTCAGGTTTTCAAATTTCGCCATAACATCCGGATCACCCAGGATAATTCCCTCCAGTTCGATATCAGAAAACTGCGCCCATAGCCACGCGTCGGCTGCGCGGGCGTTCTTCTCGACAGTCGCTAACGTGGTCTTTTCAAGTTTTGTAATTCTGCTTTTTATGGTCATGGTATCGACTACGATAGAGCCGCTTGGTTTTGAATGGGCGCCCGGGTGTCATAGCAGACACGGAAAACGATACCTTTAGGGTACCGTGCTTTGAAGTCCTCAAGGGCTTGGGTTGACTGCCCGTCGTAGTACACAAAATAATGCCGTGTACCTCGCGGGCGGGTGAGTTTTTCCAGCTTAGTTATTCGTGTTTTGATCGTCATGGTTTCAATTCCTTTTCGAGTGCGGTCAGGCGCTCGTCGAATTCAACGTTTTCACGCAATTTGGTCAACCTGGTAAGGGCAACATTTGCCGCCTGAACTTTCTCGCTTGTTCTTGTTCCCGGATCGGTCAAGGCTTCGTCGAGGGTATCAATTGCCTTAGGTGCAATGATGGCCAGCTGGTGAATAACCGCTGCAACGATTGCCCCGGTTTCTTTTTGAGCGTTTACCAAGGCTTCCAGGAAGGCAGGATCCTCACGCATCCAGCGATAAAACGTACTGCATGAAACATCTGCCGCTTTGCATGCCTGCATCTGGCTGCACTCGGTAAGAAGTGCTGCTATAAGTTTTTGCTGCCGCGGAGTGATGTTTTTTTGTTCCATTTCATGCCATTCCAAAAAAAAACTTGTGCCCCACCTGCTGCTATAGGAAGTCGGCAGCAGGTGGGGGTCCTGCTCCTCGCCCGCGTGCCAGGAGCGAGGCGGCTTGCGGACGAGGCCCTATTCCCTGCCGGCTCGCCGAAGGATGGTGAGTAGACCGGCAAGCGATGCAGGGGGATCGGCTGATTTTCGGGCTTCAATTCTTTGGCGTTCACATTACCTTGCTCTTGGGCTGTGTCATACTTTCCACATTGCGGGCAATTTTCTGAACCCGCTCCATCATAGTATTTATGTTTTTTTGTGCACGGCTCATAGTCATGCCAAATTCAAGGAGTTGGCTGGCTGCTTGAGCGAAGTCATCAGTGGTGCTGATCCCATTGAATAACGCTAAAATGCGTTTGACCTCTTCACCTACAAGCCGTTCGATTTCTTTCTGGTTGTCCATAATTCACCATTTTTTCCAAACAGAATGCGGATTTTGTTTATCAATCGCCCATTTCTAAGAAATTTGAGCGTCCAGCCCACCCAAACACAGGTACACAGGGTACACAGCTACACAGCTTGTGTACCCTGTGTACCTTGTGTAGTGTGTGTATCTTGTGTTGGTAGGTAATAGAAGGTAACACCTTCAATATCTTCCTTTCTAATCATTCCCTTAGTCCACAGGCTTGCACAGCGTTTTGACATATTGCCGCGATCCTTCCCAATGGCCTTTGCAATGGTAGAAACTTTCGCTTTTCCCAATTCTTGCAGGGCGTTCAGTATTTCAGCTTCATCTTCAGACAGGCGTACATCGCTGGTCGTGCCTACGAGCTGCCAGGCGCACGTGAGTGGGTCAAATTCGATGGTCAAGTCTATATCATCGAAGTCACGCCCACGGCCCTGTAACCTCGCCGCCGGCTTTCCCTGTTCCCGATAAAGGGCAAGCACGCAATCAGGCGCTGCGGTCATTCCCTGCGTACTGCCCAGAATATCATCAACCGGGTCGTGCTCAACACCGTTCGGCTTCCTGGTATGCAGAATAATCACGATTGAGATATTTTTTGTCAAGGCAATCGTCTGGAGACGGCCAATCATATCAGCAAAGATCGCTCCATCTTTTGTAAAATCTTTACCAGGCATGGCCCTGGCCAGGGTGTCAATTACAATCAGGGCGTGATCGTCTGCGGCCCGGTCTACCTGATCCACGCCTCCCAAATGCAAGGGCTTTAGTTCCCGGTCAAATTCAATCAAGGCAGATGGCTCAGGGTTGAATTTCGTCAGCCGATCTTTCAGCCGGCGTGGGGTATCTTCGAGCGCATAATACAAAACAGGGATAATATTTAGATCGTGATCGAGGAATTTCCCACCTATCGAAAGAGCATAGGCGCATTGAAGCATCATCCAGGATTTGCCCCGCTTTGGACGCCCACCTAAGAGAGTTAGACCAATTGGGATAATTCCAGGGACGGGTCCGGTAGGGTCTGGGAAGTCAGTATTCAAAAGCTCGCCGATATTCCAGCGGGTTTTTTGTGCTGGCTGGGTTGCGCTTTCCGGCAACTGGGTTTTCAGATCGTACGCGCGGCGGGCCTGGCCATTGGCGTCTTGCAACATTCGCCGGCGCATCGCCCGGTCTTTGATGTTCCGTGCGTAGGTTTCGGCATGCAAGGAAGTGGAACAGGCGCCCAAGAGAGACGTCAAGTATGCATCGCCACCAACGTCGGTGAGTTTCCCGGATTTCTGCAACTCGTCTGCAACGGTTATACAGTCGACGGCGTCCCCGCGAGCGTCCAGGGCCGCGATAGCCTCCCAGATCCATTTATTGCGGAATATGAAGAAGTCGTTGAAGTCCAGGGCGACGCGCTTGAAAGCAGTAGGATCATATAAGACTGCTCCGATAATTCCCTGTTCAGATTCGGCGTCATAAGGAATTTGCAACGTGCCGACCGGATCCTCAACGGGTGGCGCTTCCGGTGCAGCCGGAGCATAAACGGCGGTCATGGTAAAAGCCTCCCTTGCCCGCCAAAGAGCGCGCGGCCGGCATCGCGAAGTTTGCGAGCGGTCTGCAACATCGAACGGGCTTCGCTTCTAAATTCAAGATCGGCCGTACTCAAAACATCCTGCAGGGCTTCCGGCCAGTAAAAGCCAGCCGGCCCGCTGCAGATGGGTTGCCCAGATGCTCTCAGATCGTGGATAACCTGCCTGACCTGCCGGCTATCCACAGCGACACCCAGAAAGGCGGAGGCCTTCGAAGCGAGACCCGCGGCGGAAATTGCCCAGTCTGCCCCAATGTGCTCTTTCAATAATGCCAGGATATAGCCATCAAGGTTGGGCATCTTGATTACTTTCCGGCTGTTGGGCCGGCCCAATGGGTGCGGCTTCAGATTTTGGCTGCCCTTCCGAGACCGAAGGATTGGAAACGGCTGGCGAGCTCTCTTGCGGCCGACAAGTGTCCAGCCGGCGGGCCAGATCGCGGATAGCCAGGCGCACGGCCAATGCGTTTGACTTCAGCTCCAAGCGTTCACGGATCCGGGCAATGGCTGCCCGGTCCCGATCGGCGAGATCAAAAAGCGTAGCTTTCAGATTACTTGGATTAGCCATCGTTCACCTTAATAAAAAAACCAATATATACTCACCGTATTTATAGCGTGGTTTCGAGGATTTACACACATTGTCAGACAATCAATTTTTGCATATCATGGGGTGCATAAAAGAGTAAAAAAGCCCTATTGCGCTTCACCATCTTGGACTTTCTCAAGAGCGCACTTATTCATCCGAGGCGATTGGCTGGCAATTGGTTCGACTAACTGTCCACGCTGGGCCAGCCCTTCGCGTAAAATAAGGCGCGCTTGATCCCTCTTGTCCCTCAATTCAGACGCTGCGACTTTTTCAAGTGCTTTTTGCTCAGCTTCGCTAAGGTTTATTGTCAAACGCATAAGCATCTTAGCCTCCAAAATGATAAAAATAACCTGTCATTGTAACAATGACAGGTTATCAGAAAACTTTGGGGCTAAAAAGTGGCTAAATATTTTGTCCCGATTTATTCCCCCACTCGGGTTTGACAATTCGTTTGAATTGCCGACCGGGGTCGTCCAGGTTCACGCGTTTGGGGTTTTCTTTAATCTTTTTTATCCACTCTTTATAAACTTCTTTTTTGGGGCAGCTATGAATGAAAATTTGATCGTGCGCCCATACATCTTCTGAGTACGAAGGTCTTCCAGGCTTGCCGGCAGCCGGCGTTCCTTGCAATGCACCGCCAGTGGTTGTAGATTGCGTCTTTTCTGCATTTTGTTGTAAGCAGTTGCAATATTTTATTACGATCCCAGAGTAGTATCCCCATTCTTCGTCGAAGCCAAACGCTTTGCGGCTCTCTTCGTCAGCATTTTTCCAAGTATAAGATTTTCTCCAGTTGCCGATTTGCACTTCGGTATGTTCGTCTTTCTCACGAAGTAAAATCTTGCATAAATAACCAAACTTATCATCTATCAACTCGTATTGCACACTCCCTAGAGTTGGCATAGTCCTTCCAAGATCCAGGTGAGGCGAATACTCTGAAAGAACATCCATCGTAAGGGCATCCGCTTCAGATACCTTATAAGGCACATCAAATTCAGGCAGCAAGAGCTCTTTGTCGTTGCTCGCATAAACCCTCTGATAGCTTCCCTTACCAATGCCGGGTACAAGGATTTCTTCAATTCTTGCGGTGAGCGGTTCCGTTCCGTCCGCTGGCAATATTGGATAGTGACGCTGTGCCTTTTTTATTTCCTCTAGCACAAAGATTTCATTATTTTTCATCTGTCACGCTCCATTTTTACTATCCACCTGGAAGCGTGTATAATCACGTTGCCAGGCCGCCGCAATCGGCTTGACCTCGCCCCGTCATGTACCACCATGAGCGGGGCAGTTCGTTTGAATATTATATACCATTCCCTAATTTCACATTGAAGGAATTTTAGAAGAGTGCCGGCTTCCCAGTTCTCCTGTCATCGATTCACTTTTACGGTTTCAGTATCAAAGCGCCCATCCTTCAACGGGTGAGGCTCGCCGGTGGGCTGCGTCGATATCCACTTGTGCCAGGGCGATATAACGCCTGACCATCTCCATTGATGAATGCCCGAGAATTTCCTGGAGAGTGTACGGATCTCCCCCGTTGCGTAGATACATGATCGCAAACGTGTGCCGGAAACGGTGCGGGTTGGCCTGAATGCCGGCCCGTTGCCCAATACGCTGCACCAGGTGAGCCAGACTATTGCGATTGAAGGGAAAGGGTTTCCCTTCGCTGCCGACCAGGTGGCGGAAAAGAGCCGATGCTGTGCGCGGCGAGAATGGTAAAAGCCGTTGCTTATTTCCCTTGCCAAGCACCTTGAGCCGGCGGTTGCTCAAGTCGATATCCTTCCGCTCGAGCCCGCACAATTCCGACGCGCGCAAGCCGGTATCCATGAGAACGAGAAGCACAGCCCGGTCCCGGTCTTTGTGCTGCTTGGTCGATGCGAGCATGGCTTTGACTTCCGTTTCCGTGAAAGGCATAACTACAACCTGTTGCGGCCGCGGCTTCTCGACCAGGCGCACAACATGCCGCTCGGCGTAACCTTCCCGGATTGCCCATGTCCATAACGCCGATAAACCTATGTGGTAATTTAGGACCGTCTTGGCGGTATACGGCTGGGCTGCCAGGAAAGCCGCAATTTGAGTCGATGTAATTTCGCCTATGGGCACATCTTCAACAAAAGCTTGGAACCGCTTTAGCGTCCTGATGTAATCTGTCAGTGTATTCGGGGAAAGTCGGCGGGCCTGACACGCCAAAATAAACCCTTCGACCGCCTTGGATAAAACTAACCCTGTGCCCATGTGATGACGCCTCCTTTCCCCCGTGCGGTCTGCCCCCCCTAAAATGCGCACAGGGACACCAACTTACTGTATCCCTGTGTCGAAACCAGTGCGCTGGGGGGGACTTGAACCCCCACGCCTTGCGGCACATGGCCCTCAACCATGCCTGTCTGCCAATTCCAGCACCAGCGCTTGAGCAGGTCGTATTATAATCATGTTCAATACCCTGTCAAGCAAGACGTTCCAGGATTTTCGAGGATCCTCTTGAGAGGGAAAAGGCAACGGAGGATATATGACACGAATTGTCGTTGATGCCATGGGGAGCGACGAATTCCCCACCCCGGATGTGGTCGGAGCCGTGATGGCTGCCCGTGAATACGGCGTGGAAATCATTCTTGTCGGGGATGAAGCAAAAATCGGACCCGTGCTGGCCGCACAAAACCCGGGTGATCTGCCCATCCGGGTCGTCCATGCCCCGGAGATGTTGACCATGGAAGACAAAGGCATGGCGCTTGTCCTGAAAGCACGCCGCCCAAATGCAAAGAATTCGATGGCGGTTGGCATTGACCTGGTTAAAAACGGCCAGGCGGACGCCTTCGTTACAGCCGGCAATACCGGCGCGGCCTCCGTGACGGCTTTCTTCCGGTTGGGCCTGATCCCCGGTGTGGACAGGCCCGGTCTCGCCCCGGTCTTCCCGACGGCAACCGGTTCCTGCGTGGTGCTTGACGTGGGTGCCAACCCCGATTGCAAGCCCGAAAACCTGCTCCAGTTCGGCATCATGGGCGCAGTCTATGCCGAGAAAGTGCGCGGAGTGCAAAACCCAAAAGTCGGGCTTGCTCTCCAACGGCGAAGAGGCCGGGAAAGGGAATGACCTGGTAAAACACACCTATCCTTTGCTGAAGGACTCCGGCCTGAACTTCTATGGGAATGTGGAGGGCAAGGAAGTCATCGGCGGCATGGTGGACGTAGCGGTCACGGATGGCTTCACCGGCAACGTGATGTTGAAATCCACGGAAGCAGTTGCAAAATTGATCCTTGATAAGGTAAAGGAACTGATCAATAACGGCCCGCTGACCGCCAAGATTGGCGGTATACTGGTCCGTCCGACCCTGCGGAAGATCAAGAAACTGCTTGACCCGGAAGAAGAAGGCGCGGCGCCGCTGCTGGGGGTGGACGGTCTGGTCTTCATCGGGCATGGCCGTTCGAACGAGATCGCCATCATGAATGCTGTCCGCCTTGCCAAAAATGCCGTTGAGATCGGTGTGCTGGCGTCCATCCGCACAGCCATCGAACAATCCATCAAATAGAGAAAAGAAGAGAAAATAATGAAAACCGTCACCAATGTCAAGTTAATTCAACGCAACGCTAAAATTGGCCAATATACCAGCCTGGGAGCTTTGGTCGTCCTTGGGATTGGCCTGTTCATTACATTTAAGATACCCCAACATGTTTGCTATATTCCCTGGCCGCCCTGCTGATCGGCTTCTTCATGTCCCAGGTTGGCATCCATTTCACCAATCGCTGGGGACATAACCCCCGCCCGGATGAAATTATCGACAAGAGCCTGAAAGGCCTGGGGCGGGAATTCACCGTCTATCATTATGTAACCCCGGTTTCCCACCTGCTGGTCGGCCCGGCCGGCATCTGGACGATCATGCCGAATTTCCAGAGCGGGATCATCGCTTATGACAAAAAACGCTGGCGGGCAAAAGGCGGCGGATTCCTGCAGTCCTATATGCGCCTGTTTGGACAGGATAACATCGGCCGCCCGGACCTGGAATCTGAAGCAGAGATCGATTCAGCCAAACGCTACCTGAAACGCGTGCTGCCCGAAGGTACCGAGATTCCGGAAGTCAGGACTGCACTGCTATTTGCCAATCCCAAAGTGGAACTAAAAGTGGAAGATGCGCCCCTCCCGGCCCTGACGCCTAAAGACCTCAAGGATTTCCTGCGCGAGAAAAGCAAGGACAAGCCCATCGGCGATTTAATGCTTTCCACCATCCGGGCTGCGCTTCCACAGGCGGAAAAAGAAGAATAGAGGAAAAACATTAATAAACCCGGCAACGTTGCCCGGGCAGGCAATACAAATGGCAAATTAACTTATCTGGTCTTCTGGGGACAAAGAACCGGGCTCCGAGTCTACACCCGGCTCTGATAAATCTAAACTTGGGGCAACCGATGGAGCTGCTTCTTCAGCCGGTTGGGCGACATTTTCGGATGTTCTCTCAGAGGCATTGCTCTCTTTTTCAAGAGATTCGCTGGCAACCAAACCCGCCTCGGAATGTGCAGCGAATTCCTCCGCTTGATTGGCGAGGTCCTGGCGATGTTCTTTTGGGATGCGAGGCCAGACTCGTGTAAGGCGCTGGAGATCCGGATCGGGTCGTGGAAGGTCAAGGACATCATACACCTCTACGTCTAACAACTCCACTAATTTTGGAATTAATCGCTCTACATTTCCTTGCGTTGGGAAGCGACCTCCATTCAGCCATAAATTTACAATCGGGGGGCTGAAATCCAAATAATTTGCGAAACTATTAAGAGAAACAGATAACCGTTGGCGCGTTTGCCGTATGCGATATTCCAAGAATGCTTTATCTAAAAGGTAAGGAAAACGGGATAAATCCATTTTATTGGGTTTTGCAGCAATGTCTTCGAAAGAATTCTTCGGAATTTTGTTAATCAACGATTGGGTGAGACAAAACGATCGGGGCGTTGAACTATATATCAACCTGCTGCATCATTCTATATTTATACCCATTTATATTTATACCATTTTGGATTACCACGCTATTATTTTATCATTACAATTCATGAACAAGCAATTTGATTTGGAAAAATATTTATTTTTTCAATTGAACTACTGATTTCCCTATCATAATATTATTATACATAAATAGTTGTGCTTTATGTTTGACAATACTATTAAATGATAATAATTGATATTATAGTTAATGAATAGCATCTAAGTATGTCAATTGATTGTGCTATTTATAGCAATATTGCATATTGAAATGTACGTGAATATATGCTAATATATATGTGTTGTTGTAATATATTTTATGACCAGGGTTATGTATTTACAAGGTTGATTCCTATCTCGATGATCGTTGTTAAATTGAATTACCATGATCGGATGATAGTGAGGTAAAAATGGCTACTAAAGATGGGTTTTACCTACCAATACCACCTAACCGTCCTGGTAAGGCGCCCGTTCTGGTTGTGACACCAGTGACTGATTTGGGGGAATTAATCTGTGAGAGTTTGAAAGATGTGACCGAGTGTGTGCCAGTGTCAAGAGTTTCGAGAACTATCACATACTTGAAAGAGCATCCGGACTGCCAGCAAGTCATTCTAGACATGGAAATGGGGGAGATGCAATTAATCGACGTTGCAAATGCTCTTCGCAGCATCAAGCCCGCAATCAAAATTGTAATAATATCAAAAGATGATCCTTCAACGGAATTGGAGGCAATCCAACCTTGGAAGATTCTGCACAAACCGCTATTACTTCAAGATCTCTTAGATTTGCTTGGTTTTGAATTTAAAAAACACGATTCTTCACCAATTATTATCGACCTGGACGATAACAAAGACGGAAATAAAGAATCTTTGAGCTGGATAAATAATGCAAACGTAGCCAACCAGCTTCTTACTTCCATGATTGTAAAATCAAGGGCTCAGGAAGCCATTCTCATCCAGAATCATTCACTCTGGTCCTATACAGGTCATTTTCCGGATAGCTCCATTGAGGAGGTGAATCACATTATTTCAAAGTCCTGGTCTGGAAATCATAGCGCCGATCTTATGCGTTACATAAAACTGGAAACCACCCAAACCGAGCATGCCCTTTACGCTACCCTAATTGCGGTGGGTGTAATCCTCGCCCTTATATTTGACCCGGAAATCTCATTTTCTGTCGCCCGCAATCAAACCAAGAAATTTGCAAGTAACTTTTTGCTCCCAGAGGGAGACTCCAGATATGTCAAAACCTTGGGGTCAGGAGAATTGGATGAAAAAGAGAAAACCGGAATGAAGTCCATAACAAGAAAACCATTATACAGACTCCCGATTATCCCAGTGCATGAGGATGAAGAAGTAGAGCCTTCCGGTGGAACCCTCAAGTCGATGGAGCATTCGCATCTGAATGGTCGATCCGATGAGGAATTGAAAGAACCAACATTATCTCTAGGAATCTTGGGCGAGGCGAATGATCCTCAGGCATCAAGGAGACATGCCCGCTCGGTAAATGAAAATCACGAAATTGATAATGTAACGCAGGATCTCTTACAATCAGAAGAAAAAGAACCAATTATCAATATTCAGAGTGTTTCAGACGGTCTATACCATCTTACCTATTCCTGCTTATTGATTCCCCGATTCAGTTCACATCGCCTTACTGTTGACCAGGCAAAATTAGTTGCAAACTGCATGAATGAAATATATATATCATTTGGTTGGCGACTAGAGAGCCTGGAAACGAAACCAGATTATTTGCGCTGGGCAGGCTGCATCCCCCCAACTATTGCCTTGACCACCCACATTGATTTAATCCGAAAAGAGACTTCAAAACAGATATTTGACGATTTTCCACCTTACAGGCAATTGAATCTTTCTGGTGATTTTTGGGCCCCAGGTTATTTGATCATGAGCGGGAAGAACGCAATATCAGATCAATTAATCATAGAATTTACAAACCAAAGCCGTCAGAAATATGGGATGCTACCTCCGAAAAAACGTTCATTGCAATATACTTACCAGCTAAACGGAGCCGATTCTTTATAGTATAATTAATTTATAGGTTTGGGGAACAGCAGGATTCTTTTTATTGACAGGAGAATTTCAAAATATAGAGACCAAGGAATTAAGTCATGGCCGATATCACGACACAGAGAATGGGAGAGATATTAAGGCGGGTTTTTGAATTACTCTGGTTTGAACCCAATGGATTATATGCCCGTGAGATATTTGAGCATATACGGAAATCCTTGCAATTATCAGACTATGAAGAAGGGGCTTTTCCTTTTGCGTCTAGTTCACCAAGATTTGAAGTATTGATCCGGGTATCAACCGTCCCACTGGTAAAAGCTGGCTGGTTAGTCAAAACCCCTAAAGGTCGCTGGTTCATCACCGAGAAAGGGCGCCTGGCATGCAAACAGTATACCGATGCTGAGCAATTCTTCGAGGAAGCAATTCGGCAATACCGCGAATGGAAAGCACAGGAAGAAAAAAGATTACAGCTTATCAATTCTGTATCAAAGTATGAAGCAGAAGAAAAATCATGGGAACAGATTTCCCGATTTATTCAAGGGATGTCGCATTCAGAATTTAGAGCGTTGATCTGCGAACTACTTCAGGCGATTGGCTATCATATAATTTGGGTGAACCCACCGGAAAAAGAAAAAGGTCATATTGATATAATCGCATCTTCTGATTTTGTGGGGACGAAACAACCACGAATAATTGTTCATATAAATCATACGGGACAAGTTGTAACTCAAGAAGGCCTAGAAGCTATGATAGCCATTCTCAGGCCCGAGGAAAATGGATTATTTATTTCTTCAAGTGGTTTTACCAATCAAGTGAAAGAAGAGGCGTTATTGCAAAAGCATCCATATATCCGACTAATAGATTTGGAATCGTTGGTCGAACTATGGGTAAAGAATCATGATAAATTGAATCCTGAAGCATTTCAACGCCTCCCTCTCAAAGCTGTGTATTTCTTATCATTGCCGGAATGAACAGTTATTTCTCTTTGATATTAAAGACCTTGCAGTTTATCCGGAAATCCATGATTTTTCCACTCAAAGCTTAACCATTCTACCCTTTACTTTATGGCTGTTAAGATGGGGGAATAATTCATGATACACTTGCGCCCATGACTTCCATTGTCTCTTTGGATCTTGAGACCACCGGCCTGGACCCACTGACAGATGCCATCCTCGAAATCGGCGCACGCCGCTTCGATGGCAGCCGTGTCGAGGATGAGTTTTCCACCCTCATAAACCCTGGACGTCACATCCCGGAATTCGTCACCGGCTTGACCGGCATTTCGGATGAGATGGTGCGCCAGGCGCCACCCATCCGCGATGTGTTGGAGGGGCTGGCTGCCTTTATCGGCGATTCGCCCATCCTGGGGCATAATATCCAGTTCGACCTCTCGTTCTTCAAGAAATACAAACTATTCGAATTGAACGAACGTATCGACACCTATGAATTGGCCGCGGTGCTGTTACCCTCTGCCAACCGGTATAACCTGGGTTCGCTCGTCCAACAGCTTGGTATTGCACTCCCTGCCACCCATCGCGCGCTGGACGATGCACGCGCCACACACGGCGTGTTCCAACGGCTGTTCGCCCAGGCGCAGGAATTACCGCTCGATCTGCTGGCTGAAATTGTCCGGCACAGTGAACCGATCGAGTGGGCCGGTTCCTGGGCTTTTCAGCAGGCGCTGCAGGCACGTTCGCACGAGGGCATCCAAGCCAAACGGGTCAACGGAAAGCCGGATGGCTCGCTTGACGAACCGGGCGAGGCAGAAAAGCGCAAAGGGCCGCCCATTCAGGTTCCCAAGGAACCGCTCCCGATCGACCCGGAAGAAGCCGCTTCCGTTCTGGAACATGGCGGGCCATTTGCCGCGTTATTTTGAGAGTTACGAGTACCGCCCGGAACAGGTCGAAATGCTGAGGGCGGTCGCAAATGCCCTGTCCTACGGGCAGCACTTGATGGTTGAAGCCGGTACGGGGGTAGGCAAATCCTTCGCTTATCTTGTCCCGGCCGCCATGTTCGCCTTGCAGAACAATACACGCGTGGTTGTCTCAACCAACACCATCAACCTGCAGGATCAACTGATAAAAAAGGATATTCCCGATCTGTGTGCCGCCCTCGGCCTGGACCTGCGGGCGGCGGTGCTCAAAGGGCGTTCCAATTATCTCTGCCCGCGCCGCCTGGAACTCCTGCGCAAGCGCGGGCCGGCTAATGCCGACGAGATGCGCGTGCTGGCAAAAGTGCTGGTCTGGCAACTGGAAAACACCAGCGGCGACCGCACCGAGATCAATCTAACCGGTCCATCGGAGCGGGACGTATGGGTTCACATCTCCGCCGAAGATGATGCCTGCACCAGCGAAACCTGCCTGGAGCGCACCGGCGGAGCCTGTCCCTTTTTCCGCGCCAAACAGGCTTCGCAGAATGCCCATATCCTGGTAGTCAACCACGCCCTTTTATTGACCGATGTGGCGGTTGGCAACCGGGTCCTGCCGGATTACGAGCATGTCATCATCGATGAAGGCCACCACCTCGAATCCGCCACCACCGATTCCTTATCCTTCCGGCTGACCCAATTTGACGTTGAGCGTTTGATCCGCGAGGCGGGCGGTTCCAGTTCCGGCATCCTGGGGAATCTGCTTGCCACGACGCGTGACCAGATCCGCCCGTCTGATTATGCGCTGTTGAATCAAAAAGTCGAACGTGCCACCGACCTGGTCTGGCGGCTGCAGGAACAGGTCCGTCTCTTTTTTGATGGCATGGCCGAGTTCGTTTCGCTCCAACGCGAAGGCCAGCCCGTCAGCACCTATGCCTACCAGGAACGCATCCTGCCGGCCACACGCACGCAACCGGGCTGGGATGCCGTGGAAATTGCCTGGAGCGCAGCCGCCGAGACACTGACTTTGCTGGTTGCCCTGCTCGGGGAAATCCAGAAAGGCGCAACCGAACTCTACTCGGACGGGCTGGAAACGCTGGAAGATATCATCAGCAACCTGGGCAACCTTTACCGGCGCCTGACCGAAGCGGAAAGCATGGTCGGCTCGATGATTTTTGAACCGGCCACGGATTACGTCTACTGGGTGGAAGTCAACCCGAACAACAACCGCCTGGCGCTCAACGCCGCCCCCATCCGGGTGGGACCACTGGTGGAGAAGTATCTCTGGCATGAGAAACGCAGCGTCATCCTGACCTCCGCCACGCTGACCACCCATGGCGAATTCAACTACATCCGCAATACCTTGACCGCCGATGAAGCCGACGAACTGGCCTTGGGCTCCCCTTTCGACTACGAGACCGCCGCCCTGTTATATATCGCAAACGATATCGCCGAACCAAACGCCCATGAATACCAGGGACAGTTGGACCGGACGCTCGTCAACCTGTGCACGGCCAGCGGCGGCCGGACCCTGGTACTGTTTACTTCCTATGCACAGCTAAAGCGCACCGCCAAGAACATCGCCGGCCCACTGGCCCAGCAGGATATCCTTGTCTACGAACAGGGCGAAGGCGCCTCGCCGAATGCTTTGCTCGAATCCTTCAAGAGTTCTGAACGGGCCGTTCTGTTGGGGACGCGTTCTTTCTGGGAAGGTGTGGACATTCCCGGTGAGGCGCTCTCGGTGCTGGTCATCGTCAAATTGCCTTTTGCCGTCCCATCCGATCCGCTGGTGGCGGCGCGCGCCGAAACCTTCGAGGACCCATTCAACGAATATCACCTGCCGGAGGCCATCCTGCGCTTCCGCCAGGGCTTTGGGCGGCTCATCCGCACCCAATCCGACCGGGGCGTGGTCGCCATCCTCGACCGGCGTGTGCTCACAAAAGCATACGGAAAACTCTTCATCGAATCCCTGCCACGCTGCACCCTGCGAGTGGGTTCGTTGGCCGAACTGCCGCGTGCAACCGCCAAATGGCTGGGATTATAATAACCACGGAGTGATAATCATGGATACCATGAAATGGGAAAGACTTACCGAAGTCCAGGGCCGCCTGGAGGCAGAAGTGATCGAAAGCTTACCTGGAGGCCAACGGAGTGGATGTGGAACTTATCCAGGAATTGGTCGGCCATTCGGCGTTCCCTGTCATGGTGGATGGGCTGGGACGCGTCCAGATTTTTATACCCAAAGAAAAAGTCCTGGAAGCACGTGAATTGCTCAAGGATTATAACGAAGGTTCAAATCAGGAGGAATAATGTCCACTAACGATACCGTCATCCTTGTTACCAACAACGGAATGGGGCGGGGTCCGGAAGATTTGCAGCTTACACTGATTGGCAAATACCTGGAACTGCTCGACCAGCAAAGCGACCTTCCGGCAGCAATTTGCTTTTACACCGAGGGAGTGCGCCTGGTGGTGGAAGGGTCGCCTGTCATTGAAAAGCTCAAGGCATTGGAAGAAAAAGGTGTGCGGCTGATTGTCTGTTCGACCTGCCTGAACTATTTCGGCCTGACCGAAAAGGTCAGGATCGGGATTGTCGGTGGCATGGGAGACATCCTCACGGCACAGTGGCAAGCCGGCAAGGTAATTACGCTTTAAACCCAAAATCTCCCCTCGATTTGTTATAAATATTGAAGAACCGGTGCTTATTTGTTATGAACACCGGTTCTTTTTTGCAAATGTTATCTCTGGCGATTTAGAAAGTAACCGTACCCGAAATAGACGCCTGCGCACAACACCAGGTCGATCAATATTATTGGCCAGGCCGAGACGAATGCCTGTCCGATTGCTGCGAATGCAGCCGTGCCTGTATTGTACAAAGCCAGCCAGAGCGCTGCCATTACACTTGCAAAAATTGCCGCAAAAATAACGATTGTCCAGACTGCCATTCTTCTGAGCCTCACCTTCTTATCGTCCATTTTTTTCTCCTCTTAAAAGGTTTTCAATTATTGTAGCACTTCACGTTCAAGAAAGGAATTACAATTTCCTTACCTTTTCAGCGATAAAGATTACATTAAGGATTCATCATATTACGGGCCTATATTTAGGTAATCCTTGATAATTGCATACGTAGCGGGGCCGATACCCGGGACATTCTGGATAACCTCTATGGCCTGGAAGGGGCCATGCTGAAGGCGATAATCCACGATGGACTGGGCTGTCGTGGCTCCTATGCCCGGCAAAGTTTCCAGCTCAGCCACCGTAGCAGCATTGATATTTACCCTTCCGGCATTGATATGGCTTGTATCCACGATCCCGGGTATATTAATTTGCTGGCCATCTGCAATCGGGCTGGCTAGGTTGATATTGTTCGCCTCTGCGCCGGGGAGCATACCACCGGCCGCCTGGACGGCAGCCTCCACCCGGCTGCCATCCGGCAGGCTATACACGCCCGGCGTCGCTACCGCCCCGGAGACGTAGACCGTCAGCAATCCCGGTGTAGCAGTGGGAAGCAAAGTTATTTCTTCACCCCTTGGAGGCGACACGGCCAGCCAGATAATGCCAGCCGCCAACAAGCCGATTAACACACCATAAGTTATATGTAAGAGGGCCTTCATTTCTTGTTCCTTGGCCGTCCACTATTTACACAACGGCCTGTAACCGCATGACCATCAACCGGTCCCCTGCCTGCGCTTTCGCGTTAAATATCCGTTCGGCCCGGCTGATGCGTTGGAAATAAGGCGGCATTTCATTCAACGCAATCGCTTGAAATCCAAATTTAACATACAGCGATTCCAACCGGGCGCGACACATTAAATATACTGGACGCTCCTGCTCATGCGCCAGCAATTCCTGGATTACCGCCCGTGCCACTCCCTGACCGCGCGCTTGTTCCTGAACGGCAATGGAAGCCAGCTCACGCGACCCGTCGAAATGGTGCTTGATCTGTCCGCAGCCGACCAAAGTGTCATCGGGCGTCACTGCAATCAGGAAGCGTCGCCAATCCAGGCCAGTAGGGTTGATGTGAACCGCCTGGATCAATGCACGGATCACCGGAAAATCTTGCCTGGTAGCCGAACGAATTACGAAATCAAGCATGCCAACCTGCCGCAATAAGAATTATACACGAACCAACAAACCAATGGATAAGGAACTGACCACGACCAAGACAATAATGCCCGAGACCCCGTCCTTCGCTGAAAATGACCCGCATTGTAGGATGCAATCAGCCATGCTATAATCTTGGGCATCACGGTTGTTGATCAAAGGGCTGCATGACTCAAAATAAATCGCACAAAAGCTTACAATGGTCAAATATCCGTTGGTTGACTGCCTTGATGGGGTTTTTACTGCTTATTTTTGGTCAGTTTCAGGTCGCAGGCTCGGCAATCCAGGTAACCGCATCCATTCCACTGGGGGATTGGCTGACAAACACAATTCATTTAGGTGTTCCTGATATTGATAATGTTTTACTCGGACTCCCGATTCTTCTTTTTGGCGGGATCCTTTTGGCTGTTTCTTTACGCGGTCTGTCCTTGTTACCAATGCAATCAGAAGAAACAACAGCCGAAATACCTATCGCCATCCGTAAGATAAGATCTGCATGGCCAGGGATCTTGGCAGGATTGGTTATTTTCACAATCCTTCTCTTGCAACTTGGCAGACTTAAATATGATTCTTTGTCCCCAATCATATGGATAATTACATTATTGATCTTTGCAATTACAGCCGCGCTATGGGACCGCCGGCGGGAAGTAGATCTTTCACCTGGAATAAGCCGCAAAGACCTCCTTTGGTTAATAGGCTTACTTGCAGTAGGACTTATTATTGGCACTTATCGCTTACAGGGTTGGCCCGATCAACTTATGGGCGATGAAGGGAATTTCTGGACAGCCGCGCGCGATATCGCAACAGGAACGTTTCGACCATCCATCTTTGGCATTGGTGTATATTCTTTTCCAGTGATGAGTTCCTTTTTGCAGGCATGGGTGATGAAGCTGTTTGGTGTCAACCTTTGGGGTTGGCGTTTTGGGTCAGTCTTGCCAGGAGTGATCACGGTTGTTCCCCTGTACCTTTTGGCACGGGATGCATTTAATCGTAAAGTCGCCGTTGTATCATCAATAGTCTTAATAACAAGTCCTTATTTCCTGGCTTTTTCACGTTTAGGGTATAACAATATCCAGGCGTTATTCATCACAGTCCTCGCACTTTACTGGCTGTATAACGGTTTGAACCGTAACAGCAGCTTATCTAACCTTTCTTGCGGGTTGTGCGGTAGGGTTGGGGTTCTATACTTTTTTTGGAGCCCGGGGGACTCTGGTTATCGCCATTCTTTACATAATTGTCATATGGCTGACAAAAAAAATAAAATTTCGACAAGCTTCACATGCTCTTATCATGCTGGCTCTAGGCGCGATTCTCGTTGCGGCTCCATATTTTGTATACGGTATCCATCAAGACGCCCAATCCATGGGATTCAAAACCTTTGAAAGCGTCTTCTTCAACGTATACAATGGACGGCTATTCTATCCAGATTCAGTACTCTTCAAATACGTTCCTCCGATAAATATCAATGGTAATCAACTATTTTTCAACCCAAAAATCTATATCAGTTTTAATTGCACAAGGGTTTATTCGGACTTTGCTGGCCTTTCAGAAGCCCTGGCTCGTCTCGGAACACTACATCGCATTTCCTCTGGCTGGGACAGTTGGTGCCATTTTTTTACTAATTGGCCTTGGACTTTCACTCAAGAATATCAAACAACCCCGCATTCAACTTCTGATTATATGGTTTTTTACAATTGTTCTCGGTTTTAGCACGCTGAACACCGTTCCCCCTCGCCATACCCATATGGTGGCCATCATCCCGGCCCTGGCAATACTCATAGGGATTGGCCTGAACGTAATTGCGCGCGTTGCTGAATATTTGCATACGTGGCTAAAAAAACACAGAAATATCGTCCTTGCCGCCCTCTTAGCCGTGGTCGCAGTGGGCGGTCTATACGATTATTTCGTTATTAGCCCAGAAAAGTATCACCAACAGCCTGACCAAATCATGTCTTGGGCAGGGCTGGAGTCCCAAGGGGAATCTTTTGTATATATTTACCAGGACCCGTCCCAAAAAGATTTCATTCCCTACATCATGGCCGAATTTCGTAAGTCGGTCCCTTTCAGAGACATATCAATTGATGCTGTGATCAATGGAAAAAATGTTTTTACAACCAGCCAAAAGGCCGTGATCTTCTTTCCCCCTGAATTGTCGGCGAAAATCGCTCCAATTCTGCAAGTTCAATGGGGGAACCGCCTCATACAACGCACGTTTTACAGCACCGGCGGGATTCCGGTTCTGGCTGCAGGCATGAACACACCCTTTACTTTCGAGCGGGATCGCCCATTCCTGAGCACTTTGGTGGATGCATTTCAACATCCCGCTTTCATCATTCTCTTATCCTTATTATTGGCTTTGTTGGCTCTGACAGCTTTTCTCCCCGCGGCCCGTTTCTCCCATGCTCCTGCCTGGCTCAAAAGTCTGAGGGACTGGTTCAATCGTCCCGATCGATCCCAATCACAAGTGGATGCGACAGAAGAAGATATCATCCTGTCAATCGATGCACCCACTGAGATGCCTCCAGAAACAGTCCTCAGCGAACCGCCTACCTGGGCAGTCGAATTATCTCCACCAGATCAACCTAAAAACCTCAAGCGTTTAGAGGGAGAGTTCAAGTCAGTTACTACCACACAAGGTAAAGATGTTTACATCAGGATTCATATCCCGCCTATCCACATACCCTGGCCTCGCACTCCCCAAGGAATAGAGGTTTCTGTTCCAGCCATCCGAATCCCCAATGGCGCTCTATTGATTCTCTCCGTATTACTTGCCATCGCCGCTCAGTTCACCATCTCACAAAAAGTGTATGCGGTCGGTATCTTGCTCTACCTCTCCAGCGCGATCGGTTTGATATTCTGGGCACGCAGAAATCCAAAGTGGAAAAATGTATTCATCAATCAATTGCGCATCTCCCCGCGCACCGAAATACTATTCGCGGCCCTGCTCTTCTTGGTGATTACTTTCACCCACTTTTACGATCTCGGTTATCGAGTGTATGGCCTGGAATCTGATGAAACCAAATGGACCGTCCAGAGTTGGTATTCAACCATCTTGCGAGTCGACCAGGGCGAATTTTCCTCTTCGCATTATTATTTCCTGCCTGTGACTTTCTGGGTGCGTTCCATTTTCCTGCGTCTGTTCGGTCTGAATTTCATTTCCGCAAGAATCGAAAGTGCTTTACTCAGTCTGATCTCGGCTATTTTCCTTTACCTTTTGGTCCGTAGATTAACTGCAAGCAAACCACTTGCTTTACTCTCCGCTCTTCTTTTTTCGTTCTCTTTCGTTGAACTGAACCTTGCACACCAGGCCCTGGCCGAAACAACGCCAGAGGTTTGGATGATGAGCGGGCTTTACTTCTTTATATTAGGGATGCAGCAACGTCGATTGTGGCAATTCCAAACCGCCGGCATATTACTTGCTTTGGGAATGATGACATTCGAAACTTTCCTTCCAACGATTCCCATCATGATATTGTTCATGATCGGGTTTGCATTGTTCGGAATCATAAAAAAGAAGGAATCTGCACGTAATTGGCTCGTGAACCTTCTACTGGTCGCCTGGCCAATCGTCCTCGTCTATATTTCGTTCACCAAAGGAATTCTGGCAGTCCGCAATGGATACGATTTGGGAATGTTGATGGATGCCTCTCAAAACGGTTCGAATATCATTGCGTTATTTTCGTTCCTGATCGGAAATATCAATAATCTATTTCTGACGATTTTTTCACACATCGTCTGGACGGACTCGCTCATCAACTGGACAGGCCCCTTTATTAGCCCAATACTCCTCCCCTTTGTTGTAATTGGGTTTGTATACAATCTATGGAATATCCGCCGGCCCTATTTCACTTTTATTCCGCTCTGGTTTGTGATCAATACTATTGTTGCCCCAATTTTTCTCGGTGCAGTATATCCGAGAGTCATGTATACAGGCTTGGCTCCATTAATGATCTGGGGAGCAATGGGTCTTTGGACATGCCTGGCAACATTACGGGCATGGTTCGATGGCCTCAGAATAAAATTTGCGTTGCCTGTTTTTGCGCTGCTGCTAGTCTTCATCGTTTTTAATAATTATCATACCTTTACTTCGTCCCTGGTTGACCCGGTAGAGCGCCAGAAACGTCGCGAATTGGCCGATTTGACCGTTCAATCAGCAAAATCAGTACAAATGGATCTATTCCCTTACGAGCCATACCAGAATGACTCGGTCGAAATGGAAACGCATGTCCTTCTTTTCTCAGTCGCTGGAGGTCACAACACCGGCCTGGATGCCCAGAACTTCTTCAAACAAGTCACTTTTGATCAAACTCTCCAGACTCTCTGGCAAGATCGTCAATTAACCAGCCTGGATCTAATCTTCGACAAAACTGCCTCAAATATGCTGGATCAACGGGCCGCAGCTCTGCGGGTCATCCTGCAGTGTTATCCTAAAGCTGTCCTTAGTGCGTCCAGGCAATTCTTCGATGTTTACCATTTCGATTCAAAAGCGCTCATCCAACCAAAATGTTACCAGAGTCAGCCTCCCACAATCCTATCCCCCCAGGATGGGGCAGTAATTACCTCGAATGACCCAATCACGTTGAAATGGGATACCAATGGCCTCCAAGCCACCAGCCACGTCCTCACGGTTGATCAAAAAGTCCCAGACACTTATTTGATCGAAGCCGAAGATGCTTTTCAGGGTTCTGGCTGGTCTACGTCATCTACATTTGTAGGTGGGTTCAGCGGTAATGGTTTCTTGTACGATAATTGGAATGCAGCCACTATACAATATAATTTACCCCTCTTACGAGAAGGCCAATATCGAATTTGGATAAGGTCCTACAAACGCCGGCAAAACGACCAGGTCAACTTCATCACAATTGCCGGAAAAAAGACAGAATTCGCCTCCAACAGCAATACCCTCAACGCATGGGTCTGGGATGACCTTGGGACCTATTCTCTTTCCAATGGATCTCTGCCCATCTTCTTGAGTCGCACTTATGGAAATGACCCTGAATATAGTGTCTTTATCGACAGTATCCTGATTACACCTGATTTGGTCGATCCGCCTGATCAGATCCAGATCTGGAATACCTACCTGAACACTGGCAATATCCCTTCGGCTTCTACTCAATACTCTTTCGCTGAGGCACTTCCTCCCGGTGAATACCGGTGGAAAGTTCGCATCTTCGATGGAAACCGTCTCATCGCTTCTACCGGAGAAGCGGGTGTTGAGTCCAAGATCGCTACATTTAATGTTAACCCTGAGTGATATTATAATCCTTCAAAAAAGATCCCGTCCCTTTAGCGTAATCAGCCTCACGGTGCTGGTCTTCTGGCTTACCATCTGGAACGGTCTGCGCCTTGGCGAGGCTATCGTCTTTTGGAAAATGCTGGCAGAATATGGTGCGCACCCACTTTATATTGCCATCACAGGCGGCGTATGGACAATCGCCGGGTTGTCTCTCCTTTGGGGATTTTGGAAGGGAAAAACCTGGGGTTGGGTGGAAGCCCTTGTCAGCGCATTTGGGTATACCGCCTGGTACTGGTTTGACCGGCTGGTCCTGCAGCAATCCCACGCCAACTGGCCGTTTGTTCTGATTGCCAATATCGTTTTCTTATCGGTAATCCTTTTGATCCTGTTCTCACGCACGACAAGACAATATTTTCAGAGAGATGCGTATGAGCGAAAACCCGAAACTCCAACAATACCGTGACCGCAAAGTCAGTACCCGGCTGGGCGGCGGCCCAGAACGGATCGAGGCCCAGCATCAGAAAGGCAAATTAACTGCCCGTGAACGCCTGGACCTGTTACTGGATAAAGGTTCATTCCACGAAACCGACCCATTCGTGGTACATCGTACGCACGATTTTGGATTGGAAAAACAAAAATATCCGGGGGACAGCGTTGTAACTGGCTGGGGCACCATTGATGGGCGGCTGGTATATGTATTTTCACAGGATTTCACCGTGTTCGGCGGCAGCCTGGGTGAAGTGCATGCCGAAAAAATATGCAAGATTCTCGATCAGGCGCTCAAGAACGGTGCACCGGTCGTCGGCTTGAACGATTCGGGCGGAGCCCGCATCCAGGAGGGAGTGGTATCGCTGGCCGGGTATGCGGAAATATTCCTGCGCAACACCCTGGCGTCCGGCGTCATTCCCCAGATTTCTGCCATCCTTGGACCCTGCGCCGGCGGCGCAGTCTATTCACCGGCTCTCACCGATTTTGTTTTCATGGTGCGTGGTACATCGAATATGTTCGTGACCGGTCCGGATGTGGTTAAAGCAGTCACCCACGAACAGGTGACCGCCAACGAACTGGGCGGGGCAGATGTCCATGCCGAAAAATCCGGCGTCTGCCACATCACCGCCGAGAGCGAAGCGGATACGATGTATCTCATCCGAAAAATGCTCGGTTACCTGCCGCAAAACAATATGGAAGATCCGCCCTTCCTGCCCAACGGCGATGACCCGCTTCGCACAGATGAGACGCTCGATTCCATTATTCCAGACGATCCGGGTAAACCATACGACGTGAAGGAAGTCATCCACCGCGTGGTGGATAACGGCCAGTTTTACGAAATCCAGGAGGCTTTCGCCCAAAACATCGTCATTGGGTTTGCGCGCCTGGGCGGGCACTCGGTTGGGCTTGTGGCCAACCAGCCCCAGGTATTGGCCGGTGTACTCGATATTGACGCCAGCGAGAAAGCCGCCCGTTTTGTCCGTTTCTGCGATTCATTCAACCTGCCGGTGGTCACTTTCGTGGATGTACCCGGCTTTATGCCCGGCACACAGCAGGAACATGGTGGTATCATCCGTTCTGGCGCAAAATTATTGCATGCCTATTGCGAAGCGACCGTTCCAAAAGTGACGGTGGTCCTGCGGAAAGCCTATGGCGGGGCATACATTGTCATGTCCAGCAAACACCTGCGCGGCGATGTGAACCTGGCCTGGCCAAGCGCCGAGATCGCTGTCATGGGCCCGGATGGGGCAGTCAGCATTGTCTTCCGCAAGGAAATGGAAAAGGCCGACGATCCCGCACAGCGTAAAAGAGGAATTGACCAGTGAATATCGCGAAAAATTTGCCAACCCTTACGTGGCGGCCGAGCGCGGTTACCTGGATGACATCATCGAGCCAAGCGAGACCCGACCCAGGCTGATCAATGCCCTGGAGATGCTCAAGAATAAACGCGATACCAACCCTATTAAAAAACACGGAAACATTCCCTTGTAAGGACCGAACGCCAGCTACCAGGAAAAAATAAGATGATTACCAAAACCAATGCTCGCATTCAAAAAATCGCCGATTTTGCGCAGACTTATCTGGATGAAAGTTATCAGAAGCGCTCTCAAAAGGATAAAGCCAACCTCAACCGCTATCTCTCCGGTGTGGATTACCGTTGGCAGCACACACTGCGCGTGGCACAATTTGGCAAGGTAATTGCCGAGAATGAAGGCGCGGAGGTGGAATTGGTCGTGGCGGCCTGCCTGTTGCACGATATCGCCTGGTTCGATACCAACGCCGAAAACAGCCGGGACCATGGTCGCGTCGGGGCAGAAAAAGCCCGGCCCTTTTTGGAAAACCTTGGGTACAGCCAGAAACGGATCAAGAACATCTGTTATTCCATCGCTGCACACGTGGATGAAGATAACCCCACTACGCTCGAAGCAAGAATTGTCAGCGACGCTGATAACGTGGACCGTTTCGGACCGTACCGCATTCTACAATGGTGCTTTTCAGATATAGCTGATTACGAAAAACTGGCAGCCAAGTTGAGCGAACGCATTCAGCGCCTTGAACAATATCGCGAGGAAAATCCACTCTCTACAGCCACCGGCCAGCAGCTTTTTGCCGAACAGCTCAACCTACAGCTCAGGTTCTTCTCTGAATTTGTCGGCGAGAAAAAGTTGAGTGTGATCCCCCAGATTTAGCATGTTCAAGAAATTACTTATCGCCAACCGCGGTGAGATTGCCGTCCGTATCCAGCGCGCCTGCCGGGAACTCGGCATCAAGACAGTTGCCATCTACTCCGAGGCCGACCGGCACGCCATGCACGTCCGGTATGCAGACGAGGCATATTTACTCGGTCCATCCCAGGCACGCGATTCCTATCTGCGCGGCGACAAAATCATTGATATTGCCCGTAAATGTGCGGTGGATGCCATCCATCCCGGATATGGCTTCCTGGCCGAACGCGCAGACTTCGCAGCGGCCTGCGCAGATGCCGGGCTGGTTTTCATCGGTCCCAGACCTTCGGCCATCGCCGCCATGGGCGATAAAGCCATCGCGCGCACCACGGTCGCCAAAGCCGGGGTCAGGGTCGTGCCTGGAACGGAGAGCAAAGGGCCTCTCCAGGATGATGAGTTACTCGCCATTGCTCCCAATATTGGCTTTCCATTACTTATCAAGGCAACCGCAGGAGGCGGTGGGAAGGGCATGCGCGAGGTGCGGAATGTGGCAGAAATGCCGGAACTTCTTCAGTCGGCACGCCGCGAGGCCGAATCTGCCTTTGGCGATGGGAATATCTATCTGGAGAAATCACTCGAGGCCGCACGCCATATCGAGTTTCAGATCATGGCTGACCAGTATGGAGATGTCATCCACCTGGGAGAGCGGGAGTGCTCCATCCAACGCCGCCATCAAAAACTCATTGAAGAATCCCCCTCGCCTTTGCTTGCCGACAACGAAGATTTACGCCAGCGCATGGGAGCAGTAGCCATCCAGGCAGCCCGTGCGGTGGATTATGCCAATGCCGGGACGATCGAATTCCTGGTGGATAAAGATCAGAATTTTTATTTTCTGGAAATGAATACCCGTCTGCAGGTGGAGCACCCGGTTACCGAGGCGGTTACCGGAATTGATATCGTCGCCGAGCAGATCCGGGTTGCCGATGGCCGGCATCTGAGCCGTCGCCAGGAAGATATCCAGCCGCGTGGGGCAGCCATCGAGTGCCGCATCAATGCCGAGGATCCGTATAATGATTTCCTGCCTTCTACCGGCCGCATTTCATTAATGCAGGTTCCAACCGGTCCGGGTGTCCGGATCGATACCGGGGTACATGTCGGTTTCGAGATTTCGACATATTACGACCCGCTTATTTCCAAACTGATTGTCTGGGGGGAAACGCGCCCACAGGCCATCGTTCGGATGCGACGGGCCTTGGAAGAATACCGCATCGTCGGTGTGCGGACCAATATTCCCTTCCACCAAACGATGATGAGCACGTATCCGTTTATCACTGGCAGGTATGACACACGTTTCGTGGAAGAACAATTCTCCATGCTTGATGCGGCCGAGAACCGCGAACTCTACCTGGATATCGCCGCCTTGATGGCCAGCCTGGTGGCGCACGGACAGATGGAACGACGTACCCAGATCTATCCAAATTCGGAGCAAAGATCGAATTGGAAATGGGCGGGACGCCGTGAAAGACCTGACCGATGAAATATATAGCCGAAGTTGATGGTCTGGAGTTCCCGGTCGAAATCCTGGATGAGCATCACATCCGTTTCGGGGAAGATGTCCTTGAAGTGGACCTGGCCGCTGTCGGCGGCGAGCCGCTCTACTCGCTCATTGTGAACGGTGAGTCTTACGAGGGATATGTTTATCCCGACGAGGCTGGCTGGCAGGTACTCTTGATGGGGCAGTTCTACCAGGTGCACGTGGAAGATGAAAGGGAAAAACACCTGAAAGCAGCTATTCCGGGTACCGCACAGCCGGGTGCAGAATTCGTGCTCAAAGCACCCATGCCCGGCCTCGTGATCTCCGTGCCGGTCAGCGAAGGACAGACGGTGGAAAAAGGCCAGACTCTGGTCATCTTGGAATCGATGAAAATGCAAAACGAACTACGCGCTCCCTACGCCGGGAAAGTGGCCCGCCTGCGGATCAAGCCGGGCGAGAGCGTCGAGCAAAAACAAATCCTGCTCAACCTGACCGCAATTTCACCTGGTACCATCGAGGGATAAAAACCGTGGTTAAGCCCCGAGAAGATTTTAATCTCTACGGGACAATTGGTGGATTGCTGGCAGCCGGGGCTTGGATTTTATTCTCCTTCCAAACAATTTGCTGGACTTCACCGGCCTCGCCAAGCAGTGTAGGAAGGCACGAATTGAAGCGTGCCGCCTCTCCGCTTGTAAAAAAATATAACACGCCGGAATGGGTACCAGGCTCCCGCAATCCTCCCACATCCAGCAGCCGGGCCGTCTGACGTGCCACCGCCGGAGCCGGGTCTATCACCCGCACTTCCGGACCGACAATTTGCTTGATCAGTGGGATGACGAAGGGGTAATGCGTACAGCCCAGGACAACCGTATCGATCCCCTGCTCCAACATGGGGTGCAGGGCTCTTTCCAGGGTCTCCCGCGTCGACGAAGAGTCCAGTTCCCCTTTTTCGATCTGCCCCACCAGTCCCGGGCAGGTATCTTGGAGAATGGTTACGCCGCTGGCGAAGCGTTCCACCACGGATGCATACAGTGCTCCCTGGAAGGTGGCCGGGGTCGCCAGCACACCGACTACTCCGGTATGGGTGGACTCGGCCGCCGGTTTTACCGCCGGTTCCATCCCGACAAAAGACGTTTTGGGAAAAGTCCGGCGCAAATGGTGCAAGGCCGCCGCAGAAGCCGTGTTACAGGCCACCACGACCAGCTTTGCCCCCCGTCCGAGCAAAAAACGGGTGATCTCTTCCGAAAACGCCCGCACTTCCTCCAGGCCGCGTGGCCCATAGGGAACATGCCCCTGGTCGGCAAAAAAGAGCACGGATTCGGACGGCATCAGGTGGCGGATTTCCCGCAGCACGGACAAGCCGCCAACGCCAGAGTCGAACACGCCAATGGGAGCATGGCCTGGGAACATTTTCTTATGCCCTCCCCGATGCCGCCACAAAAGCCCTGAATAATCGTTGCGTAACTGGTTGGTCTGTCAACCATTCTGGGTGCCACTGGACTGCCATTCCAAAAGGATGACCCGGTAGCTCTACAGCCTCCACCAGTCCATCAGGAGCATGGGCAGCCGGCTTTAACGCCGGAGCCAGATCTTTCGCGCCTTGGTGATGCAGGCTGTTTACTTTCAATACGGGCTCGCCCAGAACCCCCGCCAGGGAAGAGGTTTTTTCCACATGTACCGCGTGGGCCAGGAATTGGCGTTGCGACCCGGAATCATAATCATGCTTGATTGCGCCGGGAAGTTGGCCTTGAATATGCGTATAAAGCGTTCCGCCCAGGGCCACATTGACCATTTGAAAACCACGACAAATGCCGAGGAAAGGTTTGCCGGATTCTGCTGCGGCTTGGAGTATGAAAAATTCAAGCGCATCCCGATCCAGGTCGACCCCATCCACACGCGCATGTGATTCCCCATTGAAGCGTTCGATGGCAATATCTCCGCCGCCGGTCAGAAGAATGCCATCCAACCGCCCAAGCAGGGCCCGAAGGGACTCAGTATTCGCCCCGGAAGGGATAAGCACGGAGACACCCCCCGCATCATTCACAGCCGCAATATATTTTTGCGTCAGCGCAGCAATTGGATGCCTGTATTTGTTTTCACCATTATAAGTTGTCAGACCAATAACCGGGGTGGACATAATTACTCCTCACAAAACATAAAAGGGCGCAGTATTGAACCTGCACCCTTTTATTGTAAGCGATTTTCGCCTTACTCGAATTTCTGTTTGAGGTGGGCCTTTTTGCCGGTCAAACCACGCAGGAAGTACAACTGCGCCCGGCGGATGTGGGTGTGGCGCTCCACTACCACTTTGTCGATCCGCGGCGAGAGCTGCAGGAAAGTACGCTCCACACCAATGCCATTGGAGGCGGTCCGGCGCACGGTAAAATTGGCATTGTTGCCGCCCTTGCGCATGCGGATGACAGTGCCTTTGAACTCCTGGATACGCTCGCGATCACCTTCCTTGATGCGCACGTGCACGCTCACCTGGTCACCGGGTTTCAGTTCGGGGATGTTCGGGTTCTTGGTTGTATCAAAGTTTTTATTCAGGTCAATCATGGCTCATCTTCCTCACAAAAAATCTTCGCCTTGCGACGCGGGGCGAGATTATAACATGCGTTCTGGAATGGAGCAAGTACGCAAATTCGGGTATAATTTTCGTTCTGCCCCCGTAGCTCAATGGATAGAGTAATGGACTTCGAATCCAGCGGTTGGGAGTTCGAGCCTCCCCGGGGGCGCTAGGCGTTTGGTTGTTAAGGTGCTACGAGTTCGAGCATCACCGGCAGCGCAGGAGACAGGAGACCGATCAACCGGTCTCCTGTGACCGTTTAAAGTGGTACAAATCCTGCGCACTGATTCCCTGACCGTATCCTCCACGTTGGCACGATCGAGCCAATCCCGCAGCGAGAAAGCGCTTATAATGGGTTCAAATCCAAGCGATAATCCGGGAATACCGTTCAAGGGAAAAAAACTATGCCAGATGAACAGCTTTCTGCAAGACACAAGATCGCCATCCTGATCGATGGCGATAATGCCCAGGCCAACCTCCTGCCGCAAACACTGGTGGAGGCCGGGAAATACGGCCTGGTCACCGTCCGCCGCATCTACGGGGACTGGACCACCTCCAGCATGAATTCCTGGAAAGACGTGCTGAACTTCCACGCCGTGCAGCCTGTCCAGCAGTTCCGTTATACCGTCGGAAAAAATGCCACCGACAGCGCCATGATCATTGACGCCATGGACCTGCTCCATTCCGATGTGGTGGATGGCTTCTGCCTGGTCTCCAGCGACAGCGATTACACCCGTCTTGCCACTCGCATCCGCGAAATCGGGCGTATTCGTGATGGGTATTGGCGAAAAGAAGACCCCCAAGCCTTTCGTCAACGCCTGCGACGTGTTCGTCTACACCTCCAACCTGGTGGCCGAGCACAAGTTGTCCCGTCCGGCAGTGCAGAAACAAACCCGGCGCAATAAGAAACCGGCCTCGCCATCCGTTCCGGCCCCGGCCGCTGCGCCCGCAGTTGCCGCGCCAGTAACCCCGCCACTGGCGGAACCTGAAAACGAGAACGACCCCATGCCGCTCATCCGCCAGGCGTATGAAATGGCCCAGCAGGAAGACGGCTGGGCGCGCCTGGATCATATGGGCAATGCCCTCTTCCAACTGGACCCCGGTTTCGACCCGCGCACCTATGGTCATCGCCAACTCTCGCGGCTGATCGCCAGTTACAAGGATTTATTCCAGATGCGCACGCAGGAGATTGACGGCTCGACGCTGTTCTTTGTAAAGATGAAAGAGTAGAAGCGTGCGTATTTAGTCCGCTTAAGCGGGCTTTGTACACTGAGCCAGGGATCCGCGAAGCGCCCTGCGGGTCAGTCCCCCGGCAGATGCAGTATTGAGTTTCCAAATACTCTCATCATGTAAGGAGGCCATTCCATGTCTGCTGGTAAAACATTCATAGCCCAGGCTGAAATCATTATCCATGCTTCCAGGGCGAAGGTGTGGGATGCCCTCACAAAACCGGACCTCATCAAGCAATACCTGTTTGGCACAACCGTTACAACCGATTGGAAAGTGGGCAGCCCGATAATTTATCAGGGCCAGTGGGAGGGAAAAACCTATCAGGACAAAGGGACGGTTCTGCAATTCGAACCGAGCAAGCTCCTAGTCTCGACGTACTGGAGTTCCATGTCGGGCCTGCCGGATCTGGCTGAAAATTATAAAACCGTCCGCTATGAATTGTCAGCCGTAGGCGATGACACACGATTGGCCGTTATCCAGGATAACAACACCTCTCCAGAAGAAGCCGTTCACTCCGGGGAGAATTGGACAATGGTACTGGAAGGCATCAAAAAGCTGCTGGAGCAGGAAAAGGTATGAAGCAGGTTTCTGTACAGTTGCACAGGCACAGGAAAATGCCGGAGAGGCCATCACTAATTTAATGACCGAATCAGTCTACCTCGTTGCCGGCGCACGACCTAATTTCATCAAGCTGGCCCCGCTTGTGTGGGAGCTGCATTCCCGCCAGGACGTGCCCTTCCAGGTCGTACACACCGGGCAGCACTACGACCATGCCATGTCACAGACCTTCTTCGAGGTGCTGAATATCCCCGAACCGGATATCAACCTGGAAGTCGGCTCGGGCGACGCAAGCTTTCCAGACCGCCCGCATCCTGGAACGCTTCGACGGATTGCTGCAGGAAAAGCCGCCCGGCGCAGTGGTGGTATTTGGCGATGTGAACAGCACGCTGGCCTGTTCGCTGGCAGCTGCCAAGCGGATGATCCCGGTTGTACATGTGGAGGCCGGTCTGCGCAGCTTCGACCGCAGCATGCCGGAGGAGATCAACCGCCTGGTAACCGATGCGCTTTCGGACCTCCTGCTGGTCTCGGAAAATTCAGGGATGCTGCACCTGAAGCAGGAGGGCATACCCGACGAAAAAGTGCGGCTGGTGGGAAATATCATGATCGACTCGCTCGTCCGGATGCAGCCGAAGGCCCTCGAGCGACAGACCGCCGCCCGCCTGGGAGTTGAGCCGGGCCAATATGCCCTGCTGACGCTGCATCGCCCGTCGAACGTGGACGATCCGGGGACGCTTCTCCGGCTTCTTGACCCTGTTTGCAGACCTGTCCCGGAAATTGCCGATCATTTTCCCCGTCCATCCCCGTACGAAGAAGCAGATCGAATTGCTTGGCTACACACCGCCGGCCGGTTTTCATGCTGGTGGAGCCGGTGGATTACCTGGATTCGCTCTGCCTGCAAAAACAGGCCAGACTGGTGTTGACCGATTCTGGCGGCATCCAGGAAGAGACCAGTTGCCTGGGCATCCCCTGCCTGACATTGCGGCGAAATACCGAGCGCCCCGTCACCGTGGAGTTGGGCACATCCACGATCGTGGGAAATGACGAAAGGCGCATCCGGGAGACTTTCGAGCAGGTTTTGGCCGGCCAGTACAAGCACGGGCAGCCGATCCCGCTCTGGGACGGCCATACCGCCGAACGGGTGGCAGATAATTTACAAGGACTTGCTGCAGGGCAGTTGATCGGGCAGTGGCGCTGATCACGTCAGTATAAACCCCCACAATTTGAGCGGCAATTTTCTCCCAGGCATAGTTCTGGGCATACTCCGCCGCGTTCCGGCCCAGTCTCCGGCGGAGCGACGCATCCCCCAGAAGAGCCGTCAGTTTTCCACACAGGGCCTCGTCGTCGCCATCCGGGACGTGGTAGCCGGTGACCCCATCCTGCACCAGGAAAGCCAGCCCGCCCACCTGCGAAGCGATGACCGGCGTACCGCAGGCCATGGCTTCCAGCGCCACCATCCCAAATGACTCATAATGCGACGGCATCACCACCACTTCCGCCGCCGAATAGTAATACGGCAGGGTATCCTGGCTGCGTTTGCCCAGGAAGGCCACCATCTTGCCCACCGTCAGGTCATCGCACATTTTTTGGATGCGAGCCATTTCCGCAGACATTTCTTCGGGGGCCGCCTCCGGGTCGCCGCCGATAACAGCCAGGTGCACCGGCTCCGCCAGGTCCTTGACACGCAGGCAGGCCACGGCTTTGATGAGCGTATCCAACCCTTTGAGCGGCTCGATCCGGCCAACAAACAGGATCATGCGGGCGTCCGGAGCCAGGCCGATGAACTGGCGGGCTTCATCCACCGGGATGGGATAGAAGTGGCCCACATCCACGCCGGGCGGGACAACCACCACTTTGCGCATGTCAGCCTGGTAAAGCCATTCGAGTTGCGCCTGTTCCGCCGGGGTGGCGGCGATGATGCGGTCGACCCGCCTTAACACGGATCGCTCGCCTTCCAACCGGTAAGCGCCTTCCCGTTCCGCCTCGCTTTGGGCAACCCGGTTCTTCATCTCACCCAGGGTATGGAACATCTGGATGATCGGCGTTCCACCCCAGGCATCCGAAAGCGCTTCGGCCGCCAGGCCCGACATCCAGTAATGGCTGTGGATCAGGTCATAGTGGATGGCTTTTTCCTGCGGCAAATTGCTTTATCCCCTCCACAAACTGTGGAATGTGCTCTGCCAATTCCTGCTTTGGCAACGGGGTCTCCGGGCCGGCTGGCACATGGACGACGCGGTTGCCAAACCCCAGGTCGTGCAGCACGTGCGGGACGTGCTCATCCTGCGAACGCGTGAACACATCCACGTGGATGCCCATGCGGCCCAATTCCCGCGTCAGGTCGCGCACATAAACATTCATCCCGCCGGTGTCTTTGCCGCCCAGGGTGGCCAGCGGGCAGGTGTGATAGGAGAGCATGGCTACTTTCATGGCAGTGAGTATAATCGTAAACTCCAAAACTTGCCTGATAATAAAAAATACTGGTATAATCCCGCCGCTCGATAAATTGCCACCATAGCTCAGTCGGTAGAGCAGACGTTTCGTAAACGCCAGGTCAAGAGTTCAAATCTCTTTGGTGGCTCAAAACCAGACAGACATGCCAGCAGGTAATGTCTGTTTTGCTTAAAAAGGTATAATCACCTTATGCCAGAACGCTTAACCCCGCTTATCATCGGCATCGCCGGCGGCTCCGGGTCCGGGAAGACCACCGTCGCCCAGACCATCCTCCAGCGCGTCGGCCCGGACCGGATCTCCTTCCTCCAGCACGATGCGTATTACAAGGATCTGAGCGGCCTGCCGCCCGCCCAGCGCATCGAAGTCAACTTTGACCATCCCAACTCACTGGAAAATGAATTGCTCATAAGCATATTCAACAGCTTAAAAATGGGCAGCCGGCCGAAGTCCCCGTCTATGATTTCTCCACCCATAGCCGCACCGACCGGACGTTCACAGTCCAGCCGCGCAGTGTCATCCTGGTGGAAGGAATTTTGATCTTTGCGGAAGCGGAATTGCGTGAATTGTTCGATGTCAAGATTTTCGTGGATACCGACTCCGATTTGCGCTTCATCCGCCGCCTGCAGCGTGACATCGCCGAACGCGGCCGCACCACCGAAATCGGTCATCAAACAATACATGGCCACCGTCCGCCCGATGCACCTGGAATTCGTCGAACCTTCCAAGCGTTATGCCGATGTGATCATCCCCGAAGGCGGGTTCAATGCCGCCGCGCTGGATATGGTGGTGGCGCGGATCGAATCGATGTTATCGTAGTGACGACTTAAGTCGTCACTACACCAATCCATCCCCGAAAGGAAAATATATGAGCAAGCAATGGAAAAATCCGCCCGAAATGGTCATTGATCCCAAAAAGAAATACACCGCCACGTTGAGCACCGACAAGGGCGACATCGTAATGGAACTTTTTGCCGATAAAACCCCACAAACGGTCAATAATTTCGTTTTTCTGGCACGCGAAGGCTTTTACGATGGCACCATTTTCCACCGTGTCATCGCCGACTTCATGGCCCAGGGCGGCGACCCAACCGGGACTGGCACAGGCGGCCCCGGTTACCGTTTTGCAGACGAGTTCCACCCGTCCCTGAAGCATAACAAGCCCGGCATCTTCTCGATGGCGAATGCCGGCCCGGGCACCAACGGCAGCCAGTTCTTCATCACCCATGTTCCCACTCCCTGGCTGGATGGCAAACACAGCATCTTTGGGCAGGTCATCTCCGGCATGGATGTGCTGCTTTCCATCCCACCGCGTGACCCGCTGAAGACCTTCTCACCATCAGTGAAACTGAACAAGGTCACCATCCAGGAAGCCTGAAGGACAAGCGCCGCATAACGTTTCACAACAGAATATTAATGACTGAATTGCCTGTCCGCCCTGCCATCGCCGCCGCATCTCATTCGCTCACTGGTCGCGGTTATCGTCGGCAGCCTGCTCCTGCGGGCTGCTGCCGGCGCGATGGGCGAGAACATCCAATTCTACTTTAACGCCATCCACGCCGGCCTCCCTGGATCCCAGCCATCCCCTTGAGAGCGATCGCCGGCGCAGGAATCATGTTTACCCAATCTCCTATACCCTGGGTGGCATGATTATTGGCAGCTTCTTTGTGGCCGAATTGCTGGGCGCGCTGGTGCTGGGCGCCTGGAGTGACCGCTTCGGGCGTAAATGGTTCATTATCTTGGGCCCCCTTTTCGGTGCCATGGCCGTACTGATCACTTCGGTAACCACAGCCATCTGGCTGCTCGTTTTCACACGGCTGCTCGAAGGCCTTTCGACAGCCAGCAACGCCCCGGCTACATTGGGTTATATTGCCGAAGCCACCTCCGATTCCCCAAAGATGCGCACCCGTGTCTCTGGCTTTTTCGAGATGGCGACCATCGGGGGAATGGCCATCGGCTTCTCCCTGGGCGGCTGGTTATGGCGGGAGTTCGGGACCGCTGCCGATCATCGGCTGGATTCCATCTGACCAGTCCGGCTTTCGCAGTCAATGCCGTCGTTTATATTATCAGCCTGGTCATCCTGTGGCTATGGTTACACGAAATATACGAGCGGCGCCATGACGCTTCGCTGCCTTCCATTTCTCCGCGCGAAACCGTAAGGCGCTACTGGGCCATCCTCAGCGCCCCGCGCGTGGCCGGGTTTGCGCCTGCCTGGATTGCCATCAATGCGGTTTTGGGAATCTGGATCAATCTGTCCGCCCGCATCCTGACCGATAAAAGCGGTTCTTTCCCCACCAGGTCCTGGTCGGGCCTTTTGACAGTTTCACGGCCGGCAATATCCGCGCTGGCTACGCTTTCTTCTTCATCATGGGCATTCTTGTCTGGAGCATATTCTTTCCCGACTCTGAAAAAGACCACCACCATGTTGATTGGCAGCGCGGGATTATTGTCGTCCTGCCTGCTGATCTTCGCCATAAATCATCAGCCTGCACTTGAATGCCCCGCTGGGTGCTGCCGCTTTCGATCTTGCTGGTCATCAGTATCATGGTCCAAAGCGGTTTTACGCCGGCTGCCCTGGCGCACCTGGCAGACATCACCGAATGCATTTACAACGGACCGCGGGGCCATTATGGGATTGTATTCCGTTTTCCTGGGGCTGGGGCAATTCCTGGGCGCCAGCATTGGCGGCATATTCGTGGATTGGCGCGGAGCGGATGGTATGGCGTTGGTCACCGGGCTGCTGGGAGTCTTTGCAGCCTGGTCCTGGTCATTCAGGCTTCGCATTACCGAACCCAATAATAAAAGCAATCTATAAAACAAAAACCGGCCTCAATGGCCGGATTTCGATCTTCTTGGTCCGTTGGTTTTGGTCTTGGCGTACTGACGGGTTTTTGCAGGGCCGCCACTTCCTGCGTGGTCAGATAGCGCCATTCCTTCGGCTTGAGGCTTCCCAGGCGTAATTCCCCGATGCGCACGCGCACGATCCGCACCACCGGCAGGCCGGTCTGGATGCCCATCTCGCGGATCTGGCGCTTGTGTCCCTCTTTCAGGGTGACATCCAGCCAGGCCCCTTTCCCATGCTTGGAAACCACATACACCCCGGCCGGCCCGGTGCGGAAACCATCTTCCAATACCACGCCGCGCCGCCAGAGGTTCAATTGCTCCGCGTCGGGTTGTTTCGCCACCAGCACGCGGTATTCCTTTTCGTGCTCGTAACGCGGGTGGGTCAGTTTATTTGCCAGGTCGCCATCATTGGTCATCAAGACCAGGCCTTCAGAATCGAAATCGAGCCGCCCCACCGGATATAAGCGTTCCTGGCACGGGCACCAGGTCGCGCACCGCCGGCCGCAGGTCCGGATCGGAAACGGTGGAAATCACGCCGCGCGGCTTGTAAAGCGCCACATAAACAAGTGTCTCTGCCTGCTTTGACCGGCCGCCCATCCACGCGTGATTTTATCCTTGGCCGCATCGGCTTTATCGCCCAGGCCAACCGCCTGGCCATTTACCCGTACCCGTCCGGCAGAGATCAGTTCTTCACAGCTCCGGCGGGAGCCATATCCGGCGCGTGCCAGTATTTTTTGCAATCGCTCTTCCATCTTCGACCTTTCAACATAATCGGTAGTGGCGACTTCAGTCGCCTGTTCATTCTTGAACGACTAAAATCGTTACTACATCTCAGCCTTTCAACATTTCATCATGGCCGTTCCCATTCCCATTTTCCTTCTCCGGCCTCCGGCAGGCTTAACGCTGGGAGTTCGGTCAGGGAATTCAGGCCGAAATGCTGCAGGAAATCCGGGGCAGTGCCATACAAGATCGGGACGGCCCGGGCCTTCTGCCCGTCCAACCTCCTGGATCAGACCCTTGCCGAGCAGGGATTTCATCACACCATCGCTGCTGACGCCGCGCACTCCTTCAATATAGGGGCGTGTGACCGGCTGCTGGTAGGCCACAATCGCCAGTGTCTCCAGCGCCGCCCGGCTTAAGCGGCTGGTGGCTTCCAGGCCAAGGAAACGCTCCACTGCCTCAGCCATCTCCGGAGCGGTGGTCAGTTGCACACGCCCGCCGTGCCGCTGGAGGCGCAGACCGCGTGTTTGCAGCTCGCCATCCAGTTGCTTCAAGCCCTGCTCCACCGCTGAAACGGAGAGCTCCAGCGCAGTGGCCAGTTGGGAAGGGGCCACCGGTTCCGCTGAAACAAACAAAAGCGCCTCCAGGGCAGCCGGTATATCCAGCGGGGTGGGGTTTTCAGATTCGCTCATGCTATAATAACTCCGTTATTAGAGAGGTTCCATGAATGTCCGCAAAATTTCGCTTCTCACCGGTCTGTCTGTCTTACTTATGGCAGTCCTGGCCTGCACGATCAATATCGGCGGGCCGGCCTATCCGGACCAGCACATCCCGGTTTCGACCGAAGCCGCTCGGCGAACTCCAATCTGCCGTGCAGACAGCCGTAGCCGCTGGAGCAGAGTCGGGGCAGGTGACGCTGGTCATCACCGAACCGCAATTGACCTCGTACCTGGCTGCCCAACTCCAGACCCAGGCCCAGCCGCTCTTCACCGACCCGCAGGTTTACCTGCGCAATGGCCAGATTCAAATCTACGGGACTGCCACGCAGGGATATTTCCAGGCAACCATCGAGATCGTTGTGACTGCCGGCGTGGACCCGCAGGGCCAGATCATGATCGATGTGACTACTGCCGATTTCGGCCCGCTGCCTGTGCCGGCCGGGTTGAAAGACACCGTCACAGCCGCCATCCAGGAGGCCTATACCGGTGCCATTGGTCCGGCTGCCATCGGTTTCCGTCTGGAGAGCATCACCGTCGCGGACGGCACAATGACCATCGTAGGCCGGACAAAATAGCATTTGGATTATACCAGTAACCCCATGAGCAAACTTTCATCACCACTCCCCCAAAAAGCCAGGCCAGGATGTTTAATGGTACGTGCTGCCTATTTCATCTTTATATTTCCCTGGCTTTTCTTACTGCCTGCTCAGCCCAAGTGCAGCAGACCAATCTCACCGCCAACGTGACCGCCGATGGCACCAGCCAGCCCGTCACCCTCCCCTCCGGAAGTACGGTCCAGCAGGCCCTCGACGCGGCCAAAATCAGCCTTTCCTCCACCGACCGGGTTGACCCGCCCATCTATACCACTCTGACAGCTGGGATGGCAATCGTCGTCACACGTGTGCGCGAAGAGTTTGAAACCCAACAGGTGGTCGTGCCATTCGAGCGGCAGGAACTGCGCAACGAATCGCTGCCTTCCGGAGAGACCCGCCTGATCCAGGCCGGCCAGAACGGGTTGGATGAAATTACCATCCGGCATGTTTTCGAAAACAACGTTGATACCGGCAGTTCGGTTGTCTCTGAAAACCGTGCTCCAGGCAGGCAGTGCCGGAGATTGTCATGATTGGCGTGCAGTCGCCCTTTGCGCCCCTTTCCATCCCCGGCAAACTGGCTTATCTGATCCGGCGGAAACGCCTGGATGATGGATGGCTCCACCTCGCTCCGCCAGCCGCTCGTCACCAGTGGCGACCTCGATGGGTGCATCTTCTCGCTCTCGCCGGATGGCGCCTGGCTGCTCTTCACACGAAAATCCACCCTCCCCCCGACCAGCAGATCAACACATTGTGGGCCGTCAGCACCACCGGCCAACCGGCTGCACCGGTCAACCTGGGCATTTCCAATATCGTCCATTTCGCAGACTGGCAGCCGGGAACACAATACAAGATTGCCTATTCCACGGTTGAGCCACAGGCCGCTGCCCCTGGCTGGGATGCGAACAATGATCTGCATATCCTGGACTTCGAAAACGGAAAACCCGGCAAGACGACAAGATGTCCTTGATACCAATTATGGCGGCGTATATCCCTGGTGGGGCAGCTCGTTTGCCTGGTCGCCTGACGGTCAGAACCTGGCATATTCCCGCCCGGATGGGGTTGGTCTGGTGGATATCAACAGCGCAGCATTGACACCTCTATTGAATATTACCGCCCTGAACACACACGGTGACTGGGCCTGGACTCCCGGCCTGGCCTGGGGCAGCGATAGCCAGACCTTGTTCGTGGTCACGCATTCTGCACCCACCGGGCTGATCGCTCCCGAAGAATCGCCCAACTTCGCCCTGAACGCCATATCCCTGTCCAATAACACCAGCACCACGCTCGTCCCACAGACCGGCATGTTCGCCTACCCGGCGGTTTCCTCCCTGCGGACGGATAAGTCGGGAGCGTCCACCTATCTGGTTGCTTATCCTGCAAGCCATCTTCCCGACCGCTTCCGCCACCAGCCGCTACCGGCTGGTGGTGATGAACAGCGATGGGACAAATCCGCGCTCGCTTTTCCCTGCCGAAGGACAGCCCGGTCTCGAACCACAGACCCAGACACTTGCCTGGGCGCCGCGCCTGCTGGACAATGGCGGAGATTTTATCGGGGTCATCTACGAAGGTAATCTCTGGATCGTGGATGCCGCCAGCGGTCAATCCCAACAGGTCACCGGCGATGGGCTGACCAGTAACATTGATTGGAAATAAATGCCAGGACAGGGACTGAGTCCATTTCCTGGCAAATTCATATTTTAGGAGCATTTCATGCGCGTTCTTATTACTGGTGCAGCCGGTTTTCTCGGCTCCCATCTCTGCGACCGCCTCCTGGCAGAAGGCCATGAAGTGGTCGGGTTGGACAATTTCGTGACCGGCAATCCCGCCAACCTTGCCCACCTGGCCGGAAACGAACGGTTCACGTTTATCAAGAAGGATGTCTCGGAATACATCTTCGTCCCCGGCAAGCTGGATGCGGTCATGCACTTCGCCTCACCCGCCAGCCCCAACCCGGATTCTCCTTATGGCTACCCCAACCTGCGCATCCAGACCATGAAGGCCGGTGCGCTCGGTACGCATAATTGTCTGGGCGTCAGCCGTGCCCACGCTGCCCGGTTTCTTGCTGGCATCCACCTCCGAGATTTATGGCGACCCGCTCGAACATCCCCAGACGGAAAGCTATTGGGGTCACGTTGACCCGGTCGGGCCGCGCTCGATGTACGATGAAGCCAAGCGTTTTGCCGAAGCCATGACCATGGCTTATCACCAGGCGCATGAAGTGGATACACACATCGTCCGCATTTTCAACACCTATGGCCCGCGCATGCGCCTGGACGATGGGCGCGTCGTCCCCAACCTGGTCCAGCAAGCCCTGCGCGGCGAACCCCTGACCATCTATCGGCGATGGCGCCCAGACGCGTTCTTTTTGTTATGTGGATGACCTGGTTGACGGGATCTACCGCTTGTTGCTTTCTGATGAACATCTGCCGGTCAATATCGGCAATCCCACCGAAACATCCATCCTGGAGTTCGCCAAGATCATCAATCGCCTTGCCGGAAACACTGCCGGGTTGGATTATCAGCCTGACAAACGCTTTGGCAACGACCCGCAGCGCCGCTGCCCGGATATCTCGCGTGCCCGCTCCCTGCTCGGCTGGGAGCCAAAAGTGGACCTGGTGGAAGGCCTGACGCGTACAATGGCCTATTTCAAAGAAAAGATGAGCATGTCAATGACCAATATCATTACCAATCCTCAGGAGCGGACGCGTTTCTTGAAATTCATGGCCGTGGGCGTTATCGGCGCAGTGGTGGATTTTGGGATCATGAACCTGTTTTCGAAACTATTCGGCATGGCCCTGGTCTGGGCCGGGACGATTTCCTTCATTTGTGCGATCATCAGCAATTTCATCTGGAACCGCTATTGGACCTATCCCGATTCGCGTTCGCGCCCCATCTCCGGCCAGTTGGTCATGTTCTTTATCGTCAATGTGGCCGGGCTTGCCATCCGCCTCCCCATTCTGCATTTCCTCGAACCACCCATGCGCAGCTTGTTCGCACGCCTGTCACTGAATATTTTCACGCCCGAATTCCTGGGAAAGAATTTCACCCTGGCAGTGGCCGTTGGCGTGGTCATGTTATGGAATTTCTTCGTCAACCGCTATTGGACGTATAATGATGTTGATAAGGTGAAATCATGAATCATCAACCCCAACGTGCCATTGTCCCGATCTACACCTCCCGCGGCGATGCGGAAGCCTTCCTGGTCTATCCATACCTGCACAACCGCATGGGCGAGTGGATTGGCTGGGTGACCGCCGACCGCCAGGTCTATTCCGTGCTTGGTTTTTATGTCGGTGAATTGACCGCCGAGCCGCGCATCATCCGCAAGCGTATCACCGCCTCGCTCAAACCGCGCAAGACCCCGCCTCCGCCGCCCGCGCGCCTGCTTGATTCCTGCCACCATCCCGCTGGCCCCCATGATGGCCGACCTGCGCTTTGGTGTGATGGATATATTGCTCGAGGAACCGGAGCGCCTGCACACCCTCGACGCCGGGGAAGAATCGCCAGGATATTGGACTGATGGAACACTCCCACGAACCAAAACCCATGCGTCTTTCACGCATCCAGTTGGCGCAGATGATGCAGCCGGAACATGCCAACAGCCAGGGCAACGTGCATGGCGGCTGGATCATGAAACTGGTGGATGAAGCCGGGGCCTTGGCCTCCACCCGCCATGCCGCCCACCGCACCGTCACCGTGGCAATTGACCAGATGGTTTTTCACCAACCCATCCATATCGGCGACCTGGTGTTTTTCAATGCCGAAGTGACCTATGCCGGCCATACTTCGATGGAAGTGGAGGTGGATGTCATCGCCGAGAACCCCATCACCGGGCAGCAGACCCATACCAATGCCGCTTACCTGGTCTATGTGGCAATTGATGAGAACGGCAAACCCACCCGCATCCCACCCCTGCTGGCGGAAACGCCCGAAGAGCAGGCCCGCATGGATGCAGCCAGGCAGCGCCAGCAGCAGGCGCCTGGCGCAAAAGGCAATCAGTGATAATAACTGCTACTTCGCACTCCAAAGCCAGATATCCGCTGCTCTTCGCAGATCGCGAAGATCTGAGACTGAGCAGTGAAGATCAGCGATAGAGTAGCGGACCAAACATATGACCATACCCGAACCTCCTCCCGAAGAAACCGAACCGAAGGAACGCGTCGCCCATCCCTTCCGCACCTTGCACGAACTGGTGGACTACGTTTCCGGCAAAAGCCTGCCAACCGCCGGCGCTGAAGAAGTCGGGCTGGCCGAGGCGCTGCCCTTCCCCTTCCTGGCAATCGTCGGCCAGCGGGAGATGAAACTGGCGCTCCTGCTCGGGCTGATCAATCCGTCCGTCGGTGGGATCCTGCTCGTCGGTCCGCGCGGCACCGCCAAGACCACCGCCGTCCGCTCCCTGCTGGACATCCTCCCCAAGGTGGAACGCTCCCTGTGCTATTACGGCTGCCTGCCCGAAGATATCGAAGCCGGCGGCATCGATGCGGTCTGCCCGGACTGCGCCAGAAAGTACGCCGAAGGCCAGCCGCTGGTCGCCCCGGACCGGGTCCGGCTGGTCGAGCTGCCGCTCAACTCCCGCCTGGAGGATGTGGTCGGCGGGATCGACTGAACGCGCCGCCGTCCACGAGCGCCTGCGCGTCCGGCGCGGCATCCTGGCCCAGGCCGACCGCAACCTGCTCTACATTGACGAGATCAACCTGCTTTCGGACGACATTGTCGATGCCATCCTGGACGCGGCCGCCCAGGGCAGCTACACCGTCCGGCGTGGCCCCGTCTCCGCCACCTACCGGGCCCGCTTCGTGCTGATCGGCTCGATGAACCCCGAGGAAGGCCGCCTGCGCCCGCAGATCCTGGACCGCTTCGGGCTGCGCGTCATCGTGCGCGGCCTGGATGACCCGGCCGAGCGCCTGGAGGCCTACCGGCGTGTCCAGGCCTACCTGGCCAACCCGCGTGCCATGGCTTCCGTTTACGGGGAGGAGATGCTGGCCGCCGCCGAAGAGATCCAATCGGCCCGTGCGAAGTTGCCGAAAGTGAGCCTGCCCGATCAGGTTGCCAGGCCGGCCATCCAGTTGGTGCAGAAGATGGGCATCGACAGCCTGCGCGCCGAGATCACCTGGTTCGAAGCCGCCCGCGCCTACGCCGCTGCGGATGGCCGGGATAAAGTGGCTCCCGGAGGATTTGCAGGCCGTGGCCCCCATGGCCTTGCGCCTGCGCCGGTCGCAGTTCATGACGGAATATTTCAGCAGCCAGGCCGGGGAGGAAGAAGAAATGCAGGGCTTGCTGGATGGGTTGGGGAAGAAACAGGCAATGAGTAAGAAGTAAGAAGGGAGAAGTGTGCTAAAATTTGGCTGTCTTTCGAAAGGTAAATAAGTCGGGAAGTCTATCGTGGCAAATAGATAAACTTACCATCTGACTTCAATTAACATTTACTCGCCGCTTTGGAAGGGGTAAATATGGATCCAATCGCCATTCAGGCCAGTTCGCTCAATAAGACTTTCAAGACAAAAACGGGGCTTTGGAGGACCAAGGCAAAGTCTACTGTGGCCGTCGAAGATGTTTCATTTGCCGTGGAGCGCGGGGAACTGTTCGGCCTGCTCGGACCGAACGGCGCCGGCAAGACCACCACCGTCAAGATGCTCACCACTTTGCTGCTGCCCACGGGCGGGACCGCCAGGATCCTGGGGCTGGACGTGGTGCAGCAGGTCGCGGAAGTGCGCAAACACATCGGCTTCGCCTTCAGCGGCAGCCGTGGACTCTACAACCGCCTGACGGCCATCCAAAACCTGAAGTATTTCGCCGAGCTTTACGCTTTGGATCCGCAGGTCACGCGCAAACGCATCCCCGAACTGCTCGAACTGGTCGGGTTGGGCGACCGCGGCGATGACCGGGTGGAGACGTACTCCAGCGGTATGACCCAGCGCCTGCACTTGGCACGCGCCCTGCTGCACGACCCCGATGTCCTCTTTCTGGATGAACCCACTGTCGGCATCGACCCGATCGGTTCGCGTGAACTGCGCCAGACCATCCGGACCCTCATCTCCCTGGGCAAAACCATCCTGCTGACCACGCATTACATGGCCGAAGCCGAGGAATTGTGCCAGCGCATCGCCATCATCAATAGGGGCCGCATCGTCGCCCTGGATAGCCCGGACGCGCTCAAGCGCCGCATCAGCGGAGATTCGGTGATCGAAATATGCACCCAAACCGCCCAGGCGCATATATTACTCGACCGTTTGCGTATTCTGGATGGCAGGACAGTGGTTGATCTGAAAAAGCGCCGGCGAACCCGAAAAAATTTGCATTCGCACTCCAGAACCATCCAAGGTTCTCGAGCTGCTTGCGCCCTATCTGAATCCCCAGTACATCCAGGAGCTGGAAGTACGCAATCAGACCCTGGAAGATGTCTATGTCACCATTATCCAGGGAGAAAAAGAATGAGAGGCATGCGCTGGAGGCTGGTCAAAGAGCAGGCAGCCGTGCAGTTTCGGGCGTTCACCCTGGATTTTTGGTCGTTGGGCCTGTTCGTGATCCAACCGGCCGTTTTCACTGCTGTGGGTATGCTGCTTTCCCATGCGGCTGGCAACGCCATGCCCGATCTCGTTTATAGCGTGATCGGCGGCGGCATCATGGGCATGTGGAGCGGGATCGTTTTTACCTCGAGTTTCGATATCACCGGCGACCGGCGCACCGGCGTGTTGGAGATGATCGTTGGCAGCCCGACCCCGCTGACCACCATCGAAGCGATCCGCTCTCTGACCAACGTGCTTACCGGGCTGTTCAGCTTGGGCCTGGCCTTCATCGCCGCCCTGGCAATCTTTGGCTACTCGCTCAAAGGCGTGAACTTCTGGGGAACCGGCATTTCGCTGCTTCTCCTTTTATTTTCCATGTGGTGCATTGGTGTCTTTCTGGCCAACTTTCTTGCCTGGTCGCGCATTTCCGGTACATTCGTGGATTACCTCGAAATGCCGGTTGCCTTTTTATGCGGCTTCATGTACCCCATCCGGGTGCTGCCGGGCTGGTTGCAGATCATCTCGGGCGTGCTCCCCGTCCGTTGGGCGCTACAGGCCATGGATGAAAGCCTGCTCGGTAATCGGAATTGGTCGTTCCTGGTCACCCATTGGGCGGCTGCCGTTGGCATCTCCCTGTTTTTTATCGCCATCACACGCTGGCTGCAAGTCAAAGTGCAGGACAGCATTCGCCTCAACGGGGAATTGAGTTCGATATGATCAGATCAACGATCCATTCTTTGCGCATCTACTTCGCTGAAGCCTGGCTTTCCTATCACGGGCGCTTTGCCATCACCTCTCCCTTCGGATATATTGCCTCCAAGCTGGGATTCCCCTTCTTCCTGATGCTCTTTTTTATCTTTATGGGCAAGTTTGTGGGGTTTACCAATCCCTTGTATATCGTCATCGGCAACGTCCTGCTCATCCCCGCAGCCAACGGCATGAACGGTGTGACTTTAGCCATTGGGGATGAACGCCAGTGGGGCACGCTTTCCTATGTTTTGGGGAGCCCGGCGCCGCGCCTGCCTGTTTTCATGGGCCGGGCATTCTTTTACATTTTGGATGGTTTTGTGACGGCCCTGCTTGGTTTCGCCATCGCCGCGGGCATTTTCCATCTTGACATGTCCAAGATCAACTTTGCAATGCTGTTCTTGTGCATCTTCCTGATCGCGCTCACCTCCAGCGGGCTCGGCTTTCTCTTCGGCAGTATTTCGCTGGTTTCACGCGATGGCTGGATGATTGTGACCACATTCATCTCCGCCCTGTACATCCTGGTGGGTGTAAACTTCCCGGTTGAATCGCTGCCGGCTGCGCTGCAGACGGTAGCCTACGGCTTGCCATTGACCCGCGGGATCATGGCCGCCCGCTTGGCCTTGCAGGGCGCCGGCTGGAGCGCCATCAGCAGCCTGGTCGCCGGCGAGGTCCTGGTGGGCGCCATCTATATCCTTGCCGGCTACCTGGTCTTCCTCCTCATCGAGAAGCGCAGCATGGCCTCCGGCACATTGGATGCCATGTAAAAATACCCCTGCGAGAGTTTGGAACTCTCGCAGGGGTGATTAATTTTAGCACTTACTTCAATTTTACTGGGCATTCGCCGCGCAGCGGAACCCGATGTTCCAAAAAACCATCGCAGGGGTGCTGTAACCGCGCACGTAGACGTTCAGGGGGCTGCCATACGGGGAGGGCTGAGTTTCATAGCTGCCGCCGCGGATGACGCGGTCCGTTCCGCTCTCCGGCCCGGTCGGGTTGCTGGCCGGGCTGGTCGTGTAATAATCGGCTTGGTACCAGTCATTGACCCATTCGGCCAGGTTGCCCACCATATCGAACAAGCCATAGCCGTTGCTCGCAAAGCTGCCCACCGCCAGGGTGCCGCCGGGCTCGCAGCGCCCGGTTTGGGCGCCGTTCTTTGCACCATACTTGCAGACCGCTTCCTGGTTGCCCCACGGATACATCTGGCCGGCCAGACCGCCGCGGGCGGCTTTCTCCCACTCGGCTTCGCTGGGCAGGCGGCCTCCGACCCAGATGCAATAGGCGCTGGCATCGAACCAGGTCACCTGCGTGACCGGGAAATTTTCGTACGAGCTGAGGCCGTAATGCTCGGATGGCGAATCCGGGTTGCCCGGGTTGAGCGGCCGGCACATCCCGGCGGCTACACAGTCAGCGTATTGGGCCTCGGTCACTTCGTAGGCGTTGATCTTGAATGCGTCCAGGGTGACGGTATGGGGTGGATCGTCATCACCCGGCACCCATTTCAGGCAATTCCCGCCACTCAGCACCATGCACTTGCTGCCGCCCATCTGGAACGGCCCGGCCGGGATGAGCACCAGCGGGTTGGCTTGGATCCGGGCCGGGATGGCAGTGCCGGTTGGAGCCGGTCCGGCAGGGTTGGCGGCCTGGGATCCCTCGACCACCGTGAAATGGCCATAGTCGCTGGAGGCAATCTCTTGATCTTCCATGTAGGCAGTGATCGTCCAGTCGTCCTGACCGGCTGGCAGGCCCTGCGCCAGAGAGTAGCTTGGGCTGGTGACCCGCACGAATGGGTCGGCTGCGCCGGAGATATAGACCTCGTATTCCGTGGCGAGCGCATTCGGCTGCCAGGAGAACTGGATCGGCTGGCCGGCCGGTACCTGCGCCCCGGCTGCCGGGCTGGTAAAAAGCACATGGCAGGAGGAAACCTGGCCGATCATGTAGAAGGTGCTCCGGATCCAGGCCTCGGACATTTTTTCAGCTCGGTTGTTATACGCCTCCACCTTCCAGGGATAGTCGCAATTCTGGATGACTCCGCCAGGCTTGAAGGAATTCGTCATGGTAATCTGCCCGGTCCCGGAGAATCCCAGCGTAACCACATAAAAAGCCGCCCCCGGGTAAGACTGCCAGGTAAGGGTGGGAATTTCCCGCAGCACGGCCTGGTCGGCCGGGGCAGTCAGCTTCAGGTCAGATTTGTAAATGCTCATGTCGGCAAACACGAACACCTGTCCAGCGGTCAGATCGGCCATTTCGGGTTCACTGGAGCCGCTCACGCTCGAAAAGCCACCATTGTTTTCCTGGCTCTTGAAATAGAACCAGGCCTCTTCGCCAGGCCAGGCGACCAGGACCAGGTAGCGGGCAGGTGGGATGTTCAGGAAGCTGTAGATGCCCTGGGCGTCTGTCTTCGTAGAGGCGGTCAGGCCGTTGCAATCACCAATGCCAGGCACCCCGTCGGAAAGGCCGGTGCAGAGTTTGACCTGCGCCTCGGCCACCGGCTGGTCGTTCCACAGCACACGCCCAAGTGCGTTGGCCAGGCCGGCTTGCGGGGTGGTCACAGGAAAGACCGCCGTGGCGATGGGCGGGAAGACTGTCGAAGGCACTGGCAGCGGAGTGCTGGTCTCCATTGGTGACAGGGGAATCGCAATGGAAGGGACATATGGGAGTGTCGCAGGCAAGCTGGCGGGTGGCTGGGTGACAGAGCTGGAAATGGAACCGCTGACCGGAGCGCAGGCAGTCAGTGCAAACAGCAGGACAGGAATGAGCAAAAAAGAAATTCTATTCATGAGCAGGTTCGTTCCCTTCAAATCCAGTATATAACCAAACCCCGTCTTTCCGCAATATCAAGAAGTCAACCTGACCCTTAGCCGGGGACAGGTTGCTCAGGGCGGAGGAAGAACTGGCAGATGCCTGTTCCAACACGGTTTGCGTAGCCTTCTCTTGCATGTCAGCGGCGTTAGCGGACAACCTCTGGAACCGTGTTGCTCACAAACGCCAGTTGCCTGCTATCCGGGCTCCAGGAAGGCACATTCATCGTTCCCTGGCCGCCGTATAAATATGCCAGCACTTTTGGCCTTCCTCCGTCCAAGGGAATCGTCCGCAGATACACCCGCCTGGCCGCCGGGTGATCGCCCGGCTCGGCTTCGCCAACCAGGTACGATATGAATACGACCCATTTACCATCCGGCGAGATATGTGGGAACCAGTTGTTGTATTCATCCTCCGTCATCTGCTCCGGGTGGCTGCCATCCGGTCGCATCCGCCAGAGCTGCATCCGCCCACTGCGCACAGAGTTGAAATAGATATACCGCCCGTCCGGGCTGTATTCCGGCCCATCATCGAGTCCGGGCGTGTCCGTAAGCCGTTCCTCCTTGCCGCCCTGCGCCGGGATGCGGTAAATATCGAATTGGCCGTCCCGCTGCCCGGTGTAGACCAGGAATTTCCCATCCGGCGACCAGCCGTGCAGGTAGGAAGGTCCTTTCGGGGTGATTAGCTTTGGCCTGCCACCTTGCACCGGCACTGTGTATACCCGTGAAAGCATATCTGTCTCCCCGTGGCTGCTGATCGCCAGCCTGCTCCCATCGAATGAAAGCACATGGTCATTATTGTTCCTGACAACTTCGCCAGTGTCGATCAATTCCGGCGTTCCCGTCGCCAGATCGAACCGGTAAAGCCCTCCATCCTTATTAAAGATCAGGGCCTTACCATCCTGTGTCCAGTTGGGGGCCTCGAATACCTGCTCCGCGCTATAAATGATCCTCCGGTGACCGCTTCCGATATCCAGGATCTCCAGGCGGCTCCCAAAGGGGTCCCTGCCCCGCTTGAAGCCTTCTTCGACGGGTTTCACAATGCGCACATTCCAGAAGGTGGCTTTTTCATTTATGCCCTCTTCGTAGGAACTGGCAAACATTCCCACATACAGATCCTCCCCCAGTTCGATATCATCAACCCGGGTAGCCTCGAACGGCTCGCCAAAGCGTACTGCCGACATCACGTAGCTACTCCCTTTCCGCTCCATTTGAACGACCTCAACTCTTTTATTGGCTGCACGCATTTTCTCATTGAAATACCCCTGCGAGAGTTCGGAACTCTCGCAGGGCTTGGCGAAGACTACACGCAAATTCTCGATCGGGCCGCCTTCTTTTCGCCGGAATTGCAGTGCCGGCCGCCCATCGCCGTGTATCCCGCTGCTCATCTGTGGTGAACCCGCTTCAAGGCTGCTGCGCGCCATCCACCCCATCTTGCGCTGCGGATTGCCGCCTGCCTCGATAAATGCTGCCTGCGTTGTCACGATGAAATCCCCCTTGATGTGCCTCCATACAAAATGAAAGGCATTCTGGTCTCCCTCTATATTCGCACCGGCCGCCGACATGGTGTAGGTTTGTTGCTCCCGATCGTATTCACACGAACCCGGGCGGCTGACCGATCCGATATCAGCCTGGTCCTCAAACTGAACCATGGGAAATGTTCACTTCCGTCAACTGAAATTGTTATTTGCTAAGAGTATACTGTATCAGCGGCTAAGCCACTGCCTGTCCCACCTACTTTGCTGGGTCCGCTGCTTCTGATGTGTGCGACCTGTTCGCTCGAAACTACCCGTAAGGGTGGAGGCTGAGCGGCGAAAGTCGTATTGATTTTCGTAACTGCATATCCATGCAGGTAAATGATACTGCGGAAGCGGTATCACAACAACCCCTGCCTCCCTGGTGAACGGGAGACAGCCCCTTCCCTCGGCGTGCGCCTGGTAAGCGGGGGTCGAAAGCGGGAAGAAAAACCGGAGCTGTTGAACCGGACTACAGAACCGGCCGGGAAAGCGACTACGGATAAGACAACTGAAGGTGCATTGAGGTGTCGTCATGCAGAACCAGCCAAAACCGGATGATAGGCTGGCCCAAAAGGGAACGATCTCAAGGGTCTATCGGGCACATCGCTGATAGGCGTTCACTCACAACGAGACCCGGCATAAAGCACCATCCTAACGTCGCGCGAAATGGATATGCGGAACAGAGTAACCCGTTTGACGCTCTCCAGCAATGGAGTAGGCAACCAACCGCAAGCCCAAACGGGAGAGATTGCCCAAGAAGCTAACGCCCCAGGGAAAGCCAGGGGATACGCAGACGTGGGCACGGAAAACAGGAAGGTAAAGGTACTGGCAGAGGTCACGTCTTATGACAGACGAACAAAATCGTACTGAAGACTGGAAAACACTCCCCTGGAAAAAGCTCCAGCGGAACGTTTTTCGCCTCCAAAAGCGCATCTACCAAGCCCAAATCCGTGGCGACAAAAAGCGTGTTCGCGGGCTACAACGGCTACTGCTTCGCTCTTACTCAGCACGATGCCTGGCAGTACGGCAGGTATCACAAGACAATCGGGGAAAACACACCCCTGGCGTGGATGGGATTGCCCGTCTCACGCCACTTCAGCGGATGCAGATGGTGAAACAACTGCGCAATTTCAGTTTGTCGCCAGCACCCATCCGTCGGGTCTATATCCCGAAAGCCAGTAATCCAAACGAACGAAGGCCACTTGGAATACCCATTATGCGAGACCGGGCCGAACAGGCCCTGGTCAAACAGGCTCTTGAACCAGAGTGGGAAGCCCGCTTTGAACCCAACAGTTACGGGTTCCGACCGGGACGTTGTCCCCAGGACGCCATCGAAGCCATTTTCAACCACATCCGGCTCAAACCGAAATATGTGCTGGAAGCAGACATCGAAAAATGCTTCGACCGGATCGACCATGACGCCTTACTTGCCAAACTGAGCAACATTCCAACCATCAATCGACAGGTGCGTGGCTGGCTGAAAGCCGGTATTTTCGAGAACGGAGAAGTCTTTCCATCTGAAGCAGGTACGCCGCAAGGAGGGATAGCTTCACCCTTGCTCGCCAACATTGCTTTGCATGGTCTTGAAACTGCCATCACGACAGCCTTGCCAAAGCGACACAGACTGGCCGTCATCCGTTATGCGGATGATTTCGTCATCCTCTGCGAAGACTTGGCCACGCTCCAGACTGCACACATTCTGGCCGAAGAATGGCTGGCCGGAATGGGGCTGACCCTCAAGCCCAGCAAAACCTACATCACTCACACGCTCTATGAACACGAAGGTTGCACAGGTTTTGACTTCCTCGGTTTCACCGTCCGGCAATTCAAGACGGGCAAACATCACAGCAAACGAGGCTACAAGGTTATCATCAAGCCCAGCCTCAAGGCTCAGAAGCGTCATCTGGAACAGATGCAAGAACTAACCTATACCCACCGCGGCAGCAACCAAGCTGCTCTCATTGCCGCTCTCAACCCGCGCATCCGGGGCTGGACAAACTACCATCGCACCTGCTCTGCCAAGAAAATCTTCAATCGAATGGACCACCAGCTTTACTGGAAGTTATCCAAATGGGCCAAATGGCAAAACCCCCGCAAAAGTTGTACCTGGCGAAAACATCGCTACTGGCTGCGCAAACGCAACCGACTTGACTTTTCGGATGGGAAAGCCACCCTCGTGAAATACGCAGACACGCCTATCAAACGGCATGTTAAAGTAAAGGGACAAAAAAGCCCTTACGATGGAGACTGGGCCTACTGGATAGACCGTCTGGGAAGAGACCCATCCAAACCCAACCGGGTGATTGCCTTGCTGAAAAGACAGCAATGCCGCTGTATGCTTTGCGGATTACGCTTCATGACAGAAGACCAACTCGAAGTTCACCACCGGAATGGCAACCATAACGAGAACGCTCCCGCCAATCTGGTACTTCTTCACGGCCACTGTCACGATGCCGTCCATCGGACAAAGTGCTCATAACAAGAGCCTGTTTTCTGAAGAGCCGGATGAAGCGAAAGTTTCACGTCCGGTTCGGAACTGGCGGTGGGGCGGGTGACTGCCCCACCGACCACAATTAACCTGTGTCAATTCGTTATGGTTTCTCCTCCGGCTCCGCTGGGTCCAACGCCTCGTCGGGCACAGCCTGCTCCGCGGTAGCTGCCGCCTGCCCGTGCTGCAGTTGTGTGTGTTCGTAGATGAACCGCTGACCGCGCAGCAGCGAGGCGAATGCCGCCAGCAGCGACAGCGCGACCGAGATCGAGAATGCAACTCGCAGCCCCTGTTCGAACGGTCCGGCGATCAACGTCGGGAAGAAGGTCTTGCCGGTTAGACTCGCCTGCGCAGCCGCGCTCAGGTTTTGCAGCACGCTCGCCGGGATCAGAGTCCCCATCGGGTTATAACCCAGGAACGCCGCAAAAAGGGCGGCGGTCGGCGGCAGGTGCGCTACACTCTGCGCCACCGTGGCCGGAACCGCCGCCTGGATCAATCCATTGTACAGCGAGCTGGGCAGACTCGCGGCGAGTCCCACCAGCACCATCGTAAAAATGAAGGTGATGCTCAGGGTATTCGCGGTGTTCTGGAACGTCGAACGCATCCCGGAGGAAACCCCGCGATGTTCGGCCGGCACGGCGTTCATGATCGACGTGGTGTTGGGCGCTGCAAACATTCCCATGCCCATTCCGATGAGCAGGATCAAAATGGCAAAGACGGGGTAATTGAAATTCGCCGGCAGCAGCATCAACCCCGCAAAACCTGCGGCGGTGAGTAACATGCCGCTGGTGGAAAAGAACGCGCGCCGTAGCGATCCGACAGATACCCACTCAACGGTCCCAGCAAGAGGAATCCCACGGTGAGCGGCAGCATGTAGATGCCTGCCCACAGTGGCGTATCTTCAAAGTTGTAGCCGTGCAGCGGCAGCCAGATGCCTTGCAACCAGATGATGAGCATAAAGGTCAATCCGCCGCGTGCGAGCGCGGCGAGAAATCCTGCCGCGTTTCCCGCCAGGAACATCCGGATCTTGAACAATTCAAGCCGGAACATCGGCTCCGCCACTCGCCGCTCCACATAGATAAAGACAACTAACAGCAGCGCGCCGCCGATGAGGCATCCAAGTACGAACGGATTCGTCCAACCCATGCTTGAACTCCCGTACGGTTGCAGTCCATACGTCCCGCCAACGAGGATGGATGTCAAGCCGATCGCGAAAAGTACATTCCCGGGAATGTCGAGTTTTTGATGTGCACGGATTTGCCCCGTCTCGTGCAGCATCAGGTACGCCCAGATCGTGCCGCCGACCGAAAAGGGGACGCTGACGAGAAACACCGCCCGCCAGTCGATCGCCGCCAGAACGCCGCCGAGCACCAGGCCGATGAATTGCCCCGAGAGCACTGCAATCTGGTTGATGCCCATTGCCATGCCGCGCTGCTCGGGAGGAAAGGCGTCGGTCAAGATCGCGGTCGAGTTGGAAAAGAGGAACGCGCCGCCGACCGCCTGGATAAGACGGTAGATGATGATTTGGAGCGCGGCGGCGTTCCCGCTCCCCGGTACCAGGTAAAGCAGGATCGAACCGACCGCGAAAATCGCAAAGCCGAGATTATAAAGCCGCACGCGCCCGAATATATCGGACAGGCGGCCGAAGGTCACGAGCAGGGTCGCCGTGACGACCATATAACCCATCAGTGTCCACAGCAGGTAATCGGTTTCACCCGGCGCAAGCGGATTGATGCCGATACCGCGAAAGATGGCGGGCAGCGAGATCAGCACGATGCTGCCGTCGAGCGACGCCATGAACGCGCCCAATGTCGTATTGGACAGGGCGATCCATTTGTAATCAACGTGCCCGAACCGGCGTCGCAAAGCGCCGCGTTTCGTCGAAGACGATATGCCCAATTTTTTCTCCTTTGCGCTTATCAGTCTCTGGAATTGCCGCGCAGTTTTCCGGTGAGCGCGGTTTCTCGCCCGCTCGTAAAGAGCGGGTGCAGAATGCGCAAGGCATCCATCACCGTGGCGCGTTCAGCCTCAGAGAGGACGGCGAGATGACCGGCAAGATGGGCCTGGGTCGAGTCGTAGACAATTTGCAGCCGGGAGCGACCGCGCGCAGAGACGCTCAGCGTTACGCAGCGGCGGTCGGCCGCGTGCTCCTGCCGCATCATTAGTTTGCGCGCAACCAGGCCATCCACTAATCTGGAGGCGGACGGGAGCTGTAACCCGAGGTGCTCTGCAACATCCGAGAGTGAGGCGCCAGTGTGCCGGTCCACAAACCCGAGGGCGCGGAACTGGGGTACCGAGAGGTCAGCGGTGCTGTTATCACGCATTTTCACATGGATACTGCGCACGACCAGTGGCGCCACCTCCAGCAGCTCGTGGGCGCATTCTTCAGGAGAAATGCTCATTTTATTGCCTTTTCTAATAGTTGGGTTATCTAATTATATGGCGAACCCCGCAAATGTCAACCCAAAAATCGAGCAGGAATTTCGCGGGGATTGACTTGCCTGACACTTGCAAAAACAGAACATTTATTCTAAAATATGGGGTATGCGGAACGCCTTTACTCTCGTCCTTGGAACACGTTGTGGGGCATCACCCGCAGGCGATTATTCGTTTTTTTCGTTTTCAAAAAAAAGTGCACTTAATTCCCCCTCCATTTTGGCAAATTTTCCCCTTTCCCCTTCTCCCTTTTCCCTTATTCCTTGTTACTTCTCACTCGTTACTTGTTACTTCTTAAAATCAAAAATCTGCAATCTAAAATCCTCACTCCCTTTTTTTTCTGGTATAATCTCTTCCTGCATTGACTGGTCCCACCCGCGGCCAACCCTGCCGGTGCGGAGACCTGCTCAAAATCTAGAGAAAAGGAATTGCAAACGTCATGCCGCTTAACAAGGAAGTAAAAACCAAGGTCATCACCGATTACCACCGCCACGAGACCGACACCGGTTCTCCGGAAGTCCAGGTGGCCATCCTGACCACCCGCATCCTCCAGTTGACCGACCACCTGCGCACCCATAAGCACGATGAGGCCAGCCGCCGGGGTCTGCTCCAGATGGTCGGCCAGCGCCGCAGGTTGCTGGCTTACCTGCGCAGACAATGATTACCAGCGCTACCTGGCGCTGACAGATCAGCTGAAACTGCGCCGAAAATAGAAATTGGTTCGCCCGAGTAGATGGGCTCGATGCCCATCTACTCTTTTTATTCATATGTGGCTTGGACAGACTCGGGTGTCTGTCCCCACAATCGGCCCGTCCGTCAGGAATTGAAACATGCCTTCAACAACTTAGTTGACAGCATCTTTCAGTCCCTGAACAGGCGGGAAAAGGAGTTAATTTATGAAACCCGAAGTAAAACGCTACACCACCACGGTGGGCAGCCGGGAAATTGCCATTGAAACTGGCAAACTGGCCGCGCAAGCCGGTGGAGCCGTCACGGTCCACCTGAACGATTCGATTGTATTTGCCGCCGCCACCATGGGCGGCATCCGCGAGGGCATTGACTTCTTCCCCCTCAGCGTGGATTACGAAGAGCGCATGTACGCCGGCGGCAAGATCCCCGGCTCGTTCTTCCGGCGTGAAGGCCGCCCCTCCACGGATGCCATCCTGACCGCCCGTCTCACCGACCGGCCGCTGCGCCCGCTCTTCCCTGAAGGCATGCGCAACGAAGTCCAGATCATCATGTACTCGCTCTCCGCGGATGCCGAAAACCCGCTCGACATCCTCGCCATCAACGCCGCCTCCGCCGCCATCATGATTTCCGACATTCCCTGGAACGGCCCGGTTGCAGCTGTCCGCGTCGGGCGCGTGGACGGCCAGTTCATCGCCAACCCCACCTTCGCCGAAATCGACAAATCCGACCTCGACCTGCGCATCGCCGGGACACGTGACGCCATCCTGATGGTCGAAGCCGGTGCAGATGAGGTCCCCGAAGATGTCATGGTCGCCGCGCTGGAATTCGGCCACAAGTCCATCCAGCCGTTGATCGACCTGCAGCTCAAGATGCAGGCCGAAATCGGCAAGCCCAAGCGCGACAGTTACCTTTGCCTTGCCCGATCAAACCCTGCAGGAAAAAGTGTATGCCCGTGTCAGCGGCCCGATGAACGACCTGCTCGACAAGCCGCTGATGAAAGCCGAATTCTACGCCGGGATGGATGCCCTGCTGCAGAACCTGGTCGCCGAACTCATCCCCTCCGCCGGTGTGAAAGTGACCGTCTCGGACGAAGAGGATGTGGAAGACAATCCCCGAATTCGCTTTGCCCGAAGCCCCCAGCCTGGCAAGCCGTCAAGGAAGCCTTTGCCGAGGCCGAGAAGAAAGTCGTCCGCGAGCGCATCCTGGACCATGGGCAAACGCCCGGATGGCCGCACCCCCACCGAGATCCGCCCGATCTGGTGCGAGGTCGGCTTCAGCCCGCGTGCGCACGGCTCCGGCCTGTTCACACGTGGCGAGACCCAGGTGCTGACCCTGGCCACGCTCGGCACGTTGCGCGAATCCCAGGAAATTGACACGCTCAGCCCGGTCGATACCAAGCGCTACATGCACCATTACAACTTCCCGCCCTTCTCCACCGGCGAGACCAAAATGGTGCGCGGCCAGAGCCGGCGCGAGATCGGGCACGGTGCCCTGGCCGAACGCGCCCTCGAACCGGTCATCCCGTCCGAAGAGACCTTCCCCTATGCCTTGCGGCTGGTATCCGAGGTGATGGCCTCCAATGGTTCCTCCTCGATGGCCTCCGTCTGCGGCTCGACCCTGGCGCTGATGGATACCGGCGTTCCGATCAAGGCCCCGGTGGCCGGTGTGGCCATGGGCCTGGTCATGGAAGGCGAGCCGCTACCAGATCCTGACCGACATCCAGGGCACCGAAGACCACCTGGGCGACATGGATTTCAAGGTGGCCGGTACCGCACAGGGCATCACCGCCCTGCAGATGGATATCAAGATCTCCGGCTTGAGCACCGAGATCATGAAACAGGCGCTGGAGCAGGCCCGCCAGGCGCGCCTCTTCATCCTGGGCAAAATCCTGGAAGCCATCCCCGCCCCGCGCCCGGAATTGAAACCGCATACCCCGCGCATTACCACCGTCAAGATCCCGTCGGACAAGATTGGCGCCATCATCGGCCCCGGCGGCAAGAACATCCGCGCCCTGCAGGAAGAGACCGGCACCAAGATCGACATCGAGGAAGACGGCACGATCTACATTGCCTCCACCAATGGCGAAGGTGCTCAAATGGCACGCGAGCGCATCGAAGCCATCACCGAAACCCCGCAATTGGGTCGCATCTACACCGGCAAGGTTGTCCGCGTCGCCGATTTCGGCGCCTTCGTGGAAATCCTGCCCGGCACGGATGGCATGGTGCACATCTCCCAGCTCGACAGCGAACGCGTCGAGAAAGTCGAAGATGTCTGCAAGATCGGTGATGAGATCACCGTCATGGTGACCGGCATCGACCCGATGGGCAAGATCCGCCTCTCCCGCCAGGCCGTGCTCGAAGGCTGGACGATCGAAGAAGCCCAGGAACGTGACGCCAGGAAGAGCGGCGGTGGACGTCCCGGTGGCGGTGGTCGTCCAGGCGGCGACCGGCGCCCCGGCGGCCGTGGTGATGACCGCCGCGGTCCCAGACGATAAACCCGCAGGGGCGACACGCAAGTGTCGCCCCTGTTTTATACAATCATGCTCAACGTTTCCGCACCACTCTCGCAGAATATCCTCCCCAATTCTGGCTGATGGCCTCCGGGCTGTTGATCAGTTCGGCCGGCTCATCCATGATCTGGCCGTTCCTGATGATCTATGTCAGCGAAAAACTCAGCCTGTCACTCAGCACCGTCTCGACGTTGATCACCATTAATGCCGCGACAGGCCTGTTCACATCCTTCATCGCCGGAGCAGTCGCCGACAGGCTGGGGCGAAAACCGGTCATGGTGATCAGCCTGGCGGTCAACGGCCTGGGCTACCTGTTCATGAGCCAGGCCCATACCTATCTTGGGTTTGCCGTTCTTATGTTCGTGATGGGCGCATCCAATCCGCTTTACCAGGTCGGAGCGGATGCCATGCTGGCAGATATGATCGTCCCGGAAAAACGAACGAACGCATATGCGATCATCCGCATGGTCAATAATGCCGGGATCGCCATCGGACCAGCCGTAGGTGGATTTCTGGCTTCCCGGTCCTATACCTATGCTTTCCTGGGCGCGGCTGCCGGGATGCTCATCTACAGCTTGTTGCTTTTCTTCCGTGCCCATGAGACGCTCTCCAGAACTTACCATCCGGAAAAAGAACCGGCCACGGAAGGCCTGGGCGGGTACGAGCCGGTCTTCCGCGACCGTCCGTATATTATTTTTGCGCTCCTGGTCGGGGTTGGCCTGATCGCTCCTTCCATGCTATGGACTCTGCTGGCAGTTTATACCAAACAGAATTTTGACCTGTCCTGAAAGTCTGTATGGCTGGCTCCCGACCACCAATGCCCTGATGTGCGTCTTCGTTCAGTTATTCGTGACCCGCATCACCCGGCGCTTCCGGCCTCTGCCGGTCGCAGCCGTTGGGATGTTGACCTATGCCCTGGGTGTGGGAAGCGTGGCCCTGATGAAGAACTTCTGGGGTTTCTGGGCAAGCATGGTATTGATGTCTTTTGGGGAATTGATTCTTATCCCCACCGTCAGCAAATACATTGCCGACCTGGCTCCTGCCGATATGCGCGGCCGTTACATGAGCTTTTACTGGTTTGCCTGGGGCATCGCGCGTGCCGCCGCGCCGTTGATTGGCGGCTTTCTAAATGACACCATTGCCCAGCACGCCATCTGGATCGGCGCGCTGGGCATCGGGCTGGCCAGCGCAATCGGCCTTTTCATTTTCAACCGGGTTCGCGCCACTGCTACCAGCCTGGAACTTCTCGAAAATTCAACCCTTCAATAGCAGAGATGCCAGTAAATATCTCAGGAATATATCAATGAAAAAAAACACTTCCATTCTTCCATTCATCGTAGCTGTCATCCTGGTGCTGTGTTGCTGTTTGGTACTGATCCTGGGCGGTGTCTTTTATTCTCTCACCCGACTCGCAAAGAACGCTCCCCACCCTTGCAGCCAATCCGCCCACCTTCCCAGTAGCCCCAACCCCTACTCCTTTCGAGATCACCCGCCAGCCGGCCGATCAGATTCCCACCGAGACCCTGAAACTGCTCGAAGGGATCGTCGTCCCCGAAGATGATCTGGCCGCACTGGCTTGCCGGTTCAAGAATGTCTGCAACATTCCGCCGACCCTGCCTCCCCCGCCCGCGCCATTCACCCTTGGCGCACAGCAGACCTTTTGGGTCAATAGCGAGGATACCAATTCCTATTTCCAGGTTCATGCCACATTACGCTACGTCACACCGCATTCCTATTTCTGGGTCGATGATAGTGTCCCCTACAACCAGCAGGATATAAAAAACCTGATGGATACCTTCGAAAACAAGATCTACCCCACCGACCGCGAGTTCTTCGGCTCGGAATGGACACCCGGCGTGGACGATGATCCGCACATCTACATCCTCTACACCGGCGGACTTGGGGCAACTGTGGGTGGATACTATTCACTCGCCGGATGAATATCCTCCGCAGGTCCGCCAGTACTCCAATGCCCACGAGATGTTTTACATCAGTTCATCCGAGTCCCTCATCGGACCGCCTACACATATGGCGACCCTGGCGCATGAATTCCAGCACATGATCCACTGGTACCAGGACCGCAATGAAACCTCCTTCCTTAACGAAGGCTTTTCCGAACTGGCTGACGTTCCTCAACGGTTATCGATAACGGCGATTTTGACCAGATCTACTTTTCCAACCCCGATCTCAACCTGACCGACTGGCTGGGCAGCGCCGGCGATAACTCCGCCCATTATGGCGCCAGTTTCCTGTTCGTAACCTATTTCCTCGACCGTTTCGGCGAAGATACCACCAAGGCCTTGATCCATAACCAGCAAAATGGCCTGGACAAAATCGACAGCACGCTGGCCCAACGCAACATCACGGACCCGTTGACCGGCAAGGTCATCACGGCCGATGACTTCTTCCTGGATTGGGCCGTCACCAATTACGTCCAGGACGGCTCGGTGGGCGACGGGCGTTACGTTTACCACAACTATCCCAGCTGCTCCCAAGGCCAGCCCCACCGAGACCATCTCCAACTGCCCGGCCGATCCGGCCAGCCGGACCGTCAACCAGTATGGTGTGGATTACATCCAGGTCACCTGTCCGGGGAACTATACACTGCATTTCGAAGGCGCCACCTCCACCCGCCTCCTGCCTGCCGATCCTCATTCCGGTTCCTACGCCTTTTGGTCGAACAAGGGCGACGAGTCGGATATGACCCTGACCCACCGTTCGATCTGAGCGGCGTTTCCGGCCCGGTCAGCATGAACTATTGGACCTGGTATGATATCGAAAAGGATTACGATTATGTTTACGTGGAAGCTTCCACCGATGGCCAGCACTGGACCATCCTGACCACTCCATCCGGCACGGCCAGCAATCCCAATGGCGCTTCTTATGGCTGGGCATATACCGGGCAAAGCAATGGCTGGATCCAGGAATCGGTCGACCTCTCCCAGTTTGCCGGTCAAGAAAGTCTCCGTGCGCTTCGAATACCTCACCGACCCGGCTGTGAACGGCGATGGTTTTCTCCTGGATGATGTTTCCGTCCCGGCCATCAACTATTCCACCGGTTTTGAGACCGATGACAGCAGTTGGCTGGCAGATGGTTTTGCCCGCATTGAAAACACCATTCCCCAGACCTTCCGCCTGGCGCTCATCACACACACCGCCAGCGGGACGACCGTCCAGATCATTCCAGTGGCTGCCGACCAGTCTGCCGATATTCCGCTGACCATCGGGCAGAATGGGATCCAGGATGTTGTCCTGGTTGTCACTGGCACAACCCGTTTCACACGCGAACTGGCTCCCTATCAATTCTCCATCCGTTGATCCGTAGGGGCGATGACTCGCCCAAATCGCCATCAGAATTGGAGGAACCCATGTCCACCACACCCAAGTCCGAAATCCTTATCTGGCTGCCCTGGCTGAATACCAGACCGGTGCGGTTGTCTCCCGCCAGGTCACCAAAGCCGAAGGCGGTAATGTCACCCTGTTTGCCTTTGACGAGGGCCAGGAACTCAGCGAGCACACCGCCCCTTTCGATGCCTTCGTCCAAGTGCTGGATGGGGAAGCGGAGATCAAAATATCCGGCAAGCCTTATCTGCTGAAGGCAGGCGAAGGCATTATCATGCCTGCCAATGCGCCCCATGCTGTGCTGGCCAGGAAGAAATTCAAGATGCTGCTCACCATGATCAAAGCCTGATGGATATCTTCATCGAAAAGCACACAATCCTTCCACGAATTAATCACAGTCCGATAACAATTCTCTGCTAAACTGCTTGGAGTAATTATGTCACTCACTCCTCTTCTTCTCAAATCACCCAAATGGGGGCGCTTGTTTTCCGTGGCAGTAGTCTTGATGCTGCTCGGTGGTGGTGCCCTGTTGATCTACGCCATCAACAAAAGAAGGCGGCCCGGCTGCCTCTTCGCAAATGACTCGGCGTTCTATACCCAGGCAGCCAATACGCTTGCCGCGATCCAGACTGCTTCCACTGCCACATCTCCACTGTTCACGGATACACCAACCTTCTTGCCGACGGCGACCGGGTTTCCCCAGTTCGACTTTACCCCGCCAGATACCTCCTCCACACCAGCGACAGCTACGCAGCTTCCTGTCGTTGTCGTCAATTCATGCAACAACTCGAGCTACGTCAGCGATGTGACCATCCCGGACAATACTGTCATTGCCCCCGGAACAAGTTTCGTAAAGACCTGGGCCTATCAAAACACCGGTAGTTGTACCTGGGATACGGGTTACAAAATAGTATTTGTCAGCGGCGATCTGATGGGCGGCGCATCCGCCAATCTTACCCAATCGGTGGCCCCTTCCGGGCAGGTCGATGTCTCCGTCTCTTTGACCGCACCGATAACGGGCGGCACATATACCGGTTACTGGAGACTGGCAGATGACCAGGGTAATGGCTTTGGCGAAGTGGTTACTGTGGTAATCGTGGTCTCGACCAGCCTCACCGCCACGCCAACGGGGACGCTCGCGACCAATACACCGGTCGCGACGAATACGCCTGTTGCCACCAACGCCGCAACTGCCACGCGAGTCAATCCCGTTGCCACCCGGACTAGAAGAACCAACACCCAGGTTGCTCCCACTGACACCCCGGTTCCTCCCACAGCCACCAACATACCGGCAGCCAGTAGCTGATAAAAAGACTTAGATCAAATTTCCATAGCGTGGAAAGAAGTATGGGGTGTTTGGCAACGTGAGAGCCGCCAAACACCCCATATATTTTCCCGTACCGTGGATGTCCCCAATGAACCAAAAATTAAAACTCCGGCGGTAGCAAAGGGGGATCTATCAGATGTGGATCCCCATTCCTTCCGCCACGTGGGCCGCTTCCATCAGCGTCTCGCTCAGGGTTGGGTGGGCATGCACGTTGCGGGCGATCTCTGCCGGGGTCAGCTCCATCATGTGCGCCAGGGTCAGTTCGGGCAGCAGTTCGGTCACTTCCGGTCCGACCAGGGTGGCGCCCAACAGCTCGCCGTACTTCTCGTCCACGATCAGCTTGACCCAACCGGCGTAATCTCCCAGGCCAAGCGCCTTGCCATTGGCCTGGAAGGGGAAACGCCCTACTTTGACGGCGTAGCCGCGTTCCTTCGCCTGCGCCTCGGTCATCCCAAAGGAAGCCACCTGCGGTTGGCAGTAGGTGGCGCGCGGCATCATTTCGTAATCCAGCGTGACGGTCTCGACCCCGCTGATGTTCTCGGCGCAAACGATGCCCTGGGCCGTCCCCACATGCGCCAGCATCAGCTTGCCGGTCAGGTCGCCGATGGCCCAGATACCGGGTACATTGGTGGCCATTTTCTCGTCGATCTCGACAAAGCCACGCTCCGAGAGCTTGACGCCGGCCTCTTCCAGCCCCAAGCCCTTGCGAGTTGGGGCGGAAGCCGATTGCCACCAGGGCTTGCTCGGCCTCCAGGACCTTGGTCTGCCCACCCACGGATACCGTTACCTTGACACCCGTCCCGGTCGTCTCGACCGATTCGACTTTGTGGCCGGCCAGCACCTTGACGCCGCGCTTGGTATACGCCTTGGCCACCTCGGAGGCAGCCTCTTCGTCCTCCAGCGGCAGGATATGCGGGAGCATCTCCACCACCGTCACATCCACGCCGTAACTGTTCCAGACGGTGGCAAATTCCATCCCGATGGCGCCCGCGCCGATGATGATGACCGACTTGGGCAGCTTCTCCTGCAGGATGGCTTCCAGGTAGGTTACGACCTTTTGCCCATCCATTTTCCAGGCCGGTGGGACAGTCGCGCTGGCCCCGGTGGCCAGGATGATATTCTTGCGCCATGAGTTCGGTAACTTTGCCATCCTTATCGGTCACCGCAACCGTATCTTTCGCGGTCAGTTTCGCCGCGCCCATATATACGGTAATATTATTCTTCCTCATCAGAAAGCCAACGCCTTTGGTCAACCGGTCGGAGACCTGGCGCGAGCGTTTGACTGCCACCGAATAATCCAGGTTCAGATTCTCGAACGAAAAACCAAACTCCTTGCCGCGTTCCCGCAGGATCTGGGCAACATCCGCATTCTTGAGCAGCGACTTGGATGGAATGCAGCCGACATTCAAACATACCCCGCCCAACCATTGCTTGTCAACAATGGCGGTTTTTTGCCCGAGTTGGGCCGCACGGATGGCGGCCACATAGCCCGCAGGTCCCGCGCCGATGACAACAACATCATAAGTGTCAGACATAGATATCTCCGTTACTACATTGAAATTGTGGTTTAACCATCTAATTTTACTACGACTACACTTCCTTTTACCCGGCCGCCGGGGCAATCGCTTTTCCAAAACGACGACCAGGAACGATCGTTGGGGAGAATAGGGCGGCGGGGAGGCAGAAATAATAAAACAATGAGGATCAATTATTGGGTAGTATGGCAAATCAAATAGTCTCCGAAGCAACGAGCCTGCTCCGGAGACTGATCCGTCAACAAATGATCCAAGGTTAAGGTCTTACGATCTCCATCCTACCCGATCATACCAGGTGCAAATCCATCACCTGGCGGAAATGATACCCGTAGATCGTGAAGGTGATCGCCAATGCGAAGAGTTCCGGTCGGCGGAAGAGCGTCCAGAAGACCAGTTTCCAATATTGGACGCGTTCCTTACCGATAATTCCCAGCCGGAAAACAGACCGGAAAAATGCCCGAATATATTCCCCGTTCAATGGGATGGTGATCTTAGGCGCCTTGTATTCTTTCAGGAAGGTCTTGACACGCGCATAGTAATTCTTGGGAGTATAGAGAGACTTCACAACTGCCCGGTACCCCTTCAGAAGTACATCCAGGTTCATATCCTTAGGGATGATATTTGTCGTGCCGTCCACGTTGTCACCCGAGGACGATCCAACCAGCCGCCCAGCCTGCTCCATGCGTTTATATAAGCGGGTCCCAACGGGCGCCTGCAGCAAACCTACCATGGCAGTCACGATGCCGCTCTTCTGGATGAAGTCGATCTGCCGCTGGAAAGTGGACGGTGTATCGCTATCAAAGCCAATGATGAAACCGCCCTGAACCTGCAGCCCGGCGCGCTGGATGCGTTTCACATCCGCCACCAAGTCACGGTGCAGGTTCTGCTTCTTGTTGCACTCGGCCAGGCTGTCATCATCCGGTGTTTCAACCCCGATAAAGACGGTATCGAAACCTGCCTGGGTCATCATATTCATTAAAGGTTCATCGTCGGCAATATTGATGGAAATCTCGGTATTGAACGGCATACCTTTCTTGCCTTTACGCCATTCGATCAGCGCCGGGAGCAGGTCTTCCCGGAGATGCTTCTTATTGCCGATCAGGTTATCATCCACAAAAAAGACGGGCTCACGCCAGCCAAGCTGGTACAACCCATCCAATTCGCGCAGTGATTTGTGCAGATGTCTTTACACGTGGCAGGTGGCCAAACAGCGAGGTGATATTGCAAAACTCACAATCGAACGGGCAGCCGCGCGAATACTGGATGGACATGGTTGCATAATGCTTCCGGTCCACCAGTTCCCATAACGGTGTAGGGGTTTCCTGGATGTCGGGGAATTCATCGGAGGTGTAAACGTGTTGAGCCTGCCCCTGTTCAAGGTCACGCAAGAAGGGCGCAAGCGTCATCTCGGCTTCATTCAAGACGAAATGTTCCACATCCGGGAACTGCTCGTGCTCGGCAGTGAAGAGTGGGCCCCCGGCAACTACTTTCAACCCGGCCGCTTTACAGCGGGCGATAACGTGATAAGTGGATTCTCTTTGAACGACCATGGCACTGATAAAAGCATAATCGGCCCAGGCCAGGTCCTTATCCTTAAGGGCCGTTACGTTCAAATCCACCAGGCGCTTTTCCCATTCCGCGGGTAACATGGCGGCTACGGTAATCAAACCTAGCGGCTGGGTGGAAGCCTTTTTGCGGATGAATTTCAGGGCATGTTTGAAACTCCAAAACGTATCGGGAAATTCCGGGTAAATCAACAGTATCTTCATCAAAACCTCCAAGCAGGAATACCAAAAAAGATGCTATTCTCTGGCAGGCATCCGGGCTGCCAGAAAACAGGTGAAACCGGTTGAACCATAAAGCTGATCGGCGAAATCCATCCACCAAGCCAATATTGACGAACGATTTATGGCTATCCCCTTGCCAGCGGTTTCCTGAAGAAGGACTGAGGAACCAGGTGACACAAATCAGCGAGTTACGTCAAATTCTATCAGACTTGTCGCCATTATACACCAAAACCAAATTGCCTGCCGGTTTGATAGGGGACGAATAGATACTTGATAGGTATAACCCCCATCCGGCAGAAAGGTTCTTATTGTGCTTATCATGGGGAGGGGGTTTCCACAGGGGGCGGAGCCGAACTGCTGATATCATTAACGTATTCGACCGCCCCCTGGCAGGCAGGAGTGAAGTGGGGTGACAAATGCTCCCAATCCAATGGCTCACCCAGACTTTTCGTTTTATAAACAGCCAGACCCAGACATCCTGGCCCGGCATTATAGTCCACCAATGTAAAACGCCATAGATCCTCGTAGCTGGCCGCATCCCCTGGCGTTTTGCCATAGTTGATATCAATGACTTGGCCCGTCTGCTTGCAATTTGCCAAAAGCGTCTGGGCAAAGACACCTACGCTTAGATCAGCTTTGCTCATATCAATCCCCATGGAACAGTCTGGGCAAATTGCATCTACACTTTGGACAAGCGCCCCGCGTAGAACCGAACGTTCTATGTCATCCAAGCCTAATCCCTGCCAATCACCCGCAGGCTTGGGATAGATTTTTGCTTTTGCATACTGATTCATCCAGTACCGATGGACAGAACTGCTCATAGAAGGATGGATTCCACGTAAGCAAAACATCTGCACCGCCATCCGTCATCTGCCCCAGCCCGGCTTCCGGGTGACCAGCCGTCGTGCCTGGCCAGAATTGACTCTCATGGGCAAAAAGGTTCTTGAGCAAAATCGCCGGAACACCGGTCTGCCGGTCGGCCGAAAAAATGAGATTATCAAAACGGTTCTGCCATTCAAGAGCCGCCGGCCGCGCGGCCTCCAGGCCGCATACGTTGGCAAGTCCATTTGCAAGCAGGCCGCCTCCATCACAGGCGGAAGCATCCACCACAGCATGTTTTATCAGGGCGGCGGCCAGATATTCGTAGGAGACATTCGTAGCCAGGTCTTCGGGCCGTTGCGGGGTCGAAAGCCAGTCGGGAGCTCCGCCGACGGGCGGGAATTTATCCCAGATCTGCGAACAACCTGCCAATGTGTCTCCGCGCCATTGCGTGCTCAAAACATCCGTGTACCAGGCCTGGTCAGAAGGATCGTCCGATTTGGCTACCCGCACACGGGCCTGGAATACTTCACTGCTATCACCATAACTGGAATAGGCCCAGAATTCCAAAGTCAAGCCATTATCGTCCGTCGGCACCAGGTCCACCTGGCAAACCGCGTCACAGGTAAAAGGTTTGCCATCCAAATTCCCGGCCAGGCCGGTGATATGCTCTCCCTGCAATGGTTCTTCGCCAGTCAGCACCAGGGTGGGTAAAGCATCACAACGGAAAGTCGACTTGTACGGGACACAACCATCCAGTGTGACCCAGACCACCGGGGGCGGCTGTTCAACGCTCACTTTGTGTTGGGCCGGCCAGGATTTAACGAACTGCAAATAGTAACCACCACACACATCGCCCTGTGGGCAAGGTTTGGTGAGGATCCATTCGTCATATATCATCTTGTCCGCAAGCATTATAGATATCCCCATTGCTAGGCAGGCCATCGTGGTCAATATCTATCGTACATAAGACCGCATTGTTTGACCAACTGGTCAACCACCATTCATACGAAGTATATTTCTGCATGATCACAATATTGCGATCCGGCCCAGGAGGCTGGTTCCCCGCGGCTGACGTGCGCAGGACCCCGATTAGAACCATCGAAGCCAGGAAGAGTATGGCAGCAGTCATCGCCAATCCGACCCGCGCGCAGGTCCCCATATCTTCTGAAAAAAACCTCCTGCTCGATTATAACTAATTATGGTACCGCAGTTACCGCTGTTTTTCCAGGTCTTCAAGGGTCTGCAGGTCGCGTTTAAGTCTTCGCCAGCGCAGGAACAGACTGACCAGATATACCGCCAAAACCACGAAAATGGCAGCATATCCCGCAATCATGTACTTGATCGAAACGGCATAAGGGATCATAACGCGCCTCTATTGCATGATCTTAAACTTAAGCTGATCGACCTGCTCGGCCAAACTGCCCCAGCCGGACGCGGTACCAGAGCAGGGTTATAAAAATGACCGAGAAAGTGATCAGGCAGAAGAACATCGTAGATAGCATCGGCGGTGTCATGCCAAAGCTGCCCGTTGAACTCGGAACTCCCCCCGATGACCGCCGGGTGAATGGTCTGCCAGATCCGGATGGACAGGAACGTGATCGGCACACTTACCGCTCCGATCAAAGTATAAACTGCGCTGAAACGGGCGCGCCGCTCCGGATCCTCGATGCCCTGGCGGAGCAGGAGATACGCCAGGTAGATCATTTCCAGGATGGCTGCCGTGGTAAGGCGGGCATCCCACGTCCAATACGTACCCCAGGAAGGTTTCGCCCAGATGGAACCACTTACAATGGCAATAAAGAAAAAAACCAGGCTGATCTCCACTGCGGCCAGCTCAACAATATCCCATTTCAGATCTTTCGTGACCAGGTAAACAATCCCGGCGACAGCCGCAACAATGAAACCAAGCATTCCGACCCAGGCATTTGAAATGTGGAAATAAAAAATCTTCTGCACATAATTCATCACTGCTTCCAGCGGAGCATATATAAAGACCATGCCAAGCGCACCCAAGAAAAAGGACCGCAGAAAGGATAGTCAGGAAAGTCAGGGCTTTCGGTTGAGGTTTCATGAGCACTCCTGGATTGGATGGGGAGAGATGGACACGGAATAAGGGGATGTAGAATTTGTTTATCATTTTACGGTCGCGTTATTCTTCTACAACATAATCAAAAACCATAAAGGCGACTGCCGTGAAGATCACATCATAGGCGATCAGGATATTCAGCCAGGGCCAAATCTCATTCATCGGGAGATTTTGCAGGAAACCGCCGCTGGCTTTGACCGCTGCCAGTAAGACCGGGACGATGACCGGAAAAAGCAGAACAGGCAAAAGGACATCCCGTGTGCGGGTCTGGACTGCCATGCTGGAAAGCAAAGTCCCGACAGCAACGTACCCGGTCGAACCAAGCAAAACAACCAGCCAACAAGCCAGGGTTGAATAAATTCAGTATTATAGAGCACACTGTAAACCGGCAAAACAATCATCGCCACAATCAGCATGAAAGCCAGGTTGCTCAAAGCTTTGCCAAAGTAAATCGCCGACCGGTCCACCGGGGCAAGCAGGAGGCCATCCAGGCAGCCGCGGTCTTTTTCAACGGCCATCGAGCGGTTCAAACCAAGCGTCCCGGCAAAAGCGAAGGTAACCCATAACACGCCCGGTGTAATGGTTGCGCGCAGGCTTAGGTTGCAGTTCAATCGCGAAATTGAAGATCAGGATGACCAGCAGGGCAAAGACCAGCATGGCCGAGAGCAATTCCCGTGAGCGCAGTTCGGCAGCCAGGTCCTTCCAGACGATTGCGCCAATGGCCTTCAAGTAAGTAGATGGTGGGTCGGTTGATGTTCGACAGTTTTTGCATCGTTAGCCTGCCAGCGATTGCCGGTAGAAATCCAGCAAATTATTCTTGCCCAAATCATCCCGCCTGGTCGAAGCCGAGATCACGCCACGGGAAAGCACATCGAAACGGGTGGCCAGGTCTTCGACCCGCGCCAGATCGTGGGAAGTCATGACCACGGTCCTGCCGCGCCCTGCCACATCCCGTAAGAGGCTATCGAGCATATCACAGGCATCCTGGTCGAGGCCGGTGTGCGGTTCATCAAAAAGCACCACTTCCGGGTCATGCAGGATGGCGCGACCGATGGCAAGACGCTGCTGCATCCCGCGTGAAAACGTGCGCACCAGGTCACGGCGGCGGAGGGCAAGTCCGATCATCTCAAGGACTTCATCGATACGCCGATTCGATTTCATCAACACCGTACATGCGTCCGTAGAACCGCAAGTTCTCCTCGGCGGTCAAGTCGCCGTAGAGCAGCGGCAGGTGCGTGACCACTCCCAGCCGGGCACGGACAGCCGCGGCCTGCGCCGGGAGTGAATAACCGGCTACATGCACCGCGCCCAAGGTCGGGCGTGAAAGCGAAGCCAGGATTCGCAGGAAGGTGGTTTTCCCCGCGCCGTTGGGCCCGAGCAATGCCACAAACTCTCCCTGCTGCACCTCGAAATCAAGGCCGCGCAGGACAGTCTTGGAGCCAAACCGTTTGACAAGTTTATGGACTTTAATCATGACCAATCACACTTATGAGAGAACGAGTCTCGAAGGATCGTCTGGTAATCTTGGAATTAGAGGATTCCTTTCAATCGCTCTTTCAATTCCATGCGCCGCTTCTCGTATGCTTCTTTGGGAATTTCGCCGGCTTTGTACTGGTCATCCAATGCAATCATGGCATCCATAATATTGTCACTGTCTTCACCAAGGGCGTCTTCTTCGACCGGCTCGCCGGTTCTCTTCTTTTTCTGCCTTCAAAACCGGGCACGATCACGTAAATAAAAGTAAATTCCCACCCCGATCAGGAGAATGCCGACCACGCCGATGCCGATCAGCACCATTGTTTGCTTGTCAGAGGTGAAACCGGTCGAGGTCGCCGGTTTGCCGGATAATGTCAGGGACAATGAACTGCCGGAGGCCATATTATTAGCCTGGTACATCTGGTAAGTCTGGCCATGAATGGTCTTGCGTCCCTGCCGCAGTTAGCTGTTCACCGCGTAAACTCATACCCTGTGGCACAAAAACGGTCAGGGAAGAAACTGGCAGAGAGAAAGGCTGGTCAAATTTCAGGCTGCCGCGTATAGGGCATGTTGAAGCTGGCGATAAACCCATATTGCTTGTCTGCGCCCGGAAGTAAGGCAAAGCCGCCCGTGGCATTCAATAACTGTGCACTATCTTGAGACAACTGATATTGCACGCCGCTGGCATTCGCAGGGATCTGTATAAATGGGATGGACGTCCCGTCACTGGCAACTGCCACCGCCTGCTTGCCCGGGTTGGAGACAATGAATAATCTCGGTAACCTGAAGAACATTCTGCGAGGATAAATCAAAACTGAGATGCACTTGATCCATACTGAGACTGTTAAGATCATCTGTCTTATCATAAATGGTGATTGGAATCGAGTAATTCGTGGTAGCATCTTTAACAATGACCGGATCGGATTGATACTCCACACCTTCCCAACTGGTAATCACGAGAAAAGCACGGTTTAGAGGGAATTCCACACCTGTAAAAGCATAAGAACCATCCGGGTTGACCGTCGCCTGCAATTCCATTGCATTCTGGTAATTTCCGGATTGGTCCATATCAAACCCCTCCAGGGTAACTTTCTGCCCATCTGGAATGCCGCTCCCGGATCCATTGACCAGTTTGCCGGAGATATTTCCATGGGCTGGCGCCTGGCGTCGCAGAGATACTGGCAGATGGGGTGGTCGATAGCGTACCAGCGGAGGTCGATTCTGGCGTGGCCGTGACCGGTTCCATGGTCAGGGAAGGTTCCTGCGTTGGAGTAGCCGGCCCGAGGGTCGGCACGGATGTTGGAGACTGGTAACCGGGAGGAGGGGTAATATCCTCGGCCAGGGAACAGGAAGCAAGAGCCAGGGAAAGAAGAACGATGAGAGCGGTCAGGCGATATTTCATTAAATTTATCCTATTTATCAGGGGCTGGGATTGCATCGAATTCACAACCTGACCGCAAGACGGGCAGAATTGATCAGACTGTAAAATTGGTTTGCCGCAATTGGGACAGAACCCGGCAGTTTTTTTCGGTGCGCGCACGTCGTTTGGCAATCAGTTCTTCCAGATCATCATCCGAAAGTTTTTCGGCAGGTTGTTGAGCAGTCTCCGGCTCAACAGGCTCTTCCACAGGAGAAATCTTTGCTACCTGGATTTCGTCCAACCGCCGCAATACATCCTGATCCCGTCTGGAGCAAGCTGGCGCGTTGGGCAGAATATTCATCCGCCGGGATCTTACCGAGTCCATAGTCGAAATCCAATTCCTGCAGGGCACTCAAAGCACGCTCGCGTTCGGCCAGCAAAGACGAAATCTCGCCGGAACTCTGTGCTTTGACGCGCCAATGTTCGGTAAATGGCTGCGCAACGAACAAGACAATGATGACAAGCACTACCAGGAGCAAAAAAATGGCGCCAAGTTCCATGCCTTATCTCCCGCTGAGTAAAGGGTCAATGGCGGAGCGAATTTCCGCTACAGATTGGAACGGGCCGATTTGTTTGTAGCGCAGGATGCCTTGCTGGTCAACAATATATGTTTCCGGCATGGCAATATTGCGGTTGAAAATGGGCGTAATGCGTGTTCCCAGGTCCGGCCCATTTGGGTAAGTAATGGCATACTTGGACAGGAAATCGAGCGCTTTCGAGTCCACATCCGTGTAATCCACCCCCAGGAAAACCACCTGACCTCCGGGTTGGTAGTAGCTGCCAGGCAGCTTCCATATCTGCCGCCTCATCCGCGCAGGTCACGCACCAGGAAGCCCAGAAGTTGACGACCACCACCTTGCCGTGCAAGAGCAACACAGGCTGACCTGGCTTGCATCCTGGTATTGATAATTGTCAAACAGTTTCAGCGTGAAATCAGGCACTTTCGAACCAATGGACATGATGGGATGCTGCGCCCGGAACAATCCCAGCCCAAGCAGGACGAGCAAGGCCAACCAGCCCGATCCAAACCAGGATCTGCACCCAGAGCGGTGCACCACGGCGTGGCGCAACAGGAGGATTCGTTAAATTTTGTTCCATAACACTTCCCTATTTTCGTTTTCGAAGTTCTTCTTCGAGACGGGAGGCATATTCATCTTCCACATGCGGGTTCAGGGCCGGCAACTGCTCCGGCATCCGGTTCTTTCGGCAACCGCTTCCAGGTCCGGAATGCCCGGAAAAGCAGGAAAACACCGATCAGGAAAGCCACCGGCGGGACAACATACACCAGCCAGTTTAGCCCCGTCTGGGGTGGTTCGGATAATACACGGGCTCCATAATGATCGACAAAGTACTGCTTGATTTCATCCGGCGTCTTGCCCTCGGCCAGCATCTGGCGGATGAGTTCGCGCCAATCGCTGACAGGCCTGGGTTGGACAAACATCCAGAGGTGTGTTTTCGCATATCGGGCAAAACAACTGCCGGGCAATGGCATTGACTTCGTCATCGGAGGGGGTCGGTTGCTGGGCCAAAACCCCGCTAACTCGGAACAACGGCGAGTGCAACGAAAAAAAAGTAGAAGGCTAGGTGGATAAAGTGCTTCGTTTTCATGGTTATTCCTTCTCACTTCTCACTTTCCACTTCTTTCTTCTCCGGCCAGGCCGCTACCAGAAAGCCCAGGACAAATATGACACTGCCAATCCACAGCCAGTTGACCAATGGGTTATGATAAACCTTGAAGGGCGTCTGCTCAACCGAGACATTCTCCCAGTTGACCAGCACCACATACAGGTCGTCCGCCAGGGTGCTGCGGATGGCCGGGATGGTCATCGGCTGGCCATCCGGGTAAAGATCGTAGCGCGGGTAGAGTTCGCCAAGCAGATTTTCCGTCCTTGAAACACTCAGGACGGCCCGGGTCACCTGCCGTCCATCCACATATGGAAATTGGGCAAGCGAGTCGTAGCGGAGAGTGTAGCCGGAGATTTGCATCTCCTGGCCAACCGCCAGGGTTTGCTGCGTCTGGGTCTGGAAAATTTCGATGCCGAGAATGCCAATTGCCATCACCACCATGGCAATATGGATGATATATCCGCCATAGCGTCGGCGGTTACGCGCAGTCAGCCGGGAAAGTGCAATAAAGAAATTCTCACCCTGCGCTTTCTGGCGTGCGCTGAATGCCTCGCCAGTATTCATACAAGGTAATGAAAATGACAAATGCCACCAGTGTAAAACCAAGCAAAGCAATCCAATTGCGGACATTCAAAGCAAACAAGACCACCGGTACCAGGAGGGTTGGGATGGCTGGCTTCCACATCGCCCGGCCAATGGTCTTGAGCGTGGAATATCCCCAGGCGGAAAGCGGGGCGATACCCATCAACGCCAGCAGGGCACGCCCACAACGGCCCGGTAGCCCGTTGGTAAAACGGCGGGCCAACTGTTAATCTTCTGGCCGGTCACGATCTCGGAAATCAACGGGAAGATGACTCCCCAGAAGCAGACAATCAGGATCCCAATAAAGAGCAGGTTATTGAGCAGGAACAATGCTTCACGCGAGAGCAGGGATTTCATCTCAACTTCCGCCCGCAGGTCACCCCAGCGATAGATCAGAAGAGCATACCGAAATAATGAATGTTACGCCGATAAAGACGAAGAACATCGGGCCGATGGCACTCTCGGCAAAGGCATGGACCGATGAGAGCACGCCGGAACGGGTCAGGAAGGTTCCAAAGATGACCAGGGAATAGGTCAGGATGATAAGCAGCATGTTCCATTGCTTCAACATGCCGCGTTTCTCCTGGATCATGACCGAATGCAGGAAAGGGGTGCCAGCCAGCCAGGGCATCAGGGCGGCGATTTCCACCGGATCCCAGCCCCAGTAGCCGCCCCAACCAAGCACATCATACGCCCAGCGCATCCCCAGCACCAATCCGATGGAAAGGAACACCCAGGCCACCAGTGTCCAGCGGCGGGTGATGCGGATCCAGCGGTCATCGGTGCGGCCGGTCACAAGGGCTGCAATGGCAAACGCAAAGGGAATGACAAACGCAACAAAACCCAGGTAGAGCATGGGCGGGTGGAAAACCATACCCGGATGACGCAAGAGTTCATTCAAGACCATGGCCATCCGAAGGGGTGAAAAGGATCGCCCCGGCCGGTGCAAACATATGCGGCGCTACATCGCCGCTTAATGGTCTGCCACAAACGGGCGAATGGGTTTTCGAAGAAAATGCTCAATGAAAGGAAAAACGCCAGCGTGACTGCCGTCACCACCACTACCCATGGCAGGAACTCACGGTCACGATCCCATTTACGCAATGTCACCGCCGTGGCAAAAGCCGACATCAACCAGGACCAGAGGATCAGCGAACCGGCCTGGCCGCCCCACAATGCGGTTACTTTGAGATACAACGGCATATCTTGGCTGGTTACCGAGTAGACATAATCCAGCTCAAAGTGGCCGGTCACCAGCAGGTAAATAAGTGCCAGCGCGGACAGGCTGATAAGTGGGAAAGTCAACTGCAAGGCACGCCGGGAACTTTCCACCCAGCGATCGGATTTCGAAAAATAGCCATAGATCGCCGCGCCCACGCTGAATAAGCGCCAGTAAGAAAGTGACCACTAAAACGCCAAAACCAAATTGAGCTAGCATGAAATCTCCTTAAACCCTCACCCCATTCTGGAAAGAGAGTTGCTTTATCAATTCCCACTTACCTGTGAAGGCACGGCTTCTTCGTATTTGGTCGGACATTTGAGCAGGAGTTCATCGGCATGAAAAACTCCATCCTCGCCCAAGATGACCGGTGATGATCGCCTGGGCTTCATCCCGCATCAAGATCGGGTTTCGGGCCATTGTAGATAATGCTCAAGCGCCTTCGCGTCGGGTCCGTGACCGCATCATGCAAAACCTTGGCCAATCCCCCCTGGGCTTCGATGGTGGCATTATCACCGGGCACATTGGCAATATCAAAGGTCAAATTATGTCGTATCCGGGTTGAATTGGATGGTGCTGCCAACCACTGCTCCAGAAATCCGCAGGCTGCGTCCCACCATACTGGCACTCTTGGCATGTAATTCATCCACAGTCATAAAATATTCGGCATTCGCCTTGGTGGATGAAAAAATCAGATAGACAACCGCTGCAAGGATTAAAAGCCCACCCACAATAAACTTAGCGCGGCCCTGGATACCATTATTAGGGGATGGCTGCATCAAGCTCCTCCGAAATTAATGTGTCTCTGAATTTTTACATATTTAGATTAATATCAGATGAGAACTCTTATTTGAAATTACTCCGCCGACCCTTTTCTAAACGCGTGCCGCAGGTCCGGCAAAACACGTCCCCGGGCTGGGCGCGTTTGCCGCACTGATGACAGTAGATAAACTCATCATCGCTTTCTTCACTGCTTTCTTTATTGCTTTCTTTATGACGCGACGCATGCCTTCTTCCTGCCGTCGAACCCTGGCTGCCCCGCTGCCATACTACAAATCCAACAATGCCGGCAACTATCAACAAAACTCCAATCCCCGCCAGTACCCAGGGTAAAATGCCGGTCATTGAAACGCGTCCTGGGGTATCCGGCCCCGGCGTGGAGGCAGCCTGCACCGGCAGGCTGGAAATGCTCAGAGCATCGGTATTGACGCTGATAATCAATCGTCAGGGTAAAAGATTGCCCAGCCGCAAGATCGGCCGCCTGGACATGGTAATTTGTCAGGCCATCCTGGCCGGGACTGGTGTCGATTGGCGTAAGGCTGATGGATACATTTTCTGCTCCAACAGGTCGAAGAAAATTTGCATCCAGTTTATCTACCGCGTAATCTCCGGCCCACTCGAACACAATATGCCGGGTTGATCCATTCTTGACCAGAGGCATATAATACTCAACTTGCACCTGCAATGAGTTGGTCGTGATTGTCAAGCACGGACCATTGTCCTTGCACAGTATTTTCATAGGGGGCATTGACCAAACCTTGCGTCGGATCCACAACCGCGACTGCGTTGATCTCCACTCCCGATGGTATTCGTAAGGACAGGCTGGCAGGCAGGGTCGTATCAGACGCCAATGTGATCTGATAAATCATCAACACGGCCGGCTGGTCATATTCCGGCCAGATATCCACACTTACTGAACTGAGATGGATTACACTCTGTGCCTGCGCCGGGACAGGAACAAACATTAATAATATCAACAGAGTTAGCATCAACATCAGCTTACGCATTGACACCTCCAACATGGTGGATCAAATGATCATTTTACCATGAAGAGGAAGGGCTTTCACCAAGGACCAAATCACCCGGTTGACCGGGGTCGGTACTCCTTTCAATTCTCCTGCGCGGACAACCGCGCCATTGATGGCATCCACTTCAGTTGGCGCGCCGCGTAGAACATCCTGGAGCATGGAAGAAATATTGTCCGCAGTGCGTTGTGCTACTTCTTCAACAGCACGTTCCGGAGCCAGAAAATGGCAATTCCACCCCGAGCGCTTCCGCAACTGCGGCAGTCTCACGGGCAAGTTCACCCATCAACGCACGTGCTGGCGGATTGGCAAGCAATTCACCATTCTTTACCCGCAGCAGCGCTGTCAGTGGATTAATGGCTGCGTTAACCATCAACTTACCCCAAACAACCGGCTGTGCATCCTCGACAATGGCTAACATCAAAATTCGCTACACGCAGTATATCTCCAATCGCATCAAGATGCGCATGCACCTCGAGCGTCACTACTCCATCGCCGCCTGATCGAACGACGCCGGGCGCTGACCAGAGCTGCCCCAAGTGTGGTCACACCCCGGGAAACGCGTTCCTGCCCGAGACGCGCCGAAAGGATCGCATCATTGCCCAGGCCGTTTTGGAGCGTCACTAGCCAGGCCGTCTTCTGCCAGGCAATCCGACCAACTGAGATGCAGCGCGTTCTGTCTGCCAGGATTTAACCAGTACCAGGGCAAACTTCGCCCCCCGGCAATCGGCCGGGTTGTCGGTAGCCCGCACGCGCTGGGTATCCTCGCCTTCCAAGCCGGCCCCGCTTTTGCGCAAAGCTGCCAGGCCTTCCCGCCAGGAGCCAAGCATGGTTACATCCACACCTGCCGCCGAAAGCCGGGCGGCAAAGAGTGTGGCAAGTGCACCACTGCCAACGATTAATATATCTGCGCTCATTTATGCTTATCTTCCGCTATTTCCCCCAATAGCAACTGCCATTCTTCATCCGGCATCTCCACCGTGTGCTCCGGTGCCGGATAACGCCGTGTCGTTCACATCGGCAATATATTCGCCAAAGGCACGCTGCATCTCGCCATGCAAGTCGGCATATTTCTTGACAAATTTGGGTGTGAAACGATCAAAAAAGCCCAGCAAATCATGAACCACCAGCACCTGCCCATCACAACCCGCTCCGGCCCCTATCCCGATGGTCGGAATGGAAATGCGCTTTGAAATCAGTTCTGCCAGGCGGGCCGGGATCGATTCCAGCACCAGGCTGAAACAGCCGGCTTCTTCAAGTAAAAGAGCATCCTCCAACATGCGCCTGGCAGCCGCAGTGGTACGTCCTTGTGGACGAAAACCGCCCAGAGCATGGATGGATTGCGGCGTCAGGCCAAGATGTCCCATGACCGGAATTCCTGCGCCGGTAATGGCACGGATGGTATCCAGGCGTTCTCGTCCTCCCTCAAGCTTGACCGCATGCATGCCGCCCTCCTGGAGGAACCGTCCGGCATTGCGAACTGCTTCCTCCACCGAGACCTGGTAAGACATGAAGGGCATATCTCCGATGAGCAATGCCGATCTTGCCCCGCGCGCCACTGCGCGACAATGGTGAAGCATTTCTTCCATGGTAACAGGTAAAGTATTTTCATAACCCAGGACCACCATTCCAAGCGAATCGCCCACCAGAATGGCATCAATACCGGCCCGATCAAGGGCCAGTGCAGTGGGATAATCATAACCTGTCAGCATGGTGATTGGTTCACCGTGCTCTTTTTTCTGGCGAAAGGCTTGTATGGTCTTCTTTTTGTAAGTTGTAGGAAAATTGGGAGCTGGAGCAATTGTTGACATGGTACCCTCCTTTGGGTAGGGGCCAGAGAAAAATGTTTCTCAAGCGATCCACGATTCATAATTCGATCCTGTCGCGTTCCTGATACACGCGGTATGTATGATTATTCCACAAAAACAGTACCTATGGCAATCTAGCAACCTGTCTAAATCTGCTCTATAATAGAGAAAATATCACCGTCTTTTACAGGAGGCTTATATGCGACGGGTTTTTAGTTTCTTCATTGGTGCAACGATCGGTGGACTTGGTAGGCGCAACATTGGCTCTGTTATTCGCTCCCGCATCCGGCGAAGAAATCCGCGCACAAATCACCAACCGCGCCCAGGCCTTTGCCGCCGAAATCCGCCAGGCAGCCAATTCCAAGCGGATCGAATTGCAGGAACGCCTGGAAATCCTGCGCGCCCCAAAGGCGTAAATTAAGGGCAAAGACAAAGACAAATCTTACGCTCTTAAACTTACTCTTTTATAAAACTTTTCCACGCGTGCCATATTGGGTACATAAGCAGCCCGTTCTGCGATGAGTGCTGCATTAATCTTGGCGGCATCTGTTCGCAGGGCGGGCTGCCTGATTGCCTGCACAATGGCATCTGCAATCGAGCGCGCATCTGTGGCATCCACCAGCAGGCCATTGATACCCGTCTGTATCCACTCGCGCATTGATTCGATATTTCCCACCACCGGAAAACAACCACAGGCCATCGTCTCCAGGAACGAGTTGGGGGTCCCGTCATGCACGCTGGGCGAAACAAATACCTGGGACATATGGAACAGCCTCCACAACTGTGCCTGGTCCAGGCGCGGCCATAATTTTGTGTTCGAACGGATTCCTAACGCATCTACCAAACGTTCAGATTCTATTATCGCCTCTGAGCGAAGGGCAAACGAAAACCGCCTGCGGAATTTTACTCAAGACCGACGGGATGGCCTGAAAAAAAACATCCTGTCGCAGGCTGCCAGGACGCTGCCCGCGCGGGTTGACAATGATCGGCGCATCGGGCAATTCCTCTGGCAATTTTTCAGACCTAGCGCCCGTCTCGATTTCATCCAGCCGGATTCCCCCCGAGCCTGGCACAATCAGAGTCGGCTTTCCAGGCTTAAACCCCCATTCATACCCCAGGCGGATATCACGCTGCGTATCGGTGATGAGACCATCAGCACGATTTAATACGCGTCGAGTCAAGACGAGCCATTAGAACCGATCCACGGGCATGCAGCGTGATATCATTCCCCCAGGTGGAAACCACAAGCGGGATTCCCTGCGGCATGACGGCGGAAAGCATTCCCTCGAAGGGGATACGAAGGGCATGCACCAGGTCCGGCTGGATTTCAGCAACCAGGGCGCGAAAACGCGCCTGGTAAAACGGCAGGCTGAGAGGACCGAGAAGGTAACGAAGCGGCCGCAACAGGCCACGCAGGGAACCTGCCAGCCTGAGCCTGGAACGCGCGCCGGTGGAATTCCTCACCTGTTCCCCAGCCATTCTTCCAAAGGCCACCGGCAAAACAGTAGAAGAGGCCAATCCCGCCGGGAAGTTGCAGGGAAAAGTTGAAATGAGATGGACATGATGGCCTGTTTCTATCCAGTATCGCAGCCAGTTGAGTGCGGTGGGAGAACGTCCATCCGCAACAAAAAGGATTTGCATCGAATGCAATATACCATAAACTTGCAATGAATTCGTTTTTAACGACATAATGGCATCTCCTGCCTTTCTGTTTTTCTGGTATATTAAGGCGGCTGTAATCTGGATTTATTTAGGAGGCAATGTGAAACAAATCTGCGTTGTCGGTATTGGGTATGTCGGTCTGGTCACCGCAGCCTGCTTCGCCGATCTGGGGAATCGCGTTATCGCCCTGGATGTGAACGAAAAGCGGATTGAAAATCTAAGAAAAGGCATCATGCCCATCTATGAGCCTGGGCTGGAAGAATTGGTTGAACGCAACGTACGCGCCAACCGCTTAACCTTTACCACTTCTTATCCTGAGGCCCTGAAAGAGACAGAGTTTGCTTTTATTGCCGTGGCCACGCCTTCCGGGACCAACGGCGAAGCGGATTTACAATACGTGGCTGCTGCCGCGCAAACCATTGCCAGAACAATGACCGCGCCTCTGATCATCATCAACAAATCCACCGTCCCGGTCGGAACCGGGGATTGGGTGGCTGACATTGTAAAAAATAATCAACCAAAACCCATCCCATTTGCAGTTGTCTCCTGCCCGGAGTTCCTGCGCGAAGGGACGGCCATTGGCGATTTCATACAACCACATCGTACTGTGCTGGGATCTTTTGATCGTGATGCCGCCGAGAAGGTCGCCCAGTTGCATCTGCCGCTGCGCGCTCCCATTATTATCACCGACCTTCGCACGGCTGAGATGATCAAATACGCCTCCAATGCGTTCCTGGCAACGAAAATCTCGTTTATTAACGAAATAGCAGACATCTGCGAGGCGCTTGGTGCAGATGTGAAGGAAGTGGCTATCGGCATGGGCTATGATAAACGCATCGGCCCAGCCATGCTGGATGCGGGTCTCGGCTGGGGCGGTTCGTGCTTCCCCAAGGATGTGAAGGCGCTGGCCTACATGGCCGAAGAAACACAAGTTGACCCGAAAATCCTGAATATTGTCACCCATGCCAACTATGATCGTCGCCGAATGATTGTCAAGCGCGTCGAAGAAATGCTCGGAAAACTACAAGGAAAAACCATCGGCCTGCTGGGCCTGGCCTTCAAACCCAATACCGATGATATGCGCGAAGCCCCATCCATAGATATTGCCCAGATGTTGGTCGCCGGTGGTGCAAAGGTGCGCGCATATGACCCGGTGGCGGCCGAAAATGCCCACGCGCTATTGCCGGCAGTGGCCATGTTCGACAACCCCTATGACATGGCCAAGGATAGCGATGCTCTCGTCCTGATTACCGAATGGAACGAGTTCAAACAGTTGGATCTGGAACGCATCCGTACCGCCATGAAGACTCCCATCCTTTTTGATGGGCGCAATGTCTACGATCCAGCCGAAGTACGTTCCCTTGGGTTTACTTATCGAGGTGTTGGAAGGGGTTTCAACGGGAAATAAGATGCCGGAAAAGGAACGACCGCCTGTCTGTGATTACGAAGGCTCTGATTACCAGGCTCGCTTCTGGGATAAAGGCGGGCGTGAATACGAAGACCGCTGTGAAGCTATTGCCATTAAGCGCCTGCTGCCAGCGGGTGGCAAGCTGCTGCTCGAACTGGGGGCAGGCGCAGGCCGAAATACCCGGCGCTATCAAGGCTTCGAAAGGGTAGTCTTGTTGGACTATTCCCGGACCCAGTTGAAACAGGCGCAGGAACGCCTGGGGGGTTCCGACCGCTACATCTTTGTCGCCGCAGACATCTACCGCCTGCCGTTCGTCTCCGGGCTTTTCGATACAGCCACAATGATCCGCACCTTGCACCACATGGCCGACGCGCCCGCAGCTCTCCGCCGGGTACGCGCTGTCCTGCAACCCGGCGGGTCTTTCATCCTGGAATATGCCAACAAATGCAACTTAAAATCCATCCTGCGCTATGTTTTCCGCCGCCAGACCTGGAATCCGTTCACGCTGGAGCCGGTGGAGTTCGCTCCGCTGAATTTCGACTTCCACCCGCGGGCTGTCCATGCCTGGTTGGAAGAAAGCGGGTTTAAGATTGAAAGAACCCTGGCGGTCTCGTATTTTCGGAACAGACTCCTAAAGGATGTCATTCCCACCAGCCTGCTTACAGGCGGTGACGCGCTCATCCAGTGGACGGGGGCGTTCATACAGCTATCTCCCAGTATTTTCCTGAAAGCCAGGGTTATTGGGGCAGGCGTTTCGACAGGAGGGCCGGGAGATGTCACAAGCTATTTTAAATGCCCCGAATGTGAGCATTTTCCGCTGCTGAATAAAGGACAGGAGTTGATTTGTTCTTCCTGCAAGAGAAAATGGAAATTATCGGATGGAATCTACGATTTCCGCGGGAATGAACCGTAAACTCTCATTGCAAAGATTAAAATCATCTCCATTCCTGGCGGGATCGCTTTCATTCCTGGCAGGCTGTATTTATTTTGTCCAATCTTTGATCTATATTCATACGCAACGATCGTTTGTGGATGAAGGCGCCTTTTTATTTCAGGGACTTCAGTTCGCCAAGGGTCGTTATCGTCCATTCCAGGATTATGGCTTTTGGCAATTTCATGCCCCCCTTTCCTATATCATCCCTGGATATATCCAGGCCTGGTTTGGCCCTGGTCTATTGGTAGGACGATTTTTTGCACTTTTCCTGGGATTAATGATCCTTCTGGGTGTTTGGATCGTCGCCCGCCGCTTGGGAGGAAAATGGTGGGGCGCTCTTGCACTTTTTATCATTGCACTGAACCCGGCAATCATCAAAATCTATAGTCTGGCCATATCGGAAGTGCTGATTGCTTGTATGCTGACCTGGGTGATGGTACTGGTTCTAGGAGAAAATCGACCGGGCTGGCAGATTGTTACCGGCTCGGTCCTGTCAGTTCTTCTCTTATTTACCCGTGACAACCTGGTGCCGGTTTTTCCGATCCTTTCGGCATACATTTTCTGGCAACATGGGAAAAAAATCGGTTTATGGGCTTTTATTATTGGTTCACTTATCGTAGTTATCGGTCATATTATTTATTGGCCGAACATACTCTCGATGTGGTTGCCCTGGATCCCGGAAAAATTAACGCCATTTCTAAATTCCTTCCGGCCTCCCCCGGATGGAACTGCAGCAATGAATACGGCTTCCCTGGATTCCCGGATGCTGGTCTTCTTCCAAGGTTTTTCGTTCTATAGCTTTATTATGATCGGTGTCGTGGCAGCCTTTATCCTATGGCCGCGAAAAAGTGGATGGAAAAATCAGGCGCAATGGCGCACGAGTATCTTTTTGGCAACGTTGTTTGTCGTTTTGCTGGTATGCCACGGTTTGGCATCGCTTGCAAGCACCGCACGAGTTTATAATTTCACTATATATATTGCTTTTTTTGGCGAAATCGGTTTATTCCTGGTGATCAGTTCTTTCGAGGCGTGGTCTCGGTCACTATCGTTGGTAAGGAAAATTCTGACTGCATTATTTATATTAATACTACTCCCGGGTCTGGGATTTGCAGCCTTCCAGGTAATTGGCTACGGGCTTAAGGACGACTTCTTCAATATTTTGAATATCAGCCTGCCACGCACCAAAGATTTCTTTCACACCTGGCAGTTCTTACCGGGTACCGTCTCCTTGAGAGCTTTTCTGGCCAATAAACTCGGTATAGTTTTTGATCCATTCCAGGATATCGATCTGTACAGGCGCATCCTGCCAGTTCTTGCTGGTTTATTGATCGGAATTGTTTTTTTGTTCGCAATTCGAATGATCCAACAGAGAATCAAAAAGAGATACCATCGTGCATACGGATATGGTTACATCGGCCTCCTCTCTCTCTTGGTCGTCAGCGTGCTGCTCTCGCCTACGTCGCTGCTGGGAGGAATGTATAACGTCTACGATTGTCAGGCGAATACCATTCAGAGTTATGAACAGACCGGCCATTATCTCGCTGAAATCATTCCGCCTGGCAGCAAGATCTATTGGGAGAACGATGGCGGAGCCGCATCGCTTTTATATGTGCCCGGCATCAAGATGTTGCCCGGCCAGCTTTTTGAAACCTGGAGTTTTAGTCAATCCCAAGACTCGGACAGGGTCCTGAAATTTGGCCTCTGGAATCGGGCGCTTGCAGATCAATGGGCCACCCAGGCAGATTATATTATCGTGGAAGAGCGCCTTTTTGACAGCTCTTGGGATGCTTTCTTCAAAGCGCACCCCGGTTATCAGGAATTACAATCTACACCGAATACTGTCTCTTGCGTTGATCGATCTGGTTTTCGGGTATTCCATAAACTTCCTTAGAGGTAAGTACCTGATGAAACGACGCATTCTTATTACCATCCTCATCGCGATAAACATCCTGATCATTGCGCTATTCCTCGTTCAATATACGAGTGCTTCTTTTCCGATGGTTGGCCATGATTTCCGGATGTACATTCCCCGCTTAATTGATTCACACCTGTTCTACAAAGTAAACGGGTTTGGCATCGAATGGTACACTCCCAGTTTTGGCGGCGGCCTGCCGGCCTACCCCAACCCCGTCCAGATGCAATTCTCTCTTCAACAATTGTTTACCTGGTTCTTCAATCCCTGGGCAGCTATCTTAATTTCTATATGCATTATCACAATAGTTGGTTTCGTGGTAATGTTTTTCCTTTTGAAGGACTGCCTTGAATTTCAGACACTTCCCGCGATGCTCGGTGCCGTCTTCTTTGTGGGAAACGGCTTTTTTATCGAACATATTGTAGTCGGTCATGTAAATTTCATCACCTTTCCTCTCATTGTGATCCCAATCTTTGCCCTGGTCAATCCAAAGCTGCCAGGTTGGCTCGCAGGGGCATTGATCGCCCTTACTGGTGCGATCCTGATCAACTCCGGCGGGGCATATATCGGGATAATCTGCATTTTTACATTCTTATTAACCCTGCCGGTGGTCTATTTCCTTAAACCCGGGCTCTTGAACTGGCATAAGGTATTTCCGATAATTATGTGGGGCTCGGTTCTCACCTTCCTGCTATGTGGATCAAAGCTTTACGCGATTAATGCCTACATGCAGTCCTTTCCAAGGGTCGAACTGGATCATTATTATGTGGATTGGCGCACCAGCATAGCAGGTCTCCTCGCCCAACTGGTCGGTACCATGACCGCCTTACCCCTGTTAAATTTGATTCGCAAGAGCAGCCTTGATTTCGTGGTCAGATTGACCAGATGGACCGGCTCACCCTATGGGTATTGGGAGTTGGATACTTCAATTTCACCCGTCTTGATCTTTTTTTTGGCAATTGGGGCCGGGAGCGCTCTTTTTCACAAACCAAAGATCGATAAAACCGGTTTGCTAAAGAAGATCATTGCAGGGGTAATACTTATTTTTTTCATTATTCTTGTCGTTCAATTCTCCACCGCTCGAGGATTCCTATTCGATCATCTCCACTCACTTCCACTGTTAACTTCAACCAGGACTAATACACGCTTCACCGCCTCTTTTATTCTTCCGCTTGTCATTTTAGGGGCAAAAATAATTAATGATCTGGCAAAACGAATATCCGGTAGAAAACGTCTCGTATTTTTCACAGTTGTTAATACGGTCTCCATAATGGCGCTGGGTGCATATTATCTGCTCCCGTTGAAGGTCCAACAAAGATACTTCGATCCTCGAGGCCTCCTGACCACTTATCAAGAAATACAATCCGGCAATGTTTTCCCGGTCAGACAGATCATTCCGACGATGAATGATTATGAAGTGTTTCAAGCGCAAGCGAGCAATACCGTCAATCATTACGACCCTTTATTTGGCGAGCACACTCTCCAACCGAGTGTCCACGAGGGATCCGTATTTGATATTGAGGATGGTTATTACAACATGACCGACCCATCCGGTTATGTATTTCCGTCTGAAAATAACTCTAAACTATATTCGAGGATACCGGTCTCAGATTATAAAAAATTAGTGGATTTTATCGATCGCCGCACATCCGACTGGAAACTGCCCTTGACCCAAATCATTCTAGATTGGGCAGCCGGGATTACATTCCTCCTGGTATTCTTGGCGGTTCTGGTTTACCTGGCAGGCAGGTGGATTCCATTCCCAAAGGCGCTCCGGTTCCTGTCATTCCTCCGGCGCAATCGATCATGAATGTGCTCACTGGTCCTGGTCTTGAAAATCCTTGCAACTTTTTAGCTTGTATGCTAAAATCGCCTGTGTTGTTGTAGTACCAATACCGAACGCATCGAAAAGTGGGCAACCCCCACTTTTCTGCGTGTAATAGATAATTCGGGGAGCAGGTTGATTATGAAGAACGAATTTGCATTGGCTTTCAACGAAGTGTTGGAAGAAAAACAACTGCCCAAGGAGATCATCCTTTCGGCCATCGAATCGGCCATGGTCTCTGCATATCGGCGGGCGGTGAATGCCTCCAACGCCCAGCAGGTCGAAGCCAAAATTGACCCGGAAACCGGCCAGGTGACCATCTTTGTCGAAAAAGAAGTGGTCGAAGATGTCCAGGACGAGCGCACCGAGGTTTTGCTTGAAGATGCCCGCCGGGTGAACCCGGAGGTCAACTTGGGTGATATGGCGATTGTCGAATCCACTCCCAAGGATTTCGGCCGTGTTGCCGCCCAGACAGCCCGCCAGGTCATCCAGCAGCGCATCCGCGAAGCAGAACGCCAGATGCAGTCCGATTACTACGAAAAACAGGTCGGCGAAATCGTCAGCGGCGTGGTACAGGCAGTCAACATGACCCAGGGTGCCACGGTTGGCCTGGACATGAAGGCCGAGGGGATCATGCCGCAGAACCAGAAGATCCCCGGCGAGCGCTTCAAAGTACATGACCGGGTGCGCGCCATCATCCTGGAAGTCAAGGACAGCCCGCGCGGTCCGCAGATCATCCTTTCCCGCTCGCATCGCAATTTCCTGCGCCGCCTGCTGGAAAATGAAGTCCCTGAAATCTATCACGGCATCGTTGAAATCCGTGCCATTTCACGCGAGCCCGGCCAACGCGCCAAGGTGGCTGTTTCGGCCACCCAGCCCAACGTGGACCCGGTTGGCGCATGCGTGGGCATCCGGGGCGTGCGCATCCAGGCCATCGTCAAGGAATTGCACGATGAAAAGATCGACATCATCGAGTGGAACACCGACCCGGTGATATATATTTCCAAAGCCATCAGTCCGGCCAAAGTCTCTGGTGTTTACCTGAATGAGGTTGAAAAGACTGCCACCGTGGTTGTTCAGGAAGATCAGTTGAGCCTGGCCATCGGTCGCGACGGGCAAAATGCCCGCCTGGCCGCCAAACTGACTGGCTGGCGCATTGATATCAAGTCTCTGACCGAGGCTGCCGCAGATGCCATTGTCAAGGTGCAAAGCGATCCGAGCCTGGCAAATATTGCCGAGGCGGAACACGATCATATCCCGGTCATCGAAGAGATTCTGTCCAAGAAGAGCGCAGGGCGCCCGCTGACCCCGGAAGAATTCCTGTCCCTTATCCAATTCGTGGATCGCGTCGAACGGCGCACGGTGGAACAGAAGAAAGCTGAAGCTGCAGCAGAGAAAGAACTGGTTACCGCAGCCCGCGCGGGTGTCCCGGATGCTGCATTTGAAGCAGATATTGCGACTCTGGGCCTGCCCGAACATGTCTACACCATCCTGACCGAGGCCGAGCACCGCACCGTCGGCGATTTGATGATGGCGATGAAGCTCAATCCCGATAGCGTTCTGAGTCTGTCCGGCATCGGCCCCAAGGCCATGCAGGCCATCGAAACAGCCCTGGCGAATATTTCCTTCCCCGAACCAGAGCAGCCCGCCGAGCTACCTGAAGTCGAGAGCGCCGCCCCGCTGGAAGAGGTCGTTGAAGCGGCCCCCATCCAGGTCGAACCAGTTGAACCAGTCGCACCAGTTCCAGAAGAAGCTGCGCCCGGCGTGGAAGGAATGACCGAGCCGGTTGTCCCTGTCGCAGAGACCGGAGAAGAAAAAGATTTTGACAAAATCTTCTCGCTGCAAAATGTCCTGGCAGTCCCGCCGGCGGCCGAAGAAGAGAGCGAAGAAGAGCGCAACAAGAAAAAAGAGAAGAAAGCCAAGAAAGGCCGCGAACTGGAATTTGATGAAAAACGCGGCGAGGTTGTGGCTCGCAAGAAACACAAGCGTGGCGACGATGATAGTGTACTGGAAGAATGGGAATAATCGCACTAAAGCGCAGGCGTCTGCCTGCCGCGTGGATTGAATAAGGTGTCTGGCAAACCTGCAAAACGTCCCAAGCATATCCCCCAGCGCACTTGCGTAGGTTGTCGAATGGTGCTGCCCAAGCGGTCATTGCTCCGTCTGGTGCGTCAGCCGGAAGGCGTGCAAGTCGACCCAACCGGCAAAATGGCGGGGCGTGGTGCCTACCTGCATAATGTCCGCAACTGTTGGGAAAAAGGCCTGAAAGGGCCGCTGGCCCATGCATTGAGAGTGGACTTGACGCCTGACGACTTGAACCGTCTCCGCCAGTTCATGCAGACCCTGCCGGAAGACAACGAGGCAGCCAGTGAGTAAAAATAGAGTCCCTATGGGCTGACGAAATGCCAATCGCTCAGCCGGCAGGCTTGAGGGTTTGTCTGTGAACGCTCAACCTGAAGGACCCGGACCCGCACAGCCCGCTTGTTTGGATAAGATGGCTTGCCAGGCAGGCGCTAGACGAAAGAGGTGCCGTATGAGCGATCCAAAGATTAAAAAGATTGAACTCCCCGCGAATATCACGATTCGTGATTTCGCTCAAATCATTGAAGTGAGCCCAATCCAGATCATAAAAAAATTAATGAGCAACGGAGTCATGGCCAGTATCAACCAGGCGATTGATTTCGACACTGCTGCCATCCTGGCAGATGAAATGGGTTTCGAAGTCACCCTGGAGAGCCAGGCGGCCCCGCAGGAAAAAGAGATCGGTGAAGTGCCATTATGGCGGCAGGCGATCGCAGGTGAAGACGAGGCAACGCTGACGGCGCGCCCGCCGGTTGTGACCATCCTTGGCCATGTCGACCACGGCAAGACCTCTCTGCTGGATGCGATTCGCCACGCAAATGTTGCCGAAGGGGAAGCGGGTGGCATAACGCAGCATATCGGTGCTTACCAAGTGGAACTGAAAGGCAGGCAGATTACTTTCCTGGATACACCCGGCCACGCGGCTTTCACTGCCATGCGGGCACGCGGCGCCCAGGGTGCAGATATTGTCATCCTGGTGGTTGCCGCAGACGATGGCGTGATGCCGCAAACCAAGGAAGCCATTGCCCATGCCAAGGCCGCCCGGGTGCCCATCATCGTGGCCCTGAATAAGATCGACAAGGCCAATTCCAATCCGGAACTTGTTAAAAAGCAGCTCAGCGAAAACGATCTCACCCCGGATGAATGGGGTGGCAATACCATGGTCATTCCGGTCTCGGCCAAACAGAAACAAGGTATCGAGGATCTACTGGAGGCCGTCCTGCTGGTGGCCGATAACACCGACATCCGCGCCAATACCAAGGGCGCGGTAATTGGCACTGTCATCGAAGCAGAGTTGGATAAATCCAAGGGCCCCGTCGCCACGCTCCTGGTACAGAATGGAACGCTGGAGACGGGGAATATTGTCCTGGCAGGGAATGCTTTTGGACACCTGCGCGCCATGTTCGATTTCCGCGGAAACAAGGTTGAAAAAGCCGGGCCTTCCTTCCCGGTCTCGGTAATGGGTCTCAGTGGCATGCCCTCTGCTGGTGACGTGTTCCAGACCGTCGCGTCAGAAAAGGAAGCCCGGCAAATTATTCTGGAGCGCACAGAGAAGTCCAAGAAACAGGTCACCGCATCCAAGAAAATGACCCTTGAAGAGCTGTTCTCCAAGGTTAAATCAGGCGAGACGAAAGAACTGAATATAATCTTGAAGGTCGACGTGCAGGGGTCGCTGGAACCCATCGTCAACGAAATTAACAAACTGGGCAAAGGCGAAATTGCCATTAATGTCCTTTACGCCGAGACTGGAAACATTAGTGAGAACGACGTGCTGCTGGCGTCCTCATCCCAGGCCATCGTCTTCGGTTTCAGCGTCCAGGCTGACATAGCTGCACGGCGCCTGGCGGAAAAAGAAGGTGTGGATATCCGTCTGTATGATATTATCTACCGGCTGATCGAAGATGTGGAAAAAGCCCTCAAAGGCATGCTTGCTCCGGAGTTCACCGAAAAGCCGATCGGCAAGGCAGTGGTTTTGCAGGTTTTCAGCCTGTCGAAAGGCAACAATATTGCCGGTTGTCGTGTTACCGAAGGCGAAATTCGCCGTAATGGCAAGATACGCGTTACGCGTGGAAAAGATATCGTTTACGAAGGTGAAGTTGGCTCGCTCAAACACGAGAAGGAAGACGTGCGCGAAATGCGCCAGGGTTTCGAATGCGGCATCGGCCTGAAAAACTTCAACAATGTTCAGGTTGGTGATGTCATTGAATGTTTCCTGCTGGAGAAAACAGAAGCCGAATAACCACTGATTGACGATTGACGATCATCAATCATAAATCCAAAATCTCTTATGCCATCCAAAGTCCGACTTCAGCGTATTGCGGACCGCATCCGTCAGGACCTCTCGGAATTGCTCATCCGGGAGATTAGCGACCCGCGCCTGCGTCAGATTTTCATCACCGACACCAAAGTGGACCGCGAACTGGCCTTCGCCGACATCTATGTCTCAGCGGTGGAAGGTGCGGTGCGCAGCGCTGAAATCCTGGAGGGCCTGGAACACGCCAGCGGATTCCTTCGACATGCATTGGCCGCCCAGATCGAATTACGCACCTTTCCACGCCTGCGCTTCCACTGGGACCCCACCCCCGAACATGCGGACCATATTGAGCACTTACTGGCTGAAATAAGAAAGAATGAACAACCTGCAAATAAAGCAATTAAAGATTACAGTCATATTCAAAAAGCCCAGCGCGTCCTGGTCACTTCACACATCCGCCCGGATGGGGATGCCATCGGTTCCAGCCTGGCACTCGGCCTGGCATTGATGGATGCCGGCAAACAGGTCCAGGTGGTGCTTTCAGATGGGCTGCCGGCCTCGTTCAAACACCTGCCCGGAAGCGAAAATATCAGGAAAAAGGCAGAGGGCGAGTTCGACCTGATCATCAGCGTTGACTGTTCAGACTTGAAACGCGTTGGCAAAGCCTTGGATGGGCTATCGCCCTCCCGATATCGTCATTGACCACCACGCTACCAACGGAGCGTTCGGGGTCTTGAACCTGATTGACCCGCAGGCTGCCGCGACCGCCTCCGTGTTGACACATTACATGCCCACATGGGGTCTCACCATCACTGCTCCCATTGCTGCCAATCTTCTTTCCGGTCTCATTACCGATACGCTTGGGTTCAGGACATCGAATACCACCCCCGAAGTATTGCGCCAGGCGGCCGAGTCTGATCGAATTGGGCGCGGACATGAATATGCTCTACTTCAACAGCCTTGTGCGGCGCACCTTCCCGGCCGCCAAATACTGGGGCGCGGGTCTCTCCAATCTCGAGCGCGCGGATGGGATCGTATGGACCACGTTGACCATAGCCGACCGCAAAGCCTCCGGTTATACTGGAAATGACGATGCCGATCTCATCTCGGTCATATCATCCATTGATGAGGCAGATATTGCGATAATCTTTGTCGAACAAAACAAGAGAAAGACCAAAGTCTCATGGCGTGCGTTGAAACCTGATACTGACGTTGCACAGATCGCCAGCCAATTTGGCGGCGGAGGCCATAAAGCCGCCGCCGGTGCGGAATTATCTGGCAGCTTGGACCAGGTCCGGGAACAAGTACTGGAAACCACCCGCAAGGCATTACAATTGCCTATATAATGCGGTAAAATACTGTCAAATTTTGACTCGCGGGGGACGGGTTAACGCTAAATGGAGGAATGAAATGGAAAGTCAAGATATCAAGAATGCCATCTCTGGCATCCTCGTGGTGGACAAGCCGGTTGGTTTGACCTCGCACGACGTGGTGGACATCATCCGCCGTGGCACCAACATCCGCCGCGCCGGTCATACGGGCACGCTTGACCCGCGCGCTTCCGGCGTTCTGGTGGTATTGATTGGGCCGGCAGTCCGTCTAAGTGAGTTTGTATCGGCATCCGATAAGCGCTACCAGGCCATCCTGCGACTGGGGAGTTCCACCGATACATACGACGCCGAAGGACGTTTCACCCAGCAGGCCACTTCCCCGGTAAATGTGACGGAGCAGCAATTTAACGAGGTTCTCCAGCGATTTATCGGGGAAATCGAGCAGACCCCGCCGGCTTATTCGGCGGTCAAGGTGCACGGACGCAAAGCCTACGAGATGGCGCGCGAAGGAGAGGAAGTGGATCTCGCCCCGCGCAAGATCAATGTTTACCACCTCGAAGTGCTGGAATGGGCGCCGCCGGAAGTGGTCATCGATGTGCACTGTTCTTCCGGGACGTATGTCCGTTCGCTGGCTAACGATGTGGGGACTGCCCTGGGCTGTGGAGCATACCTGGTGGGCCTGCGCCGCACCAAATCCGGCCGGTTCACCCTGCGGGATGCCACCCCCCTGCGAAAGTTGCAGGAAACGTTCACTGCCGGGAACTGGTACCAGTTCCTGATCCCCGCCGCCGAGGCCCTGGCCGAATGGCCGGCCGTTGAACTCAACCCCGACGAGGTCGAGGAAGTCAAGCACGGCCACCGCGTCAAAGCTGCTGCAGATACACAGCCGGGACTGGTGCGCGGCGTCAGCATGGCCGGTGAACTCATCGCCATCATGGATCTCGTCACCGGCGAAGACGGCTCTCCGGAGTGGCAGCCGAAGAAAGTCTTCTTCTCGTAAATAAGCTTGGGCGGCCTATGCCGTCCTATCCATGCAACAATCCTTTTCTCTCGACGACATCCGCCTGACGAACGCCTGGCTGACCATCGGCATATTCGATGGCGTCCATCGCGGCCACCAGGAGATTCTGCGCCCGCTTGTTTCCGGGGCGCACGCAGCCGGCGAACCCGCCGTCGTCTTGACATTCAACCCCCACCCCGCGGTTGTCCTGGGCGGCAGAACCGATTTCAAATGCCTGACTACGCCGGAAGAACGCGCCGAGCTTTTGGGATCATATGGCGTGGACATGGTTATCACCCAGACGTTTGACCGGGCACTGGCGGACCAGACTGCCGGTGAGTTCATGCGCCGTCTCTCCCGCTCCCTCGACCTCCGTCACCTTTTCATCGGCTACGACACTGCCCTGGGGCGCGGCCGGGAGGGAACGCGGCCCGACTGACGGAAATCGGGAAAGAACTGGGCTACACCGTCCAGGGCTTTCCCGCGCTGGCGGATGGTGCCGGCATCATTTCATCTACACGCATCCGTCGTTCTGTCATCGCCGGGAACGTGCCTGCCGCTGCCTCCGATCTTGGGCGTCCCTTTTCCGTCACCGGCTTGGTCATTCACGGAGACGGGCGCGGACATACGATTAATATCCCCACTGCGAACATTCAAATTCCGGCGGGGAAAGTCCTGCCCGCTTATGGTATCTACGCCTGCCGGGCCTGGGTGAACGGCCAAAGCTACCCTGCCGCCACCAGTATAGGCGTCCGCCCGACCTTCTACCCGACCGAGCCGCCCGCCCCGACCATCGAAGCCCATCTGCTCGATTTCAACCAGGATTTATATAGGCAGGCAGTAAAATTGGAGTTTATGGAGTATTTGCGCACCGAGGCGAAATATTCATCCATCCAAGCGCTGGTTGATCAAATCCAGAAGGATATTGCTCAAACACGCTTAATATTGGGCGAATAGACAAGCGCATATCAAATCATGAGATCCATCTCTACCAAAGGTTCCTCATGCCCCCTCGCCAAATCTACCTGCTCTCCCCTAAAGAACTTTCGCCCGAGACCATCGCGGTCGCTTTCGCCAAGACCTCCCGCTCTCCCGAATCCTTCCGTGAGATCGCCGCAGAACTGAGCGACGAGAAATCCGCCCGGTTCCATGAAAAATGGGTGGTCGGCTATGGGCATGCGTCAGTAGCCGAGCACGCCGTTCTCCACATCGCCATCGAGAATGTTTCCCGCCTGGCGGTGGAGTGCATCGAGTCCAACCGGCTGGCCTCGTACACGGAAAAATCCACCCGCTACCAGAAATGGGATGCACAGGCCTTTTTTATCCCACCCGAACTGGATGGGCACCCCCTGCTCGAAACGTATACGCGTACCGCCGGCATGCTCTTCCAAACCTACCTGGACTCGCTCCAACCTATGCGCAGCCTGGTGGAGGGCCTGTCCACGCGGCAGGAGAAGGAGACCGACGAGGCTTACGACCGGCGCATCCGCTCGCAGTACGTGGATTCGTGCCGGTTCCTGCTCCCGGCGGCTTCCCTCGCCAACCTGGGCATGACCGCCAACGCGCGCCTGCTCGAACACGCCATCGGCAAGATGCTCTCACACCCGCTCGCCGAAGTCCGCCAGATCGGCGAAGAGCTCAAGCGCGTGGCGCAGGCCGAAGTCCCCACGCTGGTCAAGTATGCCGGGACAATTCCTTATCTGGCCGAGACCAGCCAGGATTTCCGTGACAATCCTTTGGGAACGCGGCAAAAAGATCATAATGAACGCGAGGGGATGAACGGGGATTGGTGCAGGCTGGTCGATTTTGATCCCGAAGGGGAGCGCAAGGTGATTGCGGCCGCGTTATTTCGTTTCGGACAAATACCCTATGCCCAGGCATTGGAGAGGCTGCGCTCCGCCTCCCCGGCGGAATGTGTCAGCCTGGCCGAATCCCTGCTGGGGCGAATGGGAGAGCACGACACCCCCTTACGCGAGCTGGAATACACCTCCTATACTTTCGACCTGATACTCGACCAGGGCGGTTATGCCGAGTTCAAGCGTCACCGCATGATGACGCAGACGCCCCAAATGCTGACGGCCCGGCTGGGTTACGCCATCCCGCGCCGCTTTGGGGAAGCCGGCTTCGAGTCCCGCTACCGTTCCGCCATGGAGTCGGCCGCGCAAGCCTATGAAAAGCTGGCCGACTGGAATCCACAGGTGGCGGCATACCTCCTCCCCAATGGTTTTAACCGGCGCGTACTGTTCAGCATGAATTTGCGGGAAGCCTTTGCCTTCTGCCAGTTGCGCTCGGCGGCGAATGCCCATTTTTCGATGCGGCGGGTGGCCGTACGCGTGGCGGAAGAGATCCGTCGTGTCCATCCCCTGCTGGCAAAATATATGCACTTGCCGGAGGAAACGTGGCAGGATATCGAGAGCCAACATTTTCTCCAAATTTAAACCAATCGCCCCGGATTTTCAACCGGGGCGGTGTTTTTATGGCAAGAAGCAAAGATATTACTCGTGGAATTCCTCCACCTGGTAAACCAGCACCTCCAGGTGCTTGCGCTTCCAGGTATCCGGTGCGGCTCCCATCTTGTAACACAGGTTCGCCAGGAAAGCCGCCGGATCAGGGATTTTTTCCCACACTTGCGGCAGGAAAGTCGCCCGGCGGAAATTATCCCGCAGGATGACCCCATCCACGCCGGGATGCAGTTTTGCAAGTAGATCATCGGCATCTTTGTATTCCAGCGGTATAGGGATGGTCAGCCGCGAGACCTCGATCTGGATGTCAGCGAGTTCGTTTTCCTGCACTTGCGGGAAGCGGGGGTCCTCCAGCGCGGCTGCCACGGCATGTTCGCGCACATCCTCGGCCAGCGACTGGTATGGCTGCAAAGCGCCAATACAGCCGCGCAGATCACCATGTACCGTTAAGGTGACGAATGCCGCGCCATCCGCCCGTAGCGCCGGAGTCAGTGTGGCAGGGTCCAGGGTCGGGAGTGGCGCGCCGCGCACCCCGGCTTCGAGCGACTGGCGCGCCAGTTTTAAAAGAGCCTGTTTTTCCTCAGGTATAAGCTTGTCATCCATCATCTGTCTCCATCTAGGCACTCTTCGGGGGCACTATTCACCGCCATCTCCTCCCTCATCCGTCGAAGCAGGTTGTTCCATCCGGATTACATCGCCGTGGACATTGATGACCACTTTAAAACCCGACATCCCCATATAAGCGCGGCTTTCTTCAGGGATGCCTATTTCCAGGATGGCATCGAACTGCTTGCCGATATTCTTTAATTGATTTTCGAGCAAAGCTTTCGAGAAAATATCGTCCGTGCCAAGGATTTTGGCAGCCTGCTCGCTCAGCATATCCTCATTACCACTGATTTGCTGGCGCATGAGCTCCAGTACTTTACGGTCCACCTGTTCGGAGGGGATATGGCGGAGGAACCCGCCGTCATCTACCACATAGCAAGGTTCACCCCCCACGTAGGCGGTGCCTGCCGGGTGGTCGAACTCATCCACGACGAGACCGGCGAAAAGGGGTTGACGCGGCATGGGTACTATGCTCCCATCCGCTTGGTGACCAAATTACTAGGCTTGAACAAGAGGTGCATACCAGACTCCTTCTGTGGATCTTGGATATATTTTACCTGATGTTATGCACCATCTTGTTAATTTTTTCTAATAAATATGCTTCGTTTATCTCTGGTTAATTTTGGGTGATCTGCACCCGCGTCCCACTCCCCGGTTGAAAGACGAGATTTTCATCAGGTGGCACCGTCGGCAGGCTCCAGCGATAGATCCATTTGGCATCCTGCAAGGCCATGTTGATGCAGCCATGGCTGTGTTGTGTACCGAAATCATTATGCCAGTAAGTTCCGTGAAGGGCAACCCCGCTATCGGTAATATAAGAATCCCAGGGCACGCCGGGCAGGTCAAAAACGGAGAACTCATCCGCACCGCCGAACATATGGTAAGTGGGCCGCTTGTGAAAAGTATGGAACCAGCCCGTTGGGCTTTCATAGTTTTTCCGGCCGGTTGCGACGCGTGCGGCATAGACAAGGACATTCCATTCGAAGGCCAGCAGTAACTGGCGGTCGAGATAAATCTCGACGTGCTTCTCGGCATCGGGTACCTGTGGAGAGAGCGGGGCGATCTCTTCGGGCGAAACGATATGAACCCATTCCGGGCGAATGTAGTAATAGGCTTTTGTAGCGGCGTCAAAGGCCCTGTACCACAGGCTGCCATCGCGCTTGTCCACCACCGCTGCAGTGATCCAATGCGTGGTGGCATAATACAAGCGCGGGCCGGCTGATGGACTGATATTGATGCCATAAGACGAATCCGCATACGGGATGGTGATTTCCCCCAGTACACCCGTCTCAGGGATTTCCCTGACGACCGGGTTGAGTGTGGTTTTGACCGATTGTACATAGCCGGAATACACGTACGTCTGGTTGGTCAGGCGATACCACACACGGTTATAATCGCCCTCCTCCCCGCCAAAAACCTGCCCGGCAATATCCACAAGATCGTCGCGCTTCATCGTCGTTAACTTCTTCCCACTATAAGCGGGGGCGTCCCGGACGAACAGACTGGTGGCAAGCACCCGTCCTTGCTGGGGGGACGGGGCAGCCCGGACGGGGTCTAGCTGCAGTTCCGAAAATAAAACACTGAGCAGCGTTGCGCTGCCCAGTTTCAGAAAATCGCGCCTGGAAAGGATACCATTAAACATAGCGTGTTTGACAATAGACCTCTTCGGCAAGTGTATCACAATCTGCCAATTTTCGCTGGAATGCCGGACAATCCATCCTGATGCGCCTTCCCCCACCCTCTCCCCTAAAGGGGAGGAAACTCCCTTCCCCCTCCGGGGGATCGCGAAGCATCCCGGAGCGTAGCGGAGGGAAGGGTCGGGGATGAGGGAGAACCCGGAAACCTCTAATAATGGATATTCACCAGTGTCCCCACCGAGGCCCAATAATATAACCATTCGGCGTCGGGAGTATACATGTTCACGCAGCCATGGCTCATGGGATGTCCAAAGTTATGATGCCAGTACGTACCATGGATACCGTAGCTTTTATAAAAATACATCGTATACGGTACATTCGGCAGGTAATAACCAACCCCATGCATTAAAAGTAGAAAGATATTTGACATATATGTGATATTGACCGGTCACGGTCGGGAATTGTCGTACACCCGTGGAAACCAGGAAACTCCGTACAATGGTATCGCCCTCGTACGCATACAATGTTTGTTTCGAAAGGCTCACGTCGATCCAACGCACGCCGCTTCCGACGTTGACACCGGTAACCGGCTTAGGGGTATTGGTCGGCAAGGGAATCTCCGTATCGGTTGGCGCGGGAGTGTCCGTAGGCATTAACGTCTCGGTCGCCGTAGGAGTATCGGTGAGGGTCGCGGTAGGTGTAAATGTCGATGTCGGGGTGAAAGTCGCAGTGGGGGTGAAAGTGGGCGTGGATGTCAGCGTATCCGTAGGTTTTATAACTTGCGCCAGGATATTGCCAATGACAGAGGTGGTACGCGGGGCATGCAGGAAAGCCTGCACTGGAGAAGCAGTTCCCGGCCAGAACGTCCACACCACAGTAACACAAATAGCTACCAGGAAAAGGGTCAGGAATGGCCCGCGATACCTGGCCAGGGACCTGGTAGGGTGAGGGCTTGAAGGTGGAGCAGGGTGGGCAGCAGGCTGAGGGAGTAATCCCTGCACCTGAAGCTGGGACTTTGGCTCTCCTACGGCAGTTTCCCCCAAAACGGGCCTGGAAGCGTCGTCTCTCCCCGGGTTTTCCAACTGCTCCCGTCGCAGGCGTTCCACGGCCCATTGCATGCCGTTATGAGCACGCTGGCTTTGCGGGTTGATCCTAAGCGCCTGCTCAAGGTAATTCACGCTGGCACGCGGGCTGGCAACTGCTGCCAGGATAAGCCAGGGTTCTTCAGAATCTGGCGCCAGGGTGACGGCCTTCTCGGCCCAGCGCCGGGCAGCCCGGCGGTCACCGCGTTGCAGGGCCTGTTGAGCATGCAGAAGAGCCGTACGGAAGGCTTCCGAATCAGGTTTCATGGCGTTGGCAGGGGGGGCGCCTGGACACTTTCATTGGTAACAAAACAAACCAGCCCGGAAACGATCCCATCCGCAATTACGTCAGGATGATTGACCAGGATATCACGGTCCAGGTTCAGGAACCCGGTTTCAATAATTGCAGCGGTGGTCGTCGGATCCACCGCCCGGAAGGCATGGTAATCCGTCATATTCTCGGTGATGCCGCCCGGATTGAATTTTAATCCGGTCACCTGTGCATAACGGCTCTCGAGGCATGCGGTCAAACGGTTGGCGAGATTGGTATCATGGCTGTAAGTTGACGTAGCCACTTTGAAACCGGTTGCCTGGTCGTTGATAACATCACAAGTATCCGTATGGATCGCCAGCAGGACTTCACCATTATAGCCATCCAGTCGGGAATCGAATTCCTGAAGCATGTCCACCTGGTAGCCGCGCGCCTCGAGCTTCTGCCGGACGAGGGTCGCAATTGCCAGGTTGACATCGTGCTCATTCGTCCCATCCGGGCAGACCGCCCCGGGATCATTCCCATTACCCCAATGGCCCGAAACGATGCCGATCGGTTTTCCCGGGCTTTGGGTGGCCTGCACCACCGGTCCAGTATCCGGCTGCGAAACCAACCAGCCAGAGATCAAGGAACCGAGGTTACTGGAGAACATCGTGGGAGAAAACCCGACAAATAAAGTTGCCAGCAAAATCGCAACACTGAATGTGGTCTGCAAAATGCGCGCCGTATGCACACCACCCCTTGGGCGGGATGAAGAAGGTCGAGGTTGGATGGTCATATTTAGATAATAGTACCCCATTTCAACGAATAAATGCAAGGCCTGGCTGGGCGAAATGGATGAAATTGACCATAAAAAGGCGTTCACACTTGCTACTTTTATAGTCGGAATTAACGAATTGGATATAGCCAAACCTTCAAAGGGCAGGCGGACACGGTCGTAGATATTAAGGCTATAATATCAGTGTCGAAATATGCCTGAATACATTTATCTCACCCACCCATTACGTGATGGTTTTTTCGAACGGCCCACACTGGAGGAAGATGCCATCATGGAAGAGCACTTCCAATATTTAAAACAGGCGACCGATACCGGGATTGTCTTGCTGGCCGGGCCGTGTCTTGACAATACATTCGGGATCATCGTATTTCGCGCCAGGGATGTTGCCGCCGCACAAGCATTTATGTTCAACGATCCATCCGTCAAGAAAAATGTGATGATGGCCGAACTTCACCCCATGCATATCTCCCTACGAGGCCAGTGACCCATGCCTACCCACCCTTTGCTCGCCTTGGCCCGCACCCTGGGCAATCCCGTCCTGGAAGAAAAAGTAGCAACATTTATCTGGCAAGGAGAAACCGCCCCGCTCCTGATTGACGACCTCCACAATTGGGACGAGGCGCCCCAAAAAATGCTGCGCATCGGCGCGGAATTATGGTCTTTCTCCATTCCGCTCCCGGCGGACGCATACCTTGAATACGCCTTCATTGATCCGCAGACCGGTGAGCGCATCCCCGACCCGCTCAACCCCAACCGCGTCGAAAACGGCGCCAATGACTACAACCATTTCTTCTACATGCCGCAAGGCAAACCCAGTCTGCTCGCCCATCCGGTCAAAGGAGTTGCCCGGGGAACGCTAACCAGGCACACGGTCCCGACCCGTGACTATGCCGTCGGTACGAACCGGACCGTCTATCTATACCATCCACCAGTCGAGACCCCTGTCCCGCTGCTGTTTGTCTATGATGGCACTGATTACCTTCGGCAAGGTAAAATAAATGTAATTGCGGATAATCTGATCGCCGAAAAACGGATCCGCCCGTTCGCCATGGCCCTGGTGCAGAACGGCGGTGCAGCCCGCACGGTGGAATATTCCTGCGGGGAGTCGACCATAGGGCTGCTGACGGAATGCGTCCTGCCCCTGGCAAAAGAACATTTGGATTTGGAACCGGTTGATAATGGAAGCTATGGCGTGATGGGCGCTTCACTGGGCGGATCGATGGCGCTTTTCACCGCCTTGCGCCAGCCGCAGGTTTTCCGGAAGGTGCTCAGCCAATCCGGCGCCTTCATCGCGCCGGATTATCAGTTCGTTGTAGTGGACCTGGTTCGTTGCGCGCCGCCTCCCGGGATTGACATCTGGATGGATGCCGGACGGCTGGACTGGCTGTTGGAAGGCAACCGGCAGATGGTTGCACTGCTCAAGGAAAAGAACTACCAGGTGAAATATCGCGAATTTTCCGGCGGCCATAATTACACCGCCTGGCGAAATGACCTCTGGCATGGGCTGGAAACGCTTTTTAAGAAGTGACAATTACTCCACAAAACGATGTTTCAGTCCGACAATATCCCGGTAAGTGACGACGCCCAGCATAGTGTAATCGTCATCGCTGATCGGGATTGCCCGGTAATCATACCGGCCAAACTTCTCGTACGCCTCTTTCAAAGTGCTGTCCGGATCGAGGGTATGGACATGCTCTTCCATAATATCCTTCAAAAGAGCTTTATCGTCCGCCAGGAGCAATTCCTTGATATCGATTACGCCCAACAACCGTTTCTTCTCATCCAGGACGTAGATATACATGATTACATCTTTGCCTTTGGCGGCCGTCCGGTATTCGTCCTGCGCCTGCTCGACGGTGTACTCAGGCGGGAAAGCCACATATTCCTGGGTTGCGTAATCCAGGATATTTTCTTCATGGTGTTCCATGATGGCTCGAATCTTGACGGCGTTCTCTGGATCGAGCAGTTTCAAAATATCATTGGCCTCCGATGCTGATAGGATGGATAGAACATCGGCTGCCTGGCCCGTGGTCATCTGGTCGATCAACTGGGCCACTTTTTCCACCTTCATCGACTCCACCAGGTCCCTCTGTACGTTGGGGTCTATTTCTTCGAGAGTATCCGAAGCCTGCTCAGGATCAAGATCTTCAAAGAGTTCGACACGCTGGTCAGGGTCCATCTCTTCCAGGATATCCGCCAGGTCAACTGGATGAAGATCGGCCAGTTTCTCTTTCACCACATTGAATTGCAAATTGCCACGAAAGCTGCCAATATCCTCGGGGAGAGGCTGGATGTATGTCCAGGAAATCGTCTGGTCGCGAATCTTCTCTGCCAGGGTATAGATGAAATTCGCCAACTTTGTTAATCCCATCCGACGCAGCAGGCCATAGCGGCTGAGATCCACTTCGCTGACATAAAGCTTATTATTCTTTAGCACCAGCTTTACATCATAGACCACTTCCATTTCTCGACCATCCATGTCAATGGCCTTTTTATCCAGGATGTGGTCCCTGAGCAAGACAGAATTATCTCCAGGTTGGCCAGTATAAGGAACGATGCTATCCACAGAAAGCGTCACTTCCTTAGGACTGACGCTTCCGATGGCGTCCCATGGAACGACAGCCATTTCACCAAAAGGCCTTCCAACGACAAAATCTGTTACCACCGGCAAGCTGCCATTCTCCTTGATGATAAGATCGTTCAATTTGCCGACTTTTTTATCCGCAATGGTTACCTTAACTCCCAGAAGTTCGCTCAGGAAATACGCCTGCTCGGTCGGAGGTGTAATCGTTTTTATCTGCTGGTCCATGGAGCGCCTCCTAATGGATTTGGGTCAGAACAGTATGGATGAAGGTATATGCTAAAAGAATCAACATACCGATCAGGTAGATTCTAAGCATCAGCAGGGAAAGAGTGACCATGCGCGTTGTCTTGATCCTGGGAGTTTTGTATTTTTCATTGATCTCTCGGATCGCTTGAAATAAATCCCGGAAGCCGTTCAAAATTCTGTCCATGGTAATCTCTCCTTCGACTAATGCAACCAGTTCGGGAACAACGTAGTCAGGCTGTATCCGGTCGAGAGCAGGATCAAGCCGATGACGATGGTAAAATTGATCACATTCTGAACTCTATTATTTTTATATTTTCCCATTAACTCTTCGTTGTTCAATAGCAAGATCAAAAACACGAGGGCAGCCGGTAAAAGGGTTGTTGCGGCCACCTGGACGAACAGAGTGATCGTGACCAGCGGCGCCCCTGGGATCAATACAACGATGCCGGCCGAGATGAGCATGAAGAAATAGAAAGCATAGAACCAGGGGGCTTCCTTGACCTTGTTATTCAAAGAGTGCGCCCAACCAAAAACCTCACCGACTGCCCAGGAACTGGAGAGCGAAATACAAATTGCACCGAGGAAACCGGCATCGAATAAGCCAATCGCCATAAAGGTCCCGGCATATTTGCTGAAAGGCATTAATTGGACAGCCGCCTGCGCGGCGCTTTCGATATCAACGCCTTTTAATACAGCCGCAGTCACAACAAGGCAGAAAATTGCCACCACCACTGTGAAGAATGCTCCAATGGCAGTATCCAACTGGCTCCATGGAATATCTTTCTCCTTCAGGTTTTTATCCACGACCGCGCTTTGCTGGAAGAAGACCATCCACGGAGCAATGGTCGTACCAACATTGGCCATCAGGAAGAAGAACATCGTTCCATTCAGGCCGCCCGGGAAATGCGGGATCCAACCAACCCGTAATACCTCCGACCAGTTGGGATGAACGAGAAAAGCCGCCGGTATATAGATGAGATTGATGATGCAAAAAAATAGCGCGATCTTCTCCCACGTCCAATACCGGCCTTGAATAACCATGATGCCCATTAAAAAGATCACGACTACAACAGTAATCCAATGTGGAACGCCAAAGATCCCCAAGGCAGCCGTCATCCCGATGAACTCGCTGATCAGGGTTAACCAGTCGGTTAGGCTCAGGTCGAAAAGGGAAAACCAGCCCCAAAAAGTCCCGAAAGCGTCGAAGATAGCTTCTGCGTGACCGCGCTTGGTGGCTGCGCCGAGACGAACCGTCATTTCCTGGACAAAATAGGCAATTGGCCCTAACAAGACCAGGAACCAGATCAGTCCATAGCCGAACTTGGCACCGGTGGCCGTATAGGTGGTAATGCCGCCGGCATCGTTATCGGCCACCATCACTAAGATACCCGGCCCTGCAATCAAGGCCAATAGCCTCAGGAATTTCATCACCCGGCGGTTGGTATAAAAAAGTTTTGAGACAGCATTCATCTCTTATCTCCTCGTAAATCTTATTCATGAATACGAATGGCGGAAACAAAAACGTCGCCTTTGATACCAGCAGAAGGCGGCGTTCTTGACGTTTCGATGCCAAAGATAAGAGCGGTGAGGTGCGAACATGCCGCACTCCCCAGGCCAAAGAACAACGCTTCCAGCCAGGATAGGACATGTAGTAGCGGATTTCCATCAGCGTCCACGCCAGCACCTCCTTTCCCTGTGCATGGGTATTTGGCAAAGCCAGGCACAGGACATAAAAAAACCTCCCGGGGTTCCAGGAGGTTGGCAAACAAACTCGCAACTCGCGGCATAAGCCGTAAGCACCTCCTGGTTGAGCTTTGGCACTGCGCGCCGTAGGGAACTTGCTCCCAGCCACTTTGAGCGGGGCCTTAAGCCGGCCCGGCCTGGTCTATCCCTTGGCGTCTTTCGACGTTTCGGGACAATGGCCTATATCCACGCAGTTGCCTCGCCTAACGAGGTTTTATTATCGGCGACACTATACTACCGGATGGTAATAGCGTCAAGGAAAAAACGATTGATTATATGATCCAACTTGCTACCTCTACGGCATCGGGTTGGAGTTGGCCCAATCAGCGCCTACCACGAGGACGATATCTGCCGGGGCAGTCGGGTCGAAATCCACGACAAGCTGGTTGGCACTGTCAAATTTCATCAGAGCCATCAAGTATTTGATCGCATAGGGCTTTCCCGCATGGACGATCAGCATCGTCCGATCCGGGAGCGGAGGAAAAGCATATTTGTCCGGATAAGCAGCCATATTTCCAGCCGCGGTTATATTCATTCCCTGGGCCTTCAGGTAATCAGCCGTCTTTTGGGCGATCCCATTCACGCCCGATCCATTGATCACCAGCACGCTTGCAGCTTCCTGCTGCATCAACTGGGTTGCGTCGCCCGATGCGGCCGGCTGCAGCGTACCACCACCGAAAACCTGATCCACCAACTCGCGGATCTTATCCGGGAATGGCTGCAAAACATCCGCTGGCATCCCATCTATTACTGTTGTCACGTCCTTCATCATCGTGTAATCGATCACTTTCTGTTGGATGGAACTCAGCGGTATGTCTTTTGCCAGCATAGCCAGCCGGAGAATATCATCCAATGATAAGTTCGTGTGCACGTCTGAAGAGATCTCGTTATAGAGCGGCCCCGCTTTGGTCACCAATGTCGGTAAATTGGCAAGCACTTTATCCCGAACGGCCAGGATGACCTGCTGCTGGTGCTGGGAGCGTTCCACGTCACCACCTGCAACGCCCTGCCCTACATCACGGGTACGTGCGTATCCCAGGGCAACTTCGCCGTTCATGCAGTCATTGCCGGGCTCCAAAACGGTCGTACCGTGTTTGTCCATCACACCCACTTCTATCTTGGTGGTGACATTCACGCAAATCCCCCCGATATCATCGATCACATTCGCAAAAGCCGAAAAACCGATCTGCGCGTAGTATTGGATCGGTATACCCAGGAAATTTTCGACAGTCTGGATTGTCAGGCCCGGACCCCCGCCCGGGAGTTTGTATAATTCACCCAGGCTGTAAGCAGAATTGATCCTTCCATATCCAAAACCAGGGATAGCTACCCACATATCGCGCGGGATGGAGAGCATCGCGGCTGTCTTGCTGACCGGATCAATCGTCAAGAGTATCATCGTATCTGTGCACAGCGGGCAGCCTTGGTTGTCAGTGCTGCCGCGCAGCCCGATGACCAGGATGGTCACACGGCTGGCCCCGTCCCATGGGGGCGGCAGTTGCACCTGCGGGGCACTGATGGTAGGAGTAGTCGTTTCGGCCACCGGGGTATCGCCGGGATTGGTCGGAATGGGGGCCGCTGCACTCCCACCAGGACAGGTCGGCAGGGGAATGCCCGGCAGCGAGGTCACCCGCCAGCAAGACACAAAACCGCTCAGGAAAATAAACAGCAGGACACCCAGTACCAGTCCCATCACCATCAAGAATATCTGGAAGATGGATGGACGGTTGAATGCGCGCAATTTCTGTTCCATAGAAAATTTCTTTTGAGCCATCTTACTTGATGGGCGGAGGCGGCACAGGTAATTCGCTTTCAGCCACCTTTACCCATTTCTCTCCTTCTTCGATGAGCATGACCGGAATATCTTCCACAATCGGATATTTACGTCCACAATCCTGGCACACCAGCCAGGATTCTTGATAAACCTGTAGAAGGCCATCTTTTTCGCGGACACACGCCGGGCAGCGCAGGATTTCGAGTAAATCTTTGTTTATCATGACCTTCTCCAATTCCAAGAGCACCAAACGCCAATTTTACCACGCCTAATGGCATAAACCCTGGGCAACCAGGGCTTGTGGGTCATCCACGCCGGGCCCATATTGGTAGACAGCCTGCCAGGGTTGGTATTTGGTTTTAATGGAGTCCGTAAAGAGCACGCTTCCACCCCGTGAGACGCTGCGCGTCACGGTGATATCTGCGCCATCCCCTGCATAATCGGTCTGGGTGCAGGTTCCCGGTGGCAGGTCCGGATTCTCCTCGATGAGTGGGTCCGGCGCAGGGACGACATTCATCAAGCCAAGGTTTTTCCAGTCAACCGTCCGGCCATCATCGGTCGAATAGAACTTCCAGGTGAGCGAATAATCCTTGGCGCTGAAATATGTTCCCATGAGCAGCCAGTATGGCCGGTCATTCGTGAACTTCAAATCCACCAGCGGAAAATATACCGTGGCATCCAACCCGGCCATCAGGGGATCGGTTCCAGTCTGGGTCTGTTCATAGTAATAAACACGGTAAGCGTGCGCGTTCCGTTCGACGATCGGATAGCCGGCAAAGAATGCCGTCCGGAAAAGGGTGGTGCTGACCTGGCAAACCCCGCCGCCAACGCCGGTGATCGTTTTTCCGTTGTAAATGATCAGGGCTTCTGCATAACCGTTATCCAGGCTGATATCTCCAATGGCGTCGCCCATCGAGAAAGTTGAGTTCGGGGGAACGAGCAGGCCATAAAAGGGCTTCGCGGCCGCCTGTATATTTTGCAGGCGCGCCGCGCCCGAGCCGCGGAAATAGCTGGTGTATGATTGGACCAGTCCGGTGATGCCCAGGGAGGCTGCCGTTGCCTCGTCCGTAACCACCGGTTGATCCACCTTGATTACCAGCGGGATGTTGTGCTGCCCCTGCAGCAGGTTTTGCACCACCGCATCGCGTGTAGCGGGCACATCCAATGTGCGGCCGATCACGGCGTGTTGGACAAGCACCAACTGGCGGTTGGCATCGTCAAAATAGAAACGGGCATTGGTGGAACTTTTATTCACCAGTGGGGCAATTTGCTCCAGGAATAGTTCGATGGCGCGCGCATCAACCGTGACCTGGTACTGCCAACCGGCATCGGTCTTTACGCGCCCGATCGTGATCATACCCGCCAGGTCAGACTGGCTGATCGTCCAAGGACCGGGATCGCCAGTCTGGGCATTCGCAATGGTCAGCGTCAGCGGCCCGTTGAGTACTTTACCCAAAGTATCAGCCTGGGACGAGGCATCCAATATTGTCGGGGCCCGTTCCGCAACGACCAAAGGTATTTCCCCATCCTGGAAAGTCTTTAATTGTGCCAACAGGTCCGTAAGCGCTTTATCCACATTGAGCAGGCGTCCGGTTTGGCCAGGCGTATAAACCACTTCCGTGCCATTCAAATGCAAGTCGGCTTCGACCACCGGCCGGTCCAGTTGTGCGGCGATATTCTGGAGGTACCCATGTGCCACGCGCGCATCGAGTATGATCACCGGCGAAAGGTACAGCCCGCCCTGCCAGGCGTTGAGCTGGTTTGCCATATTGTCAAGTAACCCGCCCTGGCGGCCCAACTCGTACGCCCGTTGTACACTGGTACCTGCATCGAAGACCATGCCCAACTCGGCCGGTGTCGCCGCCCATACCTGGTCGCCATTACGGAAGACGATCTTTCCGCTGGTTGGGTAGCTAAGGTGCTGGCCGAGGGCTGCCGAGGCTTGTTCCGGCGTCAGGCTGGAAAGGTCCACGCCTGCCATCATGATCCCGGGAAAGACCCGGTCGGAAAAGACCAACTGGTACCCACTGCTGATCGCGCCCGCGCCGGCCAGGAATAACACCAGGCCGCCTAGGATGGCCGCCAGGATTTGAAGCAGCACAGGGTTTCGCTTGGGTTGGGATCGAGGCACGCCGGCGAGTGACATTCTCGAAATTATACACCGAACAGGTTATATTTTTAGGCGCTTCCTCTATAACAAAAACGTATCTACTCACACTCTTCGCGATCTGAGTAAGGTTTGGTAAGATAGGGTCGAGATGACCGAAGCAGACCTGACGCAACTAAGCCGCGAAGAACTGATAAGACTGATCCTTGCAGAGCATGGGCAGTTGGAAACTTTGCAAGGGATAGTGACTCAGTTGAAAGCGGACAATGAGGCTTTGAAGCTGAAGCTGGAGAAGGGCAAAAAGCCGCCGACGAACTCCAGTAATTCATCACAGCCGCCGTCACTGGATCAGAAAGTGAACCGGCCGCAGGAGCGCAAGCGGCATCGGCATGGGCCGCCGGTTGGGCATGTGAAGTACGAGCGCAAGCTGGTGGCAAAACCGGATCATATTGTGGAAGTAAAGCCGCAAGTATGTGCGCATTGTCAAGCCGATCTGAGGGAGGAAAGCAGCCAATTGGTGGACGTGAACCAGATCATTGAATTGCCGGAAGTGAAAGCGGAAGTGATCGAAGTACGGCAGTATGCGGCAGAGTGTCCATGCTGTGGAAGGAAGCAGACGGGTCAACCCGTGGCTGGTCTGGAAATGGGGCGCACATTCGGGGCGCGTTTGGAAGGAACGGTGGTGTACTATCGCCAGGAACAGCACATGAGCTATGTGCGCACGCAATCGGCTCTGCACGACTTGCATGGGGTGGAGATCAGCCAGGGTGGGATCGATCAGATCATGCAAAGGGCTGGGAAGAGCGCCATTACCCGAGTGGCACCGATCCAGGCTGCAATTCAGCAGAGTATGGTGGTTCACTGTGATGAAACCGGCAGCCGGGTGGATGGGCAGAATCGGTGGCAGTGGGTCTTTTGCTCTGCCAGTGCGATTTTGCATGTCATTCGCTTTGATCGCAGTGTCGATGTCATCAAAAATGTGATGGCTGGACATGTAGTGGATGTCTGGGTGAGCGATTGCTATTCGGCTCAGATGAAAGCTCTGGCTCGCTATCATCAACTGTGCATGGCACACCAACTGCGTAACTTGCAAGCGGTGATCGACCGCTATCCAGCCTCCTTTTGGCCCAAGGCCATGCAAGCTTTGTTCCGTGCGGCAGTTCATTTGCATAATCAGAGAGATCAACTATCTCCACCAGAGTTCCAGGCCCAAGTCCGACGGGTTGAACATATCTGCAACTGGCTGCTGGAACGTTCACTGCAACTACCCGAAGCCAGAAGGCTCTTGAAACGGTATTGCAAATACCGGAATTGTCTGTTCGTCTTCCTGTATCGCACGGATGTCAATCCAACCAATAATCTCAGCGAGCGATCCTTACGCCCTTCGGTTGTGCATCGCAAAATCATTGGCTGTTTCCGTTCCGGCTGGGGAGCAAAGGCTTATGCGGCCATCGCTTCGGTGATCGCCACAGCCGCTTTGAAGAACCTGTCTCCTTTCGATGCTATTCAAGGCCTTTTTGGCTCTCCTGCACTACCCCTTCCATCTGGGGTGTGAGTAGATACACAAAAACTGTAGAACTTAACCACAATGCTTCACGTGTGCCTGCAGCACAGTAACTGGTTCCGCCTTCACCGCCGGGTGATACCCTCGTCGAGGTAACGTAAATCTCCCGCCAGCGGCTTTGGAAGCCGCTTGCCTGTACTCGAAGGGTAAAGGCAGCTAAAAGCCGGTTTTCAATCCGCTTAAGCGGACTTTGTACGCTAAGCCGGGGCTGTCTAAAAAGGCAGTCTAAGTAGGTGGAAAAGAGGGGTAAAAGCCCGAAAATGGGCGGGGACAAAAAAAACTGGCGGTCAGATGGCCGCCAGTTTGCGCATATTATGGGCAAGGCATACCAAAGCCCACTCTGTCTCGACCTTCTCCAGGCCTCGCAGGTGAAACCTTCGAAAGCCCATGTTGTGTTTCACATCCCCGAAGGTGCTTTCGGGCTCGATGCAGCGCTGTTTTCGCAAGGCAATCCCTTGCTCTGAAAGCAGGTTCTCTCTGGCCTGTTGGCGGTATTCCCGGAGTTTGAAACTGACCTGGATACGGCGGTTGCCCTTGGCCTGGGTGCATTGAGGCTTGAGCGGACAGGTTCCACATGCCGAGCACTCATAGTACCGTCGCTCGGAAAGATAATCATTCTCGGTACGGTAAGGACGGGTTTCCCGGTAGGTCAGGGATTGGTGAGCCGGGCAGGTAAAAGTATCTCGGTCTAGGTCATAGGGAAAATTCTCGGAACGGAAACTGAGTGTCTGGATTCGTTCGGCTTTGCGAGGCGGGTGGGTATCCTGGTAGAAAGTGTTGTACTTGAGGTAATTCTCCATCTGGTTTGTTTTGAGATAGGCATAATTCTCTTCGCTGCCAAAGGCCGCATCGCCTGAAGCCGCCTTGGGTTTCTGTCCGTTTGGCCAATGCTGTTGTTGCATATGGGGGATGAAACAGCCCGGATCACCGGCGCGTTGGTGGACCGAATATCCCACTACGAATTGCCCTTCCGTCCCGATCTGTACATTGTAAGCCGGACGAGGCCAGGGCTTTTCTGCCCCGCGATCTTCCTTCATGCGCATACAGCTGGCATCCGGATCGGTCTGGGAGTAACTGCTGCGACCATCCAGAGTCTTTTCCTGTTTCTCGTACTTCTCCAGACGAGGCAGATGCTCCTTTTCCAGCGTTTTCACTGCCTTCTGCAATGGCTTGTTCTCGGGTTGTTGACGCAATCGCTCGTTCAATTCCGCTACCTTCGCCTGCAACTTCTTGGCGTCAATGCCCCCTTTGCCTCCCAACTCTTCCAGGTCTTTATCCCCATATTCTTCATTCTCTTTTTCGTTCTCCCGCTCAATCTCGTCCAACAACTGCTGGATCTTTTGCTCCAGGCGTACCTTGTACTTGTGCGTCTTCTTCGCCCACACTACCTTGTGCTGATTCGCATCCGCTCCGATCTTCGTCCCATCCACAAAGTAGTTCTCCAACTTCACATACTCCTCTTCGATCAGCAGTTCCAGCACTCTTGTGAACACCTCCCGCACTTCCCCCTTCATCACCACCCCCCGAAACCGGTTGATCGTCCGAAAGTCCGGCCGGTTCCCGCCCGCCAACCACATGAAGTTCACATTCTCCCGCAGCCCCTTCTCGATCCGCCGCGATGTGAACACCTTTTCACAATACGCATACACCAGCACCTTCAACATCATCCTCGGATGGTAGCTGCTCGTCCCACCGCCTGCATACTTCGCCATCAGCGGATCCAGGTCGATCGCATCCACCACTCGGTTCACCACCCGTACCAGGTGATCCGCCGGAATCAACTCTTCCAAATCCGCAGGTAGCAAGCTCGGCTGATCCATCGTATACGCTTTGAAGACTACGTTTCCTTTTTTCATGCCCCTATTGAATCACATTTTCCCCTTTTCGCGAAGGGGGGCTGCCCCTTTACTTTTGGGACAGCCCCCGGCGGAGACAGCATTGAGTTCTCGAATACTTTCAGTGATTTTCTGTGTCCCTGTCCCCAGGCATGGGGGTGGCGACTTTGTGGTTAATCTCCTGATGGACTTTATAAACGTCTATCAGGAGATACGGTGCATTGATTTATTCCTCTTTACGAAAGGGATCAGCATCGGTGTTACCGCCGCGTAATCGCTATACTCCTGCCCGAATTCACGCCGCAGTTTGCGCTCCTCGAAGAATGCGCCGATCAGGATATAGGCCGTCAGGGCAATGTTGATAGCCAGCCCTTTGACGGTCATGCGCGGGAGCAGCCAGATGAATAGCAGTCCCGCTGCATAAAGCGGATGCCTGACGTAGTGGTAAAGTCCGCTGGTCCTCAATTGGGGCGGCCTGTCATCTTCTCCCAGTTGACGCAGGCCCAGGAACTCCCACGCATCGGTCTGGCGTAAACCGGTTACCAGGCCCGCAACCGCCAGGATCTCTCCAAGCACCATCAAACCCGACCATGGCAATGGCACAACATATAGCGTTCTATCGGGGGTCAGCGCAGCTATTCCCAGGACTGGCACAAAGCTGAGAGCGGCAAAGACATTATAGAACAGGCGGTAGAAACGCATGGCCTTGTCGCCAAACCAGCCGCGCACCAGGCCTTTGGCTTTCGGGGAGGCCAGCAAAGAATGGATCAACCCCCATAAGAGTACCGATAAAATGATCCGGAACATATCTACCTCGACAATGGTAGTTCAGGTTTTTTCAACACGACGGGCACGAAAGGGCATAAAGAAAATGCAATTTTCTTTCCTTAGTGCTCCGCCTGTCCCGCGTTCTTCAGCGGGATCGTGACCTTCGTGGTGAGAGTCTTTGACGCTCCAACTGAAATGGTACCTTGTCGAGCTACTGAAAAGCCGGGATCTCAACCATTTGGTCACCGCACTTGGCCTGATAATAAGGCATCCAGGCTATGCCGAACAGGGTCACGTAAATATCCGTCTTTTTTGGAAGGATGGGTATCTCGGTGATATTGTTCACTGCATTGCCCCATTTGTTCCCGCCTTCATCCAAGGCTTGCTGCCGCGCCTGCTCGAGTTGCTCCAATTGCCGCTTGAACTCGGCGATTGCATCTGTAGAATCATCCACCTCGGCCTTGGTCTGCTCGGTCATGCGATGCTTGCTCATGGTCGAGGAGATCCTGCGGGTGCGCCGTCCGCCCAGCAGGCTGAAGACCGTCTCGGCATCCGATACCAGTTCCTCGCGCTTGCGGTCCTCCAATTCATTTTTATTCTGTTGCAGATCGCGTTCCGCGCGGGCCAATTTCTCCTGGAGCGCGGCGATCTGGCGGTCAAGCGTCGCAGTCGCCTTGGCCAGGTCTGCATCCCGGGCCGTGCGGGCCGCATCCACACAGGCTTTCATAAAATCAGCCTGCGAAACCTCCGGCGTGGCAAACACACCCAGCACGCTGTTCGCCCGGATCGCAACCTTGCCCGTTCGATATGTCCAGTCGGCAAAATCCTTTTGCAGTGCTTTCAGCAGGCGGGCATCTGAAACAGGGCTTTCCAATGCCGCGAAACGTGCCTGTGGGTCAGGGGTCGGATCCATCTCTGTTTCATCCGGTACCGCGCGCACATAGTTGTCCCAATGAACGATCGTGTTCTTCTCCACTGCCATCACCAAAGCCGACTTGACCTGCTGCATATCCAGGCTGTAACGGCGATCCAGGAAGCGCACTTGGGCCGAGGCCAGGATCACGGCCCGGTACAAAATGCCGCTCAACATGGCTTCTTCCGGCATGGCCTGTCCCGACCCGGCCAGTGCCTTGGTGAAACTCAGGTTCATCGGCAGGAAGAATTCGGGAAAGCCGGATGGGATCGCAGGGCGTGTAACACTGCCGGATGCCGGTGCACTGCCGGATGTGGATGGAAGAGGAGCAGGTGGTGGTACTGGCATTTGCATGGCCGCTGGCATGGAAGCAGGCTGGGCCGGTTGCCCAGGACCTGTCGAAGCGTTACTCTGTGGTGTGCTCTGTATCTTTGGTTGGGCTGCCGCGACCGGAACCGTCGCCGGGACAGCCCCCTGGCCGCTGACGGCTGACGACTGGTTGCTGGCTCCTACCAGCTTGTTCAATGCCGGGATCTGCGTCCGGGTCATCGGGCCGGCCAGGAAATTCATCGTCCAGCGCGTCTGGAATACCACCGGCAGGCTCTCGTGGACATTCTGCATAATGAATATGCGTTTGCCCAGCCCGGAGATCAATTTATCGATGGCGCCCCGGTCGAGGGCACCCGAGGCCGCGCTTTCCAATCCATCCAGCAGGCGCTGCTTGTCTTGCTCCGTCTGGAGCTTTCCAATGAACCACGTCCCGGCGTTGGACAATGCCTTGTAATCCACGTCCACCGGGTTCTGTGTCGCCAGGACCAGCCCCAGGCCGAACGCGCGCGCCTGTTTCAACATGCGCAGGAGCGGCTGCTTGGAAGGCGGGGTCGCCGTAGGCGGAAGGTAACCGAAGATTTCGTCCATGTAAAGCAGGGCCCGCAGCGAGGTCGCTCCGGGCTGGGTGCGCATCCAGGTTTCCACGGCTGAGAACAGGATGGTCACGAAGAACATGCGCTCCGAGTCGCTCAGGTGCGCCAGGTAAAAGACGCTCTGGCGTGGACGTCCACCCGCAGTAAAAAGCAGGCTGGCCACATCCAGTGTCTGGCCCGACCGCCACATATCGAAGGTTGGGGCAGCCAGGATGTTATTGATCTGCAAGGCCAGCGCCATGCGGTCTTTGGCCGGGAAAAAAGTATCCACCGGGAAAGCCCCCAGTTTATCGAAAGGCGGGGCTCTGGATCTGCAGAATGAGTTCGGTCAGGTCCAGCGATTTATTCTGGCTCCAGGCCGATTGAAAGATATTGGAGAGCAGGATATGTTCGCGCGAGCGGATGGGGTCGACATTATCGAAGCCGACCAGGCCCAGGATGGCCGTGACCGTGCTGGAAATGCGTTCCCCCAGGATTTCGCGGTTGCTGGCCCAGTCCAGCCCCGGCGCGGCCAGCGATGACAGAACGCTGACCGGGATACCCGCATCCGAACCCGGGGTATAAACGGCAAACTGGGCCGCGTTCTTGAGCGCCAGCATGCGCTCATGGGAAATGCCCCATTCCGCCAGGCCGTCGCGCCATGCCTTGGCCGCATCATCGGAAGCCTGCTCGAGCGATTTGCCGGCGCGCCGGGCCAGTTCCGGATCCAGCCAGGGCCGGAAATCCTGGGGGGCCAGGTCAGGGAAATGCAGCAGCAGGTTGCTTAGGTCACCCTTGGGATCGATCAAGATGGCTGGGACACCCTGCAAGGCAGCTTCTTCCATTAACGTGATGCACAGGCCGGTCTTGCCGGAACCGGTCATGCCGGTCACCAGGGCGTGCGTCGTCAGGTCGGCGGGATCGTATTGTAGAGGGGCGTCGGTGACTTTGGCCTGTGTTGAGTCGAAAAGACGGCCAAGATAGAATTTATCGATCATGGACAACCTCCGGTTCTGATGGCTACTTTACTATAGCTGGCGGGAAATGGCAACGGTAAATTATCTCGTGAAGGTGAGCCGTGCAGGTTTTTGGGCAAATTTACCAATTGGTGAAGATTAGCGCGGATTAGCGGACAAGGCATTTCCATAAACACGCTGGAACTCCTCCATATACTTTGCCGCCGCATCCGGGCTGAAAATGATGACCACGTTCTCGTCGTTGGTGGTCTGCGCGCTGGCGGTAAAGTTATAGGAGCCGGTGATCACGATTTTCTGGTCGATAATGATCACCTTGTGGTGCATCAGGCCATCCTGGTTCCCATCTTGGCGAACATCCAATCCGGCCTGCAGGAACGGGTCATATTCGGAGGCGTTGCTGGTCTTGATCTGTCCGTCATCCATTACCCCCGACACCCTGACGCCAGACTGTGCCCGTTCCATGACCGCCTTGCCGATATCGTTGGAGGTGAATGAATAAGCCAGGAAATGGATGCTTTCTTGGGAATCTCGGATCAGTTCCACGATACGCCCCGCGGCTTTGTCTTCCGGCGCGAAATAAATTTCGACCGGGGTTCCGTCGATGGTCAGCTTCGGGTTGGGTGTGCTGGCGGTTTTATCCGGTCCAAACAGGTTATACACGAACATTTTTTCGAATTCGTTGGTGTAATCTTCGGCAACCTGGCTGGAACGTATGTGGATGAGGTTGTTGTTATCTTTATAGACCCCGCTGGTCGTGTAGTTCATCGAGCCGGTCCAGACATCCGCGCGGTCTATCACGATGAATTTATCGTGCATCAAGCCCTCCTGATGGTCGCCAATGATCGGGATCCCTATATCCATGACCTGTTGGATTTCGGGGTTATCCATATCGTCGCTTTCCATTACCATGCGCACCACCACTCCACGTTGGTGTGCGTGGATGAGGGCATCCCGGATGCTCCACAGGTTGAGGCTGTACGCGGCCATATCCACAGATAGTCGCGCCTGGTCCAGGGCCGCTACCAGGGCTTCATCCGGGCCGGCCGCGTAATCTGCCGCATGAGGCGCAGCCGGATCGGTGAAGTAGATTTGGAGCCAGCCGGACGCACCACCGCTGGCTGTCCCGGTAAGGACCGGAGCAGGTGCGACCGGAGGCGCTGTGGATAAATCCGAGGTCGGTAAAGCACAGGCAGACAGCGCCAGCACCAGCGCCAGGAACAAGAGGAATATTATTTCTCGACTATGCGCAACATCTCGCTTCTGCATGTTTTCCCTTTACCATTGGTTTGGCATGATTATACTCAATGGATCACGAAACAGATTGGTAGAAGGTGTTTGGTAATTGCATCAGTATCAAGAAACCCACTTCGACGGGCAAACAGTCTGGGTTTAACCATCTTCAGACGGCTTTGTTACCTCAGCCGGGGGATTAACGTGTACCCCGATAGGGGCATCTCCCGGCGGCAGGGCGCAATGCCTCCTGCCCAATCGTAACTTTTTCGTGATCGACTAATATTACAGCGCAATGTCGGACAATCCATCCTGACGTGCCTTCCCTCACCCTCTCCCGAAGGAAGAGGAAACTCCCTTCCCCCTTCGGGGGAAGGGCCGGGGATGAGGGAGAAAGTGGCAGAAAAGCAATTGACAGAGCGGTAAAGAGAAAATCTTTGACCACTGCGGACACAAAGGGTCGCAAAGGGCTGTAGGGCTGGGGTATAATCCCCGCTCATGAGCGAGACCGACAGCACCGCCAACCAACAGATCGCCCGCGCCGCCGGGACGGTGATGGTCGCATTCGCTCTCAGTCAGGTCACCGGGTTGGTTCGGCAAATCCTGACCACGCGCGCTTTCGGCACAAGTGGGGCCATGGATGCCTTTAATTTTGCCAATATTTTCCCCAATTTGCTTTTCAACCTTCTCGCCGGCGGCGCGCTGGCCTCCGCCTTCGTGCCCACTTTCACCGCCTTCCTCGTTAAAGATGACCAGTCTTCCGCCTGGAAGCTGGCCTCCGCCATCGTCAACCTGGTCGTCCTGGCCCTGGCCGCGCTCAGCTTCATTTCTTCGCTCTTCGCCCCTCAAATTGCCCGGCTGCTCGCCCCTCACGATGCCCCCGATCAACAATTATTGATTGCGCAATTGCTCCGCATCCTGTTGATCACATCCACGATCTTTGGTGCCAGCGGCCTCCTTTCGGGGATCCTCAATGCCCACCAGCGTTTCTGGCTGCCGTCTCTCGCCTCGGCCATCTATTGGGTCGGGATCATCATCGGGTTACTGTTCTTCGTCCCCACCCAGGGCATCTTTGGGCTGGCCTGGGGGGTGGTACTGGGCGCCTGTCTGCACCTGTGCATCCAACTGCCCGATCTGTTTCGCCTGCCAAAAAAGCACTACATACCCACCCTGGGGAGACATAATCCTTCCGTGCGGGAAGTGGCGATATTAATGGGGCCGCGGCTGATCAGTGTCGCCACCTTGCAGGTGAACGCAGTCGTCGCCGGCATTATCACCAGCGGGCTGCCCACCGGATCGCTCTCGGCCATTAATTTTGCCTTCCCGATCATGACCGTGCCGCTCGTGATCATCGGGTCCGGGATCGGCATCGCCACGTTGCCAACCTTTTCGGCCCAGGTCGCCCGGGGTGAAATGGGTGCGTTGCGAAACTCATTAACGGCAGCGCTGCGGAGCGTGATGTTCCTGGCCCTGCCGGCCACCCTTGGCCTGATCTTGCTTCGCCAGCCGCTGATTGCCTTCTTGTTCCAACGCGGCCACTTTACACTGCTATCAACTGACATGACCGCCTGGGCGCTACTTTGGTACACCGTCGGGCTGATCTTTCATTGCACGCTGGAAATATTGGTACGCGCCTTCTTCTCGCTGCACGATACAAAGACCCCGGCGTTGGTCAGCGCAGGCGCCATGGGCTTGAATATCGTCTTTTGTTTTGCCTTCGTCGCCTGGTTCAACCGGGTGGGCTGGATGCCGCTGGGCGGACTGGCACTGGCAATGTCCTTCTCGACCGCCATCGAAACAACCAGCCTTTTTTTCCTGCTTCGTAAACGCATGCGTGGCATCCAGGGGAAGGAGTTGGCCAAAGGTACCGCTGCGGCAGCTCTCGGGACGCTCGGCATGTCCGCAGGTATAGTTATCTGGCTGCAGGCCATGCAGGCCCATTCTGCCGCATTGACAACTCTGGGCGGAGTAGCCATCGGCGGGATGATCTACGGGTTGGTATTATTGCTGCTGCGGGTTCCCGAGCTTAAGTCCCTCTGGAGATATGCTGGACGGTTCATCCACCGATAGAAATGGCACAAAACATATTAGTGCCACAGAGACCACATACCTAGCGCCACCGCCAGGCCCAGGAGCACTCCACCCATTGCTTCCAGGGGGGTATGGCCCAGCACTTCACGCAGATGTTCCTCTGAGATCGGGTGGCCCTGCAAAAGTTCTTCCACCAGGATATTGATCTTCTGTGCCTGCATCCCGGCCTGCCGGCGAATGCCAGTGGCATCGTAGACGACGATCATCGCAAGGGTCGTCGCCACCGCAAAAACCGGGCTGTCGAAACCATAGTACAATCCTGCCGCCATTGCAGTGCAAGTTACCAACGCGGAATGCGAGCTGGGCATTCCCCCGGCCGCAAAAAACAGCGCCCAATTCCAATGGCGGGACTTTAAAAAATCGATCGGGGTTTTGAGTAACTGCGCTATAAGCCAGCCTGTCAGACCGGTCAATAGCACGTGGTTCTGGAAGATAGCACCTAAATTCATTCGCCCTCCACGAAAGGCTCCAACGCTTCGCCGGAGAGTTTCCGGACGGTGAGTTCCGCTTTATCCAATAATCCCGCACAATGACTGGTCAGCCCTTGGCCGCGCTCGAAGAGGGCCAATGCCTCTTCCAAGGTTTGTTCGCTTGATTCGAGCGCGCTGACGATGCTCTCGAGTTCGGCGAATGCCTCCTCGTAGGTCAGTTTATCGATGGGTTTGGTCGCTGTCTTTGCCATATTCACCTATCCGTTGCCCGTCACGCGAGCATTGAATTCGCCGTCCTGGACACGCACGTGCAGCGCATCCTCCACCCGCACTTGCGCTGCACTGGAAACCACTTTTCCGTTTTTCGTAATGACTGCATAGCCGCGCCGCAGCACAGCCAGCGGACTGAGCGCCAGGAGTCGGTTCTTCATTCCCTTGAATTTCTCCACAGAAAATTGCAAACGGTGAGCTTGTGCAGCATGCAACCGATGGCTCATTTCATCCAATCGTTGTCGCTCGCTCTGCAGGCGCCGCGCCGGAGAGAAAAGCCGCAGGCGGCTGTCCAACCAGGCTGCCGCTTCGCGCTGCTGCTGGAGTAGGGCCGCCATCCTGCCGGCGATAACGCCTCTCCTCTCGGACAAGCGGGCCTTCAGATCCAGCACAGTGACAGGGGTCGCCAGTTCCGCGGCTGCCGTCGGCGTGGGGGCGCGCAGGTCAGCGGCAAAATCCACCAATGTGAAATCCGTCTCGTGGCCCACCCCGGTGATGACCGGCGCGGCGGATTCAACCACCGCCCGGACAACGCGCGCATCATTGAAAGCCCACAGGTCTTCGATGGAACCGCCTCCGCGCGCCAGCAGGATGACATCCGGCGTGACGTCCCGGTTCAGGGCCCGCAGTGCAGAGACGATCGTAGGCGGGGCCTCCTCACCCTGCACGGGTGTCGGTGCAAGGATCACCTCCGCCAGCGGGAGTCGCCTTCGCAGGGTATTGAGTATATCCCGCAAGGCCGCGCCGGAGGGGGATGTCACGATCCCGATGCGCCGCGGAAAATCCGGGATGGGACGCTTGCGGGCGGGATCGAAAAGCCCCTCTGCCTCGAGAGTGGCCTTCAGGCGCAGGAATTCCTGGTAAAGAGCGCCCTCCCCCAGTGGGCGCAGGGTATCTACATAGAGTTGGTATTGTCCACCGGCCTCATACAGACTGATGTTGCCATGGACATCCACTGCCTGGCCATCCTGCAGGGCAATCCGCAGGCGGGCAGCCTCCGCGCGCCACATGACGCAGCGCAGGGAGGCACCGGGATCTTTTAACGTGAAGTAAATGTGCCCCGAGGACGGTCGTGATAGGTTGGAAACTTCCCCATGTACCCACACTCCCTGCAGGCTGGCATCCGATTCAAGCAGCTGGCGCAGGTAGCGCGTCAGGTTGGTGACGGTCCAGCGGGGCGAGGCATCGAATAACGCCAGTTGTTCCATGCCGTAGAGAATACTCGCATTCCAGGGGGCTGTCAACCGCCCAAAGAATACAGGCTTACAATTCCTATACAGGCATAATTCGCTATTCCGCCGCAAAGGTTTATTTGCTACAATCAGTAGATCGCGAAAACGCGGAAAACGTAGTAACGACTTCAGTCGTGGCGATGCCTGCAAAGACATCCTGCTCCCTTCTCCTTCATGATGACTTAAAAAAACATTTATGAAACGACTCTGGGCGCCCTGGCGCATGAAATTTGTTCAGTCCGAAGAAACGAACGCAGATTGCGTTTTTTGTAGGGTGCAGGCGCAGGCCAGTGACACGGAAAACTTGATCGTTTTTCGGGGCCAGAGAGCTTTTGTGATTCTCAATCGCTATCCCTATACCAGTGGACATCTGATGGTGGTAGCCAATGCTCATCAACCGTCGATTGAAGGTCTGGATGTCGAGACGCGTTCCGAAATGATGGAACTGGCGACAACCAGCATGCGGACGATCCGGATAGTCTACCAGCCCGATGCCTTCAACGTTGGGGCGAATATTGGCGAGGCGGCTGGAGCCGGGATTGCCGGCCATTTGCATCTGCACGTCGTTCCACGCTGGGGCGGGGATACGAATTTTATGTCTGCACTGGCAGAGACACGCGTCCTCCCGGAGGAGTTGAACGAGACCTATCACCGTATCTGTACTGCCTGGAATAAGCCCTGATTCTCACCCCGATTGCCACATAAGCGGAATTCTCACTGGTCCTGACCCCCTCTCCACAACTTTGGGGAGGGAGTTGTGTTTAAGCAATCAGTTACCAGTACTTGGCCGCCAGGCGGAGGAGGCAGGATGAAAGATTTTCGACAGCTCAAAGTATGGGAGAAGGCACACGTATTTGCCCTCGCTGTTTATAAAATCACCAAAAGTTTTCCAAAGAATGAAGTCTATGGCCTGACAAGCCAGATTCGGCGGGCCAGTGCATCCATTCCTACAAATATCGCCGAAGGCTGCGGAAGGGATAGCGATGCAGATTTGGCCCGCTTCTTGCAAATCAGCATGGGATCGTCCAGTGAAGCGGAATACTTACTACTTCTCAGCCGCGACCTCGGCTTGATGAGCAACGATGAATATGAACAACTTAACCCAGAGATTGTGGAAATTAAGCGTATGCTCTCCGGCCTCATCAAAACTTTGAAAGCCAGTCGCTGAATGCTGACCGCTGAAAGCTATAATCATATGTCTGACTTTTTTGATTACATTATCATCGGTTCCGGGTTCGGCGGGTCCGTATCCGCCATGCGGCTGGCCGAAAAAGGATATTCGGTCCTGGTCTTGGAAAAAGGCAAACAATTCAGCGACTACGATTTTGCAAAAACCAATCTGGCCTTTTGGAAATATCTGTGGGCCCCGGCGCTGCGTTCCTTTGGGATCCTGCAAATCAGTTTGCTTAAAGGCATGCTGGTGCTGCATGGCACAGGTGTAGGCGGCGGCAGCCTGGGCTACGCCAACGTGCTTGAAATTCCCACTGAGGAGACGTTTGCCACGCCCGCCTGGAATGAGTCGCTCCCCTGGGGCAAAACCCTGCAACCTTTTTACGGAACCGCCCGCCGGATGCTGGGTGCAACAGCCAATCCCCAATTCTGGCTGGCTGACAATACATTATTGGAGATTGCCAGGGAACTCGGCCAGGAATCCACGTTCCGGGCCACCGAGGTGGGGGTTTTCTTTGGGGCAGAGGAACAGACCGTCCCCGATCCGTACTTTGGCGGCGCCGGCCCGCAGCGCGCCGGCTGTATCCAGTGCGGCGGGTGCATGGTGGGTTGTCGGCACAATGCCAAGAATACCCTGCCCAAGAACTACCTGTATTTCGCCGAAAAACAGGGTGCGCAGATCCGCCCTGAAGTAATTGTACGCCTCGTGCGGCCGCTGCCGGAAGGCGAGCCGGACGGGGCGCGCTACCTGGTCACCTACCACTCTTCGACCGCGCTGCTTGGCCGGGCCCGCTGCCAGGCGCGGGCCCGCAACGTCATCGTCGCAGCCGGCGTCATGGGGACTCTGAGCCTGCTCCTGGATTGTCGCGACCGCTACCGCACCCTGCCGCATCTCTCGTCACGTCTTGGCGAACGCGTCCGCACCAACTCCGAGGCGCTGTTGGGCAGTGTCGCGCGTAATGGACGGCACAATTTCTCGAAAGGCATCTCCATCACCTCCATCTTCAATGCCGACGAAGTCACCCGCATCGAGCCGGTGCGTTACTCGGAAGGCTCCGACCTGATGCGCATCCTGGCCGCCCCGCTCATCTCCAACGGCCGCGCCGTCCCGCTGCGCATGCTCAAATCTCTTCTCTGGATCATGCGCCACCCCCTCGACTTCCTCCGCTCGCAGGTGCTGCCCGGCTGGGCGCACAAAGTGACCATCCTGCTGGTAATGCAAAATGTGGATAACCGCATGAACGTCCGCCTGGGACGCAACTTGTTGACCCTCTTTCGCAAAGGATTGGTGGCCGAATCGGAACCTGGGCATGAGATCAGCCCCCGTATTGATGCCGGTCATGAAATAACCCGTTCTTTTGCCGCAAAGACCGGCGGCATCCCGATGGGCTCGCTCGGCGAGAACCTGCTGGACGTGCCCACCACCGCACACATCCTGGGCGGCTGCCCGATTGGAAAGGATGCCTCCGAGGGTGTGATCGATGAAGCATTCCAGGTGCACAATTACCCCGGCCTGTATGTGATCGATGGCTCTGTCATGCCCGCCAATCCCGGCGTCAACCCCAGCCTGACCATCACGGCCCTGGCGGAATACGCCATGAGCAGGATTCCCGGGAATGGCCACTGATATCTTAAATCAATTTGGCCCAAAATAGGCCGTCAGCCTCACTTTTAACTGCTAATCGCTAAAAGCCAACAGCTACATTCTGTGGTAAATTAAATCCATGGACTCCGACCTCTCACGCTCCTTCGCAGAAGACCTGGATAATCGCGATCCCCTCGCCTCCTTCCGCGCCCGCTTCGTCATTGCCGATCCCGGACTCATCTACCTGGATGGCAACTCGCTCGGACGCCTGACTCGTGCCAGCGCAGAGCGGGTCAATCACCTCGTGGAACAGGAATGGGGCCGCGGCCTGATCCGGGGTTGGAACGAAAACTGGTGGGAAGCGCCCGTCCGCGTCGGCGAAAAGATCGCCCGGCTGGTGGGCGCCGCCCCGGGCCAGGTGGTCGCCTGTGACACCGTCTCGGTCAACCTGTTCAAACTGGCCGCCGCGGCCCTGGCCATGCGTCCCGACCGTCCCCGTATCGTCACCGACACGCTCAATTTCCCGTCCGACCTATACATCCTGCAGGGTCTCGTTCACTTGCTTTCCCCTTCTCCTCGGCCCCCCTCCCCCCTCGGGGGAGAGGTTGGGTCCTTTCCTCGGCCCCCCTCCCCCTTCGGAGGAGAGGTTGGATCCTTTCCTCGGCCCCCCTCCCCCTTCGGAGGAGAGGTTGGAATCCTTTCCTCGGCCCCCCTCCCCCTTCGGGGGAGGGGTTGGGGGTGAGGGCCGCCATACCATCCTGCGCATCGGCTCGCAGGACGGCGACATTACGCCCGACCTGGATGCCCTGGCCGCCGCCATCGACGGCACTACCGCCCTGGTCACTCTCTCGCACGTCACCTTCAAGAGCGGCTATCTCTACGACATGGCCCGCCTCACCGAACTGGCCCACTGCCAGGGTGCGCTCGTGATTTGGGACTTGAGCCATTCCGCCGGAGCGCTGCCGGTCGCGTTGGACGCCTGCAACGCCGATTTCGCCATTGGCTGCACTTATAAATACCTGAACGGCGGCCCCGGTGCGCCCGCCTTCCTCTACGTGCGTAAAGATTTGCAGGAACAGGCCGTCTCGCCCATCTGCGGTTGGTGGGGGCAAAACGCCCCCTTCGCCTTTGGCCTGGATTACACGCCTGCCCCGGGTGCGGCCCGCTTCCTGACCGGTTCCCAGCCGGTCCTGTCGCTGCTCGCCATGGAATCTGCCCTCGACCCGCTCCTGGAAGCCGGTTTGCAGGCCCTGCGGACCAAATCCCTGGCATTGAGTGAATATATGATTTCATTGACCGACGCCCTGCTCGCCCCGCTCGGCTTCGCTCTCGGTTCCCCCCGCATCCCCGAACGGCGTGGCTCGCACATCAGCTTGCGCCACCCGGAGGGCTACCGCATCAACCGGGCCTTGATCGAAGAGATGAACGTCCTGCCCGACTTCCGCGAACCCGACAACCTGCGCCTCGGCCTGGCCCCGCTTTACACCACCTTTTGCGATGTCTGGGAGGGCGTGGATCGCATCCGCAGGACCGTTACAGAGCAGCGCTACCTCGAATTCCCCTCCCAACGCCAGACCGTTACATAAGACTATAAGACTATTCGACCATATGACTCAAGACTATAAGCCTTACACCTGGTTGCTCTTCGACGCAGATGACACCCTCTTCGATTATCCGGCTTCCGAAGCCATTGCTTTGCGCAGCACGTTCGAGAATTTCGGGCAGGTTTACCGCTCGGAAGTCCTGAGAATCTACCAAATCTTCAACCGGCAGGTCTGGGGCGAATTCGAACGCGGCGAGACCACCTCGCAGGATTTGCGTATCAAGCGTTTCCGCTTATTGTTCGACGAGATCCACGCCCCGCTCGACCCGCAGGATTTCAGCCTGCGCTACCTGGAGAACCTGTCCAACGTCAGCAATCTGCTTCTCGCCGGCGCGGCGGAGGTATTACAGGCCCTTTCTGGCCGCTTTCACATCGCACTGGTCACAAACGGCCTGAGCGAAGTGAACCGTCCTCGATTGGAACGTTCCGCCCTTCATTCGTTCATCGAAAAGATCTTCGTTTCTGAAGAGATCGGTGTTGCGAAACCGGATATGGGTTTTTTCGAGGCAGTCTTCCGGGAAATCGGCAATCCGCCAAAAACCCAGGTGCTCATCATTGGCAACAGCCTGAGCTCCGATATACAGGGCGGGATAAATTATGGGATTGACACCTGTTGGTTCAATCCCGGCGGGAAGGCTACCGCATTGCCGGTGACTTACACAATTGGGAAATTGGGGGAATTGTTGGATTGGTTGTAGGCAGCGATCAGCGGTCAGCGTAAACCGTCCTAAAGGTTTCTTCAGGCGCCCCGATTCCCCAGCACAAACCTTAGGGACGCTGTCAATCGAGTCTTCCTCGGTAAAAATGCCCCGCCCGGACGGTCGGCAAGAAGGTTTGCAGCCTTCCCCTACTGGAACAGGCGGGGCGGTTCAATATTTGGTGCGCCTTTCTCCCCCTCTCCTATAGGGAAAGGGCCGGGGTGAGGGCGCGACCGGGCAAACAGGTCAGCCAGTTATGCCTCGACGCCCGGTTCTATTGAGACAGGACGCACTACTGGCGTAGGCAAGATTTATCTTGTCCCTTCATCGTTAAGCATATCTGTGGAAGGCCGCCATCCGAAAACCAATGTTGTTGTTCCTGTTGTTCGGGTGGTTGTTGTTGCGGTCAGACACACGCGCGTTGTCTTGATTGTTGTTCCACGAGCCGCCGCGCAACGCCAGCCATTTGACCTGCGCCCGGAAGAACCGCTCAAGGAGCGGAAGATCCCGAAATTTGTTTGAGCCATGCCCCCAGCAAACGCCCCACTTCTGCCATCAAGCGGGCGGCGTGTTCGTACTGGTGTACAGTAAATAAACCGTTATCGCGCGCAAACCGCACCCACAGGCGCATTTGCTCCAATTGAATATCGGCTTGTTTCAGGCGTTCGCGCCGGGCCACGCCGTCGCTTTTTCCGGCCGCCACCAGGCTATCCTGGAAATCCAGCGCCAGACGCTGGATACGCTCGGCCAACCCAAAACGATGCAGGCGCGGGAATTTTTGCACTTGCGGTATCAGCCACAGCAGGAAATCGTAAGTGCGGGTGAAAAGCGGCGATTCATTCACAGCGCCACACCCCGCAAAACCGAACGGCGCAGCCCCCAACTATCCGCATAGCGGACGTGGTTGATCCAGCCCTGCACACTGGCATCCAGGCGCGAGAGTGGGATCTCATCGCGCCCGTATAGGCTCAACAAACTGCCTAATTTTCGCCGGAAGTGGTTCACTTTACGCCGTTTCACAAGCCGATATTCAGGATAAAGCCGGAAACCCAGGAACGGCAGGCCGCTGGTGGATGCGAACGTGCGGGTGCGTTCGTCATGCAAAGTCAGGCGCAATCTGCCCAGTTTTTCGACAATTGTTTTCCGCCATTCTTTTAACCGGTAAGGATCATCGTCGAACAACACAAAATCATCCACATAACGCAGGTAAGCCGGGCATTTTAACTCGCGCTTGATAAAGTGGTCGAAATCATTGAGGTAAACATTCGCCCAGAACTGGCTGGTGAGGTTCCCGATCGGCAGGCCGCGCGGACGAATCGCAGCCAGTAAGTCATCGCCAGGGAACCAGGCCATGTCGTATTCACCTGCCAGCACCCCCACCCCGCTGGCCAGGATGGTATCGCACAACCACAACATATCATCATCGTGGATGCGGCGGGTAAACTCACCGCGCAATATTTCATGGTCGATCGACGGAAAGAACTGGCGCAGGTCGCATTGCAGGAAATATCCATACTTCCGTAAATACTCCTGTGCACGATCCAGGGCGCGGTGGGTGCCCTTGCCAACCCGGTTGGCATACGTATCGTGGATGAAACGACTTTCCCAGATGGGTTCGATCACCCGGTACAGCGCATGGTGCACCACCCGGTCGCGGAACGGAGCAGCCGAGATCAGGCGTTTCTTGGGGTCATGCACATAGAAATTACGGTAAGGACCGGGCGTGTAGGTAAAATTTTGCAGTTCCTCCTGCAATGCCAATAATTCCTGTTCCTGCACACGCTCGAAAGCCGCCGCGCCCTCCCGCCCGCGCTTGCCCTTGCGAGCCTTGCACCAGGCCAGGTACAGGTTCTCAAAATCATGCACGTGCGGGTAGAGCTGTTTATAGGTTTTCATGCTATCGATAGTCTCCTTATCATATTGGGTTTTTTACAATATTCTGCCGCCCTCCGGGCGGAGGGCGGCAGAACACAGAAAACAGCCAAACAGAAAACAAAAGATTAGCTGGGGAAGGCCGCCATCCGAAAACCAATGACGTCGTCCCTGCTGAGCGGGTGGAGGTAGTGGCGGACAGACACACGCGCGCTGTCTAGATTGTAGCTCCACGAGCCGCCGCGCAACGCCAGCCAATCATGATCTTTATCTATAAAATTAGCCTGCCACTCCCAGACATTCCCGGATAGATCCATTACGCCAAGCGGGCTTTCGCCCTGCGGGTACATCCAAACCGGGTTGGTGCGGTTGATTCCGCTTTCGCTGGTATTGGCAAAGCGTGTAATCTCTTTATCATTCTTTAACATACCCCAGGCAAAATGATCATCCTGCTCCCCACCTGCCGCGAGCCTCCACTCAGCCTCAGTCGGCAAGCGAATTTCTTTCGGCTTTGGCAGGCCCTGTTTGCCCTCTTCCAGGGTATCCCAATTCTCCAATAGCCACTGGCAATACGCGTTGGCTTCGTACCAGGAAACGCCTACTACAGGCGCATTCCGGCGGGAAATCCCAAAACGCGGGTCACGCCAAAAACGCGGCTGGAGCATGCCATTCTCTACATACTCGCCGCTCTTCAAAGCGCTTTGCAGCCAGTCCCAGGCTTCATTTCCCCAATCACCGATTTCCCTGATATTGCCCTTTTTATCCGGCTCGGAGAATTTGCGAAAACCTGCCCACAAGGATTTATCCGCGAAATTCGCCGGCTTTAGGAAACGTTCATATTGGATATTGGTTACTGGATATTTGGAAATGCAGAAGGATGAATGCAGAGTGCTGAATTGTTCTGGCAGATTAATGGCAACAAAAATATGCAAATCTGAAGGGCAATAACCAAGGCGATCTAATGCGTCCATCGCGGAAGCCAGCAAAACGGGTTTCCATAGCCTGTTTGTCGAACTCGTCATGTAAATCTTGCAAACGCCGGGTAAGCCGTTCTCCCAGACCAGCATATTGATTCTTGCACTCCAAAAAAGCGGTGGCCGCCAGTTCCGTGCAGGCCAGTCGCACATTAAAAACAGGCGTCTTTCGATTTTTGGCTTGCGTATCCATACCGGCCAAACGTGTTAACACTTTGGGCAACATGTTTGGAGAATCTACATCCAAGTAGCCAAACATGAGCAATATGGGTTCGCGCCACCATGAATCCAGCACCAAGCCATTTTCCAAAAATGCAGCAATTTTATCTGGGTCATGCAACACCTGCGCCATATAACGCCCGGTCAAAAATTCCTGAAAAGAAAGATGCATGAAACGATACAAGCCGCCGCGTTCTTCCAACAGGGTTCCCCGTTCGCAAGTTTGAGCAAGCAATTCAGCCACATATGGTGCATAGGTCTCCTCAGCATTAAACACCTGCCGGATTGTCTTTTCATCCACCTCCCTACCCTGTTTCTCGCCTTGAGTGTGCATCTTAAAAGCCAGAAATTGCAGCATATCCCGATTCATTGCCAGACTGCCGCCAATGCGGGTTTCAAGTTCTTTGACCACATTTCCATCTTCGTTATAGTCAGGACGCAGAATAGCATCAACGGCTTTTTTGTACATGTCGGCGCGCTGGTCAGGGAGATGTTTATCGTTAACGTGTACGATTAACAACATGCGCACCATCAGAGGAGAGTTTACAAAAAACTCTACATCGTCTCCCAGGCGTCTTCTGCGTTCTGCCTCCAGTTTCTCGATCTCGGTTAGCAGGTTATCCGCTTGCGTTTTCGCTTTCTGTTGGCTTTGTGCATGAATGGCCGCGTACGCCTGACGGACCAGCGATTCGACTTGCTCAATCTGTAAAGGCAAAACGCGAATATGTTGAAAGCCGCGCCCAAGCACAGATTGGCCGTGATATGCTGCTGTCCGGCTAGTCACAACCACTCGCATATTCTCGCGCCCGGCGGTTAAGTCTTCTATGGCCTGGCGTACCTGTCCGCGTTCATCCTCGTTCGGCACTTCATCCAGACCATCCAGTAGTAACAGAACACAATTCTCACTCCGAAAAAGGTGGGTCAGGAATTCAGGTGGCAGATTCAAATTCGTCTGGCGCTGGATTAAGTACTCCGAAATATAATAGGCCAAGGATTTTTGCGAGGCGGGTACGGAAGCAACCAAGCTACGCAAATATCTTGCATAGAGACTCAAAGGAACAAAAATAGGAACAGGGATTACCCCGGGCAGCCCAAGTTTTTCGCGTGCCAAGCCTGCGTTCCCTTGCAAGGTGGCTGCCAATGTCCAGGCAATATGTTGGAGAACAGTAGTTTTCCCACAACCTGGCCCGCCGGTAATAATAATCCGATTGCCAAAAGAAAGTACCTCATCCAAACGTAACGCGTTTGCTTCGATTGAATGCTCCTCCATCCGTAATTTGGAGGGTTTTCCTTTGAATTCCGCAACAACGATATCCTCGCGAAAATTAATTTCTCGCTCCGCTTGCAAAGGAACATAGACAGTTTCCAAGGGCATGGTAACAACCTGGCTGCCTCCTTTCTCAATTCCTCTTAATGTGATAAAGCCATAAGTTTCTTGCATCCAATCCAGATACTCATTTATCTGGCATTGCAAATCATTTTGATCTACACCGGCATGTGTATTGGCATAGTTATGGATAATTTGAGTGATTTGATTGCGGTTTCCGATAACCTGGATGCTTTCTTCAACATGTCCTCCTGCTTCAATTTTTTGGTTCGAGGAAATAGACTTTTTATGGCGCACAATAACCTGCGCCATAAAAATCATCATTGCCAAAATAGCCACGACGTACACCAGCAGGCGATAGTCAGACGGGATGCGATCTCCCCATAGGGCCAGCAGTGCGATGACAAGCACGGCGAATGCCAGGATGGCAGTTAACTTCCCCGCCAGCGTCTCGAAGAATTTCATCATCCAGTCCTTCATATTCGGCCCTCCGTCAGTGCTTTTATCCTCCAATAGTGTAGCACAAAACAAATCAAAACGAGCCAGGGACTCTCGCCTCCGGCTCGTTCCTTTTTCCTCCTTCTCCTCTGTTACTCATTACTCGTAACTTTTTACTTCTTTCTCCCCACATACACCCCCACTGCCTCCTTCATAAACTCCGCCAGCCGGGCATCGATCTTGTCGAAATTGGCCTTGAAGCGCGGGTCGGTGGTATACATTTCCGCCAGTCCAAGCAATTGCTCCAGGCTCGGCGTCCAGAAATATTCCATGTGCCTGCGCCAGCGTTCCACGCCGGCCTGGGCCTCCGGGCTGGCCGCACCCTTGGGCATGGCAGCCAGGATGGCCGCATAGGCTGCGTTGCCTTCGTCAGCGATGCGTTGCTTTTCGGCCGCGCTGTAGGACTTCCATTTCCGGTTGGACTCTCTCACGATCGTCGGGTCATATTTCTGTTCTGCCTCTTGGGCATATTTCTCCTGCTCTTTATCCGAGAAGGCCGCAAAAAGCTGTTTCTTGCTCATATCTTTTAATCCTTTCATGTGCAATATGGTATCGTCCACCGTCTGGATGAGACGCTCCAATCTTGCCGCCCTTCCCAGTAGGGAGACGCGATGTGCTTCGAGGGCCGCGACTGCATCGAAGTCTGGCCGGCTGAGGATGGCTATGATATCCTTCAGGCTGAGGTCCAGTTCGCGGTAGAACAGGATCTGCTGCAACTTCAGCACCGCTTCGTCACCGTACTCACGATAGCCATTCGGGCGGATGGCATCCGGCTTTAACAGCCCAATTTCATCGTAGTAATGCAGCGTGCGCACGCTGACACCGGCCAGCTTCGAGAGTTGTTTGACAGTGAACGACATGCTCGCATGATAAACCATGACGTTACGTTAATGTCAAGGGAGGAAAAAGCTCTATCCGCTAAGAACACGAAGAAACACGAATTTTATAGAGGTTCTCCCCGAAATGACAAACTCGCGGTATTTTTTCGTGTTATTCGTGTTACTTCGTGGAGAATCTTTTTATTACGATAGTCTCTAATGGACAGCATACAGGTACAATAAGCTAATGGATATCCTTTATATTGACCCATCCATCCTGGTCGTGAACAAGCCCTCCGGTCTCGCCACCGTCCCCGGAAGTTGGGAAAAAGATTCACCCTCCCTGGTTAAGACCCTCGAACCGGATTATGGCCGCCTCTGGGTCGTTCACCGGCTGGATAAGGTCACCAGCGGTCTGGTGCTCTTGGCTCGTACTGCCGCCGCGCACCGCACCCTGAGCATCCTGTTCGAACGCCACGAAACGCACAAGGTGTATCACGCTATCGTTGTCGGCGCACCTCCTTGGGACGAACATACCGCCCGCCATCCCCTGCGCATCAACGTGGGCCACAGCCATCGCACCGTGGTGGACCACGGAAAGGGGAAACCCTCCGGGACAGCTTTCCATGTCCTGGAGCGGTTTAATGGCTATGCGCTGCTCGAAGCCAGCCCTGCCACCGGGCGCACGCACCAAGTGCGTGTACATGCCTTCGCCCTGGGCTTCCCTTTGCTGGGCGATAGGCTCTACAGCGCCCCCGGGACAGACCTGATCGGCCGTCCCGCCCTGCACGCTTTCTCGCTCGAATTCATCTTTGAAGGACAACCGTTCCGGTTCACCGCCCCTTATCCAGATGATTTTACGAAAGCTCTGGAAACGCTACGAACCAAATCATGACCCGGCAAGTGGGAGTTTATTTCTTCCCGTAAATGATCCCGACCCTTCCCAGCGCCCGCGGGTGACGGAGCAATTTGGGGAAAACCAACATCTCATGCAAAGGCTTCAGCTCCACCTTCTGTAATTTCAAACTCCAAAGTAGAAGCTCTAATTCCGCCGCATCGCCGTAATAACGGCCGTCATAGAAATAATCGATGAAAGCGAAGTTACCACCCGGTTTCAGGACGCGCAACGCCTCCCGCAACACATCGATTTTTCGCTTCACCATCTTGACCTCGTGGAAAGTCAGGTTGCTTACCACGGTATCGAAGGTGGCATCCGGAAAGTTTAACGAAGCCGCATCCCCCTTTTGAAAATGGACGCGTCCGGCCATCTTGGCGATCCGGGCATTTTGTTCGCAAACTGGTTTCGAGTATTCCCAATTCTTACCCCAATAGTCCACGCCGGTTACTTCAACGGCCTGGTTCCTCAAAGCTGCCTTGACCGCCAGGATTCCATTCCCCGTGCCAATATCGAGCATCTTCCCTGGGCTCTGGTTCTCCAGACGATCAAGAATCAGGTCGTAAAATTTTTCCTGTATATTCCCACCCCAAGACGAGAACATGATATACGAATAAAGTGGGTAAAGAAAACTGACGAAGGCTGCCAACGCAAGAATACCGGACAGGATCCGGATAAGTAACGGGACTGGGCTTGCAGCCAATATGCCCAATACCAGGCTGCTTAGTCCTAACAGCCAGAGTGCTTTCTTGCGAATCCAATTTCCATATTGAAGTTCTTTCATCCAAAAATCATCCTTTCTTTGTCCATGATCATTACCCTTCAACAATAAATCAAAACCACCTGCCTTGCCTATCTTTCAGCTAACAATCCGCAATAAAATAGAGCCGGTCCATTCGACCGGCTCTATAACATGTTCTTCCTTCGTCCCCCCTTTGTAGACTTCGTGTCCTTCGTGTTAGATGATCTTCCGCGCTTCCATGTAGAACCGTTTCTCCTTCGCCTCCCCCATCGAGAACGTTTTGCGCGGCAAGGCCCCATCCAGGATGACCGTCTTGAACAGGTCGGACTTGTCCATGCCCGGTACATAGAAACCGGCGTTGCCCGGTTGCGCGCCCAGTTTGCAGACCACATCTTCGCCATGCACATAGTCGATCTTGTCCGCGCCTCCGTCCTTCATAAAGGCATCCAGGAAGGCTTGCAGGGTGCCGACCGGCAGGTTGGAAGACGGGTGGCTCGATCTCGACCACTCCGAAAGGAGGCCCATCCGCCATCGCTGATAATTCCGATGGCCTGCTTCGGCCCGCGGGCATGGTCCACTTGCTCGACCATTTTCTGCGCATTGGCGACAGGAGTATGGCTGAAGTCTGAACCAAAATATTGCTGCATGGCCGAATAAATATTTTTCTTCAACCCAAACAGAACCCGGTGGATGGGCTCGAACTCCAGCCCTCATCGTGGACATTTTCGATCTCGACCAGGGCATAGCGCGCCGGATGGTCCAGCCCGACTTGCGGCTTCATCTTCTCCCAGACGGCTTTGGCGGTGGCGAGGGAATGGTTGCCGTCGCCCATCGCGAACAGCAGGACCGGCTTCTCTGTGCCGATCCCATATTTGGCGGCAAAAACTTCCGGCTTGGCCAGGTTGCGCAGGGCCGCGACGACCTGGGCTTCCAGCGCCTCGCTGACGCCATAACCGCGTCAGATGGCCGCTACCCAGCATCAGGTCGAAGTCATACAGTTTTTCCAGGCCTGGCTTTGGCCTGCTCCAGCGGCTCGATGACCGTCCGCAGCGGGTCATCGATCAGGACCAGGATATGCGGCAGTTCCAGCGCCGCGCCCTGGCGGATCTTCATGCGCGGGGGCAGGCGTTCGACGATCGTGCCTTCCGTGGCACGGATCAGGCTGGTGGAGCCTTTGGTGAAATCGTATTGTTCCAGGTCCAGGCACAGCACGATCCCTTTGCGGGTCTTGCCGGCCACGCTGCGCTCCACATAGATCAGGCCTTCACGCGGCTGGAGGATGCCTTTGTCCAGATATGCCCGCATGCTGGCCTGGATGCGCTGGATGCGCTCTGCTTCGCCCGGCTTTTCGAGAAAGACCTCCGGCAGGATCAGGTTCAAGGTCGAGGGCGCCTCGCCGACCAATTCCTCGACCTTCTGCCAGTATTCCGGCTGGGAGGTGAACTGGTCGCAGGCGATGACCGCCCATTTGGTCAGGTCCGTGCCCGGTCTTCGGCAGATACACCTGCGGGATTTGGATGCCGATATCGTCGATAGGTTTTCATGTTATTCCTTCTGCAAGGATAAAGTGCCACGCACATTACAGGTGCGTGGCACTTTATCTACAAATTTACTTCCTTTCGCAAACTCGATCAGTTTATCCGCCACTTCGGCCGCAACCCGTCCCTGGGCTTCTTTGGTCTGCGCACCGATGTGCGGCGAACAGATGACGTTATCCAGTTTGGCCAGCTTCCAGTCCGTGGGCGGCTCCTCGGCATAGACATCCAGGGCAGCCCCGGCCACCTTGCCATTGGTCAACGCTTCGTAAAGCGCCGCTTCGTTGACAATGCCGCCGCGGGCGCAGTTGATGATCCGCACGCCGGTTTTCATCTTCTCGAATTGGGCCTTGTCGATCATGTTCTGGCGATTCTTTGGTCTTGGGCAGGTGCAGGCTGATGTAATCTGCTTGCGCCAGCAGTTCATCCAGCGAGACAAGCTTGACATCTTCAGCTTCCTTGACATATGGGTCATAGGCAAGCACGGTCATGCCCAGGGCAGCCGCACGTTTGGCAACTTCCTTGCCAATATTGCCGATGCCGATCAGGCCAAGCGTCTTCCCGCCGATTTCATCGCCTTCGAAGGCTTTCTTTTCCCATTTTTCGGCTTTCATGGTTGCAGTGGCTTTATAGATGGAGCGCGCCAGCGCGAACATATAACCGATGGCAAGCTCCGCCACCGAAGCCGAACTGGCCTTGGGAGTGTTCATCACAGTGATACCCTTGGAGCGGGCATAATCGGCATCGATCGTATCGAGGCCAACGCCGCCGCGCACGATGACCTTCAGGTTGGGGCAGACGTCGATCAATGGCTGGCGGACCTTGGTGCGGCTGCGCACAACCATGCCATCATAAGCGGGCAAAACATTGGGCAGTTCCTCGGGAGTGATCTCGAAGTTCGTGTCCACGGTCAAACCCGCCGCGCGCATGCGCTCAATGGCATCTGCTTCAGTTTTATCGCATACCAGGATTTTCATCGTTGCCTCCTCAGGGGATTATAATATCTCAAGATACGAAAAACAGGTCAGCCCGGCGGCGCATCCGTGCATCCCTGTTAATGACGCTTGAGAAAATTTACACAATTGGATTGTATCAACGCCAATTCGGATTGTCAACTCAGTTTCCATCATTGTCTATACATTTCATCGCAAATTGCGCAAACATATTGTGATATATTTAACACTCACGGATATAATCCACTCACACCAACACCCTAAGAGGAGATGATCCATGTCCACAAAGCGTGTTTTCAATTTCAATCCCGGACCAGCCGCCCTGCCACTGGAAGTCCTCCAGCAAGCCCAGGCCGAAATGCTCGATTATAAAGGCACTGGCATGTCGGTGATGGAGATCAGCCATCGCTCCAAGGAATTCGAAGCCATCGTCACCGAAACGCAGAAGCCGACCTGCGCGACCTGATGAAGATCCCGGCCAACTACAAGATCCTGTTCCTGCAAGGCGGTGCCAGCCTGCAATTCGCCATGGTCCCGATGAACTTCCGCCCGGCCGGAGCAGCTGCTGATTACATCGTCACCGGCACCTGGAGCAAGAAGGCCTTCAAGGAATCCCAGAAACTGGGCACTGCCAAGGCCGCCGCCAACCTGGAAGCAGATAATTTCAACCACCTGCCGGCCCAGTCGGAACTCAAACTGGATCCCCAGGCCGCTTACCTGCATTTCACTTCCAACGAGACCATCCACGGCGTGGAATATTTCACCGAGCCGGTCCCGCCCGCGGGCGTTCCGCTCATCTGCGACGCCTCGTCCGATTTCATCAGCCATCCGATCGACGTTTCCAAATATGCCATGATCTATGCCGGCGCCCAGAAGAATGCCGGTCCTGCCGGCGTGGTCATCTGCATCATCCGCGAGGATCTGCTCGAGAAGGTCCCGGCCAACCTGCCCAACCTGCTCGATTACAAGGCCCTGGCTGAAGAGAATTCCCTGCTCAACACCCCGCCCTGCTGGTCCATCTATATTGTCGGACTGGTGCTGAAATGGGCCAAGGGATTGGGCGGCCTGCAGGCGATCGAGAAGCGCAACCAGGCCAAGGCCGATCTGGTTTACAAAGCCATCGATGAATCCGGCGGTTTCTATAAAGGTCATGCCAAGTCGGATCGTTCCCGCATGAACATCACCTTCCGCCTGCCCAACGAAGCATTGGAAGATCAGTTCGCCAGCGAAGCCAAGAAGAACGACCTGATCGGTCTCAAGGGTCACCGCTCGGTCGGCGGGATGCGCGCTTCGCTTTACAATGCACTGCCGGTCGAGGCATCCGAAGCCCTGGTCAAGTTCATGAAAGAGTTCCAGCAAAAGAACGGCTAGATTCCACTTGCCCGTTTCCTCACGCATGGTATAATGTCGCCGCCTTCCCTAGGAGACGGCGACATTTATGTTAAGCGTATCCGAAGCCCGCGCACGCATCCTGGCAATCTTCGAACCGGTTGAGACAACCAGCCTGTCCATCGCCCGCCTCGCCGGCCGTGTCCTGGCCGGTCGATATCACCGCAAAAACCGACCTCCCCCTCTTCGACAATTCTTCCGTGGATGGCTTCGCCGTGCAAGTCTCCGACATTGCCGGTGCCGACCATGCCTCTCCCCGGATCCTGAAGGTGATTGCCGATATCCGCGCCGGAAGCTACTCGGACATTCCCATCCAACCCGGCGAGTGCGCCCGCATCATGACCGGCGCGCCCCTGCCTCCCGGAGCGGACGCGGTCGTCATGGTCGAAGATACCGATTTCAATGTACGCGCTCGCCGGTACGCCTGCGCCGCAGACAGTTGCCGTCTACAAATCCCTCCAGCCAGGAGAAAATGTCCGCCGCCGCGGCGACGACTTGCATGCTGGCGATAAAGTCCTCTGCTCGCGGGACACGCCTGCGTGCCCAGGAAGTCGGGCTGCTGGCAATGCTCGGCATGGCGGAAGTGCCGGTCTACCGGCTACCCAAAGTGGCGCTGCTCTCCAGCGGGGATGAACTCCTGCCGGTGGAAGCGCCGCTCACGCCCGGAAAGATCCATGATGCCAATTCCTATATTCTGGCTGCCCTGTCCGAAAGCGCCGGTGTGGAACTCATCCGGTTGGGCGTCGCCTCGGATACGGAAGCAGATGTCCGCTCCCGGCTGGAGCGGGCCGTGGAGGAAAAGGCGGATGTCATCATCTCCTCGGCAGGCGTCAGCGTGGGTGCATTCGATTATGTCAAATCTGTCGTCGAAGCAGATGGCGAATTGGATTTCTGGAAAGTGAACATGCGCCCCGGCAAGCCGCTGGCATTTGGAAAATATCATGGCATCCCTTTCTTCGGGCTGCCGGGAAATCCTGTCTCGGCTTTTGTCGGCTTCGAGGTCTTTGTTCGCCCGGCGCTGGAGAAACTCTCCGGGCAGACTTCCGCACCCGCATCCACACCAGAAAGCCCGTCTGGCCGAACCGGTCGAGTCGGATGGACGCGAATCCTACCTGCGTGCCATCGTCACCGAAGAGCATGGCCACCTGACTGGCCCGTCTCACCGGCCACCAGGGATCAGGAAATATCTTTTCATTGGTTCAGGCAAATGCTTTACTGATTGTGCCCTCTGGGGTAAAATCGCTGCCTGCAAGCTCGGAAGTAGAGATATGGCTCATCGAATAAAACCCACTCCCACTGACAAAACCGGTCCTGCCCTCTTCTGGGGCACAGCTGGTCTTTTCCATTTTAGGCGCTGCAGATGCCGTCTACCTGCTCATTTATAAATTAACCGGCAATCAGTCACATGTGCCTGGGGAACGGTGGCTGCCACAATGTTAATTTCAGCCCCTATTCGGAGATCAACGGCATCCCGGTATCAGTATTCGGGATATGTGCTTATCTTGCCATCCTGTGCATCCTGGTTCTGGAGAGCGCGTGTAAAAATCGCAAAAGAAAATGGTCCGCTGGCCATCTTCGGCATCAGCCTGGGCGGCGTGGCCTTCTCAGCCTATCTGACCTACCTTGAAATTTACGTTATCCATGCCATTTGCCCGTTCTGTGTGGCTTCGGCAGTCATCATCACTTTAATATTCATTCTGGCCATCATCCGGCTGGTCAAACAAACTGCAAATTAGGAGGAATTCATGCCCCGCATCCGCTGCCATTACACTGATTGTGTATTCGTAGACGACGGTTATTGCGGCGCCGCGGCGGTCGAACTGGACCCCGATACAGGTTGCGCCACCTATTCCCCCAACGAAGAAGCCGCTGCCAAAGGCGAAGATTGGGAGGAAGAGGAACTGGAAGAATGGGAGGAAGAGGAACTGAACGAAGAGGAAGATGACAACTGGGAAGAAGACGAAGACGAAATCTGACCAGATAATCCATGATCTGTTTTATCCACCTGATAGGGGCGCAGAATTGCGCCCCTATTCTTATTTATCGACATATTGCATACAACAATATCCCGGCTGCCACCGCCAGGTTCAGCGAACTGACCCGTCCCTTCATTGGCATGGACAGGATTACATCGCAGGCCGCCATCTGTTCTTGAGACAAACCCTTTCTGTTCATTCCCCAGCAACAAAATCGTCGGCTGGCTGCCACGCTTGAAAGTCACGGTAATCGACTTTGGCATGCGCCGAGGAGCCGACCAGTTGATAGCCGTTCCTGCGCGCCCACTTCACGAAATCTTCAAACGAAGCCTGCACCAGGCTTTTCCAGAAGATCGTCCCCATGCTGGCCCGTACGGACTGAAGGATGGTACGGGTCCACGCCGCCGTCCAGCAGGAATAATCCGTCTGCGCCGGCTGCATCCAGGGTGCGCAGGATCGTTCCGACATTGCCGGGGTCCTGCGGGGAGACCAGCGCCGCGCCAAAACGGAAATGCTCCCGGGCAATGTCATCCAGCTTCAGGTGTCGTTGGCGGACGACCGCCAGGATACCCTGAGGGTTGTCTTTTTCAGCGATGGCGCTGAACAGCTCCGAGGTCAATGCCACGCAACGGACGCCGCGCTGGGATTGTTCGTCCACCAGCCGGTGCGCAAAATCGCTGGTCAATTGGTCCGGGGCATAGACGAGCGTCTCGATCCCCCAGCCTGCTTCGACGGCTTCGCCGACATGATGGATGCCTTCGACCAGGAACAGGCCGGTCTCTTCACGTCCTTTGCGCTGGCGCAGGGCGCGGATTTGTTTGACAAGCGGGTTGCTGTGGCTGGAGATAAGTTCTGGCATGCCTTGATTTTACTCGAATCGACTATAATTTCTCAAAATAGAATTATATCAAGCTCCCGACGGCGTCCCCGCCGCCGAGGAAAGTACCCCGCAGGGGCACGGCGACTGGAGCAATTTTGTTTTTGCAATAAAAAAATCACTTTGGAGGCTGTCATGACCCAACTGATCTACCAGGTTGATGCGTTTACGGACCGGCCATTCGCTGGCAACCCGGCCGGCGTCTGCCTGTTGTCCGGGGAAGCCGAGCCAGCCTGGATGCAGGCCATCGCGCGTGAGATGAACCTCTCCGAGACCGCCTTCCTGGTTCCCCAGGCTGACGGCTTTGGCTTGCGCTGGTTCACCCCGGCCGCCGAGGTGCGTTTGTGCGGGCATGCCACCCTGGCCAGTGCCCACATCTTGTGGCAAACCGGTGTGTTACGGCCCGGGGATCAGGCCCGTTTTCATACCCTCAGTGGTCTGCTGACCGCTGGACTTCATGAAGATTGGATCGAGATGGACTTCCCGGCCCGGCCGGCCAGACCGGTCGGACCACCCGCCGGGTTGACCGAGGCGCTCGGAGCGACATTCAAATATGTCGGCCGGGATGCGGATGATTATCTGGTCGAGTTGGAGAGCGAAGCAATCGTCCGCTCTTTGCAGCCTGACATTACCGCCCTGGGGAAGCTGGATGTGCGCGGCACCATCGTCACTGCACGTGCCACCGGGCCCGGCTTCGATTTCGTCTCGCGCTTCTTCGCCCCGGCTGTTGGTGTCAATGAGGACCCAGTCACCGGCTCGGCCCATTGCTGCCTGACGCCCTATTGGGCAGACAGGCTGGGAAAAACCGAAATGGTTGCTTACCAGGCTTCCGCTCGCGGCGGAGTGGTGCGCGTAAAGCTGGCCGGAGCGCGCGTTCTGCTCTCCGGCCAGGCCGTCACAGTTATGCGCTGCGAACTGGCTTTGGAAGGGAAGGTTTGAAAGACCCTTTATGAAGAAATTCTTCTGGCTGCTTCCGCTGCTTCTGGTGCTCTTTTCCGCCTGCCAGAAAACCGGAGCATCCGTCACCATCCTCGCTGATGGTCATACCTATACCATAACTACCACCGAACGTATTCCCGCGCAGATCCTCTCCGCCGCCAAAGTGACCATCGCTCCGAATGATCGCATTTTGTACCTGGGTTCCCCCGCCCCACTCGATATCGCCCTCCCGGAAGCTGGCTCTTACACCCTGACCGTGCGCCGCGTAATTACTCTAACCCTTGTTACGCCGGATGGGTCAGAAAGCCCTCCAGACTTCCGCCCAGACGGTCGGCCAGGCGCTGGCGGAGGCCGGGTTCACACTCTATGCCGCCGACCGTATCGACCCGCCAGTCGAAACCCCCATCGAGGCGCCCTTGACCGTCACCTACCAGCCCTCCCAAGACCTGCTCGTCACGGTGGATGGAGCCCAGGTCCAGATACGTTCCGCCGCCTCCAGCGTAGGGCAGGCATTGGCCGAAGCCGGTGTCCCTCTCATTGGGCTGGATTCCAGCCTCCCGCCTGAGACCGACCCGCTCCCCGCCGATGGCAAGATCCGTGTGACCCGCGTGGTCGAGTCCGTTGCCCTGGTCCAGAAGTCTCTCCCCTATGCCACCCGCACCGAACCCTCCGCCGACCTGGAACTTGACCAGCAGGCACTCGTGCAGGGTGGCGAGCCGGGCCTGGCAGTTACGCGCGTGCGTTCCCGCAGCGAGGACGGCGTACAGGTTTCGCAGAAGACGGAAAGCGAGAGCATCGTCCGCCCTCCGCAGGATCGCATCATGGGATATGGCACCAAGGTCGTCATCCGTAGCGCCGTGGTGGACGGTGTGACTATCCAGTACTACCGGGTCCTGAATCTGTTGGCCACTTCGTATTCCCCTTGCCGGTCGGGTACCTCCAAGTGCTCCTATGGCACATCCAGCGGCCTGCCGGTGCAGCGCGGTACAGTGGCGATGGTCTACTCGTGGTACCTGGCTTTTGGATTCGACCGGCTCTATATTCCCGGTTACGGCTATGCCACCGTGGGCGATGTGGGCGGCGGCCCTGCCGGCAGCCACTATTGGGTGGATCTGGGCTTTACCGACGCTGACTACCAGCCGGTATATGGCAATGTTACCGTCTACTTCCTGGCGCCTGTCCCGACCAACCTGGTTTACGTGCTGCCATGACCGGTCTCTCACTCCCGCCCTTGAACATCCCGGCCCTGCTAAAGCAGTATGGACTGCGCCCGAGGATCGGCCTGGGACAGAATTTCCTGCAGGACACCCGCGCCCTGCAGGAGATCGTCGCCGGGGCGGACATCACACCTGCCGACGACATCCTTGAAATCGGCCCCGGCCTGGGCAGTCTGACCCGCTATCTGGCATTGGCAGCCCATGGTGTCACTGCGGTCGAGTTGGACAGGAACCTGTTCCCGGCGCTGGAAACAGTCGTCGCGCCATACAAGAATGTCCGCCTGGTGCAGGGTGACATCCTCCAGTTACATCCCGCCGATTTGATGGGATCGCCGGATTACCTGGTGGTCGCCAATATTCCTTACTACATCACGTCGGCTCTCCTCCGCCATCTCCTGGAGAGTGGCGGGCACCCCCGTCGGCTGGTGCTGACGATCCAGGAGGCGGTGGCCGAGCGGATCTGCGCCAAACCCGGAAAGATGAGTTTGCTATCTTTAAGCGTGCAAGTCTACGGGACTCCGGCCATTGTGGGGTATATCCCTGCGGAAGCTTTCTTCCCCGCACCGAAAGTGGATTCGGCGATACTACGCGTCGAAATCCTGCCTCAACCGGTCATCGCCACCGTTCTATTGGATACATTCTTTATGCTGATAAAAGCCGGCTTCTCGCAAAAGCGGAAAACGCTGCGTAATTCTCTGTCAGGTGGTCTGGGGATTGCACCCGCCAGCGCAGAGGCAATACTCGCCGCGGCGGGGATAGACCCGGTCCGGCGGGCAGAAACGCTATCCTTGGAAGAATGGGGGCAGCTTTGTGTAAAAAGCGATAATAAGCAGTAATGCTCCGTTTGCCGCCGGCGGAGAGCATCTTCAGTCACTATCTACCTGCGTTCCCAGATCACATACCGGCTATTGGAATACACATTTTTCCAGGCCGGATTGCTTTCAAGTGAAACCGACAATTTCTCAAGCCCGCTGACCATGATAATGTAACCTGGTTTTTTATGGTTTGATATGAGCCAACCCTCTACGCAGATCAAACTCTGTGTTTGGATGCACTCGCTTAACTTACCACTCTCCAAACCTTGCAGGTCATAAGTTCCCAGCCATTCGCTGCCCCACCTGCTGATTACCGGCTCCCTTTGCGTGAGATAAGGAAACCACTCTTCTCCGTCATCACTGGGACTGGTATATAAATCAAGGTAGCTTGCTTGGGATGGGGTGTTATTTTTCATGAAATGAGCCGCTTCAATCATTCCTTGATTGATCAGTGGGGTTTGCCGGCTCAATTCATAAAACGACTGGTTGTATACCGGGATGAACAACCCAATCAGGATGATGGAAGAAACCAGCTTTTCCAATGGCCTGTTCGTGATGTACTTCCCTGATGTGATGAAACGGTACAACCATGCGACGAAATAACCTGCAATTAGGAAGGCTATCGTTAAGATAAAACGATGGCCTTCGGCTAAGATGATGGTCACCAAAAGGAATAACACCGGCAGGGTATACTTCTTTTTGACCACCAGGGTAACCAGACCTGCCGCCACCAACACGAGAAACCATGCTTTCTCGAATACACTTTTCAAGTTTCCCTGCAATACAGGCAAAATAGTGGCCGGGTTTTGGATTAAGGACAGGAAGTTTAGATTGCCATGCGATTGGAATGCACCCGAAAAGACCGTGATCCCATACCGTTCCAACATGGTAACGATCCATGGCAGGGCTACCACGAAACCGATCGCCCCCACGCAGGCTGCCCCGATCCAGTTCTTCCGTTTGGGTTGTGTGACAACCCAGATCCCGATGCACCAGGCAAAATAGTACGCATACGCCAGGTGGGTAAGTGCTGTCAGTCCCCAAAATACGCCCGCCAGCACTATATCACGCCAATGGAAAGTCTCGACACTTCTATCGAAGAAATATAGGGCCAGCAGTCCCAGTCCAAAGGCCAGGCCTCTTACCATCCCACCCGATGTCGTATGTTGATAATACAGGTAGAACGATCCGGCGCATAGCGATGTAGCCACCAGGGCCCCCAGGTTGGATTTTGAAACCCGCCCGGCCAGCAGGAACAACGGCGCCAGCGCCAACCAACTCAACAATGGGGGTGCAAATCGTAAATAGCTCCACGCGGGTACGCCCATCTTGAGAAACACCGCCATAAGGTATAGGCCCAGCGGAGGATAGGCAAACGGTACTCCTCCCGGCCCATAATAAGGCACGCTGAGAGGCAGGTGAAAGTTTGCTGCCGCAAGTTGTCCGGCCATCAAGGAATACATCCCTGCAAAACCAAGCGGATATTCCTGCTTTATCGCGCTCGAAAATAACAAGGGAAAAGCCGCCAGCAGCGTTACCGCCAGGACAATATTCTTCCTGTCGAGCCGGTCTATAACGATCCCCCCAAATTGCTCGATGGAACGGTATGTTATCAGTTGATACACTGCTAACTGAAAACTCACCAGTCCGGCAAAAACCAGTATTGGAAGCAGCCGGAGAAAAACGGCATAGTTCCCCCGATAAAAGCCGATAAAACCCAAGACTGCAAGAAAAACCAGCAGGGACGCGCCGAACACCCCCTTTGACATCAACAGCCTGTCCACCCCGTCTCTCCAATGACTTTTTCCATGCAGCAGGAATAAAAGAACGATTATCCCCACTGATAACAAAATACCCCCCAACAAAACCCACCTCTCCAGGGAAAATCCGAGAAATAATCTATTCTTCGTATCGGCGGGGATGAGCACCAGTGCGATCAATGCAATCATTCCCTCGAAAATGCAAACCAGGGCAAGTATCAGCAGCCGTTTCTGAAATTTAGGTTCTGCCATAATTGGTTTGCCCATAATGTTCCACCGCGCATGTGTGGATTGTGCCTGTCAAGCCATGCTGCCCCTTGACCGCTCTCGTCCTTCATATCCTGTGTCTCAGGTCGCGATAATTCCACAAAACACTCCAAACTCGTATCGCGGCTTCGACCTGGATTTTGAAAGACATTTTTGACTTCCCCCAACGCCGGTCGGCAAAATATATGGGGGTCTCGCAGATTTTTAGCCCGAGGCTGTCAGCCAGGTAGGCCATCTCCACGGTAAAGACGTACCCATTGGACTTTACACGTTCCAGTGGAATGGATTGGAGCGCCTCACGCCGCCACATCCGGAATCCGCCGGTTACATCACGGCTGGGCAGGCCAAGGATGGTGCGGGCGTAGAAATTGCCCCAGCCCGATAGCGCCTTGCGCCACAGCGGCCAGCGCAAGTCCGTGCTCCCGCCGGGGATATAGCGGGAACCGAAGACCACGTCGCAGGTCTCGATGCACTTTGCCATCTCGACCAGCACAGCCGGATCGTGGGAGAAATCGCAATCCATGTGGGCAATGGCATCCACGTTGCTCCTGGTAACCAGGCTTTGGAAAGCCTGGAGGTATGCCGAAGCAAGCCCCAACTTTCCTGCTCGATGGGTGACATTCATCCGTCCGGGGTGTTCTTTCGCCAGTTCGTCGGCAATGCGACCGGTGCCATCCGGGCTGGCATCGTCCACGATCAGGATCTCCAGGTCCAGCGGAAGCGCAAATAAAGCGGAGACCATTTTTGGCAGGTTCTCCGCTTCATCATATGTGGGAATGATAACGACGATATGCAAAGATACTCCTTATATCGCAACTTTCTGCGGTTGCAACGCTAATGCTTTTTTCGCAGTAGAGACAACTTGAGGTCATCCAGGGAGGCAAAATCACTGGTCCCGGCCTGCAATACTCCGATTTTTACCACGAGTCGCCTGTCGTGAGACCTGGGTCTTTCACGGTCTCGGATTGGATAGAAATAATCGAGCGATTGTTCCAAGCGGCTGCGGATCCGCTCCTGAAGGCTGGTAGCCTGCTCCTGTCCGGTGATCAGGACAAAATCGGTCGGTCCCAAATGCCCCAGGAAATCCTCCTGGCTGCCGAGCTCTTTCATGGCGTTATGGATCATCAGGCTGACCGCCCGCAGGACATCATCGGATGCCACGAATCCATATGCCTCGCGGAAAATATCCAGGTTTTCCAACGAAACGATTAGCATGGTCCAGCTAAGTCGATGAAGACAATCAGATATGCGTTCATCCACAAGCGTGCCGTCCGGTAGACCGGTTACCGGGTTCGTCAGGGTATCTTGTGTGGCCCGGTGTAACGCATTGCGCAGGCGCAATCGCAGTTCCTGTACGTCGAAGGGTTTGGTAATATAGTCATCCGCGCCCAGTTCGAGGCCCTGCAGGCGCTTGGAACGGTCGCGCTTTTCGGTCAGAAAGATAATGGGAATATCTGCAGTTCGACGATTGTTGCGTAAACGTCGGGCGACTTCGTAACCATCTATATCAGGAAGACGGACGTCCAGGATGACAATATCCGGTCGCGAGGTCTGGCATGCCTGCACACCATCTTCACCCCAATTGACGGTAAAAATTTCGTATCCCTGGACGCGAAAATAGGCGTTAAGCATATCGGCCACATCGAGGTCGTCTTCAACGATGAGGATCTTCTGTTTCGCCTCGGCCATCGAGTTTCCTTATGAAATGGGTTCTTTTTGGATGACAAATTCGCAGACGGTATCACCAACCGCACAACATTTAGACTCATTGATGCGGAATTCCAGGCCGCCGGAAACCCAGGTTAACATGGCCTGGAGCAAACCGGTCGAGATATAGCAAACCGGTTTATCGGCATTCTTGCGAGTCCAGCAAATCGGGCAACGGTGGATTGTCCAGATAAAAGCATCCTCCGTTTCATCCACGCTGGATAGCTGGTCGGTAACTTGTGAGAAGATTTTGGCCGAAGCCGGCAGGCCAATCCGTATTTTTGCCTGGAGTGGCAGCACTTTGAAGGCCAAGTCGCCAACGCCCGCCAGCGCGCCAAAGTTCTTGAGAGCATCATTGAAAGTGGCCCGCCCGGCTCGCAGGGCCAATCCGCGTCCACCCCGCGGGCCATACATCTCCTCCAGCCCAATGTGGATCGCGGTAAAGTCGGCAAAGTCGAACTCGCGTTCCAGGTTATCGGGCGGATAATTATCGATCAGGTTGCTCAGACCCGCCAGGTTGAGGATGGCATTCAGACCATTTTTCCCCATTACCTCTTCGTATGCTTCCATGGTAATGCGGGCAAATTTATTGGCATAATAGAAACCGCTTTTTGGAATATGCTCCATGGTATTCGCCGCCTCAGATCAATTTTGACAGGTCTTGGGCCGCACGCCGCATATCAAGAAGGATAAGGCCAAGCTTGGCTTGCTCACGCGCCAGCGCGGTCAGGACGGCTTCTTCACCCACCGACATCAGGACTACGTACCCCTTTTCTCCTTTAATATACACTTGCTCGAGGTTCCCACGCCCGAGCTCTGAAGCAATTCGTCCACCCAGGCTGAGCATGGCAGCCGACATGGCGGAAACACGATCCTCTTCCACTCCCTGTGGCAGGGCGGAGGCAATACTCAAGCCGTCTACGCTTACCACTGCCGACGCTTCCGTATCAGGCGAGGAAGCTTGGAGTTCGCGCAAGCGGTCGACCATTAATTGAGAGCGATTCTTGGTCAAATTGCCTCCTAAACCTACTATTATTGAGAAAAAAGACACTTTCGTAAATGTAGCACAGGCAGCATTATGTGTCAAGTTGCCTTCCGCGTTAGTTTCATCACAAATCGATGATTTGGAAACATGCTATAATCGCCTTTCAGTTCCCGAAAAGAACGCCTATGCGACGAACCCTTCTGACTCTCTTTTTACTGGTTACTCTGCTTCCATCTTGGAATTTAACGGCCACGGCTCAGGCTCAGGCGCCCGCCGGCAGCGAGCCGGCTGCCGGGTCCGTTGTCTGCCCACCGGGAGTTTACCCCACCCCGCCGGACGACTGCCTACCGCTGGGACCTTCGGAGTACCTGACCAATGCGGCAGCCGAAAAGATCCCCTATCCCCATTCTACCCTTGCCCGCCTATGCACCGGACCCGTCCCTGGTGGCCGTCCCCTACCAGTACTTCAAACTGACCCAGCCAAAAGCCGCTTTCTATCTTTTCCCCACCCTGGAAGCCGCCATGACCAACACTACCTCGGATAAGCCGCTCGGCCCGGGTGAAGTGATTGTTTCTTATATTCAACGCGTCGAGAATAGTAGCGGGGTCTTCTATCAGACCCGTTCCGGGGAATGGGTGCGCGGCGACTTCGGCGGGCGGCTTGCCATGCACCAGCCTTTCCAGGGGCTGCTTTTCAGCTCGACGCCGCACAATTCCTTCGGCTGGGTCCTGGGAGATGTTGCTTCTTTCACTTCCCCCGGCATCAATACCCCCCCCACCGGCAATACCTATCACCGTTACAACGTCGTTCAAATCTATGGCACCCAGGATGCCGGCGGCCTTACCTGGTACATGATTGGCCCGGACGAATGGCTGGATTATCGCCAGGTTGCCAGGGTGGATCCACGTACTGCTCCGCCCCAGGGCGTCCAAACGAGTCGCTGGATCGAGGTCAATCTCGACCAGCAAACCCTGTCGGTCTATCAGGATGACAAATTGATCTTCGCCACCTTGGTCTCCACTGGCATTGACACGCTTTGGACGCGCCCCGGCATCTTCCAGATATATCAAAAGAAGGATACCGAAACCATGAGCGGCTATACCGCCGCTGACAAATCTGATTACTATTACATCGAGGATGTGCCGTGGACCATGTACTTCGATCAAAAGCGCGCCCTGCATGGCGCCTTCTGGCATGATCGCTTCGGGTACCAGAACAGCCACGGCTGTGTCAACATGCCTGACGGAGATGCGCACTGGCTCTACAATTGGGCCAACGTCGGCGATACTGTTTACGTTTACGACCCGTCCGGCAAGACCCCCACGGATCCTGCGCTCTTTGGAAGCGGTGCGCCTTGACGCCTGAAAATGCCTATGGTATATTCAGCCCGCTCCTGGACCCGTGGTGTAGCGGCCAAACATGCGGCCCTGTCAAGGCCGAGATCGCGGGTTCGAATCCCGTCGGGTCCGCCTCTTCATAGGCATAGTATTCCTTTCCCGTTCTGTGTCCAGGCACGCAAAAAGACCGGCTCTCAATGAGCCGGTCTTTGCTTAATCGTTGTTACGTCGGCACCGTCACAACCTCACTTTGACATCGATGATTGCGCTGGCTCCTCCTCCATGTCCATTGGCTTTTCCCCTGCCTGGGAGGCTTGCCTGCAAAGGAGATGTTTCTGGATTATTATCGTCCTGCCCTATTCCTCTCCCAGAGCCTGCTGCACCAGCCCAGCCAATTCAGGAGGCAGATTGGAAAGATCGACCTCCAGGTTGCCGCCTAAAATGGCCCGTAAATCTTTTGCCAGTTCCTGGAGCTCAGGCGGGCATTGGGAATCCATTGCCACTTTGCCCGCCATGTCGAACAGTCCTGCGGCTTCACTGCTTTTCTCTTTCGCGGCCTTGACAGAGCATATCACCCATTCTTTGACAGAGAATCCCTGTTCTTTTTCACTTCCGGCCGTTAGCAGCCATTCCGGCACCGGCAAGTTGGCGATTTCTTTCCAAAGCGAGTCAAAATCAGTTTCGCCAATTTTTTGACGGGCGGCCACCATATGGCGGACGGTAATCTGAGTTTCCTTCTCCACCTGCATCTTGGTGAAAATATTAAAAGATTTCAATCAATCCAGCAATCACTTCTTTCTTTTTCCCTTGTGCAGTCAGACTTGAACTCATCATGCGCAAAACATTGGCAACTGCAAAAGGTTCATTAATTTGTTGGGAAAGACTCAGAGCCTGTTTATAAAGCCCAAGTGCACGCTCCGCTTCGCCATTGTTCTCAAGAATATTGGCCATATTTGCCAGAGTCCGTATCTTCCCTTGCAGGTCGCCCAGCCCTTCGTCGATGTGCAAGGCCTGCTGGTACAGGCTCATCGCCCCGTCCAGGTCGCCCCGCGTCACGTAGACCCCGGCCATCTCGTGCAGCGCGGCGGACTTCCCTCGCAGGTCGCCCAGCCCTTCCTTGATCTCCAGGGATTGCTGGTACAGGCTCATCGCCCCGTCCAGGTCGCCAAAATGAGTTAGCAGGAAAGCGGCCTGGAAACACAGGCTTGAACCTTCGGCATCGGCGCGCAGCTCGGAGGCACGCCGCAGGTCGGGGAGGCTACGTGAAGCCAGCGGAACCAGCCAGGCATTCTTGCCATAGATGCCACCACCTTCCCTGCCGGGGTAACAGAGGCTCGCCAACTGGCGCATGGACAGAAAAAAGCCTTCACTTGCTTCCTGCTTGGCTTGCTCGTCCAGCCGGGCATTGGCAAAAGGACGTAGGGCCGGATGCAGGTTGTAGAAATTGAGATCATCTTCCCTGCTTACCGGCAGGTTTTCCCATTCGAGCAGGCTGCGCTCCCACAGGCGGTGTAATACCTGTCCCGAACGCTCAATCCCTTTTTGCCAATCGTCATCCGAACCAGTGCCAATTTCGATGCCGAAGATTACCCGCGCCGCTAACCAGTCCGTGAAGGCCGCACTGAAAATGCTTAACCGTGCCAACGCCTGCACCAGCGTCGGGTCGGATTTTGCGAGATGACCCAGCGAGAAATCAAAACAGGCTCGTAGGGTATCGTGGCGGCGGCCTTCGTCCCATGCGTCCGCCGCCTGCGGGAGGAATTCGTCCAGGCCGGCGGTGAACTCCTCTAGCGTACGGCCTTCGCCGCTCTCGAAGAGTGGTGCCAGCAGCTTGATCGCCAGCGGATGGCCGCCCAACTTCTGGTTGAGGGTCGCTAGGCCGTCAGGGGTCAATTCATTCTTGCGGCCGGAAACCCCGGCGCGGAACAATCCGCTCCGGCCTGCTCGTCCAGCCCGGGCACTTCCACGCGCACTTCGCCCGGTAAGCCGGTCGGTTCGCGGCTGGATGTTAGCAGAGTGATGCCGCGGGTAGGCAGGCTGCGCAGGAATTTGAACAGGTCAGCGGCAGTATGCTTTTTAACGTCGTCCTGCCCCTCCCGTGCGTAGGCCAGGCTCTCGAAATTGTCCAGGGCCAGCAGGATATGTTTGCCGTGCAAGGCTTCGGCGGCGCGTGCCGCACGGCTTTCGGTATCCAGCCTCCCGCCTTCGGTCAGGCCCAGGAATTTCTCGAGCCTCTCCAGCACGCTTTCCAACGATGGCAGCGGTTCGAGCGGTACGGCCAGCACCCCCTCGAATGCCCAGGCAAAACGGAAAGCCGCCTTGCGCAGCAGGGCAGTCTTGCCGATGCCGCCCGGTCCGTGCAGGGTCACGGTCAATGGGAGGTAATTTTCCCCTTGGCGTGGACGTTCGGCGGTCAAGTGCTCGCCGATCTGTACCAGCTCGCGCTGGCGGCCGTAGAACCCGCTCTCGGCAGTCGGCAGGCCTTCCAAATCCGGGCGCGGCAAAGGAGACGTTTGTAGTCCATTACCGGCGGGTCGGAACTTCCCTTCTCCGGACGGGTCGGCGGCATACAACACCGGTATGCCCATCACTAGGGCGCACACAGCCTGCGGCAGGTCGCTGTCGTTCAAGACTGCCAGGCGTGCTTGGCGGACCGCTTCGAAGAGATCCTCGCCGGCGAAGAGATGCTCATAAAAGGTGTTTGTGAAATGGCGGACGCTTGCATCCGGGACCGACAATTGCATTCCCAGTACGAAGGGCATGCCCTGTCGGCTGAGCAGGGCGGCCAGGTTGGCCTCCTCGCTCTCACCCGGTGTGGCGCTTTGACAGGCGGACAACAGCATTAAGGCTGCCTTGCCGCGCAGGAGCGATGCAATGCTGGTGGCCTCGACCGGATCTCCTGCGCCGGATTTCTTCTCGAACAGCAGGAAGGACTTATCTTTCCCGGCCGCGCCGTGCCCGGTGAAATGCACGATTCCGCCGCGCAGCCCGACGGCAGCCTCCTGCAGTCCGGCGATCGTTGGTGGTACTACCTTGGTCAGGTCAAGTGCCGGGTCACCTTTCGTCAGGCAGGCAAGCAGGTCGTCCCATTCCGTATCCACCCCCAGCGAATACTCGGGAATCGCATTGCCATGCAGGAGCGGGTCGGACGGGATGAAGAGTAGCGCCATCCGTTCCGGCATCGCTGGCGCGCTGAATGGGGTTGCGAGCGGCACTGTCCGTATCAGGGCGTAGTCAGCGGCCAGGTAGACCCGGCCGTTGTGCAGGTATTCCCAGGGGGCTTGGTTCAGGTTTTCATGCTCCAGCCGCAGGACGATCCGGGAGCCTTCCGATGGGGCCAGCGGCAGGGCCTTGAGGGCTTGCTCCGCCGGTGAACCGCTCGGGAAGAGTGCTGTATACAGGCGTTGTCCGTAGGGGGCTGGATCATCAAGGAAGGCCTTTGCCTGTCCTTCAGTCAGGCCGAGCGCCTCCAGCGGAAACATATGGCTGTCGGCCCCATTCGCCTTGACACTGACGACGTTCTTTGCGATGGAAAGGGTGAGTTCGAGCATGGTTCAGGCGCGGAAGATGAGTAGCAGGATGACCGCCAGCAGGCATAAGGTCCCTGCGCCGAAAGCAAGCTGCGCCCATTGCAGGGAACGGCTCTTGCGGTCGAACAGGCTCAACAGGAGTTTTTGCATGGCAGTGATGTCCGCAGCCGGGATGTCGAAACGGCGCGGGACGACCACATCCAGGGCGAAGAAGAGCGCCATGATGAAAAATCCTGCCGAGAGAGACTCCAAGTAGTTTGACGGAGGCCAGGGATAGGTAAGTCGGGTTGTCCTTGAATGCCAGGATGCCGAAGAACAGGCCGAGCAGCGTGGTCACTAGGCCGATGATCTGCCGGGCGGCGTTTTCGATTGCATCCAGGGAGTTGCGCTCCAGGTTCTTGAAGTAGTCCAGCAGGTCCTCATCCGCCTTGTTGAGCGGAGCGGATTTAACCACGGGCTTATCAACGCTCATTCTCGCCTCCCGGATCGTCCACCTCGATCTTGAAGCGTTCGTGACAATATTGGCAGGTGACGAAAAATTGGTGAGTCTCTTCGATCGGCTCGATGGACAGCTTGCGGAAGAGCTTTGCTCCCGGTTTCGAGGCAGTCAACTCCAGCCAGTCGTATGTGTTGTCTTTCTTGCAGTATGGACATTTCGCAGGGATAAAAGGCGGCATGGGGGCACCCCCGGAAAAAGAATTTTAGATCTCAACTTAGTATAGGGGTAAACGGAGAAAAATACAAGTCAAAAATAAATATGCAAACGAGATGTATCGCTACCCAATCCTGCTGTGCTCCATCCTCATTAACTTCATCGTTAGAAGAAAAGCCCTTATCAATCACCGTGTCATCAAATACCAGGAACCTGTATTGTCAGTAGATCACAAAACAGGTCTGTAGCAATAGTGTGGCAACTGCATCAAGTCCATGAAACCTGCATCAACGGGTTGGTAATCTGGGTTTAGCCGTCTTGTGATCTTTAAATAAACCCGTAACCATCGCTCCCCGCTTCTGGCATGGCTGGTATGGGACAAATCCCCTTCTCAGTAAGTGAAAACCCCTGTGGGTCCGCATGGGCCCAGTCCGAAGGACTTTCATGTACTGAGGAGCGGTTTTAACCGCGACGGTGCCGAGAAGTAGCTGCAGCCATTTGACAGTTATTACGGTATTTATTTTTTAATGTCCATTAGCGGGCTTTGTATTCTGAGCGGAGGCTTTCGCGGCGCATCCCGTAGGGACAGCCCCCGGCGGATATGGCAATGAGTTACCAAATGTTTTCATTATAATATAGGCTGTCACATGGTAAACGTAACTACTAATATCATTTCCAGATCGAGCGGGAATCCACTTTTGTCCATCTATCGTCCACATTTCATTTCTCTATCTGTCACGCGGATTCCCAATTCCTGCCATAATTAGTATTACAACGTAATGTCGGACAGCCCCTCCTGGTATGCCTTTCCTCCCCCTCTCCCTTCGGGAGAGGAAACTCCCTTCCCCCTTCGGGGGAAGGTCGGGGATGAGGGAGAAAGTGGCAAAAAAGCAATCGGCAGAGCAGTAAGTTGGTCAATCTTGCGCTAATATTAGTCCTTTCTGGTAAAATCACAAAATTGTCTCATCCCTGCTGTCACTATGACTTTTCAACGAAGCGAGCCATATCGATGAATAACGGTAAGTCCCTTTTATCGGGCCTCAAGTCCAAATTTCGCCTGTACTGGCCGTTGACGAAATCCCCGCAGACCGGTTTGCTGCTCTGCACCGGCTTGGCCGGCTACATGACTGCCCGTTGCCCGGTCATGCACTGGTACGATTTTTTTGGCCTGGGCATCAGCCTCTTTATGGCGATTGCGGGTTCCACCATCCTGAATATGTGGTACGACCGTGACATCGATATGGTCATGAACCGCACCCATCACCGCCCGCTCGCAGATGGCCGCGTTGCACCCTCTGAAGCCCTGCGGCTGGGGCTGGCACTCTCTATTCTGGGGGTCGGGTTGGCGTTCCTGATGGCTCCGCTTTACGGCCTGATCGTCTTTGCCGGGTTGTTTTTCGATGTTGCGGTTTATACCCTCTGGCTCAAGCGCCGCACCTGCTGGAGCATTGTCTGGGGTGGCATCTCGGGCGGCCTGCCCATCCTGGCCGGCCGGACGTTTGGCCTCGGTCATATCGATGGCATCGGCGTTTTATTGGCGTTGGCGGTGCTGTTCTGGATTCCCACCCATATCCTGACTTTCTCGATGCGCTACTTCGACGACTATCAGGTCGCAAAGATCCCAACCTTCCCCTCCGCATACGGCTTTGCAGTTACGCGCACCATTATCGCGCTCTCCAGTATCGTCGCCGCCCTTTCCATCGCTGGTGCAGGTCTCCTGGTCGGGATGGAGTGGGGCTCTCTCTGGCTGCTGGCTTTACTCTCCGCCGGGCTTTTCCTTCTGGCGGTTGCCAGTATTTTCCATCCCAGCGAGCGTCTCAATTTCGGTCTGTTCAAGTATGCCTCGCTTTACATGCTCAGCGCGATAATCCTCTTGTCATTGTAGTTATCTTCAGGTGACAGCCACTTTCAAAGTGATTGTCACCTGCGTCACCCCCTTAGGAGCCGTGTAAAAATAACTTCGCTTTTAGGCTGTCCCAATTTGCCGAGGGGATTTACCACCAAGTCACAAAGTCACAAAAACCCATGTGTTTTCTCCAAAAGATTCGTGTCTTCGTGCCTTGGTGGTAAAAATATCTAGGCTTTTCCGTTCACATCGTACCCGAAGGGTATCTCCGGTTAGATTTTTGGCTTATGAAACACTCTCTTCCAGGAACGCAAGAATCGGGTGGTATGTCACGCACAGGCAGGCTAGAATGGGGGTATAACCAAAGGAAAAAACCATGTCCACAACTGATCTAAATCAACTCTCCGAAGATTATGCCCGCATCGAACAGGCCATCCGCTACATCGAAGCAAATGCGCAGCGCCAGCCTGACCTGAACGAAGTGGCCGCCCAGGTTGGTCTGAGCGAATACCATTTCCAGCGCCTCTTCACGCGCTGGGCCGGCATCAGCCCCAAGCGCTTCCTGCAGTTCCTGACCAGGGAAAATGCCAAGGCGTTGCTGGCCCGCTCCGGTAACCTGCTGGACGCCACCTATGCGGCCGGCCTCTCCAGCCCCGGCCGGCTGCACGACCTGTTCGTGCAGACCGAAGCCGTCACCCCCGGCGAATACAAATCCAAAGGCGCGGGAGTGGAAATCGCCTATGGCTTCCATCCCACTCCCTTCGGTGAATGCCTGCTGGCGCTGACCGGGCGCGGCATCTGCTTCCTGGCTTTCGTGGAAGCCGGCCGTCCGTCCGCTTTGGAGGCGCTCAAGCAATCCTGGCCCAACGCCGTCCTGGCCGAGCTTCCATCCCGCACCGCTCCGGTCGTTGACCAGATTTTCTCGTCTGGCTCTGCGGCTCCCATTCCGGTTCACCTGCGCGGCACCAATTTCCAGATCAAGGTCTGGGAGGCGCTCCTGCGCCTGCCGCCTGGCGCGGTGACGACCTACCAAGCCCTGGCAGAACAGGTCCATTCTCCCGGAGCCGCCCGTGCGGTCGGGAATGCCGTCGCCCACAACCCGCTGGCCTATCTCATCCCCTGTCACCGTGTGCTCCAGAAAACCGGCCATTTTGGGAATTACCGCTACGGTTCTGCCCGCAAAAAAGCCATCCTGGGCTGGGAAATGGCCCGCGCCGATACTGCTTGAGAACTTTTTTAACGTTTCCTTAACCACAAGCCGATATAATAGGTCAAACAAGACCATTTATATCGGCTTTATTGGTGAAAGGAGCCATCTATGGAACGAAAACTGAAGCATGTAGCTGTTCCCTCTTCCGAGATCACGCCCGAGAGTCTCTACCTTTCTCGTCGGGATTTTTTGAAAGCCGCCGGGATTGTCAGCGCCACGGCTTTCCTGGCTGCCTGCGGAGTGGCGGGTTGCCGCACAATCCCTCCCGCCGGGCGCGCCGACCCCCATACCGGGCTGGAGCGCCCTCACGCCCACTCCCAGCGCCCCCGTCCCCGATAACGCCCAGGGCCAGACCACCGACGAATTGGGCAATAAACTCAATTCGTTTGACCGATATTACCACCTACAACAATTACTACGAGTTTTCCACAGGACAAACAGGCGCCCTCCGTCCTTTCCAAGAACTTCAAGACTTCGCCCTGGTCGGTGCAGGTCGGTGGGCTGGTCCAGAACCCCAAGACCTATGCCATCGAAGACCTGCTCAAGTTCCAGCAGAAGGAACGCATCTACCGCCTGCGCTGCGTGGAGGCCTGGAGCATGGTCATCCCGTGGACCGGCTTCGAGCTGAGCGACCTGTTGAATGAAGTCCAGCCGATGGCCAGCGCCAAGTACGTGGCCTTCACCACCCTCATGGATCCGTCCCAGATGCCCGGCGAAGTCCGATCCTACCTTCCCGTGGCCTTACACCGAAGGCCTGCGCCTGGATGAAGCCATGCACCGGCTGACCATCCTGGCCACCGGCTTGTATGGGCACCCCCTGCCCAACGTGGATGGCGCCCCGCTCCGCCTGGTGGTGCCCTGGAAATATGGCTTCAAGAGCATCAAGGCCATCGTCAAGATCGAGCTGACCGATACCCAGCCGGCCACTTTCTGGAATACCATTGCTCCAACGAATATGGGTTCTATTCCAACGTCAACCCGAATGTCGACCACCCACGCTGGTCGCAGGCCACCGAACGGCGCATCGGCCAGCTCAGCCGCATCCCCACCCTGATGTTCAACGGCTATTACGATGAGGTGGCCTCCCTGTACACCGGCATGAACTTGAGAATCAATTATTAATGATAAGAAAACGTCCAGGTTCCCCTGGCTGCGCATTGCCGTCCACCTCTTGGGCTTGGCTGCCGTTGGCATATCTTGGTCTACGATTTCGTTTCGAACAGGCTGACCATCAATCCGATCCAGGACCTCGAACAGATCCTGGGGCGGATTGCCATCTACTGGATGGTTGCCGCGCTGGCTGTCACCCCGCTCTATACCCTGACCGGCTTGCGGGACCTGCCCAACCGCCGCCGGGCAGTCGGGCTGTACGCCTTCATGTACACCTGCCTGCACCTGCTGGTCTTCTTCGGGCTGGACTATGGCTTTAATTTCGGCCAGATCTGGAGCCTGGTAACCGGAAAGGTCTATTTAATGGTGGGGGTGCTGGCTGTGCTCCTGCTCATTCCTCTGGCAGTCACCTCCTTCGATTATTTCATCCGGAAAATGGGTAAGAACTGGAAGCGGCTGCACTGGCTGGTGTATCCGGCGGTGGTCGTTTCCATCCTGCATTATGGCCTGGCCCAAAAGGGCGATATATTCACCTTGCGCGGCAATATTGCCAGGCCTGTATTCTGGTTGGTGTTGACGTTTGTTCTTTTGGCCATGCGGCTTCCCCCTGTCCGTAGGTGGGTCAGCGGTACGCGTCGTAAGCTGACCGTTCGATTCCGTCGTCTGCCCCAGGCCAACAAAATCAACATCAATTAAACATTGAACTACAATCAATCCCCCCAGGGAAATGGCATTGTCATTTTAAATCATTTTGCCGTTTGACTGGCGAATCTCCTGCTGCCTTCATTTCCTCCCCATTCCTCAATCCTCAATCTCCAATCTTCACTCTCCTCCACCCCAATAACACCTCAATAATTGATCCTAGTTGTTTCATAATTTCTCCTCCCCCACTTCTCTCTGTTCTCCGCTCTCTGCTCTCTTCTCCCCCAATATCCGATAATTCCCTTTGACGCCACGCGGTTTCTGCTATATCATGAGAAGGAACTCCGTGGCGTTTTCATTTCCCACCCTTCAATCGAGGCCCCCATGTCAAATCGATCCACTCCCATCTATGACCGTCCCGCAGAACTTCTCCAAAACCTCATCCGCTTCGATACCACCAACCCGCCCGGCAATGAGCGCGCCTGTATCCAATACCTTAATGGGCTGCTCGAAGAAGCCGGGATCAAGACGGACATCTTCGCGCGTGCGCCGGAACGTCCTAACCTGGTCGCCCGGCTGGCGGGCGAAGGCAAAGCCTCGCCGCTGCTGCTCTACGGGCACGTTGACGTGGTCACCACCCATGGCCAGAAGTGGACACAGCCTCCCTTTGAAGGCAGGATTGTGGACGGTTTCGTCTGGGGCCGCGGCGCCCTGGATATGAAGAGCGGCGTCGCCATGCTGCTGGCGGCATTCCTGAAAGCCAAAGCCGAAAAAGTGCCCCTGCCTGGAGATGTCGTTTTTGCCGCCGTTGCGGACGAAGAGAACGGCGGCGATTTCGGTGTGGGCTATCTGGTGAAGGAACATCCTGACCTGTTCAAGGATGTCCGCTATGCCTTTGGCGAGTTCGGTGGATTCAACCTGTCTATCCGCGGAAAACGCTTCTATCCCATCATGGTCGCGGAGAAACAGATCTGCTGGTTGAAAGCCACTTTTACCGGCCCAGCCGGCCATGGTTCCATGCCTGTTCACGGAGGGGCAATGGCCAAACTTGCCCGGGCGCTCCACCTGCTGGATACGCACCAACTGCCTGTCCATGTTACTCCGGCAGTGCGTATGATGGTCGAAGCCATGGCGGAAAACCTGGGGGGTGTCTCCGGCTTGGTGATACGGCAACTGCTCAACCCGGCCCTGACCGATTCGATCCTGAAGATGCTCGGCGAGCAGGGCAGCCTGTTCTCGCCGCTTCTGCACAACACCGTCAGCCCCACCATGCTGCAGGCCAGCGACAAGGCCAACGTCATCCCCGGGGAGGTCAGCCTGGGGATGGATGGACGGCTTGTTCCGGGCGCCAGGCCTGAAGATATGATCCGCGAGCTGCATTCCCTGCTGGGAGAAGCTGTCGAATTCGAAGTGGTCAGGGCCGAACCCGGTCCGGCCGCCCCGAACATGGGTCTGTTCGATATGCTGGGCGATATCCTGCGCAGCTTTGACCCGGCTGGTATCCCGCTGCCCTTTGTTGTTTCCGGTGTGACCGACGCGCGCTTCCTTTCCAAGCTGGGCATCCAGACGTACGGTTTTACACCGTTGCAGCTTCCGGAAGGATTTCAATTTTGCCAACACCATCCACGCTGCGGATGAGCGCGTCCCGGTGGCTGCGCTGGATTTCGGTGTAAAAGCAATCTTCAACGCGTTGCAGAAGTTCAACTAAAGGACTTCATCCCAATCCTGCATTGGATATAATATTCTCATGACATCCACCCAGAAACGCATATTCAGTCCTGCTGTTGTTCATGGCAGCGGTCGCATTTGTTCTGTTTGCCCTGCCCAATGCCGTCGCTTCGCAGAACCTGGCCATGGTGCAGATCTTCCAGCCGGATGAGGCCGCACCCCTGCCTTACATATTCCAGATGATCGCCCCCGCCCCGACGCTGAACCTGGCTTTGCGGCATTTTATTTTTTACGATTACTACTATTATGGTTTCCCGTTCTTCGCCGCCTCTGCCCTGCTGTTGCTGCCCCTGCAATGGCTGGGCCGCCTGGGTGATATGCCGCTGGTCATGCTGATCCTGCGCCAGTTCATCAGCGTGCTGCCCATGCTGGCGGCTTTGCTGTTGCTCGTCTACATGCAGGATGGGTTCCGCAGTTACCGCTCGCCGGTGCTGTTCGCCTTCCTGCTCAGTGTGCCGGCGGTGGTGCAGAACAATTCCTGGTACCACCCGGATGGGATCACATTCCTGCTGGTCGTATTGACCATCTACTTCCTGAAACGGGACAATTTGCGCTTCGGATGGAATTTCGTGCTGGCGGCCATCATGAGCGGAGTCGCCACTGCCACGAAGCTGGTCGGGGTATATTTCTTCCTGGCGGTGGGCCTGACCCTTGTGTTGGGCCTGCTGCTCAAAAAGGCCTCCTGGAAAAAACTGGTCGGGATGGCAGTCGCCTTTATTTTGACGATGGGCCTGGCTTACCTGATTGCCAATCCATTCTTATTCTCGCACTGGGCCCGCACCGCCTATCAATATATTCTGTACAAACAGGGCGGACTGCTCGAAAATGGCTATGGCGTGTTTCTATGCCAAAGGCCTGCTGGCCTCCTGGCCGGACGTTCACGCATCCTTCGGAGAAGCCCCGTTCCTGCTGATTGCCCTGGGTGCGGCAATCTGGGGAGCCTGGCGCGGACCGCAGCGCCTGCTGCATGCCTTGATCCTGGCCTGGTTTATTCCGATCAGCGTAACTGTTTTCTTCCTGACCCACTTTAAATTCCAATATTGGCTGCCGGTGGCGCTGCCGCTCATTTCCAGTTTGGTGATCCTGCTGCCCGAAAAATGGAAAATGGATCAGGCTCTGCCCGCCTGGCATGGTTCGCCCGGATGGCCCTGCTGCTGGTGCTGTTCGTCCAATTCGTCCTTTTCGTGCGCGCCGATGTTCAAACCTTCAATTCCCGCCTGCACCGGGCAGCAAAACAGCACCAGTATCCAGTGGTACGACAAGGTGCTGGCTGCGCTCGAACCGCTGCCGGATGCAAACCTGCATGTCTATTACGATTATCGCATGTACGTGCCGGGAAAGCCTGGCTGGGTGACGGAAACCAATTTCGATCTGCTGGAATACGGTTACATCCAGCAAAACCATTTCGATGTGCTTGTTGCTGCTCGAACAGCGCATCCGCGACTACCTGAACCCCAAAGTGACCGGCATCGACCCGGCGCTTTTCGCCCGCAACCAGCAGTTCTACCGCGATGCAGACAACGAAACGATCACAGGCTACCACCTGGTCTATCGCGACTCATTCGGTCTGATCTACGTGCGGGATGAACTGTACCAGGAATATTATTCGAAATAGGCCGCTGGTAAAATCCTGTAAACTGCTCTTACGGCAGGAATCCCGCCAGCGCTCCATGCGGGTCGATGACAGCTTGAAGCTCTGCATACGGAACGACCACTTCCTGTTCCGCGGCAGCCACCTGGTTTTCGGCAAAGGTGATCTGCAGACCGTCTGGTGTGATATTCCAATTCCCATAGTTTGCCGAGCGTGGGTTGGGCGCCATTGTAATAGCTCTCAAAATCAATCGGACGCGTTTTCAACTGTGCAATGCAGTAATTGGCAATCCTTGTGAGATAATCGGAGCCTGGCAGGAAAAGTTGTTCCATCGTCACATCCGCGCCGGCCTCCAGGTCATAATTGACCGTCCGGCTGTGGGTTTTGGGGCGGGACGTTTGGTATATGAAGATCTTGATCTGGAATTGCAGGCTGATCAGGTTGCCGGGAGGAGAAAGAAGCTTATATTGCTGATCATAGGTGCTGCCTGATGAACCAGGCGGGACCTGGACTTCTGCCGCATTGTCTTTGAATTTTGCAATCTCTTCCTGCGTAAGCAGGGTCATCTCGTTATTGAAATTCGTTACACGCGGATCGTCGCTTCCCTGCAAGACGGGGATTTGTGCCTTCAGCGTATACACCGGCGCTGGCGCCACGCCCGTCTCATTACGGGGAGTGGATGCCAGGGTCACCAACTGATAGAGCGGGATGGGACGTCTGCGTGGGCAGGCTGGTCTGCGTTGGGGGCAGGTTGGCAGTGGCGGTTGCCGGTGGGCGGTGTGGGCGTGCTCCCACAAGCCAGCACGGTGGCCAGCAGGGTACTCAATACGAATCCTGGAATGATTCTTTGTGTGCCTGATTTCATTATGAACATGCTCTCCTTTGAACCGGTATCCGGATCGCTTCTGGATCTTTTCGTCCAGCCTTTCCTCACGGTGTTTCAATTCTTCCATCCAGTGGTTATAAATATAACGCGGGATGTCGAGCGTGCTGACCAGTTCCACGGCGCTGTGCGTCCATTTCATCGCTTCGGCATAGTCGCGCCGCTGGTGTTCGTGATACTTGGCCAGTTCCACATGGGCATAGACGTGGCCCTGGCCCGCCGCGCGTTCCCACATGCGGACAGCCGTCTCCAGGTCTCCCCGGCGTTTCTGCAGGCGCGCCAGCCGTTGGATGGCCAGCCAGAAATCCGCCTCGGGCAATTCCATCTCCAGGCCGCGTTCGAAAAGCCGCGCCGCAGTATCCCATTGGCCCAGGTCTTCGTATAGCTTCGCCAGCGCCACCACATCCAGGCCGTGTTCGACCATCTCGCCGAACGGGTCTGCCAGCATGGTTGCCACGTGCGAAAGCAGCGCCGCCATCGCCACCACATCCATGGCATTGTGGTAGAACACGCCTTTCAATGGACGGGCATCCCGGCTGCGCAGGTAATCAAAGTAAAGATAGGGGATTTCATAGCCGGGCACTTCTTCGATGGTGCGCGGCGCAGACAGGACGTTCTCTTCGAGATACTTCAGGGCACGGCTGGGCAGCCGGTCACGCCACAGGCGCCGGGCCAGCGGCAGCAAATCCAGATGGGCATAATCCTTGAAAGGCAGCGGGATGTTATGTAACGAATAACGTGTAATGAGCAAGGGCGCATCAAATGCCTTGCCATTGAAAGTGACCAGCGCCTGCGTCGGAGCAAGGAATTCGGCCAAGGCTTCCAGCATGGCGGCTTCCTCGGCCGGGTCACGCATGAAGAATTGCTCCAGGTGGAATGCACCCTCCATGAAACGGCCCACGCCCACCAGGAAGGCATATGTGCCTGTACCGCCCGCCAGGCCGCTGGTCTCGGTATCCAGGAAAGCGTAGGATTCAAGCGGCAGTTCCAGGAAACGCGGCTCGCGTGCCCAGGCCGCCAGCACATCCAACGGCACCTCCGGCCGGATGGCAGCCTGCCCATGCCGGTACTCCGCTCCAAAAGTTTGTTCAGCCACAAAAGTCTCTCCGGCAAGGGTTGGCGGTAGTTCCCGCTACCACTTTATCAATCTCATACTGTGGGCAGGCTCGGCCTTTTGAAGGTCCGCCGTGCCCTGTTTCACGCCCAATGACTTGAGCTTCTCGGCCAAGGAAATTTTCGACAGGTCAGACATCCCGTTGATTATATCGCCAACTCACTTGACAAAAGAAGAATTCTTTTATATACTATGAAAGCGCTTTCTGAAAACGCTTTCAAAGGAAACCAAACATGTCTTCCAGAGCCACCATCTCCGACGTTGCCAAACAGGCCGGCGTCTCCATCTCAACTGTCAGCCGGGTATTGAACAATACCGTCCCGGTGGAAGAAGAGACCGCCCGAACGCGTCCGGGAAACCGTCGCAGCCTTGAACTACACCCCCCACTCGGCCGCCCGTACCCTGGCCAGCCGGCGGACGAACACCATTGGCCTGTTACTTCTGGATATTGGGGGGGATTTTTACACCCCCATGTTGCGCGGCATCGAGGCAGTCTGCCAGCCAGGCCGGATTTGACCTGCTCATCCACTCGACCATAACATCCATGTCAGGAATCGTCTCCCGGCGCGCCCTGGGTGAACATAACACCGACGGGCTATTGGTATTCACAGAAGCCCTGGATGCTGCCGAGCTGACCCGCTTGCACGAAATCGACTTCCCGGTTGTTTTGCTGCATCAGTCCCCTCCCAAGGACCTGGCAATCCCTGTCATTACCATCGAAAACCAGGCCGGTACCCAAAAAATCGTCGATCATTTGATCGAGGTCCACGGCTGTCGGCGGGTTGTGTTTCTGCAAGGCCCGGCGGACAATGAAGATTCCGAGCAGCGTGAAAAAGGGTATCGCCAGTCGCTTAAAAAACACAACCTGCCCTTCGATCACTGCCTGGTCGCCCGCGGCGGATTCGAGCCAAATCAGGCCCACGCAGCCGTGGCACAATTGATCGCCAATGGTCTGGAATTCGATGCCATCTTCACCGGCGATGATGACAATGCCGTCGGGGTCATTCAAGCATTGCGGGAAGCTGGCCGGGATATTCCTGAGGATGTCGCCGTGGCCGGCTTTGACAACTCCCTTTTTGCCCGCATCCTGACTCCGCCTCTGACCACCGTGCGCGCTCCCATCGAACAGGTTGGACAGGCGGCCGTCCGGCAATTGCTCCGTTTGATCCGCAGCGAAGAGGTGGAACCACGGCTCGTTCTCCCTACCGAATTGATTATCCGCCAATCGTGCGGTTGCTCTTCATGATCCAACAAGGAGGTGACCCGACTACTTTTTTGTCTGCAAGGTTTCAAGTCCATCCTTTTTCATTATCTGGAGGAAGAATATGAAATCAAAAAACGTATGGTTTATCATCAGCCTGCTTGTCATCAGCAGCATGCTCCTGGCATCCTGTGGATCCAAAACATCCGCCGGCAGTGGAGCCTACCTGACCATCAATTACGAACAGGTGCCTACCTGGGTGCGCAACTTTCAACCCCTTCTCGGCCAGCCCGCTTGGTTCGACCGGCTCTGCCATTTACGAGCCGATGATGATCTACAACAAGTCTGCCGGCAAGTTGGTGCCATGGCTGGCCACCGGGTATTCCTGGAATGCAGACAACACCCTGTTGACATTCACGATCCGCCCAAACGTCAAGTGGTCAGACGGCCAGCCATTTACGGCCCAGGATGTGGTCTATACCTTTGACCTGATGAAGAACAACGCTGCCTTGATTGGAACGGGGGCCAATGTTTTGCGGGAATATATCGATAGTGTAACCGCTCCGGACACGTCCACGGTCGAATTTAAATTCAATACGGTCTACACCATAGCCTTGTACGACCTGGCCGAACCAGCTCATCGTCCCCGAGCATATCTGGAAGGATGTCAAGGATCCTCTGACATGGACCAATGACAACCCGGTCGCGACCGGCCCCTTCACCCAGGTAACCAAGTTCGACAATCCAGATCTACATCCTGGAAAAGAATCCCTACTACTGGCAGCCCGGCAAGCCGGCTTTCCAGGGTATCCGGTTCCCCGCCTTCGCCGATAACGATGCCGCCAACCTGGCTCTCGCAAATGGTGAATTGGACTGGGCCGGCAACTTCGTCCCGGATATCGAAAAGACCTATGTTGCCAAAGATCCCACTGATTTTCACTATTACTTCATCGGCGGAGATTGCGCTTTCCTGTACATCAACCTCTTCATCAAGCCGTTCGACAACCCGGATGTCCGTAAAGCTATCAGCATGGGCATCAACCGCAAGATGATCGTCCAGACGGCCGAGTACAACTATATCCCGCCTGCCGATGCTACTGGTCTCGGCGATACCTATTCTGTCTGGAAGGATCCGGCGGCCGTGGCAGCCGGAACCTGGACGAATTATGATGTCGCCACCGCCAACAATATGCTGGATGCAGCCGGCTTGAAGCGCGGCGTGGATGGTACCCGCCTTGACCAGGATGGCAAGCCGATGAAGTACGATTTGATCGTCCCGTCCGGCTGGACCGACTGGATCTCAGCCGCCCAGATCATCTGTCGCAAAACATGAATGACCTGGGCATCCAGGTTAGCGTGCAGACCCCTGAAGAGAGCACCTGGACCGACACGGTTGCCAAGGGCCAGTTCCAGTGGGCGTTCGGGTTCGGTTCCGGCGGTCCTACACCCTACAATCTCTATCGCGGGCAGATGAGTCAGCTGACCGTCCAACCAGCCGGTCAATCTGCCAGCGAAAACTTCCTCCGCTATGTCAGCCCCGATGCGGATAACCTCCTGGCACAGTTTGCCCAGACCTCCGATATTACCCAACAAAAGCAAATCATGGGCCAGGTGGAGACACTGTTTGTGAACGAAGCACCTGCTATCCCTCTCTTCCCTGGGCCGGACTGGTACGAGTTCAACACGAAACGATTCAACGGGTTCCCGACAGCGGATGATCCATATGCACCAGGTGTGCCGTATACCGGCTCGCCATACGCAACCCCGCTGATTGTCCTGACCACTCTCACACCTAAATAACCCTTCTCCTTGGCCAGGATTACCCTGGTAAGAATGGATAACCCTGGCCACCCCCTATTCCAGCTTCCCTGGAGCGCGTCTCATGAGATATATTATCAGGCAGATCGGCCTGTACCTGCTGGCAGCCTGGGCATCCCTGACCCTCAACTTTATCCTGCCACGTACCATGCCCGGCGATCCGGTAACGGCGCTCATGGGCCGCCTGCACGGACGGCTCAGGCCGGATGAAATCGAGGCCATCAAGCAGGCCTATGGCTTCACTTCTGGTCCAATCCTGAACCAATATTTCATGTACCTCTCTCACGCCCTGCGCGGCGACTTTGGCATCTCCATCTCTTCCTATCCAGCCAAGGTTTCCACGATCATTGCCACCAGTTTTATGTGGACGGTCCTGCTGGGTGTGGTAACCCTGGTGATCAGTTTCGTCTTGGGCACCGCGCTGGGCGTCGTTATCGCCTGGCGACGTAGTGGCGTAATGGATTCGACGCTGCCCGGCCTGACTGGTTTTATCGGTTCCTTCCCCTATTTCTGGTTGGCTATGGTGGCCCTTTATTTCATGGGATATAAACTGGGCTGGTTCCCAATGTCCCATGCCTATTCCGATTACCTGTCTCCCGGCTTCACCTGGGAATATATCGGCAGTGTCTTGCAGCATATGGTCCTGCCTGCCGGAACCATCATACTGGTTTCGGTTGGCGGTTGGATGATGGGTATGCGCAGCACCATGATCGCGGTATTGAACGAGGATTACATCACCATGGCCGAAGCCAAGGGCCTCTCACAGCGCGCCGTCATGTTCAGGTATGCCATGCGCAACGCCATCCTGCCAAATATTACCCAGTTCGGGATGTCGATCGGCTTTATTTTAGCAGGCCAGCTTCTTACCGAGATGGTTTTCTCGTATCCAGGGCTGGGTTTCTACCTGGTTCGATCCGTCACCACGCTCGACTATCCTCTCATGCAAGCCCTCTTTCTGATGATCACACTGGCGGTCCTGATAGCCAATTTCCTGGTGGATATCCTGTACGTCCAACTCGATCCACGCGTCCGGGTAAGCTGATCCCATGGGAAAACGAATATGAACCCAAACGCCAAAGTCCTCCCCTGCGAACCCGAAAATGAAGAATCCCGGCCAGCCGGCCACGGCAAGCCGGTCTCCACGCAATTGGATTTCCTGCGCCGGATGGTCACCCAGCCCAAGGCAGTCATCGGCCTGGTTATCATGGCCTTTTTCATTTTGATGGCGCTTTTCGCCCCGTTGATTGCCCCCAATAATCCAAATAAATATGTCGGCCTGCCCAACCAGCCCCCCACCAGTGAACACTGGTTCGGAACAACCGGCCAGGGCCAGGACGTGTTCACCCAGCTTGTCTGGGGGTCCCGCATCTCGCTCCTGATCGGCTTCTCGGTCGGGATCCTAAGCACCATCTTGGGGTTGGTGGTAGGAATGATCTCGGGGTATATCCCCGGTGTGGTGGATGGCGTACTGAATATGTTTACCAACGTGTTCCTGCTCATCCCCGGCCTGCCGCTTTTGATTGCCCTGGCATCTTTTTTGCCACAAGGCATGATAACTGTCATGTTGGTGTTGACATTCACCGGCTGGGCCTGGCCGGCGCGCGTTTTCCGTTCCCAAATGCTATGTCTGCGCGAAAAGGATTTCGTCTCTGCCTCTGTTGTCAGTGGAGAAGGAGTCTCACGCATCGTCTTTTCGGAAATTCTTCCTAATATGCTCTCCCTGGTCATGTCGTCCCTGTTCGGGGCAGTCATCTACACCATCGGTGCGGACGCCGGGCTGGCCTTCCTGGGTTTCGAAAATGTCAACATCGTCTCCTGGGGTACCATGCTCTATTGGGCCTCGAACAGTTCTGCCCTGCTGCAGGAGGCCTGGTGGACCTTCCTGCCCCCCGGCTTGTGCATTGCCCTGGTTTCGTTCGCCACGACCATGTTGATCTATGCCATGGATGAGGTAACCAATCCAAGATTAAGAAGCGAGAAAGAGATCACCCGTGTCCTCAGAAAATTCCACATCGGCTCAAACCGGTCAACCCCTGTTATCAAAGAACCTCTCGCCTGAAAGCCCGCTGCTGGACATCCGGGATCTGCATGTGGCTTACCTGACCGCACGCGGACCGGTCAAAGCGGTCGATGGGGTTTCCTTCGCCATCCAACCGGGAGAAGTTGTTGGTCTGGCGGGTGAATCTGGCAGTGGCAAATCCACCATTGCCCATGCCATCCTGCGCATCCTGCATCCCCCGGCGTTGATCACCGGCGGGCAGGCCATTTTCGACGGCCAGGATATCATGGAAATGAATGATACGGAATTGGGCCAATTTCGCTGGTGCAAGATCTCCATCGTCTTCCAGAGCGCCATGAATGCGCTTAACCCGGTCATGAAAATCCGCGATCAGATTACTGACGTAATGCGACACCACGGCTTATCGAAATCCGAGGCAAATGAACGCGCCGTGTCCCTTTTCGACCTGGTCGGGATTGAACCCCAACGCTTGGATTCTTATCCACACCAGTTGTCGGGCGGGATGCGCCAGCGCGCCGTCATCGCCATCGCATTGGCCCTGGATCCACCCCTGCTGATCATGGATGAGCCCACCACCGCACTCGACGTGGTGGTCCAGAAGGACATCCTTCAGCAGATCGCCAGCCTGAGGGAGAAACTGGGATTCTCCATTCTCTTCATCACCCACGACCTTTCCCTGCTCGTGGAGATTTCAGACAATATCGCCATCATGTATGCCGGCGAGATCGTTGAGCGCGCCCCGGCGCGTGAGTTGCTTGAATTCCCGATGCACCCTTATACACTGGGATTGATGAATTCCTTTCCATCCATCAGTGGCGCCAGGCATAAATTGACCGGCATCCCCGGCTCCCCACCTGATCTGGTTGCCCCGCCGACCGGGTGCCGTTTCCATCCGCGCTGCTCCAAAGCCATGCCGGCCTGCTCAAGGGTCGCTCCATTGACCAGAGCCATCTCATCCAACCACTCGGTTGCCTGTCATTTATTCGACACCATAAATTAAGAACCACCATGAAACCTTTAAATCCTGACATCAGCCCCATCTTGGATGTGCGTGGGATGACCAAACATTTCCCGGTCGGAGTCTTCTACCGCCCCAGGCAGGTACATGCGGTTGAAGATGCCTCGTTTACCGTTCAGCGCGGCCAGGTGGTTGCCTTGGTAGGCGAATCGGGCAGCGGAAAGACGACCACTATCCGCATGATCGCCCGCTTAATCCCCGTAACGCATGGGGAGATCCTTTTCGAAGGCCAGGATATCCTGAAGGCCGAGCCCCGCCAGGCTTCGATGGAATATCGCCGGAAGGTTCAACTAATCTTCCAGGATCCGTTCGCCTCCTTGAATGCGGTCCACACCATCGAACACCATCTGGCGCGGCCGCTCATCATTCACAAAAAAGTCTCCGGGCGGCAGGAAATCCACGATCGGGTCTGCGATTTACTCGAAACCGTGGAACTCAAACCCTCCGCGGAGATCGCCAGCCGCTACCCGCACCAGCTTTCCGGCGGGCAACGCCAGCGTGTGGCCATCGCACGTGCCCTGGCCGTCGATCCGGAGCTGATCCTGGCCGACGAACCGATCTCCATGCTGGACGTCTCTATCCGCATGGGCGTACTCAACCTGATCGAGCGCCTCAAGGAAGAACGTGGCATCTCTTACGTCTACATTACTCACGACCTGGCATCCGCCCGTTATATCGGCGACCAGATCATGGTCATGTATGCCGGGCATATGGTGGAGGGTGGGGAAAGCGAGGTGATCATGGCATCCGCCGCACATCCCTATACCCGGCTCCTGCTTTCCGCCGTCCCCGACCCGCGATCCGGCCTGCGGACAGACCAGGCCGCCCGGGCACGCGGTGAGGTCCCATCCCTGATCGACCCGCCGCCCGGTTGCCCGTTCGCCGCCCGCTGTCCGAAGATAATGGACGTCTGCCACCAAATGATGCCAGAGCAGACTATCCTCGAACCGGGGCATTGGGTACGTTGTCATCTACAGGGTGAATGAACAGGCCGGAAGTTTCACTGGAATGAGAAAGGATTGACCTTATGAAAATCGCAGTCATCGGTGGAGGTTCCACTTATACTCCCGAACTGGTAAATGGGTTCCTCGACCGGATCAAGAGCCTGCCCCTGACCGAGCTCTGGTTGATGGATATAGACGCCCAACGGCTGGAGATTGTCGGCGGGTTTGCCCGGCGCATGGTCGCGGCCAGGGGTAACCCCTTCAAGGTGGTATTGACCACCGACCAACGCCTCGCCGTTGAAAGCGCCGCTTACGTCACTACACAAATCCGCGTCGGCCACATGCCGGCCCGGGTTGCGGACGAATATCTTGGGCTGCGGCATGGCCTGATCGGCCAGGAGACCACCGGCGTTGGTGGGATGGCCAAGGCCCTGCGCACCATCCCGGTGTTGCTGAAACTCGCAAAGGATATGCAAGAACTGGCGCCGGGCGCCATGCTGGTCAACTTTACCAATCCGTCCGGCTTGGTGACCGAGGCGCTCCAACGTTACGCTCCGGCGGTCCCCTCCGTCGGCGTCTGTAATGCTCCGATTGGGATGAAGATGCAGCTCGTCAAGGAATTGGAGCAATCCACCGGCAAGGAAATCCCGCTGGAGCACACTGGCCTGAACACGCTTGGCCTGAACCACCTGTCCTGGCATCGCGGCTTCACCGTGGACGGGGAAGATGTCTGGCCGCAAGTGCTGACCGCCTATATCGCCAAACTCAAGGCGGAAGCCGAACCCGAGTGGGACCCGCGCATGGTCGAGTTGCTTGGCATGATCCCGAACTATTACCTGCAATACTATTATTACACCGACCATAAGTTGGATTCACAGAAGCACTGGCCGCCCTCCCGTGGCGAGGAGGTCATCGAGATCGAAAAGAATCTCCTGAAAGAATATGCAGACCCTGGTCTTAAAGAACCGCCCGCTGACCTGATGCTGCGCGGCGGCGCCTATTATTCCACCGTGGCAACGCAACTGCTCAACGCCCACTATAACGATATGGGCGAAACGCATGTGGTCAATGTACGCCATAACGGCGCCGTTCCTGGCTGGCCGGCCGATTGGGTGCTGGAAATGCCCGCCAGGGTGGACAGAAAGGGCATCCACCCGCTCCCGGCCGAACCTTTGCCGCCGGCCTGCTTCGGTCTGCTGGCCCACGTCAAAGCCTACGAGCTGCTGACCGTCGAAGCCGCTGTTCATGGTGACCGGGAGGCCGCCTACCAGGCCTTGCTTGTCCATCCGCTCGGCCCGAAAGCGGATAAAATCCAGGCTGTCTTGGATGATTTGCTGGAAACCAATCGACCCTACCTGCCCCAATTCTTCAAATAGGTGGAACCATGCAACCGAATCCTGTCCTAAAAAAGCTGGGCTTTTCCAACACAGACAAAGTGGTCATCTTGCATACAGACGATATCGGCATGTGCCAGGCCTCCCTCTCGGCCTTTATCGACCTGTGGGAAAATGAGGCCATTTCCTCCGGGGCCATCATGATGCCCTGTCCGTGGGCCAAACCGGCCGCCGAGTACTGCCGGACGCATCCTGGCGTGGATATGGGCGTGCATGCCACCATCACCGCCGAGTGTGATAGCTACCGCTGGTCGGCCTTGTCCACACTTGACCCGGCCTCCGGCCTGATGGATAAGGATGGCTTTCTCTGGCAGACTTCCCAGGAGACCCAGGAACATGCCACCCCCGAGGCGGTTGCAACAGAACTCCAGCTCCAAGTTCGCAAAGCCCTCGAATGGGGGGTGGACGTCACTCATGTGGACAGCCACATGGGCACTGTCATGCATCCCAAGTTCATCCAGGCCTACATACAAACGGCTGTCCAGGCGCACGTGCCGGTCATGATCCCGCGTGCCAACCCGGAGCTTTTCACCTACATGGGTATGGATCCCGAAGCCGCGACTGGGTTTGCCGCTTTTATCGCACAAGTGGAGGAACAGGGCATGCCGCTGGTGGACGGGATGGCGATGATGCCGCTCGACCAGCCTGAAGGGCAATTGGATATTGCCAGGAAAATGCTGGGCGAACTCCCGGCCGGCGTAACCCATCTCCTGCTCCACCCATCCATGGATACACCCGAACTGCGCGCCATTTCTCCCGAGGACTGGCCCAGCCGGGTGGCCAACTATCGGACCTTCATGGATCCGCAAATTGAAGAAGTTCATCAAGGATCAAGGTATCCAGGTGATTGGGTACCGTCCCCTGCGCGAACTCATGCGTACAGCGTGACTACTTGTTCAAATGGTAACTTTTCAATAACTTGGAGAACGGGGGGTGTACACCCCCCACCCTCCTCTACCTATTGAGTCAATACATCATAAAACACAAATAATCCTTATGGAGACCATTATTGATGAAATATTTCCTTGGTATTGATGTGGGCGGAACCAAGACCCACGCCTTGATCGCAGATGAGACCGGCCAGGCCTTGGGCTTCGCCACGGGTGGGCCTGGCAATTGGGAAAGCGTCGGCTATGACGGTTTGACGCGCGTCCTCCTGGATGTCACCGGTTGTGCAATGCGGCAAGCCAAAATCAAGATCGATCAAATCACCGGAGCCGGCCTGGGCATCGGCGGCTATGATTGGCCATCCGAGCGCCAGGATCACTTGAACGCCATCTGTCCGCTCGGGCTGACCTGTCCGCTGGAGATCGTCAACGACGCCACGCTTGGGATTCTGGCCGGAGCATCCCAGGGGTGGGGTGTGTCGTTGGTGGCCGGCTCGGGTTGTAACGCGCGCGGCTGGAGCAAGGATCACAAGCACCAGGGGCGCGCCATCGGCGGCGGCGGATACTGGTCAGGGGAATATGCGGGTGGCTTTGATATCGTGGCCCGGGCCATGCAGGCGGTGGCCTTCGAATGGCTCAAGCGTGGACCGGCAACTGCTCTCACACAGGTTTTTCTGGAATACACCGGGGCTGCTGATCTGGACGATCTGGTCGAAGGAGTATACCTGCAACGCTTTCCTTTCGAATCAGCCCTAGTGCTGAAGGTCTTCGAAACCGCCCGGCAGGGCGACCCGGAGGCCCTGGCAGTCATGCGCTGGGCCGGTCATGAATTGGGGAAGATGGCAGTCGGCGTGATCAACCAGCTTGGGATCCAAAAGGAGCAATTCGAAGTGGTTCTGATCGGCAGCCTGCACGGCGATTCTCCCATCATGGACAAGGCGCTTCGCACGACCATCCGAAAAACTGCTCCGCACGCCCAATTCGTCCGCCTGACCGTTCCTCCGGTTGTGGGGGGCGTCTTGCTCGGCATGGAAGAAGCCGGCGTGAATGGGTATGCCATGCGTGATAAACTCATCTCCACGACGAATGAAATCCTGAAAAGAGAGTAGCAGAGAGCATCCGCCGGAGGTCGAAGTCTCCGGCAGATATTTGCGCAGTATTCCCACGGTATAATACGCGTGTGACTTCCGCGCAATTCGATACCATCCAGCTCCTGCGCCTGCTCGTCTCCCGCCTGGAACGCCTTTCGGTGGATTCCCATTGGGCCCGCCGCGCCAGCGGGCTGCGCGGCAACATCGTCAAGGTGCTCGAAGAAGCCAATTCTGGGGAAGAGATCCCGGTCGCCCGCCTTGAACTCCTGGTGCAGGCCTCCTTCGACATCCTGCGCCGGGCTGCGCAGGATATCCCCGACCTGGAAGAACTGCTCAAGAAAAGATAGGTCGCCATGCGGAGAAGCTTTTTTTTGCTCCTCGGGTTCCTGCTGGTCGCCTGTGCTGTGCCGGCCATGCCAGCCACTCCGGTAGTTTTGATCCCTACACCTTACCCGCAATCTCCCACGTTCACGCCTTCCAGCTTGCCTCCCACTTTGACTTCCTCTCCAACGGGTACCTTCCTTCCCACCAAAATGTCCACCGATACACCCTCTGAGACAGCCACGGAGACACAGGTCTCGTTCATCCATGTTTTTCCCCTCCAGCCAGCCTCGGCCGCCGGCTTTGCCGAGGGCACTGCCAGTCACGGTTATCCGGCGACGGATATCTTTGCCGTGGTCGGTACGAAGTTTGTTGCCGTGACGGACAGTGTTGTGGACTTCGTCTCTTATAAAGACCTCTGGGATCCAAACCACGACGACCCGGCCCTGCGCGGCGGCCTGTCTATCGCCATCATCGGCGACGACGGGTTACGCTACTATGGCTCGCACCTGTCCGCCATCGCCGCCGGGATTGCACCGGGCGTCCGGGTGAATGCCGGGCAGTTGCTTGGCCTGGTCGGAAACACCGGTGACGCCCGCACTACTCTATCCCATCTTCACTTCGGTATTTCGCGCCCCACGTCTCCCAATGATTGGAAAACCCGCCGGGGCCAGGTGGATCCATTCCCATACCTCCAGGCCTGGAGGGACGATCACAATGTCACCCCGCCTCTCCCGGATCCTTGAGAATCAATCCATGAAACGGTGTTTTCTACTGATCCTGCCCTTTATGTTGATCGCCTGCGACCTTGGAGCAGTTGCCGCGCCGGCGATGGCGTTACCTACCCCGACCCAGCCGCCAACTTTTACATCCTCGCCACTTCCTCCCACTCCAACACTGACTTTATCCCCTGCAAATACCATCGCTCCTACTGCAACGTTCACCGGTATGCCCACTCAGACGCCGACCAGCCTGCCTACCGGGACTCCAACTGGTACTCCCGACTTGTTTCCCTACGTTTTCCCCATCCAGCCGCCCGAATTGGCCGGTTTCTCACCCGGCGGGCATCCATACCCCGCGACGGACATCTTTGCTCCGCTCGGGACGAAATTTGTCGCGGTAACGAACGGCACGGTGGACGAGGTTTCCACCGTGGATACATGGGATCCTGCCACCAATGTTGCCTCCGCCGCCGGTGGCCTATCCGTTCGCATCCTCGGCGATGACGGGATGCACTATTACGGCGCACACCTTTCCGCCATCGCCAGGGGTATCCGGCCCGGAGTATGGGTGGCCGCGGGGCAGTTGCTGGGCCTGGTCGGGAATACCGGCGATGCCCGCTTTACTACACCGCATGTCCATTTCGAGATTTCAAGTCCTGACCCTCCCTTTACAAAAGTGGATCCATTCCCACTCCTGACAGCCTGGCTGAACGGTCGGAACGTGACGCCATCCCTGCCCTTACCATAAGGAGATAAAAATGCAAACCATGCGCGCTATGCTGCTCGACGCCCCTCACACCCCCCTGCACCTGGTCGAACTGCCCGTACCAACGCCGGGGCCGGGACAGGTGTTGCTCAAGGTGCACGCCTGCGGGGTCTGCCACACCGACCTGCATATCTTGGATGGCGAACTGACCGAACCGAAACTGCCTCTGGTACTGGGGCATCAGATCGTCGGAACGGTCGCGCTATCCGGGCCGGGAGCACAACGTTTCCGTGCCGGAGACCGGATTGGGGTTCCCTGGCTGGGCGCCACCGATGGCACCTGCCGCTATTGCGCTCGCGGACAGGAAAACCTGTGCGACCACCCTATATTTACCGGCTACCACGTCGACGGCGGCTTTGCCGAGTATTGCCTCGCCGATGAGCGTTTCTGCTTCCCCCTGCCGGCTGCCTATTCTGACGTGGAAGCAGCCCCCCTCCTGTGCGCCGGCCTGATCGGCTACCGCACCTACCGCATGGCCGGAGATAATGTAGAATCACTCGGGATTTACGGCTTCGGTGCAGCCGCGCATATTATCACCCAGGTGGCCAAACATGCCGGGAAGAAAGTGTACGCTTTCACCCGTCCCGGTGACACCGCCGCCCAGGAGTTCGCCCTGCGCCAGGGCGCGGACTGGGCCGGGGATTCCAGCCAAATGCCACCTGAAAAGCTGGACGCGGCCTTGATCTTCGCCCCGGTTGGCCCGCTGGTGGTATCTGCCCTCCGGGCCACCCACAAGGGTGGCGTGGTCGTTTGCGGTGGGATCCACATGAGCGATATCCCCGCGTTCCCGTACTCCCTGCTTTGGGAGGAGCGTGTTGTCCGCTCGGTGGCCAACCTGACCCGCCGGGATGGCGAGGAATTCCTGGCGCTCGCCCCGCAGGTGCCCGTCAAGACAGACGTGAAGGTTTTCCCGCTGGAGCAGGCCGGCCAGGCGCTGGAGCAACTGCGGCACGGCCAATTTGTCGGCGCGGCAGTGATAAATCTGGTGTAAAAAAGATTTCCTATCGATTTTCCATCCATCACCAGTAGAGCATCAACCCGTAGTAACGACTTCAGTCGTTCGGCTTGATGCGACTGCGCAGTCCTGCCGTCTGTGCAGGAATATCGCCACTCCTGGGCTTTTCGTGAAATACTGAAAACAACATCAAGGAGCATCATGATCACTACCGATGGAATCTGGTTCAAGGACGAACACGGCCGCAGCCTGCTGCTGCGCGGCGTCAACCTGGGCGGCAGCACCAAGGTGCCCTTCACTCCCAATGGTGCCACCTGGAATAAGGCTGGATTTTACGATCACCGCCGGGTCTCTTTCGTCGGCCGGCCTTTCCCGCTCGACCAGGCTGGCGAGCATTTCAACCGCCTGCGCCATTGGGGCCTCACCTTCCTGCGCCTCCTCGCCCCGTGGGAGGCCGTCGAGCACGCCGGGCCGGGCATCTATGACCTGGAATATCTCGATTACCTGCATGAGGTTGTCAGAAAAGCCGGCGACTACGGCATTTCCATGTTCATTGACCCTCACCAGGATGTCTGGAGCCGCTTCTCAGGCGGCGATGGCGCCCCCGGCTGGACCTTCGAAGCCGCCGGCATGGATCTGACCAGTTTCCACGACACGGGCGCCGCCATCCTTCACCAGGAACACGGCGACCCATTCCCGCGCATGGTCTGGCCATCCAACGCCGCCAAGTTGGCCTCCGCTACTCTGTTCACCTTGTTCTTCGCCGGGAATGATTTCGCCCCGCAAACCAAAGTCGATGGCCAGCCGATCCAGGACTATCTCCAAGGGCATTACATCGCCGCCATGCAGCAAGTAGCGCGTCGGTTGAAGGATATGCCCAATGTGGTCGGCTATGACAGCCTGAACGAACCCTCCGCCGGCTGGATTGGCGTGCGTGACCTGAACCAGTTCTCCTCGCCTTTCAAGATCGGTGCCAGCCCCAGCCCCTTCCAGTCCATTCTGCTTGGATCAGGCTATCCGCAGGATGTTGATATCTGGGAAATGCGCCCGTCCGGAGCCAAATTGATCGAAACGAAGGCCTTTAATCCGGAAAAAACGCCGCCTCTGGCTGCCCGGGCGGGAATGCATCTGGAAGACGAACGGCGTTTGGGATGTGGATGCATCCGGTGCGCCGCGACTCCTGAAACCGGATTACTTCGCCAGCGTTAACGGACATGCGGTGGATTTCGACCGGGACTACCTGGTCCCGTTCGTCGATCGTTATGCCGCTGCCATCCGGGAGGAGATCCCCGATGTGCTCATCTTCGTCGAGACGGAACCCAGCCGGCTTCCGCCTGCCTGGGGCCCCGGGAATGCTGCACGTATCGTCTCGTCGCCGCATTGGTACGACGGCATGGTGTTATTTATGAAAGATTTCCAACCTTGGATGGGGGTCGATTTTATCAAGGGGAAGGTTATCTTCGGAGCACGCCGCATCCGCCAATCCTATAACCAGCAACTGGAAAGTTTCAAGAAATCCGCCCGGGAAAGGTTGGGTGGAGTTCCCACCCTGATTGGGGAGATCGGCATCCCCTTTGATATGCAGAAGAAGAAAGCCTTCCGCACCGGGAACTTCAAAACCCAGGTGCGCGCCATGGATCGCAGCTTGAAGATTATGGACGATACTCTCCTGAACTACACCATCTGGAATTACACTGCCGACAATTCCAATGCGCGCGGCGACCAGTGGAACGATGAGGACCTGTCCATCTTCAGCCGCGACCAGCAGAAGGATCCTGGCGATATCAACTCGGGCGGGCGTGCCCTGCAGGCGGTTGTCCGTCCCTACGCGCGCGCCACTGCCGGTGAACCCCGGCGGATGAGTTTCGACATCCGCAAGAAGGTTTTCGAGTTCGAATTCCGGCACGACCCGCAAATCAGCGCCCCAACCGAGTTCTTCATCCCCGACTACCAGTATCCCCATGGCTACCGCGTGGAGGTCTCGGATGGAAGCTACGCGATCGATCCATCCGATCAAATGTTAACGTACCATCCCACCCCCGGCCAGGAAACCCATAAAATCGTGGTGAAGCCTTAAACTAGTTCTGTATAAATCGATCCTTTAATAGACTTAACGCTTGCCTGGACGTAGGGAAAAGCTATTTCTCCAATCGTTCCCGCAAGGTAGGTGGGACGAAGGGTTGATCCGGGTCATTGTAGAATTCCCACGTCTCGGTGTGGCAAAAAGATTTGCCAGGTCCGAGACGCCCCAGTTGCCCGAGGGTCTCCAGCTCGATCACGTTGTTGTCGAAGTAAATTTCCACATTGCAGCCTCTGTCTGGATAAGTTGCATTCGCGCTGACAGTAAAGGTCTTGCGGAAAAGTACTCCTTCCAGCCAATAAGCCAGCCAGCCGAAAGGATTGTAATAACCAATTTTGGCATGTGGTGGACTTGCAATAGCCTGGATCAAGATGAAATCGTCGCGCAAGATCAGGCGAGGGTCGTCGATGTGAGTGTACGGCCACAGCACCAGAATGCGGTTGTTGAGCAATCCATATGCATCCACATTTCCGGCAGGCTGCGGAAGTATGGCCGTCCCGCCCAGTCGTAGCATCGTCAGAGCCCAAGGGGCCAGATCTACCGATCCATGCCCGGTATTGCGTAGTTCGTGTTGTAGTGTTACCGCCGCCCGGTCTGGGGAGAGACGGATTTCAATCATTTTTAAAATACCAGTGAATGGTTCGGACGGACCGGTCAGGCGCACGCCGTCCTGGAATTCTTCCACTTTCAAGCCGTCATTGTCAGGAGTATAGGTGCCGGGCAAGGATTCGGGCGCACACCATAACCGGTGCCCGCCGCGAAAATGGTAGATTCCAAGTGGGGTCTCGAGGGTTGCCTCCGGCAGTTCCGCCAACAGGTTTGGCAAACCTCGCGGCGATATCCGCACGATGCGTGGGCCAGCTGTTGTCAGATATTCGAGCCGGAGAGTGTCATTTTCCAGAATACCAGTCGGGAGGCCGTGGAAATCGCTCATGCGGGCCTTCTTCCTAAACGTAGATTGGTGTTCAGTCCGCTTTCGCGCAGCACCCTTTAGGGCAGCGGATTTTGTATTCTGAGCCATGGGCTTCAGCCTACCGGCAGATAAGACAATAAATTTCCGAATGCTCTCAAGCCAGGTCAATCCAGGCACCTTGAGTGGGACGGCGCATTCCCTCTTGGGATGTGCGCCGCCCCGCCGCAAGAAGGAGAAGAATGCAAAGGCAAGCTGCCATCGCAAAACTGCGGGTGAACGGAAATAATCAGGATCAGGGAAGTAAAATTTGCAGGGCGTCCGTATCGGCCCTGCATGTCACCAGTACACCTTGGGGACTATTCTCTGCCGTACCACCTTCTACGGATGTTATCGTCGATATGCCTACTAGTAGCACCTGCCATGCCTTGGATTTTCCATATCGTTCCACGTTAATTGTCCGGCCTTCGCGTCGCACTGTAAACGTTGTCTGGTTTTCGCCTCTCACCGAGGGTATTGCCACCGAGGCATGTCTACCATCCTCGAGCTCATACACCTGCAAGGTGACACTTTCGCCATAGTCATAGTCTGGGCGATTCTCCTGACCGCCTATCGCTATGACGGAATTGGGTCGCACCATCAAGGGAAGACTCATAAAGCCATGCGTTTCAGTCACCCAGCTTGGCCCCAAGACGGTTTCGCCGGTAAAGAAATTCGTCCACCGCCCCGCCGGAAGGTAATAGGTGACCGCATTATCTTCCGAAAAGATGGGTGCAACCAGCAGGGATTCACCCAACATGTATTGACGATCAAGGTAATTGCAGGTTGGATCATTTGGAAATTCCAACAGCATGGCGCGCATCAATGGGATGCCTTTATTCTTGGCTTCCATTGCATGGGCAAATAGATACGGCATCAGACAACTCTTGAGTTTGGTAAACTTCCGTAGCACGTCCACGGCCTCTTCGTCAAATAACCATGGGACACGGTAAGATGCTTCACCGTGAAGACGGCTGTGGGAAGAAAGCAGGCCGAAAGCAATCCAGCGTTTATATACAGCCGCCGGCGGAGTACCATCGAAACCGCCAATATCATGGCTCCAGAATCCGAAACCAGACAGGCCAAGTGACAGTCCGCCTCGCAAGCTTTCCGCCATCGACTCGAAGGTTGACACGCAGTCCCCGCCCCAGTGTACCGGGAAGCGCTGGCTGCCGGCAGTCGCCGACCGGGCAAAGAGCACTGCCTCTCCCTCGCCGCGCCGTTCCTGGATTACATCAAAGACGGTCTTGGTATACAGATAGCTGTAATAATTGTGCATCTTGACGGGATCGGAGCCGTCCCAATAGACGACATCGGTGGGAATACGTTCCCCAAAATCAGACTTGAAACAATCCACGCCCATATCAATCAGTACACGCAACTTGTCGCCATACCATTGGCGGGCTGCCGGGTTGGTAAAATCCACTATTCCCATGCCGGCCTGCCATCGATCAGATTGCCAGACATCCCCGTTCGGCTTTTTCAGGAGATATCCGTATTGCATACCCTCGGTGAAAAGAGCCGAACGTTGGGCAATATAAGGATTGATCCAGAGACAGATGTGCAAGCCACGCTCCTTAAGCCGCTTGAGCATTTCCTGGGGATCGGGAAACGTGCGCTCATCCCATTCGAAATCGCACCAGTGGTACTCTTTCATCCAAAAGCAGTCGAAATGGAAAACGTGCAGTGGTAAGTCTCGGTCAGCCATCCCCTGGATAAAGCTGGTCACCGTAGCCTCATCGTACGAAGTGGTAAAAGATGTCGTCAGCCATAAGCCAAACGACCACGCGGGTGGCAATGCCGGGCGTCCCGTCAGGGCAGTGTATTTTTCGAGCACCTCCTTGGGTGTAGGGCCGTAGATCACGAAGTACTCCAGGGATTGGCCGGCGACACTGAATTGAACTCGTGAAACTTTCTCAGAGGCCACCTCAAACGAAACGAGTTCCGGGTGGTTAACAAAGACCCCATAGCCTCGATTCGTCATATAGAATGGGACATTCTTATAGGCTTGCTCGGTGCTCGTGCCGCCATCCTGGTTCCAGATATCCACCGTCTGGCCATTCTTTATAAAGGCCGTGAAGTGCTCACCAAGACCGTACACATATTCTCCCACTCCGAGCGAGAGTTGTTCGTGCATATAGTGGCCATCATCTTCTGTCTCTATGATGCCCATCCCACGCGCCCCGCTCGTCGTGATGATCTTGTCCTCAGCCATGAACTCCACCCGCCAGGGACGCGCCCGCGGAACGCGCACAGATAAGCCTCCACTGGCAAGCGTTGTCACTTCTTCATCGTTGTGAATACGCACACTTGCGTGCAGGTTGCTCGACCAGCTCGAACTGCGGTGGTTTGGGTTGCTGGCCGGAGAAATGGGTGAGTTTCACGCGAATAACATCGGACATTGGCGAAGAAAACTTGATGGATAGCAATGTCCCGTCGTGAGTATCGCCCTCGATTTGTTATTCGTTTCGTAGGCGCATAAACCGTGAACGAATCCTGGGCAACATCCACATCGTACACCTGCGCCGGATGAAATGCCTTTACGTCTTTTGGGATCAACCAATAACCGTCTGTAAATTTCATCGCGTTTTCCCTTATAAAAAGAATTGTGATTCAACTTGAAAAATCAGCAGAATAATGTCAAGCAGTCTACTTTATGCCTCCCGCGGTAATTCCTTTGGTGAGTGTCCGCTGGAAGATCAGGAAGAAAATAAAGCAGGGCAGGATGCCCAGCAGCCCGGATGCGCTTTGTGCGGTGATATTCACTCCATATTGTCCCTGATTGATGGCCAGGGCCAGCGGAACGGTTTGGCTCGCATTCGAGGGCAGAAGGATCAAGGGCAGGAAGAATTCGTTCCATGTCCAGATGAAGAAGAACACAAACAAAACGGAAAGCGTCGGCAAACTAAGCGGCGCAACAATATCCCATAACAGGTTCAGCTTATTGGCCCCATCCATCATGGCTGCTTCGAGGATTTCACGCGGGAAGGAACTGAACACCGACGATAACAGGTAGGTGCCAAAAGCGCTTTGAATCACCGTAAGGACCAAAATAACTGCGTAGGGAGTATCATAAATATGCAAGAACTTGGCAAAATAATACAGGGGATAAGCCAGCGCCTCCTGCGGCAGGAAATTTGCCATCAGGAAGAATACCAGCAGCCATGCCCTGCCCTTAACCTTCCCTACTCCCAGGGAAAACGCATTCAGCAGGGAAAGTACGGCAGCCAGGATCGCCACCCATACGCTGATGAAAGTGCTGTTGAAGAGCGCCCTTGAAAAATTCGCCCTGGCCCAGAAGTCTTTTAGACTGGTGAGATTGATGCCATGCGGCAGGCTGAGCGGGCCAAATTGGGCAAACTCGGGTTCGGTTTTAATTGCGTTGATGGTTACCAATATAAATGGCATCAACATGAGCAGCAGGAATACTGCCAGGAGTACCAAAGGGATCCATTTCACTATCCGGTTGGTGGAGCGATAACTTTTAGCAGCCATCAGGCACTCTCCGCATTTTCTCGTCGTGACTGGATGTTGATGAAAAGGATGGTAAGAAGGATGATAATGACCGCCATCGCCAGCGAAACAGTCGATCCATACCCCACCTGTTGTGTTTCAAAGAATTGCTTATACGCATAATAGGAGGGAACCGAAGTGGCATTGCCCGGCCCGCCTCTGGTTAGAACATAGACTTGGCCAAATATCTTAAGCGTGTAGATCGTGGTTGTCAGAACCACTACCAATATTTCCGGCTGGATCAAGTGAATGGTAATGTACCAGAACTTCTGGAGCCAGGAGGCCCCATCAATGGAGGCAGCTTCCAATAATTCGGGATCGACCCTCTGCAAGGCTGCCATAAAGATCACGATCGGGTAACCAAGCTGGAACCAGACCAGCACAAACATTACCGCAAACAGGGCCGTCGAAGGATCCCCCAACCAATCATGCGCCAGGGAGGAAAGTCCGATGCCTTTGAGAATAAAGTTCACTACTCCCCAATCCGGCTGTAAAATCCATGCCCATACGATGCCGATGACTGCGGAAGGCAGAATTTGGGGTAAATAGAAACCAGCCCGGAAAAAGCTCGAAACCCTTTGGCCGAAGTTATTGGTGATGTAATCGAAGAGAAATGTTGCCAGCAGCAGCCCGAAAATGGTTGGGATGACGGTCATGGCAAGCAATAAGATCAGGTTGTTTTTGAACGAAAGCCAAAAGACGGAATCACCGATCAATCTCTGATAATTGCTCAGGCCGATCCAGACCGGCGGGCGTACGCCCCCCCACTTGGTAAAACTGATCCCAATATTGGTTAGAAAAGGAATAATGATAATGACCAGAAAGGCAATAATACCGGGAATTAAGAATACACCATAGCCCTTATTAAAGGAGCATGTTTTCTTGTTTCATGCTTTTTGCTCTCGCCTTTCCTAAGGCAGTGCCCCAGATCCGGAGCACTGCCTTGGATTTATTTTACATGCCGCGCAATCTTACTTCTTTACCGCTGCATTGTAAGGAGCTGCAATTTCGTCAAGGAACGCGGACGGAGTCTTTGTTCCATTCATCAGTTCCTGGGTGGCTGAGACCAGGTCCTGGTAGTAGCCAGCGACCGGCCAATCAGGATAGAACCCAATTCCATCCGAGGCAACCAGATTTGCAAAGAGCTGGTTGAATTGCTTTACTTGCGGGTCGGTTATCTGGGAGGTATCGGCATTGATCGGGAGGCCGCCGGCATTGCCCATCAGGGTCTGGATTGGCTTGCTCAGGGTGATGTCGATGAAATCATAGGCCAGATCCTTGTTCTTTGAACCAGCCGGGATGGCCCACAGGTTGCCGCCGGAGCCTAGGCTGATCTTATTGCCAGGCCAGAGTTCCACATTCCACTTGAAGGGCAGTTTGGCAGATTGTAATCCACCGAACAGCCAGCTGCCGCCCATCATCATGGGGTTCTTGCCAGCCTGGAAGTCATTCTGCATATCCTGGGCCTTCATATTGACGGCAGTCTTTGCTGACATAGCCTTTCTGAACCCAGGTCGCCAGCTCGGTGGCTCCGTAGGTGAATTCCGGTCCGTGGAAATCGATGCCTTTGAGCAGTTGATAGTTGGTGACAAAGGTCCGGTCAGCTTTGCTGAGCGCCAGCATGTAGAAGATTTGTTGCGCTGGATACTCGGCGCCGGCCGTGGCGAAGGGGGTGATACCTTTCGCAACAAAGGCATCCGCTGCGGCATATAGATCATCCACCGTGGTCGGCACCTTTATTCCATTCTTATCGAACATGTCCTGGTTGTAGTAGAGCATGACAAACTCACCATAATCGGTGACGCCATACAGGTTACCGCTGCCCATGATGCCGGTTTTGGGATCATACTCGCAGGTGGTCAGGATGCTGGGGGAAAGGATCTTATCCCAACCGCGCTTGGCAGCCTCGGCGGTCATGTCCGTCAGCAAACCGTCAACCGCAAACGTACCGGCATTGCCTGCACCTTTATTGATTTCGATCAGGTCCGGTGCGCTGCTTGAGTTCAGCACCATCTGGGCAGTTTGTTGCATCTGCTCGAAGGTATGCAGTTCATAATGGATCGTAACTCCTGGGTGTGTCGCCTGGAATTGTGTCTGAGCGGCTGCCCAGGCTTTTCCCAGAGCGCCATCGGGCGGTTCGTAGTACCACAGATTAGAAAACGGTTACTGGTGTGGGAGCGGCTGTGACGGGTGCTACCGTAGCCGGAGGCGGCTGTGGCAGTCGGTGCAGGCGCCTGGGTGGCAGGAGCAGGGGCTTGGGTTGCCGGGGCAGGCGCGGCAGTTGGCGTCGCGGATTGGCAGGCAGCCATCCCTGCCAGCATGGCGATTGCCATTACCAGGGACAACAGTTTGAATATTTTCGTAGACATCTCATTCTCCTTGTTAATTGGTTTATAGAGAAATAGTGGTAAAACTTTCCGACTTTGAATAAACAGTTGGAATTACGGTTTATATGGTTTTCTCGATTTCACCTCCTTTCATTCAATAGGATGCTTTCTCGAAGAGGATCCAATCGGATTTTCAGGAGGCGAAAACAACCATGAACAATGGAAACTATATCCAATTCGCTTGCCAGCTGACTCTGCCGGGCCAGCCTGGAAAAGGCTTGGTGATTTCGTGTATAATCAAACGGGCAGAGTTGCATGGCCAAGCCCGGCATAAACCATGCCGGATTTGTTCAAGGCGCTTTGCTCACCTGGGAGATACTGGCTCACTTCGCGGTAGACAGTATCTCCTTATTTTATTTATCTTCGAGAAACCTCCTTTCATAAAATAAGGGTATGCAATGAATAACAAGACGAGGCGGAGAGGATCAGGCCTCAGGAATTTTGCCTCCTTCCAGACAAGGGACATACTCTTGGACTTATCAGCGTTTCGGAGACATGGGCCAGTGCTGCCACGTACAACCAGGCGGCACGGGTATTAACTTCTGCAGTGGCTCGCGTTCTTTTGCTTCCAGTTGTTGGATCAATAACTCCACGCCCAGGCGGCTCAATTCAGCCGCCGGCAATATCAGACGTTGTTAGAGCGGGGGTCATCATTTCGGCCATACGTGCCGAAGAGGCAATGACAACCAGGGAAAAATCATCCGGAATGCGCCAGCCACGGTCAGCAATAGCGCGCATAATGCCTGGAACCGCCCGCTCATTCATCGTGATAAGTGCAGTCAAGTCTGGACATTCGGCTAATAATTCGTTACATACCTCATAACCGGCCTGTGGTGCTGGCCGGCAGAATCTCGATATTCCTTCCACTCCGGCAGCCTGGATCGCCTTCGGGAATGCTGCCTGGCTGCGAACAACCGGGCCATATCCATTATCAAAAGCAGATTGAGATTGGTTTAGGAAAGCGATGTGGCTGTGCCCCAACCCGGCCAAATAGGCGACTGCTTCTTGCATCGTCCGCTCAAAATCAATATCAGCATAACCAATGCCGTCTGTGTCCGCGCATCGCCCGATCATGCTAAAGGGGAAATCAATTTCGCGCAATAAGTTTATCCGTTCATCATTTAAACGCACTTCCATGACTATCACACCATCCACCAGCCCTTGTTGGACGAACAGCCGTAATTCTTCCGGATCATGCATTTCGGCTGGCCATAGTACCAGGTTGTAGCCGTTCTCCCTGGCAGCGTCGGCTGCGTTGGTCACAAACTCGAGTTCTGTAATGCCTAGGCCGCGTTCCGGGTTGGGGAAGAGCAGGGCGATGATCCTGCTGCGCTTGCTGGCCAGGCCGCGCGCCATGGCATGCGGCCTATAACCCAACTCTTCCATTGCCTTGAAGATGCGCTGCCGGGTTTCGTCCGATACAGGACGCGTATTATTCAAAGCATACGAGACCGTGCTGAGTGCAACGTTTGCACGCTTGGCCACATCCAGCATTGTTGACAAGGAGAACCTCTTCGGATCAGTGGAAATTCTATTTCGCTAAATCATCGAAGCGGATAGTCGAAGCGCTTCGATGATTCTATTATAGTAATTATTTTTTGAAAGTCAATAGGCAATTTTCCAGCAATTCTCAATTTGGCCTTGTACTAACGACTCCAACCGTAATTTGCAGCCAAAAGGCGACTACACAGTCTTGCGGTCTATGCAGGGAAGATGCCACTACTGGTATCTATCGTTTTCATATTGAAGTGATTTAACCTTTTCCAGAAATCAAGTGACGGATATTGATCATAGCGAAGGCAATGTAATGCTCGTTCAAGAAATATAAGTCTCGACGGTCAAAGCGAATGAGCAGTGCTCGGAACTTATCAATCCAGGCGAAAGAGCGTTCAGAAGTGAAGCGGTGTTTGTAGACCTCTTGGTTGAAAATACGTTTACGGCCTCTTTTGTTCACCTTGCGGTTGCGCTTGTTCTCTGGAATGTTGGGTTTCAGGCCGTGATTGAAACAGGTTTTGCGAGCTTCCTGGGTGTCGAAGGCGCTGTCGGCATTGAAGTATGCGCCTTGGATGGATAAGCCTTGTTCCTTGATCCAACGGAAAGCGGATTGCAGATGTGGTTTGAGATTGTAGGCGTCATTGTGATTACCAGCTACCAGGCCAGTGGAAGCGATGATAAAGCCATTTGCATCCGTGATTGGCAAGATATTGGTCGTTTTTGCCTTCTTGCGCCCTTGATAAGCGACTGATTCGCCGCCTTTCTTGGCAATCGCATGAGAACCGTCCAAATTGAGTTCGGACAAATCCAGCAAATGCTGGATAGCTGCAATACTCTCTTGCCAAACACGTCGCAGACTTCCATCCTGGCTCCACTTGCGGAAATGGTAATACACGGCCTGCCAGCTAATCTCTTTTTTTGAAGGTCCTGAGGGTCTGCTTCAATGGCTAATCGCTCCCATTGGCAACCCGTGTGCAGACGATACAAAATGTAGTTGAAGACCTTGTAGAGCGGGATGCTGCACACATACCCGCGCCTGGCTTTACTCAGATAAGGATTGATATGTTCGTTGAACTGTTCTTCGGTTAAACTTATTGGGATAGTGCTCATAATTGGTATCCTTTCTACTTCAGCAAGCCAATTATGCTGCACTATCACTTTTTTGCAAAAAGGTTAAATCAGTTCATTGAGAATCGCTGCCAAAATTAGGAGAGCGGGAAAAAACATGTATAATATCCCAAAATACGCAACATCTTATAGCCTTGGATTTCCATCTCATGACATTTACCGGTATGATCTTCGACATCCAGCGTTCTTCCCTGCACGACGGGCCGGGCATCCGCACGACCGTCTTCCTGAAAGGCTGCCCACTGCGCTGCGCCTGGTGCCACAACCCCGAGTCGCAGTCACGAACAAAAGAGATTTCCTTTCGCCCGGAATCCTGTGCAGTTTGTGGGGAATGCGTAAAAACCTGCCAGCACGGCGCGCACCGGATCGTGGAGGGTGTCCATATTTATGACCGCTCCCTGTGTGAAAAATGCGGGGATTGCGTCGAGACCTGCCTTTACGAAGCCCTTAAGCTGGCTGGCCACGAACAAACGGTGGAAGATGTCGTGGCAGTCGTCTTGCGCGACCGGCTTTTCTACGACCAATCCGGCGGCGGGCTGACCATCTCAGGCGGGGAACCGATGCTCCAGGCAGAATTCACTCTGGCGTTACTGAAAGCCGCTAAGGCCGAAGGCATCCACACCTGCCTGGATACCTGCGGCGTCGCCAGCCAGCGCGTCTTGGAACAGGTTCTGCCGTTCGTGGACTTATTCCTGTTCGATTACAAGGCCACCGACCCGCAAGCCCACAAAAAGTTGACCGGTGTCTCGAATGAATTGATCCTCGCCAATCTCGATTTCCTGGCCCGGCAGGGCGCGTCCATTCGCTTGCGCTGTCCGCTCATCCCGGGAATCAACGACTCCACCGACCACCTGGAAGGCATCGCTGCCCTTCATCGCCGGTATCCGGGTCTGGACGGGATCGACCTGATGGCCTACCACAATATCGGCAACGCCAAGTACGAACGCTACGGGCTAAAAAATCCCCTGCCCGCTTTGAAAACAACCGAAGATGCAACTAGGCACGCCTGGGTGGAGGCCCTGTACGCCCTGGGATGCGAAAAAGCGTCCTTGGGATAGGGGGTTTTCAAGATCCCATTTCTATAAGTATTAAGTGGCTTATTTGGTTGTTACATAGAAGAAATCACGGCTGTTGATGGTCAGATATCGCTGGTCGCCAGGTCCTTTCATCTGGTCGAGCAGCGGCACGACCGTCAGTTTGCCATCGCTTCCCACTGAAAAGGCTTCAAAATGGGTATAGAAATTATTGATATCCAATTGGATGGCCTGATAGGCACCCGCGTCCTGGACCGCCCGTGCCAGCACTGGCAGAGTCAGATCAAATCCGACTGCGTAATATAAAACATTACCGTTCTGGCTGATTCCCAGGGCAGACCGGCCGGTCGCGGTACTTCCGTCCGTGGTATATCCCCAGACCTGCGGATCGGTCACGTCCGTATGTGGGTTGATCTGCCCACCTTGTATGATCAGGGGACCGTTCTGGCGCCAGGCAACCAGGCGGGGAGAGGCAGTAATGTCCTTCCCCCAGGCGCCCAGGAGGACTTTTCCATTGTCATACATCGCCACCGTCCCAAACCCGTCTCGAGGCGGGATGAGTGTCACGCCGTCCAGCATGACCCCAAAATGGCCATGTTCTGCCTTGAAACCGCCATTGAAAGCAGCCAGTATTTTGCCTGGCACCATGTCGCTGGCCGGGATACGGGCGGGCCGGCTGATATACACGCTTGATGTAGGTTCTTCGTAACCGAGCACAAAGTGCAAGCGGGTGGCTTGAAGGTCGAACGCCACCACCGCGACGGAAGCGTACGGCCGCTCAGGGTCTGGCTGGAGAAAAGTCCGGTATGCGACCACATTCCCGGCCGCATCCCAAAGGTAGGCCGTCCAACGGCCTTCACCCAGAGTGGAGCCCAAGGCAGGCACGTTCTCCAACATCCAGCCCACGGGCGTGGAGATGGGGGTGGGCGCAGGCGTGCTGGCGGCAATATCGGAGACCGGCGTGCTCTCCGGAGTGGCAGGCGGGGCAGAGTTGGCCTGCCAGGGTGCGGCCGGCGTTGTTTTCATGATGTGATAATCAATTTGTTTAAGCTTGTCTTCTGCAACGAGAACAGAATTTTCGACCCCGCTGACCAGCTTGTCACCCAACACCCCCCGCGCTAAATCCACTGCACCGGCTCCAATGTTGGGCCATATTTCTGTGGCACTGAAGGCCGCCAGCGCCAGGAGAACCACTGTGCCTATGACCATGCCCAGCCAGGCAAGCAGACGCCGGAACCAGGTCTTTGGAGATTTTGTCTTTTCTCTCTGGTCACTCATCATATTTTGGAAACGCACTTAATAGGATGATCAAACAGGCAATGATTGAGTCAAATGGAGCGTTCCCTGGTAAGACCTGTCGCATAGCGAGGGCAGCACTCCAACCGGCAGGGAGTTTGATACGCCGGCTGTTATTATAATGGTTTTAAAATGATAAACCCGAGATTTTTTAGCAGATCGGGAGATTGCTTCGTCACCTCACCTGCCCTGCGGGCGGTATAGGGAAGAACAACTCCTCGCAACGACAAAAATATTTTGTCTATGTAAAATGCTGGTAAAATTATAGCTTCCCTCATAGAAATGTGGGCGAACCCAACAGGGTATTGCATAAAATAAGAGAATACACCATGAATTATCTGGACGAACTCGAAAATACCAGCATCCAGATTTTGCGGGAAGCTTACGCCAACTTCACAAATCTCGGTATGCTTTGGTCGATGGGCAAGGATAGCACGGTGCTGTTATGGCTGACCCGCAAAGCATTCTTCGGGCATGTGCCTTTCCCGCTGATCCATATTGATACCCATTTCAAGATCCCGGAGATGATCACCTATCGGGACCGGCTGGTGCGCGAGTTGCACCTGCCGATGATCATTGGCGTGAACGAAGAGGCGCTGGCCGCCAGAATGACATTCCCGGATGGCAAAACGGATCGCATCGCCTGCTGCCAGTTGTTGAAGACCACCGCGCTCACCGATACCATCAATGGTAAAGGCGTTCGTTACTTTTTCAATCACGCCAGCGGACAATATGAGCGCCAGACGAACCCAGCGCCCTTCCACGGCATTATTGCCGGGGCACGCTCGGACGAGGAAGGCTCACGTTCCAAGGAGCGCTACTTCTCCCCGCGCGATGTGCGCAACGAGTGGGACATCGGCGATCAGCCGCCCGAATTTTGGAACCAATTCAAGACGGACTTTGCCCCGGGGACAAATGTGCGCATCCATCCACTCCTGGACTGGACCGAGTTGAATATATGGGAGTACATCCAACAGGAGAACATCCCCACCGTATCGTTATATTACAACCACGGGGACGGCAAGCGCTACCGCTCCTTGGGCTGTTACCCATGTACCTTCCCGGTCGAGTCAGATGCCCGGACTGTGGCGGAGATCGTCGAGGAGTTGCGTTCGGGAAAGTTCTCCCGGATCGCTGAACGGTCGGGCCGCGCCCAGGACGCCGAGGATGGTGGTGGGTTGGAAACCCTGCGGCGGGAAGGCTACATGTGATGGGTCTACAAGCTGTTGAAAAAATGAGCATCGTTATCGTGGGGCACGTCGACCACGGCAAGAGCACGATCATCGGACGTCTGTTGGCCGATACCGGCTCACTGCCGACCGGCAAGCTGGATCAGATCAAGGCTTACTGTGAACATAACTCCATGCCCTTCGAGTATGCCTTCCTGATCGATGCCCTCAAGGATGAACGCCGCCAGAATATCACCATCGACTCGGCGCGTGTCTTCTTCAAATCCCCTCATCGATATTACATTATCATCGATGCACCCGGCCACATTGAGTTTGTCAAGAATATGGTCACCGGGGCGGCCAGGGCCGAGGCGGCTTTACTGGTCATCGACGCCCAGGAGGGGGTGCAGGAAAATTCTCGCCGCCACGCCAACCTCTTGTCCCTGCTCGGTATCCGCCAGATGATCGTCCTGATCAACAAAATGGACCTGGTGGGCTTTGATCAGGGACGCTTCGACGCCATCTGCCAGGAATATGCCAGGTTTCTGGAACAGGTTGGCTTGCAGCCGCAACAGTTCATCCCCGTCAGCGCCCGTGAAGGCGACAATATCAGTCTGCGCAGCAGTGGCATGCCTTGGTACCCGGGGCCGACCGTGCTGGAGGCGTTGGATGCCTTCGAGAAGGAAAAACCGCTGACCGACCAGCCTTTCCGTATGCCGGTCCAGGATATTTATCGCTTTACGCAATTTGGTGACAACCGGCGGATTGTCGCCGGCACCGTCAGAAGCGGTTGGGCGAAAGTCGATGATGAGATCATCTTCTATCCTTCCGGGAAGAAGAGCACTATCCAGGCCATCGAGTCGTCGAACGGAATTTCCCAAGAGGAAATTCTTTCCGGCCAGGCCTCCGGATTCACGCTCGGGCAGCAGATTTATGTCAAGCGCGGAGATATCGCCGCGCGGGCGGGCGAGGTTCCCCCACGCGTGGCCAAGCGCCTGCGCGTTAGCCTGTTCTGGTTGGGCAAGACTCCCTTTGTCAGGGGGAAGACGTACCTGCTCAAGCTTGGCACAACGCGAGTGCGTTTCCAGATTAATGAGATCCTGCGAGTAATGAATACCTCCAGCCTGGAGGATAGCCCCCACGGTGGGCAAGTGGAACAGCACGAGGTGGCCGAGTGCATCCTATCGCTGGAACATGCTATCGCATTCGACCGCGCCGACGTGCTGCCGGATACCAGCCGTTTCGTTGTCGTGGACGATTACGAGATCCGCGGGGGCGGGATCGTGCTGGAGGATCTGCCGGATGCCAGTACCTGGGACCGGGAAGCGGTCTTGCAGCGTAATATCCACTGGATTCTGAGCGATGTCACCGAAGAAGAACGTTCCGGGCGTTATAAACAGCGTTCCTGCCTGGTGATCATCACCGGGAAAAAAGGGAGTGGACGGAAACGCCTGGCCCGTGCACTGGAATCCCACCTGTTCCATCAGGGCAGTCATGTTTACTTCCTGGGGATGGGAAGCGTAGTCTATGGGGTGGATGCCGACATCCACGCTCACGCCGACAGCCAGAGCCGCAGCGAGCACATCCGCCGGGTTGCCGAGATCGCCAATCTCTTTCTGGATGCCGGCCTGATCCTGATCATCACCGCGGTCGAGCTTACCCAGGCGGACCTCGAGATGTTTCAGACCAGCGTCGACCCCACCCGGATCGCGACGGTTTGGATGGGCGCGGATGTAAGTACGGATATTAACTATCAGGTGCAACTGGTAGATGGTCAGGCCGTGGAGCAGTCCCTAAGCCAAATCTTGAGCCTTCTCCAGAAAGATGGCTTCACCGGTGGTTTTTAACCCCTGCTTGCACAAACCCTGCTTGCTCCAGGAAGGTCAGCACTTTTCTCGCATTCTCCTCAACGCCGCACTCTAATGTGTCCAGGGTCAACTCGGGATGGAGGGGCGGCTCATAGGGATCGTTGACCCCGGTAAAAGCGACCACTTCACCGCGCCTGGCGCGCCCATACAAGCCCTTGACGTCCCGTTGTTCGCAGACTTCCAGTGGGGTATCGACGAACACTTCGATAAAGGCTTCATCCCCTACCATCTGACGAACCGCTTGCCGCGTCGCCCGGTACGGGCTGATCGCCGCGCAGATCACAATTCCTCCATGCCGGACGATTTCCGCCGCCACGAACCCGATGCGCAGGATGTTGGTGTCGCGATCCTCCCTTGAGAACCCCAATCCCTTCGATAAATGCGTACGGACAACATCCCCATCCAGGAGGGTTACATATCGGCCACGCGCAAGCAGCAGGGAACGGAGCGCTTCGGCGGTGGTGGACTTCCCTGACCCGCTCAATCCCGTGAACCATACGCAAACGCCCTTCGGCCTCCCGGTAGCTCCCTGAAGACCAGAATTTTCCGGGGATGTTTTTCTTTTCGTCATATTTTTAATCTCTCACTGCCTCAGAACTGCCCGGCCAAGTAAGCGCATGTGCGCTCCTGGCGGGGATGCTCGAACACCTGCTGCGCCGGGCCACATTCTACCATCTCGCCTAGGTACATAAAAATCACGTAATCGGCCAACCGCTTGGCCTGGCGCAGAATGTGCGTCACCAGAACGATGGTGTATTCCTGCTTCAGGGCAATCAGGCGCTTCTCGATGTGCTGGGCGGAAATCGGGTCCAGGGCCGAAGTGGGTTCATCCCCTAGCAGGACGGCCGGGTTCACGGCCAGGCCGCGTGCCAGGCACAGGCGTTGCTGCTGGCCAATGGAAAGTCCCGAGGCAGGTTTGTGCAGGCGGTCTTTGACTTCCTCCCACAAGCCGGCTTCTTCAAGATAATGGCGCACCTTTCCATCCATTTCCGGCCCGTTCCGGTACAACTGGTGGATGCGCATCCCGTAGGCCACGTTATCGTAAATGGACATGGGCAATGGATACGGGCGCTGTGCCAGCAGGCCGACTTTTTTGCGGATCTCGGTCACGTCCACCCCCGGGGCATAAATATCCTGGCCGTCGATCATCACATGCCCGCTGACATAGGCATCGTCCACCAACTCCAGAAAACGGTTGATCCCTTTTAGCAATGTGGTCTTCCCGCATCCTGAAGGTCCCATGATAACCGTGATCTGCCCACGCGGAAATTCCAGATTGATGTTATCCAAAACCGTCTGCTCCCCATATCGAACGCTCAAGTCTGTGATTTTTATATGTGTATCCATAGATCTGACCAATATTTCCAGGATGGAATGGTCCGGTTAGCGGATTACATTCTTGTTCAAACGGCTAGCCAGCCAGCGGGACCCCAAGCTGATCGCCAGGACAATGAAGGTAAGCACCAATGCCGCAGCATAAGCACGCTTCTGGACCTCCGGGTAAGGCATGCTCAACTGGAAATAGATTGCCAGCGGCAGCGAAGCCGCCGGTTGCAGCAGGGATGTCGGCAAGCGGTCGGTATATCCGGCGGTGAAGAGCACCGAAGCGGCATCTCCGATACCACGTCCAAAGGCCAGCAGGATGGCTGTCACAATGCCGGGCAGCATCTGGCGTATGACCACGCGCAATGCCACCTCGAGGCGGGTGGAGCCCAAGGCGAGGGCGGCTTCTTCGAGGTCGCGTGGCATCATGCGGATCACCTCGTCCATGGAGCGCGTCAGGATTGGCAGTTCCAGCAGTGTGAGAACAATGATCCCGCCCAGCATGGAAGCACGCATCCCAATTGCCAGCATCACCACAAAGCCAAAAGCACCATAGACAATGGAGGGGATTCCCCACAAGATATCCAACGCCAGGCGTACATACCGGCCCCAGGACGAGTCGCCCAGGTATGTTTCCAGGTAGAGGGCGATTGGCAGGCCGATGACAAGCGCCAACAGGGTGCCGCCGCCTGCCATGTAGAGAGAACCCAGGATGGCATTCAGGATGCCACCACCCTTGCCCAGGTAGTAACCGCCCTGGGGGACCTGGGTCAGCATGGCCCAACTCACGGAGGGCAGGCCCTTGCTGATGATCGTCCATAAAATGAGTGCCAGGCTGCCCACCACCAGGCAGAAGGAAATCAGCATCAGCACCTTGAAGATCGCCTCAAGGATGTGTCGTCTGGCCCAGTGCTTTTTCATACCCAACGTTTTCCCAGTACGCGTTGCAGCACCAGCGTGGAGGCGATATTGAAGATCAGGATGATGATCAGCAAGATCAAGGCGGCTGTCATCAAGGCGGAATCGTACAGCGGGATGGACATCATGTCGCCATAGTTGTTGGCAATCAAAGCTGGCAGGGGATAGGCCGCGTCCAGTATAGAATGCGGCACCTGGGCAACATTCCCGACCACCATCAGGACCGCCATGGTCTCGCCTAGGGCACGCGATGCCCCAAGCACTATCCCGGCTACCAGCCCGGGTAACACCCGGGGCAGAATTACCCAACGCACGGTCTCCAGCTTGGTTGTCCCGACCGCCAGGGAGGCTTCCTTCAAGCCCATGGGAACGTTGTTCAGGATTTCATAAAGGACTGCAACAATGAACGGCACGATCATGATGGCCAGGACGATTGACCCGGCCAGGATGCCAAACCCGGTCGGATTCTGACTGCTGATGAACGAGACATTCCCAAAATGCTGCTGGATGAATGGGATGAGTTTATTCTGGATGAGCGGGACGATCGCGATGGTGCCCCAGATGCCGTAAACCACGGATGGAATGGCAGCCAGCAGGTCCAGCAGAGGCTTCATGAATGTACGCAAAGTGCGGCCGGCATATTCCGAGAGATAGATGGCCGTTAGAACACAAGGCGGGACAGCCAGGACTAGCGCGGTCAGGGTCACCCAAAAAGTACCGGCGATAAAGGGCCAGAAGCCGAACTGCCCTTCGTCCGGCCTCCAGACCTGCCCGAACACCAACTGCCAAATGGAATGGGTTTTCAGAAGCGGCCAGGATTTGTAAAGCAGCATCACCAGGATCAGGATTGCCAAAGCGACCGGAATAACCGAAAAAACGAAGAACAAACGCCCGGCCAATCGGTCACCCCGGCGGCGAAAACCAAGGGAAGGCCGGTTATTACGGCCATCCCTTGATTGGTGAGTTTTTGCTAAGCTCATTTCACTTCAGCGAGTGCCTTCGCGAGCAGGTCTGGCGGAAGTTGGACAAAGCCGGCTTCGGGGACAAATTTCTGCCCGTCTGTCAGCACCCACACCATGAAAATCTGGACCAACCCCGAGGGTTTCCCTTTCGTGACAAGATTTTCGACACGGGCCGGAGGGGAAGGATACTTCCCGGTGGCAACTGCATTAGTTGCCTCAGCTAACGTGGAGATGATCTCGTCAGGGTCTGCAAGACCATTCTTGTTGGCGTCGATCGGCACCACGACTGCTCCGGAAGGCAGTTTGCCTGTTGACAGGTCGAACGCGTAACCGAGGTTATTGTACCCGATTCCGAGCGAGTCCTTGATTACCGCGTCAAGTAATCCCGGATCTCCGTTCACGCCGATACCCTTAAGATCAGCCTGCCCCGTCCCGCCCAGGAACTGTGCCCACACATCCGCAGCGCCGGCAGAGTCGGAGCGGGTATAGAGGTGTATCTCGTCTGTAACTTCCGGTTTGCCGACCACCTCACCCCAGGTCTTGATTTCGCCGGTGATGAAAATTTTCCGGAAGGTATCCTGTGTAATTCCATGCGCCATGATATCCGCGATGACCGGATTCTTGGCGCTTACCACCGGAAAGACTGCATCCTTGACAACGCCCACGCCATATGCTCCCTGGCTCACCTCTGCGGGCTTGATGGCTCTCGAAACCATACCGATATCCACTGCACCGGAGAGGGCATCCGTCATGCCTTTTCCCGCTCCGCCGCCGGAAATATCGAATTTAACATTTGGGTGGATCTTTTGGAACTCTTCCGCCCAGCGGGTCATCATCGGGTAGAGGGCAAAAGCGCCGGAAACCGTGATGTTGCCTTTCAGCGTATCGGGTTGGGGCGTGGGCGTTGCTTGACCGCAAGCGTTCAGCAACAGGGCGACCAGTGTAAGGACGAACAGGAAACGTACGGCTTTTTGCATATTAATTCTCCATTCTTTCACAAAGTATATAAAATCTATAATTTTGATAGACTTTACTGGCCTAAAAAAATCGTCACGAGACAGCAACTAGGATTATTCTAATTCGACTTACCCAGGCGGATTCGGGTATCGTTCATTCGCCGGACCATATCTGCCAGGCTGGTGTTGTCGAGGATATCGGCGATCGCGTTGCGGACATCTCCCATCACCATCCGCAGGCCACAGGTCTGCTCATCCGGGCAGTCGCAGGGTTCATAGGCCATCTGGCTGACACAGCGGACAGGCGCGAGTGGACCATCCAGGATCCGGACAATCTGCCCCAAGTTGATTTCAGCCGCGGGCTTAGCCAGATAGTAGCCACCACCAAAGCCCATCTTGCTCTGCAGCAGGCCAGCATTCTTGAGCGCCAGCAGGATCTGCTCGAGGAACTTGACCGGGATATTCTCACGTTCTGAGATATCCTTGATCTGCACCAATGGGTAGGGTTTATCGGGATCAGTGGCATCGGCCAGACTCATCATTGCCCGCAACCCATATTCACCGCGTTTGGAAAGACGCATTATTTATATATTGTCCATAAAGTCTATTATATTAGTGGAACTACTACCATATTTTATAATACCTTTCCCCATTCTGTCAATAGTTTGCACTCACAGTCAAACGGCTTTCACAATCCGAGTTCGGGTATCGCTACCAAAAGAATCTGTTTCTCACTCTTCTTCCCGTCAACTCCCAATGAGCCTATTATGTTTAGAGTTGCAAGGCAGAGGAAGGTGGTATACTACATTTTTTAAGGCAACTCCCACAATGACCCTACCGCTTGTGAGATCCAAATCCAGGCTTAAGAAGGCCCTGCTCCTGATGGGGGCAGGAGTGTTTGCAATCTTTCTGCTCTGCTTGGCCTTTATATTGATCAACCCGGCGAATGCTGCCGCGCCAGCAACACTGTCATTTGTCAATCAGGCAATCGCCAAACAAGAAAAAACTGAAAGTGAACTGCGCGCCTACTACCAGGCGGGCAAGTATACCTTTGCTGCGCCGCTTGTGATCCAGGATCCGTACCAGACCGCGCCGTTGACCGCCCTGGTGATCTTTGACACGCCAGAAAAAAGTCTGATCTCTATCCATGTCCCGGGGAAGACCCCCCAGGCAGCGGTGGATGTTAATTTTGCAGGCTACCAGCAGCACCATGAGGTTCCCATTTACGGTCTATACGCCGGTACGCTCAACCACGTAACGATGCGGATGAAGACGCAGAATGGAGCCAGCGCAGAGACAGAGATTGATTTGCAAACTGAACCGTTACCCGTCTACATACAAAACATAACGGTGGATCAGGTGGACCGCAGTAAATACAGTCCGGGGTTCAATTTTACTTTTCTTGATAATAAGCCGGTTTTCGATATTGATGGGAACGTGCGCTGGTACTCGAACTCAAGTATCGTTTAAGCCCTTCACGCCACTGAAAAATGGGCACTACCTTTTCACCTATACGACCAATGGAGTGCAAGGTGATCTGATAATGGATCAGGATCTGTTAGGCAAGATTTATACCATATACAATATCTCCGATGGCATAGAGCATGATATATACGAGCTGCCGACGGGAAATTTTCTGGTGACCAGTTCAGATCTAAAGTCAAGTACCATCGAGGATTATATTCTGGAGGTTGACCGGAGCAATGGTCATATTGTTCGATCCTTTGACATGAAAAATATCCTCGACGAAAAACGGCCTCACGAAATCAATATACCTGCAGATGATTGGCTGCACTTGAATTCCATTTTTTACGATCCCAGCGATCATTCCATCATCATTTCCAGCCGGTCACAGTCGGCAGTGATTAAGTTGACCTACCCAAGCATGCAGATCAAATGGATCCTGGGGCCGCACGACAATTGGAGCCCGAAATACCAGTCCTATCTGCTCACCCCAGTTGGGCCCAATTTTGAATGGCCCTGGTCGCAACATCACCCTACTCTCTATGCCCCGGACGTTCCAGGGTCTGATTCCACGGATATATTATTATTCGATAATGCCCTCTATCGCAGCTTCGATAAAGCCAACGCCTATTCAGCGCCCGAATCTTATAGTATGGTGGTCCACTACCGCATAAACGAAGTTTCGATGACGGTCGAAGAAGTCTGGGAATATGGCAAGGAAAGGGGCTCGACCCTGTTTTCCAATTCGCTTGGCAGCGCGTATGTATTATCAAATGGAGACATACTCGGAACCTGGGGAGAAATAGCCAGGAACGCCCAGGGAAATCCGATCATCCATAAGGTTTACGACAACGATACGGATACCACCAAAATAATCGAGGTTGACCCTTCCGCTCTTAGAGGGGGGGAGAAGCAGGTAACGAGGTGGTATTTGAGGTTACCATTCCCACGCAGACGTATCGTACCCTGCGAGCCGGGTTTTATGATCGATATTCGGAAGAAAATGCCTATCTTTCGACGCCGCTGAACAATACCACGGGAAATGACCTGGTGGACCGCAGTTTCTTGGCCTGGCGGGATGTGAAACGAGTCACGGATCCGGACACGCTTTTATTATCGTTCAAGAGGTTCGCCCGTCGAATGCTTGCCTTGGTAAAATGATTGCATTTTTTGACAGGCAGGTTCTGGTCCTTGGTGTAATGTCTCAAAATAAAAGGTTACTGTTGAGCTGCCAACATACTTCCCTTTCATATCTTGAATCAGAACCCTCAAGGGTAACGCAAAGTGACCCACTCCATGCACTGAGAAAAGAAAGAACCGCACCCATGTCATTTAGCATAAAAAAGCTCTTCAAAAAGCCCAACGATACCAAAGTGATTATTATTGTTTCGGGGCTGCCCAGATCAGGCACATCGATGATGATGAAAATGCTCGCATCGGCCGGGCTGGAAATCCTGACCGACAACCTGAGGACCGCAGACGAGAATAACCCAAAAGGGTACTACGAATTTGAGAGGGTTAAGCAGCTCAAAGCAGGTGATTTCGATTGGCTTTCAGAAGTGCACGGTAAGGTCGTCAAAGTCATATCCGCACTGCTGGAATATTTACCAAATCAATACCAATATAAGATCATTTTCATGCGCCGGAATATGGATGAGATTTTGTCCTCGCAACGCCAGATGCTGGTTAGAGATGGCAAACAGGATGATAAAGTGAGTGATGAGAAGCTGGCTGAGCTATATAAAGATCATCTCAAGAAAATAGAAACCTGGCTTGAGCAACAGCCTAACATGAGCACTCTTTATATCAGTTATAATCAGACTTTACGTGATCCCGAGCCTGATTTAAATCGAATCAATCAATTTCTTGGTGGAAATCTCGATCTCAAGCCGATGCTCCAGGTAGTTGACCAGAATCTCTACCGGGAAAGACGACCAAGCTGATTTTTTTACTGTTGCGAGGTCGTATTGATTCTTAAGGAGGTTGTATGTATATTGATCCGAATACTGGAGGCATGTTATTCCAGATCTTGGCGGTTTTGTTTGGGGTCTTTTCGGCAATCATCTTGATTTTTTCCGGCAGGATCCGGATAGCTTTTGCAAAACTACGCCGCCGGATACGGAATCGCGCCACGCCCGGAACCGAAAAATCAATTTCTGATGATGAAACTCCACCTCCCAGCGCCTGAGTAACCGGCGTTTTCCTTCCAAAAATTGCAGCGGAGTTGAATATGCATACACTGATCATTGGTTTGGATGCGTTTGATCCTGGCATTGTAGAGCGCATGGTTGAGGCGGGTAAGCTGCCGCACTTGGGTAAATTCATTCGCAAGGATGGCTATGCCCGGTTTGCGGTTGCGAACCCTCCTCAGAGTGAAATATCGTGGACCAGCATCGCCACCGGTTTAAACCCGGGCGGGCATGGCATGTTCGATTTTGTTCACCGTGACCCTGCCAGTTATGCTTTAAATGTATCTCTCTTGCCCACCAAGAAAAGTGTTCTCGGCACCTCGTTCACTTTTCCTCACAATGCCCCTACCATCTTCGATCAGGCTGCAAAAGAAGGATTCCCGGCCACTGCCCTGTGGTGGCCGGCTACATTCCCCGCCCATCTCGATTCCCCTTGTCCAGAATATTCCAGGTCTCGGTACCCCTGATATCCAGGGCCGCCTGGGGGTGGGCGCTGCATATTCGGTCGATACTTGCATTGAAAGATGAGAAACTCAAAACTCCTGCGGAGTCCTTGAAGCGGATCGGCAAAGGACGCTATGCAGGCTTCTTGAAAGGTCCGGCCCAACAAAAAGGAAATCAATTTCAAGAAGCAACCCTGGAATTTCAGTTGGATGTATCGATGACCAGTCCGCCCGTCTGTCCATCGGAAAGCAGGCGCTGACGATCACCAAGGGAAAATGGAGTCCGATCTTCGAAATTGTTTTCAAGGTCGGTTTCTTGGCGAACATACACGCCATCACGCGTGTTGTGATGAACCAGGTAGATCCAGAGCCAAGCCTTTACTTTCTGCCTCTACAAATCCACCCTCTGCATTCACCCTGGCCCTATGCCACTCCGCCAGGATTTGTCCGGCAGACCTGGAATTCATGCGGCTCATTCTTGAGCCTTGGTTGGCCGCAAGACACCACCGGCCTGGAGGAGAAATGGATCACGGACGATCAATTTCTCCAATTGTGTGACTCCATCTTCAGTACCCGCCGCAATATCTTCTTATATCACCTGAAGACCTTTAACGAAGGCCTTTTTGCAAACGTTTTTGACTCGTTGGATCGGATGCAGCATATGTTCCTGCGTGACCGTCCCGACGTGATCGAGTCCTGGTATCAGAAATTCGATGAATTGGTTGGATTGGCCGGGCAATTGGTGGAGAGCAAAGGCTGGCAGGATACCCGCATCATGGTTGTCTCCGACCATGGTTTTACCCGCTTTGACCACAAAGTACATTTGAACCGTTGGCTGCTTGAACGCGGCTATATCGTGCTCAAGCCAGGCCATCAGGAACAAAGTTTGCGTTCTATAGATTGGTCCAAGACACGTGCTTATGCGGTTGGTTTAAACAGCCTGTACCTAAATCTACAGGGCCGTGAATCCCAGGGATGTGTTTCTCCTGACCAGCGCGAACCCTTGAGCGAAGAAATCCGTGCAGAACTTTTGGCTCTTAAAGGTCCGGACGGACGGCAGGTTATCCAGCAAGTCAGCCTGCAGAAAGAAGCCTTCGATGGTTCGCTGACCGAATATGGTCCCGATCTTGTAGTGGGGTACGCCCCGGGCTACCGGGCCTCCTCCCAGACCGGTTTGGGGAATTGGGAAGACAACATTTTCGAACCCAATACGGATCATTGGGGCGCCGATCATTGTATCGCTCCGGATGCGGTTCCAGGTGTCCTTTTCTGCAACCAGGGTCTGGCGAATTTTCCGCATCCTTCCTATCGGGATATCCCTGCCTTGACCATTGGCAGGAATGTTGAAAAAAGCGGGGAAATCAAACCGCCGCCCACCTCCGGGAATGAGGATCAAAAGATCGTTGAAGAAAGGTTAAAGAGCCTTGGGTATCTTTAAAAGCCGAAGGTTGTCACCCGGGGATTTATCACTGTCTTTTGGAGCGATTGCATTTCCGGTGCATGTATGGGCGATCATTAATATTCTGGATCTTCTTCCCGGCCTGGCTGCTGCGCTTATCGGTCTGGGAGCTGGCGGGAGCCATCGGCTATCCCTGGTGGATGCTTTACTGGAAAGCTGCATTCTCTGGATTGGGTTGATGGCATTAGGTTTTGTCCTGCCCAGGAAATGGTTGGCAGATAAATTTGTGGCTCTGAGCAGTGCCTTGGCGTGGTTGTTGGCTGCCTGGGCGGTGTTGGTTCAGTTTATTTACGAATCCATCTTGCAGTGGGGGCCGGAACAGATGATTCCAGGGTTGCTTTTGGTGGCATTTTCATTTGGGTTGGTTTACTGGTTGGTGCAACGGTATGGACGATTGGATGGCTGGATCAAAAGACTAGCCCAAGGTTTAATGGTCCTTACATATTTTTATGTGGTATTCGACCTGCTGGGCCTGGTTGTTGTCGTTCTACGAAACCTTTGAAAGCGGTGACCCATGAGCTCCCCAATAACTCGACGTGATTTCCTCAAGCTTTCTATCTCTTCTGCCCCTGCTCGTGACTGCCTCTCCCGAAAATGAAAGCAGGCGCCCCATCAAATCTTCAGGCCCCTGGTCAGCAGAAAAATATTCTCATCTTTGTTTTTGATGCGCTTTCTGCCCGGAACATGCCGATTTTTGGGTACCCACGGAATACCACCCCCAATTTAGCCCGTTTCGCCGAACGAGCCACAGTGTACCATTCGCACCACGCCGGTGGAAATTTTACTACCCCGGGCACTGCATCATTGTTGACAGGCGTTTATCCGTGGACTCATCGGGCCATTCACCTGTATGGATCTGCCCTGGATTCTTTTAGTGAGAGGAATATTTTCTCCACCTATCCGAAAGATGGATTTACGTATGCTTACACCCATAATCTCCTGGCCGAGGCTCTCCTGCAACAGTTTCGATCCAATATAGATCTCTTTAAGCGCACGCGTGAACTGGCTCTCTATGATCCTGAATATTCGGATCGTTTATTCCCCTCCGACTATAATGCCTCCTTCTGGAGTGAGCAATCGATCCTGCGGGGTGGCGAGGCGAAACCCAGTTCATTATTCGGCAGTCTTTTGTATCGCATTTTGCGATTATCCCAGGCAAGGAAGATCGCCGACGTTTACGGCTCCGAATTCCCACGCGGGATACCGAATCTGGATGATGTTTACTTTATCCTCGAAGATGCGATTAATTGGCTGATCGGTGAACTCCCTGCAGCTCGAAAGCCTTTCCTGGGCTATTTTCACATCTTACCCCCCCATGAACCTTATTATCCCCGCAAGGATTTTATCGGCAAGTTCCAGGATGATTTTAAACCGGTTGCCAAACCGCCCAGTCCTTTCTCAGAGGGACATTCGGATGAATTCACCAATCAAATGCGTATGGAATATGATGAATACCTGGCTTATGCGGATGCAGAGTTTGGACGGTTATACGATGCGATGGCCCAAAAAGGAATCCTTGATAATGCGATCGTGATCGTCACTGCGGATCATGGCGAGTTGTTCGAAAGGGGGATCGTGGGGCATGTAACCCCGACCTTGTATGAACCTCTTCTCCACATACCGCTCCTGATCTCGGTCCCCGGGCAAACTCAGCGCCAGGATGTCTATTCCCTTACCAGTTGTGTGGATGTATTGCCTACCCTGGCGAAACTCACCGGCCAACCTGTCCCGGCATGGGGCGAAGGAGAAGTCCTGCCTGGCTTTGGAGATGGGCCGGTGCAGAATGAACCGAGTGTGTTCGCGGTGGAGGCAAAGAGTAGTCCGAAACAAGGGGCTCTTAGACAAGTGACCGTGGCTTGTATAAAAGAGAACTACAAACTCATTTATTACCGGGGATATCCAAAAACCCCTGCACCTGAATTATTTGATCTATCGAACGATCCTGAGGAGCTGCAGGATCTGGCCAGCACAAAACCCTCCATTGCTGCCGATCTTCAGCAGGAGATCGAGGATAAATTGCGCCTGACCCATTCGTTTTAACCAGCTTATTTTTTTACGACGATTTCCTGCTGGCTTCCTTCTCCGTTATAGGTCAAGGTTAGCTTGCCGTCCGCGGCCTTCGCAGGGATTTCATAACATAACCAACCCTCATTCACGCCAAACGTGATCTCCAACCCGGTTATACGTGGGGTGTACTTGAACTGCTCAAGAAAAGTGTCGTTGCTGTTCCGCTGATAGGTATTCCCGGCATTATCCTGAACGGTCAATTTACTCCAATCGAAGGGGATAGCCTCTGTACCCTGCTTGCTGACGGTCACTTTCATGATCAAGTAGACATTTCCTGCAGCAGGAGACTGTTGATGCACTTCTTCAGTCGATCCGATATACTGAGGCACAGTCTCGATACTTTCCAGTTTATTCTTCACCTCGAACTTCGATAAATCGACCTTCCAAATGAGATTCGGATTGGCGGTTGGTTGGGCAGGGGAACAGCCAAACAGCATCATGGATAGGGGCAAGATAAGTAAATAACATGCCAGTTTTACTAGGGAGCACCGCATAGGTTTTCCTTTATGAGAAGATATGTCAAGAAATTATATACCACAAAAGGCTTGGCGAGCATAAAGAAACGGAATGATATAATATTTTCAATCTTGCCTTGGAGGTTGGCCTTGATCAATCCCATAATGCTTACCATTCATAGTAGTTCTTTGAGCTTGCCGGTTCGCTGGTACGGCGTGATCATAATGGCAGCAATAGTGATTGCCGCATGGTTGGCCGAGCGCGAAGTACGCCGGCGCGGTGAGAATGGCGATCACATTTGGATTGCACCCACCATTTTGATCGGACAGGCAGTAGGGCGTATCGCTAACTTCATAAACCAGGAATTATATGGCCAGCCGGCGACTTTGCCGTGGGGGATACCCATTTCTGCGGAACATCTTAAATTCCTGTCTTAAGAACATGTCCTCTCACACTGTCACCGCCCTCGCCCACCCAAATATCGCCTTCATCAAGTACTGGGGCAACCAGGATGGATCCCTGCGCCTGCCGGCCAACGGTTCCATTTCCATGAACCTGGCCGGCCTGGAGACGCGCACCTCCGTTACGTTTTCCGTTTCACGCCAGAATGATTCGCTCACTCTCAACAACAAGCTAATCACCGGGGCAGGCTTGCAGCGAGTCATTGCTTTTCTCGATCTTGCCCGGCAGATGGCCGGGATGGATCTGCGCGCCGAAGTGATCAGCGAAAGTAATTTCCCGGCCGGCGCCGGGCTCGCCTCTTCCGCCGCGGCATTTGCAGCCCTGGCCCTGGCGGCTGCCAAAGCCACCGGGCTGGAACGCGACGAAGCCGGCCTCTCCCGCCTGGCACGTCGTGGCTCCGGCTCGGCCTGCCGGTCCATCCCCGCTGGTTTCGTCGAATGGCGGATGGGCAGGGAAGATGCCAATTCCTATGCCATATCCATCGCCCCGCCCGGGCACTGGGACTTGGCCGACTGCATCGCCATGGTGTCCAATGACCCAAAATCCACCGGTTCCACCGAGGGCCAGGCCCTGGCCGGCACCAGTCCACTCCAGGCAGCCCGGGTGGCGGACGCTCCTCGCCGGTTGGAGATTTGCCGGAATGCCATCCTGCAGCGGGATTTTGCCTCTCTAGCACAGATTGTGGAACTGGACTCGGATATGATGCATGCCGTGATGATGACATCCCATCCGGCTCTGTTCTACTGGCAGGCCGCAACACTTACCGTCATGCAAGCAGTACGGGAAGCGCGTGCCAAGGGTTGGCCGGTCTGCTACACCATTGATGCCGGGCCAAACGTCCATGCGATCACGGAAGCGGCCGAAGCGGAGCGGGTCACTGCTTTGTTGCGCAGCCTGCCCGGAGTCCGGGAGGTCCTCACAGCCCATATTGGTGGTCCGGCACGATTGATCTCTTGAAATAGCCGCTATATTTTTCTCCCCCTCTTTCCCTCTTTCCCTTTTTCCTTCTCCCCTTCTCCCCTTCTCCCCTTTTTCCCTTATTGCTCGTCCCTCCTCCCTCGCCCCTCATTTCTTACGCTTTATTAATATTCCGCTGTCACCTCTCATCCTCAAAAAGGATATAATCAGTCCGGTTGCCTCACAGGAGGCGTTACTTTATCATATATGAGGTCCGAATGAGCACAAGTCTTCTCGGCGGGATTATCTTCGTGGTGGTTTTTGCCGGAATTATCCTGACACATGAATTGGGGCACTTCATTGTCGCCCGATTGATGGGTATCGAAGTCGAAGAATTTGGCATCGGGTTCCCCCCGCGCGCCGTAAAACTTTTCACCTGGAAGGGCACCGACTTCACCCTGAACTGGATCCCATTGGGCGGTTTCAACAAGATCAAGGGGGAGGAAGATCCGAACATTCCGGGTGGGATGGCAGCCGCCAACCCCTGGAAGCGCCTCCCGGTATTGTTTGCGGGCGTCGCCATGAACCTTCTGACGGCCGTGCTGGTATATACCATTTTATTCAGCCAGATGGGCATCCCGGATCCACATAGTGCGGTCGTCGCCGCAGTTGACGCGGGCTCTCCCGCCGCAACCGCCGGGTTAAAGGTCAACGATGTCGTTTTGACCGCCGGTGGAACAGCCGTCAATGGATACGCACAGCTTGTCACGATCACACATAATTATATCGGCAAGCCTTTGTCGCTAACCATTTCGCGGGACGGTCAGAAGCTGAATCTCACGGTTGTCCCGCGCGCCGTTTATCCCGCCAACCAGGGACCGATGGGCATCGCCGTCGGCGAGCTGATGGCCCCGCCGAAGAATTGGTTCGCAACCATCCCGATCAGTCTCACGGCGGCTGGCAGCGATATCCAGAATATCCTATCCCTGCCCGGGCGTATGATTGCCGGCACTATTCCTCCTCAGGAAGCCCAGATTGGCGGTCCGCGCAGCATCTGGAATTTATTCCAGCAATCCGTGGCACGCGATGTCTCCAGCCGCCAGCCGGCTCCGGCAGGCAGCCAACCTCAAACCCCCACCAATTACACCCTGCTGGTCATCATCTCGCTGACCATTACGGTAGGCGTGGTAAACTTGCTGCCCATCCCGGCCCTCGACGGCTGGCGCATCTTCACTACTCTGGTAGAGATCGTCATCCGCCGTCCCATCCCGGCAAAATATCAGGCTGCCATCAATAGTATCGGCTTCCTGGTTCTTATCATTCTGCTCGGTTTCTTCTATATCAAGGATTTGATCAATCCGATCACATTCACTCTCCCTTAAAAGGACCAGATATATTCTATGACCCAGAATACACCATTCCAGGCCGTAGTGGACGCTCTGCTCGACAACGGCATTCCCTTTCCACCGCGCTACTTGCACCGGTTCTCGGATATTGCACCCGCGGATTTAACCATTTTACTGAAAGCCTGGCCTCGAATCGCAACTCGACGAAAACATACCCTGCTTGAAGACCTGGAAGAACTGGCCGAAACCGATACCCTGACCAACTTCGACGATATGGCGCGTTCGCTGCTCAAAGACCCCGACCCGCAGGTGCGCATACGCGCCATCCGCCTGCTGTGGGAAAGTGAGGACGCCAAGCTTGTTCCCACCTTCCTCAAAATCCTGAATGAAGATGAAGATATCGAAGCGCGCGCGGCGGCTGCAAATGCCTTGGGATTGTTCGTTTACCAGGGCGAACTGGAAAAAATCCCGGCGGAATTGCACCACCGGATTGAAGATAATCTGCTCCAGGCGGCCACATCTGCCAAAGAGACCGTGGTGCGCCGGCGCGCTCTCGAATCGCTGGGATATTCCGGTCGCGATGAAGTCATTCCGCTCATCGAAGCCGCTTTCCACGATAAACACCCCGACTGGGTCGTTAGCGCCCTCTTCGCCATGGGCCGTTCCTGCGACGATCGCTGGAAGAAACAGGTACTCTCGAAACTGCATGCCCCCGACGAAGACATCCGCTCCGAGGCCGTCCATGCCGCCGGCGAATTGGGACTGGCCTCCGCCCGCCCGATCCTGCTCGACTTGTTGGCGGACGAAGAGGACCTGGAGTTGCGGCGCGAGCTTATCTGGGCGCTTTCCAAGATCGGCGGGGAAGGTGTGCGTGACCGGCTGGAGGAAATCCTCGAAGTTGAAACAGATGATGAGGAAGCCGATTTCATCGAAGAGGCCATGGATAACCTGTCCTTCACGGAAGACATGTCCCCATTCGACTTGTTTGACCTTGATCCGGGCGCAGACCTGCGCGAAGAAAAGTTGGATGAAGATAACGAAACGGATGGCAGAGACAAACCCAAATAACCTGGCGCGTGTCCACATCTGGGTGACCGGACGGGTGCAGGGCGTTGGTTTCCGCGCCTTCGTAATGCAATCCGGCACGTTTTTCGGGCTCGTCGGATGGGTGCGCAACGTCGGCTACGAACAGGTGGAAACAGTTGCCGAAGGTCCCCGGGATGTGCTGGAGCGGTTCATCCAGGTCGTCAAGACCGGCCCGCACACTTCGCACGTGGAAGAGTCCCGCATGGAATGGGAAAAGCCGGCCGGAGAATTTACGTGGTTTGAGGTGAGGTAAGGATACCTTCTTCCCCATCATTGATTAGTGAAAATTGGCGTGGATTAGCGGATAAATTATGCCCGATACCCTCAAGTCCGATCTTCCTCCTTCCTTCGCCTTCAGCCAGTCCTCCCTGCAGGACTACTTCGACTGCCCGCGCCGCTTCCAACTGCGCTACATCGAACACCTGGCCTGGCCGGCGGTCGCAACGGAACCGGTGCTGGAAAACGAACGCCGGCAGCAGGAGGGCCAGTTCTTCCACCGCATGGTCCAGCAGCACCTGGTCGGCCTGCCTGTTGAGAAACTGGCCCGGCTGGCAAACAGCCCGGACCTGTCGCGTTGGTGGGAAAATTACATCGGCTATAAATTCGAACTGGATGGCTGCGCACTTTATACGGAATTAGCCCTCTCTGCTCCCGTCGGGACCTACCGCCTGTTGGCAAAATACGACCTGATCGCCATGCTGCCCGGCCAAAAAGCCTTCATCTTCGATTGGAAAACCTATCATAAACGTCCCAAAGACGAATGGATGGCTGCCCGCGTGCAAACCCGCCTCTACCGGGCCTTGTTGGTGCAGGCCGGCGCATATTTGAACGGTGGTGCTTCCGTCCAGCCGGAGCAGGTCGAGATGATCTATTGGTACGCCGATTTCCCCTCCGAGCCAACCCGCTTTTCTTATAATGCTGCCCAGTACAAACGGGACTGGGACGCGCTGACCGGCCTCATCAACGCGATTCGGCAGCCGGTCCGCTTTCCCGCTCACCGAAGACGAAAAAAAGTGTGCCTACTGTCCATACCGTTCCTACTGCGAACGCGGCGGGAAAGCCGGGAGGCTGGACGAATTGGAAACCGGGATGGAAGAGCCGGCCGCCGATTTCAACCTGAACTTCGAACAGGTGGCCGAGATCGAATTCTAGGATCCCTAACCCGGACAAGCCGGAACCGGAAGGATTTAACCACAAAGCCCACCAAGGTGCACAAAGGAAAGAATTAAAGAACCTTCGTGACCCTTTGTGCCCTGTTATGAAAATACCCATCGGAGTCCGAAGTCTCCGGACTTCGGACTCTCCACTGTCATAAGACGTTGGACTCCGGTGACAAGATTTTCATCCTTCTGGGTGAACCTCGTTCATGAATACTTCGTAGTGAGAATTCTTGCACAGAAATTAAGAAATTCGCCTGTCAGGTACTATGAATTGGATCGACCCGCTTTCTCCACCCTCCTCCTCTCCCTTCCCCGATTTGCATCCGCTCGTGGCACAGATGCTGCTCCGGCGCGGCCTCACCACGCCCGCCGCCGCGCAGGCTTTCCTGGATCCGCGCCTACACGCCCGCGCCGGCCACCCAACTGCCCGGGCTCGTCTCCGTCGCAGACCGGCTGGAAAGGGCCATCCGTGCCCATGAATCCATCTGCGTCTGGGGGGATTTCGATGTGGACGGCCAGACTTCCACGGCCATCCTCGTCCAGACCCTCCAGGAGTTGGGTGCAAATGTCACCTTCCATATCCCGGTGCGGGAGGTCGAGAGCCACGGGGTCAATCTTCCCGTCCTGCGTGAAATCATCGACGGCGGCGCACAGCTCATTCTGACCTGCGATACCGGCATCACTGCCAACGAAGCCGTGGACTACGCCCGCACGCGTGGCGTGGATATGCTCATCACCGATCACCATGACCTACCCGAATCCCTGCCAGGGGCCGTCGCAGTGACCGACCCGAAACTCCTGCCGGAGGGGCATCCGCTTTCCACCCTCTCAGGCTCCGGTGTCGCCTATAAACTCGCCGAAGAACTCTACGCACGCTTTGGCCGCCCCGGCGATGTCACCCGGCAGCTTGACCTGGCATGCCTCGGCCTGGTGGCCGACCTGGCCCTCCTCACCGGCGATGCCCGCTACCTGGTCCAATTGGGGCTGCAGGCGCTCGGTAACACGCCGCGGCTGGGGCTGCAAATTATGATGGAAATGGCCGGGCTGGTCCCGGCGACCCTGACCGAACAGCATATCGGGTTCGTACTGGGGCCGCGTCTCAACGCCCTGGGGCGTCTCGGGGATGCCAACCCGGCCGTGGAGCTGTTCACCACCTCCGACCCCATGCGGGCGCGCGTGCTGGCAACCCAACTGGAAGGCCTGAATACGCAGCGGCAGTTGCTCTGCAGCCAGGTCACCCGGGCCGCCGAAGCCCAACTGCGCGCCGACCCCTCCCTGCTGGCCCAGCCCGTCCTGGTGCTTGCGCACCCTTCCTGGCCGGGCGGCGTGGTCGGCATCGTCGCCAGCCGGCTGGTGGAGCGCTACCGCAAACCGGCCATCTTGTTTTCCACGCCCGCCGGTGGACCCGCGCGCGGCTCGGCCCGTTCGATCGAAGGGCTGAACATCACCGCCGCGATCGCCGCCCAAAAAGACCTGCTGCTCAATTTCGGCGGGCACCCGATGGCAGCCGGCTTGTCTTTGGAACCGGAGAACCTGCCCGAGTTCCAGCGCCGCCTGGCGAAGAGCGTGACCGGGATGATGAGCGCAGTCCAGGCAGAGGGTGATCTCGAAATTGATGGCTGGCTCGGCCTGCCCGAGATCAGCCTCGACCTTGCCGCCAGGCTCGAAAGCCTGGCTCCCTTCGGGCCCGGCAACGAAACGCTCACTCTGGCAACTCATGGGCTGGCCATGCAATCGGCTACGACCATCGGGCACAACCAGGAACACGTGAAACTGGTCGTGGGCGATGCAGCCGGCAATTCTCAGGCAGTCTTATGGTGGAACGGCGCAGACGAGCAGGAAACGCTGCCCGAGGGGCGCTTTGACCTGGCCTTCAGCCTGCGCGCCTCGGATTTTCGCGGCACGCCGCAGGTCACGCTGGAACTGGTGGACTTCCGCAGCCTCGAGCCGGAGCAAACCGAGGGGATAAGCCGGAAACTGGAAGTGCTCGATTATCGCAGCCTCCCGGAGCCTGCCCAAATCCTCTCCGGCCTCCCGCAGCGCTCCGCCACCCTGGTCTGGGCCGAAGGTTCTGATAAGAAGCCGGTCGGGAGTCTGGATCGCCACGCACTGGCGCCCGCCGATGCGCTCGCCATCTGGACCATTCCGCCTTCGCCGGAAGAACTGCAGGCCGCCCTGGAAGCAGTCCATCCCCGCACGGTCCATCTCTTTGCGGTCACCGAACCGGACGAAGCGCCCGAGGCCTTCCTGGGACGCCTGGCTGGCCTGGCCAAATATGCCGTCAACCGGCGCGCCGGCCGGATCAGTTGGCCGGAATTGGAAAGCGCCACGGCGCAGCGGGCCGTGACGGTACGTAAGGGCATTGCATGGCTGGTTTCGCAAGGTGAAGTGAATATCCGGATGGAAGGCGAGGATGAACTGGTGGTATCGACCGGTGCCACCCCGAAAGACCCGGCCGCGGCCTCCCGGCTCTGGGCGGAGATCCAATCCCTGCTGGCCGAGACCGCCGCCTATCGCTCCCATTTCAAGCGCGCCGATAAAGAGGCGCTATTGGCAGCTTTCGGGTGAAGTCCCTTTATAAGTCCGATAAGTCTTATAAGTCCGACAGGTCTTACAGGTCTGATAGGTCTGATAGGTCGGACAGGTTGGACAGGTCATGCGGTCGCTCAAAATCCGCGGGAAACGGACGCGAAAAATATAAAACAACTAGGATCAATTTTGGGGCAAACAACCCAATGTCCAGCAATTCTCAATATGGATTTGTAGTGGCGACTTTAGTCGCTTTTTCGGCGTACAAAATGACTAAAGCCGCTAATATTACAGCGCAAGGTCGTTCAGAATGCTCGGGGAAGAACCAAAATTATCCGCTAATCCACACAAATCTTCACTAATCCGTTTATTATTCGTGCCAGATTAGCGAGGATTAGCGGATTCAGATCTTTTTTCTGCCAACATTGCGCTGTAATACTAATCCGGGCGCCCAAAATGGGCATCGGTTTTCATATTGAGAATCGCTGCCCAATGTCGTAAATTCATTGCAAGAAGAGAGTGCGCAGCCGGTGGCTTCCAACGCGTGCACATGGCTGTTTGGCTACCTGAAGCGGATAAAGCTGATGTTTTGCGTCGTAGCTCTAAAGTGCAGGATAAGTCATATCAGCCGATATGGAGGTTCCAAGCAATCGGTTGCTCTTCAAAATAGCTTATGTAAATCTTGATTTTCTAATCTCTTCTCCCAACAATTAGGAATTTCTTAGTGCGTGGGCTAAAGATCTTTTTCAGGTAACTTCGCATTGACAATTAATTATTCGCCATTCATTTCCACTTAATAACCCCACTTCATTTCTCCTATTAGTTATTTTTCCAAGAAACAATCCCAAGCATTCGTAACTTTCGAAATAATCCCTGTTTTATCTCCAGTTGTGGCCATGAAAGGTTGGATGTGTAATACTTCACATCCATTAACAACGTTTCTAATCAAATGGTTCATTGCTTTAACAGGATAACATTTCTCGTAATCGGCAGGTTGAATTTCTCTTCTAACATCCAAATAATTGGACCATAGTAATCTCAAATCATTGGCTTTTTTATTTTCTCCTAAATGTTCAAGAGTCATAATAATTAAGATCATTCTGGCATCGTCCGCTGGATGTGTATCTAGATCGCCTAAGATTGGGAAAAATACATCAGACCCTAAACCTGCCGAGAGTCGGAGGTTTTGAAATCCGTAAGACGCTCCTATCAAAAATGTTGCAATAATGTCGGAAGCAAATTCCCATACCCATAAATCTACCCATACTGCATAAAGATCATCATACAACCCTACATAGTGAGGAGGTCTTTGTTCTTGAAGCACAAGTTTTTTTTCATTTTCGATGTAGCCATGGAACATTTGATTTGCATCGCCTAAAAGCAATTTGGCATAACTGTTTAAAAGAATATGTCCAAGTTCGTGGCAGATATCTGGAAAAGATAACAAATTGTGGCCTTGTTGACTGGTAGTGGCAATTATGTTGAACTCAGGCTTTGTCCAAAAATATGTATTGGATAATCCACTTAATAGCGGTCCTGGAAGTGGCCAGTTAACTTGTTCAACAAGTTTCTTAATTAAATCGGTTAGTACCTTATCATCATCGTTAAATCTTTCTATAAAGGGTACGAGATACCACTCAACATAAGATATGGTCTCGAACCATCGATTGTATTGTTGTAAGTGATTTCTTAATAAATCGGGGGAATCCAATGCTGGAATTTTTTAGAAGTTTTGTAACATCACGACGAACGAGCTCTACACGTTTATATGCATCAAGGGCATGATCCCTTGTCTCTCCTAATGCATTTTTTATCCTTGGGTGGTTTACTAAGGCGGCTGCCTGGTCTTCCAAGTCAACCAAAAGGCTTCTGAGAAATAGATTCATACGATCTCACTATCTCATGAGCCTGCGGAACACCTTGGATGTCTGTTCATCTGCAACTGATGCTACATAGTCAATTATTTCAAGATCCTCTTTGGATAATTCTTGGGTGAAATCCATTAGTTTTGATGAACTACGATCCAAATCTTCCAGAAAATAAGCAATATCTCCTCGTCTCTCTTGACGTATCCTAGAAACCAGCGATCCGGGTACCATTAATTCTGTAATATCAAGACCCTGGGGCATCCTTTCAGGGTTGATCTGAATAACGATGCCTAAGATAATTTGGCTGATAGATTTCCGACTTTCTTCAACTTCCTCTCGGGTGATTTGCTCACTACCTGGAAGCGATAAGACATGTTTCTTCAGCTTAATCAGTGCATTGTTCAATTTTTGCGAAAACTCTGAGGTTGTATTGTATTCATGGGACAAGAGACTAATATCGCTCATTGTTCCTCCTACTGATTTTTGATATTTGAAAGTCCTGCGTTGTGGCATAATAGCAGGATGAGACGAAAAGGAACAGTAGAACAGCTAGCAGAGCAGCGTGCACGTGGGCTGGTGCTTCTAGAGCAAGGCAAGAAGGCGAAAGAAGTTGCTGAAATACTCAATGTCACATCTCGCTCAGTCAATCGCTGGAGGCAGGAAGCGCAGAAGCCGAAAAGCAGGAAAAAGCCGAAACCGATCGGGCGGCACAGGAAACTGACAGAAAAACAAGTAAAACGGCTTGAAAGAGCATTGCAGCGTGGCGCTCCGGCATATGGATACTTTGGAGACTATTGGACGCTTGATCGGATCGGACAAGTCATCTGGCAACTGTTTAAAGTCCGGTGTCACCCGAGTACAGTTTGGCACATCCTTGACCGGATGGGCTGGAGTTGTCAGCGTCCACAGCGGCGCCCGTTTCAGCGAAATGAGGCAGCCATCCAGCAGTGGAAAGAAGAGATTTTGCCGGAGGTAAAAAAAGACGCCGGGAACTGAAGGCTGTACTGGTTCTTGAAGATGAAAGCGGCTTCTCATTGGTTTCGCCGCTCAAGCGCACCTGGGCGCGGCGTGGTGAAACGCCCACTATCCGCACCAGTATCAGCCACCATGACCGTCTCAATATCATCGGCGCTCTGCTGGTTCTGTCGAATGGAGAACAATGCAAGTTGAGCCTTCGTTCCTATTGGCATAGTCTGACCGGCAAAGAAACCATTGAATTTCTCAAGCAATTGCTGCGCTGCACTTCCGATACCATTATCCTTGTCTGGGATAATCACCCTATCCACAAACGCAAGATGGTACAGGAATTTCTGGCGATGCAGGAACGTTTGATCGTTTACCACTTTCCGACTGCAGCACCGGAACTCAACCCGGCTGAATACATCTGGGCACAATTGAGTGAATATACTGCTGGAACCGCACCACATAATCGAGCTGAGCTTCAAGCCAATCTCGGAGCCGGCATCGCAAGAACCCGGCAATCGCAAAAACGTTTGCAATCCTGCCTGCTCGCTACGCACCTTGATTGGATATGACATCGGACTTACCTTTTTCAAAAATCAGTAATTGATAATCACTTTCACGATGTAATATGAATTACGTAAAAATTTCAAAACCGAGCTTATTCTTCTTCGCCTTCGAGATATTTCACCTTCCCCTTCGCTGATATCGTCGTAAAGACCTTCTTCCTGGCTAACTGAAGCGGCGACTGGTTCTAGGAAATCGTCCGCAATCTTGATTGTGGCTGGCAGACGCATGCATTTATCTGGTGCAGTGAATACCAGTTGAGATAATGAGAACATATCTTCAAGAACATTATTAATTTTCAAATTCCCATCAGCGATTGATACATATAATGGCTTGGCAGTTCCAGGAAATCGGAATGGATACCCAGTTGTGCACAGAACTCCATCACGCTCATCAAACACATAATAAAAACCAATTTGTGGATTAACTATCATCTCACTTCTTGGCTCAGCGAATATTCTAATGTTGTGAGCAGTTGATTTTCGAATATCCACAATTCCTGCTTCTAAATCTGACGGAAGTTTATTAAGACTGATCAATTCGCTAATTGCCTGATGAAGTCCAAGTTTTTCAGACTCAAATGAGCGTCCATCTCTATGTATAATCAATTGTCTTGGAGCAGTCGGAAGTTCAGCTAATATCTCTTTCAAACAATTAACTAAGATCGATCGCATCTGTCGGGCAGTTAGCTTTTCTTTTTGTTTTGAAGGAAAGTCGCGAAAGAGGATCTTTTTCCCTTGCTCATAAATAAACGTAAAGCCTGCAATTCCGTTTAATACATCTATTCCAATATACATGTCGTGGTGTAGAGGAGATTCCAGAGACCACAACCACTTGCGGTTTACCATCATCATGCCTAGTGCACAATTTTGAACATAACTAGAATATTTCCGTTCGCTATTATTATTCTCCTGTTTTACAAGATTGGATTGGGAACAGAGATCTTCGATTTTTCGAGCCATAGCGCACTGGAATTGAAGGTTAGGCCATAGTTCTCTTTTGATGTAGTTGTGTAGATTAGCGTGGGCATTTCCAGGCAGCACTAATAGAGCGTAGCCAGCCTGTATCTGGTTTGAATTTATCGCTTGCATAATTGATTGCACTTGTTGATAGAGGGAACTTTTTCCTCTGTCATCATACAGGATCCGTCGTATGGAATATGAACCTTGGTGGGATATTTTTTGCATAGCCAGAACAAAGCGTTTTTCGAAATCTTCATTTACACCTCGCGGGGTGCTTTGTGGGAGCAGGAGGTATTGTGCGTTGAATGAGGTTCTATCAAGTGGCCCCGCCTTGGTATCGGTTAACAAACGTAAACGACAATTTCCCATTTCTTTTAATGGGACTGATGTTACATTATCAGTCGAGTTTCCCTGCCCTATTCGTAGAATATGATTGTTGCCAAAACGTATAAGGGGAATTGAGAAACATTTCCGGTCGATTTCTAAATGCGAAGGAAGGACCGTGACCGAAGAATCTCCTAACAGGGCACTACGAAAAAATTTCTCTATATACATGCGTGTTCGGTTTAGGCGATCTTCTGGACCAAGTATTGATTTATGATGAATACGTTGTACCGCATCATCTTGAGTGGATAATGATAATTTACAAAGCGCCAAAGCTCCATAGAATTGCTCTTTTCGATTTGGATAGCTATATAAAACAACAGGGGAATTTTGATCTAGATTAGCAATCCAATATGGGGGATTATGCTTCCATTTTCCTTGTATATAGGAATAAACATCAGTCGAATCACTCGCCCCTGATGGGAGAAACCGTTGTTCGGCTATTGATTTTTGGGGAAAACCCCATAATTGCACCATATACCAATTGTTGCCATTTTGATATAGAGCAAGGTGATAACGAAAGTTCTTTTCGTCATTCTGATCATGTTTTTCAATCAGCCAAGCTCTTTCAATATATTTTTGAGTGCAATCGAGAGAAATATAGAAAGTCCTATTTATGTAATTGAGATTCCACACAAATCCAGGAAAGATATCAATCCTATCTGATTGATCATTACGATTTATTGCTTGCTTCTCGTAATATCGAAAACTATGGCCCCATAAATCTTTATGGTCCATAAGGGGCTTTTGGAAAGCATAACGCAGAAAACTTTCAGCTATTGGCAAGTCGGGTCGTTGCATATTGCCAAAATCAATCTGGGATATGCCTTCGCAAGGTGACAATGTAACTGCATGAGGAGTAAGTTGATATTCTTTCTTAGAAAGGATCGTATTTGATGGTAGAGCGAGGAAAGGAGTATCATCTCTAATTACCATTGCTGTTGGCTGTCGAAGATCCAAAGAAACAGATTTCATCAACAAATTTGTGTTCTTTACAAAATTCTCATCACGCAGAAGTGCATCTATGGAATAGAGCCGGTATGATATCTTTTTGTTCGTCAAGTTCCCTATTTCAAACAGGTTTATCCAATTATGGGATTGTTGTCCTTTATTTTCATTTGTAGTAGGAGCGTTCATATGAGCCTCTCTTGCACGAACTCCGCGTCTTTTATTCGACCGGACTTTATAAGTGACTCGGCACATAGTGCCTTAAAGTTGCAAAGTGCACAAGTCCCTGGTTTATTTGCTACACTAATTTCGTTCAAGTCAATATCGTCGTAACCACCAGTGCCTATTAAACGTCGCATTTCTGAAACGCTCTGGTAAATGAAGTCCTCGGTCTCGAGGAGTTCCCGTTGCTCCATGTAAAATCGTTGCACCTTGTTTTGTAAAAGGTTGACTACAATGAGTTCGATATTATCCGTGCCATAAGGTATCATTCCAGATCGTCTGGCAATATATCCATAAGCCAAGACTTGCTGAGAATAATCGCTTGTCTCACTTCGTGAGATTTTCCAATCAAGAATTACAGGAATGCCCTTAGAGTTAATAAACTTCAGATCCAGTTGAGCATTTAGGGTAACCCCATTAAAGTTAAATCCTATCATTCTCTCAAATTGATGATCTTTTCCTGACCAAATATGATTAACGAGTCTCCTATGTTTTGATAAGTTCTCAAAACATGATTTTAAATTTGATTTAACTTGGAACAACCAATCATCCGGTATCCTAATCCCGAATTCATGTTCGTACAAAGCGCAATATTCATCCCCAACTGATGATTTACTTGATAACCGATACTTCCCTTCTTTTGAGAACTCGAATTGAAGTTCTGCTAGTCGTTTTGCAGACGTTGTAAACAACGATGGATCGTAAGTATGATTATTTCTTAGCAATGGAGGTAATCCTTTAGCAAGAGTATCATGAACTAAACTTCCTTGCCATGTAGTTAATTGTTGAAGTTGCTTCAAATGGAATGCCCTTCGTCGGAATTCGTCCCGCGCATTGTGTGATGCAACGACAAAGTTAAACACAAACTGGCGTTGACACCGGCGAAGAGCTTGATGTGCAGAGTAAGACCACTTCACAATGACCTCTCGAGTATTCCAATTAAATCCTACTTATGGTTTTCTTTTCGACTGTCTAAATAGTTCAGAAGATCTTGCCATTCCTCAGGAGATTTAATTGTCTTTGATGCCCGTCGGAAAAACCTTAAAGCGTATTTATTGCTAGCAAACTCCACTAATGCCGGAGGCATTTTGTCAGCTAACTCCATCAATTCCAATTCATCTGCATCAAGCGCTTGTGCGAGCCGAATAATAGTTTCAACAGATGGGGTATGCTCATTTTTATTATTCTCAATCTTTGATATGTATGTAAAATCTCTTCCCACAGCCTTCGCTAACTCTCTTTGAGTTAGTTTTTTTATGGTTCTGATATCCCGAATACGATCTCCGAATGTCATAAACGCCTCCAAATTAATCACATTATCAACAGAATTATTATATTCCAATGTTGAATTGAAGTCAACATCAACATAGGGCGGCATCACTTGAAGATAGATCATATAATATCGATTTAATTGTCTACTAACCACTCAACTACTTGGTTGATTATGTTATTTAATTCGCCATTGTTGATGCATCGGTTTTTTATATTAGGTTATTACCTAGATTTAAGCATGTCCTCTCACACTATTACTCTACCTCCAATCCATTCTCGCCTCTGCTATACCCGCGATCCGATAGACCGCTCGAACCTTAAGATACCTAAGATAAGCGATGGCAAATATACGGCCATCGATACCGACACCACGTTTGTTTCTGCATTGGCGCTAATCTCTGATACCGTCCCAATATGCCAGCCCTTGAGGAACGTTGAGTTCATAGAAGCATAGCTCTGCGCAAAGGCATACACATCCGGCACGAATTTGATTTCCTCCATCCCCTGGTACAAAGTCACATTGATCCTCGATGCAGCCGCGAGCGGAGCTGTGTCCGCGGCTTTCTCCACCCCTCCGTAACGGTCAGGAGCAACAGTCCTGTCTGCAGAAGGGTGAAGAAGACAGTTGGCTACCATCGTTGCCGCTTCAAGGCCCTAATTCTTCCTGACGGAGCATTTATTCCGCCAACACGGTCGCGAGCGATCCGAGACCGTACACTCCTCCGTTCGGAACAAAAACGGACACTACCAAATACCGAATGTACGGTGGCCCGGACAGTGAAGAGTTGGCGTGTTTTTACCGAGCATCAATAATAGCTTATGAAAACCCCCATTTTCGCGCGCTCTGGTCGCTGGGAGTTGATTCGCAGCAAACAGAAAATGATTTCGATTTTTGGTGGGAGTATATTCTTTTCTGCCGTAGGCTTGCGGAAGAAGCCGGTGTCACAATGCGTGCCATGGACCGGGCATTATGGCAATATACTAAAGAAAACCAGGGATGATTTTCGCCCAGAACGGGCTTTGGTGCATAAATAGTTGACGAGGAGGGCGTGAGCGTGCAAGTTTGGTTTATGCCTAAACGGAAACAAACACGTTCACGCCCAAAGACATTATACCGTGTCAAAAATTGGTCTGAATATGATAGAGCATTGGTCCAGCGCGGCTCGATCATGATCTGGTGCCGGATGACTTTGAAGAGAGTTGGCGATATGCTGGAGAGAAACAACTTGGCAGCCAGTTCGAGTACAGTGCCCAAGCGATCATGATCATGTTGACGATTTTATTGTGCAGCACTCAGCCGGATGACCCATCTGGGGATGCCGGACAGCTATAAAGTACCCTGCTCCGGAGGGACTGCTTGACCTTCCCTATGACCGATGGACGTATCCTGCCTGTTCATCGAGTTATGCACCAAAGCCGACCCCAATTGCAGACAATAATGGCTATTAGGTGGTTGACATATGGCGCGTCGCGCTATACAATAATGATGTGATAAAGAGCTTCAAAGACGATGCCACTCAGCAAATTTACCAACGCCAACCTTCTCGCAAGCTGCCGTCGGATATTCAACAAGTCGCACTGCGGAAATTGCGAATGATTAACAATGCCTTCTCCATCAATGATTTGCGTGTCCCACCCGCCAATCATTTGGAAAAGCTCATTGGGGAGAGAGCAGGTCAATGGAGCATTCGCATCAACGACCAATGGCGCATCTGTTTTGAGTGGCAGGAGCGCGACGCTTACAATGTCGAGATTGTGGATTATCACTAAAGGTAGGTATGATTATGACCAATAAATTGCATCCCGTTCACCCAGGGGAGGTATTGCTTGAGGAATTCATCAAGCCGATGAAACTGAGTCAAAATCGGCTGGCAATCGAAATAGGAGTTGACGCTCGCCGTATCAATGAAATCACTCTTGGTTCACGTAGCGTCACTGCAGATACGGCCTTGCGCCTCGGGCGTTATTTTGGCGTCTCTCCGCAATTCTGGCTCGGTCTCCAAGCAGAATACGATTTGGATGTCGCCAAGGATAATCTAGGGAGTAGGCTAGAGCGGGAAGTGAGACCTCGCTCAATGGCCACAGCCCCTTAACATAATGAGCTAGGCAGCGACATAGGAGGCAACGTTCCATCGCGGTCTATACCACGTGTACGCGAGGCAATACCATCTGCACAAAAGTGGCTTCGTGCTCTGGCTTCACTGGCAAGCAAAAAAATAGCGTATGTAAATCCCCATTTTCGCGCGCTCTGGTCGCTGGGAGTTGATTTCGCAGCAAACAGAATATGATTTCAATTCTTGGTGGGGTATACTCTGTTCTGCCGTAAGCTTGCGAAAGAAGCAGGTGTCACAATGCGTGTTCTCGACCGGGCATTATGGCAATATTCCAAAGAAAACCAGCGATGATTTCCGCCCAGAACGGGAAGGGATTTGTCCCTACGGGATCCTACGCAATCCGCGCGGATGCCGTCCATGCCATGTAAGCCGTTCAATGATAGCCATGCTATGCCACTGAAATATAAGATTCGACAAGTACAAGAAAATGATTTGCCTGAAGTTGCAGACCTTGATCATGAGGCCTTCTCTCCGTATGGAACAGCGGAAAATCTTGAAACTTTCATTTCCCGCTCCAAAGCGTTTCCATCAGGCTTTGTCGTTCTTACAGTAGGCAACGAGATTGCAGCATATGGCTGCGCAGAAAAGTGGCTTGCTGAACGCGAGCCAGGATTGGACGAAAATCCATTGGACACTCATAAGCCTGAAGGAAGGATATTTTGCATTACCGGAATGGCAGTCCGTACCAAGCAGCGCAAGAAAGGATATGGATTAGCAGTTCTCGACCACCTAATTCAAATCGCGAAGAGCGAGCGATGTACAAAAATCGTACTCGAAACAACTCATGCGCAAGGCTTATATTCGAAACGAGGCTTTAAGACCATAAAAAGCCGTACTGAACGCGGAGTTATTTTGGATATCATGTCGCTAGATTTGGAGTAGAGCGAAAACAATGATTGCACATCACCACATTACCGCCTATCTGGATAACTTGCCGAGATGTTTGGGACCGCAGTGGTGGTTATCACTTCCCTTGTTGGCACATCTGTTTTTTCGTCTCTTGCCGGATCTTCCTACCTTATTATTCAAATTATCACAGCAGTTTTATCAGTATCGGCGATCGTTTTGGCAGCCCTGCAAACCTTCCTGGGTTTTGCAGAACTCCAGTCACAACATAAATCAGCCGGAGTGGGTTACAGCAAGGTAAGGCGTGACCTTGAAATGCTCGCAGTTAAATTCCCGGGGGCTAACGGGGGCGCAGATTCGCCGGAAATGAAGGAATTGGAATTGATTACAAAGCATCTCGACGATTTGGACAGTGCAAGCCCAACCATTCCCGACGATGTGTGGGATAAAACTTGGGCAGAGATAAAGAAGAATAAGGGCACGAAGAAAGAACCTCAAATAATAAAAATGGAGTAGTAATCTCTCTGGGATACCCTGCGGGTACGATGTCCCTATGGGTGCATCGCGATGCCGCGCAATCCGTGTTGAGGCTGTCCATTCTCGATAAGGCGTTCAAGGGGGAGTTAAAAAACGGACATTTCTCTCCCCTTCCCCCAATGGAAAGGGGAGAATGCCGGAGGAAAGCTGGCAGAGAGCAAGTGTCGTTACATATGCAGGTACTTCAGCGCCTCATAGACCAGCATGGCCGGCCAGACGATGGATTTTAAAACCCCCAGCAATCCCAACAGGAATGTGGCGGAGTGCCCGATGTAATATACCAACGCGCCGATGAGGCCCAATCCATAGACGGCCTCTGAGCCGCCCTGGCGGATCACTTTTGTTGTCTTGTGTTCTTGTTCGGTTGGGTTTGGTTCCGTGGTCATAGATTCTCCTTTTTTTATTGCCCTTTTCCATGTCGAGTAAGGGATTTTCTGTAAGCTGTAATCCCTGCATTATTTATTTAACGACTCATTGGTACAATTTATTCGGTTAATTCGCGATCTTGTTTCGCGAAGATATGTACGTTATTCCATCAACCAGGGTTGCGCGTGCGTTGTGCCAGGCCTGTCTGGGCATCAAGGCCCTGCAATAGGGGCACGCACAGGAATTGCCTCTGCGCTGCGCAACCCGATCTGCGCTGATGCAGTCAATTTTAGATAAATCGTTCAAGGGAGAGTTGTAATGTCAAGAAAAAGAAAAACGGAAAACTCTCAGGCACTCCTGAAAAATTTTGCGCAAAAAGTAGCCGCGAAAAGCGACGGGGCAAAATTACAATTAAATCCCCAGGGGGAGATCAGTATGTCTGATGCAATATCTCAATTAATCCAGCCGTACAGGGATGACGCGCCTAGCTATGGGACATTTTGCAACCTGGTTACCTTTGCCTGTATCGCATGGAATGCATCCATATTGCCCGCTGAAGAGCAAAGCGGTTTGATCGATACAGTGCTCGCATCAACTAGAAATGTCGAAGATCGTCTCGACACGTTCGGGTTTCTAACAGAATTGATGGATAGGAAAAAAAGATTATTCCCCGACATTTCGAGGTTGATCGTTGACTTCAAAGTCACTGATCAGGGAAATGGTTTTTACATCGCAGTTGCATCCGCATCGGAAAAGAAAGAATGAAGGGGTTCTCCACCGTACACTTGTTTGAGATGGTCCCTGTCAAACACCCGCTTCCTGGAGCGCCTTATCCAATAGATCGCGGACGCCGAGGCTGCTTGCCCAGGTACCCAAATAAGCCTTGTCCAGTCCGCGGCCTTGTACTTTCAGAATCCCGAGCACATCCCGCCACTGGCGCTCGGAAACGTCGCCGCCCAACCGGTACCATTCCAGTTTGGCGAGAATAATATCCTCTGCGCTGGCTACATAAGCAGAAAGGTCCGGATCGGTCGAGATAACCTGGGAGGTCCTGCGCGACATTTCCGATCTTTCGAAAGCCCGCTCCTTGAGAACAAATATATCCACTTTGAACATGCTTGCACGGTGGAGAATGTTGAAACTCGCCTGTTCGGCAACGGCCACAGCGAGGCTTTCTTCATCAATGTAGAATTCGCCCTCCAGCGCACGGATGAAAGGCTCGGCGTGCTCAGGCCGCATTTCAGCTATGATGTCAGAGTCCTGGGTGGTACGCACCAACCCGTGAACCGTGCTGGCGAGCGAACCACCGATGAGATAGCGCACTCCCAGCTTTTCCAGGACAGCGGTGACCGCAATGGTTGCGGCGATCGGTTCAGGAAGCATCCTCGAGTTCCCCGTACACTTTGCGTGCCAGTTCCTCGCCCAGCAGCAGGCCTGCCAGGCGGCGACGGAGCTCCGGCTCCCCGGCCTTAGGATAGCGCTGGCGCAGGCCCGCCAGGGCCAGCAGGCGCGCCGAGGCGTTCAACTGGGCCAGCATCTCCAGCTTGCGCCAGGCCGGTGCTGCGCGCAGCAGCCGGATCTGCAGGGCTTCCATATCGGTCTGGGTATCGTTCATCTAAAAGGTTCTTCCTCCGACATCTGAATAGTAGCACATTTCCCCGGCTTTGGCGACTGTTCCGTTTATCCGTAGAGACTGTTTAATAAGTCGAAATTCACCACAGATGAACACAAATGAGTTCACTGCAAAAAAGGTTTTTAAACACAAAGGGCACTACGTCCGCAAAGGTTAAAAATGTAGGCTCTTCCTTTGTGCTCCTGAGTGTTCCGCCTGTCCCGCCTACGCCAGCCCTGCATCGACCGCAGGACGGCGTACCGCAGGTACAGGTGTGCCGCAGGCACCCGTGACGGTTTTTGTCAGGGCGTTCTTCAGCGGGATTGAGACCTTTGTGTTGAGTTTTTCCTTTTCCCCCTTGACAATTTAGAATATTTGTTCTAGTATTACTGTGTATCATTCACCGGGGCTGTTTCTTATTCTCACAGGAGTCATTTTGGAACACGTTTCACGTCGTCTCCGTGGTTTTCTGGATGCACAAGGATGGAAAAAGGCCTACTTCCCATGCTCTTTTCCATCCTGCATTCGTTCCGCGGAAAATGCGCAAAAAGTGACTTTAATTCCACCCATTGTCTCTCCGAATCCGCACGAATCTCCCTCCGGGGAGGCTGTGGAGAGGCCTGCCCTGGGCAGAGGGTCGAGCAGCCGGTGCTCTTCCGGCGTGTCGAGACCCGCAGTCGAAGGGGCCGGGGAGGAATATTCGTTTCTTCTTCGATCCGCGCATCGAATAAACCTTTGTGTACTTTGTGCTCCACCCGTCCCGCCTGCTTGGTGGGGCCAATCCCCGAGCAACAATCCAAAACTCTCTCCTGCCCTTATTCGTTCCTCAAAAAAACACCCCACATATTTTTTTATTGAAAATCATCTCATTCTTTGCACACGGCTCTCCGTTCTCTGCTCTCTAAATATCACGCTATATTCGTTCCTTTTTGTTCCGCGGAACGCATCTTGTCCCCGTTATTGGATGCCCCGCCAATTCGGAATTATCCTCGTTTCTCATTCCTTCTTCCTTCTACCTTCTTACTCATCCCTTCTCCCTTCTACCTTCTTACTCATTCCTGCCTTACGGATTACAATTCCCCCATGCCTTTCGAAGAACTCCCTCATACCGCCGATTGGGCCCTGCGCGTCCGCGCCGCCAGCCTGCCGGAACTTTTCGCCGAAGCCGCGCGCGGCATGAACACCCTCTCGGGCGCGCAACCCGCCCTGGGATCCCGCATCAGCCGCACCTTCACTTCCACTGCCCCCGACGCGGAGAGTCTCCTGGTCGCCTTCCTCTCGGAACTGGTCTTCGCCGCCGAACAGGAAAAGCTGGTATTCGACACATTCGAAGTGACCGTGGAAGTGCCCCAATTGCACGTCGAGCTGTCGGGCGCACCGATCCTTTCGATCAATAAACTGATCAAGGCCGTGACGTATCATAATTTGCAGATCCGTCCAACGGATTCGGGTTTTGAAGCGGAAATCGTTTTCGATGTTTAAACGATCCGCGAATTTTCGCTAATGCCACTGCGTGGTACAGGTCTGCGCTAAACTAAGACATTCATATTTATTTTTGCCGGTTTATTAGTGAAAATTCGCGAAGATTAGCGGATAAAAATATGCTCACGATCCAGGATTTGACCAAGGTTTCCGATTACGAGTGGGAGATCCCGCAGTCCTTCCGCCGCGACATGCGCGTCCCGGTGCGCATCTTTGCCACGCGGGCGCTGCTCGAGCACATCGCCAGCGACCGGTCGCTCGAACAGGCTGTCAATGCCGCCACCCTACCCGGTCTGGTCGGGCACGTGGTGGTCATGCCGGATATGCACCAGGGCTACGGCTTCCCGATCGGCGGGGTGGCTGCCACGAAACTTCCGGACGGCGTCATCTCGCCGGGCGGCATCGGCTACGATATCAACTGCGGCGTACGCCTGCTGGCCTGCTCCATCCCGGCAGAGGCCGCCGCGCCTCACCTGGATACGCTTGCCACCCTGCTGGACCAGTACTGTCCCAGCGGCGTCGGCAAGGAGGGCGTCCTCAACCTGGCCCTGCCGGAATTGGATCGCCTGATGCGGGAGGGCTCACGCTGGGCGCGTAGGCATGGCTATGCGACGGAGGCGGATCTAGTCCGGACCGAGGCAGGCGGCTGCCTGGAAGACGCCGACCCCACCCGGGTCAGTGAACGCGCCAGGGCACGCGGGCGCGCCCAGATCGGCTCGCTCGGCGCAGGCAACCACTTTATCGAGGTGGATCGGGTCGAGGCGGTCCTGGACCCCGCCACCGCAGCAGTTTTTGGCCTGCAGGCAGGCTGCCTGGTCGTACAGATCCACTGCGGCTCACGCGGCCTCGGCCACCAGGTCTGCACCGACTACGTCCAGGAATTCCAGGGCGCCGTACGGCGCTACGGGATCGACCTGCCCGACCGGGAGCTGGTCTGCGCGCCGGTGGACAGTCCCGAAGGCCAGGCCTATCTGGGTGCGATGCGCGCAGCGGCCAATTTCGCCTTTGCCAACCGGCAGCTCCTGGCTCATTCCGCCCGGCGCGCCTTCGAAGAGACCTTCTCCGGGAAGTTGAAGGGCTGGCAGCTCATCCAGGTCTACGATGTCTGTCACAACATCGGTAAGATCGAGACGCACATGGTTGATGGTGCGCCTCTCAAAGTGTGTGTCCATCGCAAGGGCGCCACGCGCGCCTTCGGCCCGGGCGCTCCCGGCCTGCCGCCCGAATTCCGCCAGACCGGGCAGCCGGTGCTGGTCCCCGGCAGCATGGGCAGCGCTTCGTGGGTGTTGGCAGGGACGGAAGCCAGCATGCTGCGTTCCTGGGGCTCCAGTTGTCACGGCGCGGGCAGGCGGATGAGCCGCTCCCAAGCCAAGCACGATGTGCGCGGCGATGCCCTGCGGCGTGACCTGGAAAGCCAGGGCATCAAAGTGCGCGCCGGCTCCCTGCCCGGGCTGGCCGAGGAAGCTCCCTCCGCCTATAAAGACGTGGACGAGGTGGTCGAAACGGTCGTTGCGGCCGGGATCGCACGCAAGGTTGCCCGGCTGCGTCCGCTGGTAGTGATAAAAGGATAAAAATTCTTGTTACCGGAGTCCAACGTCTCCTGACGTTGGAGACTCCGAAGTCCGGAGACTTCGGACTCCGATATCTATTTTCATATCATGGCACGGCGGAGCACACGTGTGCCTGCGGTCCACCTGTACTTGCGGTACGCCGTCCTGCGGTCGGTGCACCTGTACCTGCGGTACTGGCGCAGGCAGGGCTGGCGCAGGCAGGGCTGGCAAAGGAAAGAAAAAAACATTTTCTTTGTGGCCCTTCGTGACCCTTGGTGTCCGTTGTGTTGAAAAGACCTAAGCCAGGCATTTTCGAGCTAATTACAGGCCGTGGGCAGCAGGGTATTTACATCCGTGCTGTTGGCCACCTGGGTGAACTTGCCGGCAACGATGCCCATCGGCTGGAAGGGTGGAGTGGCCTGCACCGCCGGCTGCGCCAAGGCGCAGCGTGTAGCAGCCCACAAAGGTCTGCGTGGTGCTTGAAGTGGTCAGCACATGCATGGCCAGCGGCACCTTGTAATACAGGCTGCCGGCGGCCCCTTCACTCTGGACCGTGCCAAAGGTGGCCGTGATCACATCCGTATCCGCATACCCGGCTGCATACGGGGCATAGGGCCCCGGATAGGTAGCGGGGTCCTGGTAATAGGAGTAGGCCCGCACGTATTGCTTCAGGTTGAGCGCGTTCAAAAAGGAGCTGACGGTCTCGACCGGCCCGCTGCGGTTATCGAGGAAATTGCTTTTGTCGATATTGAGGCTTTCGCTTGAAACAGCGACCGGAGTGGGTCCCGTTGGATAACCGTTGCAGGCCGTGGCCAGCACGCTGGCATCGCTGGCATTAATATCGGCTACTTTGGCTGACCCCCTGGCTGATCCCCATCGGTTCGAACGGCGGCGCGCCAAAGACATCCGGCGTTCGCCTCATGTACTATGTAGCAGGCTGCATAGTTGGTATGGGTACCGTTCATTGCGGTGGCCTTCAGGATGACCGGGACGGTGTAATAGACCTGGCTCATGCCGGCGTCGCCGGTGATCTGGCCAAACACCAGGTCCACCGACGCGGTATTTTGATAGCCGTTGGCATAGGCAGTGAAGCTGCCCAGCGAAGTGGCCGGATCATTCCAATAACTGTAGGCACGCAAATATTCCTGGCGGTTGATGGCATTGTACAAAGAGACGATCACCTGCGAAGGCGTGCTGCGGTCATCGATGTAATTGCCTGAGGCCGGGTTGGGCACCGGCGCCACCGTATTGGCGGCCGCAGGCACGGGCGTGGCACTGGGAGCCAGGCTGGCGGTCGCTGGTGGTAGCGTTGCCGTGGGCACGGAGGCGGCAGTGTCCGTAGGCGCTGCCGTGGTTGCCGTGGGGATACCGATGGTACCTGTGGGGACTGCCGCCGGTGTGGCCGTGCCGGTGAGGTTACAGGCAAATAAAGCCAGGGTTACGACAAGCATGACTGGAATGACGGATTTGCGGGACATGCAGATTTCCTTTCTTTCGCTAGCGATATTTTCTCAGAACAAATCGATTCCGGTAAATCACAGGTTTTCCGTAGTAACGGCTTTAGCCGTTGTTCTTTGGACAAATTTCCCGGAAAAAGCGACTACACAGTCCTGCGGTCTGTGCAGGGAAGTCGCCACTACGAAGCACTCAAATTTCGAATCTGTGATTTACTGTAGTAACGGCTTCAGCCGTTGGTTTTTGACCGGTTATCTCAATCAGAATCTTCCAGGTCCGGGACGCTGACTTCTGCGAAGCGGGCGTGCGTCAGATTGGCCAGCGCCCCGACCGGGAGGCGGATGTTCAGGCTGCGCTGCCCGCCGCTCACGTGGACCTCGGGCCTGGTCTTCGCCGCCGAATCGATCACCACCTGGAAGCCTTTGTTGATCAGCGCCAGCGGCGAGATGCCACCTGCCAGCAAACCCGTCAACTCTTCCGCCTCGCGTTGGCTGGGCAGGCTGACTTTCTTTTCGCCCAGCGCGCTTGCCAGCAGCTTCAGGTCGACCCGGTTGGGGCCGGGGATGACTGCCAGGATGGGCCGGCCTTTGGGTCGCGTGACCACGATGGTCTTATAGACCAACTCCGGATCCGCGCCCAGAAGCAGGGCGGTTGCGCGTGCCCCGCGTTTCTCATCCGGCAGTTCGAAAGCCTGGTACGCAACTTTCCTTGATTCTAGCAAACGGGTGACATTATTGACATTCGCCATAAGTACTCCCGGCGCGATTATAATAGATTTCATGAAGTCCGCATCCCCTCTCAGCCTGGAGGAACTCCTGGCACGTCTCCCCGATTATTACGCTCCGGCCGATCGCGAGTTGATCCAGCGCGCTTACCGGGTGGCAGAAAAGGCGCATACCGGCCAGAAACGCGCCTCCGGTGAGCCGTACATAAACCACTTGCTGGCCGTAGCGGCCATCCTGGCCGAATATTCCATGCCGGCCGAGGTCGTGGCGGCCGGGTTGCTGCACGATACGATCGAAGACACCTCCCTCACGGCCGAGGCTTTACGGCCGCGATTTCAGCGACGGGGTCGTCAGCCTGGTGCAGGGAGTGACAAAGCTGACCCAACTGCCGCGTGTCTCGCGCGGCGAGCACCGGGAGGAGTTGCTTCCCAAAGCGGGCGATAACGAGACACAGATGGCAAGACGATGCGGCCGCTGCGCGACCGCAAACGCGAGCTTTCCATTGAGACCCTGCGCAAGACATTCCTGGCGATGGATAGCGACGTGCGCGTTGTCCTCATCAAGCTGGCGGACCGCCTGCATAATATGCGCACCCTGAGCGCCTTTCCGGAACCAAAACGCCGCCGGATCGCCCAGGAGACGCTCGATATCTTCGCTCCACTGGCCAACCGCCTGGGCATCTGGCAGATCAAGTGGGAGCTCGAGGATCTGGGGTTTCGCTATACCAACCCGGAGAAATACAAGGAAATCGCCGAACAGTTGGCCGTGCGGCGTGAGTTCGCGCGAGGCCGAGATCCAGCATATCACCGCAGCCATTTCGAAATTGCTCAAAGAGGCAGGCATCCAGGCGGAGATAACCGGCCGGCCCAAGCACATTTACTCCATATATAAGAAGATGGTCGAGAAGGGCAAGTCTTTCGAACAAGTGCGGGATGTGCGCGGCGTCCGGCTGATCGTCCCGGACGTGGCCGCCTGTTATGCCGCCCTGGGTGTCATCCACACCCACTGGCGGCCCATCCCCAACGAGTTCGATGACTACATCGCCGCTCCCAAGGATAATTTTTACCAGTCCCTGCACACTGCCATCATCTATGACGATGGCCGGCCGGTGGAAGTGCAGATCCGTACGCTTGATATGGATGAGAATGCCGAGTTCGGCATCGCCTCGCATTGGCGCTACAAGGAAGGCGGCCCGCGCGACAAGTACGACGAACGCATCAACTGGCTGCGACGCGTGATGGAATGGCGCGGGGATGTGGATGACGCCCAGGAATTCGTCGACAGCATGAAGACCGACGTCTTCAAGGACCGCGTCTATGTCTTCACCCCGCACGGCGATATCATCGACCTGCCGGCCGGTTCCACGCCGATCGACTTTGCCTATCATGTCCATACCAATGTCGGCAACCGCTGCCGGGGCGCCAAAGTCAACAACAAACTTGTCCCGCTGGATTACGAACTGCATACCGGCGAGCAGGTGGAGATCCTGACCGCCAAGCAGGGCGGCCCCAGCCGGGACTGGCTCAATCCCAGCCTGGGGCTGGTACATACCCAGCGCGCCCGCTCGAAGATCCGCGCCTGGTTCAAGAAACAGGACGAGACCCAGAATGTCACCCAAGGCAAGGAAATCCTGGTGCATGAAATCCAGCGTCTCGGCCTGCCGGAACTGGATGACGACGGGCTGAAAACGCTGGCAGCGCAGTTCGACCGCTCCCCCGATGAGTTGTACGTTGCCCTCGGCTGCGGCGATATGAATATTGCCCGGGTGGTCAACAAACTCATGGAGACCAAGGAGAGCGACGACGTACTGGTGGTCGTCCCGGCCTCCAGCGATGCGGTTCCCACCGAGGCCGTCACCGTGCTCGGGTTGAAGGGACTGTTGACCGAGCATGGCCAAATGCTGCAACCCAACCCCCGGCGATGAGATCATCGGCTATATCACCCGCGGGCATGGCGCCACCATCCACCGCCAGGACTGCCCCAACATGCTGCGCATCCGGGACCGCGAACGGCTGGTGAAGGTTTCCTGGGGCGAAAATGTGCGCACCTACCCGGTCCCCATCCGCATCCGCGCCTATGACCGGCAAGGGCTGATGGGTGACATCACCACCCTGCTGAATAGCGAAAGCGTCAATATGGTGGATGTCCAGGTGCGTATCACCAAGAATCTGGCCGACCTGCGTATCGTGATCGAAGTCAAGGATATTGCCCAGTTGAGCCGCATGTTGGCCCGTATCGAGAACCTGCCCAACGTGGTGGAAGCCCAACGCATCCGGGGAGGATGAGCCTGGTCTCTCTAATTTCCCACTCATGGTCGTGGATATAATTTACCCATGACCTGGATCATCCGCATACTGACCGCGCTGGAAGTCAGCTTCAGCATTCTTTTCTTTGTCATCCTCCTGGCAGATAGCAGCGCGCTCGTGCCCACCACTCCCGCCGGCGCAGTCCGGCGGTATACCCGCCCGGTCGAGTTCGATTTTGTGACCTGGACGCTGGACGCCCTGGGTCTTAAGTTGGGTCAGGCCTCCCTCGGCACTCCTTTTTACTTAGACGAAACCGCCCGTCACAAGCTGGTGGTGGATTACTTGCACCTGATGGATTCCATCCTCCAGGATGAGAATAAGCTCGATCTCATGTACGCCGACCCATCCGTCAAGGATCCCGCCGCGGCTTCCGCCTCCCTGCGGGCCGAACTCGCCGGGTTGTATGTCCAGCAGGACCAGATTGCCCCGTTGGCCGAGTCCGTTTTGCAGGAACAGGTTTCCGCTACGCTGGCCGACCTGGGGCTCACCACCGGCGGCCAACCCATCCCGCCGGTCCTGTTCCACCTGACGCCCCTGCCTTACGACTTGGTCGTCTCACCGCGCGACAAAATCCAGGAGGATGCCTCCATCTCCCTCATCCCCACCTTGACCGTGGACCAGCAGGTAGCTCTTGAAGCCGGGGTGGACAAGGGGCTGAATGTTTCTTCGCTGGTCGTTCCGGTTGGAGGCATCGGTACGTACCCGACCATGATCGAGCGTACGACCGCCCTGGACTGGTTGGCTGACACGATCGCCCACGAGTGGACTCACAACTGGTTGGCGCAGCGTCCGCTCGGCCTGAACTACGATACCAGCCCGGCATTGCGCACGATGAACGAGACTACCGCCTCCATCTCCGGCAGCGAAATCTCGCTGATTGTCCTCAAGCGCTATTACCCTGAAGTGGCTGCACAATACGCCATGCAGGCCCAGGCGGTCAGCCTGTCCGGCAGTCCCGCCAAGGCAAGTTTTGACTTTCAGACCGAAATGCACGCCACGCGTGTCCATGTGGACGAATTGCTCGCGGCGGGAAAGATCACGGAAGCCGAGACCTACATGGAACAACGCCGCCAGGTCTTTTGGGATAACGGTTACCCCATCCGCAAGCTCAACCAGGCATATTTCGCCTTTTATGGTGCCTACGCGAACGTGCCGGGCGGCGCAGCGGGCGAAGACCCGGTCGGCCCGGCGGTGCGGGCTTTGCGCGCGCAGAGCAGCTCGCTGACCGCTTTTCTGGAAACGATTGGCCAGATGAGTTCATTCCAACAGCTCCAGTACGCCCTGGCCCACTGAATCGAGTTGCAATGAAAAAGATACTGATTAAATTCATCCTCCTGGCATCTGCCTTCATACTTGTTTCCTGCAGCCCGGCCTCCACAACTGGCATTCAAATTCCGCCGGCTGCACCCGCGCTCGCTTCCATCCCTGCCGCCACCTCCACGCCCGCCAGCATGGCCTGTACAATCCTGCATTTCCCCGCCACACCGGCCGCACTGGGAGCCACATTCGGGGACCGTGGCCATGTGGCCGGCCCGGACGATGCACCGGTTACCATCGTAGTCTTCAGCGATTACCAATGCCCGGCCTGCGCCTTCCTGGCCGCCAGCCTGAAAAAAATCCGCCAGACGCATCCAGATGACGTGCGCTTTGTGTTCGTGAATACGCCCCTATCCAGCCACGATAAGGACGCGCTGGCAACCCAGGCGGTCGAAGCAGCCGACCTGCAGGGAAAATTCTGGGAGATGCACGACCTGCTTTTCGACAAACAGGCCGAATGGGCCGGCCTCGCTCCGGCGGCCTTCGGGACCTGGACGATCCAACAGGCCGCCAATCTCGGAATGGATCCGGCCAAATTCCAGGCAGATTTCAATGGCAAGGCGGTGGCAGACCGTCTCCAACAGGCGCTCCAGTCCACTGCAAGCCAGCCGATCACGCCACCCATTCTGTTCGTCAACGGGACTTCCCCCTACACCGGCCTGTCCGATTTCGCCAGCCTCGATACGGTTGTACGGATGGAAGCGCTGACTGCCCGCCAGTTCAGTGCCTGCCCGGCCTGGGTGATCGACCCGCTCAAGCAATATATTGCCATACTCCATACCGCCAGGGGCGACGTGGTGCTCCAGCTTTTCCCGGATAAGGCTCCCCTGGCCGTAAATGCCTTCGTCACCCTGGCCCGCAGCGGCTGGTACAATGGCATCACATTCTATAAAATGCTCCCTGATTTTCTTGTCATGACCGGCGACCCGAGCGAGACCGGCATGGGCAATGCCGGCTACCTCTTTCAGACCGAAATCCCCGCCAGCCTGCGTTTCGACCAACCCGGTATGGTTGCCATGGATAACAGCGGGCCAAACACAAACAGCAGCCGCTTCCTTATCACCCTTGCCCCCGCAACGCAGTTGTACGGACAGTACACCATTTTTGGAAAGGTCTTAAGCGGGATGGAGGTGCTCTCTGCCATCACACCGCGTAACCCCCAACCTGGAATGTATCTTCCACCGGGGGACGGGCTGATCAACGTTACCATCGAGGAAAAGTAGGAGGGATCATGCCGACTAACACGGACAAATACAAATGGCAGTCTGTCATCCAATTTGTGATCATTCTGATTGGCCTGGCATTTTATCTGGGACTGGCCGGCTTCACTCTGGTTGCAGTCGGGTTCACACTGGCATCGCCTCAATCAGCCGGAGGCCCGCCTGTCGGAACAAATTTCATCGTGGCCTGTGGGTTGGGGCTCTGCGGGCTCGCCATGCTCCCCGCGGCTTTCTTCAGCTTGCAACGGATGCGCGGTAAACCCATCCGGTCTTTTCAAACCAGGCCAATAAAAGTCTGGCAGGGCGTCGTCCTGGGTGCGGGCTGGATTGGCGCGGTCCTGCTCAGTGATTTCCTTTACCAAAATTTATCGTTGGGCTGGCTGGCTGCCGCTCCTTTCTATGGAATTTCCATCGGTCTACCGCTGGTCCTGCTGGTATGGATCGGAGTGGGAGGCATTCACCTGGGATCACGAAACCGGTTCTGGGGAAGCCTGGGTATCGGGATGATCGTTGGACCGTTCCTGGCATCCCTGTTGGAATTGTTTGTTTATGCAGGCATTCTCTTGATCCTGGTCTTCATCCTGGCGCTCAGTTCAAACTGGCTGGCTACCCTCCAACAATTGATTTCACAGCTTCGGGGTGTGACAGGTATCGACGGAGCGATGCAGGTCCTTGCTCCTTACCTCGTGAACCCCCTCGTCCTGGCCAGCCTCTTCCTGGTGCTGGGCGTGTTCACTCCCTTGATCGAAGAGACTGTAAAACCGGCCGTGGTCTGGCTGCTGGCAAAACGCCTGCAAAGCCCGGCCCAGGGGTTCGCCCTGGGTGTTATCAGCGGAGCCGGGTTCGCCCTGGTTGAAAGTCTGCTCGCCAGCAGTACTCCGGGTCAGGGTTGGGGGCAGCTCCTGGCAGCCCGGGCAGGTGGTGGGCTGATGCACATTTTCGCCAGCGGATTGATGGGTTGGGGAATTGCTTCTGCCTGGCAGGGAAAACGCCTGCGTTTGTTGGGTACCTATCTGCTGAGCGTCATGATCCACGGGTTATGGAATAGCGCCGCAGTTATTATCGAGGCAGGCTCGCTGCGGCCCTATCTGAACAACAACCCGGTTATAAAATCGCTTGATCCATTCTCGATAGCAGGCGCCGTAGTGCTCGGATTACTGGTGGTGACCATCCTGCCTGCATTGATCCTGGTCAACCGGAAAATGCGCCAGCCTGCTCCTGCAGTTCCGGCCTCGACCGCGCAAAGTGATATAATCGCCCCGCCTACATAACAAAGAAGGATAGGCTCATGAATCCATTGTTAAAAATCATCGATTTCATCCTGCACATTGACATATATCTTAATTCCATTATCATCCAGTATGGTGCATGGACATACGGCCTGCTGTTCTTCGTTATTTTCATGGAGACCGGTTTCGTCGTAACCCCCTTCCTGCCAGGCGATTCGCTCATCTTCGCTGCGGCCACTTTCGCTGCACGCGGTTCGTTCAACCCCTGGTTGCTTTTTATCCTGATAACTCTTGCGGCTTTTGCTGGTGATACCGCCAATTACTGGATCGGCCATGCAATCGGTGCGAAGGCCTACACCGGCGAAGTTAAGTGGATCAAGAAAGAATACATGGAGCGCACGCACGCTTTCTTTGAAAAACACGGCGGCAAGACAATTTTCCTGGCGCGTTTCGTGCCCATAATACGTACCTTTACACCTTTTGTCGCCGGTGTGAGCAAAATGCCGTATGGCTATTTCATCACCTGGAACCTCATCGGCGGTGCCACTTGGGTGGCCACTTTCCTCATGCTCGGCTTCTTCTTTGGCAATATCCCCTTCGTCCAAGATAATTTTGAACTGGTCATCGTCGCCATTATTCTCATCTCGCTTGTCCCGGCCGTGGTGGAAGGGCTGAAAGCCAGGAGAGAACCCAAGCGACCCAACCCTGAGACGGGCAGCTACTGATTTTTGATATTTGAAAGTCCTGCGTTGTGGCATAATAGCAGGATGAGACGAAAAGGAACAGTAGAACAGCTAGCAGAGCAGCGTGCACGTGGGCTGGTGCTTCTAGAGCAAGGCAAGAAGGCGAAAGAAGTTGCTGAAATACTCAATGTCACATCTCGCTCAGTCAATCGCTGGAGGCAGGAAGCGCAGAAGCCGAAAAGCAGGAAAAAGCCGAAACCGATCGGGCGGCACAGGAAACTGACAGAAAAACAAGTAAAACGGCTTGAAAGAGCATTGCAGCGTGGCGCTCCGGCATATGGATACTTTGGAGACTATTGGACGCTTGATCGGATCGGACAAGTCATCTGGCAACTGTTTAAAGTCCGGTGTCACCCGAGTACAGTTTGGCACATCCTTGACCGGATGGGCTGGAGTTGTCAGCGTCCACAGCGGCGCCCGTTTCAGCGAAATGAGGCAGCCATCCAGCAGTGGAAAGAAGAGATTTTGCCGGAGGTAAAAAAAGACGCCGGGAACTGAAGGCTGTACTGGTTCTTGAAGATGAAAGCGGCTTCTCATTGGTTTCGCCGCTCAAGCGCACCTGGGCGCGGCGTGGTGAAACGCCCACTATCCGCACCAGTATCAGCCACCATGACCGTCTCAATATCATCGGCGCTCTGCTGGTTCTGTCGAATGGAGAACAATGCAAGTTGAGCCTTCGTTCCTATTGGCATAGTCTGACCGGCAAAGAAACCATTGAATTTCTCAAGCAATTGCTGCGCTGCACTTCCGATACCATTATCCTTGTCTGGGATAATCACCCTATCCACAAACGCAAGATGGTACAGGAATTTCTGGCGATGCAGGAACGTTTGATCGTTTACCACTTTCCGACTGCAGCACCGGAACTCAACCCGGCTGAATACATCTGGGCACAATTGAGTGAATATACTGCTGGAACCGCACCACATAATCGAGCTGAGCTTCAAGCCAATCTCGGAGCCGGCATCGCAAGAACCCGGCAATCGCAAAAACGTTTGCAATCCTGCCTGCTCGCTACGCACCTTGATTGGATATGACATCGGACTTACCTTTTTCAAAAATCAGTAGGTCAGGTTCAGCCTGCCAGGGTACCTTTAATCCTCCCCCCAGGTTTTTGCATACCGGACCCATCTGGGTCAGGAGATTAGCGGTAGCTCTCTTTCAAACTTGCCACCGGCAAAGCGATCTGTCCCTCCTGGTGGTCGCCGATCAAGATTGTCTCCTGTGGGCAATTAACCACGCAATAGGCCATATAAGCCGCCATTAAAGTATCCAATTCTTCGGCAGCATAAACAAGCTCCATGGGGAGAACTCCATGCAGCAATTTATGGCGTGTAATCTCCTCAAAGAACTCCATGGGGTCTTTAATGCCGACTCCCTGCTCATACAATGCACTCTGACGCTGAAGCCGCCCCTCCAGGGTTGGCTTGGGAAGAGGCAGCCGGCCGAGCAAGGCGCAAAAAGCGGCATGTGGGTGAGTCTCCAACCACTGCGGTGAGGATTCCCCGGCAGGATATTGCTTGAATCCGGCCTCGTCCAGCCGGCGAAACAAGTCAAAACCCATTTGCATCCAGGCCGGACATATCTCCAAGCGGGAAGGGGTCGGCGATACGGAGATGCCGCGGGCGTGCAAATCACATTCCGCCTGGCGTATATCTGATCCACGCAATTGACCGGGAGCCAGATTCTGCATTTCCAGGTTTTTACGGACCAACCCGCGGTTGGGACGCGGCGGAGCGTTGACCGCCACAACCATGGCCGTCTGCTCTCTGAGAAAAGTGAGCACATCATTGACATCCCCGGCTGCCAGCGCGACCACCTGGCAATCCAGATCCAATGCGGCAAAGGTGAACGGGTGCCGCCCGGCAGTCGGGTCAACTCCAACGAAAGTGAGAGGTGGTGTCTGCATACATACCTGGCAGGTGGATCGCGAAATCCTAGATCTGGAGCGGCGCAGAACCTCGTCCAATGTTCTCAAGAAATTCCTGCCGCGTGGCCAGGTTCGCCCGGAATGCGCCGTGCATTGCCGAAGTGGTCATGCGAGCGTTATGCTTCTGAACGCCGCGCATCATCATGCACAGATGCAGGGCCTCGACCACTACAGCCACCCCTTGGGGATGAAGCAGGTCACGGATCAGGTCGGCAATCTGGCGAGTCATGCGTTCCTGGACCTGCAGGCGGCGTGCGAACATGTCCACAATGCGGGGGATCTTGGAGAGGCCAAGCACTTTCCCATCCGGGATATAGGCCACATGGACCCGTCCCATAAAAGGCAAAATGTGGTGCTCACACATACTGTAGAACTCCACATCCCGCACAATGACCATTTCATCATACTTGACATCAAAGATGGCATCGTTAACCACGGCGATCGGGTCAGTGTTATAACCAGATAGTAACTCGGCGTACATACGGGCGATACGCTCCGGGGTACGCTTCAGGCCATCCCGGTCGGGGTTCTCGCCAACCGCTTGCAGGATGCTGGTAACAGCCGCCTGTATTTTAGCGGCATCGACTTTGCCGCCAACCAATCCTTCATCCATCATGTTATCATCGAACTCAAGATGTTCCATACGCCGTATCTCAGCCAACCTTTGGCTCGATCAATCCATACGTATCGTCGCGGCGGCGGTACAGCACGCTGATCGTATCGGTCTCGATGTTGAAGAAGATAAAGAAATTATCGTGCCCGAGCATTTTCATTTGTTCTAGAGCATCCGCCTCGCTCATTGGGATCAAATCAAATGTTTTGCGCCGGGAGATGATACTGGCCTGCTCGCTCGTTCCTTCCGCTGGCGTTGTTGGAACTTCTGCCACCGAGCGGCCATCACCCCGTCCACGATAGTGCTTACCCTTATACCGTTCCAACTGGCGCTGCATTTTGTCGATTGTCGCGTCGAATGCGGTCTGCAGTTCATCGGAGCGCTCTTCGGTTCGCAACAACGCCCGGCCGCCTCGCACGGTGATCTGGGCGATAAACCGGTCAGTAGCGCTTCGAGCCGACTTGATATATTCCAGGTCCACTTTGACTTGTTCTATCTCGCTTAAATAACGATCCAGTTTAGAGGCTTTCTTTGTCACATATTCTTTTACACGATCATCCACATCCATGTTCCTTGCAAAGATATCTACTTTTACTGTCATAGGTTCCTCCTGTGAGATTGGGATTTTATCAGACAATTTGCAATCCGTGGTGTGGCAATGCCCTGGCCAGGGTCAGGGCATGAACGATCTGTGCGCCAGCTTCTACCAGAGCTTCCGAACAGGCTGCCAGAGTGGCGCCGGTCGTTACAACATCATCCATCAACAAGATGGTCCTTCCGGAAACCAGGGCCCGGTCAGCGCGGAACGCGCCGGATATATTCTCCTTTCGCTCCATGGGTGAAAGCCCGACCTGTGAACGTGTCTCCCGCACCCGGACCAAACCCTTCGGCGAGTACTGCCAGCCTTGCATGGCTGCCAACGGCTTCGCTAAAAGACCGACCTGATTGTAGCCACGTTCCTTCATCCTCTGGCTGCCTAGCGGAACTGGAACTACCAGGTCCACTTGCCAGCCTAACTTGTTCACAAACTCCACCAGGTGTGGCGCCAGAGCATCGCCAAGAGCCACATTCCGACCATATTTCAAGGTATGAATTGCAAGGCGAACGGGGCCTTCAAAGATCGCCCATGAACGGATTGCTTCGTAAGGAGGAGGAAAGTCGTGGCAGGTAGGGCACAAACCGGGATAAGAAAGCGGCAGTCCGCAGGTCCGGCAGACAGGTTCCGGAACACGGATAACCTGCTGCTGGCAATCCGGACACCAGCGGAAACCCACCCGTTTACAGCCCCCACAGACAGGTGGAAAGAGCCAGTCCAGACTACTCCACAGCCACTGATTGAGACGATATGTCCGGGACATGCCCAGTGAGTCGTCGTTTTACTGGAAATACTTCAGGGAACCCGCCAACCGCAAAGCTGCCGGGGTCAAAAGCACGATCATGAGGGAAGGGAAGATCAATAAGCCCATTGGGAAAATCATTTTAATGGGGGCCTGATGAGCTTGCTCTTCGGCATACTGGCGACGCCTGACACGCATTTGGTCAGATTGAATGCGCAAGACTTTTGCCATGCTGACTCCCAGCATCTCAGATTGAACAACCGCGGCAACAAAACTGGTCATCTCAGCAATACCAAGTCTTTCAGCCATATCCCGCAAAGCATCACGGCGAAGCTTACCCAACTGGATTTCCCTGATCACACGGCCAAATGCCATTGCGAGTTCGTTGTCCCATTTCTCGTGAACCTTTGACAAGGCCGCATCGAATCCCAGGCCTGCTTCCACACAGATTGTCAACAAGTCAAGTGCATCCGGCATGGCTTTACGGACTTGCTTTTGCCGGCTGTTGATTCTGCTCCTCAGCAACAGGTCTGGAAGGAAATAACCCAATACCGTAAAAGCCAGGATCATCAATAACTTGATCGGAAGTGTATATTGGTGCGCGAAAAGAGAAAAGAAAAAGATCAAGCCGCCTAATAAAGCGGCTGCCACAAAGTGCAATACCATGAATGTGGCTGCATCCATCCGGCCCGGATTTCCTGCCAGTTCCAATTTCTTGCGAGTCTGCTCCAGGACATTTTGGGGGGTAAAGCGCGTTGACACTTCGCCCAGGCGACGCATTACCGGCATTACAACGCGGTCAGAAAAGGGTTGGGCGAGTTCTATTTCTTCAAGGGATACCGTCTCACCGCGCTGGCTATATTCGGCCAGGCGCTCTGCCAGAGGATCCTCCGTCAGGTTTTTCGATTTTTGAACGCCAGCAACCACAACCAACCCAGCGACAACCAGAATAGCCACTACAATCACTATTATTATGGTAAGCATGATATTACACCTCAACATTGGCAATCCGGGTCATCACAAAATACCCGGAAACAATTAACACTGCAGCGATACCCAGGGCAATCCCACCGCACAGTGCATTTTGTTTATTAAAGAATTCCATTACATAGGATCGGTTTAAGAACCATAGAATACACAAAAGACCTACCGGCATAACCGCAAGGGCACGACCGGAATAAATTGCCTGGGCAGTCAAGGCTCGAATTTCACCCTTGATGCGGATACGTTCCCGGATCGTAAAGGATATCACATCCATGATCTCTGCCAGGTTACCGCCAACTTCCCGCTGGACATTGATTGCCGTCACAACAAAATCCAGGTCCTGGCTTGGAATACGGCGGAGAAGGTTTTCCAGCGCCTTTTCCATCGGAATACCCAACTGCATTTCCATTACCACTCGCTTGAATTCATCGCAGATGGGAGATGGCAATTCTTTACTGACTGCCTCCATGGCTTGCATGGTGGAATAGCCCGCCCGGAGGCCGTTCACCACCAAATTGAGCATATCGGGTAATTGATCATTAAAACGAACCAGGCGTTTGGACTTTTGGCTTCTAACATATAACCCGGGCAGGAATGCACCGATCACTGCACCGATCAAAGCCGAAAGGAGAATTCTGCCTCCAGCCAGGTAGGCGATCAGCGCCCCGCCCACCATGGTGATGACGTAGAGGGCAATGTATTCACCGGGTTTGAATTTAAGGTCAGCGCGTGCCAGGTCGCGGGCAATGCGTTCGCCGAAGCCTGATTTCTCAACGCGTTTATTAACCCAATCGGTTAGTGCGCCTTTTGACTCCTTATCCCATTCATTCCCCTGCTCTTCTTCGAGATATTGATTCAGGCGACTGTCAATCAGGGTTCTTTCGCCGGAAGACGAAACAGTAATCCCTACGATCAGTAGAATAATGGCAATAATGCCTCCAATAATCAGGAAAATAACCATTTATCACCTGTTCAGAAAGGGTCGAACCTTTATTAATATCTTTGCCTGCCGCCAACGCCGAAGATGGACGGAGGCAGGTGTATACCGGCGGCTTCAATTTGATCCATGAATTTTGGCCTCAGGCCCGATGGTCGTAATCGGCCAAGCACTTTGCCATTTTCAAAACCTGTCTGTTCAAAAACAAAGATATCCATCGTGGTGATAACATCCCCTTCCATGCCGTTTACCTCGGTGATGTTCGTCACCTTGCGGGACCCATCCCGCATACGCTCCTGGTGGACGATGAGGTTAATCGCCGAGGCAACCTGTTCCCGAATGGCACGGACAGGTAGTTCCATCCCGGCCATCAAAGTCATTGTTTCGAGACGGGCCAAGGTATCGCGTGGAGTGTTTGAGTGCAAGGTTGTCATGGAGCCATCATGGCCCGTGTTCATGGCCTGCAACATATCCAATGCAGCGTCATCGCGGATTTCGCCTACAATAATCCGATCAGGGCGCATACGCAAAGAATTAACCACCAGCATCCGAATGGTAATTTCGCCACGACCTTCGATGTTCGCCGGGCGCGAACTCAAGCGTAACAACATGCTCCTGGCGAAGCTGCAATTCTGCGGCATTTTCAATGGTAATAATCCGTTCATCACTCGGGATGAAAGTGGAGAGGATGTTCAATAATGTAGTCTTGCCGGAGCCGGTACCGCCAGAAATGACAATATTCAAGCGTGCTTCAACACACGCCTTGAGGAACTGCAGAGCTTCCGGAGTGAGTGTGCCAAACTGGATCAAATTTTCAAGGGTAATGGGTACTTTGGCGAATTTACGGATGGTAAGAGTCGGGCCGACCAGGGAAATCGGCGGGATGACAGCATTCACACGAGAGCCGTCCGCCAGGCGCGCGTCGACATATGGGCTGGACTTCATCGATACGGCGCCCCAACGGTGCAACGATACGATCAATAATGCGCATCACGTGATCGTTGCTTTCGAACGTCACAGGTACGCGATGAATTTTACCTTTTCGCTCGATATAGATGTTCTTTGCCCCATTCACCATGATTTCAGTAATCGACTCGTCTTCCAGCAAAGGCTGTAATGGGCCCAGTCCCAAGATTTCAGCCGAAATCTGTTCGAACAGGCGGGCGCGCTCGGGCCGGGAAAGTACTATATTTTCCTCGCTCAAGATTTGTTCGAACAATGCTTGGATCGTTTTGCGGACATCGTCTGTCTTGGTGATATCCAACGAAGGATCCAACTCGGCCAGGAGCCGGTTTTGAACACGTGTTTTCAGGTCGAAATATGTCCCTGCCTGGGGAACTGCACTGGGTGCGCTCACCCTGCGAGCCTGCAATGCGGATAGACGAGATGCATCTCCACCGTTTGTTGGAGGAGTACTGGTCGATTGTTCTGGGGAATTCCCCTGCCCCTGCTCGATCCGTTTCAATAAAGACATCACTACCTCCTGCTCACTATATTACCGTTTAATTATTTTTTCTGGTTCGACCAATTCCTGCTTGACGAGCCTGGCTCGTAATGCTTCAACAAGCGTGTAAACCCCCCGCGCAGCCGGTTGAGTCTTATTGTCAAGCATGAACGGCACGCCGCGATTAACGGACGGTATGACCGTCTTTTCGTCAAGCGGAATGACAGCCTCTACTCCTCGCTTGAGATTCTCGCCGATCTTTTCAGGCAAAATGGCAATACGTTTATCATATTTGTTCATTACGAGTGCTACTTTTTCTATCGGGATGTTCAATGTCAATAAGAGGTCAAGGAACAAGCGGTCATTTTTTATGGAGGGGATGTCCTGGACGGTGACCAATACAACTGCTTCAGCAACATCCAATACCGATAAAGTAATATCATTTAAGTAAGAACTTGTATCGACAATTATGTAAGCATACATCTGTCGTAAATAACGCAGCAGCTTTGTAAATTGGTCCGCGTTCACCTTCTCACCGTGCTCAGGGCTAGATGGCGATGCCAAAATATGCACGCCAGACACGGCATGCTTGATCATCACCTCTTCCACAATATTGGGGTCCAGTTCATCCACGCGGGGTGCCAGGTCAAGAATTGTGTTCTTGCCCTGTTCATTCAGGAAAAGAGCCACATCGCCGAACTGGAGATTCGCGTCCACAATGACAACCCGCGTCTCTTCGTTGCAAAGCGTCACTGCCACGTTAACAGCCAAAGTAGTGCAACCTGTCCCGCCCTTTGGGCTATAAAACATGATAACCTTTCCCTGTGTACTCACCCCGGCCGAGGCGTTGAAGATGGTGCCACTTGGCGCTGCAATATATGCCTGAGCGGCCTTGGCACGCTCTTCACGCGCCATCTTGCCGGCACGCCGTATTGCGGCAACCAATTCATCTGGCATGGGAGGCTTTGTCAGGAAATCCCGCGCCCCAACTAACATCGCCTTGCGCATATAATTCTGGTCCCCCTGGACCGAAAGAATGACAACCTGAACCGGTGGCATCTTTTGTCGGATTATTTCCGTTGCAGCAATGCCATCCATGTCAGGCATATTTATGTCCATCAGGACAACATCGGGGTTGGCTTCTTGAGCAAGTTGAATTGCTTCCCGCCCGGTTCGAGCTACCGCAACAACCTCAATATCCGCTTCGAACTGTAAAAGTTTTCGTATGTTCTCGCGCGTTTCGGCGATATCGTCAACAATCAGAACGCGAAACTTCTCACCATCAGCCATACGGGTTCTCCACGCGCCACTTTGCTGTCACAATTTCCGAAACAATCTGGATCCTAGGGTTGAGTTGTATCATTCGGCAACTTGGGCTGCTGGAGCACATCCAAACGCGGTTGGAGCGAGTACGGCAATTTCGCTGGCACAGGGATGTTGTATTGTGTTAAGAGATATTCCAACATTGCAGCATCAGGTTGTGCAATGGGAGTTTTATCATTTGGATTGCGCAGAGTTAGGGTGATTTCCGCACCGCTGTAAATCAGATATGTCAACGTGACAGCATCCTGCGGATTGACCATTACGGTGATGATGTCGGGACGGACTACTGCCGGAGCAGCCTGCGTCTGGTTTGCGGGCAACGGAGTGGGGGTGGGTCCACCGGCTCCTTCTGCATTCGATAGATTGGTAGAAGCCTCGCCCGGGAGAGGGAATGTTCCCGTATGCAGCACCTGGATATCCTGCATGATCATCTGCGTCACTAAGCGGGCGCGCTGTTTCTCGGACGGCTGGACATAAATCAGCATATTCTGAGGGGGATCTGTTGAAACCTGCTCCACTTCAAAATGGCCCTGGGTTACATCGCCTTGTGTTATCTTAAGCACTCCATTTGTGGTGGTGCTATTATCCAATCCCGCGATATTATTTGGCAATACAGCCTGCGAAGCAGGATCAACATCCACAAGGAGCATGGAAACGATCACATCGACATAATCGCCATCACGGATACTAAAAGCCGCTGAAGAGAGGCGGGTAATGGGAATCGACACCGCTGTCATACCCAGAGGTATGGATGGCGCCCAGGACGACCCAGGCAGATTAACATTACCGGGCGATGCAGAGACCATTGTATCGGTAATAGGGACTCCCTGTTTAATCGCGGAATTCGCATACAAATTCACCACATCGGCTTTATTCGTGAACAGCCCTTGCACAAGCTGGCTCTTAGGCATTTGAAACGAACTCAACATCGATTCTGTGATAAGTGTGCCAGCCGCAATATTTTGCCCGGCCGTGATCACCTGCACGTTAACCACCTGCGGTGTTGTTTGGGTTGTAGCGGGGGAAGGTGAAGCAGTCGGGCGGCGGTATAGATAATAAAATGCCCCTCCAGCCACCACTACGATTATGATTAGGGCCAAGTAAATGAATATTCGTCCGCGCCGCATAGGATACTCCTTATAACTTGGATTTGTAATATCATTATACAGTAAAATTCCATTACAAGCGCTGTACAGTTGCGGAAAGATCACTCATTAATGAAAAGTGGGACTCTGTAAGCCCAGAGTCCCACTTAACTTAACGCCTAAATCCCCCAGACTAATGGATCAGACTTGAATTGATTTTCGTGAAGACATTGCCAATGATTGGGCCGAGGATTAGCAAAACAGCAATTACAACGACAGCAACCAAAACAAGGATTAACGCATACTCGACCAAGCCCTGGCCTTTTTCCTTAGGGGCGAATAACATGGGGGCTCACCTCCTTTCCTTTTTGGATTTCTCTGAAAGCCGTTCAGAGATCATAGACATTTGCATTATATAATATTTGTTCTAAAGAAACAATAATTTTTCATTGCAAATTCTTTACAGTTATGTTATGTCAAGCGTGCACGGGGATGGTCAAGGTAACACGCGCACCCTTCCCCGGAGCAGTATCTATATCAAATTTGCCGCCCAGCATTTCAACACGATCCTTTATTAATTTCAGGCTAAGGTTTGACTCCTTGTTAAGTGAGTCTGTATCAAAGCCATTGCCATTATCGTCCAACGATAAGCGAATGGCGGTATCGCCAAGGTCCACCTGGATCTTAACAAGGGTGGCCTGGTTCTGGTGTACGGCATTGCTGAGCAGTTCCTGCATTGACCGAAAGACCATTACCTCCACGTAGGATTCCAAACGGCGTTCATTACCCGAGATGACCACGCTCACTTCCACACCAGCCTGCTCTTTGAAAGTATCGGCATAACGGCGGAGGGTAGGCGCAAGTCCCAGGTCGTCAAGCATCATTGGGCGAAGTTCAAAAATAAAATTGCGGACTTTCTGGAAAGTGCTCATCGCCGCAACTTTCAGGTTGTTAAGTTCGTTACGTGCCTGGGCAGGGTCCACGTCAAACAACCGCATGGCAATTTCGGTCTGGAGAATAAAATTTGAAAGTGCCTGGGCTGGACCGTCGTGCATCTGGCGGGACAGCTTTTGTCGTTCTGACTCTTGTGCATTTAACAGCAATTCCACACCCGCCATGCCGCCCTTTTCACCTTTCCCGCCTCCTCCCATCCCGCCGGTACCGGTTGCGCCTTTCAACCTTTCCAACATCCCCTTATAGTGTTCCAAATGAGTCTGGTCACTCTGAAGTTTTTCCATTTGCCCGCGCATCTGGAAAAGGCGTTGTTGCGCATCCAAAGTAGAATCATATACGGTCCGGACCTCACCACCGGGCAGCTTATCGATTTGATCGTGGATCTGCTGCAAGTGCGCATTTACGGCCGTGTTGCGTTGGGTCAATTTACCAAGTTCCACACGGCCTTGCTCCAACATTAAATTGATCTCTTTTAGTGCACGAGTCGTATCATCGAGTTCCGATTGAATCAATTGCTTCGGATCTTCAAGAGAAGATGCCTGAAGTCTTTTCTTCCTGAGCTAGCGCCATTGATCACTCCTGCGATTGCGTTTGTTTGTCAAGTAGTTTTACCCAGCCGCGTTTAAGTGCATAAACGACCGCTTGTGTACGATCTTCCACGCCGAACTTACGCAGAATGGAAGTCACATGATTCTTAACCGTTTGGTGGCTGATTCCAAGTGAAGAAGCGATCTCTTTATTGCTCATTCCTCTAACAACGCAGGTAAGCACTTCCATCTCGCGGTCAGAGAGGGGATGAAAAGGGCTGCCAGGTTCACTGTAAAGATGCCGCGCTTTTTCCATCTCTTCTTCGAGCCAGAATTCGAATTCCTTCTGGCTAAAAACACGCCCTTCGATAACAAATTTACCTGCAACCACTTCCCTGATGGTCGTGATCAGTTGGCCAGGATCAACATCTTTAGTGCAATAAGCGGCCGCGCCCGCCCAGGCAGCATGAATGATTTGCTCCTGGTCGTTGTAAGCAGTTAATAGCACAACCCGGGTTGGCAATTTTTCCTGGACCACCCGATGGGTCACTTGCTGACCATTCACGCCCGGCAGGTTGATATCCACTACTGCAATGCACGGGGTCAATTGGCGAATTAACGCCAAGGCATTGGTACCATTATCTGCTTGCCCTACAACCTTAAAACCAGGCTCCAGGGAGAGCGTATTGATAACTCCCTGACGGAATAATGGGTGATCGTCCACAACGACAATAGAAACTTCTTCCATTACCTGCCTGCCAGTTCCAGGCTATCACCTTTTGCATAACCTGCTGAAATGGTCACTGCGTTTTTCCCGGATAAATGCTGGGGTACAGGTCAGCGATTTAGGGAATGCCTGGTAACCAGAGTATAGCACAGGTCAACCAATGCGACAATTAAACCGCTTCCCTTCATGGAGCCGGCCACCGGTACACCGTCATATTCGTCTCTCCCAAGGCCGGAGCGTACGGCGCGCCCGTAGTGAAAACAGGCAGCAGGTTTGAGGTCAAGGACGAGTACCAGTCTGGAAAAGCGACCAGGTAGCTTACGCCGCGCCCGGTCAGGTAGGTCGCAAGCCGGTTCTCATCCCGCAGGAAAGGGATGACCTCGGGAGAGATGAGGCCGGCCATATCCACCAGTTCATGCTTGCCAAAGTATCCAAGCGCCCCAATATCATGCGCCGCTACGAGCGCACCCGGCGGCACATTTACGGATACCCACTTCGCAGTTGTTACCATCTCGCTTTCGATCACGGCAACATCCTGGGCATATGCGAATGCGCCGCGCCCCCAGAAAACGACCAGGACTATGCCCATCGCCAATCTCCAAAAAGTTGCCAAAAACCAGTGACTGGCGCGTGGGCCATATTCAACCAGGCCGGCCAGGCCAAGCAAAAAGAATATCGGCATGGCCGGGATGACATACCGCCCATGCTGGTAGGTGACCGGTAGGAACCAGGCATACAGCGCCAGAAAACCGGCCAGCCAGACCGCCGCGAGCAATGTCCCCCAGGCCCGGTGGCGTACCGCCGAGATAATTGCCAGCACTACGCCCGGCAGCAAAACCACGCCTGCCCCGATCAAGGACTGGAACGCTTCACTCCCCCAGCGTTCCAAAAAGGGGATTTTTAGATATACTGCATATTCTGCTTGCTTGGCATAGAACGTATTTGGCCAGGGGTGGCCGGAAATGACTAGGTTGAAAAGCAGGTAAAGCGCAAATGGGCTTCCAAAACCCACTCCAAGATTAACCAGCGACCGCAAGCGCCTTGACCAGGAAGGCTGGCTCAACAAGATTACCAGCACTGCCGGCCCAAGCAAGGTAATTCCATCCGGGCGCACCCACACCGAGAAACCGATCAATAGCCCCAGGCTGAAATATTTCCGGGAGCCCGAAATAACCAGGACAAGCGCGGCAGTAACCAGCAGAGCGTAGAGGATTGTCTCCATCCCGGAGGCCGCTGCCCAAACAAGGTGCCATTCCAAAGCCAATACCACTCCCGCCCATGGGAAGCGCGCATGGTAAGCCGGCACCAGTCCACGCACTGCCCTCTCGCCAAGCATCGAGAGACACCATAATGCCAACGTACCGAGTAAAAAGGTCCAGGTGTACGGGGCCAGTTTCAGCAAGAACCCTACCGCAAGCAGCGCCGACCAGAGCGGCGCTGTGGATCCGCCTGAAGGCTTTCCGGGATTAAAAGCCCATTCCCCGGTCAATGCCAGGTTACGGGCATAGGTTTGATGGATCCAGGCATCGTCCAGTGGGAAACCGATCCGATACGTAACGGCACTGACCAGCAGGTAACCGCCCACGCTCACCGCAGTGATGAGAGCAAGGATCAGCCATGCTGGCCAGCCGGCTGCTCCGCTTGCACGCCGCCCGGCCGCCCGATCAGGGGGAAGGTTTGATGAAGAGGATATGGTTGTCACCTATGACTCCCAGGGTAGTGAATGCAGGATAATTTTCCGGATGTTCATATAAGTCAATCAGAGGGCTGGATCTCCCGGTTTGCTCGAGGACCACAAAGGAAGCCTTATACTTTTGAGCAGCCGCCAGGAGTGTTTGTACGTCTCCATAGGGCACTACTATGGCTGCGCGGCCGGTCATAATAAAATAAGCCGGCGGATTGCGTACCATGACAATCGCGTCGGGTCGGGCGCCCTGCTTCGTCAGGAATTGATCTGCTTTCAGGTAAAAGTATTCGCCTTCGTTCCAGCCCGAATCGATGACACGGATCTTGACCAGCATGGCGCTGAACCCAATCATAATGACCAGGAGAATCGCCGGGAAGAGTTTGGCCGTCTGGCTAAACTTCTTGTTATTCTTTGATATTCGAACAAGCACGGCCTCCAGGCCGAGCGGGGCAAGCGCAAACCAGAGCGGCTGGAACGCCGTTCCGGCATGGAAAAATCCACCGTTCATACTGGCAAAGGGAAAAAGCAGGCTTTCTGCCAAAAGCATAACCAGCCAGCCAAAGACACCCAGTTGGACCCGAAACAAACGCCGGCCCTTCCAAACGCCCGCGATGATCAGTGGAAATAAAAAGATCATTCCTTCTGCAAAGAAAGCGGTGCTCAAGTTTTGCCATACCGCCGATGCTCGCACTTTCAATGCTTCCAGCAATCCGCTTGCGAGCCAGGATTGCAAAGTGTACAGCTCAGGCGTGAAAGAGAATATCTGGTTATAGCTCGTCATCCAGAGCACATAACCACTTCCGGGAGGCATGACTGCGCCAAATACGGCCAGGTTCCGCGCAAACCAGGCCCCCATCACCAGCAGGTAGCCGAGGAGAGCGAGAAAACCATTCGAAACAGCCAGCCTGACGCGCGTCGGCAAAGGATCGACGGTAGCCTGCCGGTAGGCCAGCACCGTCACGGCCAACAAGGTGAGAGGCAGCCAGAGTAATCCGTCCCCGCGCGCCAGGTTGAACGCCCCTGCCAGTAAACCGAGTGCGATCGATTTCGGGAAAGTCAGTTTGTCCAGTATCAGGAAATAGAGCGCGCCCACCAGCATGTACAGGCCGTAGTTGTCCGTTGTCACGATAAACGGCAGGTAGTAACCGGAAAAAATCGTCAAGAGACCGGCCAGGAATGCCAGTTTTCGTTTCCGGGAAACTCGATAAGCCAGCGCAGCGACCACCAGCGGAGCCAGCGCTGCCGTCAAGATGAAGCCAATCCGCGCCGAAAGAAAATTGACCCTGCCGGTCAGGGCCATCCCCCCGGCAGCCACGATGGATGCCAGAGGATTCCAATAAGAGTTCGAAGGATGCGGTAACCCCTGCGGATGGTCCAGGTAATTCCAAAGGAAAGGATCGGAAAAGCCGTTTCCACTGGCCAGTTGCTTGCCACCTGCATAGTAATAGTCCGCGTCCATATAACCGGGCACTGGCTGGAGCGCTACAACTACAAGTGCAACCATCAACGCCAGAATGAAAAGGATAAAATAATCGCGCCTGTTCAAGGGGGTTAAGGGACGGGATTGAATAACCATCGGCACCCCATTTTACCCGGATGATGATCCTGCGGAACCGGAGGGGCACAAGGCCATGGCTGTCAGCGCCGGCACGTCATGAAGCGCGCTGCGCCTCTCACTGGTGGCGGATGATGAAAATGCGCGCATGTTCGATTTCGCCCAGGTAAGTCAAACCCGTCTCACTCTGCGGACTTTCATAAACCGGCAATAAACCTGCCGGAACACTGCCTTCCTCTAGAACCAGATACATCGCATCATATTTCTGCGCAACCTCCAATAGAGTATGGATGTCCCCATCCGGGACAGCGATCGACGGATTCCCGGAGGCCAGGTAAAACCCGGGCGGGTTCGCGACCATGACGATGTCCCCGGCAGCCGCTCCTTGTGCGACCATGTATTTGTCTATTTGACTATACGCAGTGCTTTCCTGGCCCCAGGCCTGTCCGGAGCTTTGTCCAGGCGTCTGGCTTCCATTCCCGCTGGTTACCCGACTCCAAATAATGGCCGCCGTCATTAACACAGCCAGGCCGACCAACCCCACCCGGAAAATGCTCCCGGCCTGGGCCGCATTCCAGCCGCGTTTCCGTCTGCCCCACCCGATTGCCTGTTCCAGGCCCAGCGGGGCCAGCGCCCACCAAACCGTCTGTAACGCCGCACCGGAATGAAAGAAGCCGCCGCGCGCCCCGGCGAAGGGGAAGATAACCGTCATCGCGCCGAGCGTCAACAGCCAGGCCAGGGCAGCCAACTGTGCTCGCCGGTCTTTGCGCAGGTGCCAGAGACCGAGTCCGATCAATGGGAGCAGGATGACCTCTCCCTGAACCGTCAGGGTGGTGGCGAGGTTCAATCCCAGGGCCCATACGCGCGCTTTCAGGATGGCAGGTAAGCCGGACTGCCACCAGGAAGCAGCCGTTAATTGGCTGGCAGGATACGCAAACAACTGGTCATAAGAAGTAAGCCAGAGCATCCTGGTGCCGCCGGGTGCCAGGGGCGTTCCGAAGGTGGAAACATTGCGGGCAAACCAGGGCGCCATGATGAGCAGGTACCCCAAAAGCACAGTTATCTGAGAATGGAGAATAGAGATTGGAGATTGGCCAGGCTTGCGGAACAAGAAAATGGCGATTAATGCCATGAGCAGCCAGAGCAGGCCATCTGTGCGGGACAGGTGCATCAGGCCGGAAATAACGCCCAGCAAAAAAGAGGTGACCAATAAAGACGTGCAAGCAGTGGATGATGAATAACGGGAGAGGAGCAGGAAGAAGAGTCCGCCCAGGAGCATGTAGAGGCCGAAGGTGTCCGTTACCGGGAGGAAAGGCAGGTAGAAGGCCGGGAAGACCGCCAACAATCCAGAGGTGATCGCCAGGTCACGCCGCCCAGTGAATGACCATGCCAGGGCAGCAGTCAGTGGCGGGAGAGCCGCCGTCACAGCCAGGAACCCGACCCGGGCAGCCGACCAGGAGTTGGGTCCGAAAAGGACCACACCAGCCGCCGCCAGGATCGAGGCCAGCGGCATCCAGTACGCGTTTGACGGATGTGGCAATCCGGCCGGATTATCCAGGTAGTTCCAGAGAACCATTTCAGTAAAGCCATGGCCCGTTGCCAATTGGCGTCCCCCGGCGTAATAATAATCCGCGTCCATATAGCCGGGCGCAGGCTGAAAAGCCGCTACGAACACTGCAACGACCAGGCCAAGCCCGGCCAGCAGGAGAGCTAACCTCCAAGTCATGGGGGAGTTTCCAGCCCTATCGGAACGGTATGAATGAACCACCAACGCATCCAGTAGAGACCCACTATGAGCAGAACAGGCAGCGCCAGGGTCAAGACGGCAGTCAGGGCCGCGTAGGCATTCACCGCGATCAGGACAAGCGACAAGAGCCAGAAACTGGTCAGGATGACCAATACGATTCCTGCCGCTCCCCAACGCTTGAGCCATGGCCGCCGTTCAGCCAAAAGGGCCAGGAACAGTACCAGGGGGACAAACAGGCAGGGGTATTCCTGTGGAAACATCGGGATACCCAGCAGGGGCGTCACCGACACGGTCAGGCAGACCATCCAGAGGAAAGCCCGGAAATCTTTCGCAAGTGTATTCCCCCACTCGAAAAACAACGCGAGCAGCAGGATCGCCGTCACCACCCAGCCGAGGCGTTGTCCGACCACCGGTGACCAGGAGGTAAAGATGGCTGTTGAGGTAATACCTTGATTATATGTAAAATGCGTTAAAAGGCCGCTTAAGAAAGGCAGGAACCAGCCCGGCAGGAAAAGGAAGGCCAATCCCAAGAGCACCGCCAGGCCCATAAGGAAACCCCATAGAACGCGCCAGCGGCGCTGGTAAAAGATCCACCAAAACAGGAAGAAGGCCAGTACTCCAGTGAGGCGGGCCGCGCTGACCAGCAGGATCAACAACCCTCCGGCCAGCTCATCCCGCTCGCTCCGTAAGGCCAGCAGGAAGCCCGCCAGTGCCAGCGCAATAAACCCGGCCGCGCTTCCGCTGACAAGCGTAAACGCTCCGTAGACCCAAATCACCGGGAAGAGCAAGACCACCGGCAGGAATATGCGCCCCGGTTTCCAGCCGGTCAATCGCAGCGACAGGAACGCCAGCGCCACCAGGGCAATTTCGAGGCATGTCATCCAGATGGCACGCGCCAGCATGTGGTCATTGACAAGGGCAATGGGGAAATAAAAGAGTTCCAGTGGGAATGGCAGCCAGAGCACCAGCGGGTCCTGCCCTTGCACGGCCAACCGCCCGTAGTAGAGGATCTGGGCGCGCTGGGTCGCCGGGTCGCTGTAGGGACTGTCGCCATACTGGAGGAAGGTACGCGCCCCAAGCCAGGGCACCAGGAAATCCTTTTCAACCGGCTGGGCGCGCACGGCCAGCGTGTTGGCCCACACCAGTCCACCCAGGCTGGCGAGGACAAGAATGACAAGAAAGATGGTAGTGACGGCCGGTAGGATTCGAGACATTAAAATACAAGGAGATAAGTGAAGAATATTGAAAGGTTGGTAAAGCCGGAATAGAAAAGCGCCGGATGTATTCTACACCACAATTGCATTTATCCTGCTGGTGCCAATTTTACCTTCAATCGAAGGGAAGCGTGGTACAGTATAATGGCGTGATAAACAGGATCAGAATGCAATCCTATCCTCTGTCGATTAATGCCTCCACTTCTCAAGTGACCTCTTCGCTGGCCAACCTGGAATGTTCCGGGTGCGGCGGGATATTTTCATCCCGCCAATTCACGAATGCCCATGACTGAAACCGTACAACTTTTCGTCACCTGTTTGATCAACTCGTTCTTCCCGGATGTTGGCGAGGCGATGGTGCATGTGTTGAACCGCGCCGGCGTGAAGGTCGCGTTCCCGCCCGGCCAGACCTGCTGCGGGCAGCCGGCCTTCAATGCCGGGTTACGCCATGAGGCCCGCCCTCTGGCCGAACATACCATCAAGGTATTTGAAGAGACCACCGGCGAGATCATCATCCCCTCCGGTTCATGCGCGGCCATGCTCCGGTATGATTACCTGGAACTCTTCAAAGATGATCCGCACTGGTTGCAGCGTGCCCGGGCGTTGGCCGGACGGGTGCACGAGTTCACCGAGTACCTGGTGGATGTGCGCGGCATCTCGGATCTGGGCAGCCGTTGGCCGGGAAAACTGACCTATCACCCTTCCTGTCATCTTTTACGCATGTTGGGTGTGGATCGCCAGCCGCGTCTCCTGCTTTCCTGCGTCAGGGATGCTGATATTATCGAACTGCCCGAACGCGCGGATTGCTGCGGTTTCGGCGGAGTCTTTTCAGTGGAGCACCCCGAACTCTCGGCGGAGTTCCTGAAGCGCAAGATCGCCAATCTGGAGAAAACGGCCTCACCCACCCTGGTTGTCTGTGATACCGGCTGCCTGATGCACATCCAGGGAGGCTTGCAGCACCAGGGCAAAGACCAGCGGGTCGTTCATATCGCCGAGGTCTTGAACAGCCGATGAGCACAAAGACTTTCCACGCACGCATCCGCCAGTCCCTCGCGGACGAGACCTTGCAGGGTGCGCTGGACGCGAACGCCCAGCGCAGGACCGTAGGCCGCCTGGCGACGTTCTCCACCCTCCCGGACTACCAGGAGCGCCGCATGCGCGCCCACGCCATCAAGGCGGACGTAATCGCTCATCTGGACGAATATCTCAGCCAATTTATTACTCAGGTTACCCACAACGGCATCCAGGTCCATCGCGCCGCGGATGCCGAAGAAGCCATCCATATCTTCCTCAAGATTGCCGGAGACCACAATGCCCATCTGGTAGCCAAGTCGAAATCCATGATTTCGGAGGAGATCAATTTCAACCACGCTCTCGGGGCAGCCGGAATGCAGGTGGTTGAAACGGATTTCGGCGAGTACATTGTCCAGTTGCGCGGCGAACGCCCCAGTCATATCATTACTCCGGCTGTACATCTCACGCGCGGCCAGGTCGGGCAGCTCTTCCACGACAAACTTGGCACCCCTTATACGGATGGTATCCCGGAAATGGTCGCCACCGCCCGGCGCATCCTGCGCCAGGTCTTCCTAGCCGCCGATATCGGCGTCTCCGGCGTCAATTTCGGGGTGGCCGAGACCGGTACGCTCTGCCTTGTCACCAACGAGGGCAACGGGCGCATGGTGACGGGCCTGCCGCCGGTCCACGTGGCACTGATGGGCATCGAGCGCCTGGTTCCAACCCTCGATGACCTGTCCCTGTTCCTCTCGCTGCTGCCGCGTTCGGCTACCGGGCAGAAATTGAGCGTTTACACCAGCCTGATCCATTCTCCGAAACGCATTAAGGATGACGATGGTCCGCAGGAACGTCACCTCATCCTGGTGGACAATGGGCGTTCCGCCTTGCGCCTCGGCCCGCTGGCCGAATCGTTGTTCTGTATCCGTTGTGGGGCCTGCCTGAACGCTTGCCCGGTCTTCCGGGAGATCGGCGGGCACGCCTACGTTGGCCGCGACGGCTCCATGGCTGCCTACCCCGGTCCGATCGGCTCGGTGGTTTCGCCGGGGCTGTTCGGCTGCGAGAACTTCGGCCAACTGGCCCAGGCCTCCACCCTGTGCGGGGCCTGCAAGGAAGCCTGCCCGGTGGACATCAACCTGCCGGACCTTTTATTGCGGGTACGCGCCGGCGAGACCGAGGAAGATGCGAAAAACAAAAAACCCGCCGAGGGTACTGCGATTCCGGGGATACTCAAACTGGGTCTTAAGGCCTACCGCATGGCTGCTGCTGTGCCGCTCCTGTTCTCGCTTGGCCAGCGGCTGGGCGGTCTAGTAAGCCGCTTGGTTTCCCCCCGAAAAAAATATATGCGCCTCCCGGCCTGGACAGGCTGGGGCTATTCCAAGGATTTCCCCCGCTTAGAAATGCAGCCCTTCCGGTCACGCTGGAAGACCGTTGAGCAGGAAGTCAATGAGAATGCTGTTCCGGGCATCCGACGCCCGGAACAGGCGGGCATGGCTGCGTCTCCCATTGCACAATCCCTGGCAGACCAATTTACCGGCGAACTTGCTGAAATCGGGGTCAAGGCATATTGCCTCCCGGAGCAGGCGATCCAGGCCAGGTTGGCTGAACTGCTGCGCGAGCATGGCGTGGAGCGTGTCTGCGTGGATGATATTGGGGAAAAATATACTACCGGGATACCCTCCGTCCGTATCCCGGACCCGGCCATCCGGGCAGGCGTCACCGGTGCCCTGCTGGGGATTGCCGAGTCCGGCTCGCTGGTGCTGGTTGGCGGGGAAGGCCGCCCGCTGACCGCTTCCCTGCTGCCCGATTTGCACATTGCCATCCTGCGGGCCTCCGACCTCGTGCGGACTCTGCCGGAGGCGTTGCGCCGCCCGGAGGTCGTTGCTGCCCCGGCCGCCGTCATCATCACCGGTCCCAGCCGCACCGCGGATATTGAAATGGCCCTCACCATCGGAGTCCACGGGCCGAAGGAAGTGCATGTCTTTCTGATTATTTAATGTTCGCAGGTCCCTCTTCCTCGGGAGGAAAGCTAGCACAAGTTGGCATAAATAAGTCGAAAGAGGTTTGGGTTGAATGATTTCCTCATTCCGTGCCTTACGCCAACGTCCATTTGCACTCCTATGGAGCGGGCAAACTATATCACGTCTAGGGGATAGTTTCTATCAGGTAGCGTTGGCGTGGTGGGTATTGGAAAAAACCGGTTCGGCGGTGGTGATGGGCACGGTATTGATTTGCTCAACTGTTCCGATGTTGGTCTTCCTACTGCTTGGCGGTGCCCTGGTAGATCGCTGGCCGCGTCTACCGGTAATGATGCTCTCCGACCTTGTACGCGGCTTGGCAGTTGGTTTGATGGCGGCTCTGGCTTTTGTCAATTTATTACAGGTCTGGCATATTTATATCATCAGTCTAATCTTTGGCATGGTGGATGCCTTCTTTCAACCTGCTTACCGTGCGTCGGTTCCAGAAATCGTGCCGGTTGATCATTTGGCCAGCGCCAATTCATTGACCAGCTTGAGCGGAGAAATCAGTGGCATCATTGGCCCGGCAATGGGCGCAGGGATGGTCGCATTGGGTGGCACTCCGTCCGCGTTTGCGCTGGATGCACTCTCGTTTTTCGTTTCGGTCGCATGCCTGCTACCGATACTAAGACTGTCCGGGGCCCCTCGCGCAGAAGAATCAGCCGGGAGCATACTTCGAGATGTGCGCGCCGGGCTGGGGACTGTATTTGGGACGCCTTGGCTGTGGGTCACGATTGTCGTAGCCGGGATTTCCAACATCACATATGCCGGCCCAATGGGTGTCGCCCTTCCATTTTTGATTAAAAACCACCTGCACGCGCAAGTCGGTGTGCTGGGTCTCTTTTATACCTCCATGTCTCTGGGTGCGGTGCTTACTGCATTCTGGCTGGGGCGATATACGCGCATCCGAAAACGCGGCCTCAAACTGTATGGCGCCTGGATGTTGATAGGGATCATGGTTGTGCTCATAGGGCTACCAATTTCGATCCCGGGTGTGTTGGTAGCTGCGTTCGTTATCGGAGGAGCCAATGCTGCCCTCGGGTTGATCTGGGTTAATACACTTCAGGAACAGATTCCGCGTGAGCTACAGGGGCGCGTCTCCAGTGTGGATTTTATGGGTTCCTCGCTTTTAGCACCGGTGGGATACGCTGTCGGTGGATGGGCAACCGAGTTACTTGGCCCGGCGTTGGTTTTCATTGTTGGAGGCATTCTCCAGACCGGTCTCATTGGCTTAGGCCTGCTCCACCCGAAAGTTAGAGCGCTTGATTAGAAGTGCAACTGCCCAAGGAAAACCTTGGCCGCATAAATACTTTTGATACATTTATGCCTAAATGATCACACTAATAGATAGCAAATGCAGTGTGGCAATTGTGGATTTCAAAACGTTTTTACCACCCTCTGTGGGTCGGGCTGGAAGTCGCTCATCGCAAACGTGATATACTAATAAACAGGAGATACTATTATGACCCAATTTGACCGCATCACTTTTGACGTCAACGTAATGGGTGGACGGGCTTGTATTCGTGGGATGCGCGTTACGGTTTCACTGGTGCTCAACCTGGTGGCCAATGGAATGACCGCAGAGAAAATCGTGGGAGAATATCCCTATCTCGAAGAAGAAGATGTCCGGCAGTCTCTGCGATATGCTGCCTGGCTGGCGGAGGAAAGTATTCAAATACTGGAGCCAATTACAGCATGAAGTTTCTGGCCGACATGGGTATTTCGCCGCGCGTGGTGACCGCTCTGCGCCAGCAGGGGCATGAGGCAATTCACCTGAACGAAGAAAAACTATACAAGCTTCCAGACTCCGCCATTCTCGAAAAGGTTCGCTTGGAAGGCTGCATTTTGTTGACACACGATCTTGATTTTGGAGAATTACTGGCCGCCAGCGGAGGTGTGTTGCCAAGTGTGATTGTTTTCCGCTTGAAAGATATGCGTGCTGAAAACGTTAGCCGATATCTCTTCCGCATTCTGGAACAGCATTCAAAAGCGCTCGAAGAAGGGGCAATTTGCAGTGTGACGGAAAAAAGGCTGCGCGTACGCCCGCTGCCATTGTGATGGACTCTCTGACAGAAAATCGCCCCATCACTGCTTTCCACCAGGGAAAGCGTTCTTGTTGCCCCAACCACCCATAGGATATTGAAATGGCCCTCACCATCGGAGTCCACGGGCCGAAGGAAGTGCATGTCTTCTTGATTATTTAATGGTTTATGTTTGTGCTATAATACCGCCCATCTGAGGCAAGCATGACCTGCATCCACTTCGCCAATAATAATAACGCTAACGATAATCGGCCCCCGGCCGTTGGGCGAAGCCTGCAAGGTTAACCAGCACACCAAGCTAACCAATCGCCCAACGCATCTGCGGAGGGCGATTTATTTTATAAGCGATTATCCACTAATAAACACGAATGACACGAAAAAAATGGATTTCTTCAAGGACGCATAAGTCGATAAAGAATTAGTGTTTTTTCGTGTTCTTCGTGGAAAAATCCGGAGGTGGTAAATGTACAAAACGCATACTTGCGGCGAACTGCGCGGCGCCCACGCCGGGCAGACCGTTACGTTGGCGGGCTGGGTGCATCGGCGGCGCGACCACGGCGGGGTGGTCTTCATCGACCTGCGCGACCGTTTCGGCCTGACCCAGGTGGTCGTCAACCCTGAACTGCCCAAGGAGACTCTTGAATTGGTCTCCAACGTCCGCTCCGAGTGGGTGCTGCAGATAACCGGCAAGGTGCAAAAACGCCCGGAAGGCATGCAGAACCCCAAGATGGCCACCGGCGAGGTCGAAGTCATTGCCGCCGAAGTGGTCCTGCTCAACCCGGCCAAGGCGCTGCCGTTCATGATCAGCAGCGATGAAGAAGTGGACGAGAACATGCGTCTCAAATACCGCTACCTCGACCTGCGCCGGGAACGGATGCGCCGCAACCTGGAACTGCGCCACGAAGTGGTGCTGTTTATGCGCAAGTACCTGTCCGAGCGCGGCTTCCTGGAAATCGAGACGCCCGCCCTATTCAAGACCACCCCCGAAGGGGCACGCGATTACCTCGTGCCCTCGCGTCTCTATCCCGGCCAGTTCTACGCCCTGCCCCAATCGCCGCAGCAGTTGAAGCAGTTGCTGATGGTGGCCGGCATCGAACGCTATTTCCAGATCGCCCGCTGCTTCCGCGACGAAGACCAGCGCGGCGACCGCCAGCCCGAGTTCACCCAACTCGACCTGGAAATGTCCTTCGTCCACCGGGATGATGTGCTGGAAATGGTCGAAGGTCTCTTCACCGCCATGCTCCCGGCCGTTACTCCGCACAAGAAATTATTGGCCTCCCCCTGGCCGCGCTTCACATACGACGAAGTGGTCGCCCGCTTCGGGTCCGACAAGCCGGACGTGCGTTTTGGCATGGAACTCTATGATGTGGGCGGCATCTTTGCGAAAAGCGAGTTCGTCGTCTTCAAATCCGCCCTCGAAAGCGGCGGGATGGTCAAATGCATCGTCGCCCCGGGCTGCGCCGGCTATACCCGCAAGCAGCTCGACGAGCTGACCGCCACCGCCAAAGACCTCGGCGCCAAAGGCCTGGTCTACACTGGCTCTGACTGCCGAGGGCCCGAAAGGCTCCGCCGCCAAATTCGTCGGAGAAGCCGAGATCGCCGGACTGGCGCAAACTGACCGGCGCCAAGACCGGCGATTTGCTCTTATTTGTTGCTGATAATGCCAGGGTGGTCCACAAAGTCCTGGGCGCCTTGCGGCTGGCTTTCCGTGACACGCTCAACCTGGTCGATCCGGACGTGATGGCCTTCGCCTGGGTGCTGGATTTCCCCATGTTCGAATGGAACGAGGAAAACCAGAAATGGGATGCCGCCCATCACATGTTCACCATGCCGCGCCTGGAGCATCTCGACCGGTTCGAGACCGACCCGTCCTCCATCCTCTCGGATGCCTATGACATGGTCTGCAACGGCTACGAGATGGCCTCCGGTTCGATCCGTATCCACCGCCGCGACATCCAGAGCAAGGTTTTCTCCCTGCTCGGCATCGGCGAGGCGGAAGCCCAGCAGAAATTCGGGCACATGCTGGAGGCCTTCGAGTTCGGCGCCCCGCCGCACGGCGGAATGGCCCCCGGCATCGACCGGCTGGTCATGCTGCTGGCCGACGAGCCTAATATCCGGGAAGTGATCGCCTTCCCCAAGAACCAGGCCGCCCGGGATGTGATGGCCGATGCACCCTCGCCCGCCGAACCGAAGCAGCTCAAGGAATTGCATATCCAGATTAGAGATAAATAGAGAACAGAGAATAGTAACTGTTCTCTGCTTTCTGTTCTCTTCGCTCTTCACAGGAGTGATACGATGACACCTCAAACACCCACACCATCCTTCACCATCGACGCCGACATGGTCAAACACGTGGCCTTCCTGGTCCGACTGGGCATCCAGGAAGAGCAAGCCCAGGCATTCAGCCACCAGTTCTCGGCCATCATCGACTATTTTCATCTCCTCGAACGAAGTGGACACGCAGGATGTGCCGCCCGCCAGCGAGACCTCCAGCACCCGCAGCGTCATGCGGGCAGATGTGGTGCAGAACTTCCATGCCGCGCGAAGATTTCATGAAGAACGTCCCCCACCAGGACGGCGCCTTCGTCCAGGTGCCGCTGGTGTTTGGCGAAGAGTAGCGCCATGGAACTGCACAATCTCTCCATCCGGGAAGCCCACGACCTGCTGGTCAAGAAGCAGGTCAGCAGCATGGAACTGACCACGGCCGCCTTGGATCACATCCACAAGACCGATCCGCACATCCATGCCTTCGTCACCGTGGCGGATGAACTGGCCCTGGAACAGGCCCGCCAGGCCGATCAGACGCCTGCAGACTGGCGACAATGTCACTCCGCTCACCGGCATCCCGTTCGCCGTCAAGGATTGCATCTCAACCAAGGCCGTCCGCACCACCTGCTCGTCGAAAATCCTGGAGAACTACGTCCCGCCGTACAACGCCACTGTGATCGACCGGCTGGCGGAAGCCGGCGCGGTCCTGCTGGGCAAACACAATATGGACGAATTTGGCATGGGTTCCTCCTGCGAGAACTCGGCCTTTTTCAACACCCATAATCCCTGGGACCTGGAACGTGTCCCGGGCGGCTCCAGCGGAGGCTCCGCCGCGGCCGTGGCGGCCGGCATGGGTGCCTTTGCCTTGGGCGAAGATACCGGCGGTTCCATCCGCATGCCGGCCGGGTTCTGTAATGTCACCGGGCTGAAGACCACCTACGGGCGCGTCTCCCGCTACGGGCTGATTGCGCTGGTCTCCTCGTTCGACTCAATCGGCCCGCTGGCGCGCGATGCCTATGACTGCGCCGCCGTGCTGCAAACCATCGCCGGGCAGGATCCGCACGACGCCACTTCGCTGCCCGCCCCCGTACCGGATTACCTGCAGAACCTGGAGAAGCCGGTCAAGGGCCTGCGCCTGGGTATCCCGAAAGAATACTTCCAGGCCGGCATGGAGCCGGGCGTGGAGAGTTCCATCCGGGCCGCCATCCGCAAGTTCGAAGAACTCGGCATGGAAATCCGGGAAGTCTCCCTGCCCCACACCAAATACGGGCTGCCGGTTTACTACCTGATCCTGTTCGCCGAAGCCAGCGCCAACCTGGCCCGCTTCGATGGCACCCGCTTCGGCCTGTCGGTGTCACAGGGAGCAGAGAACGTCATCGACCTGTACCTGCAGACCCGCCGGGAAGGCTTCGGCCCCGAGGTCAAGCGCCGCATCATGCTGGGCGCCTATGTCCTTTCGGCCGGGTATTACGACGCCTATTACCTGAAAGCCCAAAAAGTCCGCACCCTGCTCCGCCAGGATTTCGAGGCCGCCTTCGAGCAGTGCGACGCCCTGGTGGCGCCCACCTGCCCCACCACCGCCTTCAAGCTGGGCGAAAAGACCGCCGACCCGCTCACGATGTACCTTTCGGATATTTACGTGGTTGCCACCAATCCCGCCGGGGTGCCGTCTTTATGCGTTCCGTGCGGTTTTTCCAATGATATGCCGGTCGGCATGCAGTTGATCGGGAAGCACCTCAGCGAAGACGTGCTGCTCCAGATCGGCCACGCCTACCAATCCGTGACAGACTGGCATCTCAAACAACCCCCTTCCCCCGAGGAGGGAAGGGCCGGGGAAAGCCCCCAGCATGGGGGTGAGGGGAAGGTGTCAATATGACCGTCTACGAACCCGTAATCGGACTGGAAATCCACGCCGAACTGCTGACGAAATCCAAGATGTTCTGCGGCTGTTCGGCCGTCTATTCGGCCGCGCTCGGCAGCCAACACGCTGGTCTGCCCGGTCTGCACCGCCCTGCCGGGTGCCATGCCGGTGGTCAACCAGAAAGCCGTCGAGCAGGCCATCCTGGTGGGGCTGGCGCTGAACTGCACTATCAACCCCATGAACCAGTTCGCCCGCAAGAATTATTTCTACCCCGATCTGCCCAAGGGCTACCAGATCTCGCAGTACGATCTGCCGGTCGCTTCCAATGGCTGGCTGGATATTTTCGAGGATTCCGAAACTGGTGCCCAGCGTATCCGTGTGACACGTGCCCACCTGGAGGAGGACACTGCCAAGCTGTCCCATCAGGGAGAACATGCCCTGGTCGATTACAACCGCGCCGGCGTCCCGCTGCTAGAGATCGTCTCCGAGCCGGACATGCACACGGTCGAAGCCGCCCTGGCCTATGCCACGAAAATACGGGCCATCCTCCGTTACCTAGGTGTCAATTCCGGGGACATGGAAAAAGGCGTCCTGCGCTTCGAAGTCAACGTCTCCGTGCGTCCCCTCGGCAGCCAGGAACTCCGCACCCGCACCGAGATCAAGAACCTGAACAGTTTCCGCGCCCTGACGCGCGCCTCCGCCTACGAGATCGAACGTCAAACTCGGCTATACGAAAATGACGGACAGGTTGTTCAGGAAACCCTCGGCTGGGACGATGTCAAAGAAGTGACCGTTTCCCAGCGCAGCAAGGAAGAAGCCCACGATTACCGCTACTTCCCCGAGCCGGACCTGCCTCCGCTCGAGGTCAGCCGCGCCTGGGTGGAGCAGATCAGGGCCCAGCTCCCGGAACTGCCCGAGGCCCGGGGCCAGCGCTTCGTGACTGAATTCGGCTTGACTGACAAAGAAACCCGCCTGCTCACTTCCGATAAATCCCTGGCGGATTATTTCGAGCAGGCCCTGGCGGCCTCGCATAGTCCGGCAAAAACGATCAACAATTGGATGACAGGAGAATTCCTGCGTTACGTCAAGGACCTGGAGCTCGATCTCGACCGCTTGCCGGTCCCGCCTGAGCACCTGGCACAACTGGTCGACCTGGTCACCGGGAAGACCATCAACGACAACAGCGCCAAGCTGGTGCTGAAGGAAATGTTCGCCACCGGCCTGGCTCCCAAGGCCATTGTCGATGCCAAAAACCTCGCCCAGGTCTCCGATGAAAGCTATATCGAAGGGGTGGTTGCCCAGATCCTGGACGACAATCCGAAGGAAGTGGCCTCCTACCTGGCCGGCAAGGGAACCGTCTTCCAGTGGCTGATGGGCCAGGTCGCGCGTGCGACCAAAGGCAAGGCCGACCCGCAGGTGGCACGGCAATTGCTGCTGCGGCACTTGAAAAAATGAGGAAGAATTCTTATTTAGGGTAAAACCAATTTTGCCCAGCGCATGTACGCATTTCCGCCCTGAGATCCTGGGCAGTGTGCTCATACAGCTACCAGCAGTGCTTCGAAATGTTCTTCGGGAATGGGTAAATGGTCCTCTTGCAGAGCGGCAATGTACCCTTTGATCGCTTCCCGAGTATTGGCGATGGCATCCTCTCTGGTACTACCCTCGCTGATGCAACCGGGCAAGCTGGGGCACTCAGCCACCCAGCAGCCATCTTCTCCAGCATAGACCAATACTTGTCTCATAGTTGCGCCTTCAAGCGATGTGGATTTGCTAATCCTGCTACCCCCTCGTTATTTTAAGGAACTTCGGCGGCTGGTGGAGGTGCTCTACCCGATCCAGTTCGAATCGGAAAGGTTGATTTCCGCCAAGCCCGTCTCCGTCAACGATTTTGAGGCCGGCAGCATTTCATTATATCGAAACGCAAGACGGGAAGGGATTGCCGTATGACCGCAAACGCTACTGAGGTCGCGGCCAACCTGGAGCGCGCCCATACATCCATTCAAGCTGCCAGGTGGCGTGTGCGACCAAGGGCAAGGCCGACCTGCAGGTGGCGCGCCAGTTGCTGCTGCAGGAGCTGACTATTCTGTTCTATGCTTATTCACCATGGCAGTATCAGGTTCTTGAGCGCTGCCGGAACGATCCCGGTATTGATCCATTCCTGGACCGCCTCCAGGTATCCCGGTTGTTGTGTGAGAGAGACATCGTAGGGATAAAGTGGCTTGGTCGAATTGGAGAGACTGGTGTGAAACATGATCGATGCAGAGCCGCGCGGGTTGGTGACCAATTGGTTATAACCATAATCCCAATGTTGCTGGAATGAATCATATATATACGCCGCGAAATATCCGCGTGAACCGTCTTTATTTCGAATTTCCCAGATGAGAATATACGGATCGATTCCTTGATCTTGGATTTTTATGGAGGCGGCGGGAATACAGTTGATTTTGTTTCCAGAATTACAGTCAACGGAAAAAGCCCCTGCTCCCGTCGCTGGATCATGGACAATTCGTGCTATACCCACCGGACTCGAACCCGCATCCAGGAGCGAAGGCCGTGACGCCAGGTAGTTGATAATGGTGGGAATATCTGCCTTGTTTTCCGGGCTGAACAATTCCAGGTTGGATGCCAGGCCCGGGAAGAAATACGGCACAGCCGGCATGGGGGAGGCTTCCGGGGTTGGCGTATCCGTTTCAGTAGCTGTCGCGGTTGGAAAAGGGGTGTCCGTGGCAGTCGCCATAGGCGCGCTGGTGGGCATATTCGTCAGTGTCGGAGTCGGTGTCGCCACCGCGCACCCGCACAATAGTGCCGCTAATAGGAAAAGGCCTGAATTGCGCAACATGGTTTCCTTCTTTTTCGAAACAGGATTTTCATTACAATTTTAACCCATATCCTTGTTTCTCATAACTGCTCATCCTTGCGAAGGTAGCTTGCAATTCCATGGGACGCTATTCTCTATTCTTTTTTTCCATAGCGGGTCGCGTCCTTCCGCCTGACGCACTTTTCTTACCAGTATCCAAAGAGGCTGTCTGGACCTTGTTTCCAGACAGCCTCAGATTTTTATCAATTCTTCCATTCGTTTCTTCTTCGTTCGCGGAACGAATACCACCCTCAGCAAGAAAGAAAACTGTCGATTTTTTGGGGTGTATAATATTGTATTGGCAAAGAGAACGAATATGACGAGAACTTTTACCGCCGTGATCCACAAAGAAGAGGATTGGTATGTAGCCGATTGTCCCGAAGTGGGAACGGTCAGCCAGGGAAGAACCGTTGAAGAAGCTATAAAGAATCTCACAGAGGCAACAGAACTCTATCTGGAAGAGTTTCCTCTTCATGAAGGCTCCCGTACACTTCTGACGACGTTTGATGTGGCAATTCATGCCTGATCTGCCCCATATATCAGGTCGGGAAATTATCCGCGTCTCGGAAAGGTTGGGCTTCGTACAGGCGCGCCAGCGTGGAAGCCATGTGGTAATGAAAAAGACCACACTTATCCTGCCTTTTGTATCCTTCGTGTTAACTATTTCCCGACCGCTGCAATAGCCCCAAAGAGGAGTGAATCATGCCCCCTATTATCCGCATAGAAGAAATCTCCAAGTATACCGGCCAGGAAGTCACCGTCCAGGGCTGGGTCTACAACCGCACCGACAAAGGCAAGCTGGTCTTCCTGCTCGTGCGGGATGGTACCGGCTTTTTCCAGTGCGTGGCCTTCAAGGGCGACCTGCCCGAAGCCGTCTTCGACCAGCTTACCCGCCTGCCGCAGGAATCCTCGGTCATCATCACCGGCCCGGTGCGTGAGGACAAGCGCGCCCCCGGCATCCCGGGTGGCTACGAGATCGGCGTCAAGGAGATCAAGATCGTCCAACTGGCCGGTGACAACTACCCCATGGCGCTCAAGGAGCAGGGCGTGGATTTCGCCCTCGACAACCGCCATTTATGGATCCGCATGCCCAGCCAGTGGGCCATCCTGCGCATCCGCGCCACGGTCATCGCGGCCATTCGCGAGTGGTTTGAGCAGAATGGCTTCATCAATATGGACACGCCCATCCTGACCCCTGCCTCCGTCGAAGGGACAACTACCCTCTTCGAGACGGAATATTTCGACGAGGGCAAGGCCTATCTCTCCCAATCCGGCCAACTCTACAACGAAGCGAATATCATGGCCTTCGGCAAGGTCTACTGTTTCGGGCCTACTTTCCGGGCCGAGAAATCCAAGACCCGCCGCCACCTGACCGAGTTCTGGATGGTCGAGCCGGAAATCGCCTTCTGTGACCTGGACCAGTTGATGGAGGTCGAGGAACAGTTCGTCACCCATATCGTCAAGCGAGTCCTGCGCGAGCGTGCGCCGGAGTTGAAATCCCTCGGCCGCGACCTGTCGAAACTGGAAAGGATCGAACCGCCCTTCCCGCGCATTTCCTACGACGAGGCCGCCAAAATCATCCAGGGAATCTACGAAAAAGAGACCGACCCCGAAAAGAAGGAACTCCTCGAATTCGAGTGGGGCATGGACTTCGGCGCACCGCACGAAACCGAATTGACCAACTTATACGAGAAACCCGTCTTCGTCTATGGCTACCCGACCAAGGTCAAGGCTTTCTACATGGAACCCTGGCCGGACCGCCCCGAGGTCTGCAAATCCGTGGATCTACTGGCCCCGGAAGGCTACGGCGAGATCATCGGCGGCTCGGAGCGCATGTCCAGTTATGACCTGCTGCTTCAGCGCATCCATGAACACAGGCTGCCCGAAGACGCCTACCGATGGTATCTTGACCTGCGCAAGTACGGCAGCGTCCCCCACAGCGGCTTTGGCATGGGGGTGGAACGCACCGTCTCCTGGATCTGCGGTATCGAACACATCCGCGAGGCAATCGCATTCCCGCGCACGATCAAGAGGGTGTACCCTTAGCTTTTGGCGGTTAGCATTTAGCGATTAGCAAGAGGAAGAATGAGGGATTTTCGTACGTTGAAAGTCTGGGAAAAAAGCCCATGCTTTGACCCTGGCTAACCTACCTGCCAGATGAAACCTATCAATCTCTATCCACCCAATTAATCGAAACAAGAAATATGCTTAACGCCCTTATTCAAACACTAAAAGCCAATCGCTAACAGCTACCCGCCATTAATCTTTATCCTCCCACGCTCTTGACTTTGTGGTATAAGAAATTTGCCCTGCTGTGTTCGCGATGCTGCACTTCCGTTCTGAGCCAACACCCATAAAAAGGGATCCAATCTCGCGACAATGAAGCGATAGGCTTCGGCCAAGGCCGATTTGCCGGGTAGGAGCCCGACCTGCTTTTGCAGGTTCAGAACTTTACAGCACACGACATAAGCGGGGTATTTTTTCTAATGCAGTGACCTTCCTTTTGACAGGTCACTGTTTTTTTTTCCAGAGAATGGGTTGAAATTGGTTTCCCGATCAAAGTAATCCTCTTGCTCAACCCTTTTCAATGCATTTACAACCAGGTAGGTCAATGGCGTGGCTATGGTTTCGTAAACGACTTTGAACACCCATTGCGACAAGATGGTTAGACCGAGGCTGCCCGGAGATAGAATTCCCCAGAAAGCGCCCGTGATGAAAATTGCGGAATCGGCCCCCTCTCCGACAATGGTGGAGCCGATCGTCCGAATCCACAGAAAGCGTCCCTTTGTCCGAACCTTGAGGCGGGCCAGCACGAATGAATTCAGAAACTCGCCGACGAGATAAGCGCTAAAAGAAGCCAGAAGCAGCCGGGGCGTAAATCCCAGGATCGCCTGGTAAGCTTGCTGGGCAGTCTGCGGCGTCGTAAAGGTGCCGGCAGTCCAAAATGGGGCGGCAGGCAGCAGTCCGCCAACCCAGATCGCTACGACGGCAACCAGATTGCAGAAAAAACCAGTCCAGATTACCTGACGAGCCCGCGTATAGCCGTACACCTCTGTAAGTACATCGCCAAAGATGTAGGTGATCGGAAAAAGGATCACCGCCGCCGGGAGGAATAATCCAAAGATATGAACCACCCTAACAGCGATGATATTCGATGTCACCAGCGTAATGGCAAAAAGGGCGGTTAAAACGAAAACCAGCGATAGGACCGCCCCTGCGTGTTCATCGTACGGCCTCTTTGGACGCCGGGGTTTTTACGTGCTCGGCTTCCACAGTAACGCCTATCCCGCCGCGCACTTTGAACACCCCGGTTACTTTACACCAGTGCGGATCAAGCGTTTTTACCAGGTCGTCCAATATTGTGTTAATGACATGCTCGTGAAAGACGCCTTCATTACGGTATGACCATAGATAGAGCTTGAACGATTTAGATTTCAACCACCGTCTTATCCGGCACATAATCCACGCGAATGGAGGCAAAATCCGGCTGACCGGTCATCGGGCAGACACATGTGAACTCGTCAGTTTCCAGTGTGACCCGGTAGAACCGATCCGGGTTGTGGTTTGGGAAAGCTTCCAGCTTTTTGCCGGGTTCGGCTTTGCGACCCAAAATGGTCAATCCCTTCAGATCAGATTTCCTGGTTGCCATTTCGACTTACTCCTTATGTTTTTTTTAGCGGGAACTCCGACCGCCGCAGTTTTATTCAGCCGGGACCTGCTGCCGGCAGTGCAATAAAGAAAATTTGCGGGAAGCAAAAGTCTAATCCGCAATCTACTCAAGCAAATCGAAGGTATTTCTGCGGAGGCGGAGTACCGTTCGCATATTGACCGCGGTACTTCTCCGGCATCAGGCTCGCAATCTGGTACATGATCTCGTCGACCATCTCCTGGCGGATTCTACCATCCACTTTTTCCCCATTTGCATCCAGGGTGAATGGTTTCCCCACCCGAATATGGAAATCCGTCCGTTTCAGGCGTTTGATGTTTTTGGGGAAATCTTCTGCACCCCAATGGGCAACCGGCAGGATGGGCGCTCCGGAGTGCAAGGCAATCAGCACGATCCCGGGCCGTCCGCATAATAATTTACCATCGTGGGAACGGGTTCCTTCCGGGGCAACCCCCAGGATATCCCCGGCGGAGAGGCAGTCCAAACAACGGCGCACCGCTTCCACATCCGCTTCGCCGCGGCGGATGGGGATGGAACTCCCACAGATCAAAAAGCCAGCCCATGAACTTGTTGTCCCAGGTCTCGATCTTCGCCAGGCTGATCACCCGGCGCGGCTGAGCATGTGCAAGCAGCAAAGGCACTTCGAGCGAGCCAATGTGATTCATGGCCAGGATCAACGGACCGTTTGCCGGAATCTTGTCAAGCTCGGCTTTTTCAATCCTGCAAATAATCGTGGTTCCACCCTCGACCAATAAAGAGACAAACCAGCGCAGCAATCGCCTCATTGGGGCTTTTGGGTAATGAATTCAATCTGTGCCGGCAGCAGCTCAACAGTCAATTCCTTGCCTTCAAAGCAGACCGTCTCGCCATCGCAGTGCACCGGCAGGGTGCCGGAAACCGCTGTCGCCACCACTTTGCGACCCTTGTCCATCTGGACTTCCTTCTGGGTGGCCTGGGTACCCTTCATGAAATAAGGGATCAGGCCGAAAATGCGTAATTGGCTGGCGGTACGGGCGATGCACAAGTCGAACCAGCCATCCCCCGGATCGCCCGTTGGAGCAAAGAAGAAGCCGCCGCCCATGCGTCGTCCGTTCATGATGGAAATCATCAGGGACGGCTGGGTTAATTCTTTCCCTTCATACTGTAAACGCACGGTTGGGGCTTTGTAGTACACAAAGATGGTTTCGATGGCAGCAATAAGGTAGAGCAACAGGCCACGCGTCCAGCGGATTTTCGCTGCCACAAAGCCGGTGGCGGCATCGAAGCCGATCCCGACCCCATTACCAAAGTACCGTCCATCCGGGTAATCGCCGCCCCGTGACGATACCCACATCCATGCGGCGGCGATAATTTTCAGCCAGGATCTTGCAGCCAATTTCGACCCCACCGGGAATATTCATCCCATAGGCAAAATCATTCCCTGTTCCCACCGCAATCTGCCCCATGGCAGTCTTGTCAAAACCGGCCTTCTTGGCACGCATCAGCCCATTCAGGGTCTCGTTGGCAGTTCCATCTCCGCTGGCAACAACGACCACATCATAACCTTCCCTGGCGCCCTGTTCGGCCAGGTCAGCCGCATGCCAGGGACGCTCGGTCAGAACGAGTTTGTAATCCAGGTTATATTTTTTCATTTCTTGCTCGATCACAGGAAGCGACCGGCCGGCAAAACCCCGCCCGGAAGTCGGATTAACGATCAGCAAATAACGAGGCATCAGAATATCTCCTTCAATTAAAGTATGCTATATTTTACTTGAGAACACCATGAAAGGGGCAGTGTTTCTGATACAATACCCCGGATTATGCTTATCCTTCTGCCCGTCATCTTGATGTTCCTGACTGCGCTGGCATTGTTTATCCTGCGCTTTGCCCGGCCTAAATTCAAATATCCCTGGATGCTTGCCGCCGGGGGGGCAACGTTGGCACTTGTCAGTGTGTTCCTGTGGCAAATTCATTTCCCGCAAAGTATCTCCCTGCCATCCTGGCAGCTGGTAACAGCGTTTTTATACGTCCCCGCCTGGCTTGCAGACGGTATATCCTGGCCCTATGCCCTGGCTCTGGCAGCGCTTGCCGCAGCGGTCATCTGGACCTCGGTCGTGCGGGCCGAAAACGATCCCATGCCCTGGGCCGGGACTCTTGCGCTCGCCGCCTTCGGTATTCTGGCAGTTGCCGCTGAAAATCCACTCACCTTGCTCCTGGCCTGGTCGGCAATTGACTTGTTTGAATTGATTACCATGCTGCGTTCCACGGAGGGCGAGAGTCAAAGCCGAGGGCGTCATCATCGCCTTTGCAGTACGTCTCGCCGGGACCGGTTTGGTCTTGTGGGCAAATTTGGTCAGTGTTTCCGCCGGGACTCCGCTGGATTTTCGTTCCATTCCTCCCGGCACTGGAATTTTTCTGCTGATCGCGGCAGGGCTGCGCCTGGGTGTTTTACCCCTGCACCTGCCTTATCGCAAGGATAATGTTGTCCGGCGTGGCTTTGGGACGGCTCTCAGGCTGGTCTCGGCCGCATCCAGCCTGGCCTTGCTGGCTCGCATCCCGGCATCTGCATTGAAATCGGCTCTGACACCTTATCTGCTCATCCTGGCTGCCATTGCCGCCCTGTATGCCGGATGGATGTGGCTGCGCTCTTCCGATGAAATCCTGGGCCGCCCATTCTGGATATTGGGCTTTGCTTCCCTGGCCGTTGCCGAAAGCCTGCGCGGTAATCCGGCCGGCAGCACCGGCTGGGGAGTTGCTCTGATCTTGTGCGGAGGGGTGCTTGTTCCTTTTCTCGGCCCGGCGGAGGAGCATCCTGTGGTTGCCTTTCCTGGGACTCTGGGTGCTTTCAACCCTGCCATTTTCTCTCACTGCATCTGCCTGGCAGGCGGGCAATACCATCTCCTGGCTTTTTATCGTCCCATTTCTTCCCGCGCAGGCACTGCTGATGGCCGGGTTTCTCCGCCATGCTCTCCATCCCGGCGAGACAAGCCTCGAGTCGCAGGAAAAATGGGTGAAAGTCATCTACCCAACCGGTCTCCTGATCCTGATGGCAGCCGCATTGCTTCTGGGCTTTTGGGGCTGGGCTGGCGCACGGACGATCGGCCTGTGGTGGCTGGCAATCGTGGTCATCCTTCTGGCTGCCGGATTTACAATCCTGGCGATCAGAATCCTGGTTCGGATGCCGCCTGGCAATACCATCCAGCCAATGGACTCAAATTTTCCGTCTCGAATGGTTCTATTCCTTGCTGAATGGACTTTATAACTTTTTTCGCAGGATTGCAGATGTTATTACCGGTTCTCTTGAAGGGGAAGGCGGCCTGCTCTGGTCATTCCTGTTACTGGTTCTGATCCTTTCCATTCTTTCCACACGAGGCCGGTAACCATGATTGTTACCCTGAACTGGTTGATGCTCCTGCTCGCCATCTTCGCCGGTACCGGACTGCTTTTCAGCCGGGACTGGCGTTGGAGTCTCGGCTTGCTGGCAGTTCAATATTTAGCGTTTTCTGGATGGTTCAGGCCCACTGGCCGATCTCCATGGCTGCCACAAAACTCGTCACTGGCTGGATGGCATGTGCCATTCTTGGCATCGCTCAACTCAATGCCAGAGAAGAAGGAGAAACAGAAAATACCTGGCTGCAGGGAAGATTATTTCACATATTCGCTGCCGGGATGGTTCTGGCGGCCACTTTTGCATTGTCTTTACGTGTTGATACCTGGTTGGGGTTGAGTCTGCCGGTTGCCTGGGGCGGTCTGCTGCTGATTGGACTGGGGCTGCTTCACCTGGGAATTACTTCCGATTCCTTTCAGGTAATCATAGGCCTCTTGACGGTCCTGGCCGGATTCGAGATCCTGTATGCCGCAGTGGAAAGTTCGGCCCTGGTCACAGCATTGTTGGCTGTTGTCAATCTCGGGCTGGCCCTGGCGGGTGCTTATTTCATGAATGTCGATCAGGAGAAAACCGTCATGAGTGCACCCGTTCTTGTGGATTTTTCTCCCGCTGATCCTTGCCGGTCTGTTATTGTTGATAAGCAATCAGAAGGTTATCTTCCTGGTTGCCTGTCTCTTTACGCTATTTCTGACAATGGCTGCCTGGCTGCTCCCCATCGACACTGCCCTCACCATTGGAGGCTGGACGTTCAAATTGGCGCCTTCCGTTGAAATCCTGGGCCGCAACCTGACACTGACCTCGGCCAACCGGTCATTCCTGGCTCTTGATTTATGGCTCTGCCTTCTTCTGGTTTATCCCGGCGGCTTCCTTGCAAATTGCCCGGCGTATGATTCCGCTTGGGTTTGGCCATCACCTCCCTGCTGGTCGCTGCTCTGGCGGTTGAACCGTTCCTTTATGCAGCCTTGATCATTGAAGTGGCAGTTCTCCTTTCCATTCCACTGCTCACATCGCCAGGACAAAAGCCCGGTAAAGGGGTGATCCGTTTTCTCATTTTCCAGACTCTGGCGGTGCCATTTATCCTTTTCTCAGGCTGGCTGCTCGCCGGCATTGGAGCCAATCCCGGCGACCTGGGCCTTGTACAGCAGGCAGCCACCTTTCTTGGCCTGGGTTTTGCCTTCCTGCTTGCCATTTTTCCTTTCTATACCTGGATCCCCTTGCTGGCCGAAGAAGCCCATCCTTATGTGGTGGGCTTTCTTTTATGGATGCTCCCCACAGTCACGTTGTTTTACGGTCTTGGATTCCTGGATAGCTATACCTGGCTGCGTGACGCCTCCTTCCTGAAAACCTTCCTGACCCTTGTCGGTACATTGATGGTCGTGACCGGTGGACTCCTGGCAGCTTTCCAACGCCATCTGGGACGGATCATGGGCTATGCGATCATTGTCGAGACCGGCTTCAGCCTGTTGGCCCTCAGCCTGGGAAACCTGACCGGGCTGAATATCTTTTTACTGCTCCTTGTTCCGCGGACGATTAGCCTGGGCATCTGGGCTTTGACTTTATCCATCCTGAGAGAACAGGCACCCGGATTAAGTCTCAAAGATGTCAAAGGGATGGGGCATGTTTGGCCCTTCGCGACATCGGCTCTGGTGCTGGCCAACCTGGCTTTGGCCGGCATGCCCTTGCTGGCAGGCTTTCCCGCCCATCAGGCAGTCTGGGAGGGATTGGCACGCAGTTCATTACCTGTGGCCTTCTGGGTGCTTATTGGCAGCCTGGGTCTTTTCGCCAGTGCAGTGCGTGTACTGGCCGCCCTCACCGCTGCACCGGAAGGTACACCCTGGGGGACTCGTGAGACTCAGCACTCAACGCCTTCTCCTGGCGATCGGAATGCTGGGCTTATTCTTGCTCGGGTTGTTCCCGCAATGGGCCTTGCCGCTTTGGACAAAATTGCCTGCCATCTTTCGAACATTTGGGGCAATGATCTGCTTCTTCCAGGTTCTGATTCGTAGGAATATTTGGATTGAGTAAGAAGCAGTATAATTAAATTGGCACATCCCCCAAAAAACAATATCCCGCTCATACTACCGGAGATTGAACAGATGGAATTCGATCAAATTATCAAGCGACTGGACTGGCTCGACGAGGAACACCGCAAAGATAAGGCTGCCTTGGACGCACTGACCGACCAATTGGCCGAAACGAAAGGGGAACTGAAATTTGCCAATAAGAAGATCAAGGAACTCAACACGGAATTATCGCAGTATTCCACCGTTCTTGCACGCATTGACCAGTTTAACGATTCCCTTGCCCAGCAGCGGGTGGATATCCTTAAATATGTTGACGAGATGGATAACAAGGATGTTGATAAGCTTCCGGAAGCTGAAAAGCGCTTCCAAATCCAGATTGATAGCCTCAACAAATCCATCGTCGAACTGCGCAAATTCAAAGAACCGATTGCCGAGATCAAGCGCGAGACTCAAGATCAATGCCGATGAAGAAGCCCGCCACAACCAGCAGATTTCCGCGTGGGAAAAACGCCTTCAGGAAGTTATCGAAACGGTCGAAGAGGTAAAACTTATCCAAAAAGCAGCCGAAGGACCTCGCCGCCAGGATGCCAAACGTCTGGCTGACCTGCAAGGCGCAGTCAGCGCTGCCCGCAAACGCATGGACGAGGTCCGCGAGAAGAATGAACTGTTTACCGACAATATCCGCCGCATCGAGACTCGCTTGAACGAAATCCTTGCCAGTGAAGCGGAACGCCGCCAATCCCAGGCTGGTTTCATCGAAACACAGGCCAGGCTTCAGATCGACCGCGACCGTGCCTTGAAAGAAATGGAAGAATATCTGGGCAACATCCGCAAACAGACCGGGACGATGGACGTTCAATTGCAGGAATGGGATGCCATCCAGCGCGCCGCCAAACGCGCCCAGGAAACATATGAAGAAATCGTTCAGAAGTTCGAACGCCGCATCAACGAAATCACTGAAATGCAGCGTCTGGCCGAAGACCGTTTCCGCCAGGAATGGGTCACCTTCAAGGCCGATGACCAAAAACGCTGGACCAGTTTTACCCTCTCGCAGGATGAAACCCACAAAGATGACCGCGCCAGTGTAGGAAAATTGGAAGAACGCCTGACCATGCTTGAAGACCTGGTCCAGACCCAGCAAGATGTTCTCCAGCAGACCAAGGAAGCCAACGAGCAGTTATTCCAGGGCATGCTGGCCCAGATCCACGAACTCCTTTCCGCTTACGAGCGGATCATGAGCACAAAATAATCCCGCAGGGGTACGGACATCATGATTATGTCACGCCCCTGCAGGTAATGCGAGGCCTCATGCGCGTTATCGGCACTGCCGGCCATGTTGACCACGGCAAATCCACGCTCATCGCTGCCCTCACCGGCATCAACCCCGACCGTCTTAAAGAAGAACAAGAACGTCAGATGACCATTGACCTCGGCTTCGCCTGGCTTACCCTGCCAGGCGGCGAGGAAATCGGCATCGTGGACGTACCCGGCCACCGCGATTTCATCGAGAACATGCTGGCAGGTATCGGCGGGATCGATGCCGCGCTGCTGGTCATCGCGGCCGATGAGGGCGTGATGCCGCAAACCCGCGAGCACCTTGCCATCCTCGACCTCCTGCAGATCAAGAACGGCATCGTTGTCCTGACCAAGATTGACCTGGTGGATGATCCCGCCTGGCTTGATCTGGTCGAAACCGATGTACGCACCACCCTGCAAGGTACCGTTTTACAGGACGCACCCATCCTGCGCGTTTCATCGCTCACCCGGGCAGGTTTCCCGGAACTCCTGCAGACCCTGGACCTGCTCCTGAAAAAATTGCCTGCCCGCCCCGACCTGGGCCGCCCGCGCCTGCCGATTGACCGGGTCTTCTCCATCCTCGGGTTTGGGACAGTCGTTACCGGCACACTCTCGGATGGGCGACTGGCCGTCGGTGACGAGGTGGAAATCCTGCCTTCCGGCCTGCACGCCCGCATCCGCGGCCTCCAGACCCATAAAAAGAAGGAAGAGACGGCCGTCCCTGGCAGCCGGGTCGCCGTCAACCTCTCCGGCGTGGATGTGGAGCAGATCCAGCGCGGCGAGGTGCTGGCGCATCCCGGCCAATACACTCCCACCCAGCGGCTGGATGTGCAATTCCGTCTGCTGGCAGATGTCTCTGCTCCGCTGCACCACCATACCGAAGTGAAACTGTTTATCGGCACAACCGAAACCATCGCCGACCTGCGCCTGCTGGCAACGGATACCCTGAACCCCGGCGAGACCGGCTGGCTGCAGCTCGAACTGCGCACACCCATCCTGGCCGTACGCGGCGACCATTACATCCTGCGCCGCCCGTCTCCCGGCGAAACGCTCGGCGGTGGGATTGTGGTTGACCCTCAGCCGAAGCGGCGTCATAAACGCTTCGACGAATCCGTCCTGCAGGCATTGGAAAGCATGGCGCAGGGTTCTCCTGCTGAAGTGCTCTTGCAGGCTGCGCTTGCCCTCGGCCCGGCCCTGGTCAAAGATGTCATCACCCGCTCCCGCCTGGAGGAATCCGTTGCCGAATCGGCCTTGAAGGAATTACTGGATAGCGGTCAACTGGTCAGCCTGGAAGATGTGCTGATTGCGGCTTCGCAGTGGTCCGCCTTCAAAGATTCCGTAGTGACGGCTTTAGTCGCTTATCACCAAACCTACCCCCTGCGGCGCGGCATGCCGCGCGAGGAACTCAAATCCCGCCTGAAACTGCCGCCCCGCCTTTTCAATCTGGTCATGCACAGGCTGGCATCCGAAGGCATTCTTGACCGAAGCCGCCAGATGGGTCGCCTTGCCCGGGCACATGGTCAGGTTTTCGCCTTTCCAGCAGGTGAAAGTGGACAGGTTGATGGAGCAGTTCGCCCAGGCGCCCTATGCCCCGCCCTCGGTCAAAGAATGTCAGGCGCAGGTGGGCGAGGATATTTATTCCGCCCTGCTGGAATTCGGTGACCTGGTGGCCGTCTCGGACGAGGTGGTTTTCCGCAAGTTGGATTATCAGACGATGGAAGAGAAAATCCGCCTGGCCCTCCGGCAGAAAGGACAGATCAGCCTGGCCGAAGTGCGCGACCTTTTCAACACCAGCCGCCGCTATGCCCAGGCTCTGCTGGAACATCTGGATGCCATTGGGGTGACGATCCGGGATGGGGATTTTCGGCGGGAGAAAAAATAGAATGGCTGAAAAATCTGCAGATGACAGGAAAAAGGACAGCCAGAGTTTCGACACGGTTGCCGGCCTGTACGATGAATACCGCCCCGACTACCCGCAGGAACTGGTCGAAAGCGTCATCGCGTTGAGCCGGCTGCCGGAAGGCGGCAGGATTCTGGAGGTCGGCAGCGGCACCGGCAAGGCCACCCGCCTGTTCGCCCGCCGGGGCTATGCGATCCATTGCATCGAACCGGGCCGGAACCTGGCCGCCGTGGCGGCCCGCAACCTGCAGGCCTATCCGCGCGTTTCCTTCGAGATCACCCGTTTCGAAGAGTGGCAGGAACACCCGGCCGAATTTGACCTGGTTATGTCTGCCCAGGCGTTTCACTGGGTTCCGAGAGAAATCGGCTATCCAAAAGCCGCCCGGGCTTTGAAACTGGGCGGTTCCCTGGCCTTGTTCTGGAATATGCATACCGGGTTTCCATGGACAGATTGCGCCGATTTGGATAGAAATCTACCGGGAGATCACACCGGAATTGGACAACCCGCAAAACGCCATCGAAGAGACCATCCAGGAACGATCCGACGAGATCACCCGAAGCGGTTGCTTCGGTCCGGTCACCATCCGGCGCTTCCCTTGGTCGCAGACCTATCAGACCGGGGAATACATCGGCTTGCTCAATACCTATTCGGACCATCTGCGCCTGCCGGCGCAGACCCGCCAGCGTCTCTTCGAAGGCATTGCCGCAGCGATCGATGCGCAAGGCGGTTCGATCGAAAGGGAATATATTGCCGTCTTATATATTGCCCAAAAGCCTTCATAAACCAAGGAGGAACTCCATGTGCGGACGTTTCACTTTAACCGTTGACCCTGCCGACCTGCAGGAGGCTTTCCCTGAATTCACCTTCCCGGCGCAGGTTGGCGCCGCGCTATAACATTGCCCCCACCCAGCCGGTGCTTGTCCTGCCCAACGATGGGACGAACAAGGCCGATTTCTTTGTCTGGGGATTGATCCCCTCCTGGGCCAAGGACCCGGCCATCGGCAGCCGCCTCATCAATGCCCGCGCCGAGACGCTGGCCGAGAAACCGGCTTTCCGCTCTGCCTATAAGTACCACCGCTGTCTCATCTTTGCGGATGGTTTCTTCGAATGGCAGGCCCAGCCGGGCACACGCCAGAGCAAGGCTTCCGCATCTTATCCGCCTGAAGTCCGGCAAGCCTTTCGCCTTTGCCGGCTTATGGGAGCACTGGCAATCACCGGATGGATCGGAGATCAAGTCAGCCACCATCATCACGACCACGCCAAATGAATTGATGGCCCCATCCACAACCGCATGCCGGTCATTTTGCCAGCACGATGCTTATGCGCAATGGCTTGACCCCACGCCGCTTTTTCCGGTTGACTTGAACAGCCTGCTCGTCCCCTACCCCGCCGACGAAATGAACGCCTATCCGGTCTCGACACTGGTCAACAGTCCCGCCAACGACCGCCCGGAAGTGCTGGCTGCCTGCCTGATTGATTTTTTCCATCATGGCATTCAAAGACCGTTTTCCTGCCCTCGCTTCGCGTGACTTTTTTATCTTCTGGGTCGGCCAGTTCATCTCGTTGATCGGCACCTGGATGCAAAACACCACCCAGCCCTACCTGGCCTACCGGATCACGGGCAGTTCTTTCGACCTGGGCCTGATCGCCTTTTCAGCCACCCTGCCAACCTTGATCCTGGCCCTGCCCGGCGGCGTGCTCATCGAGCGGATGGACAAGCGCAAAATTGTCATTGTCATGCAGGTCATCGAGATGGTCCAGGCTTTTTTCCTGGCCTTTCTGGCGTTGACCGGGCGCATCCAGATCTGGCACCTCATCTGGCTGTCCTTCGTGCTCGGAGCGGCCAGCGCCATCGAGATCACTGCCCGCCAGGCCATGTTGATTGAATTGGTCGGGAAACCCGCCCTGCCCAATGCCATCGCCCTGCAATCCACCATCTTCAACCTGGCACGCGTGATCGGGCCATCCTTAACCGCCATTGTGCTTGTCCTGATCAAGAACCAGGGCGAAGGTTGGGCCTTTTTTGCCAATGGGGTCAGCTTCCTGTTCGTCATCGTGGGCCTGTTCTTCGTCCGCACCCCTTACCGGGTCGTGAAGCCTGAGCCAGTTCACGGAAAAGCTGGATATCACTGCCGAATTCAAGCAGGGTTGGGAATATATTCGCGGCAACACGGTCGTCCTGCTTATCATCATCCTGGTTGCGTTGATCGGTTTCTTCGGTTTTCCCTTCAGCAACCAGATCCCGGCCCTCGCCCGGGATGTGCTCCAACAGGTTGCCGATACGGAAGCGTCGGTTGCCGCACGTACCGGCGCCCTCTACCTGGCGCAGGGCGTCGGGGCATTGATTGCCGCCGCTGTTCATCTCTGCTTTCAGCACACTGCGCCGCAAAGGGCTGCTGATGACCATCGGTCAATTCGTCTTTTCGGTCGCCCTGGTATTGCTGGCCTTCGCCCGCAACCTGCCGGTTGCATTGGTGCTCATTGCCATAAATGGCTGGGCCACTGTCGCACAACTCATGATGATGAACACGCTCATCCAGATCGATGTTCCGGATGTGCTGCGCGGGCGTGTGTTCAGCGTCTACCTGTGGGCGCAGCAGGGCGTGGCCCCGTTTGGGAGTCTGTTCATCGGCTGGCTGGCACAGGCTGCCGGGGTTCCGAGCGCCGCCCTGGTGGGCGGCGTGGTCTGCCTGCTGGTGGTGGTGATCGCCCATGCCAAATGGCCGGTCCTCCGCCAAAAAATGGCTTAATTCCTTATCCCTTAATGCTCCGCTTGACGGGCATTTACCGGCATGTTATGATGCCTCGCATGGATAACAATCCTCTTCAGGAATTCCCTCCGGAGAACGAGGGGGCACCAGGGGAACAGCCAAAAGAACGACCAAATCTGATCACAAAATGGATGGAATCCCTTGCCCACCTCGGGTTGGGTGAATCTGCCATGCGGATTGGGATGAATGCTGCTAACCATCCTGGTGGTCATCCTGGTTGTCTGGCTGATGCAGACTCTCTACAAGCAGTCGAGTCTTCGTCCCCAACGTGCTGGCCGCCGGCGAGGCCACTCCCACGCCCACCCCCGGGCTGGATCCTGCCCAACTGCCCACGCAAGTTGCCATGGCGTTGGATGGGGTTTCGCGCCAGGCCGTTTTGCATACCACCATCCCCTCCCGGCCGCGCGAGGATGTGACCCAGTACACCGTCCAACCCGGCGATTCGGTCTTCACCATTGCCGACAAGTTCGGGCTGAAACCCAGCACCATCCTGTTTGGGAATTTCAACGCCCTGAAGAACAACGTGGACTCTGTTGAAACCCGGCCAGGTATTGAACATCCTGCCCGTGGACGGGACGTATTACCAGTGGCAGGGCAGCGAGACATTGACCGGCGTGGCCAAATTCTATAATGCCGACCCCCAGGCCATCATCAACAGTCCCGCCAACCACCTCGACCCGGATACCATCGGCGACCTGAGCCATCCGAATATCCCCGGCGGCACCTGGCTGGTCATCCCGGGCGGCTCCTACTTGTTCGCCTGGAACGCACCAGTCGTCTCGCGCACCGGCGGCCCGGTCACGACACGCGTCATTGGGCCCGGTGAATGCGGCCCGGTCTCGGGCGGGCTGGTGGGCTATGGCACGTTCATCTTCCCCACGGTCGAACACTGGCTTTCCGGCACGGATTACCGTCCGGATATCGGCCACTATGGGGTCGACTTTGCCGGTGCGGAAGGCAATGCGATCTATGCCGCCGATGCAGGTGTGGTCGTCTATGCCGGCTGGAATACCTGGGGCTATGGCAACCTGGTTATCATTGACCACGGCAATGGCTGGCAGTCGCTTTACGCCCACATGGAGGATGGCAGCATGCAGGTAACCTGCGGACAAAGCGTCGGGCAGGGGGATGTAATTGGATTGGTCGGCATGACCGGTGGCACATCCACCGGCCCGCACCTGCACTTCGAAGTAAGCTACAACGGGGCACCCGTCAACCCCCATACCGTCCTGGATATCCCATCGACGCCTTAAATGATTGCGGTAGAACAGCCAATTTTAGTAAATCACGGGGTTACCGTAGTGGCGGCTTCAGCCGTTGGTTTTGGGGCTGATCTCAGGCTAAAAGCGACTACTCAGTCCTGCGGTCTGTGCAGGGAAGTCGCCACTACGAAGCGCACAATGATTGAATCTGTATTTAATAATGATATACTCTCCATGTACACGAGTGGATCAATCAGCCAAATTGATTTGACCAAGGAGAAACCATATGGGCGACAGAGGCAGTAGAGACAAAGCCAAAAAAGAAGACCGTAAAAAAGCCAGGCTTAATCCCAAGGAAAAACGGAAATTGAAGAACGAGAAGAAGAATCCCACCGCCTACGGCGGCGTGCCCCGCTAAGCCCTCATCGCCTGTCTCCATACTTTTAATGAAGGATCGGGGGCAAGGCGTTTGGGACATCTGGAACCTTTCGGAACTAACGCACTTATGAAAGATAAAGAATATATTCCAACCATTGCCATGAGCATCCAGGCCCATCCTGACGACCAGGAATTTACCATCGCCGGGACGCTCGCCAGGTGGGTCAAAAATGGCTGCCAGGTCATCTCGGTCATCGTCACCAGCGGCGACGCCGGATCGAACGAACCCTCCAAAGCTGCGGACTACAAGCCCATCCTGGCGCATTTACGCGAAGACGAACAGATTGCCGCCAATCTCGTCCTGGGCATCCAGGAAACGGCTTTCCTGCACTACCCGGACGGCGAATTGGAACCGACCCTGCAACTGCGCAAAGACCTGACACGTCTCATCCGCCAATACAAACCGGACCTGGTCGTCACTGGCGACCCCAGGCGCGTTTTCCACGGCCGCGACTACATCAACCACCCCGACCACCGCGCCGCCGCCGAAGCGGCCGTTTATGCCACCTTCCCCTCTGCCGGGACGCGCCTGATCTTTACCGGTTTGTTGGATGAAGGTTACGAACCGCACAACGTCAAGAAGCTCTATCTGCACGGCGCCAGGAAACCGGATGTCTGGGTGGATATAGGTGAAACCCTCGATCTGAAAATTTCCGCCCTCAAAAAACACGCCAGCCAGTTGGGAGATTGGGATCCTGCCGAGATGCTGCGGGAATGGGCTGCCGGCACCGGCAAGGAGAAAGGCCTGAAAGCCGCGGAGGCCTTCAAAGTGATGACGCTGGTGGAAGACCAGCCGGAAAGCTAGAAAAAAGTGTGTCATTGCGAGCCGGCTGAACACTTAGAACTCCTGATAAAATTCTGCTCCAGCCGCCGTCCCCGGCGGCGGGGACGCCGCCTAAAGCAAGGTTTTGTTAGGCACTCTTATTAACCTTCTATATTTATTGTCTGCTCTCTTTGACCCAATGCAGGGTGGCCGAACTCAAAGCGAAGAGCACTGCGTAGGCGGCAAAAACCGCGAAATAACCCAGCCCCATGGTGTAATGGTTGATGGCATCAGCCACGAGCCCACCGATGCCCGCACCGACGATGCCCGCCCCCGCCCCGGCCAAGTTCGAGATTCCCAGGTAGCGCCCGGCTTCTTCTCTTGGAACCAGGCCTGTGCCAAGCGCCCAGTTGGCCGTCATGAACAATCCGGTGGCAAGGCCGATGATGGTACCGGCCACGTAGACCAGGGCCAGTTGCGGAACCCAGATGGTGATCAGCAACAGGATGTTCCCCACCGCAGCCACGCTGCCGCTGATAAGCACCAACCGTTTGCGTCCCAGCCGGTCCGAAAGCCACCCGCTCGCCAGGGCCATGACCAGGATGAAAACGCCGATGATCGTGGTCAAAGTCCCGGTCAGGCTGGCAGCGGCTTCACCGCTCAGTTTGAAGGCATACTCCACGAAATATAGGACCGAACCTTGCAAAGAGGTGACCGCCGCCAGGAACATCAATCGGTTGGCGATCCACCAGACGAACGAAGATTGCTTGCGGGCCTCCCAACCCAGCGTACCCAGGCAGCCCGCCCACACCCCGGCCAAAACCGCCACGATCATCGCCACCGCCCCGCCCACACTAATCGCAATGGTCGCGGGAGAGTCGTCGGGGAAATAACAGGTGGGAAAGCCGATAGATCCCAGGAAATTGGTTTACCGGTAATGCCGGCTGCGATCAAACCCGCCAGCCAGCCCGCCACACCTCCGCCCAACAATCCAGCCACTCCGCCGGCCAAAAGGCCGCCCAGCATCCACAATACCCGCAGCATGGGTGGCCAGAACGGCGTGGTCGGTTTTTCCCGGAGGGGTGTTTCCCTGACGAAGATCACCGTGATTAACATGACCACCAGCAGGGAAAGGCCGGTCACGAAGATGGCGGCGTCCAGGTGACCCGCGCCGACCATTTTAGCGATTGTCAGGCCAACCAGGATGACCGGGGCCAGCTCCATGATGGCCTTGACCGCTGAGGCGCGCCCGCGTTGGTCCTCCGGCACCAGGTCCGGGATCAGGCCTTGGAGCGGGCCGTGGGAAATGTTGGAGGAGAATTGGATCAACAGGGTAGCGATCAGCAATGCCCAATAGTTCTGGGAGAGAGCGATCGCCGCCAGGAAAAGACAGTCGAACAGCACCCCGACCAGGATATACGGCCGCCTTCGCCCCCAGCGGGAGGTAGAACGGTCGCTCAACATCCCGGCCGCCGGCTGCACCAGCATGGCGATCACCAGTCCCGCCGAGCGCATACCGCCCAGGGCGGTATTCTTGATGGCTTCCGGGGCGAAGATACCCACCAGGTAAGGCATGAAGATGGAACCAAGGGCGGTATTGCGGATGTTCAACCCCAGCCAGAACAGGTTGATGGTAAGGTAGTCGTACCAGCGTAAGCGTTTCATGTGCGTCTCCACAGACCTTCGCGTATGCCACTCTCGATCAGGGCCTTCTCCACATCATGGATAATATTGACAAATCCCCGCCGGTTGGGAATATTGAACCATAACTCTTTACGGAAAGATTTCATAGTCGTTTCTCGCAATTCACATTCCTACATATGAGGATTTTACTTGACTTCCATGAATTGAGGTTGCTGAAAGTAAAAAGACATGCCAGCCAGGCCATCGGCGGAAAATTGCTTATTTTCACAAAGTTCTGCTGAATCTACTTACAAAGATAGCCCGCGATTTTGAAAAATCGCGGGCTATCTTTTAGACAGGTGGATCTAACACTGGGGTACGCTGGAAACAGTCAGTTGGGTGCAATTATTTCCCCTCTCGCATCAACCTCTGCCGGGTATAAGGGATCAATCCGCCTGCATCGATAATTGCCTGCCGCGCCTTGGGCAGTGGCACGATCTCGAAGCTTTTACCGCTCCTCTGATCGGTCACTTTGGTGCTGGAGATGATCAGCTCATCGCCTTCCTCGGCCTCGATTTCCGGGCAGATGATCGTGTTCAACCCCAGGTTGATGGAATTCTGCAGGAAGATGCGGGCGAAATCCCTGGCAATGATCGATGAAATCCGCTCCCTTGAGGCAGGAGGCAGCCTGCTCACGCGAGGAACCACAGCCGAAATTCCTCCCGGCCACGATCACGCTGTGCCGGTGGGATCTCTTTTCCCTTGATACGGGCATTGAAGTCAGTAATGTCGGCAAAGGCATACTGCGGCGTTTCGGTGGGCAGCACGGTCGCCATGAAGCGTCCGGGATAGATGATATCGGTCGAGACATCATCGCCAAGTTTGAGGACCACTTTTGACATGTTCACGCTCCTTTCCTGGGGATCGGTGATCACGCCGGTCAGCGCGCTGGCGGCCGCCACGGCCGGCGAGCACAGGTAGACTTCCGCAGCCGGGTTGCCCATGCGGCCTTTGAAGTTCCGGTTGGTGGTGGCCAGGGCCACATCGCCATCCGCCAGGGCTCCCTGGTGCACGCCCAGGCACGGGCCGCAGCCCGAATTCATCACCACCGCTCCGGCTTCCATCAGGGTCGAGAGGTATCCATCCTTGAGCGCCTGGCGGTAGATGCGCGCCGAGGCCGGGAAGACCAGCATGCGCACATTCCGGGCGACCTTTTTTCCTTTCAGGATCCGGGCGGCAATTTCGATGTCATCCAGACGGCCATTGGTGCACGAGCCGATCACGATCTGGTTGACTTGCTTTCCGGCGACTTCCTGGATGGGTTTGACATTGTCCACCGTGTGCGGACAGGCAATCTGCGGGGCCAGCTGCGAGGCGTCGATTTCGATCACCTGGTCGTAAACCGCATCCGCATCCGGCCGCAGGGTTTCGATAGTGCCTTTCACGCCCGCTTCCTCATGCAGATAGCGCATGGTTTCCGCATCCGCCGGGACGATGCCGGAGGTGGCGCCGGCTTCCACCGCCATGTTGCAGATGGTCAGGCGCCCGGAGGTGGACATCTTTTCGATGGCCGGCCCGTGGAACTCGATCACCTTGAAATTGGCGCCCTGCGCTGAGATCTGCCGATCAGGTGCAGGATCAGGTCCTTGGCCTGGACGTACGGCTGGAAGTTGCCGTGCACCGCCACCTTGATCGTCGCCGGCACTTCAACATTCAGGATGCGCCCCAGGGCCCAGACCGAGGCCATTTCCGTGGCGCCGATGCCGAACGCGAAGGCGCCCAGCGCGCCATGGCTGGTGGTATGGCTGTCCGTGCCCACCACCACCTGCCCGGGACGGACATAGCCATTCTCGGGCAGGATCTGGTGGCAGATGCCGCCTTCATCCCCGCGGATGTCATGGAATTTCTTGATCCCCTGCTGGGCGACAAAATCACGCACCTTTTTCTGGTTCGTGGCGGTCTTGGCGCTTTCCGCCGGCACCCGGTGGTCGAAGATGATGGCGATCTTGTCCGGGTCCCAGACCTTGGCCTCCAGGCCGGTGCCCTGGTAGATTTCCTGGAACTGGTTGATCACCAGGGCGCCGTTTTCATGCGACATGGCCAGATCAACCCGCGGCTCGACCACATCCCCCGCCTTGACACTAGGCTGGCCGGTCGCCCTGGCCAGTATCTTTTCGACATAGGTCATTCCCATAGGTTTCTCCTTGATATTTACATGTGAGCTTTTGTTAACAAATGGCTCAGATTGACAGTATTCAGCTTCTTCCCAAAACTGCCTTCCATTGAATTACATGTTTTTCTCTTAGCTTGCTTCATTTCCTCAGCGCTGTACCCCAATTCGCCCAGGATCTCCTCGGTATTCTCCGAGAGCCTGGGCGGCGGCATCTCGATCTGCGCCGGGGTCTTGGAGAACTTGGCGGTCATGTTGAAGATCTTGATCTTCCCAATACCTGGCTGTTCCACTTCCGCGATCACCTGGCGGTGCCTGGCCTGTTCGGAGGTCAGGGCGGCCTCCAGGCTGAGCACGTCGCCGGAGGGGATGCCCTTTGGCGTTGAGCACTTCCACCCAGTGGGCAGTGGTCTTCTGGGTCAGCTTGGCTTCCAGCAGCGGGGTGAGCAGGAAGCGGTTGCCCTTGCGGGTGTCGCGCTCCTGGAAGCGCGGGTCGGTCTTCAACTCCGGGCACGCCCAACTCGTCGGCCAGGTCCTCCCACTGCTCCTGCTGGTTGGCGGCGATGTTGATGTAGCCGTCTTGCGTCTTGAACATGCCCGACGGGGCGGCGGTGAAGTTGTCATTGCCCAGCAGGACCGGCTGTTGGCCGCCGATCAGCAGGTTGGCCGCCACCCAGCCCATCAGCGGCATGATCGAGTCCAGCAGGGCAATGTCGATGAACTGGCCCTCGCCGGTGTGCTCGCGGTAGTACAGGGCCGCCATGATGGCGAAGGCGGCGTTCATCCCGCCGACCGTGTCGCAGACCGGGAAACCGCAGCGCAGCGGGTTGAGGCGCTCGTCGCCGTTGACCGCCATCACTCCCGACAGGCCCTGGATGATCTGGTCGTAGGCCGGCTTGAAGGCGTCCGGCCCGGTCTGGCCGAAGCCGGAGATGGCGCAGTAGATGATCCTGGGATTGATCTTGCACAATTCTTCATAGGAGAACCCCAGCCGGGCCATCACGCCCGGGCGGAAGTTCTCCACCACCACGTCGGCGGTCTTGACCAGCTTGCGGAAGATCTCCTTGCCTTCATCGGCCTTCAGGTTGAGGGTCAGGGATTTCTTGTTGGCATTCTGGGCCAGGAAACTGGTGCCCAGCAGTTCCTGGTTGTACTTGGGCACGTTGCCCAGCTTGCGGGCAAGGTCGCCGCCATCGGGGTTCTCGATCTTGATCACGTCCGCGCCCAGCAGGGCCAGGTGCAGCGTGGCGAACGGTCCCGAGAGCACATTGGTCAGATCCAGGACACGGATACCTTCCAGTAACTTCATGCATGTCCTCCTGGTTCGGCCTGCCCGTGGAAATCCACGATCGAGCCGGATTTCAAAATGAAGCCGGGCAGTTCACGGTCGAAGTATCTGCCAACCTGGCGGGCCACATCGAGCAGCACATCCAGGTTGATATCCTTGCGCAGTCCCATGCGCTGCAACGAGTGGACCAGGTCCTCGGTGCTGACGTTCCCGGCCGGCAGTTTGGTGAACGGGCAGCCGCCCAGCCCGCCGAAAGCGGACTCGAAATAGGTCACGCCGCTCTTCAACGCCGCGTAGCAGTTGGCCAGCCCCAGCCCGTAGGTGTTGTGGAAGTGGCAGGCCAGTTCCACCGACGGGTCCAGCTCCCGGATGGCGCCGTACAAGCTCCTCCACCTGCTGCGGCTGGGCGTGACCGGCCGTGTCGGCCAGGCTGATGTTGCGGATGCCGGCGTCCAGGTACGCTTTGACGATGGACAGCACCTTCTCCGGGTCAATCGGACCTTCGTAGCCGCAGCCGAACGCCGACTGAACCGAAACCTGGACTATTTTCCCGGCGGCCATGGCCTCTTTCGCCATCGGGACGATGCGCCCGAGCGCCTCGGCGGTGCTCATGCCGGTGTTCTTCCGGCTGTGGGTTTCGCTGGCCGAGACGCCCATGCAGAACATCTCCACCCCGCAGGCCATGCCGCGCTCCAGTCCCTTCTCGTTCAGGACCAGCCCGGAAAAGGTCACGCCGGCAGGTTTGTTCCCGGTGAAGTGCCGGAAAAGGGCATCCGTGTCGGCCATTTGCGGGACCTTTTCGGGGTTGACGAACGAGCCGAGCTGGATGATATCGATGCCTGAGGCGCACAAGTCCTCGATCCAGCGGATCTTCTCCGCCAGCGGGACGGCCGTCTTCTCGACCTGCAGGCCGTCGCGCGGCCCGACTTCGTGGATGATTATATTTATTCATAAGCATTGCAATTATTGGCTCGTCGGTCGATCGACCGTCATCTTATAACTTTGCTGCGATGGCTTCGCCCATTTCAAGGGTGGTATTCGACCCGCCCATATCGTAGGTCCTGACTTTGCCTTCCTTGATCACTTCGGCCACGGCTTTTTCCACGGCAGCGCCCTTCTGCTGCCTCCCCCAGCCAGTCGAGCATCATCTTGGCAGCCAGGATGGAGGCGATCGGATTGACCTTGTACTGGCCGGCATATTTGGGGGCCGAACCGTGGCTCGGCTCGAAGACCGCCAGCTTGTCGCCGATATTCCCGGAGCAGCCAAAGCCGAGGCCGCCCACCATCTGGGCGCACAGGTCGGAAATGATATCTCCATACAGGTTGGGCGCCACCAGCACGTCATAGTTGAGCGGGTTCTTCAAGAGCCACATGCAGATGGCGTCCACGTTGGCCTCGTCCATCTGGATCTCGGGATATCCCTTGGCGACTTCCCTGGCAATATCCAGGAACAGGCCATCGGTGGCGCGCACCACGTTGGCTTTATGCACCACGGTCACCTTCTTGCGGCCGAATTTCCTGGCGAAATCGAAGGCCGCCCGCAGGATCCGTTCGCAGCCTTTCCGCGTATTGACCTTGACGGAGATGGCATACTGGTCCCCGGGCAAATCCTTGAATGGCGCAAAGGGTTTCGATTCCTGGGCCAGTACTGCCGCCACCGCGGCGGGGACCGGGTTGAATTCCACCCCGGCATACAGGTCTTCGGTGTTCTCGCGGAATACCACCAGGTCGATGCCTTCTTTATAGTTCAATGGGTTGCCCGGGTAACCCTTGCACGGACGCAGGCAGTTGTAGAGGTCGAAAAGCTGGCGCATGCGCACGATGGGCGAGCGGTAGACCAGACCTTTCCCTCTCAATTCCGGGATCAATTCGGCCTCGGCCGCCTTGACCGGCTTGGAGGTGATCGCCCCGAACATGGCTGCGTCGACATTCTTCAGCAGTTCGATGGTGCGGGCAGGCAAGGCATCGCCTTCCTTGCACCAGAACTCCCAGCCGATATCGCCGTGGATGTATTCGGCATTTAATTTGATTTTGTCCAGGACAATTTTCGTTGCATCCAGCACATCCACCCCCACCCCATCCCCCGGTAGCCAGGCAATCCGATACTTGCCGTCATTCTTCTTGATCTTATTAGGCATGCCTTCCTCCTGATCGTGGTTTCTTCTGACACTATGGATTCCATCGATCATACATTTTAACCAAGAGATGGAAAAGGCAGAAGTGACAGATGTCACGCATAAAAAACATATGTAATTTCACAAAGTCAAAGTAAAATTAAGCTAGGTAGCTACTATTCACTCTTATTCTCACGAATGGCGTATGCTTCTCTGCCTGCCATCCATTCACACCACGGAGAACAAAATGAAATCCATCCTCGAAAAACTTCAGATCCAGGACGTCACTCCGGGCGCATGCACCGGCATCGATCATTGGATCCTCGACCCCAAAGGGACGGAGTTGTCTTCATTCAATCCTGCTACCGGGGAATTGATTGGCAAAGTGGTTCAGGTCACTTCCACTACCTACGAGCAGGTTGTTTCCACGGCGCAACAGGCCTTCATGAAATGGCGTGATGTGCCCGCACCCAAGCGCGGCGAGGTGGTCCGAGACTTGGGCAACGCTCTGCGGGCGCTCAAGGAGCCCCTCGGGGACCTGGTCACGCTCGAGATGGGCAAGATCCAGGCAGAGGGCCGCGGGGAAGTGCAGGAGATGATCGACATCAGCGACTTCGCCGTCGGCCTTTCCCGTCAGCTCTACGGCTTGTCGATGCACTCCGAGCGCGCCGACCATCGCATGTACGAACAGTGGCACCCGCTGGGTATCCTCGGCCTGATCACTGCCTTCAATTTCCCCGTGGCGGTCTGGTCGTGGAACTCCACGCTTGCCGCCGTGTGCGGCGATACGATCATCTGGAAGCCCTCCTCCTACACGCCGCTTACCGCCGTCGCTGTGACCCACATTGCCAACCAGGTCATGGCCGACCACGGCCTGAGCGGTATCTTCAACCTGGTCATCGGCTCCGGGCGCGAGGTCGGGGAAAAGATGCTCAACGACAAGCGCATCCCCCTGGTCTCGTTCACCGGCTCCACCCAGGTCGGCGAACACGTCTCGGAAGCGGTCGCCAGGCACTTCGGGCATACCATCCTCGAGCTGGGTGGCAACAACGGGATCATCGTCAGTCAGCACGCTGATCTGGCGATGGCTACGCGCGCCATTCTCTTCGGCGCGGTCGGCACCGCCGGTCAGCGCTGCACCTCCACCCGGCGGATCATCATGCAGAAGGGTATCGCTGCCGACCTGGAGAATCGCTTGGTGAACGCCTACAAGCAGGTCTGCATCGGTAACCCGCTCGATCAGGGCACCCTGATGGGCCCTCTGGTTGTCAGGGATTCGGTCGAAGAGATGCTGGATGCCATCCAGCAGGCCACCCAGGAAGGCGGTCAGGTGCTCTCCGGCGGCCGCGCCCTGCCGAGCCTGGGCCCGAATTTCGTCGAACCGACCATCATCAAGATGCCGCGCCAGACCGAGATCGTCAAGAAAGAGACCTTTGCCCCCATCCTTTACCTGCTCGAGTACGAGACCATTGATGAAGCCATCGCCTTGCACAACGACGTCCCGCAAGGCCTCTCCAGCGCTATTTTCACCGATTCTCTGCGCGAGTCAGAGCTATTCCTCTCGCGTGTTGGCTCGGATTGCGGTATCGCTAACGTCAACATCGGCACCTCCGGGGCCGAGATAGGCGGGGCTTTCGGCGGCGAGAAGGAGACCGGCGGTGGGCGCGAGTCCGGCTCGGACGCCTGGAAGGCCTACATGCGCCGCCAGACCAACACGATCAACTGGTCGCATGACCTGCCTCTGGCCCAGGGGATCAAATTCGGGGACTGAGCGGTACGCAGACCGGGGCGAGGGTTCTCGCCCTCATCTTTTTTGGGAGGGTTATGTCTCAGGAGAAGAAAGTCATTCTGGTCACCGGCTCCTCCCGCGGCATCGGGGCGGCCCTGGCGCGTACTTTCGCCGAAAAAGGCTGGTGCGTAGTGACCAACTATCTGAAATCAGGGCAGGCCGCTTTGCAGGGCCGGGATGCGATCAATGCCCTGGGTGGCCCCGGCGCTGCCCTGGCGATCCAGGCGGACGTCAGCCGCCGCGCGGATGTCCGGCGCATGTTCGACCAGGCTGTTGAAAAATATAAAAAGGTGGACGTCCTGGTCAACACCGCCGGTGTGAACATCGACCGGCCCTTCCTGGAAATGACGGACGAAGATTGGACGACGGTCCTGGGCACCATCCTTACTGGCACGTTCATCTGCTCCCAGGAATTTGCCAGCCGCTACCAGGGCGACGATGGAAATATTATCAACATCGGCGCCGTGACCGCCATTCGCGGCCGCAAGAATGGGGCCAACTTTTGCAGCGCACGCGCCGGTGTCCTTACCCTGACGAAATGCCTGGCCCTGGAGTTGGCCCCGAAGATCAGGGTTAATTGCGTCACCCCCGGTTACATCAACACGGACGAAGTGATGGAGCGTTACCGGTTGTCAGAGCAGGAAAACCTGGAGCGTGCCCTCAGTGGAATCCCGATGAGCCGGCTGGGTACGCCCGAAGATGTCTTCCACGTCATCGATTTCATCGTTAATACGGCCAGTTACGTCACCGGGCAGAATTACTTCGTGGACGGGGGGTCCTACATGCACTGAGCTTTTGAAACACGGAATAGCAGAATGCCATTATTATTTCCCTGCAAATCACATAATGAACTTTCTACCGCACATTTTTCAACGCGAATAGCGCAAATGAACGAATAACGCAAATAAAACTAAAAAACATTCGTGGAATTCGTCCTATTCGCGTTATTCGTGTTAAGAATTGTCTGCTCGAACACAAAGGTCCGGTAGGGAGATAATGAATAAATCATCAAAGAACAGTCTGGTATTGGGGTTGCTGTCCGGCCTGGCCGCCGCGACCATCTGGGGCGGGATGTACGTGGTCAGCAAGGTGGTCATGCAGGTAATCCCGCCTTTCTCGCTCATCGTCCTGCGCCTGGCGCTGGGCACCCTGACGCTGGCCATCCTTATCGTGCTGCGGCGGGGCTGGGCCGTGACGCGTGCCCAGTTCTGGCGTATCTTCGGCGTGGGCATGATCGGCTATGGTATTTCGCTTGGTTTCCAGTTTGTTGGCACCGACCTCTCCACGGCAGCCAACGGCTCGCTGGTCACCTCGACCACCCCGGCTTTCGTCCTGCTCTTTGCCGCCTTGTTGCTTGCAGAAAGGATCACCCTCCGGCGCCTGTTGGCCCTTCTGGTTGCCACGGCCGGCGTGGTGGTGGTCATTGACCCGCGCAATGCCGCCCTCTCCCCATCCTTCTTCTGGGGGAACCTGTGCCTGGTGGCGGCTGCCCTGACCTGGGCGCTGTACTCGGTGCTCATCCGCAGAGTCACCCGGGAGACGGACGTCCTGACCACCACCTTGATCGCTTTCCTCGGAGGACTGCCGGTCTGCCTGCCTATCAGCAGTTGGGAACTTGTTACAACCGGACTGGGGAGGATCAGTCTTGGGGTTATTGGCGGAATCCTGTTCCTGGGCATCCTCTCGACTGCCCTGGCCATGTATTTATGGAATACCGCTTTTGCCGTGCTGGACGCGGGCCTTGCCTCTCTCACTGTCTTTGCCCAACCCGTGGTCGGCACTCTGCTTAGCGTCGTCTTTCTAGGCGAACGGATCACTCCGCTGTTTATCCTTGGCGGGGTTCTGATCGGCATCGCCCTGCTCATTTCCATCAAGGCATGAAATTTCTTTCGACCGCGTCTATTTGCGGAAGAAATTCGAGAGGAAGAACCAGGCATTGGCGGGCCGTTCTGCCAGACGGCGCATATAGTAAGGATACCAATGTGTTCCATAGGGGACATATACCCGCACCGGGTATCCTTGCTGGACATATTTCTCTTGCAAATCACGTCGAATTCCATACAGCATCTGGAACTCAATTGCTTGCTTGGGCAGGCCCACCTTTTCAGCATAAGACTGGGCAAATTCCAGGCGTTTCTCGTCGTGGGATCCGATCGACGGAATGGGAGGGATAAGCCCACCATTGCTTATGGGGATTGATCCATGCGCCAGTGCGCCGTCGATGATGATCTGGGTCAGCAGGTCGTAATTGGTATCTACATCCATTTTCTTTGGAAACGCCAGGTCGGGTGGTTCTTTATAAGCACCCTTGATCAGGCGGAAGCGTGCGCCTAAGCGTACCAGTTCGCGCGTGTCTTTCTCTGAACGATAAAGGTAGGATTGGATCGCAATGCCGGTGTTCTCGTATCCTTTCTGCCGCATTTTCTGGTACATTCCGATCGTCTTTTCAGTAAAAGGCGTATCCTCCATATCGATACGTATGAAGTTCTGGTACCGGCGCGCCCGGGTCAGGATCTCCTCCAGGTTTTTCTCACATAAACCCTCATCCAGGGCAAGGCCGATTTGGGACAATTTGACCGAGACATTCGCCCGCACGTGGCTGGCGTAGATCTCGTCCAGTAATTCCAGGATATCTTTTGTAGCCTTAACCGCCTCATCCGGCGTGGACGTGCTTTCCCCCAGGTGATCCATGGTGGCATTGATACCTTTTGCATTCAAGTCGTCCGCGGCCTTGAGACCATCCTGGATGGTGCTCCCCGCCACGAACCGGCTGGCTGCCCGCCAGGCAAACTTCCAGGAAGTGACCATTCTCTGTGTCCAGGCCGCTTTGGAAAGATAGATTAGGAAAGACCGTAACATTATTGCCTCCTGTCAATGATCTTTACTTGTCACAATGACCAAAATAATATGCCTTCCAACCATCTCTGAAAGGCATATTATTTTCGATAGGCACACTCGATCATCTGGTTAAATATCCGTTGTTGGAACGGCCGGCACATTTTCCTCAGCTTTCAATTTACGGATGTCCTTGATCTTGCGCACCACTGGCTTGAGGACAGATGCAAGTTTATCCTTGGACAGGTCCTGCACTTTGATGGTCATCTCCCAGTCTTCTTCAGGGAGGTGTGATACCTCGTTGAAGCCCAACCCCACGATATCACCGCCGGCCTCAAAGATCGCCTTGGCAATCCTGGCAAAGGTTCCCTTGGCACCGGATATTGAAGCAGATACCCGCACACCCGGGCGGTACCCTCCCAGCATGGAAACGAAAACCTTGAACAGGTCGGTCTCTGTCACGATGCCCACCAGCGCCCCTTCGCGCAATACGGGCAGGCCCCCGATCTTTTTATCCACCATGATTTGGGCGGCCTCTTCGATTGGCGCTTCATCGGAGACAGTGATGACCTTTCGGGTCATTACTTTCTCGACTTTGAGCTTGGCCAGGAGCGAATGGATCTCCCAGACGTTTAAGGAGGTCGCCGGAGAAGGCGAGGCGTACAAAAGATCGCCCTCGGAGACGATGCCGACCAGTTTTTTGTCCCGGTCGAGCACCGGCAGGCGGTGAACCTTTTTCTCGTGCATCAGATCCAGTGCATCCGACACAGACACATCGGTGCGAATAGTGACTGGTTTCTTGGTCATTATTTGACGGATAAGCATGGGTTCCTCCTTTTCAAGGGCTTGTTAATAGGATTGGATTTGATCGTTCGCTTTGCTTGCAGTTGGAGACATTTAAGAACGCTCTTACTTGATTGTACCTCACGCGGCCGGAGACACCGCTCGCAATATCTCCGCGGCCGCTCTGCCGGCTAAACGACATTGTACTCTTGAATAGGCCGGCCTTCCGAAAATCTGGCCAGGTCGAGCATGGAAACATCCACGCTTTGAAACTTCCCGTCAAGGATGCATTCCGCCATTAATTTTCCGGAAATGGGGCCGTGCATGAAGCCATGCCCCGAGAAGCCCGCGACGATATAAAAGCCCTCAACCGGGCTGTTTTCCGTAGATTGGATGGGCATCGGGAGTGACTTCATATAACCCTGCCCAATGGGAAAGCAAACCTGCCTTCTCAAGACAGGGCATGCGGGCAATTGCTGCCTCCAGGTTGATCAGCTCGAAGCCCTCATCCACGTTTTGGTCAAAGCCGGGCTTTTCATTTGGATTGGACATGCCGGTTAATATTCCTTCCCCTTCACGGTGAAAGTATAAGCGATTGGGCAAAGTCGAGCACAAAAGGAAAATCCGCCGGCACTTCCGGCAGCGGCGTGGTCGTCATGATCTGGCGGCGAAGGGCGATAATGGGGATATCGACCCCCGCCATTCGACCGACCTGGCCGGCCCACGGTCCGGCCGCATTCACCACCGCACTGGTTGAGATGACGCCTTGGTTTGTTTTCACGCCAACAACTCTGCCTGCTTCGACCTGGATACCGGTCACCTCCACATTATTCAATACACTGCACCCCCATCCGCTGGGCGGCGTTTACATATCCCATGACGACACTGTTGGGATCAACCAGCCCGTCTCCGGGATTGAAAGAGCCGGCCAGGGCATCTTCAAATCGCATCAATGGCAGGCGCTGTCTGAGTTCGTCCGCGCGTAAGCCATTCGGTCTGTACCCCAAGGCTCTGCTGGAGCTCCAGGCTGTGCCGGAAGGTCTTTACATCTTCTGGCATTGGTAAGCACAAAGAGATAACCGCACTTGCGGAAATTGATCTCCTGTCCGATCTCCTCCTTGAAACGGTCAAGCATGGGCAGGCTCTCCAGGGATAGGCGGACATTGATCTCGGTGGAGAATTGAAAGCGGACTCCCCCCGCGCAGCGACCGGTCGCTTCCTGGCCAAAAAACTCATCCTTTTCGAGCAGCAGGATGTTCTTTTGGCCGCGCAAGGCCAGGTGGTAGGCGGTGCTGGCCCCCATCACACCACCGCCGATGATCACGATGTCAGCTGTTTTGGGAACATCATTAGTCCATATAGCGGCAGCCAGGTGCCGACCCCCTTTTCTCTCGCCCGCCGGTAGATTTCAGGCGCAATCGCCATATCGTCCATGGCCAGACCCAGGTTGATCGCCAGCGTCCGTTCCTTGTCCGAACTCGCGTCCCGGTTTCTGGCCGGTGGCGAGTTCGCCCAGGTCAGCATATGGGTCCGGGGTCTGCTTGGAAGTAACCGCTCGACCGGTAGTATTGGAACTGGGCATGGTCGTCCGTGCTGATCTTGGCCATCTGGGCCATCGCCGCTCCAGTCCAATAAGAGTCGAAATCCACCGCGGAACCGAAACCCGCCGGGTTTCAGCCAATCTTTTTCGATGGTGGGGGTGGGGTGTTTGAGGATCGGGCCGGCGGTCACAACCAGGTCGCTTTCCATGACCGCCTCTTTCGGACCCTTGGCAGGCACGATCTCGAATTTGAATTTCGCCTTCATTTCTTCAACAAACTTGGCCTGCGCCTCCGGCAGAATGTCATAAGCATACACGCGCTTGAGCGGGAACAGGCAGGCCAGCGCTTCCAGGTTGGTCCGCCCCTGCACGCCGCAGGCCAGGATGCCGGCCACCTCGCTGTTCGGACGGGCCAGGTATTTGGCCGCCAGACCGGTCGCCGCCCCGGTGCGATAAGCAGTGATCCAGGTGCAGTCCATCACGGCGTAAGGAATACCGGTCTCATCATCATTGAGGATGAGCAGGCCGGTAATATAGGGCAGACCGCGCTTGAAATTCTCGGGATAGCCGCTGACCCATTTGATCCCGGCCGAATGCAGCGAGGGGATAAAGGCCGGCATGGCGTGGATGAAGGCATCCGGCATGGTATGGATCCCCGGCTTGGGCGGCATTTCCACCTTCCCATGGCCTTTTTCCTTGAAGGCTTCTTCGAGAAGTTTCAAAATGGTCGACATGTCGAGCGCAACTTTTTCAACGTCGGCGCGTGAAAGGTAAAGCAGTTGATGTTCAGCCATTGGAAATCCTTTCTCTTAGGTTGTTGTTTATGCGTTGATTTTGTAAACCCGAGGCCATCCGCAGGGCTCTCCTCTTTGCTTGCGAAGAGAGCCCTGCATTTCATTCAAGTGAAGAAAATTATGCGCTCCATCCGATCGATAAGAACGAGCCTCTATTCCATACCCAAATAAGATTTTTGGATGGTCTTGTTTTTCTTGAGTTCCTCAGCCGTATCTTGTATGACGATCTCGCCGGTCTGAAGAACATAACCGCGGCTGGCAACGCTCAGCGCCATCAGGGCATTTTGTTCAACCAGCAGAATGGTGGTGCCCTCTTTGTTGATCTGGATGATCGTATCAAAGATACTCTCCACCAGGACCGGAGCAAGTCCCATGGAGGGTTCATCCATCAGCAGCAGGCGGGGATGAGCCATCAAGGCCCGCCCGGTGGCGAGCATTTGCTGCTCCCCACCGGAAAGGGTGCCACCCACCTGGCTCCGGCGCTCTTTGAGGCGCGGGAACAAAGTGAAGACACGCTCCAGATCCGCGGCAAGCTCCGGCCCGCGCTTGCGGGTGTAGGCGCCCATCTCGAGGTTCTCGGAGACCGTCAGCCGGGCAAAGATCCGCCGTCCCTCCGGCACCATCGACATCCCTTTAAAGATCAGGTCATGCGGTTTATAGGGGGCCAGGTCTTCCCCGTCAAAACGGACGTGGCCTTCGCGTGGCTTAAGCAGACCGCAGATGGTGCGCAGGGTGGTGGACTTGCCGGCGCCATTGGCGCCGATCAAGGTTACGATTTCACCCTTCTCAACGGTCAAGGAAATCCCCTTGAGGGCATGGATGTTCCCGTAATACGAGTGAATATTCTCGACTTCCAGAATAGGCATAATGGTCCTCCGGCTCAGTCTGCTGTGCGGGCCTGGCCAAGGCCGCTCGCTGCGCCCCGTCCCAGATAAGCTTCGACGACGTGGGGATTCTTCTGGATTTCCAGCGGAGTTCCTTCGGCAATTTTCACGCCAAAATCCAGGACGCTGATCTGCTCGGAAATGCTCATCACCACCCGCATCTGGTGTTCGATCAGCAGGATGGTGATGCCCAACTCATCCCGCAGGCGGCGGATAAAATTGACCATATCCTGGGTCTCGCTGGGGTTCATGCCGGCGGTGGGTTCATCCAGGAGCAGCAGGGATGGTTTGCTGGCAAGCGCCCGGCCGATTTCCAGGCGGCGTTGTTCACCATAAGGCAGGTTCTTGGCCAGCAGGTCGCCCTTGCCTTTCAGGTTGATAAAAGCAAGCAGCCGGATGGCTTCCTCGACCGCTTCTTTTTCCTCGCGGTTGGTGCGAGGGTCACGGAAAATTCCTCCCAGCAAACCCGATTTCAGATGGGGCTGCATCCCGACCAGGATATTTTCCACCGCGGTCATGTTCTTGAACAAGCGGATGTTCTGGTAGGTGCGGGAAATCCCCAGGCGGGTGACCCGGTCCGGGGAAAGGCCGGTGATGTTCCTGCCTTTGAAAACGATCTTCCCTTCCTCCGGGGTATAAAAACCGGTTACGCAGTTGAAGAAGGTGGTCTTGCCGGCGCCATTGGGGCCGATGATGCTGTAGATTGCGTGTTCTTTTACTTCCAGGTCAACCTTGCTGACAGCCTCCAGGCCGCCGAAACGTTTGGTTACCTTTTCCGAAACGAGTATCGCCATCTCAGCTCCTCCTAGTGCCCTGGATTCCGTTGCTGCCGGTTTGGGTTTTTCCTGCGGACTCGGTCCCGACTTCTTCTCCGCGCAATTCCAGGCGGCGGCGCGCTTCCGGCCACAGACCTTCCGGTCTGACTCAGCATCATGAAGATCAGGGAGGCACCATAGATGAGATAACGAAATCCTGCAAACTGGCTGAGCAGCAAGGGTAATCCCACCAGGACCAACCCGCCCACAAAAACACCCGGGATGCTGCCCAATCCGCCGATGATGATCAGGGAGAGAATATTGATCGAAACAATGAAGCTGAAGCTTTGCGGATAGGCCGAGCCGACCTTGGTGGCAAACAACGCCCCGCCCAGGCCTGAAAAGAGCGCCCCCATTCCAAAGGCCAGCAGCTTGGTGATGACCTTATTGATCCCCATGGCTTCGGCAACATCCTCATCCTCACGCAAGGCCATCCAGGAGCGGCCAAGGTGGGAATCCTTCAAACGGGTGGCAATAAAACCCGTCATGATGATCCCGGCCAGAATCACGTAAAAAAGTTGTTGTTGGTTCGAAAAGACGAAAGTTCCGATGGTCGGCTGGCCAATGCGCTGAATACCCTCCGATCCGCCCAGGAGGGGCTTCAACCAGTCGGATAATACCAGGATGCGGATGATCTCTCCAAAGCCGAGGGTCACGATTGCCAGATAATCGCCGCGCAATCGTAGGATTGGCAAGCCCAGCACGACGCCCGCAAAGACTGCCACGACCAGGGCCAGCGGCAGCGCCGCCCAGAAGCTGAGGTGGAGCAGTCCCACCGCTTCCGAGGTGGTCAGCACTCCCAGGGTATAGGCGCCGATGGCATAGAAGGCCACGTAGCCCAGGTCCAGCAAACCGGCAAACCCGACCACGATATTCAGCCCCAAGCCCATCAGGATATAAATACCGACGTCATCCAGAATTTCACTGAAATACATCCCCAGGATTTGACGGCAGCAAAAGGACAATGACGACCAGTACGCCAATCGTCCCCCAGCGAATTATACGCTGCTGCCTTGGGCTTCTTCTTAGATTAATCGCCTTCTGATCAACGCCCGAACGCCAGTAGACCAGGCCGCCCACGATCACGAATACGACCAGAGCGCCAGGGATCGTCATCCCGACCTGGGCAAATATCCATAGGAATGCATATTGCACAAACCCCCAGTGGAGAATGACGGTGACGATCAGGTCACGGAACAAGCCAAGCGCCAGGACGACCAGGACAGCCATGCTCAAGGCACCCCGAATACGAGCCGGAAGCAGGAAAAACCCGCCGCGATCAATCCGGTGACCAGCGCAGCCACGAGCAGGACCAACACTCCGGCCAGGAGCGGGAGATTGAAGGTCCACAGGGCGATCAAGGTCAGGTGAAACGTTGATACAGAACCGCCCGGACATTCAACACCTGGTCAATCCCAATAAACACTGCCAGGACTACACCTCCCATCAGGCCGGTCAGCCCGCCGACTGCCAGGAGGGTCAGAGGCTGCTTTCGAGGGGTGCATGCCGGATGGAGGAGTAGCTCTCGAACAAAAACGGAGCCAGTACCAAGATTTGACCCATCGTGATCACCCCGCTGATCAAATAGGTTTTCCCGAAAGCCGCAGCCAACCCGACCACGCCCAGGAGCAGGGAAATGACTCCACCGATCAAGCCGGTTTGAACCGCTTTCTTCCAAATCGATGATTTACTGTTCATAACATCCTCCTTAGGCCTTATCCTTCGAGATCCGTTCGCCCAGGATGCCGGTTGGGCGGAAGATCAGGATGAGAACCAGTACGATGAAAGCAATGGCATCTTTCAACTGGGACGGGGAGGGAATGCCCAACCCGGTCAGGAACAGATTGGGTCCGACCGATTCAAGCAAACCCAGGATGATGGCTCCCAGGAAAGCTCCAGGCACGTTGCCAATGCCTCCCAGGACCGCCGCGGTAAAGGCTTTGATCCCGGGGATAGAATCCCATGTAGAAATTGACCACCGGGAACAAAAGTGTATAGAGCACACCCGCCGCACCTGCCGAGGCGCCTCCCAGGCCGAAGGTGAAAACGATGATGTTGTCAACATCGATCCCCATCAACTCAGCCGCTTCCTTGTCTTCGGAAACGGCGCGCATGGCTTTCCCGATCTTTGTCCATTGCACGATGCCAAAGAGGACCAGCATCATCACCACGGCGCCGACGATCACGACGACCTGGGTCTTATAAATTTGGATCCCGGCGACCGTCCAGGATATGTCTCAAGGGCTTTTATGGCCGGATAACCAAAGGAACCGGAGCCAAACAGACCCCGGAATGTATACTGGAGAAAAAAGGAAGCCCCGATGGCGGTGATCAGCGGGACCAGGCGGGGCGCATTACGCAAGGGCCGGTAACAAATTCTTTCCAGGAGCAGGGCGATCCCAGCCGATACGCCCATGGAAACCACGGCGATGATCAGCCAGGCTGATCACGGGTTGTTTATCCAGAAAACCAGACTTGGCCAGGCCCATGGGCAACAAAAACCGCCGTAAATGGCCCGCTCATGAATACTTCGCTGTGGGCAAAGTTGATCATTTTCAAAATACCATACACCATGGTATAGCCCATGGCGATAAGGGCGTAAACCCCCCCAAGTGCCAATCCCTTGATGGTGAGGTCGAGCCAGACGCTGGCTGTGTACAGGTGCAGCTGCAGGGTGCTGATCGTCCCCCAGATGACCGCCGCCGCAATGGCCAGGCCGATCAACCAAATAAAAATATCGGTAAGCGTAATACGCTGACGCCAGGTTCGTAGCATCTGATACTCCTCTTCTCAAATGGGAGTGCGATTTTATTAAGAGGGGCGAGCAGAGGCTCGCCCCTCCTTGTAAAACGAAACTTGAATTTACTTCTTGATGTATTGGGTCGGCCAGATCAGCTCAGGCGGATATGCGCCGGCATGATACTGTGTAAACACCAATGATCGGGTTGGCGCAGTCGCCGTCGGCGTTGCAGGTCAGGACACCGGTCAGACCCTGGAAGTCCTTGGTGGCGGCCACGGCATCGCGCAGACCCTGGCGGGGGATGTAGAGCGTCCCATCCGTTGTCTGGCACGGCCACCTTCTCAATGGCAGCCATGACGATGTTGAAGGCGTCATAGGCATGCGCATGGAAGATGTTGATCGGCTGCTCGCCGAACTTGGCCACGTACTTGGCCACGAAGGCGTCATAGGCAGCACCCTGGACGATCGGGCTCGAAACCATGAAGCCTTCAACAGCAGCGCCGGCGGTTTTCATCACATCCGGCGAATACAGGCCATCTGCGCCCATCAGCTTGGTGTTCTCCAGACCGGGGGTGGTCTTGGCCTGATCGATGAGGAACGCGCCTGCCGGCAGGAAGATCGGGAAGTAGATGATATCCGGCGTGCCGGTGGCAACGGAGGCCAGGACCGAGCTCATGTCGGTGGCGTTCGGATCCACGGAGGTCTGCCGTAGTGATCGTTCCACCCAGCTTCTTGAAGTTATCGCCGAAATACCTGGACCAGCGAGGCGGCATACAGGCTGCCATCATGGATGGTGGCGGCCTTCTTCGAAGTGCAGGAAATTATAGGCAAAGTCAGCTGCAGCCGCGCCCTGGATATTGTCGTTATGGGCGGTGCGGAAGTAGCCGGAGTAATGGTTCGGGCTGGTCAGGATCGGTCAGGTCAGGAGCGGTATTGGAAGACGAGATCGTCACGAAGCCGGCCTTGGAGAGCAAGGGTTCCGCTGCACGGGCTTCGCTCGAGCAGGACGTGCCGATGACCGCGATGATGGTCGGGTCGGAGGCCAGCTTGGTGCCGGCTGCCTGGCCGCCATCCGCCGTGCAGCAGACCATCCTGGCCATCGAACTTGATGGTATGGCCCAGGATCTTGCCGCCGGCATCATCGATGGCGATCTCCACGCCGTTGCGGGAGTCGGTGCCCAGGGCTGCATTGGCGCCAGATACGACCAACAGATAGGCGATATGGATCGGGTCTGTTGGACCAATCTTTACACAACCGATTGCATCTGTGCAGGTGTAGGACGCCACAGGCGCCTGAGTCACAATGGGCGGCATAGTAGCCGCTGCGGTTGGAGCTGCCGTAGCTGGAGCTGGAGCCACTGTGGCTGGAGCCGCTGTGGCTGGAGCCGCCGTTGCTGGAGCTGCTGTGGCAGGAGCTGCTGTGGCTGGAGCCGCCGTTGCTGGAGCTGCTGTGGCAGGAGCTGCTGTGGTCGCGGCGGGACCGCAGGCCGTCAGCACCATGCCCAGGATCGCTATTGCTGAAATTAGTATTGAGAATCGTTTAAACATACGCTTTTCTCCTCCGGAGAACAATGGTGAATATATGATCCCTTTGACGGGTTTCTAGAGCGCGGCTTACAAGGCCTATCATTGTTGAACACCACCTCCTTAACTTCCAATTCTTTCTGAACGATTGATTATCTTCGCTTAAGCACGGGCCCGGACCATAACAGACGCAAGGGGCTTTACTGCCGCAGGCAGTTTTCCCCTACATCTGTAGTTAGTCCGGGTCCGAGTGACAAGCGGGAAATCACAAAAGCTGTTCATGACTTGGAAGGGATCGAGAGAAATATCATCGTTTTTCTTACTTATGTCGCATTAAGACTCCTAAAATAAAAACGGCTTACATATTGCGAAAAACAATTCGACGCGACGGGCTTTCGAGCGGCATCATTCCTGGTTCCAATTTCTCGAAAACGCTTCTTCTATCAACGAATATTTATCTTCGCCTGTAAACCGATCTTCATGAGAGTAAACTTTACACGTTAATAGTCATTAAGTCAAGTACTTTTTTTCGGGGCAATCGCCTCTTCCTTTCTACCGGCGGCCATGATCCTCAAGATCGCAAAAAAATGCCGCCTCCCCCACTGCTCTCTGTTCTCTCCTCCCCCAATCCTCGATCTCCAATCTACAATCTAAAATCCTCATTCTCCCCCACTGCTCTCTGCTCTCTGTTCTCTTCCCACCCAATAGAGGGGGAATAGAGGGACAGGTTGGCAATTGACAAGTTCGACTTTCTGTCTCATAATCGCACCAAGTATGACAGCTTTTGTCTGTTTTCCATATTGCGTGGCCTATGTTCGGCCTCCCCGCGTGGGTTCAGGTGCCGGTATTGGGCCGAAGAGAGATTGGTCAGGAGAAAATTGGTATGTCGGGTGAGATCGTTCTCAACGTCAATGGAAAGCCCCATACCGTCCAGGCGGCGCCGGATACCCCGCTCCTGTATGTCTTGCGCAATGAGCTGGGGCTGAACGGCCCGCATTTTGGCTGCGGTGGGGAAGAGATGCGGCGCTTGCATGGTGCTGGTCGGCGCAAAGCCGAAGCAGTCCTGCCAGCTGCCGGTTTCCGAGGTCGGCCGTTCCCGCATCACCACCCTGGAAGGGCTGATCGAAGAGGGTGAGCTGCACCCGGTCCAGCAGGCGTTCATCGAGGAGCAGGCCACCCAGTGCGGCTACTGCGTCAACGGGATGATCATCACCACGGCGGCGCTGTTATGGAAAAACCCGCACCCGACCGACGAACAGATCCGGCCTGCCCTGGACGGGAACCTGTGCCGCTGCGGCTCCCACCTGCGCATCCTGCGGGCCGTCAGGCGGGCCGAGGCATTGATGTACGGAGGGGAGGACTGATGGCGAGATCAGGACTGGCAGAATTCCAACGCCTGGACCAATCGACCAGCCGATCGTCGCGGCTCGGGCAGGCGGGAGGCCTTCTGGGGCGAGTTAACCAACTGGCTGGATGACTGGCTGGCGATCAAGCCGGATGGAACGGTGACCGCCTTCAGCGGCAAGGTCGAACTGGGCACAGGCGTCCGCACTGCCCTGGCGCAGATCGTGGCCGAGGAGCTGGACGTGCCGCTCGAGCGGGTGCACATGGTCATGGGGGATACCGAACGCACGCCGGACGAGGGCTATACCGCCGGCAGCATGACGATCAGCTCGAGCGGCACGGCCCTGCGCAATGCGTGCCGCCGAAGCCCGGCGCACCCTGCTGGAAATGGCAGCCGAGCGGCTGGATGCCCGTCTGGACGAGTTGACCGTGCAGGACGGCGTGATCGCGCTGATCCGGCATCCGGAGCGAAAGGTCACCTATGCCGAATTGATGGGCGGCAAGGCCTTCAACTCGAGGTCACGGGAGAGGCCCCCCTGAAGGACCTCCGACAGCCTATACCATCGTCGGCACATCCACACCGCGCGAGGATATCCCCCGCAAGGTGGCCGGTCAGCCCAGCTTTATCCAGGATTTGCGAGTGCCCGGGATGCTGCACGGCCGCCTGGTACGCCCGCCCAGCCCGGCCGCGGAATTGATTTCGATGGATGAGAGCTCGGTGGAAGACGTTCCCGGCCTGGTCAAGGTGGTCCAGCGGGGCAATTTCATCGGGGTGGTGGCGGAGCGCGAAGAGCAGGCCATCCTGGCCGCCAAACAGCTCAAGGTGGAATGGCAGGAGAAGGCCAGCCTACCCGCCCATGCAGGACCTGTATACCTACCTGCGCAGCCTCGCCGACCGAGGACAGCCTGCTGGTCGATCAAGGGGATTTCGAGACAGCCTTCAGCCGGCGCCTCCCGGCAATTGCATGCCACCTATTACCAGCCGTATCATGCGCACGCTTCGATCGGTCCTTCGTGTGCGGTTGCCGATGTAAAAGGCGACCAGGTCACGGTCTGGGCAAGCACACCCGGGCCCTATCCGTTGAGCGGCGCTCTGGCGCAACTGCTGGATGTGCCGGCCGAAAAAGTGCACCTGATCCACGTGGAAGGCGCTGGCAGCTATGGCCAGAACGGCTCGGATGATGCCGCCGCGGACGCGGTCATCCTGTCCCAGGCAGTCGGCCAGCCGGTGCGGGTGCAGTGGTCGCGCCAGGATGAGTTCGTCTGGGAGCCGAAAGCCCCGGCCATGGTGATGGAGGTGCACGGCGGGCTGGATGCGCAGGGCAACGTGGTCGCCTGGGATTATCACGTCTGGTCGCCCTCCCACGTGGCCCGGGCGCGCTTCGCCGGCCAACTGGTGGCGGCTCAACTGCTCTCCGGGCAGGCCGCCCCGCAGTTCGGGTTCTCCTTCGGCGCCGAGCGCAACGCCCCCACCAATTATTCCTTCCCGTACCAGCGCGTGACCGTCCATTACTTGGCCGAATCGCCGCTTGCGCGCCTCATCGTTCCGCAGCCTGGGCGGAGCGGAGAACACCTTCGCCAACGAATCGTTCATGGACGAGCTGGCAGCCGCCGCGGGTGTCGATGCACTGGAGTTCCGGCTGCGCTACCTGGTCGATCCGCGCGAGCGGGCGGTCCTGAACGCCGCCGCCGGGAAAGCCGGCTGGGAGACGCGCCCGTCCCCGGGTAAAAAGCGGCCGAACCGGCGGAAGGGCGCGGCGTGGCCTTCGCCTGGTATGAGAATGACCAGGCCATTGTGGCCTGCATCGCCCGGGTCCAGGTGGATGCGGGCCAGCGGCGCTCGTGCGGGTGAGGCGCATCGTCGTTGCGCACGACTGCGGGCTGATCATCAACCCGGATGGCTTGAAGAACCAGATCGAAGGCAATGTGATCCAATCCCTCAGCCGGGCGCTCAAGGAAGAGGTCCAGTTTGACGAGCAGCGCATTAACAGCGTCGATTGGGAGACTTACCCGATCCTGACCTTTTCCGAAGTGCCCGAGGTGGAGATCGTGCTGATCAACCGCCCCGACCAGCCCGCCGTGGGTGCCGGGGAACCTTCGACGGTGACGACCGCTGCAGCAGTCGCCAACGCCATCTTCGACGCCACGGGAGCGCGCCTGCGCCAGATTCCTTTCACTCCTGAGCGGGTCAAAGCCGCCCTAGGCTGACCAGGACCACCCCCATCTTTCTAATTTTGTCTTAACGTTTCTTCCCGCAAAACGTGTATACTAATTGCTATTATAGGTACGCTTTACAGGTAGCATATGACCGACCCATTCGATTCGACCAATACGGTCAAAGCCTCCCTTTCCACACAAAACTACATCGCTTCGGACGAGATCGCCACCATCGTCTATCTGGCCCAGAAGTTGGGGAAGCCTCTGCTTGCCGAGGGTCCCGCCGGGGTCGGCAAGACCGAGTTGGCCAAGGCCATTGCAGGAGCAACCGGTTGCGATCTCATCCGCTTGCAGTGCTATGAAGGGTTGGATGAGTCCAAGGCGTTGTACGAATGGGAATATTCCAAGCAGTTGCTTTACACTCAACTGCTGCGGGACAAGCTGAACGATAGCCTGGGTAAGGCGGATTCCCTGGCAGAGGCCGCTGACAGGCTAGCCCGTGAAGAGGATGTTTTCTTCTCAGGCCGGTTCCTGCTTCAGCGTCCGCTCCTGCGCGCCATTCTGAGCGAAAAACCGGTCGTCCTGCTGATCGACGAGATCGACCGGGCCGACGCCGAGTTCGAGGCTTTCCTGCTCGAGATCCTGAGCGATTTTCAGATCAGCATCCCGGAGCTGGGCACCCTCACTGCCAAACAAAAGCCGTTCGTCGTGCTGACTTCCAACAACACGCGCGAACTGTCCGAAGCGCTCAAACGGCGCTGCCTGTACCTGTTCATAAATTACCCGACCCTCGAGGAAGAGTTGGCGGTGGTCCGCCTGAAAGTACCGGACCTGAACCCCAAATTGGCCCGCCAGGCCGTGGAATTTGTCCAGCGCTTGCGCAATTCCGACCTGCGCAAATCGCCTTCGATCAGTGAGACCCTGGATTGGGCCAACGCCCTGGTATCGCTCAACGCCGCCAGCATCGAAAAAGACACTCTTGCAGACACCCTGTCGGTTCTGATCAAGCACGAGGCGGACTTGCAAAAAGTGAAGCGCCAGGTCTTTGCGCCTCCACCGCAACCCTCTCGTTCAAGGCAGGACGATAATACCAGCCTGGGTCGATTCTCAGGGAATTGAGGCAGCATGGAATCCCGTATCTTACAATTGGTTTCCGCACTGCGCGCCAGCGGGGTACGCGTCTCACTGGCCGAGAGTACCGAAGCCTTTTCGGCGGTCGATTTGATGGGGGTTCATGACCGTGAACACTTCCGTTTGTCGCTGCGTTCCACCCTGGTCAAGGATGTGCGCGACCTGCCCACCTTCGACAAACTCTTCCCGCTCTTCTTCGGCAGCGGCCAGCCGCCCCTGATGGGCGGCAACGCCATGGACGGATTGACCCCGGAAGAAGCCAAAATCCTGGCCGGCGCATTGCGCCAGTTCAACCAGGGATTGCGCCAGCGCTTCGAACGCTTCCTGAACGGCGAACCGCTTTCGCAGGAAGAACTGGATATGCTGGCCGCGCTGGCCGGTCTCGATCAGGCTAACGACCTGCGCACCCGCAACTGGATGACCCAGCGCATGTTGCGTCTGATGGCGTTCCCGCAGGTGCAGGAGGCCATGCAGGAACTCTTCGATCTGTTGGCCCAAATGGATATGGATCCCGGCCGCCTGGAACAACTGCGCGATCTGCTCGGGCAGAACCTGCAGGGCATCCACGACCAGGTCTACGCCTGCGCCTGCAAACGTATCGCCGAGAACTTGAGCGAGCGCCCGCCGGTCAGTCCGCGCGATGATCTGATTAACCGCCCGTTCGAGGCGCTTTCGGAGACGGACAAGCGCCAGCTCCAACATGAAGTGCAGCGGCTGGCTGCCACCCTGCGTACTCGCATCGCCCTGCGCCAGAAGCGCGCCAAGAGCGGACAACTGGATCCGAAGGCCACCATCCGGGCCAACTTGAAATACCAGGGTGTGCCGATGGAGATCCGTCATCGCGACCGGGTCCGCAAACCCCGCATCGTGGTGCTGTGCGACGTCAGCACGTCCATGCGTTTCTGCTCCGAGTTGATGTTGAGCTTCCTTTTCTCCCTGCAAGGCCAGGTCCATAAGACCCACGCCTTTGCTTTCATCAACCACCTGGAATATATTTCGGGCAACTTCGGCGGTTCGAATGCAGACGCAGCCATCCGGTCCGTCCTGGAACGCATGCCGGGCGGGTACTTCAATACGGACCTGGGCTGGTCGCTGAAAGATTTCACGGAGGACTACCTCGACACGCTCAATGCGCAGACCACCCTGATCGTCGTCGGGGACGGGCGCAACAACTACAACGACCCGCGCCTGGACCTGTTCACCCATCTGTCCCGGCGCGCTTCCCGCACCATCTGGCTCAACCCCGAGTCGCCGGAACAGTGGCGGGGTGACAGCGACATGCCCCGCTACGCACCCTTGTGCACGAACGTGTTCAAGGTGGCTAATTTGAACGAGCTGGCCGGTGCAGTGGACCAACTGCTGACGATGTAGCGGGGGATTTGCCGGGTAAATTCCGATATGTTCATGCCCGTGCCGGGAATGTCTCGGTACGGGCATTTACATAAAATGTCAGGCCGCCTTATCGGACCTGTTCTGGTTTTTTGAGCTATGGAAAATGACACTGGGAGTGTACAGGACCACCACCAATAGCAGCATGATCAGGTATGGGAAGTTATATTCTAAGGCCGACACAAAATTACTGAACAGCAATGCCACCGAGAGTGCCAGCGGCACAATGGCAGCCTGATGCGTGTACAAGAAACCGCTTCGCACCAGTGCCAGGAGTGCCGCCACGAGCGCCACCAGGAGCAATGCTAGGTCGTGATAATGCAGGTGCGGGGCGACAAAGATAGCAAGCACAATCGCCAACCCGATTTGTTTTTCGGTAATAACCCGGATGCGCCCCCACAGAATACACAACCCAATCAATGTGCTCCCATAGACCGCCCAGCCAAACCAGTGGATCAAGATATCGCCCAGCCCTGGCGCAACCCGCCACAATAAGCCAACCAGGTTTACCATGAGCGGCTCTTTCAATCCGTACCATTCCCCACCTGCGCTTACCACCAGCAGGCTCAGGAAGCCGCGCATTCCATCCACGCCCAAGATAACCAAACTCAGTACCCCCAGAACTCCGGCTGCCGCACAGAACCAGCCAAACACCTTCTGCCTTCTGAATAAAAAAGGGACGGCCAGTAACACCGTCACCTGCGGGCGGATGCTTGTCAGGGCCAGTCCAATTCCCGCCAGCCAATCCTTTCCGGTCAAAAAGCCGAACAGGTACAAGCATAAACCGAAGAATGTGAAGGCGGTATCCTGTCCGTTCAACAAACTGACGAACAGCGGAAAGAAAGTGATCATACCCGCCGCCGCCAGCCAGACTTCCGCCTGCCGCCAGCCGGCCTGCCGCAGTACCCTTGCCAGGAGAACTACGCCGACTATGCAAAGCGCCAGCAAAAGCGCCGCCCAGTGGTAGAACGAAACAACATAATTCCCGCTAATCAGTATCCTCAGGATGGGTATGAGATAGGGAACATGGTTGTATAACAACACCTGTCCCGGAGCAAGCTGAAAACCGACTTCCGCCTGCTGCACCGCTTGTTGCAATAGCGGCTCATACACATGCGCAGCGCCGTCTGTTTGCGTAATACGACCGGCTGTGAAAAAAACAATAAAATCCGCACCGGTGCGCTCAGTCGGGCTGGAAATCATCCGCATCCACAATAGGACATAGACGATAACCAGCGTCGTCAGCCCGGCGAACACAAAAACACGGCGGAAATTAATGCGTTTCAAGGAATGCTTTTCTTCATAATTTCCCAAACGCGTCCAGGACTACGATTTTACCTGTCCATGGGTCCGGAATACGAGGAGAAGTGGTAAATCCAACATTAAAAAGTGGTTACTCTGTCTTCTCTACTACCACAGTTGCCTCTCCGATCAATGCAGCCACCGCCCCTACCGCCGCCAGGGTGGGTGCCAGCACCGCGCCGACCACCCCAAAGGTCAGCGGGAATTCCAGCATGACCTTGCCATCCCGGTCCTTGATAATAATGCGGCGGATGTTGCCCTCATGGATCAATTCCTTGATTTTGGCGATTAGTTCTTCGCCGTTGACGCGAAATTCTTCCGTGCGGAATTCAGACATAGGAGGCTCCTTTTTTAATTGGTTGCAGGATTGAGTCGATAACTCACTGTGGCTGAGGTATGGTATCTATTATCGCATAAATTTACCGGATTGTGACCATCTTGTGACGAAACACAGTTTTAAAGAGTTTGGCAAAGACTTTCGCGAGCTTCACTTTTTCGCAAAAAATAGTTGGTGGGCATTAAGAACACCGTGCAGTTTTGGCATTATCGTATCCATGAAATGGAATTGTGTTATATACTGTGTACCAGCATTTATTCCTTCCCCAGGAGATTCTTATGCTCAGCATCGAAAAAATGGACACTGAAAACAAATCGCAAGTCAAGCGCTTCGTTGAGTTCTATTATGATCTCTATAAAGATTGCCCGCAGTGGGTTCCGCCGCTTTTCGTGGATGCCTACCTCCCGCTAAACCGGAAGAAACATCCTTTCTTCGAACATTCGGACGCGGACTTCTTTCTGGCGGTACGGGATGGCAAAGTGGTGGGCCGCATCTGCGCCGGGGAGAACAAGCTCTTCAACGAATACCACAAGACCAGGAAAGCCCAGTTCTATTTCTTCGATACGATTGACGATCTGGAAGTCGCAAAAGCACTCTTTGAGGCCGCCTTCGACTGGGCCCGCCAGCGCGGGCTGGATACCATGATCGGGCCGAAAGGCCTTTCCCCCTTCGATGGCTATGGCATCCTGATCGAAGGCTTTGAACATCGCCAGATGATGACCATGATGAACTACAACTACGATTATTATCCCAAACTGGTCGAGGCGCTCGGCTTCGAGAAGGAAGTGGACTTTGTCTCCTGCTACCTGCCGGCCGAGGCCTTCAAGATCCCGGAGCGGGTGGAACGCATCGCGCAAGTGGGCCATGAAGCGCGGCAACCTGTGGGTCAAGAATTTCAAGAGCAAGAAGGAACTGGTCAGCTGGGCGCAGCGCATCGGCAGAACCTACAACAAAACTTTCATCAATAACTGGGAATATTATCCCTTTACCCAGGGCGATGTGGATTACGCAGTACAGAACGTCTTCATGGTGGCGGACCATCGCCTGATCAAGTTGATCATGCACGGCGATGACATTGTCGGCTTCCTGTTTGCCTTCCCGGATGCTTCGGCCGCCCTCCAGCGTGCCAAGGGCCACCTGTTCCCCTTCGGTATCGTGGATCTGCTTCTTGAAATGAAACGCACCAAGACCGTTTCCGGCAACGGCATGGGCGTTTTGCCCGAGTTCCAGGGCACGGGCGGTAACGCCCTGCTCTACTATGAGTTGGGCAAAACTGTCTTGGAGAATTATAATTTCAAATTCGTCGAAATGACCCAGGTGGCCGAGACCACCCACCAGATGCGCGCCGATTTGAAGAACCTGAACGGTGTCGAGTACAAAAACCATCGTGTCTACCGAAAAGCTATTAATTGAATATTTCACTACTCGTTAGGGGCTGTCCCAAAAGTAAAGGGGCAGCCCCCCTTTGCGAAAAGGGGAAAATGTGATTCAATAGGGGCATGAAAAAAGGAAACGTAGTCTTCAAAGCGTATACGATGGAACAACCGAGCTTGCTACCTGCGGATTTGGAAGAGTTGATTCCGGCGGATCACCTGGTACGGGTGGTGAACCGAGTGGTGGATGCGATCGACCTGGATCCGCTGATGGCGAAGTATGCAGGCGGTGGGACGAGCAGCTACCATCCGAGGATGATGTTGAAGGTGCTGGTGTATGCGTATTCGGAGAAGGTGTTCACCTCGCGGCGGATCGAGAAGGGGCTGCGGGAGAATGTGAACTTCATGTGGTTGGCTGGGGGGAACGTGCCGGACTTTCGGACGATCAACCGGTTTCGGGGAGTGGTGATGAAGGGGGAAGTGCGAGAGGTGTTCACAAGAGTGCTGGAACTGCTGATCGAAGAGGGGTATGTGAAGTTGGAGAACTACTTTGTGGATGGGACGAAGATCGGAGCGGATGCGAATGCAGCACAAGGTAGTGTGGGCGAAGAAGACGCACAAGTACAAGGTACGCTTGGAGCAAAAGATCCAGCAGTTGTTGGACGAGATCGAGCAGGTGAATGAAAAAGAGAATGAAGAATATGGGGGTAAAGACCTGGAAGAATTGGGAGGCAAAGGGGGCATTGACGCCAAGAAGTTGCAGGCGAAGGTGGCGGAATTGAACGAGCGATTGCGTCAACAACCCGAGAACAAGCCATTGCAGAAGGCAGTGAAAACACTGGAAAAGGAGCATCTGCCTCGTCTGGAAAAGTACGAGAAGCAGGAAAAGACTCTGGATGGTCGCAGCAGTTACTCCCAGACTGACCCGGATGCGAGTTGTATGCGCATGAAGGAAGATCGCGGGGCAGAAAAGCCCTGGCCGCATCCAGCCTACAACCCACAGATCGGGACGGAAGGACAGTTCGTGGTGGGCTACTCGGTCCACCAATCTGCCGGTGATCCAGGTTGTTTCATCCCCCATATGGAACAACAATACTGGCCAAACGGACAGAAACCCCAACGGGGATCAGGGGATGCGGCCTATGGCAGTGAAGAGAATTATGCCTATCTCAAAACAAACCAGATGGAGAATTACCTCAAGTACAACACTTTCTACCAGGATACCCACCCGCCTCGCAAAGCCGAACGAATCCAGACACTCAGTTTCCGTTCCGAGAATTTTCCCTATGACCCAGACCGAGATACTTTTACCTGCCCGGCTCACCAATCCCTGACCTACCGGGAAACCCGTCCTTACCGTACCGAGAATGATTATCTTTCCGAGCGACGGTACTATGAGTGCTCGGCATGTGGAACCTGTCCGCTCAAGCCTCAATGCACCCAGGCCAAGGGCAACCGCCGTATCCAGGTCAGTTTCAAACTCCGGGAATACCGCCAACAGGCCAGAGAGAACCTGCTTTCAGAGCAAGGGATTGCCTTGCGAAAACAGCGCTGCATCGAGCCCGAAAGCACCTTCGGGGATGTGAAACACAACATGGGCTTTCGAAGGTTTCACCTGCGAGGCCTGGAGAAGGTCGAGACAGAGTGGGCTTTGGTATGCCTTGCCCATAATATGCGCAAACTGGCGGCCATCTGACCGCCAGTTTTTTTTCGTCCCCGCCCATTTTCGGGCTTTTACCCCTCTTTTCCACCTACTTCGACTGCCTTTTTAGACAGCCCCTTTGTGACTTAGCCGGGGACTTCAGTCCCCCGGCAGACATATAAATGTATAACCGAACCCTTGCATTATTTATATAACTGATGTTACGCAGCCTTGAGAACTTGAAGTTCATCAAAAGCAACGCGGACAGCTTTGAGATATAAATGGGCACGCAAAGCAAAATGATTAAGATGCCGTTTGATCTTCAAGCATTCCAACTTGAAAAAGGCATACAGCACAGCAAAGACATGATTGTTTTGAGTCACAACTCGGCGCACAGGCGCTTTGCCCAAAGCGGCATTCTGTTTGAGCGATTTGTGGAAGACTTCTATCGGCCATCGTTTTTGATAGGTCGTTAGAATGAACTCCCGTGTCACGGTTATGTCACTGCAAGCCAGATAGAGGATACCCGTGCTGCCATCTTTGTTGGTGAAAACTTGGCGCACGATGAGTACAGGAAAAGGAACGTCTTTGAGCCAGCCTGTAAACGAAGTCTCTTCTTGCCAAGGCAGTTCTTCAATCGAAGTGAAACGGTTGTTTTGATGATCTTCTTCGCTCACGGTTGCCAAGCGATTGGCTTTGAGCGCACAAATGAAATCTTTTTTGTGCATTTCCTTGATGTAACACATGTTTTCTTTCGATGAGAACCAAATATCGAACAAAACGAAGCGAAACAACAGATTGTTTTTCACGCAGACATCCAGCATGGCTCTCATCAACTCGTTCTTCGTGACCAGACTGGCGCGTTTCCGCTGCCGCGTTTTCAGATCACAGTACTCGGCTGGCTTTCTAATGAGTTCAAATGCCACCGGAATGGATATTTCATTCACATGGTATAGGCAGTTCAGCAAGTTGAAGCCTTGCACTGCCCGACCTTTGCTATGATCATAATGCCAGCACATCACCTCATTCTCATCCGTGTATGGCTTTTCTTGGATGGTATCATCAAAGATCAAGACCGCATCCTCTCGTTCCACCTTGCGCACCGTCGCTTTGACTTCCAGCCATAAGTCTTTCGACGTGTATTCTTCGCCCGATAGAAAACGAGTGATTTGATCATGGCTGACCTGCCCGTTCACCACCGCCGAAAGACCGGTCGCTGTGGCATAGCCAAACGTGCTGAGCAAATAATCCGTGTACAATTCTAGGTGTTCTTTGTCCATGCCCAAATCTTACCCGGTTTTGCTCACACGTGGTGCGTAACATCAGTTATATAAGCAAAATTCCCGCCGTTTCGGACGGGAATTTTGTTTTGGGTTGGTCAGGTATTACAGGATGGTGACGTTGGTAGCCTGAGGGCCTTTGTTGCCCTGCTCGACTTCGAATTCGACCTTCTGGCCTTCATCCAGGTTGCGGAAACCTTCGCTCTGGATGGCGGAGTAGTGGACAAAGACATCCGGGCCATTCTCACGAGCAATGAAGCCGTAGCCCTTGCTGCCGTTGAACCACTTGACCGTGCCGACGATACGTTCAGACATATTATTTGCCTCCTTATGGCAAAAGAAAAAAATGATGTGTCAGAGTCGTTCCATCGGACGATCTAAAATGGAATGACCCGGGTAAAGAAACCTCGGGTCATCGTTTTTCTCTTTCCAACGTGAACTTACTGGCATCTTACATCTACTATGATAAAGCCAAAATTCGGATACGTCAAGGTGGAATTTTTTGAGATCTCTCAATGTTATGGTGAAATTATGCCCAAAAGCATCTTATCGAGTATGATTGGGAAGAACTAATGCATCCTTGCCTGCACCAGCCCTGCACCGAACGCAGGACGGTGTACCGCAGGTACAGGTGCGAAGTTCCTTTACCGCAAAATTGACGAGGTCGATATGCCCGAATTTGAATTCCACGTTTCACGCAAGGCCCGCCAGAAATATCAATTCGACGAAACGCTATTTGCCTTGAACGGCAATGTGATCCTGGCAGATTTCGCTGCCGCCCGGCGTTTCGCAGAGCGGATAACTGTTGTCCGTGGGCAGGTTGTCCCGGCTTCAGATATCAATGCCATGGGATTGATAGACGAAATCCAGCACATCCTTATCCGCCAGTATGAACAGCAAAATCCTGGCGCAATGCAGCGGGCATTGGAATATGTCCGGAAAGACGCAGATGCCACCCTGCTGAAGTTCACAGAAGAGTTCCCGCCATTGGCAGTCTATCGCGGCGAAATCGAGGCCCGCCATTACCTGGAAATGGAAACAGCCGGCCGGCCGAACCGGCAATCCACGCTGGAGGAGATGCTGCTGCTCTACCTGGCCAACGCCAACCCCGCCCTTGCTCCCTACCGCGACCTGTTCGATGATACAGAACTGCGACAGCATACCAGCTATGCGACAGATTATTTCCGACCTGCAAACTTTTTTCGAGAACGCAGCCAGGCTTTGGATCCGGCGGTGAGACACTCTTTGAGGTGCTGCTCGCCCCGGCCCGGCGCGCTCCCCATTCGCTCCAGGCCCAGTTGGAATACCTGCTCGAACGTTGGGGAGCCATCCTGGGCGAGGACTTCGTAACTCGAATCCTGCGCAGTATTGATTTTGTCAAGGAAGAGGGCATTCGTCACACCGGGCCGGGCGGATTCGGTGGCGATGCACCTGTATTGACCTTCAGCGGATACGATTACACCGAATACGAACGCTTCAGTCAGGATAAAGACTGGATGCCGCGTCTCGTCCTGATCGCAAAAAATTCCTATGTCTGGCTCGATCAGTTGTCCAAAAAATATCAGCGTTCCATCACCCATCTCGACCAGATCCCTGATGAAGAACTGGAAATTCTAAAACAACGCGGCATTACCGGACTGTGGCTGATTGGCCTGTGGGAGCGCAGCCTTGCTTCCCAAAGAATGAAGCAGATGATGGGCAACCCGGATGCGGTCGCCTCAGCCTATTCGCTGATGGATTATCAAATCGCCGGAGACCTGGGCGGCTGGGAAGCACTGCAGAACTTGCGCTGGCGCGCCTGGCAGCACGGCATCCGGTTATCCGCCGACATGGTTCCCAACCATATGGGCATCGACTCGCGCTGGGTGGTGGAGCACCCTGATTGGTTCCTTTCCCTCCCCTACTCGCCCTATCCAAATTACACCTTTAATGGCGCCGACTTATCGAATGACAATCGGGTGGGGATATTCCTTGAAGACCATTACTACAATAAAACCGATGCTGCAGTGGTCTTCAAGCGTCTTGACCGCTGGACCGGCAGTGCCCGCTACATCTACCACGGCAACGATGGCACCTCCATGCCCTGGAACGACACCGCCCAATTGGATTTTTCCAGATCCGAAGTACGCGAGGCGGTCATCCAGACCATCCTGCATGTGGCGCGCAATTTCCCCATTATCCGCTTCGACGCGGCCATGACGCTTGCGAAGAAACATATCCAACGCCTGTGGTTCCCCGAGCCGGGCACGGGCGGCGCCATTCCATCCCGCTCCGAGTATGGCTTGACGCGTGCCCAGTTCGACGCGGCCATTCCGAACGAGTTTTGGCGCGAAGTGGTGGACCGGGTTGCGGCCGAAGTACCGGATACGCTGCTGTTGGCCGAAGCTTTCTGGATGATGGAAGGCTATTTCGTCCGCACGCTGGGTATGCACCGGGTCTACAACTCGGCCTTCATGCACATGTTGCGGGATGAGGATAATGCCAATTACCGCCTGGTGATGAAGAACACGCTCGAATTTGACCCGCAGGTGCTCAAACGGTATGTCAACTTCATGAACAACCCTGACGAAAAGACCGCCGCCGAGCAATTTGGCACCATGGATAAATACTTCGGCGTTTGCACGATGATGGTGACCCTGCCTGGCCTGCCGATGTTCGGCCATGGACAGATCGAAGGGTATCGCGAGAAATATGGCATGGAATATCGCTACGCCAAGTGGAACGAATTCATCGACGAGGGCCTGGTGCGCGGCCACGAATGGCGTATCTTCCCGCTCACCCATCGCCGCTACATCTTCGCCGAAGTGGATAATTTCCTGCTCTACGACTTCTATACCCCGGAAGGAAATGTCAACGAGGATGTGTTCGCCTACTCCAACCGTACCGGCGATCCTTTAATGCGGTGGCAAGCGAGCGCGGTTTGGTGGTGTATCATAACAAATATGCCGATACACGCGGCTGGGTCAAGACCTCCGCCGCTTATATGGATAAAGCCAGCGGAAATCTGGTCCAAAAGACGCTCAGTCGAGGGGTTGGGATTGCCAGGATGATGGCTATGCAATTTTCAAGGATTACGTCAGCGGGCTGGAATATATCCGCTCCTGCCAGGAGCTGACCGGAAAGGGATTATTTATCCTTCTGGGAGGATACCAGTGCCATGTCTTCCTGGACTGGCGATTTGTGGAAGGCGAGCAGTGGAAAGCGGTTTGCGAGGCGCTGAACGGCGCAGGCGTGCAATCCATGCAGGCCAAAGTGTGAAGAGATGTTTGCGGTGAAGGAAGAAGTGAAAAGTGAGAAGGGTGAAGGGGCGAATAAACAAGTTAAAAGGAAAACGCGTAAGCAGAAAACCGGCTGGAAAGAGCGCCGTGGAGAAGACTGTCAGAAGTAAAAATGGAAAATCTACTACCGCCAGGAAGAAGAAAACAGCTTCGAAGGAGCAACTTGTCTCACCATAATTCGCCAACCAGGCCTTCCCGATCACGAAGGTTCTTTTATTGGGTAGCAATTACCTGCGGGGTCTGTATTGGCGTACTGGTCCTGCTATTTTTTGCGGTCGTTACCTGGCCTGCCTTCGGAGCGCAGGGAGCCGATTTCCTGCGCGGCATTATCGGAGATCAGGCTGTCGCCGGGTTGGAGATGGACTTCAACCAGGTCCAGGATACTATCCAAAAACTGAAATATCAGTTGGGTCTGGAGACGCCGGCTGCGCCATGGAACACGTCCCAAGCCTCGGTGCAGACTTTGGTCCCCACTGCATCCCTGGCCCGGGCTGCCACCTCTACTCCCGGAATGCAAACCCCTGTACCTTTTCAATCCACACCGGCCCCGGCAATATTGAATACTCCGGAACCAACTTCCACGCCAACGCCATCCTCGTGGCCGCCGGTCTCCATCCCCCCTCAGGGCGCCGCTCCCGGGGAAGGGATCTGGTCAGCTTATATTCAGGATGCGCAAGGTTATACCGTGGCATACCGCACTTTCCTGCAGCCCGATCCCACCAGGCCCTATACCGTGGTCGCAGTTGTGGCCATTGACCTGACCCGTACCCGGCTGCATTTTGTACTCGGTACCATCGAACCGGCCGGGAATAACACTCAGCCCCGTTCCGGTGCCATACCGGCAACTGACCGGGTTGCCAACGTCCTTCTGGCCGCATTCAATGGAGGCTTCAAAGCCAGGCACGGCCAGTTTGGCGCCATGGCCGATGGCATCACCGCCCTGCCGCCCCGGGATGGATTGGGGACAGTTGCAATTTATCAAGACGGCAAGGTCAGCCTGGGAGAATGGGGAGCCGGCATGACCATGACTCCTGATATGGTGGCTTTCCGTCAGAATGGCCCGCTGGTCATCCAGCAAGGCAAGATCAATCCTCGCATCTATAACAATTCCCCTCAGGATTGGGGCTACACCGTCAATGATGTTTCACCGACGGTACGTTCCGGGATCGGTCTGAGTGCGGACGCTAAAACGTTATTCTATTTCTGCGGTCCCAGCCTTTCCATGGAGGCGCTCGCACAGGCCATGCAATCTGCCGGCGCATGGAATGCCATCCAGTTGGATATCAATAATTATTGGACGCTCTTCGTAAAGTTTCAACCCTCTGGATCGAATGCTTATCCCGGAACCGCTACTCCCCCAATTGATGGTGGCGAATATCGATCGTTATCTCTGGAATTATTCCCGGGATTATTTCTACATCACCAGCCTCGCGCGCTGAGTTGCACTGCGAATTCTATTTCTCTCCCGAACATTTTTGCCAAAACGGGTGATTCTCAATTCGAATGACCAAATTTAGAAAGTATTGTTTGGTTTTATTCGCGCCATTAGCTCATTCGCGCTATTCGCGCTATTCGCGTCGAAAAATGTACGGCGGTAAGAATTTTACAAACGCTTGGTGAAAATCACCAGGTCGTCGCCGTCGCTGTAGAAATCCTTCAACGTGGCTTCTCGCGTATATCCGGTGGCAAGATAAAAGGCCCGCGTCGGCTCATATTCTGGCAGGCCGGAGGTTTCCACGATTAACAACCTCCCACCCGGCTTGCGGACAGCTTCTTCCGTGGCAGCCAGTAAGCCGCGTCCCACCCCACCACGTCGGGCGTTTGGACCGACGGCGATCCAGTACAGGTCATAGGTCCGGTCGGTCAGGGCGCGTGGACCGTAACAGGCGTAACCCAGCACGTCCCCGCCTTCCTTCTCGACAATAAAATAATAACCGCTGCGTTCTGCGCCCTGGGTTTGGTACTCTTCCCAGAGTTCATCCACGGTTTCCACTTCTTCCTGGCTGAAGACGCTGGTGGCTGCATTGATGGCATGGATCTGTGGGCCATCTTCTTTGATTGCGGTGATGATCATTTAATGGTCCATCCTTCTCTTTTTAGGGCATGCTTTAAAACTCGCTCGACCATTTGCGGATAAGTTACCCCCCTGGCATGCGCCGAGTTCCAAAACCCGGCATCCGGCGAAAGGTCGGGGAGTTCATTGATGTCAATAACGTATGGTATGTTGTTCTCGAAACGGATATCCACCCGGCCCAGGTCGCGCAAGCCCACGGCGCGGAATGAGTCTTCGGCCACTTTGCATACCGTCTGCTCTTCCTTGGGGGTCAGGGAAGCTGGGACGCGCGCGGGGATGTTCTGGAAAAAGGGGGATTCTGGCTTCCATTTGGATTCATACGTTAGCACATGCTGGAGCGGGTCCGGGATTGCAGAGAAATCATCCTCGGCGATGGGCAGGATTTCCACAATTTCATTCCCCCATATCGCCACCGCCAGTTCGCGCCCGGCGATGAATTGCTCGACCATGGCAGGTTGCTGGTACTCCCGGATAATATAAGCTACCCTTTTGAACAGGTCTGCTTCGTTGCAGACAACCGAACACAGGTCGATCCCCATGCTGGCATCTTCGACCGAAGGCTTGACAATGACCGGGTACTCCAGCCCGAATTGTCCCTCGGTCTCTTCGAAGACCTGGTAACGGGGTGTTGGGACGCCAAATCGTTTCAGCCGTTCCTTGCAGCGCGGCTTATCGATACAGAGCTCGACGGAATCGGCGCTTGCACCGGTGTGGCTGAACCCCATCCGTTCGATCAGGCGGATGACCTGCACGGCTCCCTGGTTATTGCCGTTGAAGCCGTCACAGTTATTGAATATGAAAGTATCCTTGGGAGAAAAAGAACAGAGTCTGTCTTCGAGTTCTTCGAGATTACCCCTGACTGGGATTTTTACCACCTGATAGCCCAGACTGGTTAAAGCTTCATATAAATTTTGCGTGGCCGTGATCGTGCATTGTATTGCCAGTAAATCCTGCTGGATCGCCTCTGGTTACCTGATCATCTTCGTTGAAAAGGATTGCCACCTGGCGAAGAACTGAAACCGTTCATCGAAGCCTCAGATTAAAATGACTCCCTGATGAAGGGAGTCGGGTACGCAACCGTTTTATGCGGGTACGCGTCTTGATGGACCAATGAAGATCGGAATCTGTTCGCACGTCCATAGGTGAACTAATCATACCCCGGTTTCGAATCTTAAAAGATTAGATTTCTATGAATAAGGAAGGTGTTCCTTCATACAGATTTTCCTTATCAGACAATATCATCCCCTTGATTTAGGCTGGGATTTTATCCGTTATAATCGGCCTGTTTGCCAATCCCAGAAGGACTGCCATGTCAAACCAGGAAGCCAAAACAGAAAAACGCTCTGCCGCCTTGAGTTCCGTACTCTATGCGGTCTTCCTGACAACTTTTAAACTTATCGTTGGTCTTTTGACCAATTCTCTGGGCATCCTGGCGGAAGCCGCCCATTCCGGCCTGGATCTGGTGGCAGCCGCGACGACCTACTTTGCCGTGCGTGTCTCGGACAAACCCGCCGATAAGGAACATCCCTTCGGCCATGGCAAGATCGAAAACCTTTCCGCTCTTTTCGAGGCTTTGCTTCTTATTGGAACATCCGCCTGGATCATCTACGAGTCCATCCAGCGTTTGTTCTTTCATAAACGTATCAAGTGGAAGCTTCCATCTGGTCATTTATTGTCATGGGCACCTCGATAGCCGTTGATTACACCCGTTCACGCCGTCCTATACAAGGCCGCCCGAAATACAAAAGCCAGGCCCTCGAGGCGGATGCCCTGCACTTCAGCACCGACATCTGGTCATCCTCGGTGGTCATCCTCGGCCTGATCGGGCTGACCATCGCCAGTTACATTCCCGGGCCTGGACTGGATGCACAAAGCCGACTCCGTGGCTGCTCTGGTCGTGGCCGTCATAGTCATCTATGTCAGCGCTGAACTCGGCTGGCGGACAATCTCTGCCCTGCTGGATACTGCCCCCAAAGGGCTGGCGGAAAAGATCGAAAAGGTCGCTGCCGGTGTGCCCGGCGTGGTGGACGCGCATGCCATCCGCATCCGCCCATCCGGGGCGCATACTTTTATTGATATGCATGTGACCATGGATGGAAGTGTCACCTTGAAGGAGGCCCATGCCGCCACCGAGGTGATCGAGGATGCCATCCTGAAGAGAAATTTCACCAGCGGATGTGACTGTCCATGTGGAACCGGCTGAAAAGCTAAACACATCCTAGAAAGAACCTGAAGCCGAAAGCGAAGCCTCAGGCTTAAAGCAACAGGTTCTTCCTTTTACTTATTACTCAGACCTGGCTCAAAATTGTTCTCTCGGCCTGTCTCGCCTTATTCTACCCGTCAAACTTGTAGCTGTTCCCACTCTGCCAGCCAGACATCCATCTCAAGCTGAATGCGCTGGTACTCCTTGCCCAATTGCGCCACTTTGGCCGGGTCGGCTAGGGGGATTTTCGAGCCGGAATCCGATCTGGCTCAGTTCCGCTTCGAGCGCCGCGATCTTGTTCTCCAGTTCTTGCAGGCGCGCGATCCGGCGGCGTTCTTCTTTCGCAGCCGGGTCGGCGGACCGGCGCACTGCGCGTGCCGGCAACGGCTTTGGTTTCCTCCACAGCGCGCAGTCCAGCCAGGCGTTCCCGCTCTACCCTGCGCTGGCTGTACGTCCCTTCGAAGAGGGTCAGGGTGGATTCGTCCGGCTCCACTTCCCAGATTTGCGTGCCAAGCGCATCGATCAAATAGCGGTCATGCGTGACCAGTAAGATCGTCCCGGCATAATCATCCAGGACAGCCTCCAGCACTTCCTGGGAGGGGATATCCAGGTGGTTGGTGGGTTCGTCCAACAGCAGCAGGTTGGTATCCTGCAAGGCCAGTTTCGCCAGGGCCAGCCGGCCGCGTTCGCCGCCGGAGAGCACAGACACCTTCTTGAAGGCATCATCGCCCGAAAAGAGATATTTACCCAGGTATTCGCGGATTTGTCCCGGCAGCCAATTTGGCATGACCGAGTCGATTTCCTGGATAAGCGTATTTTCAGGGTTGAGCCCTTCATGCGCCTGGGCAAAGTAGCCAATTTTCAGGGAAGCGCCCAGTGTCACTTCGCCTTCCAGCGGCTCCAGTTGGCCCAGAACGGTCTTCAGGAACGTCGTCTTGCCAGCCCCATTCGGACCGATCAATGCCGCACAATCCCCGCGCCGCAGAACGATATCCGGCGCAGAAAAGAGCAGCCGCCCGGGATACCCACACGCACAGGTTCGAAGTCCGCAGAACCAGTTCACCGGAACGCGTTGCCGGGCGCAGGTTCAGGTGCAAGCGCGGCAGGGTTCGTTTGGGAGCGCGCAGCGCCCGTACACGTCGTTCCGCTTCCTCCGGCCCAAAGGGCGAAGTGGCGATGGTCACATCCTCGGCAGTTTCGGCCCATTTCTGGTTGACCACGGCCTCCATGCCGACCTGCTCGATGGCCTGGACGATCGCGGCTCAAGCCGGCGCAGTTTGCCTTTCGCCTGGCTGACATTTTGGCCGGAGATGTTTTTCTTGATGTATTCAACATCTTTGAGCAGTTTTTCTTTCTCTGCCTCGAAGGTTTCCCGGCGGTGCTCCCAGCGTTCTTCACGTGTCTCGCAAATAGGCCGAGTAGTTGCCCGGGTAGTGCTCGGTGGCGCCGAAGGCCATTTCCAGGATGCCGTTGGCCACCCGGTCAAGGAAATAGCGGTCATGCGAGACGATGACCGCCGCGCCGTCCCACTGGCTCAAATAACCTTCCAGCCATTCCACGGCCGCAATATCGAGGTGGTTGGTGGGTTCGTCCAGCAGCAGCAGATCCGGTTCGGAGAGCAACAGGCGGGCCAGGAAAGCCCGTGTCCGCTGTCCGCCGGAGAGGTGGGCCAGTGGCAGGTGGTAGTCGTCGGATGAAAAACCCAGGCCGGTCAGAACCTGTTTGATGCGGGTATGGAAAGCTGTACCCGCCGCGCCGCTCGAATTCATGTTGCAACGGCCCGTACCGGACCAAGGCCTGGTCGCGCTTCTCCGGGGCAGACATCTCCGCTTCGAGTTTCTCCAGTTCCTCCTGCCGGGCGATCAGGTCCGAAAAGACAGAAATGCAGGCCTCCCAGACCGTCCCATCCATTTCAAACTCGGCTTCCTGCGGCAGGTAACCGATCCGGACGGCTTTGGCGCGCGAAACGTTCCCGCTGGAGGGTTCGTCCAACCCGACCAGGATCCGCAGCAGGGTGGTCTTGCCGCAGCCGTTCGGCCCCACCAGCGCCAGCCGCGCCCCTTTCGGGATGGCAAAGCTGACGCCGGAGAAGAGGTCCACCGGGCCAAAGGATTTGGAAAGGGTTGGTGACGGTGATAAGCGACATGGGCACTAGGGGACGAGTAAGGAGGAATGAGCAAAAACAGAAAATGCCCCCGAATTATAACAGGGGCTGTCTACTTTTCAGACAGCCCCGCGTTGTTCTTCCTCCCCACTTGTAACTCATTACTTCTTACTTATTACCTTATCACTCGTTACCCGCCTCCGGGATATGCACTGGCTTTTCCTTCCCCAGTTCCAGCGAACGCTGGTAGGCCGCCCAGATCGCCCGCGAGATGGCCGTGCGGAAACCGGCTTTTTCCAGATAATACAACGCTTCGGCAGTCGTTCCGCCCGGGGAAGTGACCTGGTTCTTGAGCGCCGCCACGTGGACGCTGGACTTCTGGTTGATGGCCTGGTAATAATCCACCGAGCCTTTGAGAGTTTGCACCACCAGTTGCTCCGAGACCCGCCGCGAGAAACCCATATGCACACCCGCATCGATCATGGCTTCCATGAAAATGAAAACATACGCCGGGCCGGTACCCGAAAGAGCGGTTGCCATGTCGAGGTAATTTTCGTCGTCCACATTGACCTCTTCACCGAAGGCGCCCAGTATGGTGCGGGCAGTCTCTTTTTGCCCCTGGCTGACCGAAGATGAGGCGATCCAGACAGTGATCCCCTCACCTATCTGGGCCGGGGTGTTCGGCATCGAACGGACGACCGCGTTGTGTTTCAACCCTTTGCTGATCTTCTCGATGGTCGCTCCGGCGACAATCGACAGCACTACCGCACCTGACGGGACCGCGCTTTTCAGGTTGCCAAGTACTTCGGTCAAGCGCTGGGGCTTGACGGAAAGTACCACCACATCCGCATGTTCTGCGGCCTGGTTGTTGTCTGTGAATGGTTGGACGCCATATTTCTCATGCAGTTCCTCCACCCGTTTGCTATCCGGATCAGAGGCGTGCAGGTTTTCCGGCTTGGCTAATTTCTGGCGTAGCAGGGCGGAGATCATGGCCTCGGCCATGGCCCCCGAACCAATGAAAGTGATCTTTTTCTCTAACATCTCTCCTCCAACCTCTTCCCTCGTTCTTTTCACTTCTTTCTTCTCACTTCTTACTTCTTGCTTCTAACTCATTACTTATTACTCGTCACTCGTCACTTGTTACTCATTTCCCTGTGAATTGCTGCAATGCCAACCTGAGACGCTCTTCCACGTCATCCGGCGCATCCTTTGGGATGGACTGGATGGCAGTTTGCGCTTCGACAACGCTGTAACCCAGTGCCGTCAACGCAGCCAGGACTTCAGAATCGCATCCGACATGGAAGCTATCTTCTCCAACCCGCTGACTGGTTTCAAGCGGTCGTGCAGGTACAATACCATCTTCTGGGCAGTCTTCATGCCGACGCCCGGAACACGGCTTAGCAGGTCCGGTTCTTCGCTGAAAACCGCCCGCTGGACGGTCTCCAGGTTCAACGTCGAGAGTACCGCCAATGCCGTGCGCGGGCCAACGCCATCCACGCCCAGCATGGTGGTGAAGAGTTCTCGGTCTGCCTGGGTCTCGAAGCCGTACAGCTTCCAGTCATCCTCGCGCACCACCAGGTGGGTAAAAAGGAATATGGCTTCACCGGTCTTCATCCGTTCCCGCAGTGGCTTTGGGACGAAGACGCGCAGCCCGATACCGTCGGTCTCGATGATGGCAGCAGTATCTTCGATTTGAGTGATTTCTCCACGCAGAGTCGCGATCACAATTCACCTCGACTTGTCACCGAGGAATCCAGGAGCGCAAAGTTTTTTTTACCTTCGCCTCCTTCATTTCTGCTCGGCTCAGAATCTCCTTGTGTGCAGGTGCGTAATGGCGATTGCAAGTGCATCGGCAGCATCGTCGGGCCTCGGTATACCCGGCAGCCCAAGCAGCACCCGCACCATCTCCTGCACCTGTTTCTTCCCGGCGGAGCCATATCCCGCCACGGCCTGCTTGACCTCGTTGGGTGTGTATTCACCCATCTCCAGCCCGGCCTCGCTGATGGCCAATAACACCACGCCGCGCGCCTGTCCGACCGCAATGGCAGTTTTTACGTTACTCTGGAAAAACAGCTTCTCCACCGCGCAGGCATCCGGGCGATGGAGAAGGATAAGATCATTCAATTGATGAAACAGCATGGACAAACGCTGGTGGGCCGCTATTCCCGCCGGGGTCTGGATGGTGCCGTACGCGACTGATTCCAGGCTGCCATCCTCCCGGTCGCGCACCAGACCGTAACCGGTCGTCGCCGTACCCGGGTCAATCCCCAGCACTAACGTCATGCTTCTTCGGCCTCGAGCGCGGCCAGAGCCTCATCGGAAATCTTCAGGTTATGATATACACTCTGCACATCGTCGAGCTCTTCGAGCGATTCGATCGTACGTAGAACCGAGAGCGTCTGATCCACGGGAAGTTCCAGATCCTGCTTGGCGATCATGCGCAGTTCGGCATCATCGGGGGTAACGCCTGCCTTTTTAAGGGCATCACTAATTTTCTTGAAAGCCTCCACCGGGCCAATGATCTCGATGTCATCGCCATCCTGCTGGACATCCTCGGCGCCCGCATCCAGGGCCAATTCAAACGCCTTATCATAGCCCAACATGCTGACCGGGAAAGAGAAATACGCATTCCGGCTGAACTGCCAGCCTACTGCCCCGGCTTCGGCCATATTCCCGCCGCTGCGGTTGAGCAGGTGACGGATTTCCGCAACGGCCCGGTTGCGGTTATCGGTGACACAATCGAGCATGAACGCCACACCATGCGGACCATAACCTTCGTAGGTGATTTCTTCATAGACCGCGCCATCTTTGTCTTCGCCGGTACCACGCTTGATGGCACGATCGATATTTTCCTTGGGCATATTCCCGCCCCGCGCTTTTTCAATTGCCAGTGCCAGGCGGAAATTGGAGTCGGGATCCCCGCCACCTTCGCGGGCAGCCATCACGATTTCCCGCGCCAGGCGGGTAAAAATAGCGCCTTTCTTGGCATCGGCTGCGCCTTTCTTTCGGCGGATTGTTGCCCAGTGGCTGTGACCTGACATAGTTATTCTCCTAATACCACTTTCGTGGGAATTTACGCAATAGCCTGCGAATTATACCATAGGGCTTTTATGCCACAAAGAAACCGATCCCCAGCACGCCCGGTCCGCCATGAGTAACAATTGCCGGAGGCAATTCGTAGATGGGGATAGTAGTCAGGTTCATTCTGGATCGCAAGTCCGCTGCAAGCACTCTCGGCCTCCTGGACTGCGTCGGCCTGCATAACGCATAAATGGGCACTGCGGTCCTTTTGGGCATTGTTTCTCGACAATTTCGAGCAGCCGCGCCAGGGCGCGCCGCTTGGTGCGTTGCTGCTCGAAAGGCTCGACCTGCCCGTTCTGGAGACAAAGAATGGGCTTGATTTGCAGCATCTCGCCCAGCAGCGCTTTGGCCCCGCCGATGCGACCGCCTTTTTGCAGGTATTCGAGCGTATCCACCAGGAAAAAGATCTGCCCGCGCGGAATCCATTCGTTCAGGCGGTTGGCGATGGCATCCGCTTTGACCGCCTCACCCGCCCATTCGTTGGCCAGCAGGACGAGGCTGGCCAGGTTGCCCGCGATGGTCTGCGTATCCACAACATGCACTTTGAGTTTCGGAAAATCCTGCGCCGCCACTTCCGCCGACCGCACTGTCCCGCTGAGCTTCGCAGAAGGCGCCACGACGACCACATCCTCCCCATCTTTCGAAGCCTGCTCGAAAACCGGGTGGTAAAGCGCCGGGGGTGGCGCGGCCGTCTTGGGCAACTCCGTCGAGGCCTTGAGTTTTTGCAGGAAAGCGGCTGTATCCATTTCGGTGTCGTCGCGAAAGGAATCCTCTCCAAAGCAAACGATCTGTGGGATGAGCGGGATCCCCATGGATTTCAACATTTCGCGTGGCAACCCTGACGTGGTATCAGCTACAATTTTAACCATGGTTTATCCTTATGTAATCCTTGAATTTCCAACATACCTCATGCCGAATCGAGTTCGGTTTGTCAACCTTCAGCGAACTTTCTTGATTTGCTTGACAAACACGGTGCCAAGAATGAAATACACCACTGCCACCATGAATATCACGGTATAACCAAGGTTGGGAATATTCTGAACCTTGCCAACCCGCTGGAAGTTATCCAGCAGGAAACCCGCAATCGGGGTAGCGATCACCTGCGGAAGGACCACGGCGACATGCCATACTCCCATATCCTTGGCATAGTCGTCCATGGAGGGAAGCACGTCAGATGCCAGTGCCCAATCAACACTCTCGTATGCGCCATAACCCAGACCAAATACGATCCCCATCAGGACAGCCAGTGTGAAGTTATGGAAGAACACGAACACCAGGCACACGATTCCCATGAGCGCACCGGAAAGATATACCATCAATTTGCGGCCATATTTATCGGACAGAACACCCGCGATCAGGGTGGTAATGATGGCGCCCAATAATAACATCGGCAGGAAGAATCCCACAGCCGCCTCGGCCGTATCGGCCACCTTGCCGAATCCCAGCAGGACAAACGGCGCGCCGATCACATCGCCAAGGTAATACTGGATGAATTCTTGCACGGTAAAGATGCCCATGGTAACCAGCAAGCGGGTCAGGAACACCCAGGTAAAATCGGAATGCTTGAATGGATCCGTCAGGCCGCGCATAAAATCACCCAACTTGAACGCCGGCACTTCGTGCGGAATATCATATTCCTTCACACCCAAGACGGTGACGATGGCTCCCAGCAGGATAACCGCCATCATGATGAAATAAACACCGGCCATGCCCAGCGGGCCGATCAGGAAGGCCATCACACCACCGCCAAATGTCCCCAGCATGGTCATCAGTCCCAGCCAGCCAGAAGCCGAGCCGCGCTGGTTCTGGGGTACCAGGTCGGGGATCAGCGCACTGTACGGTCCCGTGGCCACATTATTAAATAACTCGACAAAAAGGAAAGCGATGGTCCAGCCTACGACCGATTTCGGGATGCCCGGGCTGGATCAGGTAGATCAATCCAAAAAGTGCCACGATGTTGCCAACCGAACCAATCACGATCCAGGGTTTGCGCCGCCCACCCGGCAGGTGGATGCGGTCAGAGAGCGCCCCGAAGACAGGCGCTGCGAACATGGAGATGATGGCCCCGGCAGCCAGGGCTAGACCCAATGCACTGCCCTTGGAAGAATCGCCAACGGCGGCCTTGATCTGGCTCGGCATGGTGACGATTAGGATTGCAGACCACATCATGTTGGTCGAAAACCAGAAAAAACTGAGCAGGATCTGTCGAAAAGTGGACATTTGTGGGCGGATAAAATTTTCCTGGGTCGTCATACCATCTTCCCTTTCATAATACTGGATTGGCTTTGCTTTACAAATCTGAGTGTTAGAAAAGTTTACAATAGAAAAAGAACTCCGTCAAACGCTTTTCATCCCCATTTTCAATGACTATCTTTACGGTTCTTGGGGAATCAGTGAGGAGGGGGAATAAAACCTGAAAAATATTCGCGCCATTTGTTTATTCGTGATATTCATGTTGAGAATCACCTGCTCGAACACATGTGTACTATTGAGAAAGAATAGATAAAAAAACGGCGAGTCCTTTGTAGAATGGTAATCGGCGAGATCACCATTTGTAAAGAACTCGTCATAATGCCGGATAACATCCGGTCCGCGCCAACTTTAGGGTATGATACCTAGGGAAAAGTAACGTGATTATCAACCGCCAAATTACAGATATTTTTGTACCCTCGCTTGATCAATTCATATAATTCTTTGGCAATTTCCTTATGGGTAGCAATGTCAGGGTCAGATGGATCAGGAATATCATACGGCACGCCCTCTGCCACTTCCGAAAGCAGGTAAACCTTTCCGCTTTCCTTGGGGAACTCGACTTGAAGAGCTTCCTTCTGCCCCGCCTCCATTACCAAAACCAGATTGCTCTGAGATAACATGTTGGCATCGACCTGCCTGGAACGATGAGCCTTTATATTAAGGCCCCAATCTCGCGCGTCTTGGATCGCCCTGGCATCCGGAGGCAAACCCGCTTTTGTCCAGGTCCCCGCGCTACCCACAGACCAGTTTCCCCGATCCGCAGCCTGCTCCAAGCATTGGCAGAAGAACGCCGCAGCCAAGGGGGATCGATAGCGATTGGCTAAACAAATGAAGAGGATTGATGGCATTGGGCCGGATCAGAACGGGGACATGCTCTCCCGGTTTTCATGGGGTCGCAGTGCCCATATGCGGAACGAGTACCCATTCCCCCGAACTAAGAAGCTCATCATTGCCAAGATCATTATAAAGTTCTAATAATGCGGGGTCGATGGACAATTGTTGGGCCAGTATTTGCACAGCAACATCCGCCTTTACCTCATAAGCCTCGAAAACAGGTAATCCCCGGACATCCGTCTGGTTGATGGGAACAATGATCAACCAGCCAATCCTTATAGGACTCTGGAAGATAGTAATTGACAGCATTGATTGCATCAACGGTTGTCCAATATTGGCTGGCTATTGACATAAGGCTTTCCCCTGACAACACCCGATGGATGACTAATTTATGCTCGCTGCCAATCGGAGTTTCCAGTGCATGAGGTGATATCATCGTCGGTACAAATGTTTGGGTTGGAAAAGTCGGTGAAGCCGTTATCAACAGTGTCGGCGTCAGCGTATCTTCAACTTGAGTTGGCGAAGTGGAAGGCGTCTGGAATCCAACCTCAGTCGAAGATACCGGTACTGTCGCCCCCGGTAGCTGCCCCGGGGTTCCCAACCTCAGGAGCCCTCGAGACAGTACTTGCCAGGCTAATATCAAGACGATCGCAAAAACGATTAAAAGGATCCAAACGCCGGCTTTACCAAATTTTCCTTTTTGCCCAGAGCCACCCTTAAATCGCAGAGAGCGTGGCAGAGGAGTATCTGGTTGACGGTTGTATTCCTCGCAATTGGTATAGTTAATGGACAGGCAAAAGCCCCGTTGAAACTCCAATTTTACAGGTGGAGCCGACCTGGCATGGAAACAACGATTGTGAGATGATGGGAATGAGAGCGCAGTTGCAGGATCGTCTTTGAGACCCAGGAAAGGGCAGACTTGGCTATTGCGATCGGTGTTTTCCCTGGCTTCACTTAAATTCATATGAAATCATCAGCAAATCAAAGCGGCAATGGATTTGATTATTCTTTCTTCTTCTCATCGATAATGCGTCGCAGCAGAGCTGGCCCGGAATAAGTAAATTATCGAAAGGGTTCGAATGAAGGTTCGCCGCCTCCGAACTTTTTAGCGAGCCATCGAAACGATCCAAGCTGAGGAATTCTATCACGAAAACTTGGCCAAATCGCCGGAATCATTCATCCTGTAGCAATCCCTTTTGCCCATTCACGCTCGGCCTGATACCAATCCACCATCCTGGTAATGCCTTCTTCCAATCCCACATTTGGCCGCCAGCCAAGCAACTTTCCGGCCTTTGTAACATCGGCCTGGTTGGTCAGCATATCGGCTTGGTTGGGTGGGTGTCGCTCGATCAGGGCTTGCCTGCCAATCCGCTCTTCGAGCAGCGCGATCAAGGCATTCATCGTTATGACTTCGTGCCCGCCCAGGTTGATGATCTCGTAACCAAGCACCTTCAGGGCAGCCATCGTGCCGCGCGCAATATCATCCACGTAGGTAAAACCACGCGACTGTTCCCCATCGCCATACAGGTGCAAAACCTGGCCATCGCAGATCCATTTCGTAAAGCGGAACATGCTCATATCCGGGCGTCCCGCCGGGCCATAAACAGTGAAATAGCGCAACACGCTGACATCCATCCCATACAAGGCATGATAGCTGTGACTGAGCGCCTCGGCCCCTTTTTTACTGGCGGCGTACGGCTGCAGCGGGTGGTCGCTATCGGCCGTTTCCGGGGTGGGATGGGGTGCATTTGCCCCATAGATGCTGGAAGTGGAAGCCAGGATAAACTTCCGGATCCCCTTTTGGCGGCAAAGTTCGAGCAGGTTCAGAGTCCCGGTGACGTTCGTTTCCACAAAAACCCAGGGATTCTCGACACTCGCCCGCACCCCGGCGCGCGCCGCCAGGTTAATGACTGCGTCGAAAACCGGAAGTTTCTCTACGGTATCACGTTCCGAAATATCCAGCTTCTGGAAAGTAAATCCGGGGAGCGCCAGTAACTTTTGCAGGCGATACTCTTTCATGCGAACATCGTAGGCATCGTTCAGGTTATCCACACCGGTAACGGTATGTCCCTGGGCAATCAGCATTTCGCTGACGCGACTCCCAATAAACCCCGCCGCGCCGCTAACAAGATAATTTGCTATAATGCCACCTCCAAGGTGAAAATATTTCAAGCGACGATCGCGTTCCTTCGATTGCCATTATTGTTGATTCGCCGGACCAATGTACTCCACCCACACTTTCCACGGACCGTCCGCTTGTTCCACCACAATCTTATACTCGCCAGCGATAAAATCGTAATCGGAAGACCTTGCGCTGGGTCCCTGGGTGGATTCGAATGTCACACTGCCATATGGCGTTCCAGCCTGGGCAGGATCTGTATTGATCACTGTCAACACAAATTTACCAGCACTGGCCTGTTGCCAGTTGATCCGGTACATGCCCTCCTCTGGTATGCTGAATGGGGCACTGGAAGCGGGGCCTGTATTTGTCACGCTCATGATCAGCTTGGTCGCGGGAGTCACTGGCACTAAATTCAACGGAGGCAGCGTTGCAGTAGCCGCAGAAGGCAAGGAAGAACTCGTCGTCGTCACAGTCGGCAAACCTGTGGCGGTAAGGGACGGGATGGGCAAGGAACATGCCGATAACAGACATAATACTGGGAAAATAATTTTGATCTTCATGGAGTTTCCTGAACCTTCCTGAGAGTGGATTCAGCTCACCGGCAGGAAAACAGGACCTGTTCCTGCGCAGAAGCGTTGCAAACCGGATAATTTGGATTGACCGCTACTACTGCCATCTCCCAGGTCTGGAAGGGGTGATCCGGCAGGCTGAGGGCAGGGTACGTTGAATGCAGCGTGGAACGATACCAGTCATAGGGCAGAAGATTGCTTGCGACAACAAACAGGTCTGGCCGCTGGTGAAGCGCAAAATGAAAATACCAGAGCGTGAATGTGGCTTCGTCCCCTTCGGTAAAAACGATTGCTTGGGCTGGCGCAGATTGCATTACCTTATCACCGAAACTTTCCGCTCTCTGGTCATGCGAAGCATCCACGGCAGAAAAGTGAAAGATGGCGGGAACGGCTAACCCTAATAGGGTCAGGATTTCCCATCCCACTCCCGATCCAGGCTCTTTGATGATGCGCCCAATCGATCAGATTCACCGCGCCAACACCGATCCAGATCGAGAATCCCATGAAGGCAGGGATGAGGTAAACGTCCGAGTCATAGGAATTATACCCAATCGAAAAAATGGAAAAAATAACGAACAACCAACCGGTAAAGAAATATAGTTTATTGACCGGGGTTCCGCGGTTTGAGAACAAACCGACCAAACCGACAATCAAACCCAGCCAGCCGAATTGATCGATTAATAGGCTGGCCCAGTATTGGATCCGGGGAAAGATCATATCCAGCGGTACCCTGAATACCAGCCCCGTATATAACTGTCCGGAAACCAGCCACATAAAGTTTTTTAGGTTAACCGGGTTTCCCCAGTTTACCGGTGGATGCGTGCCCGCCCAAACTGGCAACAGGATATAGATAAATAGTCCGCACAGGAAACCCGCCAATCTCGATCCAACCATACCCCCATTCACACTCCAGCCCGTCCAAAAACCATTCCGGTTTCCCGCCTGCTTTTCTTTACTACGACTGATCACGCCTCCCATCAAGAAAACAACTGGCAGGAGCAATAAGATCGTCAGATGGTTTCCCATGGCGAGCCCGGAGACGAGACCCAGGCATAGGTCATAGGGACCGGGATGATCGGGCTTTGCATCTACTCTGCGTGCCCACATGTAGAGTATCACGCCAATTAATAGCGCCTGCAGGCTGTATACCTCGGTGATCACCGCCTGTGACCACACCAGGGGAGCCAGTCCGTAGGCAAGCGCGGCGATACCCCCACCTGCCCAATGCAACCGCACTGGTAAAAAAGGCAGCCGGGCGACGGAAAGGCAAACAAGGACCGCCGCGATTACCGCACAAACCGCTGAGAGAAGATTCGTGCGGTAGGCCAGCGAACCCAATGGGATCTCTCAAAAAGGCGCGCCAGGACTAGGTAGGTTGGGTATCCGGAGGGGTGGGGAACACCGCCCGTGGCAGCCGCGGAAATAAAATCGCCCCCATCGGCGCCATTATTGGCCCAGCTCAACCCGGGCGCCAGCGTGTGCAGATAGACTCCACCAAGGACAAGAACCAGGCTTGTTATGGTAATCCCGCGCAATGGGACCTGGGTAGATGGCATCAGCTTAATATTAAACGGTGGGGAGAGCTTGACTTTGCCCCACCGTGTTATCTAAAAGGGAATAGGGTATAACGCTGGCCCCTGTAGCCCGATCAATACTCAATCGTATAGACGCCGGTGAGCCATGTAAGCGTGCAGGTCAGACCTGCCGCCTTATTATGATAAGTCGGCCAGAACACCCACCTGCCTGCCCCCCCACCCTTGTAATAGGTCCGCCAATCCGCCCCAGACATCCAGTGAAAAATGTTGCCGACGCCCGTAGGATCGGGGAAACAAATTTGAACCAGGGCTACCGGGACGGGTTTGCCGTTACTATCGAGAATCACAACGTTTACGCCGGGGCCAAAATTAGAAGACCCCGGGACCAAGCCATATGGTGTCAAGTCGATTTCGGTAACAGTGGCACTTCCACCGCGGGGAACACCTGCCACATTGTCTACCGACGAGCAGGTTTTCAAACCTCCTCTATTATATCGGGTATCCGAAATCGGACAAGCCGGAACCGTTCCGGCAGCAGCCGGCTTTGCCCAGGCGCCATGGCTGAAGCCTAACGCGGCGATACTTGCAACTAGAACGGCAGCAAAGATAAAACGGATACTGATCTTCATCGGTAATTACCTCCTCACATTAATCTAATCTTTACGAGACCATTGTACAACCATCCAGGCTCGGATGGTACGGAATTCATCCGACTTTCTAATAAATCACCCATTTCCCCCTGGTATTATCTAAGGGGTGGCTGTTCCAGTGTCCGGAACGGCACCCCCGGATATGGAAAATATTAGCTGGAGATTCAGATCCGTGCGTAAATTACTTTTCAAACACCATTCGCCGGTTGCCAGGGTTCCCGGCAGTGAACCCTTTACTACGACCGCTCCTTTAGGGAGATGGACACATATATCGATGGGGTTTGCTCCCGTGCCGGGTTGTTTTTGGACATGTAATGCATAGATCAAGCTGCCTGGCTCTGCCCCCATTTGTACTACCCGGGCAGGCAGCAAGAACAGAAAGTCCGTTTCAAGGCTGCTGGCAACCGGGACAAGCAAAAGGGTCCCAAAACTTTGCACCCCGGGGATATTTTCATTCAGGGTATCTACGCGTGCCGGTACGCTCTTGCCATCCAGCATCCATTCCGCGGGGATGGCATGTGGAGTTGCCGACTGGAGTTGCGTTCCCCCTGGTCCATAAACACGCAGGTAGTCCCAATAACACATATTGATGGAATCCTGGTAGTCATTCGCGCTGACACCAAGAGGTTTGCAGGGCGCATTCCCCGTGGCGTGATTTGTTTCTGTGACCTTCAATTGTGCAACCGGGGCTTTGAGATTGGACAGATCCACATCATAACTAAGCTGCGATTCAACCACTGCATTGCTTTTGGTAAAGCCAACATTCGAATCGACCGTCATCAGGAAATCCCCGGGGCCAGGCCGCAGTGCGCCGTCCCAGCCCTGATTCGCCAGGGCCGCCGCCGCCACCGGGTTATCCATTTGCACCAGGATGTGCTTTTCGTTCATTGCTTGCGCCACTACTTTCACCAGGGCCTCCCAAGGGATGTCCGGGCGGCTTTTGATCTGCGCCAGGATGGCTTCCCCCAGGATGCCGATGAAATCCTTTCGACGCGCCGGGTCAAATGGTGCGGCGCCGAATTGATACTTGGCCGAGCGCATATAGTCGATGACATTCTCAGATGTGACTGGGTAATCAACATTGTCCACATTTACCGGCCCCAACACCGTCAGGAGCATCTGGATCGCATGTTGGTCGAGCGCAATGATCCCATCCGCGGAATGGAAGCGCGTATAGGCATACAGGTATTCTGCCAGTGCAGCCGAGGTCGGAAAGTCCGGCGACCAATTCGAATCACGCAGCAGCAGGATCTGCGCGTCCATATACTGCTGTAACTGCCAGGGAGCCGGCGGGTATGGCTTGGTCAGATCGTCCAGGGCATATGAATCTTCGACATTGAAACTCACGATATCGCCATCTTTCACCACGACCGTACCGACAGCAGTGAGAAATCCGCCTGTGGCGCGCAGTTCGTCTTCATTTTCGAACAAGATCAGGTATGTTTTCGGACCGGCTGTGGAGGCACCGACGAGTTCCGGGGTTGCCATGGCAAAGGGCAGGCCATCCTGCAAGACCGGCAGAACGGGATCGAGCTTGCCGGTTATCAGACTCTGAATTGTGGGGGAAAGCGCTACAACGTTCAATTTTTTACGGTTCTCAACCGCCTGGTTCAACGCCTGGCTGGCGTTCGATAAATGCGGTTGAGCCTCCACGAGCAACTTGGACATCTCGGTCAATGGGGGGTGGCTTTTTTGCACATACACTTCTTGCCAGATCGGCATGCCCCCCTGGGAAGCTTCATCGGCCGCGCTCAACAGCTCATTGGCCATCTCCAGCAGCGGCTGCGACTGGGCGAGATCGCCCCCATATTTCGGCACCCAGGCCAGGTACTTTCCGGTCCAGAGCAGAGGTTCCACTTCGGTCGTCAATGTGGCAACATCTTGCCTGGTTTGGGAAACCAGGGGAGCCGCCTGGCCGAGCATGGAAATATCCGGCTTTCCCTCCATAAAGATTTCCACCTTGTTCATGTCGGCCAGCACTGTTTTTCCAGCGCGATAGATTTGAAATCCTTTATATCCGCCTGCGGAGAGCAGGATTAGCAATAGTGTAACTAGCAGGACGATCCAAACTGTACGGATCCAGTGCTTGCGCTTGCCGCTCTTGCTCCCGCCGGCCGCCTTCGAAGGCCCCGCCGCCCGGGCCGGGTTCAAGATCGGGGAGGGCTGGGAAAGAGTACGGCTGAGATACTGCTCGGTGCTGACGAATAGATTGGCTAGCTCCTGCAGGCCATTCGTATGCCAGTCACTCAGGGTGCTGACCGGTGTCGGCTCGGCAGCCTCATCGAATAACCGGTAGACCAGGCTTTCGTCGTCAGGCAGGTCCTCGCCCGGTTTTCCAAAAACAAAAAGGGGCAGGACTTGATCGATCCTGCCCCAGGCGTCCCGTAACGAGCTGGGATAGGGCGTCCCGTATAAGAAAGGGGCAAAGTATTCTGCCGCCAGCAGCCCAAATTGGCACCAGCGCGTGTCCAGCCGTTTTCCCCGTCTCGGGGGTGTGCTGGGCATGCTCTTTCGGAAAAGGGCGCTGATAGCAGTTATAAGTTGAATCCCCCGCCGGGTCTGGTCGGATGGATTCCCGCTGAACTCCCACTGCCTGGCCAACAGGCTGTTCGCCCAAGGATGGTCGTCCAGGAGTTCCGGGTGACGAATATTGGCCAGGATGAATTTTAATTCGTCGAGAGTTGCAGAGGCGGACTTCATTAATGTTTATTTTCTTTTTCATTCGGGCTGAGCAGGCGGATGAACTTGGATTCTTTTTCCGGCGTATTTTTCAGAATCTTCCCGCAGTTCTGATTCCCGGGCATCCCGACCTGGCAGCACTGCTTCGGCCTTTTTGGATGATCTCGGCTGCTCTTCGTGGTAATAGCCCTTGTTATATTTCTGGTTATAGTGATAGCCTGAATAATGGTAATAGCGCGAACGATTGATCTTCACATCGTTCAGGACCACACCGAGCACGTTGGCATTTACGTGCTTCAATTGATCGAAAGCATTTTTTAATGCCGCCCGCTTGGTTACCGTGGGTTTGACCACCAGGATCACGCCATCCACACGTGGAGCCAGCACCAGTGCATCTGTCACCATCAGCAGCGGCGGCGCGTCCAGGATGGTGGTATCGAATTGGCTGGAAAGCTGGGTCAATATTTCGACCATCTTTTCCGACCCCAGCAGTTCGGCCGGGTTGGGAGGTAAATTCCCGGAGGTGAGCACCTGCAGGCCGCTAATCTCGGTTTGCTTCAGGGAACCATCGAAGTGATCCTTGGGGTTGATGAATTGGTTCGAAAGGCCGACCCGGTTGCTGATCTGGAATACTTTGTGGATGCGGGGACGCCGCAAGTCCGCATCCACCACCACCACCGAGCGGCCGCTTTGGGCGATGACATTCGCCAGGTTCACCGTCACCGTGGTCTTGCCATCTTCCGGAGAAGGGCTGGTGATCAGGATGGTGTGCGCCGTGCGGTTGAAACTGGCAAAGTTAAGGTTTGTCCGCAAGGAACGAAACATCTCGGTAATGGGCGAACGCGGCTGCAGGGCAGTGATCAGGCTGTCTTCGTCGTGCGCATAGGTCATGATCGTCCCCAGCACCGGCACGCCCCAATCCCGGGTGATCTCTTCCGGACTCCGGATGGTGTTATCCAGAAACTCGATCAGGAATATGCCCCCTGCAGCGATCATCAGACCGATCACGGCTGCCAGAATTGCATACGTGACAGGTTTGGGCTTGACCGGGAGAACGGGTGGAAGGGCGGGATTCTGCTGGATCACTCCCGACGAAGACTGCATCTCTGCAATTAGCAAATTTTGGTAGCTTTGAAACAAATTATTATAGGGTTGTTGATACTGGGACTGGGTCGTTTGCAATTGCGCCAGTTCAGACTGATATTGCACCAGGGTAATTTGTATTTGATCGCGGGTATTTTTATCCGCGTCAATGGTTGCGGGATCCACCGGTGTCGCTTTAGGATTATAAAACCCGGGTTGATTAGCCGCATTTAGGGCAGCAGTCTCTGTTTGAATCTTATCATTAATCTCTGTCAGCGAATTATTGGTCTCCTGGATCTGCTGTTTCATGGCTGCGATTGCAGTTGTGGTGGTCTGAATATTCTGGTTGAGCGCGTCCATCTGCGTCTTCATACTATTCTTGGAATCGGCATAACGGGAGGCCTGGTCAGCCTGGAGCTTATCCGAAAACACCTGGACCAATGTGTTGGCAATCGAGGCGGCCCGCTTGGGATCAGTATCCTGTACAACCAGGCTGATGAGCTGCGTATTCAGGACGGGCGTAGCCTGAACGGTGGCAGTGAGTGGAAAGGCTGCCAGATTCAGGCGTTTGGCAACACCGTCCAGCATGGGCTCCATGACTATTTCCTGGGCATAGGTTGCCGCCAATTGCTCACTCGTCGAAAGCGTCGTTGTCGTTTGCGTCTGGGAAATAGGAGCCACGTCGATGCTTATGGTAGTAGAAGCCTCATAGACCGGCGTTTGTTTTCTAGAGAACCAATACGTCGTTCCTCCGGCCAGCAGGGCACATAGTGCCAACAGCCATGCCCAGTGCCAGAACAAATTGGCAAAATCGCTGAATTTCTCAGCAGTGGTACGCTCTTCAAGTTTATTTTCCATCAGGCTTTGATACCCTTTCTTTACCTTACGGTAGACTTGATTGTAACATAGGGAGAAGGAGGTAGGGGGTAGCTGATAGCCGATAGGGGATAGGGGGAGGTAGAACGGGAGACGGGGGACAGGTGAGGACGGGAGACGGGGGACGGGGATAGCTGATAGCTGAAAGCTGATAAGGATCAATAGGCTCCGTCACGCCATAAGACCACCTTAATGGTCTTGGCAAGGATGTAAATGTCCATCCAGATGGACCAGCGCTGGATGTATTCATTATCCAGCTCGGCCCGGCGGGCGAAGGAGGTCTGGTTGCGCCCGGAAACCTGCCATAAGCCGGTCATGCCCGGGGTGACCTGGATGTAATTCTTGTAAGCGGGGCCATAGACCGGTTGTTGCGCGAGCATGATGGGGCGCGGACCGACCAGGCTCATCTCGCCACAGGCAACGTTCCAAAGCTGGGGCAACTCATCCAGGCTGAACCTGCGCAAGAAGCGGCCAATCCGGGTGATGCGCGGATCATTTTTCAGCTTCTGATAGGTATCCCATTCTGCTTTCATTTCCGGGTTGCGGGCCAGCTCGGTTTTCAATATTTGATCCGCATGGAGGTACATGGTGCGAAATTTGAGAAATTGAAAGGGCTTGCCACCCCGGCCCAGACGAGTCTGGCGGTAGAAAACCCGGCCGGGGTTATCCAGCTGGATGGCGAGCGCCACCAATCCGAAAAATGGCGCGAGCAGCAGCAGCCCAAAGAAAGCCCCAAGTTTGTCGATCAATTTCTTAAACAGTTGGGAGGATGGGCTGAGCAGATTGTTCCTGATCTGCAAACCGAGCACGGTGGAAAAATCGAGCGGCTGGAGGTTGTTCAAGCCATAATTCCCGACCTGGTCCTTGATGAGGGTGACGTGGTGAAAAATGAAACGGTAGCGATCAACCAGCCAGTCGACCTGATTCAGGTCATCGATCAGTATGAAGGCATCCTGCAAATCCAGACGCTGCGCGCACTCCTTGATGCGGATGGGGGCGCCGGCAGAATCAACCGCCAGGCAGTCTTCGTCGCAGATGACCAGCTCGGGCAGGATGCCATGCTGGATGCTGATCTGGAATTTTTTGGCCAGGTCAGCGGCCTTCCCGGGGTTCCCAATGACGACGACCGGTAGCCCCCACAAACCTAGGAAGATCAGCAAACGCCGAATCAGATAGCGTCCGAAGGGAATCAACAGGATGGAGAAAATCCAGGTAAAAAAGATCACCAGGCGGGAGTAAATGAAGGAGGTGTGCAGCACAAAAGTGACCGCCAGGATAATCACGAAAGTGGAGCTGATGCCATCCACCAGCTTGTGGAGTTCGTCGATATAGTGCAATCCAATGCCGGGATATAGACCGGAACGATAGAATTTAATCAGCAGGATCAGACAGAACAGCGCGAATATCTCGACATAGGCCAGGGAAAATTCGACGTTGGAGAACCAGTGCAACTGCAGCGCCAGCAGGAGGGCGATAAAAGCGCAGACTACGTCCGTCAGCATTAACCAGCCCGTCATCCACTGGCGCGCATAGGCGTTCAGGAACTTGCGATGTTTGCGTTTTTCGGTACTTTTTTCAGACACCTGTTTGATCGGAATTTGGCTTTCTGCTGTTATCATATAACTCCCTCATTGCCATACAAGTAAAACGAGAATAGGCACAAAAAAACCTCTCAACTATTCAAGAGTTTATCATGAGCAGTGAATTTTGGATTTTTAAGATCCCATGATAATTCTTCTTCAACCCGCCTTCGACCGAATTCGCCCATTTCCTTTTTCAAAAGTGCATAACAATTCATTCACTACATGTTTTTATCGCTATGATGGACTTTGTCATTCCCAAGAACTGTTCTTGAAAAAGTATCGCACCATCAAATAGCCCCATCAGTTCGTTCTTATCCAATAAATTCCAATCAGGTTGGGTGGATTTGACCCAAAATCGATTTGAGTATTTAATAACCAATAACTGAAGCCCTCTGGGGAACCAGCCCACAAATGGCAACCATGTATGGCTCTCAATAAGAAAACCTTTGTAAGGAGTTTGAACGAAATACTGCCGCCCAACTCTTTTGATCTCTGATGCAAATTCACATTGTCTTTTCAATGAGAGCTGCTTAAATTCAGCATCAGGAATGGGCTCCCAAAGCCTTTTCTTTGGTATTGTCACATGCTCAATAACCGATGAGCAAAAAATAATATCAAAATATTTATCAGTAAAAGGTAACATTTGTGCTTCCCCTAAATGAACCGCGTTATACCCGAATAAAAGAGAACCTTTATTGACAGCTTCCCTATCAATATCTGCAATATATACATTTTTCGGATCAACTTGAGTATTAGCTAAAAGTTGATTGAGATAAGCACCATTTTCCGAACCGAGATCAAGGATTTTTGTGTTTCGATCAATTTCAAACCGGGAAAGAAAAAACGCCTTTCTTTTGTCCCGCGCTTTCCTTGAATTAGATACCATGAAATTTCTTATCATTTTTTTCATAATGCACTGCTTGCCTTCGACCAGACAATTCAACAATATCTTAATTTCAATTGATAGGTAGAATCTTTTATCAAACGAATAAAATCATCGAGGAATTGTTTAGTATTCATTTAGCCTTTGTTCTTTGACCGATACCAACAATTTACGTTTCGAAGCTGTTTAGGACCTGGGTATAGAATTGCTCAACCTGATCCGTCAGCAACCGCCAATCCAGCTTCGTTTCGGCAACTCTACGGGCTTTCTGGCCCATTTCCTCGAGCAAATCTTTATCTTGCAAAGCGTTTACCGCCTGTGCGGCAAAATCATCAGGCGTATCCTGGGCCAGGATACCACATTGTTCGCTCTCAAATAAAGAGGTAATATCGCCGACACGAGTAACAACTACAGGTTTACCGGCAGCAAGATAGTCGCCGATCTTCATGGGCCAGCGGCCACGATTGGTAATATTATCTTTGAGAGGCAACAACATCAAATCACAGGCGGCAATATAATCCCGCATATTTTCATCCGAAACTCCCCCAACCATGATTACACGCTGTTGGATTGCAGGGTTTTCATTGACAATCTTGGGATCCTTGCGACCCACTAGTATTAGCTTGACAGACGGATCCATCATGCAAATTATAGAAAACGCTTTAGCTAGTAAATCTTGATCCTCCTTATATAATACGCCCACGTAACCGATCAACTTGGCGTCCAAATCAAACCCTAATCGTTGACGAGCATTGTCTTTGTCACGAGGGCGTATCCGTTCCACGTCTGCTCCGGTAGTCGTTTGAAGGATCGTTTTTGGATTTACGCCCAATGATACAGCACGTTGCTTGAGTGCAGAGCTTAAAACAATCGAACCATCTGCATATTTTCTAAAGGCTTCTTCGAATAAGGTTTCCACAGGCGCAAAGGCGTACTCAAGCAGGCTGGTGGCACGGCTTTGGATGGCCCCACCATGCCCCCACCAATCCCCCCAATCCAAGATCAATTTTGTACTTCGAAAATATTTACACAATAATGCAGGCAGGATGGCCACTGGCCGAGAGTCGACGGAATGAACAATGTCAAATTTCTTCGGGAGCGTATAAATGACACGATTAAGAACATCCCAAGGATCCCATCCATTCCTCGCCTTTCCAATGAGCATATCTGGCGATCCAACCAAGGTCATACCATCTTGCTCGCGAATATCAAAACCCCAGTGTCTGGCGGATGAGACTTCAACAATAGTAACATTATGTCCTCTGCGGGCCAGGTATTGCCCCCAATAATAAGATTCTCAAATAACGACTGCGCCACGTGACTTGATGATTCAACACCAAAATACGCATATATTCTCCCACTTATAATCTGCTCGCGATTTCACCCAAAGACATCCTAGCCTTCTGAATTTCATCTTGGTTGCCAGTTGAATATTTCCCTAACGGGATAAGTTTTATATGGTCATCTATGCATGAAGGATCGATCATTCGCCAACAGTCGATTACAATGAGCGGATTACAAGGAAGATACGCTTCGACAGCATGTTTGTATTCCTTATCACGGTTGGCTACCACACAAATATCCACTTTTTCCAGACATTCCTCGGCAGAACTCGCATATTCTATGGCATCGCCAAATACGACACGTGTGTTTTCCAAGGCCAATGGATCAAAGACGATAACATGTCTAGCATGTTTTATTAATTCATGAATTAATTTTATGGAGGGCAACTCAGTAATCACAGGTGTGTTGACCGTGAATGACAATCCCAGGATCCCGATCCTGCCATCGCGATCGTTATTATCCAACTCTCTTAAAATAATTTCGGATAAATGCTCATCCTGATACCTGTTGATATGGGAAACCGCTTGCATAATATCATCTGGAATACCATACTTGTTGGCCATGGTAAGAAATGCCCTGACGTCCCGAGGAAAACAGGTACCGCCAAAACTCAATCCGCCCCGGAAGTAATACGGTGATATCCGTTTATCAGCGCCAATAGCGTGCGTGATCGCATCCACGTCAGCTCCTGGAATTTGCTCACACAAATTTGCCATAGAGTTTGCGAAGCTGATTTTCAGGGTAATATAAGCATTGAGACATACTTTGGCGATTTCTGCACTGATAATAGACATGTGTGAAATTTGCGGTTTATTCTCGCACATCTGGCGATGAATTGCTTCAACCCGGCAGCCGGCTTCTGGCGAAGTTTCCCCAATGATCACCAAATCCGGGTTGAGAAAATCTTTGGATCACTTTTCCCAGGGCAACGAAATCCGGATCAAAGCACACGTCAAAATCAGTATGAAGCTTTCGACCCGAATATTTTTCCAAAATAGGTATAAAACTTTCCTCGGTTGAACCCGGCATGACCGTACTACTTATAACAAACAAATGATACGGTTTTGCACTGTTCTTATAAGCTAGAGCCAAAGCTTTCAGAGCCGCTTCCACTTGCTCGTTGGAAAAGCTACCATCCGGTTGGCTGGGTGTGGCAACGAGTACAAACGTGATATCTGTACTTTCAATTGCTTCCGTAAAATCCAAGGATGCGCGCAGGCGATTGTCCCCATGTCTGGCAATTAGAATATCCAACCCTGGTTCATTTATGGGGGAAATGCCCTGATTGATGGATTCAACAACTTTATCGTTAATATCTATTCCAATTGTCTCGAAGCCCTTTTCGGCAAAACAGGTGGCCAAACAAAGTCCCAGTTTCCCTAAACCCACTACAGAAAGACGATCAATCATGGTTTTCCTCCTGGAAAAGAATCAATATTAATGTCTAATTTCTTTGATCCTTGCTTGTTCAAAACGAAATCATATATTTGTTTATACTTCATAACCGTCCTTTGATCTGATGACTTATACTGTTCATTTATTTTGGAAGGATAAGATAAGGCATCTATAATTCTCATCGCCAATTGCACAAAATTTCCTACCGGGAATAACATTACACCCGCGGGACGGAATCCCACATCACTAGCAACCACGGGTATGCCTAAAGATGCCGCTTCACGGACAGCGATCGAATCCCCATCACTCATTGTAGGGCGCACGAAGACATCTGCTAGTTTCACAACTGCTTGCACATTTGATAGTACCATTGGAAGAATAAACTGATTACTAAGTTTTAGTTCTGATATTAATAGTTCGATTTCTGCTTTATAAACTGGATTGATTGATTTATAGGCAATGATTATCACGCCTAAAGTAGGATAACGTTTCTTTAAAATAGGGATGGACCGAACCAGAACATCTACCCCATACACCCTTTCCATGGCGCCAACAGTAACTATCAAAGGCTGGTGAATAGTCACAAACGCTTGGATATATTCAGGAATTATTCCTTTAATATTGTCCAAATATGATAAATCGTTGGGTATAAAAAATACATGTTTTACCCCTAAATTGAGCACAGCGTCTTTCAATTCAGGTGTGACAGTGGTAATAACCTGCGGCAGCCTTAGAAGTAATTTGGCAACTAGGCAAATTCGCTTTCCAGTTAATTTCGAAAGCAAATCTCCCGCGTGGAGGGTTAATACTGTATTTTTAAAGGGGCGATTCAGAATCAAGACAATTGCATTTCCGATTAAATTAGCCCAATTGACTGCTTGACAGTGAACAATTCTGCATTGAGAGAACAACACTTTCCAGCCGACCCGTAAGAATAATAAGAGCCGCCTCAACCGTTCTAAAATACCAGTACCAGGATTACCTTTTTGTGTGTTAAATACTTCGCAACTAATCCCTTTCTGTTCTAATTGGGGAACTAGGCGACTCAGGAACGATGCGGTTCCGCCAATGACAGGCGGATATGGACCTACCAAAGCTACCGGAGGATATTGTTTTTCCCTATTCAACTGTTCCTGCCAATTTTTTCTGCATTTTGAGCAAATAATCACGATCATAACGCTTTTCTGGAGGGTATAAGGAGGCTTCGTGTTCCAGAATGGTATCAACATCAAAACGAAAAGATATCACTCTGGCTGGCACTCCTGCCACTACTGAGTATGGGGGGACTTCTCGAGTAACTACAGCCCCGGCAGCTACGATACAGCCTCGCCCCAAATGTACACCTTTAAGAATAACCGCCTTTGCAGCTACCCATACATCATCATCGATCACAACCATTTGATCGTTTTCTGGTCTTTTTTCGCTAACATCTTTCATGTATTTCCCAACTACCGATGTATTATGATCGCCGCCAATAATCGTGACACATGGACCAAACATGACCTTGCTTCCGATTTGTATGCCACTACGAGATGCTTGCAGGCAAGCGCCAGGGCCAATATAGACATCATCTCCTACTTCAACTGTATCAAAAGAATAGATTCCATCTGGATCAAAATAGAATTTTTTACCATGCCGCCTGAAAGCTTGTCGAAGAAGGATTACCTTAATGCGGCGGATTATCTTTCGGGAAAAAATAAATAATTTTGCTAGTACTTTAAACATCCATGCACCTAAGAAGAAGATATTAAAGGGCTTTGCTAAATTTATATGGAATTATTTTCAAGTCCAAGTCAGAGAGGCGTCCCTGGCTTTATCATTGTTCACGTAAGGTCAAATTATCGCTTAATTAACTGTTCTTTCTACGCAACCGACGCCGAAGTTGAGTAGCAAAATGGAGCGCCGATTCACCAACCATACAACTTATCCAATACAAATAAGCTTCTCTGCAATTCGGCTCTAGCCTGATTGCTTGTAAAAACATTCGTCGTGCTTCAGCCCGATCGCCATTCCTTGCCATTAAACGCCCTATACCAATAAATTGACATGCCATAGATTGATTCTTAAGTGGTATCAATATCTCAGGGTCACGTACTATTGCTCGATGAATCACATCCATAAAGGCCTGATACATCAATATATAACTCTGATTGGAAGTGACCATTCCCCGATGCACACGATAACGAGCCAACGGTTGGTTTACCAAACCAATAGCATGAAGCCTGGCAATGCGAAGCCACATATCCCAATCTGTGCCTTTAGGTGAATGCCAAAAATCACCAACCTGACTGAAAACATCTCTTCGTATAATGGGGGTAGGAGATGCAATGAAATTATTAATAAAAAGATGAGACAATACTTTTCCTTGGTTCAATCGGACTAATTGGCTGAAAAGGTAAAGTGAACGGCCAGTATCGCCATCAAAACTTTCGGCATCTGAATATGCCCATACCAGATCTGGGTTTGCATCCAGTAAAGACATTTGGCGCTCTAACTTTGTGGAAATCCAGAGATCATCAGAGTTTAAGAACGCTACAAAATCACCCCTAGCCTCACGTATGCCAGCGTTTCGTGCTGAAGCCTCGCCCTGATTGGTTTGGGATACGACACAAATCTGTTCACCATACGCGGAAAGTACATCTCGTGTATTATCCGTTGAGCCATCGTCCACAACAACTACTTCAAAATCGCGATAAGTTTGCGCGAATACGCTTTCAAGTGCATCCCGAATCAAAGCTACACGATTATAGGTAGGGATAACAACACTGACTCTTGGCATTTAATAATTTTCCATTGCTTTGGCAGTTGTTAATCGCCAACCCACTTAATGGGTTGGCGATTTGCTACTTAGCCAAAACCAATAACGAGAAGCCGCCAAGTATTCTAGCCGCCAAATCATGATGAATTGAAAAGAAAAACATCCTTGGCAACTTCATTAGGTTGGCTTTCCAACCGCGATTCGGAAGTTCAATTGAACTATTCGTATAATAATAATCCACCACTTCGTAGCCCATATCTATCAAAATCGCTAAAGCAGTCTCCTTAGTGAAATAATGTATATGGCCGCTTGATGACCTTGATTTCAAAATACGTGAACTACGCAAAACTGATTGGAGAGACAAATCGAGAGGAATATGGAATATTTTGTATGCCCCTTTTTTCTTCAGTTTTCGCAAAAATCCAAAGTAATCCTCAACGTGTTCGAATACATCAATGGCCATCACCATATCGAATGCTGGAACTTCTGGGTCTTCTTCATCTGAAATATTTTTTAGATAAAAGTGAAGATTGTTTTTTTCCTTCTTACTACAAATCTCGAAAGCCTGTGGGGAAATATCATACCCACAAAATGCAACACTTTCTCCAAAATAATCTGCCAAACAGTTAAGCACCCCACCAGATCCACAACCAACGTCACATACCCTTGACGGATTAATGCTGTGCTTTTTGAGCATCTTGATTATTTGTTCGGCTTTCCACAGAGAGTCTTCTTCCCCCCACGTTGTGTGGTTCTTATAGTACGTTCCATCTTTATAAATGGTTTCCATCTCTATCTCCTTCGTGGTTTATGTAGGAATAACAACACTGACTCTCAGCACCAATATTTTCCACGACCATTTCACTAAACAATATCTTGAAATAACGATAACGCTATTCACAATTCATCTCCAGACATTCCTATTGGTAGAGTGACCTAGGCAACGCACTTCAGCGGCGTGTTGCAAGTAGATAAAGTATAAAGGTCACTACATCCATGTATCTTCATGAAATATTTCCTCAAGTCTGCTTCACAGAAACCAACCGCTTCAAGAATCTCCACACGGAAGTCTTAGAGGGCTCTATGCCCGTGCACATCTTAAACAATAATTGCCAATCTGCGTGAAAAAGATGTAAGTTAGTGTTGGTGTAAAACCGGAAATCAGTTATCAGTGCTTCCTTACCAAGCTTCCGTGGCAACGGCGTGGTATAAACCGTTTCCCCATGTAATAGATTCGAGATGCCTTGCTGCCCGTCATCCAAGATAGACCGCCAGACAAGAGCGTGTTGTCTCGCGTATTCATCCCAAGTTAAACCAGCCACACAATCTACCAAGTTCTGGCGTTGCTGGGACAATTTTGTAAATATTTCGCGTAATTCCTCCAGATTCGTAAATGGGTATGTTATTCCTCCGTTTATGTCCAGGTGAAAATCTTGCGGCGTTACAATTGTAGGTACACCTGCGGCCAAAGCATCTAGAAAGCCTAACGAGGCATCATTGAACCCCAGGTAGAGATAATAATCAAACATTGGAACACGTTCGAGATTAATCTTATAATCCTCAATGCCGTTTTCCGTACCCGAAAAGTTTTTAACCGTAGCTCCTGCCTTCTCCAGATAGGGAATAATTTTTTCCCAGCCACGGCCAATGATCTCAAAATGGAAAACACCCAAGGTCATCGTTCCCGCCAGTTTGGTCAACAATTTCTCGTTCTTGATCCCACCTGGGTGTAACCTACTGGTAATCCCTATGATGATTCGCCGTGGTTTCATTTTTCCATCATGCGCTGGCGAAATAAAACACAACTTATCCCGTTTTATCCCACGCCTGACCAATTCTTCCAACGTCATGCGCGACATGCAAATTCCCATATCGGCCTTTTTCAAGGAGCTACTCAAGTACCAAAACGTGACCGGCCGATCCACATGGTCAACCCAAAGAGTATTCCTTGAATGATATTCCCCTTTCTTGGCATTAAAATCTTGGAAATGCATCCAATGATTTATGTCTGCTCCCGAAGAAGGCTGGCTAGCAATATCTGCTTGAACATTCCAATTGGTAAGGTTCTCTACTAACCGTAACGAGAACTTCTCATACATCCAGCCGCTTTCATTTAGAACGATACGCACTCTAATGGGCTTAATAGCATTATTCATGAAGGCTCCCACCTGCTTTAACCGACGTGTAATCGTTTATCAGATACGCTAAAATGCGCTGTCCTTCCTGCACAAGTGTTGGGAGATCATATTTATCAAGGATAAGCCTCTTCATATTTTTGGATAGCATATCGGCAATCATACGATCTTGCATTATCCGGATAATTGAACCGGCAAATTCCTCCGGTGCGTCCGCAATCAGGATATTCTTTTCATGCATCACTGGAATACCTTCCGCTCCCAGAGTTGTGGAGACAATTGGAATCCCGCAGGCGCCTGCCTCCAAAATCTTGAAGCGAGTACCAGATTCGAACCTCAAAGGTACCAGGGCAATATCAGCATGGCACAAATAAGGTAGTACAGAGTCCAATCGACCAGTAATAGTTATTCCAGGATCCCTGATGTCGGAAAGGACTTGGTCGGAGCCGATGCCGACGCAATAAAGATGTATATTAGGTATCTGTTTTCGAACCGAAGGAAGAACATAACGGATAACCCAACGAGTCGCATCATCCATGGCATTCCCTGGCATGAAGGTACCCGCGAGGTACATGCAGGGTCTTTTCAGACCCTCGGCTGGTAGCGGTGCCTGTTGATAGAGAGCAGCATCTATTGCATTGGAGAAGATATGAATTTGGTTAGGATCCTTAGCCAAAGTCTTAAAGTACTGTGCATCAACATCAGATACGGCAGTGGTTACATCCGCTAATTTTGTTCCCCATCGTTCTTCTGTTTCTTTTTCGCTGCCTATTTTCTCTATGCCGTTACGTTCTACTCCACTTCTAGCATATGGCAATCGTCTCAGAATGAGCCGAGACCATACACAATCTGTATCTGTAACAACCTTGTAGTTCGAATGATTCTTCAGAAACTCTAGAAGTGGATAGGAGATATTGCCAAAACCCAACCAAATCACATCTGGGCAGATCTCATCGGCGATAGCCAATAAATATCCCCAATCTTCGATCATCGGTTCCCAACCGGTCTTGATCACCTGCCAACCTAGCGTTCTTTTGGAAATTGCATTTATAGCCCGGGTAAGAAAACGGGTATATCTATTGGCCGGTGCGAAAGGAGCCGAAAAGAAGCCTTGACAATATTGTCTATAAAATGCAAATGCATTGTTTCCGCCCGATTTTTCCGGGCTGACCCTGTTATAGATATACAAGTCGGATATCTGCGAAAGAGCCTTTATCGAATTCTCAATCCGTAAGGTTGGACCTCCCATGGGTGGGTGATGCAGAACAGGGGTAGCAAACAAAATTTTTGGTCTGGTAATCATCATTTATCCTGCCAAACCTAACAAGCCCAGAAGATAACCCACTTGTCCAAAAGCCGAACATTTCCTTTCGAAACGTTGCGGATCATCCGTTGGTACTGCCAAACTAAACAATCTTTGCGGAGATAGTGCCCTTAGTGTAGCCCATATCGCCATTAATGCTCGTCTTGATGGCGTAGGGGAACTCTTGGATAATTTGGAGAATAGCATTGGAAACGCCTTGCCAGTACAACCGGCGTTTGAACCAAGCTTGGTTAAGCCTGCACGCCTGGACATGATGTCCAACGATGATTTCTGGATGATAAATACAAGAATAACCCTTTTTTATCAGTTGATTATGTAATAGAACTCTCTTCATTAGACAGAAGGTTGTTACCCTTTCTGCCAAGAGATATTTTAAATCCCCCCAACGTTTCAAGAAGATGCCGGGGATAGGCAATGTTCGCGCCAACTAGACAGCTTGGGTCATCTAAAGTAGTAAAAGTGTCCGAATAATCGAGAATCGCCAGCCAGGAAGCCAGATGGTCAGATAACCAATATGGTCGTGGAGCTTCCCAGATTGGATAAACCTTACCTCCAATACATCCAGGCTGGGGCTTCACAATCTCGAATACTTCTACAATCTTGGCAAGCCACGCTTGGTCAGCGATTGCATCGTCATCTAGGTAAGCAATATATTCCCCTTTAGCATTTTGCCAGCCCGTGTTCCGCGCTTGTGATAAACCCAATTCAAATTCATAGATGTATCGGATATTTGGTTGCATGGAAAACCCGGATATGGCCTGCTTTGTATTATCAGTAGAGCCATTGTCCACAACAATAACTTCATATTCTTCCAAGGGAATCATTTGATTTGCCAGGCTAGATAATGCCTCGAGAAGGTACGATGCTCGGTTATACGTACAAATAATAGCTGATATCTTGATATTCATAGCTCAGAAATATCTATAATTCTTTTACATGGCATTACTTTTTCTCGTTTAAATATTCATCATACCCTTTTGTCACTATCTTTTTCCACCACCTTAGCGACGAAAGATCCAACAAACAAAACGGGAAATAAGAAACAGTACCTAAGAACCATAATGAGAAAGCGGTGATAAGATCGCCGTTTTGTGAAGCTTTATAAGCCTTCAAGTAATTTAGCCTTTCAATTGCCCATTGAATGCCCTTACGAATCCTGAAAAGGTCTCTGTTGTCTAACCGGTAAAGATCCGATTTTTGCATGTACTCTCGGACAAAACCAATTATCGATATATAACCACTAATTTCATCGCTAGTCTTGGTACCGTCATGGACACGAAAACAAGCAAGGTCGTCAGTAATATGATAAATCGAGAAACCGGCAGCCATGGTTCTAATCCAATACTCCCGATCTATAGCATACTTAATATCCTCACGAAAACCACCAATCTTTTCAAATACTTTTCGGTTCAAGAAAACCTCCGGTTGTGTCAGAAAAACATGTTTGGCTCGAGGAATGTCCATGAAATCCATCAAACATGACGGGTATCTTTTTACCACCTGCATTAAATTCCCGTCAACATCCACGTAATGGCAAGTACCGGCAAGAAGATCGAAAGGTTGATGCAAATACTCTTGTGCAACATACCTAAACGCTCCTGGCAGGTAATAATCGTCCGAATTAATGAAAGCTAGAATATTGCCTGAAGCTCGCTGAAAGCCTTTGTTTATAGCATGAGAATGTCCACGGTCCTTTTCGCTTACCCAATAGGTGAAATAACGCGCATATTTACGAATGATCTCAACGCTGCCATCAGTCGAACCCCCATCCATGATAAAGTATTCAAGGTTGGGATAACCCTGATCTAGCACGGAACAGATTGTCTGCTCCAAGAATGGAGCTTGGTTGTAGGAGGGGGTAACAATTGAAATGCGGGGCCAATCGGTCATAGGGTATTCACCAACCTTTCGAATAAATCAATATGTCGTCTGGCATACAGATCGAGATTGTATTCGTTTTCAGCCACCTGCCGGCAACGCCGTGAGAGGATTTGTCTAGCATACGGTCCTAGATCAAGTACCTGTCGGAGGGCTTGGGAAAGGCTTTCGATATTTTTCGGCTCCGCTATGAAACCCGTTTCACCCGGTCGGATGATCTCGCTAACTCCACCCACATCAAATCCCACGCAGGGAATGCCACAGGCCAACGCCTCCAACAAAGTATTCGGGAGGTTTTCAGCTAAGCTCGGAAGAACACATACATCTGCTACGTTGTAACATAAACGCATGAAATTAGCGTTATCTACTCTTCCGTAGTGAATATGCTTTACTTTCAACGAAGAAAATGTGTCTTTTGATGTACCGTCTCCAATGGTAAGAAATAATATTTTTGGGTAACGCGCTGCAAGCTCATTTAGCACTTCCACAATGTAAAACAAACCCTTTAATTGATTTGATAACCAAGCAACAGAAAAAAGTACGATTTTTACCTGCGGGGGAAGCCCTAAGGCTGTGCGGGCTTGTGTAATTGGAAGAGGGTAGTACTCCTTAATATCAAGACCATTGGGGATTACGTGAATATCAGCCTGACTCAATAGCCCATTCTTACCCTCTTTCGCAAGCCAGCGCGAGGGAGTAATGAAAACCATTCGATTGTCTATTTCTTCATAAATTTTTTGCCTCAATTTCCAATTTCGCCCGACACTTCGCCCGATTTGTTTTGATACGCTCCTCTGGCATTGGCAGGCCTTATCACAGCCCTCGATATACTTCGTACATCCAAGCGCATGAGTGCATCCGCCGGTAAAAGCCCACATATCATGCAGCGTCCAGGTTACCGGAGAAATCTGCACCAGTTGTCTTAGAAGATCAGGCTGCAAACCCGCCTCGTGGATGTTGTGTAAGCTGATAACGTCGGGTTTGTACTCCCGCAGCCTATATACCAACTTTTGCACACGGGATGATCTCAACCAGATCGTTTTCCAATCCTGGTCTGAAATCTTCCGGGCGAATTTACTCGCCAATCGGATAAACAAATTGGGTTGAACCGACCAATCACCAATTGAGTCCTGAATTGATCCCAAGTGCAAAGTAGCAAAGCGCCTCGCCTCCACAGATTGGTTTTGGAGGGCAGTACACAGCCGGTTTGCAGCAATGGCAGCTCCTCCTTCATCACCATAGTCGCTTACAATGGCGCAACGCATGAATGGCTCACTTTCATCATATCTATTATCCCAAAAAATTCCAATCGCAGATCGGGTATACTGCTTGCGTTAATGCCCTTCAGCAGTTTGAAGGGCGATTGCCATTGAAGATTACACTTTTGAGCGCCCAAATGGTATCATCGGCAGGTTCAACGTTTGGATATTGGAACGTTGAGCGCGTCCTACAATACGGCCTCACAAATGAGCTCACAAGTGTTGCTCGCAAAGTCCGGTGGCGTTCCTGCTGTGCGATAATGCGATCGAACTTGTCCAGGTTCTCCACTCTTATAGCGAAATCATCCATGGTTTAAATCACCCTTTGCGACCACGCTGTGCTCCGTTTTTAGCGAACGGGCATACGCCCACATGCAAATGCCAGCCAGAATATTCGTTATTACGGATACATCCACCTGCGCATTTGCGCTGAGCGCGTAAATATTATAACCCACCCAACTGGCTATTCCAGCTGCAAACCAAGCCCGTCTCTTAATTGGCACTGCGAGCATAGCCCGGATGGCATTGATTGGAATGGCAATCATATAAGATAACCATAAAACCAGTCCCAGAACCCCTCTAGTAACAAACCTTTCCACCCATAAATTGTGTGACATGATAGGCACATTTCCTTGAAGAGGGGTATTAGAGGAAAGAAAGTAAGTAGCATCCCCGGAACCTATTAGAATTGTCTGCCAATTTTTCAAAGTTAAACGGATCATAGGTAGCCAGGCAATATAAATACGACTAGCTAGCGTATTTTGGGCAGATTGATTAATGCCACCGCTTTGTAAAATCTGGCTAAAAAGTGTGCGTACTACAGAAGAATAAAGAGCAATGAGAAAAGTCATAATCGCCAGAATAATAACCGTGCGCTTATCACCCAAAATCCAGAAATATACACCTAATACCACCGGCAAGTCAATCCAAGCCATCCGGGTGAAAGACCGGTATACACAATAAGCGGCTAACGATAAAACAACCCACTTGATCACCGTTAAATATCTGCGTCCGGTAAGAACCACTAAACCGAAAGGTAGAAGAGTGACAAATAATCCAGCCGAGTCATTTCCTCCCCCAAACACTTGATTAACTCTCATGAATTCTATCCCTGATCTAACAATGGTCGTACCGCGAGTAAAAAAGGAGAAATACGAATATAGAACGAACATAACCCAAAAGGCCAGAACGAGCAACTTGCTCGTAATCTTGAAAACCTTAGCCGACGGGGAAGTGATAAAAACGCTCAAACACATGACCGCCATGGTTACAATGAATGTCCAACTAATATGTTCGATAGGATTATCATAAAATACTGGCGCTAATATCAATCCCGAAATTGTATAAGCGATTAAAAAAGCGAATCCCCAACACTTTTGAATACCATATAGTATCAGGTCTAATTTACCTTTTGAAAGGATTACAATACCAATCAAGAACAGGAATATACCCATCCATGGACCTAAGGTCCATAAAGTGGTTAACCCTGATATTCCAAAATAAAACCAAGTGGCTAAAAAGCTCATCGCATAAAGCGCAGCTAAACCAACGGGCGCACCCCCGAATAGTAAAACTATTCCGCCCAGGACGGTCACCTGAAAACCAAAACTATGAAGAGAAATTCTGCCGCTTATTAAAAGACCCGTACTGATTGACGCAATCAAAGTCAATGCAACTAATGAAATTTTGAGCCTCTCATCTTTTACTTTCGTGATTGATTGACCCAATAGTTTTGTAAACAACTGCATTTTTTGTCTCCGGAAAAATTGCTAAACTATACGATATCCGCGAAGGTTTTTCCCATGCGCTTGAAATAATACGACCCGCTCACCAGCAAAACCAAGACAATCGCTACCGATATCACCATATAAGTAAAAATCAAAAAAAATTCCAATCGCAGATTGGGTACACTGCTCCACTTTCATTAACACTATTAGTAGGTTGCAGTGGACTTGCCATATTCAATATTTCAAACTCTAAACATTCAGTATCAATAAAGAAATCATTATATCCATTCCCCAGCCAAATGGACAATTTATAAGTCCCATTAAAAAGCTTGGGCTGTGAAACTTGTACCAGGGTCTTTTTAGCATGGGAATGGTTTTGGTTAACAATTACATTGTCAATTTTTTGATTCGTGCCACAAATTTTATGCCCCGTATAATCGCTGATCACAAAACCAAAACTGAGAGAACCTATGCTAATATCAACGTTATATTCAACAGAAATATCAATAAATTCCCCATTCTGAATGGCAGATACATATTTTACAGGTCCCGAAGAATATTCTTTTTTTTGTTTGATACTTGTCCTGTTGTATTGAGCTATTACATTCTGGATTAGTCCCGATTCCATGATTTGACCATGGTTGAGCCATAACCCTAAATTACACAAGTTTGATACCGCCGCCATATTGTGACTTACGAACAACACCGTCCGCCCACCCTTCGCCACATCCCCCATCTTACCCAGACACTTCTTCTGAAACTCGGCATCCCCCACTGCCAGCACTTCATCCACCACCAATATCTCCGGATCGAGGTGCGCTGCCACCGCAAAGGCCAAGCGCACGTACATGCCGCTGGAATAACGTTTCACCGGCGTATCTATGAACTGCTCGATCTCCGCAAAGGTTACGATCTCATCCAGTTTGCGGCGCACCTCCTGTCTACTCATCCCCATAATAGCGCCATTCAAATAGGTATTCTCCCGCCCGGTCAGGTCCGGGTGAAAGCCGGTACCCACTTCCAGCAGGCTGGCGATGCGTCCCTTCACGCGCGCATGTCCGCTGGTAGGGGCGGTGACACGGCTGAGGATCTTGAGCAGGGTGCTCTTGCCGGCGCCGTTGCGGCCAATGATGCCGAGCGCTTCGCCTTGTTCGACAGTGAAGTTGATATCATTGAGCGCCCAGATGGTTTCACCATCGCGGTTGCCGTGGTCTTTCTCACCGATCTTGAGCATGGGGTTGGGCTTGCCAAGTTTCTTGGCCCACCAGACCTTTAGATCGTCTTTCAAAGTTCCAGTGCCAATTTGACCCAGATGATAGGATTTGGAGAGGTGGTCGATGGAGATGACGGGAGGCATAATAGCTGAAAGCTTTAAGCTGAAAGGTGAAAGGGGAGAGGGAGAAGGGGAAGAACGACGGGGGACGGAGGACGGGGAAGAGAGGGGGGTAAAATTCAGAATCCCAACCATTCCCGCAGGCTTTTTTCCAACCTGCGAGCATCCTTGGCCGATAAATGACCGATAAATTTGGCTATCAACCTGGGATGGATCGTGTAAATGCCACGTTTGACTGCAGTTGGAACATTCAGTCCCGCTTTTTCCCAATCCACAAGGACAAATTCCCCCGGTTGGAGAGCTGCCAACCGGCTGGTTAATGGCACTACAAAACTATCTTGCGAAGGATGCGGCGAGTGCACTACAACCGCCGGGCGTACTTTGACTCCAGATAAATCAGTAAAGAGGTATCGGACCAGAACAACATCATTTCTTGAGTAATTCGGCATAGATATCGTCCCCGGTATTTCCCCATACCTGGATGAGCGAAGGCTCGCTGGCAGACAACCAGAAGGACGGTTCCTCTTCATCAGGCAACAATGTCACAATGACCTTTGCGCCTTCAGGAAAAGCAACCCCTTCAAGTGGTTCTATTTTCCCATTGTGAATCACTGCCCAAACAGTCTGCAACATTTCACACATCCTTTCAGCTATCAGCTATCAGCTATCCGCTATCAGCTATCACCTTTCAAACAAGTCCTGTGTTGAAGCTCTTCTTCGTCCTGTTGAAAAGTATCCACCCCATAGTCTGCCAGCTTTGATAAGAACACCGTTCTAGGTGTACCAGCAAGGTGCGCTGCAGCCCCCGAAGAGAGCTTGCCTATTTCATAAAGTTTCACAGCCGAAGCCATACGTAGGATCAGCCCAACGTCCTCGGTAGACCCTTTTAAAGCTAATAACGTTTCGCGCGGGATATTCCACTTAATTGTAATTGTGTTCATTTTTGCTCCAACCAACCCGCTGGCAGCACATGTTCTTTAAAGGTAATTCGCTGCATCAGGTTTTCCATACCAATATCATCCTTTTGTTCGATTTGAGCTCAGGTTTTAAATTGTACCACGGGAAAGACAGAGGAGACGGGAGACGGAAGACAGAGGACGGGGGACGGGGGACGGACCACTCCGTCACCGGTCTCCGGTCCTCGGTCACGCTCTGAGCGTTTTACGCATTGCGGATAGTTTGATAAAGAGTATGTGGCCTTGTTCTCGTAGAGGGATTAAGGATTCTTTTGACAAGTATTCACGGCGTTCGATCAGGTCACAACAGGCAATGGTTTCGAGATAAGAACGTAAAGCCAAACCAAGGAAGCGGTTTTGTTCTGCATCTGTCTGGCCGGTCTTCCGTCCTCCCTCTACACCGTATCCATAAACGTGGCTTCCACCCGGTTGAAGATCACCGTCCCAACGATGACCACCACCACCATAAAGCCAAAACTATAGGCCAGGTCGGGCAGGTTGACCGCTCCGCCGCCGCCCAGGAAGGCATAACCGGAAGGTTTCCACGATGGGCGTCATCGGGTTGGCCAGGATGATCCAGCGGAAGCGCTGCGGGAAGGAAGAGATCGGCAGGATCACCGGCGTGGCATACATCAGCAAGGTCACGCCGAAAGTGACCAAAAAGCGCAGGTCGCGGTACTTGGTGGTCAGCGAGGAGATGATGATGCCAAACCCCAATCCCAGCCCGGCCATCATCAAGACCAACACCGGCGTCATCAGGATCCACCAGTTGGGGTGCAGCAGGCTGCCCCGCAGCGCAAAATAGCCCATGAAAGCCAGGAAAAAGAGCAAACTGGATGGCAAAGGTGATCAGGCTGGAAATCAGGATGGAGACCGGCACCGCCAGGCGTGGGAAATAGACCTTGCCGAACAATTGGGTATTGGTGATGAAAGTGTCGGAGGTCTTGGTGATGCAGGCGGAAAAGTAGGACCAGACCACCGTGCCGGACATATAGAACAGGAACTGCGGCAGGCCATCCGTGGGCAATTTCGCCACACTGCCAAATATGAAGGTAAAGACAACGGTGGTCAGCAGCGGCTGGATGATATACCAGAGCGGGCCCAGGATGGTCTGCTTGTAGACCGAGACGAAGTCCCGCCAGACGAACAGCATCACCAGGTCGCGTGCCCGCCACAGGTCGCCCAGGCGCAGGTCGAGCAGGTTGCGCTTGGGGCTGATATCCAGGTCCCAGTGCTCCTGAGTCTGTTCTATCCGGGTTTCTGAAGTGATGTGCATTTCTCTTTTATTTCCTTGGTGTGCCTTCGTGAACTTGTCCCTGTAACCCTTTCTGGCCTATTGCTGGTTCATCAACCTGGATTATATTCCTTCCATTCTACAATCCTCAATCACCAATCCTTAGTCCCAAATCCGCAATTAAAAATGTTCCTTCTCTTTCACCGGCAGGAAGGGTCCCACCTTTATTTCCAGGAAGACGGTATCCTCCAACATGCGGAAGCCGTGCCCCCCGCCTACCATCAGCATCACATCGCCCACTTTGAGTTCACGGGTGGCCACCAATTCGCGCCCATCGTTGTAAATATCCGCCAGGCAACGCCCCTTCTGGACGACCAATACTTCGGATGTGCCGATCAGGTGCCTTTCCAGGGGCAGGTGCAGGTGCCGCTTGACTTCGCCGCCGGCCGGATAAACGATGAAACCGACCTGCTGTTTGAACTCCGGCGGGGTGATAAAGGTGGTATGCTCCGGCAGAGGGTTTGGCCGGAGGATATATGCCAATGGTTGGTCGTTCCAATGGATGATCTCGCATAATTGCTGGGATTCCATGATTATCCTCCTGACCCGAAAAGAAAAAATGACTCACCACGAAGGTACACGAAGAGACACAAAGAGACACAAAGGAAAAACTTGGTGCCCGCCTGCCCCGCCTGCCTGCGCCTTTTGCGGGGCGTTCTTCAGCGGGGTCGTGGGAAAATCTTCCTTCCCCCTCTCACTACCAGTTAGTCGTTACCCGATTGAACTGTTTTACGGATCCGAATCTTACGGCTCGAAGCAATAATGACGGCCCCCGATTTAAGATCCGGCTGATACCGGTTCAAGACATATTCCAACAACGCCAGCCGGTCTGCACGTGGTAGATTTTCGAGGCGCAGAACGCCCGCATGTTGCTTGTTTTCCCGCCAGATCATCTCTTCGAAATCCTGGTCCGTCGTGATGATGATACGTTTTTCCCGTAACGCCCACTCCAACACCCTGTCATCCCCCATCCTTGGATCGACCTCCTCGACCAGGCGCACACTGTGGCCCTGTTCCACCAACCAGCGCGCCAATGCACCACCTGCATTGACGTCCACCAGGAATTTCATTCAGGCAGCCATCCGGTCAAAAACCACCTCCCCAGCCACCAGGACCTGCGCGTATGCCAGGGCTGCCTGTATATCCTCCGGTTCGAGCAGGGGGTAATCCTCCAGGATCTCCTGGTGGGTGCTCCCTTTTGCCAATAATTCCAGGATCATCTCCACAGAAATCCGCAGGCCACGGATAACAGGTTTGCCTCGTAACACTGGCTGATTAAAAGTGATGCGCTTCAATAGATCTTCCATACCATTAATCCTTTCGGAACAAGCTTCCATGCGTAAAATTATACCGTAAACTAAACCCAATTCTCCCTTTATCCACGAATTCACACGAATGGTACGACGGTTTTTAGAAGATTAAATAATTCTTCCTCTTCATTCGGTGCTTTCTGTTAAAAACCCGAAAAACCTTCGTGTCCTTTGTGCCCTTTGTGGTAAGAAAATATTTACCCCATCGAAACCACCTGGCTGTCCCAGCGGTGCCAGTCGCCGTGGTATTTCTCGATGATCTTCGCCCCCTCCCCCGGCGATTGCAGGCCGATCAGTTCCAGATCGGCATCCACCATGATGCGCACCAGGTCCTTGAAGAAGACGCGCGGCTCCCAGCCAAAGCACCCGCCGGGCCTTGGCCGGGTCGGCCTGCAGGAAGTCCACCTCGTTGGGCCGGAAGTAGCGTGGATCGATCTTGACGTACTCATGCCAATCCATGTTCAGGTAGCCAAAGGCCTCGTCCAGGAACTCGCGCACCGAGTGGGCTTCGCCGGTGCCGATCACGAAATCGTCCGCCTGTATCGCACTGCAGCATCTTCCACATGGCTGCCACGTAATCGGGCGCGTAGCCCCAGTCCCGCCGGGCCTCCAGGTTGCCCAGGTATAGCTCCTTCTGCTTCCCGGCCACGATCGCCGCCAGCGCATGCGTGATCTTGCGGGTCACGAACGTCTCACCCCGCCGCGGCGATTCGTGGTTGAACAGGATGCCGTTGGTGGCGAACATCTGGTAACCGCTGCCGGTAGTCGCGCGTCATCCAGTAGGCATACACCTTGGCGGCCGCATACGGGCTCTGCGGCTGGAAGGGCGTCTCTTCGTTCTGCGGCGGCTTGGCAGCCCCGAACATCTCGCTGGAGGAAGCCTGGTAGAAGCGCGTCTTGATCCCGCTCTTGTGGATGGCTTCCAGGATGCGCGCCGTCCCCAGGCCGGTCACATCCCCGGTATATTCGGGCAGGTCGAAGCTCACCCGCACATGTGATTGCGCTGCCAGGTGATAGACCTCGTCCGGGCGTACGCTGTAGATCAGGTCGATCAGGCTGCCCGTGTCGGTCACATCGCCGTAATGCAGGTGGAGATGGGCGCCATTTTTATTATGCGGGTCCTTGTAGATATGCTCGATGCGGGCCGTGTTGAACGAGCTGGCGCGCCGGATCAGGCCATGCACCTCATATTCTTTCGAGAGCAGCAGTTCTGCCAGGTACGAACCGTCTTGACCGGTGATCCCGGTGATGAGGGCTTTTTTCATACCCTTCTCTCTTCTTCCTTCTACCTTTTAATTCTTTTATCCTTCGCGTGACTTCGCGTCCGCCTCTCCCGCTTCTTTTGGCGGAATAGTGTTTAAAGCTCTTTCTTTCCCCTTTCCCCTTTCCCCTTTCTCCCTTTCTCCCTCCCCCTTATTGCCTTGTTGCCTTGTTGCCTAATTACCTGATTACTTGTTGCCTAATTACCTGATTACTCGTTGCCTTATTACCTTTCCCCTGGCATGCTCCGCCCTTCCGACAACGCCGCGTTGTCGGTCTGCTTTACATCGCTATTACCACCTCTCCCGGTATGCCTTACCGGGTTAAGCGGGAGAGGCTTTTTTCAACCGCATCTGCCCTGCTGGCAGTTCCACCTGCAACTGGCGGTTCTTCAGCAGCTTTAGCAGCACCCGCACGCGCTCCGTCCCAGGCAAGCGCACATCGAAGATCGCCTCGTAACCTGCGAACGGCCCCGAATGTATGAACACGGTCGAACCGGGTTTCAATGTTTCGAGCAACTCGCCACCCGCTGCATTGATCTCGTCGACCCTGGCCTGGATCGCGTGCACCAGTCCATCCGGAACGCTCGGTATCTCGCCGCCGAACACGACGATGCCGCACGCTCCCGGGACGTATTGGAAAGTGGACAGGCTGGTCTTTTCCAGGTCGGCATGGATGAAAATATATCCTGGGAAATACGGCCTGACCTTCCGGGCCCGTGGATTGACGACCTGCACCCTGATCCTCGGAGAGAACGTCTCGATCCTGCGCAGCTCCAGTTGCTCCGCCAGGAAAGCTTCCTTATTCGGTTTGCTGCGGTAAACGTACCAATTTGTTGCCATAATAAATAGGCTGGGAAGGTTTATTGTCTGGTGCCCTGTTACCTTCCATACTGAATAACAATGCTACTAACCATTTTTCAACGCGAATTCCGCAAATGGGTAAATAGAGCGAATAATACCCAAAATATTTAGTGGAATTCGTTTATTCGTGTAATTCGTGTTGAGAAGTGCTCCTTCGTGCCCTTCGTGGTGAAACCTTTTTAGTTCCGGAAGACCATATGATACCCTGCTTCCGTCTCGCGGCGGATCCAATCATCGATCAACTCCTTCTTGAACCGCCACGATTTGCCCAACCGGCATCCCGGGACCATCCCGGCGTTCGCCAGGCGATAAATCTTGGCCTCGCTCAAGCGCAAATACGTTGCCAGGTCATGCACCGTCATAAAATCCATATTCGCATTTACCCCTTGGCCCATTTTGTCCATCAAGTCCTCCAAAATCGGATAACACAAATGCAGGGGGGGTGTAAAAAATGTGCGTAAATATATGTAAATATCTTGAATAATGGTCAAGCCGTTGCTTACTATACCTTATCCTTTCCCGTCTGTAAATGTAGGCCGCTTGCATTTTTGTTAGTCATTTGTACTAATTGTCTGACATATTCCCCAGTACTTTTGGTGTTCCTGCGTGAACGCTTGCCCCGCGTGCCCTGCCTGCACCCGGTTCTTACGGGTGTCCCGCCTGTCCCGCGTAATTTGCGGGGCGTAATTTGCGGGGCGTTCTTCAGCGGGGTCGTGGTGAAATTTACTTCTGCCCTGTCCCCTTTCTGGGGCAGCCAGCCTCTTAAAAAAAAAGACCCCTTTTCATAGGAGTCTTTTCCAGTGGCGGGGGGCTGGACTCCCCTTTCCCCTTTCGGGGGAACCAGCCTCTAAAAAAAAGACTCCCTTATCGGAAGTCTTTAGTTGCGGGGGTTGGCTTCCCTTATCCCCTGCAAAAAGGAACCAGCACCTAAAAAAAAGACCCCTTTTCATAGGAGTCTTTTTCAGTTGCGGGGGCTGGACTCGAACCAGCGACCTCCAGGTTATGAGCCTGACGAGCTGCCACTGCTCTACCCCGCGTCGGGTGCGCCATCTCGGCACTTCGAGCGAGCCGGTATTGTACACCACCCATCCGGAGGCGTCAAGGATTGAGAAAAATCTCCTGGCTGTAAAGATACATTAACCCGCCGATCCGGTCGTCATTCTGGCGGACACTCAGTAATGCCCACATCGGCTGTGGAAATATCGATAGTGCATATCTACACGAAAAGGGATAGCCTCATCGCCGGTCACTGGAACGATGGCCACCGCTTGTGTCCCGATCACCCTGCCATCCCGGCCCACCAGTTCCAACGTCAAAGGCAGGTTGTTATAAGGGCGCATTTTCCCAACAACGGTCAAAACTCCGCCCGAGAGACGCTGTCCCGCAGCCGGCTGTTCGATCACACAGCGTTCCTTCAGGTCGCCCGGCTGGTTGATGATGGATGGGCCTTCTGCAAGTAAAAGCAGATGGACCGAATTCACCGCATTCACCCGCCCATATTCATCCTGTGTGCTCAAGGTTAGCCGCCCCAATTCCCCAACGGAATTGATATCGAACGACATTTCCCAGTAGAAATTGGCCCATTTGTAAGGAGTATTCAACTGCAAAAGCTTCGAGGCCAGCAGGTGGCCATCCTCGCCGTAAAGCTCCAGGGTGCCTTTGTTGTCATACCCGGGCACGGCATAACCATAGACCCTTACAGGTGAAACGATCATTGAAAGCGGCCCCGGGCTGAGGAACTGGATCACACCCGAATCGGCGGATGGCTGCGGGATGGCGGTCGCAGCCATGGTCGGCGGCAGGTTCAGGGTCGGGAGAGGCCGTGCAGTTTCCGTTGGGACCACATCAGGGCTCGCTTCGAGCGTGGGGCTTGCCTCTGGCAGTGTCGGGGAAGCCATATCCGGAGTGGGAGAGTTGCTGGTTGGATCGGGGACCAGGAACCCCGCCGGGGTGGCCGTATCTGGGAAAGTGCGCCATGGTCGGCAACACTGTCGGCGCTTCAGGGATACAGGCCGTCAGGAAAACGAACAGGCAAAATGTCAGGATAACTCTTTTACCACGATGGACGCCAATGGGTACGAAGGTAATGTCTTAACTTTCCTTTGTGCTCCTTCGTGAACTTCGTGGGGAAAGTTCTTTTTCTTCCAACCGAGATTGCACATTTCAAATTACCTACAGGTCATATATTTCGCCAAATTTCTTCGTCAGGTAGCGCACATAGGCTGCCGGGTCGATCTTGGATCCGGTCACTTTCTGGACCAGTTCCTGTGGTTCGAATTTGGCTCCATGCCGATGGATTTTCTCGCGCAGCCAGGCCAGCAGGGCCTCGAATTTTCCAGCGCGAATCTGCTCGTTCAGGTCGGGAATATCCTGGTTGATTTTCTCCCAGAGTTGGGCCGAGATCAGGTTGCCAAGCGCATACGTGGAGAAGTAGCCGATCATACCGCCGGACCAGTGGATATCCTGCAACACACCCTTGGCATCGTCCGGCGGGGTAACGCCCAGATATTCCTGCATTTTGGCATTCCAAACGGCCGGCAGGTCTTTGACAGCCACTTTGCCTTCCAGCAACGCGATCTCGATCTCGAGGCGCAGCATGATATGCAGGTTATAGGTGGCCTCATCGGCTTCGACCCGGATGAAGGCTGGGCTGACTTTGTTGATGCCTTTATAGAACTTCTCCAGCGGCACACCTGCCAGCTGTGGAAAAACTTGCTGCAGGCGCGGATAGAAATATTCCCAGAATGGCAGCGAGCGGCCAACCAGGTTTTCCCACAGGCGGCTCTGCAACTCGTGGACGGCCAGCGAGGCGCCCCTTTCCAGGCCGGTGCGTTCCAATTCGGGGGCCACACCCTGGCCATATAAGGCATGGCCGCATTCGTGCATGGTGCCAAAGAGCATGGGATTAAGGAAATCCGGATCCACGCGGGTGGTGATGCGCACATCATTGATGCCAAATTCGGTGGTGAAAGGATGGGCAGCCTTATCCTGCCGGCCGCGCTTCCAGTCGTAACCGAATTTGGTGATGACTTCCTCCCCGAAGCTCCACTGTCTGGTCTCATCGAACGGCTGGTGCAGGAAGGAATCATCCACCTGCGGTTTTGCTGCGATGGCTTTGATCAGTTCCACCTGTTTCGGACGCAAGCCTTCGAAAATGACCTTCACATCCGCAGTCTTCATACCCGGCTCGAAATCATCCAGGAGAGCATCGTACGGATGGTCGAAATCCGGGAAAAAGGAGGCATACTCCTGCCGCAGGGCAACGATTTTCTCCAGGTGCGGCCGGAAAATGGAGAAGTCCGACTTCTGGCGGGCCTCCATCCAGGCCTGCTGGGCCAGCGTGGTCGCCTGGGCAAATGCAACAATATGGCTGGATGGAACACGTGTAGCCTTATCGAAGTCACGCGCAGTCACTTTGACCAGCCGGGCATCATCCGAATCGGGGTCGAGAGTGGCCGCATAAGGTTTAAGCTCATCCAGCAATTTACCCAGCTCAGGCGAAGTGCCGCGCTCATGCGCCAGGCGTCCGACCAAAGCCAGTTGATTGCCACGCGCTTCCGCTCCACCCGGCGGCATATAGGTCTGCTGGTCCCAGCCAAGCAGGGCAGAGACATAGTTGAGATCCGCGATTTCCTCGAGCATGCTTCTAAGTTGTCTGGATTTTTTGTTCCATGAATACTCTCCTGTGCTAATATTCACATTCCAAAATCAGTCTCATTTTACTCCCATATTCCTGCTCGTTCCCATTCATTCTTACTTCCTAAATTATTTCCCATCCTTTCCGCTCTTCCTTCTCCAACTCATCCTTCTCCCTTTTATCTTTTCCTCCCTTCCTATAAAAAAGACATCCGAAGTCCTCCTTCCTCGGATGTCTCTCATACCTATTCGTACCGCAGTGCTTCCACCGGTTCCAGGCCGGCCGCCCGGTTGGCCGGGTAAATTCCAAAGAACAGGCCAACCGCCGCCGAGAAGAGCGTCGCCAGCAGGATCGAACTGAGGTTGACGGTCGGGTTGAATGGGTTGCCGCTCGCAGTGGCGATGCGCCCGATCAACAACGCCAGTGCCCAGCCCAGGCCAATCCCGATCACACCGCCAAACAGGCTGAGCAGGGAAGACTCGGTCAGGAACTGGACCAGGATATCCCGCTTGCGCGCTCCCAGTGCCTTGCGCAGGCCAATTTCGCGCGTCCTTTCGGTCACCGAAACCAGCATGATGTTCATGATGCCGATCCCGCCGACCAGCAGGGATATCCCGGCAATGCCGCCGATGAAAATGGTGAACACACCCGTGACCGTCGTGGCAATCGAGAGGATATCTTTTTGCGAAAAGATGGTGAAATCGTCGATGCCGATCGGTGTGTGATGGCGCTGCCGCAGCACCTGGGTAACCTCATCGGTAGCCTGGGTTACCGTCTCGGCGCTGGTTGCCTGGACATAGATCAAGTCAACTTCATTGACCGACGCACGATGGATCAGGCGGGCCTGGGCAGTACTGATCGGGACGAAAATGCTGCTGTCCTGGCTGCCGAATGAACCGCCTCCTTTCGAGGCCGTCACGCCGATCATGTGAAAGGGTTGTCCATTCAGCCGGATGGTCTCGCCGACCAGACCATCATGCCGGCCAAACAATTTATCTGCAATACTGGGGCCGATCACCACCACGGACGCCTGACCAAGACCTGATCCTGTGTAATGAAAGCGCCTTCTGTCACGGTATAGTTCTGCATCGCGAAGTAATCCGGTGTAACACCGGTGATGGTATTGGTGGTCTGCTTTCCATTTGCCACGGTGACATCAGCACTGCCCTGGATCTCCGGAGCAACTGCGGCTACATCCGGCGAAACCAGCGGATCGGCAATGGCCTGTGCATCCTCCATGGTGATCGGGCGCGGATTTTTCACATCCTGAGTCCTGGTTGCCGGAAGTGACAAATAGCAAATTGGTGCCAATCCCGCTGATCGCGCCGGTGATCGACGACTGTGCCCCCTGGCCAACCGACAGCATGGCAATCACCGCCCCCACTCCGATGATGATGCCCAGCATGGTTAATCCTGAGCGCAAACGATTGGCATTCAGGCTTTCCAGGGCCTCGAGGATGGATTGTGCTATGTTCATACGGCCTCCACCAACCCATCCCGCAAGTGAATAATCCGATGCGTCTGCGCTGCCACGGATGGGTCGTGGGTGATGATGATCAGCGTGGTGCCTTTTTTACGGTTCAATTCGAGCAGCAAGGTCATGATCTCTTTGCCTACTTTGGAGTCAAGGTTGCCGGTCGGCTCATCCGCCATGATGATGGCCGGGTTGTTGACCAGGGCACGTGCAATGGCAACGCGCTGCTGTTGGCCGCCGGAGAGTTCGGTTGGCCGGTGCATCACCCGTTCCTTAAGCCCAACCGCTTCGAGCGCCTCCAGTGCCTGGTCCCTCCGGCCGGTTGTTATTCCGGCATACCGAAGCGGCAGTTCAACGTTCCCAAGCGCCGTTGTCCGGTTGAGAAGATTAAAGCTCTGGAAGACGAACCCAACCTTGCGGTTGCGGATGTCGGCCAGCTGATCATCTTTCAGCATCGAGACTTCCTCACCATCCAGGGATGTATTCACCGGAAGTGGGCAGGTCCAGGCAGCCCAGGATGTTCATCAACGTGGACTTGCCCGATCCGGATGGTCCCATGATGGCGACCACTTCGCCGCGCTCGATTTCCAGGGAAACCCCGCACAACGCGCAGACTTCCTGCTCGCCCATTTTATATACTTTGGTCAGGTTGTTGGCAACGATTACAGGGTCTCCCATTAGTTGCCTCCGCCAAAAGGTCCCCCGCCGCTACCGCCGTTGCCATTCGGCCGGTGAACAATGTTGAGGGCGGATTCAAGATGATCAGGTCGCCGGCTTTTAAATTGCTGGAAACCACTTCACTCATCGTATCCGAGGAGGCGCCCAGGGTGACATTAACCTCCTGGGCCTGTCCGTTGCGCAGAACATACACCACCCGCTGGTTGTTCACCAGGCGCACGGCCCGGTTCGGCACCAGCAGCACATTATTCACCTGTTTAACCGTGATGGTCACTGCGGCGGTCATACCCGGTTTGACGCTTTTGTCCGTGTCCGTTAGTACCACGGTAACGGTAAAGTTGACCGCGCCCTGGACAGAATCACCCGCCTGGGCCACTTCCACAACTTTGCCGTTATATGTCTTGCCGGAGATCGCATCGAAAGTCAATGTCACCGGCTGGCCGACCTGGACACTGTTGATATCCACTTCCGAAACTTGCACATCCACCTTCATCTGCGACAGGTCATCAATGCGGAACGCTTGTCGTTCCTGGGGACACCTGATCGCCCACCATCCCACTGACTTCGGTGACCGTCCCATTGAACGGGGCGGTGAGCATTGTCCGCATCCAGGTTCGCCTGGGCGGTCTGCACGGCCAGCTTGGCCTGCTCGAACTGGAGCAAGGCTGTCCCGGTGGCATCTGCAGGCACAGCCCCGCCAGTCAGTGCCGCCAGGTAGATTTGGGCGTTCTTCAGCGTGGCATTGGCCAGGTCCAGGTTCGCCTGGGCCTCATCCAGTTGTCGCTGGGTCGGTGTCTGCGAATAGACACTGTAATAATAATGGGCAGTGTCGTAAGCTTGCTTGGCATTATAGAGCGTCTGGTAGGCATTTGCCTCATTGGCGTTGTTAATATATTGCCCTACATGTGCATTATCATAGGCCGTCTGCGCCTTATCCAGATTGTCCTTGGCAATGACATAACTTGGCATAATAATTTTGATGCAGGGCGTCATTTTTCCAATACTGCTGTGTTGTTCAACGCTGTTTGAGCATTGGTCACATCGTGTCTGTGCCGTGGTGATGGCCAGTTTGGCATTCGCAATTGCTTCGGGGGAAGTCAACTCGGCCAGGTTCTCCTGGGCAGTGACAAGGTTGGATTCCAGGGTGCTCTGGGTCACGGGCGGCAAGAGCAGGCTGGCCAGGACATCCCCTGTTTTGACCTGGTCCCCAGGCTTGACCTTTACAATGCCAACGGTACCGGTGTTTTGCCATGTCAGGACGGCAGTCTGGTTGGAACGGACGGTCCCCGTCGCACCGATCGTGGCGGTCAGGGTACCCTTCTCAGCCTGGACCGTCTGGTATGGGTTGCTGTCGTGCTGCTGTTGCGTTTCTTTATGACCAAAACTCCGACCACCGCGATCACGACAACCACAATCACAACGAATATCCAGGTTCTTGCCCGGCGATTTCTTCGATCCATTAGATTGTTTATTCATTTGTAACTTCCTCCATCAAAGAATTTAAATTCATGGTTCACTTCGCACTGAAATGTACCGGCAAATATGTCGAATAGAGTTGTGAAGAGTCACATGCAAATTGCTTGATGCAGAATTAAGTCTTCGATGTTTCCTGGCAACCTACCGTCGCGCTTCCAGACTCGCTGCCTGATCCCGATTGAGTCAGTTGAATAGGTCAGCCGAGAACAATATTGTCATAAGTAAGTACGCATATTACAGGACAATGCTGTCATGCAAAACGAATAGGTCGGTATTATACGCTCTCACCTTACACGTTATAGCAATGACCTTTTTATTCGGAAATGAATCTCGAACTTCCTGGAAATCATCACCTATTATCAACGAATGTACTTGTCGAACTGCCTTTTACTCGGAAAAGCGCCCGACAGAAGTAGGATTTTTATACAATTTACATTGTGATAATCGTCGCAAGCAATAATGACATATAAACCTGTGTATCCACTCCAAGATTGAGTATGATGTATATCAAATTAGTGTGAGTTTGTCGGTATTGGCCGGAGGCACTTATGCAAACGATTCCGAGCGAGCATTTGGAAATTGACCGCAAAGCACGCGTCTACATGCCCTACCAGGACCTGTCGCTGCGTCCGCCCACGGAACGCGTCTGTGATTTCGGAGATGTGATCATTCCACTTGACTCTGACCGGGCCATGCTGGAGGCCTCGCGCTGCATCCACTGCCCCGACCCGGCTCCCTGCATGTTGGCCTGTCCCTGCCATAACGACATTCCCTCTGCCATGTGGCTGATCGAACAGGGCCGTTATGTCGAGGCCGCCCAGCTTTACCGCCAGACTTCCTCCCTGCCGGAAATATGCTCGCGTGTCTGCCCGCATGAACAACTCTGCCAGGGTTCCTGCGTACTGAACAAGACCCAGGAACCGGTCCTGTGCGGTCCGTTGGAAACCTTTGTGACCTGCTACGAACGCAAGACGGCCGGGGTGGCCATCCCGGTTGGAAAACCGACCGGCAGGAAGGTGGCCATTGTCGGTGCCGGACCGGCTGGTCTGGGTTGCGCCGAGCAGCTTCTCCAGCAGGGGCATTCTGTCACCTTTTTCGACTCCAAGCCTGCCCCCGGCGGTCTGCTGGTCTATGGCATCCCGAACTTCAAACTGGCCAAGGAAGTGTTCTTCTGCCGCTGGGGCGATTTCGAAAAAGCCGGCGCCAGGTTCGTTGGCAATACCTACATTGGTGAAAGACAAAACGATCGACCAATTATTCGAGGAAGGTTTCGATGCAGTATTTGTCGGCGTGGGCACCGGCATTGATGCCAAAATGGAGACCCCCGGCGAGGATCTTCCCGGTGTTTACGAAGGCACCGATTTCCTGATGCGCGCCAACACGGAACCGAATCTTCTTCCCGAAAACAAGCGCGAACGCCCTCAGCTCGGCAAACGCGTGGTGGTCATCGGCGGCGGCGACACGGCCTCCGATTGCCTGCGTTCCGCCTTGCGCCTGGGCGCAGAAGAAGTAACCTGCCTTTATCGCCGTACCGAAAAGGAAATGCCCGGCGGTAAAAAGGATCGCCAGATGGCAAAAGAAGAAGGCGCAAAATACCGCTTCCTGACCCAGCCGGTGAAATTCATTGCCGGTGAGGATGGCCGCCTGGCCGCCATCGAATGCATCGAAATGAGACTGGGAGAACCGGATGCCAAGGGCCGCCGAAAACCGGTCCCGGTGGAAGGCTCCAACTTCTCCATCGCCGTGGACACGGCCATCAAGGCCCTCGGCTACTGGCCTGACCCGGTCATTGGCAAAACCACCCCCGGCCTCGAAACCCATGATTACGGTCTGGTCAGTGTGGTGGATAAAGAAACCTGTGCCACCACCCGTCCAGGCGTCTTCGCCGCCGGGGATGGCGTCACCGGCCCGGACCTGGTGGTCACTGCCATGGTCGGCGGGCGGAAAGCCGCCAGGAGCATCGGTGAATACTTGAAGACAAAGTAATCGCAATCGGGCAGCCAATTGGCTGCCCGAATTTTCTTTGTACTAGGAGCTTGTCGGAGAGTAGCGTTTCGTGATGGTAAATGCCAGTTTAAATTAAAGGTTTTCTTGGCGTTCTTAGCGGGCTTCGCGGTAAAATTGTTTTCGAATGGAGTTCTTCGATAGACTGCTGGAGAGCATTCGGTAACTGGCTTTGCTTTCGCCGCCGGAGGCCTCTGTCGGGGGTGGTACACGTAAACTCTCCACCTGAGGCTCTGGAAGCCGCCTGCCTGCACAATAGGCAAAGGCGGCTAAAAGCCGGTTTTCATTGAGCCGGGGACTTTACGGGTGCCCCGAAGGGCTAGTCCCCCGGCGGAGGCAGCATTGAGTTACCGAATGCTTTCTTACTAAACAAAAAAGGCTCCCAAATCTGGGAGTCTTTTTTTGTCAGGGCGGGCCGTGTTGCGCCAGTCCCCTATGTAGAACTGGCTACAACCTCTCCCATTCCTCCCGACTCAACTTGGCTTGGCGTAATATGCAAGTAAGCAGATCCTTGCTAATTTCTCCTTGATGCGGATTAGGAAGGACGAGCCGTAATTCCCCTTTGATCAGGAATTCGTGCTTCCCACCGGCAAAAGGGCCGTCGAACCCGGCTCTCCGAAGTACTTTCACCAGATCTTTCCGTTTGATGGGACCAAACAGCGGCATGACTCATGCCTCTTCAGGGACCAATTGGATGCCAGCCACGACCGGCAATTTGTGCCCCATACGTAGGCCGAGCACCAACCAATCCTCCAGGGCGCTTTGTAGTTCATCGCGGCAAGTTTCGAGATCGTCTGCCTGTGCCCAAATGCCTTGGAAGCCTGGGATTTCCCCAAAATATTTGTCCCCTTCCAAAATTTCATATCGGGCCATGTGCATGGCATTTTGTATGTAGGTGATCAGCATAATGCACCTCTTCGGCTATCATACCCGTAAGGTTCTCCCGAAAGGGAGAACCGCCGATCTTTTCAGATCGGCGGGGAAGATGGTCGGGGCGGGCGGATTTGAACCGGCGACCTCTGCGTCCCGAACGCAGCGCTCTAGCCGGACTGAGCCACGCCCCGAACAAGCAAGCCGGGATTATAACTGTCCGTCCCCAATTTGACAAGCCGTTTGCGGTATAATCCATTCGCTAATTCGATATACCCCGTAGGGGCACAGCGGTGCTGTGCCCTTACCGTGTGAGGAAATAATTATGGTAGAACCCGAACCCACCGGCACTGGCCCGGAACCTGTCAAACAAGATCATCGGCACCGTCCAGATGGCAGACATTGACGAGACCATGCGCACGGCGTACCTGGATTACGCCATGTCCGTCATCGTTGCGCGTGCCCTGCCGGATGCCCGGGATGGGCTGAAACCCGTCCACCGGCGCATCCTGTATGCCATGCAGGATATGGGCATCCGCGCCAATACTGCCTTCAAGAAATCCGCCCGTATCGTCGGCGAAGTGCTGGGTAAATACCACCCGCATGGCGATCTGGCAGTCTACGAATCGATGGCACGCATGGCGCAGGATTTCTCCATGCGCTACCTGCTGGTGGATGGCCAGGGCAACTTCGGCTCGGTGGATGGCGATGCCCCGGCTGCCATGCGTTACACCGAAGCCCGCCTGCACAAAATGGCCGAGGAAATGCTGGCCGACCTCGAAAAGAACACGGTCGATTTCACCGACAATTTCGATGGCTCGCTCCAGGAGCCGCTGGTCCTGCCCTCCCGCCTGCCCAACCTGCTGCTCAACGGCTCATCCGGCATTGCCGTCGGCATGGCGACCAATATCCCGCCGCACAACCTGAAAGAGCTGGCCGCGGCCCTGATCTACCTGATCGATAACTACGATACGATGGACGAAGTGCCCATCGAGTTCTTGATGAAATTCATCCCCGGGCCGGATTTCCCCACCGGCGGCATTATCGTCGGGACGGAGGGCATCGAAGCCGCCTACGGGTCCGGGAAGGGCCGGATCGTCCTGCGCGGCAAGGCCCACATCGAGGAGATGAACGGCAACCGCTACCGCATCGTCATCACCGAAATCCCCTACCAGGTCAACAAATCCACCTTGATCGAACGCATCGCCGACCTGGTCCGTGATGAAAAAATCGACTCCATCTCTGACTTGCGGGATGAGTCTGACCGGCGCGGCATGAGCATCGTCATCGAACTGAAGCGCGGCTCCCAGCCCAAGAAGGTGCTCAACCAGCTCTACAAGTACACCGCCCTCCAGTCCACCTTTGGCGTGCAGATGCTGGCCCTGGTGGATGGCGAGCCGCGTCTTCTGCCGCTCAAGCGGGCGCTGCAAATCTTCATCGAACACCGCCAGACCGTGCTCACCCGCCGTACCCAGTTCGAACTGGAAAAAGCGCGTGCCCGCGCCCATATCCTGGAAGGCCTGACCATCGCCCTGGACAACCTGGATGCCGTCATCCAGACCATCCGCGAATCCCCGGATGCCGATGTGGCCAAAGAGCGCCTGATGAAGCGCTTCAAATTGTCCGAACTCCAGGCCCAGGCCATCCTCGATATGCAACTGCGCCGCCTGGCCGCCCTCGAACGCCAGAAGATCGAAGATGAATATAAACAGGTCAAACAGCAGATCGCCCACTTCGAAGACCTGCTCGCCCATCCCAAGAAGATCCTGGCTCTCATCCAGGACGATTTGCGTGAACTCTCCGAGAAATATGGCGACGAACGGCGCACGCACATCGCCGTCGAGGCTGTGGAAAACTTGAGCGAATCGGACCTCGTGCCGGATGAGGCCGTGCTTATCTCGCTCACCGCCCAGGGCTACGTCAAGCGCGTTGCCGCAGCCGCCTATCGTTCGCAGATCAAGGGCGGCAAGGGCGTGACCGGCCACCTGACCAAGGAAGAGGATGAAATCCTGACCCTCATCCCGGCCCGTTCGCTGGACACCATGCTGTTCTTCTCCGACAAGGGCAAGGTCTACTCTGAAAAGGTCTACCAGATCCCGGATGCCGACCGGGCTGCCAAAGGCATCCCGCTGGTGAATGTCCTGTCGCTGGAGCCGGGCGAGATTATCACCGCGGCAGTCTCCGTGCCGAACTTCGAAACCGCGGAATATATCACGCTGGCTACGCGTAATGGAAAAATCAAGCGCATGGCCCTTTCTGAATTGGCGGCTGTCCGTCCCTCCGGTATCATCGCCATCGGATTGGAAGACGGCGACGAACTGGGCTGGGCGCGCCTGACCCATGGCGATAACGAAATCATCCTCGTCACCGAACAGGGACAGGCATTGCGTTTTGCCGAAGAGGAAGTCCGCTCCATGGGACGCTCGGCGGGCGGCGTGACCGGCATCCGGCTGGGCACCAAAGACAAAGTCACCAGCATGGAAGTCATCGAAAAAGGCGGGGATCTGCTGCTGGTGACAACCCAGGGCTACGGCAAGCGCACCCCGCTGACGGAGTATCCGGTCAAGGGTCGTGCCACCGGCGGCGTGCAGACCATCGCCCGTGATGCCGCCGACAAGATTGGCATCATCACCTCCGCCCGCGTCGTCCAGGAAGCCGATGATCTGACCATCATCACCGCCAATGGCATGGTCCTGCGCACCAAGGTCAAGGATGTGAAGCAGGCCGGGCGCGCCACGCGCGGTGTGCATTTGATGGATATCAAGGAAGGGGACCGGGTGGCATCCATCGCCCGCATCGCCGCCGCCGAACTCAAAAAAGCCGGCGCCAACACCAACGGCGGAACCTGCCCATCGAAGCCGGTGGGCAATTCGAATTGCCGATTAAATAATGGAACAGCAAGATTCCCGTGCCTGTATAAACGGGACTTTCGGTTAGTATCCGAATCGGCAGGACAACCTTCCCGGTTACCAACAGAAGGATCACTCCTACCAGGCAAACCATCACCAGCAGCATGACCGCCAGCAGCAATCGCTGCTTGTCAGTCGTGCCGGTCATCTGGTCAAGAGAACGGCGGGGCTCATGGCTGCTTTGGTTGTTCCGGTTGGGCGTTCCGCTGGCTCTTCTTCATCCGGTTGGAAAGTGGCTTGGTTACGCAGATTATCGAGCATGGGTCACCTCACGCCAAAAAGTATATCACACAACCGGACGCAAGTGCACTTCCCCAAACTGCACTGTGAAGGCCTGTCCCTGCGGAGAAAGCAGGCGCAGACTCCCATCCTGCTCCAGGCCATCCACCTGCCCTTTCCTGATTGCCTGGCCATCCGCCCAGATTTCCACCTGTTCCCCGCGGAATGCCAGGCGCCTTTCCCAGGCATGCAGGAAAACATCGGTCGCAACCAGCTCGCGCCAGTGCAGCACGGCCTGAAGGATTTGTTGGAGCAGGGCCGCTCGTTCGAAAGCCGGTACTTCATGCCGGGCAGGCGGCAACTCGGCCTCCAGGCAGGTTGCCGGAAAATTGAGTTGGTCGGGTGGAGGCACCGCTTCGGGCTTGATATTCAGCCCAACACCCAGGACGATGCTGTCCACTTTCTCTCCCGTCCAGACGGATTCGGCCAATATCCCGCAGACCTTGTCGCCGGTTGAGCAGGACATCGTTGGGCCATTTAATTTCCGGGTGCAGGCCCATGCGCTGCCAATACTTCGCAAACCGCCAGCGCCCCCAATGCTGAAAAAAGCGGGATTGATCTGCTCCTCGCCGGGCAAGGGCCGGATTACCAGGCTGAAAGCCAGCGCCGCCCCGGGAGGCGTAAACCAGCGATGCTTCGCCCCGCCCGCGCCCGGCGGTCTGCTCCTCGGCATAGACCAGCGCCAGGTCCGGAGCGCCCGCCGGCAGCCCAGGCCAGGGCGACGTCATTGGTGGAACCGGTCTGCTCGAAATAGCGCAGGCCGCCCAGGGGGATATTCGAAAGCGCTTTACGAAGGGTGCGTTCGTCCATAACTTTATGAAAAGCCCGGCGCTCCTGGCAGGAAACCGGGGTTCAAAGATCTATGGTGCTGGCAGGAGATACCACGGGTCGACAGCCACGCCGTTCTGGCGAATCTCGAAGTGCAGGTGCGGGCCGGTCGAGTTGCCGGTGCTGCCGGCCAGGCCAATCAATTGTCCGGCGGAAACTCCCTCGCACGGCTACCACATTGATCTGGCTCAAGTGGCCATAAACCGTCAAATAGCCATTGTTATGGTCGATCATGACCACGTTTCCATAGCCTCCGTTCCAGCCGCCCTGCGCGATGGTCACCATGCCTGCCGAAGCGGCCCAGACCGGGGCGCCCAGACCGGCAGCAATATCGATCCCGGGATGGCCCGACCAGAAATCATTGCCGGAAAGATAATGGTTGCCGGTCGGCCAGATAAAGCCGCTTCCGACCGGTCCGGCGCCGCACGGGTTGCCTGCGCTGTTCAATGCACCGGTGCTCGGCACACTCGGGACAACCCAAACCACCACCTTTTCCTGCCCACCTGGGACCATCACATAGTCACCCGGAGTGACCTGTTGGGTGGTCAGGTCAATATTGTTGCCGGGCCAGTTCAGAATATCATCCAGATTGGCAGAAAACTTTTTGGCAATCGATGCAAGGGTATCCCCGTCTGGACCTGGTAATAAACGCCATCCACCGGCGGCACCTTGAGCACCTGCCCAACCCGCAGGCTGTCCGGAGAACCCTGCAAAATATCATTGTTGGCCCACAAGAGGGTTTCGGGTTTGATATTAAACTGTGCGGCGATGCTGAACAAGGCATCCCCGGGCTGGACGGTATAATCGCTGACCGTGTAAGTGGTTTTGGAAGTGATGTCCGTCTTGAGCCAGACCTGCCGGACAATGGCCTGCAAGTCGGCTACTGGAAGCTGCTGGGGCAATTGCAGTCGAAAAAGCAGTCGGTGCTTTTTCCCCGGTCGGAGTGGCTTGCGGGGCTGCCGCAGATACGGACGACGGGATAAACGCGCCAGAACCCAAAGCCAAGCAGGCCGACGACAATCAGGATCGTCACTCCCCATGAGATACCGGTAAACAGGCGGGGAGATCCGGTTTCTTACCCATAAGATTTACATAGCCTTCCGTCAAAGTTTCCAAAAATTCCTGATTGTTCCTGGTCTTGCTGAGACGCTGCAGAAGCGCCTCGGTTGCCACGGACGAGTCCATGCCCGCCCCCTGGGGCGGCGGGGAAACCATCTGGATATACATGCGGCGCATGATCCAGACACGCTGGAGAATATCCGGGCCGAGCAGCAGATCCTCGCGGCGGGTGGACGAGCGCTCGATATCCACGGCCGGGAAGATGCGGCGTTCCTGGAGTTTGCGGGTCAGGATCAATTCCATGTTGCCGGTGCCCTTGAACTCTTCATAGACCACGTCATCCAGGCGGGAACCGGTGTCCACCAGGCAGGTGGCAATGATGGTCAGCGAGCCGCCTTCTTCCAGGTTGCGGGCCGCGCCGAAGAAATGCTTGGGCGGGTACAAGCGCCGAGGGATCCATACCGCCGGAGAGCGTGCGCCCGGAGGGGTTGACCACCAGGTTATAGGCACGCGCCAGGCGGGTGATGGAATCCATCAGGATGACCACATGCCGGCCGATCTCGGTCAGGCGCTTGGCGCGGTCGAGGGCAATTTCCGCCGTGCGGACATGCGAGGTGACCGGTTCGTCGAAGGTGGAAGCGATCACTTCGGCATCCACCGAGCGGTCCATGTCGGTGACTTCCTCCGGGCGTTCGCCGATCAGGGCAACCATCAGGTGCACATCCGGGTATTGGGTGGAAATGGCATTGGCAATCTGCTTCAAAATGGTGGTTTTGCCGGCCTTGGGCGGCGAGACGATCAGGCCACGCTGGCCGCGCCCGATCGGGACGATCAGGTTGATCAGGCGGGTGGAGAGGATATCGCCCTTGGTCTCCAGGTCAAAGCGCCGGTCGGGGAAGATCGGGGTCAGGTCTTCGAAGCGGGGCCGGCGGCGGGCCTCCTCCGGGTCGATCCCGTTGACGGATTCCACCTTGATCAAGCCCCAATGCCGCTCCGATTCGCGCGGCGGGCGGACGTGGCCGATCACCAGGTCGCCGGAACGCATTTCATAGCGCCTGAGCTGGGCCTGCGAAACATAGACATCGTCTTCGCTGATGCTGTAGCGGGCCGAGCGCAGGAAACCGATGCCCTCGCTCATGATCTCGAGGATGCCGCCGCGCATATCAATGCCCTGCTTGGCAGCCTCCTCCTGGCAGATGGACAGGATCAGTGCTTCTTTCTTCAGGCGGTTGGCATTGACAACGTTGAATTCCTTGGCAATGTCGCGCAATTCGGCCAAGGGTTTATTTTCCAGTTCAAGAATGTTCATATGGCTTTCTCAAAGTAGTGGTTATGGAAGGATGGGAATGAGGCAAGGACAAGCCCCCCAGAGCAGGCTTGTTTGGATATTCGATTTTAAGGGGTTGGGTAAGGGCTCAAGAAAATCAACTTGTCATCTTGACGGGGATAAGTCAAGCAAAACATTGATGAGATTATAGCACGCAAGTGGGAGAGGTGCAAGCGGTTTTTGAGAGGGAAAGAGAGCAGAGAATAGAGAATTGGGATCAGGTAATCAGGGATCAGGTAATCAGGGATTAGGTAATCAGGAAAGAGTGTTCGTAAGCACAGGAGAATTGTTACAAACTGGCCGGATGGGAGGGTGGGATACCCTGCAGGTACGTTATTCGTTCCGCGTATCGAAAAAAAAACGAATATTCGTCGGGTAGTCTGATAGTCTCATCGTTTTTGACCGGTGCTCGCCCAAATAACGAGGAATAACGAGGGGCGGTCTGATAGTTCGATAGTCTCATGGTCTCATGGTCTTCGAGCGGCGCACGCCCAAATAACGAGGAATAACGAGGGGTAGTCTGATAGGTCGATAGTCTCATAGTCTCATAGTCTCATGGTTTCATGGTTTCATAGTTTTCAAGCGGCGCACGCCTAAATAACGAGGAATAAGGACCCCTGTCCGGCCATGGATCTCCTGGCAGGCATAGACAAATCTCTTTACGGGGACTTAAAAAGGACGCGGCAAAGGTATGGGTTTCGGTGTGCCTGGGGTCTACGTGCTTGTTTAGCATTCGAAAAAAATGTCCTATGTATGGCGATTAATCGCCTCTCTGCTGCCAAAGTGCCATATATGCTAGAATTTCATTATGAACTGATTTAACCTTTTTGCAAAAAAGTGATAGTGCAGCATAATTGGCTTGCTGAAGTAGAAAGGATACCAATTATGAGCACTATCCCAATAAGTTTAACCGAAGAACAGTTCAACGAACATATCAATCCTTATCTGAGTAAAGCCAGGCGCGGGTATGTGTGCAGCATCCCGCTCTACAAGGTCTTCAACTACATTTTGTATCGTCTGCACACGGGTTGCCAATGGGAGCGATTAGCCATTGAAGCAGACCCTCAGGACCTTCAAAAAAAGAGATTAGCTGGCAGGCCGTGTATTACCATTTCCGCAAGTGGAGCCAGGATGGAAGTCTGCGACGTGTTTGGCAAGAGAGTATTGCAGCTATCCAGCATTTGCTGGATTTGTCCGAACTCAATTTGGACGGTTCTCATGCGATTGCCAAGAAAGGCGGCAAATCAGTCGCTTATCAAGGGCGCAAGAAGGCAAAAACGACCAATATCTTGCCAATCACGGATGCAAATGGCTTTATCATCGCTTCCACTGGCCTGGTAGCTGGTAATCACAATGACGCCTACAATCTCAAACCACATCTGCAATCCGCTTTCCGTTGGATCAAGGAACAAGGCTTATCCATCCAAGGCGCATACTTCAATGCCGACAGCGCCTTCGACACCCAGGAAGCTCGCAAAACCTGTTTCAATCACGGCCTGAAACCCAACATTCCAGAGAACAAGCGCAACCGCAAGGTGAACAAAAGAGGCCGTAAACGTATTTTCAACCAAGAGGTCTACAAACACCGCTTCACTTCTGAACGCTCTTTCGCCTGGATTGATAAGTTCCGAGCACTGCTCATTCGCTTTGACCGTCGAGACTTATATTTCTTGAACGAGCATTACATTGCCTTCGCTATGATCAATATCCGTCACTTGATTTCTGGAAAAGGTTGAATCACTTCTATTAGAAACAGGTACAGAGCCATTATAGAACAAATATTCTGATTTTGCAAGGGGGAAAATGAGAAGCAAAAAGCAATGACCTTCCCTTTGACTTTGTGCCCTTTTTGCTATACACTATCCATAAGGATCATTCCAAATAGTAGAGGGTATTACGTACCTCCTTGGTGCAAAACACTTTTCCATTTCTTCCTAACCCCGTAAAATCAATTTGTCATGCCTACGCCTGAATCCATTGCCCGGGAAAATATTGATGACCAATTGACCGCCGCCGGCTGGGCAATACAGGACCGCCTCGGGATGAACTTGTACGCCGCACACGGCGTGGCGGTGCGCGAGTTCCCGCTGGAAACCGGCTTTGCAGATTACCTGCTGTTCGTGGATCGCAAAGCCGTGGGGGTGGTGGAGGCGAAGAAAGTCGGGACGACGCTCTCCGGGGTGGCGGAACAGGCCGGGAGCTACGCGGCCGGGCTGCCACAGAATGTCCCGCACATTGGCACAGACAAATTGCCGTTCGTGTACGAATCGACCGGGGTGGAGACCTTCTTCCGGGATGAGCGCGACCCGGAGCCGCGTTCCCGCAGGGTGTTTACCTTCCATCGCCCGGAAACATTGGCGGAATGGTGCGATGATACCGTCGGCGTACGGGCGACCCGGCGGGTCGCCCGTACGGACGCGACGTTACGGGGAAGATTACGAGAGATGCCATCGGCACACCCGCTCAACACCGCCGGCCTGTGGGGAGCGCAGGTGGAGGCCATCACCAGACCTGGAGCAATCCTTCGCCGCCGACAAGCCGCGCGCCCTGATCCAGATGGCGACCGGGTCGGGCAAGACCTACACGGCGGTCAGTTTCGTCTACCGGCTGATCAAATATTGCCAAGGCCAAACGGGTGCTCTTCCTGGTGGACCGCAATAACCTGGGCCGGCAGGCCTTCAAGGAGTTCGACCAGTACCGCACCCCGGACGACGGGCGCAAGTTCACCGAGCTGTACAACGTCCAGCACCTGCAATCGAACACGCTCGACCCGGTCAGCAAGGTGCACATCACCACCATCCAGCGCCTGTACTCGATGCTCTCCGGCGAGCCGGAATTCGACCCGGCCAACGAGGAAAATTCCCTGTTCGACATGGGCGCGGCGCTGGACAAGCAGCCGCCCAAGGAAGTGCGCTACAACCCGGCCATCCCGATCGAGACCTACGACTTCATCGTGGTGGACGAGTGCCACCGCTCCATCTACAACCTGTGGCGGGGGGTGCTGGAATACTTCGACGCCTTCCTGATCGGCCTGACGGCCACGCCCTCCAAGCAGACCTTCGGCTTCTTCAACCAGAACCTGGTGATGGAGTACTCGCGCGAACGGGCCGTGCTGGACGGCGTGAACGTGCAGGGCACGGTCTACCGCATCCGCACGCAGATCAGCGAGGCGGGCTCCACGGTGGAGGCCGGGCTGTGGGTGGGCAAACGCGACCGGCTGACCCGCCAGCAGCGCTGGGAGCAGTTGGACGAGGACCTGTCGTACGACCCGGCCCAGCTCGACCGGGCGGTGGTGGCGGTGGACCAGATCCGCACGCATCGTGCGCACGTTCCGGGACCGGCTGCCAATCGATATCTTCCCCGGGCGGACGCTCGTGCCCGAAGACGCTGGTCTTCGCCAAGGATGACAGCCACGCCGAGGATATCGTCCGCATCATGCGGGAGGAGTTCGGCAAGGGGGACGAGTTCTGCCAGAAGATCACCTACAAGGTCCAGCGGGAAGAAGCCCGAAGACCTGATCAGCGACTTCCGCAACAGCTACTTCCCGCGCATCGCCGTGACGGTGGACATGATCGCCACCGGCACCGACATCCGCCCGCTGGAGATACTGCTGTTCATGCGGGCGGTGCGTTCGCGCCTGCTCTACGAGCAGATGCTCGGGCGCGGCACGCGCGTGGTCTCGCCGACCGAGCTGCTGAACGTGACCAGCGACGCCTCGCTCAAGGATCATTTCGTCATCGTGGACGCGGTCGGGCTGACCGAGCAGGAGTTGATGGACCCGCAGACGCTCGAGCGCAAGCCCTCCGCCTCCTTCAAGCAGTTGCTGGAGGCGGTCGCGCTGGGCGTCTCGGACGAGGCCACGCTCTCATCGCTGGCCGGACGGCTGATCCGGCTGGAAAAGCACCTGGACCGCGGCCAGCAGGCCGAAGTACGCGAGCATACCGGCGGCGCCGATTTGACGGAAATCGCCCGCGGGCTGCTGGAGGCCGTCGACGCGGACAAGATATTGAAATTGCCCGTACGGCCTGTACGGGCGACCCGGCGGGTCGCCCCGACGTGGGTCGCCCCTCCCCCGAACAAATCGAGACGGCCGCGCGCGAATTGGCAGAGCAGGCCTGCCGCCCGCTGGCAGCCGACCCGGATTTGCGATCCCGGCTGGCGGAGTGGCAGAGGCGTTCCGAGCAGGTGCTGGACGAGGTCAGCGCCGACCGGGTCTTGAGCGCCGGGTTCGACGCCGAGGCAACCGAGGCGGCCCGCCGCACGGTCGAGTCGTTCCGGGCGTTTATCGAGGCGCACCGGGATGAGATCACGGCCTTGCAAATCATTTATTCGATCCCGCGCCATTTCCCTCACCCCCGGCCCCTCCCCCGAGGGGAGGGAGAGGCCCGGCAAATCGTCGTACGGGCGACCCGGTGGGTCGCCCTGATGCGGCAGGTCGCCCCAACAATTATCGTTCGATGAATTGCGAGACCTGGCCGAGCACCTGCGCCTGGACTTGCACCAACCCGACCCGCTCTACATGACCGAGGCGCTCTGGAATGCCTACCGCCAGTTGGAGCGCGGCCGCGTGCGCGGCAGCGGGCCGCGCGTGCTCTCCGATCTCGTCTCGCTGGTGCGGCATGTGGCGCTGAATGAGGATATCGAACCTTACCCGGCGCTCGTCCAGCGGCGCTACGGCGAGTGGTTGAAGACGCAGGAAGCCGGGGGACGCGCCTTCACGCCCGAGCAGCGCTGGTGGCTGGACCAGATCGCCGCGCATATCGGCATCAACCTGGAGATGACCGCGGAGGACTTCACTTCCGGGGCGTTCTTCCAACGCGGCGGGCAGGTGGCGGCGCTGCGGGCCTTCGGCGGGGAGTTGTTGCCGGTGGTGAATGAATTGAACGAGGCGTTGGGGGGTAGATAAAATGGATTTATCCACGAAGAACACGAATAGCACGAAGGAAGAAAATGATTTGCGCGCCTTGCCGAAAGGGTGGGTGTGGAAGACTGTCTCTGAGAGTGTCAGAAATATTTCTCTGACAGGCAAAAAACTGCTGCAGAGAGAATATCTTGAATCGGGAAAAATACCTGTGGTTGACCAGGGACAGATTTTAATTGGTGGATACACTAACCAAGATGATTTATTGGTGAATTGTGAACCGCCAGTCATAGTATTTGGTGACCATACAAGAGCAATTAAATATATCCCATTCCCATTTGTGGCGGGGGCAGACGGAGTCAAGGCCTTTAAAACCATTGGAATTTTTAATTCCAAATTGTTTTATTACTTTTTACAAGCGGTCGAACTACCAAATAAAGGATATGCACGCCACTTCCAATATTTGGAGAAGGCAAATATTCCTCTGCCTCCGCTGCCGGAGCAGGAGCGCATCGTGGCGCGTCTCGAGGAACTGCTGAGTGACCTGGAGGCGGGTGTGGCGGCGCTGGAGCGCGTGCGGGCGGGGGTAAAGCGCTACAAGGCCTCCGTGCTGAAGGCGGCGTGCGAGGGCAGGTTAACAGGTAATCGGGGGTTAGGTAATGAGGATTTACCAGAGTTGGGGCAGGGAATGCAGGTAGGGGCGACCCGGCGGGTCGCCCCTACGGATATAGGCGATCTGCCAGATGGGTGGCGGTGGGCAACTTTGGAGGAACTTTCTTCTGATGCAAATTACGGCACCTCGCAAAAATGTGACTATAGCGAAAATGAATTTCCCGTTGTTCGTATTCCAAATATTGTTTCTGGCGACATAGATTTAGCCGACCTGAAATTTGCGATTGATGGATCAGGATTACGGGAAAAAGATTCCTTGATACCAGGCGACTTACTGATCATTCGAACAAACGGTAGTAGAGACCTTATTGGTAAAAGCACGCTGATTCGCAAGGCTGGGAAGAAACCTTTGTATTTTGCATCCTACTTGATTCGCTATAAAATCAAAGATTTTGAAAATGTGGGCGCATGGATTGCGACTATTTGGGAATCGCCATTTATCCGGACTTGGTTGGAAGAAGTTGTATCCACAACTGCCGGTCAATACAATCTGAATATTGCCAAGTTGAACAGGTTGCTTATTCCCCTTCCTCCGCTGGAGAAACAGCGGCGCATCGTGGCGGAGGTGGAGCGGCGGCTGAAGTCGGCGCGGGCGGTCGAGGCGGCGGCCGAGGCCGGGGTGAAGCGGGCGGCGAGGCTGCGGCAGGCGGTGCTCAAGTCCGCGTTTGAGGGGAGGTTGTAGAATGAAATTGTAGTTGAATGATCAGACCGATAATGATCGATAATGATAAGGAAAGGAGATTGAATATGAAACTCTTTGATTTGGCAAATCGGAATTTCATCCAGGCGAAACTCTCAGACAGTGCGGCTGCTACAAGGGCTATTGCAAGCGGGAAAAACGCCGATTGGATTCTGGTCCATCATGAAAATGGAGAACCTGTCAGTTTATTCAGATCATCGGTATTGGAACATTCTTCCCCCGGTAGTACCCTTAAATCAGTAGCGATGAATCAACCTTACCTTATTACAGTGAATGGAGAATTGGAATCTCAGGAGGCTATCCTTCATCCAGCATTTCACAATATCGATCCAGGGAAGTTCGCCGCCCTGATTTTAAATGGCAACGAACCTCTTGGGGTCTGGGAAGACAATAATATTGTCAAAACGCTTGACATGACAGCTGGAGGAGTGACGGTTTTTGGGCCAGGTGGAAACCAATCGCATGGACATATATCAATCCTTAAAGTCACAATAACATGCAGATACCAGGAAGGCGACATTGTCTGCCTTACGCCTAACCCGTTCTCCGAAAAACCGATAACGTTTCCTGATTGCCTAAATGTAAAAGGGCTATCTGCTCATAGAATAGTGGGGGGGTGATATATGTTTAGTACAGCATTCGACAAAATATCCAATTACCTTGATAAACGTTTCACCCTAAATTCTGTGTTCCCTTGCACAGCATTTTTAGGTGGGCTGTTCAGCTTATTAATAGTTCATTGGGGATGGAGAAAAATCCTGGACTTGTTGAGTAACCTGTCAACTGAAGAACAGGTATTTTATTCTGTTTTATTAGTGGTAATCTTAATATTAGGTTCAGCGTTTTTAGCAATTCAGACAGGAAATTTAATAAGAATATTTGAGGGGTATTGGGGAGAGCATGGGTTGGGAAAGCGGCTGTCGAAATCAGGCAGCCAACACCAATATACTAGGTGGAAAAAATATGACAAAAATGACGATTTCGATTTTGAATACCTTTACTACCATTATCCTTATACGGAGGAGCCAGACGATCTTTTACCAACTCAATTCGGTAATGCATTAAAAGCTGCTGAAACGTATTCATCCGATCCGGGTCGTTATGGCATGGACGGCGTTTTTTTCTGGTCCCGGTTATATGAAATCTTACCATCGCAAATGCGAGACGATCTGGATGCAGCACAATCGTCCATGGAATTCATGGTAACAGTATCTGTACTGGGTTGGTTCTTTGCATTCGTATCAGCCTTGTACTTGGGATTTAACCTGTCCCTTAATTTGATTGCTTGGATTGTGTTTGTAGGCGGAGGGGCTTCAATCGGCAGCATATCTTACAATTCCGCAGTTGAAACAGCAGTGAACTATGGCGTTACTGTTCGCAGCGCTTTTGATCTATATCGCCTGGATTTGTTGGATAAACTTGGAATGACTATGCCGGCTTCTCGACAGGAGGAAGTGTCTATTTGGCAGAATCTTGGTCAACAGCTTTATCGTCGTTTTGCAGAAAATGAGGAATTGTTGAAATACAACAATACGAATGGAAGGCAAAAATCGTAATATGAATGGTTCTACATCTTCCACCATCGTCCAGCGCCTGTGGAACTACTGCAACGTGCTGCGGGACGATGGCATGTCGTACGGCGACTACGTCGAGCAACTGACCTACCTGCTGTTCCTGAAGATGAACAACGAGAACAGCAGCATGCTCGGCAAGCCCAGTGCCATCCCGGCGGAATTCAATGGAGAGTCTTTGCACATCGATGAAATTCCTCTTCCCCCGAGGCAGGAACACCGGCACATCGTGGCGGAGTTGGCGCGGCGTATGGAGGCGGTGCAGCGGTGCGCGTTCGAGGGCAGTAGAGGCGACCCGGCGGGTCGCCCCTACCCGGCGGGTCACCCCCACCCGGCGGGTCGTCCTCACCCGGCGGATCACCCCAACAGGAAATAAAACATGCAATATGACCCGCAAATTCACCACCGCCGTTCCATCCGCCTGAAAGGGTATGATTACACCCAACCCGGCGCATATTTTGTGACAATATGTACGTATCAACACGCCGAGATTTTTGGCGAGGTTGTAGAAGGCAAAATGCGGTTGAATCCGTTGGGCGAAATCGTCCGTGAAGAATGGTCGAAAACCGCCCAAATCCGCCAAGAGGTCGAATTGCACGAGGATGAATTCGCCATTCTGCCGAATCATTTCCATGGAATTATTTGGATTGTCGAAACCCAATCCGTTGAGACCCGCGGCGGGATTGAATCCATGCCCGTACGAAAAAATCGACCACCCTGGTGGCCGGTTCCATTGGCGCGATTTTAGGCCAATTCAAATCCATTACGGTGAAAAAAATCAATGCCTTGCGCAATTCACCCGGCGCTGCCGTCTGGCAACGAAATTATTATGAACACATCATCCGCACCGAAAACGAATTAAAGAATATCTGGAATTACATCGACACCAATCCGTTACATTGGCAGGAGGACCAATTGCACCCGTCCGCCCCGCCCAATCCATTCAATCAGGACAAACCATGACCAATCCATCCTCCACCATCGTCCAGCGCCTCTGGAACTACTGCAACGTCCTGCGGGATGACGGCATGTCGTACGGCGACTACGTCGAGCAACTGACCTACCTGCTGTTCCTCAAGATGGACCACGAGAACAGCAGCATGCTCGGCAAGCCCAGCGCCATCCCGGCTGAATTCAACTGGGCCGGGCTGCTGCGCCTGGATGGGGACGAGCTGGAAAGCCACTACCGGGCCATCCTGGCCGGGCTGGGGCAGGGGGCGGGGCTGATCCCGGTCATCTTCCGCAAGGCCCAGAACAAGATCCAGGACCCGGCCAAGCTGCGCCGGCTGATCGAACTGATCGACGGCGAGACCTGGATCGGGCTGGATATCGACGTCAAGGGCGAGATCTACGAAGGCCTGCTCGAAAAGAACGCCCAGGATACCAAGAGCGGGGCCGGGCAGTACTTCACCCCGCGCCCGCTGATCAAGGCCATCGTGGATGTCATGCGCCCGCATCCCGGCCAGACCATCTGCGACCCGGCCTGCGGCACGGGCGGCTTCCTGCTGGCCGCGCACGATTACATCTCCGGCCACAACGCCCTCGACCGCGACCAGGAGCAGCACCTGCGCCACCAGGCCCTGCACGGCTGGGAGATCGTCGATAACACCGCCCGCCTGTGCGTGATGAACCTGTACCTGCACGGCATCGGGGTCAATGGGGGCAACTCGCCCGTCCACGTCAGCGACAGCCTGGCCGCCCACCCGGGCGAATACTTCGACATGGTGCTGACCAATCCGCCCTTCGGCAAGAAGTCCAGCGTGACCTTCGTCACCGAAGAGGGCGAGATCCGGCGGGAAGCCCAGAACATCGTGCGGGAGGATTTCTGGACCTCGACCAGCAACAAGCAGTTGAACTTCGTCCAGCACGTGCGCTCGATCCTGAACATGAACGGCACGGCCGCCGTGGTCGTGCCGGATAACGTCCTGTTCGAGGGCGGGGCGGGCGAAGTGGTGCGGCGCAAACTGCTGCACGAGTGCGATGTCCACACCCTGCTGCGCCTGCCGACCGGCATCTTCTACGCCCAGGGCGTCAAGGCGAATGTGCTGTTCTTCGACCGCAAACCCGCCTCCGAGACCCCCTGGACGAAGGGCCTGTGGATCTACGACCTGCGCACCAACATGGACTTCACCCTTAAGACCCGTCCGCTCGTGCGGGCCGACCTGGACGATTTCGTGACCTGCTACCATCCTGAAAACCGCCATGACCGGACGCCGACCTGGTCTGACGAAAACCCCGGCGGCCGCTGGCGCGTCTTATACCTACGAAGAACTGATGGCGCGCGACAAGGTCAACCTGGACATCTTCTGGCTGCGGGATGAGTCGCTGGAAGATTCTGCGAACCTGCCGGCTCCCGATATCCTGGCGGCGGAAATAATCGACGATTTGAAGTCCGCGCTGGAGCAATTCGAAGGCCTGGCAAGCGAGCTTGGGTCGGAAGAATAGATTGTTGACGAGAATAAGATCTCCGAGTTTTTTAAAAACCCGGAGATCTATTGTTCTTTTTACTGACGGCCGCCTGCCATCAATCCGCCAGCATGCGGTTCTGCAAGCCGCATAACCGGCGGCACAACCCACCCAGAGGATGCATACCTTCAAAGCTGAACGAAAAGCCAAACAACACCGAAAACGGAACCAACGAGAGTGTATGTGAAAGGATGACAGCAGGATCCAAGGAATTCGAGCACCCGGAATGATCCATGATCCATGCAGCCATTGACGGGTGGGGTATAATATTGTTGCATATGTCAAAACGGCAGAAAATTCTCAAGAAAATCCTGGCGGGTTCCCGAAATATCACTTTTGATGATTTTCTCTTGGTTGTGGAGGGATTTGGGTTTCATTTATCCCGTGTAATGGAAGTCATCATATTTTCGTGCATCCAAAGGTCAGAGAATTGGTAAATGTGCAAAACGTGAAGGGACAAGTAAAACCTTATCAGGTGCGGCAGTTTATGGAACTGGTTGAACGATACAACCTGGCATTGGAGAATTGATATGAAAGACTATCACATCAATATCTTCTACAGCGAAGAAGATGGCGGTTACATTGCTGATATTCCCGACCTGGCGCATTGCGCGGCTTTCGGAGCAACCCCGGAGGAAGCTTTATTGCAAGCATTGATGGCCAAAAAAGTCTGGCTGGAGGCCGCACGTGCCGAGGGAAAATCCATTCCCAGGCCACGTTATCGCCCTGCCATCTATCAGTTACCACCCTCAATTCATCCCCCCCAATAACCTTCACCCTCCGGCGTAAAAGAAAGAAGACGGATAACGGACCGCGGTTGGCTTCTATCGATCGGCCAGCATGCGGTTCTGCAGATCCCATAACCGGCGGTAGAGCCCGTCACTCGCAAGCAATTCGGCCTGGGTGCCGCGCTCGACGATGCGGCCATGCTCCAGCACCAGGATCTCATCCATATTCTCCAACCCCACCAGCCGGTGCGTGATCAGCAGGAGCGAGCGGCCGCCTGTCAGGGGAAAGAGCGTATCGAGGATGCGGCGCTCGGTCAGCGGGTCGAGGTTGGCGGTGGGTTCATCCAGCAGGAAGATGGGGGCATCCTTCAACAAGGCGCGGGCAATCGCCAGGCGCTGGCGTTCCCCCCCGCTCAGGCGGTAGCCGCGTTCGCCGATGACCGTCTCATAGCCCTGCGGCAGCCCGAGCGATGAAAGTCATGGATCTGCGCACGCTCGCGCGGCTTTCTGGATCTCCGCCTCGGCTCGCTGCGGGCCGGGCCAGCAGCAGGTTCTGCCGGATGGGTGTCGTTGAAGAACTAGGTGCGCTGGGAGACGAAGCTGAACAGCCGCCGCACCTGCTTCCTGGGGATATTCGTGCAGGTCACGGCCATCCAGCCGGATTTGCCCCTTGGGAATAATCCCAGAAGCGCAGCAGCAGGTTCGCCAGGGTGGATTTTCCCGGCCCCGCTCGGCCCGACGATGGCGATGCGCTTCCCGGGAGCAAGCTGGAAAGTGATATCTCCTGCAGAGCGGGCTCCCGGCTGCCCGGGATAGGCAAAGATTGACCTGCGAGAGATTGCAGCAGAGAGCAGTGAACACTTGACTCTGTCTCCACTGACCTGCTCTCTAATCCTGACCTGCTGATCTGCTAACGGCTGGTTGCGCATCCACGATCTCGAACAAGCGCCGGGCGGCCTGGGTGCTGGAAGAAAGCGTTTGGGCGGCCAGGGGCAGCGGCATGACGGCTTCGAACCCGGCCGAGGCCGCCAGGGCCAGCACGGCCAGCATCACGCCCGGAATCCGCCCCGCCCCAACCAGCGGGATGGTCAACACCAGCACCGCCAGCATCCCCAGGTTCACCAGCAGGACGGTCAGCCCGCTGGAAAGCCCGGTCAGGGCAGCCAGGCGCCGCTGCGTGTTCCCGTAGACTCTTCCATCTTCCAGCAATGCGCTGCGGCATAATCCGCTCCCCGCCCAAAGGCCAGCAGATCGGCCAGGCCCTGGATGCCGTCCACCAGGCGGGCCTGCAGGCTGGCGCGCCGGGAGATGAGCTGCGCGCCCGGCGCTGCCGGCTGAGGCCGCAGCCAGCAGCGGAACGCCCAGGCCAAGCAGGAGCATGAAAGCCAGGTAGGTCCAGGCCAGCCCGGCGGAATACCTGCCAAAGAAGACCGTCATCCCGGCCGCGATCAGGACCGCCACCAGCGGCGGGGAAACCACGCGCACGTAGAAATTTTCCAGCGTCTCCACATCCGAAACGATCCGGCCCAGCAGGTCGCCGGAGCGGTACTGCATCAGGCGGGCCGGGGCCAGCGGCTCCAGCGCCCGGTAGAACCAGGTGCGCAGGCGCGCCAGCAGGCGGAAGGTCACGTTATGGGAGGTCAGGCGCTCGGCGTAGCGAAAGACCCGCGGGCGATCCCGAAGAAACGCACCCCGACGATGGCGACTTCCAGCGTGCCCAAGCTCCGGATGCAGCGCGGCCGCGGAGATCAGGAAGGCCGAAGTGCCCATCAGGCCGACATTGCTGCCGACCGTCAGACGCCCAGCAAAACCGACAGGGCCACCCAGCCCCAGGAGCCGCGCAGGAAGCCCAGCAGACGGGGGAAGAGGGATTGAGGATTGGGGATTGTTGATTGAAGATTTGTGATTGAGGATTTGTGATTGATGGTTGATTGAGGATTGAGGATCGAATGATCGAAGGTCGAAGGTCGCCTTGGAGATTCTGACATTTGACTTTCGCCGATGCTGGCTTTCGATCATGGCAGGCGTTTACCAGAGCCGCATACACGCCACCTTGCGCCAGCAATTCGCGGTGCGTGCCGGTTTCGACGATCCGCCCGCCTTCCAGGACAACGATTTTATCCGCCTGGAAAACGGTGTTGAGCCGGTGGGCAATGGTGATGACGGTGCGAGCTGCCAGTGCCGGTCACCCGGCGCTGCATCAGTTCACGCAGCGAGGCTTCCACCAGCTGTCTCCTGCTCCGGGTCAAGGCTGGAAGTCGGTTCATCCAGGATGAGGATCGGGGCATCTTTGAGGAAGGCACGTGCCAGGGCCAGGCGTTGGGCCTGCCCGGCGCTCAGGCGTGCGCCTTCTTCGCCGATCATCGTCTCATACCCATCCGGCAGCGATTGGACAAATTGGTCCAGGTGCGCCAGGCGCAGCGCCGCATCGAGTTCATCGTCCGTGGCTTCCGGCTTGGCCAGGCGCAGGTTGGCCGCAATCGTATCGTGGAAAAGAAATGGATTCTGGGGCACCCAGGCAACCGCCTGCGCCAGGCTTCGAGCGGGATTTCAGTGGATGGTTGCTCGTTGATGGTCAATCTGCCCGTCGCCGGGTTCGATAAAACGCAGCAGCAGCGCCGCCAGGGTGGATTTCCCCGCCCCGCTGGAGCCGACCAGGGCGATGTGTTCCCCGGCATGGATTTCCAGCGTGAAGTCTTCAAGGCAGGTTCGGTTTCGCCGGGGTAGGTATAGGAGAGAGCAGATAAGGAGAGAGTAGAGAACAGGGGAGATCAGGCATCGCCAGGTTGACTGTTCTCCTGCTCCCTGCTCTCTGTTCTCTTACTCTCTGCTCTCTGATATCCAAAATCTCAAAAATCCGCCGCGCCGCGCTGGTGCCGGACATGCCGGCGTGGAAGCGCAGGCCGAGCATGCGCAGCGGGATATAGAACTCCGGAGCCAGCAGCAGCAGGAACAGGGCCGGCTGGAAAGCCATGCTGCCCGTAGAGCAAGCGCAGCCCCACTTCCACCGCCACCAGCGCCGTGCTGACCGTTGCCACCAGTTCGAGCACCAGCGCCGAGAGGAAGGTGACGCGCAGCACATCCAGCGTCACATCCCGGAAGCGGTCGCTGGCCTCGGCGATGGATTGGGCCTGCTCCTTGCTGCGGCCCAGTTCTTTGAGCGTCGTCAGGCCCTGCAGGCTGTCGAAGAAATGGGCGCTCAGGCGGCTGAGCGTGTCCCACTGGCGTTTGGTCAGCGCTTCGGCGGTCTTGCCGATCAGGTACATGAAAACCGGGATGAGCGGCGCGGTCAGGAGCAGGATCAGGCCGGAGAGCGGGTCGCTGAGGAAAAACAAAAAACAAAATGCTTAATGGGACGAGCGCGGCGATGACCAGTTGCGGCAGGTACTGGCTGAAATAGGCATCCAGCGCCTCGACCCCTTCGACGGCCGCGTTGACCAGTTCGCCGGTGCGTTCGCCGCGCGTATAGGCCGGGCCGAGGCGCAGGATCTTATCGAACAGCCGCTGGCGCAGGTCGCTCTTGACCCGCACCGCCACGGCGTTGGCGCTGACTTCGCTCCCCCAGGCCAGCACTGCCCGCAGAAAAACGATGATGAGGATCAGCCTGGAGAAGCCCCGCCACATCCGGCAGAGCCTGCCCGCCCAGGAAGACCCGCGTCCACCACCTGGCTGAGCGCCGAGGCCTGCCCGATGGTCAGCAGGCCGGCCAGGAATCCGGCCAGGATCGTCGCCGCCAGGGCCAGGCGGCTGTCACGGGCGAGCGCCAACAGGCGGCGGGATATGCTCATGGACTGATGGAGATGCTGATTTCATCACGAAGTCGCATTGAGAGTCGTTACTGCGAACCTGCGTAATCTACCTCACCGGCCAGAAAGTCGGCAGGAAGATGCGCAGAAGCACGTCCGCCAGCAGCCCCAGCACGAACAGGTTTTCAAACAGGCGGTTGTGGTAGAAGGCAAAACCGGAGAACCAGGTCGGCCAGCCCGGCCATTCCTTGGGCGGTTCGGCCGGGCGCGGCTTGGCATGCACGCCCACGGCATACATCAGGCGCTTCCCGGCCAGGAAAACGATCAGCATGACCGGGGTGAAAAAGCGCGGCACGAAGATCAGGTAGAGGATGACCAGGTAGATCAACACCAGCACCGCCATGTTGAGGTAGCGGGCGGCTTTCTCGCCCATCCTGACCGGCAGCGTGCCGACGCCCTTCTTCTTGTCCTCGGCAGACTTGTCGATGTGCTTGCCAAGATTGATGCTGAGCACGCTCAATCCGAAAGGCACACCCGCCAGGGCCACATACCAGGTATTCGGCGTCCAGCCGCGCGCCAGCACGCTGTAAACACCCGCCACCAGGATCGGGCCCCAGATCAGGAAAATGCACAGTTCACCCAGCGCCAGGTACTTGAGCGGCCAGGTGTAGAACAGCAACACCAGCGCGCCGAAGGCAAACAGGCCGATGATCAGCGGCGAAAAGTTGGTATAGAAGAGCGCATAGACCCCCGAAAGGAACGCCAGCACGCCGCTGACGAAGAACCAGGTAAGCTGCTGGCGCTTTGTCCAAAACCCCTGCACCAGCGGGTGGACGCCATACTGCGTGCGGAAATAATTGTCCTTATCCACGCCGCGGCTGAAATCGGTGTAATCGTTCAGAAAATTGTTCGTCCCATGGGCGATGAACAGTCCGAGCGTGACGATGATCCAGGGCAGCCAGGCGAAATGGCCGTCGCGCCAGGCCAGCAGTCCGCCGATGACACAGGAATAGAGCGTCACCGTGGTCACGGCAGAACGGGTGGCGATCAGCCATTTGGAGATGACATCCAGCTTGTCCCATTCCTCCTTCTTCTCCATTTTGACCAGCCCCCACAGGGCCGTCTTCCACATCGAAAAGTTGATTGTCATTAGGACCTCCTTTTTATCGACGCCACCTCGACGTTAATACGTTAATTTTTCCGGCCTGGCCTCCACCCGCTTGCGGAAGACCCAGTAGGTCCAGCCCTGGTAGGCCAGCACGATCGGCACGAAGATGGCTGCCACAATGGTCATCACTTTGAGCGTGTACTGGCTCGAGGCGGCATTCGTGATCGTCAGGCTCCAGTCCGGGCTGAGCGTGGAGATCAGGATGCGCGGGTACAGGCCTGCAAACACCATGACGGTTGCAAAGACGATGGTCAGTGCCCCGCTCACAAAAGCCCAGCCGCTCTTCCCGCTCCTGACCAGCCAGCCGGTGACCAGCAGGGCCACTGCCGCCAGGATGGCCGGGATGAGTCCGTTCAGGCCGGGTTTCGTCAGGATATCGGTCGCGAAGAACGTCCAGACTACGAAAGCCACGGTCAGGACGGTCGCGACGATCCAGCCGGTAAATGCGACTTTCCTGGCGCGTTGCGCAATTTCCTCCGGGGCTTTCAGGGTCAGGAAATTGGCCCCATGGAAAAGGAAAAGGGACACAAACACCAACCCGCCCAGCAATGCGTAGGGGTTGAGCAACGGCAGCAGGCCGCCGTAGTAATTCATATCCTGCTGGATGGCAAAGCCGCGCATCAGGTTCGCCACGGTGACGCCCCACAACAGCGCCGGGAGCAGGCTGCCGGTGAAGATCGCCCAGTCCCAGAGAGTCCGCCAGCCCTTATCTTCGCGCTTGCCGCGGAACTCGAAAGCCACGCCGCGCAGGATCAGTGCCACCAGCATCAGAACCAGCGCCAGGTAGAAACCGCTGAACAGGGTGGCATAGACTTGCGGGAACGAAGCGAACAGCGCCCCGCCGGCAGTGATCATCCAGACTTCGTTTCCATCCCAGACCGGGCCAATCGTGTTGATGATCCCGCGCCGTTCCATATCGTCTCTGCCCAGGAACGGCAGCAACATGCCGACGCCATAATCGAACCCTTCCAGGAAGAAGAAACCGGTAAACAGAATGGCGACCAGGATAAACCAGACAGTGTTGAGGTCCATTTTCTCTGCTCCTTCCCTCTATTCAGCGGCTTTTTCGTCTTTTGGTTCAGCCGTACCGGCTCTGATACATCAGCCAGCCTGTGACAGCGATCAATGCACCCAGGAGCACGATAAACAGCACCAGCGAGAACAGCACATCCCCGGTGGTCAGGTTGGGCGAGACCGCATCCTGCACTTTTTGCAGGCCATACACGATCCATGGCTGGCGGGCTTCCTCGGTCAATATCCAGCCGCAGGTACTGGCAATATACGGCAGGGCCATGGCCGGCAACAGCAGTTTCAAGAACAGCGGGCTCTTGTTCAGGAACTTGACCTTCGGTTTGATGATCGCCAGGAACGCCAGCAGCCCCATCAGGAACCCAACCCCCACCATGATGCGGAATGTCCAGAAGGTGATCGCCACGGGCGGAATATAGTTCCCGGGCCCATACTTGTGCTACGGCCTCGGCCTGCAAATCTTTCAGCCCTTTCACCTCCCCCTGCGAATTTACTATACAGCAGGAAGGAAAGCGCCTTTGGGATGCGGATTTCGAAAGGGATTCTCCTGGTTCTTCTCGTCGATACTTGCAACGACGACAAAATCCGCCGGGTCTTCCGTCTCCCAGATGGCTTCGGCCGCGCTGATCTTCATGGGTTGTGCCTGTCCCAGGTATTTTCCATGTGCATCCCCAACGATCACCACCATCAAGCGCCGATCAGCGCATAGACTGCCGCCCATTTGAAGGAGTTCTGAAACAATCCAGCGCGCCCTCCCTGTTCTTCAAAAGGTGCCAGGCGCTGAAACCCAGCACGATGAACCCGGCCGTGGTGACCCCTGCCGCCAGGACGTGCAGGAACTGGTAGGGCAAATTCGGGTTCGTCACCAGTGCCCAGAAGCTGGTCATTACCGCCCGGCCATTCTCAATGGCATACCCGACCGGGTTCTGCATGAAGGAGTTGGCGATCAGGATCCACAACGCCGAAAGGTTGGAGGCAATTGCCACCAGCCAGATGGTTGCCAGGTGCAGTTTCTTCGAAAGCCTGTCCCAGCCAAACACCCACAGGCCGATGAAAGTGGACTCCAGGTAAAACGCCAATAATGCTTCGATCGCCAGCGGAGCGCCAAAAATATCCCCCATGAAACGGGCATAACCCGACCAGTTCATGCCGAAGTGGAATTCCTGCACGATGCCGGTCACCACGCCCGCCGCGAAATTGATCAGGAAGACCTTGCCCCAGAACCTGGCCATGCGCTTATAGGTCTCGTCGCCCGTCGCAACATACCTGCTTTCAAAGATCGCCACCAGGATCGAGAGCCCCAGTGTCAGCGGCACGAGGAAGAAATGGAAAATGGTGGTGATTGCAAACTGCCAGCGTGAAAGTATAAGTGGATCCATCGTCATCGATCCTCCAAAAGAATTAAGAATCTGCTACAAAAAAACAATTATCCTCACATTTTATCCGTTTATCAGGCCAAATCTTCGTTCATCTCCGTTCACATCGTACCCATCTTTTAGGAACTTTCCATTGAAATTCTTGTTTTTTGTCCAAGGATTTTTTAGTGTGTTCTTCCTTTGTGAACGGTTTTCCTTTGTGTACTTTGTGACCTTTGTGTTTGAATTCTTTTCTCTTCCGGCTAGTCCGAGTTAGGGTATCTCCGGTAGAATTTTGCCTTTTACTTCTCATCTTTGTCCAGCGGCCGTACCGGCAGGCTGGTCACCAGCACTTTATCCACGCGCTTATCGTCCATATCCATCACTTCGAAACACAGGCCATTCCATTCGAATTGGTCGCCGGCTTGTGGGATGCGGCCCAGTTGCATCATGACAAAGCCGCCCAATGTTTCGTACTCTTCTTCGTCGGGCAGGTGCCGCAGGTTGAATATTTCCTTCAATTCGTCATTGGGGAGCATCCCGTCCAGCAGCCAGGAGCCGTCCTGGCGCTGGGTGGCTTGTGGCCCTCCCTCGAATGCGCCCACGATTTCCTCCAGGATATCCGCCAGGGTGATCAGGCCCTGCACCACGCCAAACTCATCCACCACCAGCATGAGTTCACGTTTGCTTTCCCGGAACATCTCCAGCGCCCGCGAACCAAAGGCAGTCTCCGGGATATGGATCGGCGGGCGGACGATTTGCCTGAGCTCGCTGCCGTTTTTCAGGTCTGCCAGCAGCAGATCCTTCGCTTTTACCACGCCCAGCACGCTGTCCAGGCTGTCTTCCGCCACCGGGAAGCGCGAAAATGGGCTTTCCTGCACTTTCCGGCGGATCTCTGCCACCGTATCGTTCACGTCCAGCCAGACGATCTCGTTGCGCGGCGTCATCAGGGCGTTCACACGTTGGTCGGAGAGCGAGAAGACGCCTTCCACCATATCCTGCTCGGCTTCCTTGAAAACCCCCGCCTGGGTGCCCTCATCGAGTTGGACAAGCAGTTCCTCCTCCGTCACCGGCGGTTCCACGCTTGGCTTGACGCCCAGCATGCCTAGCACCAGGTCGGAGGATTTTTCCAACAGCCACACCACCGGCGAAAAAAGCGCGGAAATGAATGACATGGAACCAGCAATACCGGAAGCAACCTTTTCGGTGTCATGCAAGGCCAATCGTTTCGGCACCAGTTCGCCGATCAACATGGAGAAGAAGGTGATCAGGATGACTACGACGGCCAGGCTGATGGAGTGCGCATAGGATGCCGCGCCCGGGATTCTGTCCACTACCTCAGCCAGGGAATCCGCAAATACCGCCCCGCCCACCGCCCCGGTCAGCACACCGATCAGCGTAATTCCGATCTGGACGGTCGGCAGAAAACGGTTCGGATTTTCCGCCAAAGTCAGTGCCTTGCGCGCCTTTGCATCGCCTTCATTCGCCCGTTGCTGGAGCCTCGCCTTCCGGCTGGCAAGGATCGCAGTCTCCGACATGGCAAAAAGGCCATTCAGCAGGATCAGGAAAATGACGATGATGACTTCCAGGCCAATGTTCATGGCTACCTGGCCACTTCGACGCCTTCTCCTTCCACCACCTCACCTATCATCCAGGCCGGCAGGCTGGCTTCCTTGGCGCGTTTCAGGAAATCCATCAGCTTCTTCCGGGGGACGGACAGCAGCAATCCGCCGCTCGTCTGCGGGTCGAAGAGCAGGTTGCGGGTCTCTTCAGAGATGCCCGCCGCAAACCGCGCCTTCGCTCCGAAGTGCTGGCGGTTATCGAACATGCCGCCCGGGAAGGTCCCCATTCCGGCATATTTAAGCGCGCCGGAGACGAATGGTATCTTATCGATAAAGAACCGCAGCCCAACCCCGCTGGCCTCCGCCATTTCCGAGCCGTGCCCGAGCAGGCTGAAACCGGTCACATCCGTGCCGCCGCGCAGGCCAAATTCCACCGCCAGGGCCCCGGCCTCCTTGTTCAAACGCTTCATCCACGCCACCACTTCGGCCACGTCTTCCGCCGAGGCTTTTTGCTCTTTCAACGCAGTCGTCGTCACGCCAAATCCGAGCGGCTTGGTCAGGACGAGCGCCTCCCCCGGGCGCGCGCCGCCTTTGGTGAGCATCCTTTCCGGGTTGACAAAACCCACCACCACCAGGCCGTACTTCGGCTCTTTATCCTGGACGGTATGCCCGCCCGCGATGACGACACCCGCTTCGCGGCATTTCTCCGCACCGCCTCGCAGGATCTCCCCGTTGATTTCCGGCGGCAGGTCCGGGATGAGGGCCGCCACGTTCAACGCCAGGAACGGCTGGCCGCCCATCGCGTAAATGTCCGAGATGCTGTTGGCCGCCGCAATGCTGCCGAAGTCGTACGGATCGTCCACCACGGGCGTGAAGAAGTCCGTCGTCACCACCAGGGCGCGCTGCGCCTCCAGCCTCCAGACAGCCGCATCGTCGGGTTGGTCGAGCCCGACCAGCAGGTCCGGGTAGGCTTGCGCGTTAAAGATGTTTTCGACCGGGCGCAGCACCTGCGCCAGCGTTTCCGCGTTCAGCTTCGATGCTCAACCCGCGCAGTTGGAATAGCTGGTCAACCGGATCTGCCGTCCCGTTGGGTGGACAATCGACATGGGAACTCCTTAGAACTTCGCTAGGACTTCGCTCCAGGCGGCCTCCTTCGCGCAGCACATTGTACCCATAAGGGTATCCCCGAAGGGGGCGCCGCCGAGGAAAGTACCCCCATTATGCCATATACTGTGTGTAACGCAAAGAAGACAATCCAAAAAGATGGTTGTTAGATCAAGAAATTTCCTTTTTCGAACACTGGCTTCCCATCCAGGTACACGACGCCTTCCTGGCGGATATCCTTTACAATGTCCCAATGGATCGCTGATTTATTGGTTCCACCAACTTCCGGGTATGCTCGACCGAGCGCGATATGGATTGTTCCCCCGATCTTTTCATCGAAGAAGATGTCTTTGCAAAATCGATCGATGTCATAATTTGTCCCAAAAGCAAATTCCCTGATCTTACCGGCACCGCCATCGGTCGCAATTACTCGTTGCAAGAATTCTTCATTCTCGCTGGCCGATGCACTGACAAGTTCGCCATCCTGCCATTCCAGCCGTATGCCGCTGACCAATCTGCCGCCTAAGATCCCGGGTTGCTCGAATGTAATATGGCCGTTTACAGAATCATTGATCGGCGATGTAAATATCTCTCCACCGGGCAAATTCCTCGATCCGTCGCTTACTTTCCATCTGCGTCCTTCGACAGAAAAACGTAGGTCGGTACCGTTGGCATCCAATCGTAAAACCCGCCCCCGTTGAAGAACATTCGCTGCTTCTTGCCAATGTTGAGTCTCGGACGATCTGTCCCGAAGGCAGGCATTGAAGAACATGTTTGTGACCGTCTCCAGATCAGTCTTCGCTTGTTGAGCAAATTCTTCATTGGGAACACTCACAACGATCCAGCGGGTTTTTTCCCAGCGCAGGCTGGAGACAGTCCCCATCACCTTGCGATGTACCGCTGACCTATGTCGTCAGGATTAGCGTCTGGGCCCCGTGGCGGCAGTTGTGATGCCAGAAGAAAGCCTTTTCTGACGAAAAATATGATCTACAGCACTTCCACTTCATTTCCATTGCTTTTCACCAGCCAGATGGTGCCGTCCTCCAGGCGGGGAAACGGCCTGCGCCGCGAACCTCCTCTCCCGCCAAGTCCGTGCGACGTCCTCGACGATGTGCGTCGGAAGGAATGCTTCCCAGATCGTGCTTTAGCTTTGCATCTCACGCAGGAATTTGCTGGCGGAAAGCTTCCACCTTTTTCATGAAAGCTTCCACGCGCTTTTCATCCACGTGGTTTTCAAAAACACCCTCGTATTTAAAGGTGGTGCCCACGATGCCGCCGTCCGCGATGCAGAGCTGTTCCTCGACATTTTCCAGGCATACACCGGTGTTCACGAATACAACGGTATCCGGCACGGTTTTCTTAATGTCTCTTAACACCTGGATATCCGTTTCTGCGCCTGCGATGAGGCCCGAGACGCACAGCGCGTCCGGATGAGCGTTAAAGACTGTCGATCGGGCGATCTCCACCACATCCCGCTTGACTAGGTAGGTTGCTGATTCAGGGACAATATTGAACAGCAGTTTCACGTCTTCAGCGCCGATTGCGTGCTGGTGGCGGACTACTGCTCCGCAGTTTGTCAGCCATAACCCCAAATCTCCCGCATAGGCTCCGGTAAAGACTTCGCGTATGAATTTGGCGCCCACTGCCACCGCCAGGTCGAGGGAGGCAAACGGGTCCCAGAGTGCATTGACTCCAAAGGGGACTTTGATATCCGGTATGAGCTCGCCAATGATCCGCGCCATACAAGCAGTCGTTACCGGTTCCACTTTGGTCAGGTACGGCAGGCTGAATTCATTGGAAAACATGATAGCATCCACACCGCCACTTTGAAGAGCCACCATATCCCTACGTGCCATATCCAGGACCTGCAGCATGCCTCCTTTTTTATCATAGGCTGGGTCGCCTGGCATTGCCATCAGGTGACACATGGCAATAATCGGTTTTTTTACACCAATCACATCTTCGGTCCAATAATGGGGCATAAGAACCTCCTAAAAGTAAAACCCTCCGTCATCTTCCGGCGGTTTACTGACTATCCTCGCAGTATAAACTTGACAAATTATGCATCTGTACTGCGGTGCTGTGGTACAACCCACGGTAAATCTTGTAATAAGGCTCGTAGTTTTCCGTGTTTTTACGGTTGGGATGCAGGTGCGTCTTTATTTGAACCCATTGATCGACTTCAGACAGCTTTTTAAATAAACCTGCGCCCACCCCTGCCATGAAAGCATCCCCATAACTCGCGCCGATCTGTTGGTTCGGGATCACCATTTCGATGTTGGCGATATCGCAAACGATCTGCATCCAGGTTTGATTCTTTGTGCCGCCTCCTATTGCGATGATCTTTTTGATCGTCCCGCCTTCCGCCGTTATGGTTTCCAGGTTATGGCGAATACCGTAGCCGATCGATTTTAGCAAAGCTCGATAAATGTCTGCACGTGTATGTTTGAGAGTTAATCCAAAGAGCACGCCTCTTGCCAGCGGGTCTTGCAAAGGGGTCCGTTCTCCTTCGAAGTACGGTAGGGCAACCAGCCCACGCGCCCCCGGGGAGGATTTCGGAAAGCATTCTTTCCATGGCAGCGTATGCGTTTTCCCCACCCGCATTTTGGGTTGCAAATTCGATGGGTAAGAAGGTATCCCGAAACCAACGAGTAAGGCTTCCTGCAGTGGACATGCCTCCCATGAGAGCGTAACTGTCCGGTTCGAGCCAGGAGGCGCTCCAAAAATGTTCGGTTGGGATGAGCTTTTCGGTCCTAAGGATAAAAAAGACGCTGCTCCCAAACATGATCATCATGTCACCGGGATTTACCGCGCCGCAGCTTACCCCTTCAGCCGCCGCATCCGTTGTTCCGGCGATCACCAGAGTGCCTTCAGCCAGCCCGCACTCTCTGGCTGCTTCAGCCGTCACCATGCCCGCCGGTTCGCATGACCATTTCAACCCCGGCAGGCGCTCTAGCGGTGTTATAAATTGGGCTGTTGATTCCAACCATTCATTCCTGTGTACATCCATCAATGGGATATTATTGCTGGCCGTGTAGATATCGATGGCAGCTTGACCGGTCAATCGATGGACCAGGTAGGATTGGCTTGTGACAAAATAGCGCGTCCTGGCATAAACATCCGGTTCATGCTTCCTGATCCAGAGGATTTTAGGCCCGCCTGCCTGCGAGGAGAGGTGTGCGCCGCCGTTTTTAAAGATTTCCTCCCGGCCGATTTTTTCCTCCAGCTCGGCGATTTCCTGGGTGGCCCGCGTATCGATTCCGTACAGGATCGCCGGGCGCAAGGCTTTCCCGGCTTCATCGAGGGGCAGGACGCAAATACCGATTGCGCTGATTCCAACCGCCCGGAGTTCTTTTGGATCGATACCAGTCTCGGTGATCAACCGCTGGCAGATGGCGGCAAATTCCTTCCACCACACCTGCTCGGCATCCTGCTCTACCCATCCCGGCTTCGGCATCGAGATGGTATGTTCGATGGTGTGCGTGGCGAGTATTTCGCCGTTGAGTCCATCGACTAGCACCCCTTTCGAAGAATAGGTGCCGATGTCGATACCCAGGAGAAGTGGTTTAGTCATGCTCGTTCCAGTTTAATGGAATCAATGCGGTTCGCAAGTGGGTCAAAGCAGCATTTTTCCGTTCTCGAATATTAATTGGTCGTCCAGGTAGATCCGGCTGTCCTTTCGGGTATCTTTGACGATGTCCCAATGGATGACGGATTGGTTGTCGCCGCCGCAGCTGGGATAGGACCGCCCCAGGGCGATATGGATCGTTCCACCGATCTTTTCATCGATCAGGATGTCTTTACAGAAAAAGGTCACGTAAGGGTTAACGCCGAATGCAAATTCGCCCACCCGGCTGGCTCCCGGGTCCCTGCTGATGATATCCTGCAGGAAATCCTGGTTCGAAGCGGAGGTCGCCGAAACGAGCTTCCCCTTTTCCCAGGTGAGGCGCATGTCGTTCATCAGCCGGCCGCCCAGGATCCCTGGAAACTCGAAGTGGATCGTTCCGTCAACGCTGTCGCAATGGGGGGCAGTTGCGATTTCTCCATCCGGCATGTTGATCCGCCCATCGGCGACATCCCAACCTCGGTTTTCGACCGAGAAGCTCAAATCAGTTTCGTTGCCAAGGATGTGAATTTGTTTTCCTTGTTTAAGTCGTTCTGCCTGTCGCCGCCATTCCACGCTTACTTTTTGCCAGTCTAGTAGGCAGCTTTCAAAAAACATGTCCGTGATCGTCTTCTCATCCACACCCGCATTCTCTGCCAGATGCGAATTAGGGAGTCTCAGCAGGCACCAGCGCGTCTTTTCCCAGCGCAGCCTGGAGATTTCCCCCATACTTTGCCGGAATAAGGCCAGCTTCCGGGCGGGTATGTCCGCATGTACATCCAGAGGCCGGGCGCTGCGCAGTCCAAAATAGACATCTGCCCATTCCATACCGTAGGCTTCCAATTCCGGTACCCATTGGATTTGCTCATCCGCCCCGACTTTCATCGTCAGGTGATTGAGCTCCTCCGAAAGAAATTGGATTCTGAGGATAGGCTCCATTCACTAAGACGGCTTGATAGATGGAATATGCCAGGGGAAATGAATCCACTTCAGTCATGGCGATCATTACTTTTTCGCCAGAATGAACTCTAACTGAGTAATTGACCAGCAAGTCTCCCAACTGCTTCCAACGTTTGTCCACAGCACCAACTCTTTTCATAAATTAGTCTCGTAAATCTATGTAAATCTTATGGTCAGGATTGGATTCATGTCATTTACTGGGCATTGCCTGTAGGGCGCCTCGGGGTTATAGCTATCCGCCACCTTAAGCCAGGAAGGATTTTTCCCCTTCCGCCAGGTTAATTTCTGCAATATGGAGTCCGTCAGGGCCCTTTTGCGATGGGAATTTCTTCCAAGATTCGGCCTCATGCGTGAGCAATAATTTGTTCGGGTTCTTTCCAACCAAATTGAACAATTCATCGATCGATAGCAGGGTGTTCACTTTATCTCCCATTACGAACCCGATCGGCGTGTACTTTGTTATATTATTTTCATCCACGATATTTCGATAAGAATATAGATTATCTCCCACGAAAGCAAAAGCCGGGGCGCCGTTTTCATCGTGGATGAGGATGTATTGGCAGCCGAAGGAGTGCGTGTTGAGCGCGGCGATAAGATCGATTCCCGGCAGGACATTTTTTTGGTTCCCGTTCACCAGGGTCATTTTATTCTTTTCTATCAGCTTGCCGATATCTTCTATGTCTTTGGAATCCACCGGATTTTTTACCCATGCAAATTCCTCGGGCAATGACAATGCCCAGACCCACTTTTCGTATTCCTGGCGTTGCATGTAAAATTGCGCGTTCTTGAACTTGGTGAGGTTTTCGCCGACATGGTCGAAATGGGCGTGAGTGATAAAAACATTGTTGACCTCATCCAGTGTTACCCCCACTTTCGCCAGTACCTTTTCCACCGGCTGCCAGTGGGAACACCCGGAGATATCTGCCAGGTACTGGCAACGCCCGGTGTAATCATACCCGATGTCGATCAATGCGGTCTGGTTGGCGCCTTTGACCACATAAAAACTGAAAGGCGCCTCCAGGCTGCCCGAATTATATTTTCCGTCAAAAAAGCTGCCCGCCGGTTGTTTTTCGGCTTTCGCGTATTCCAGCATCCAAATCGAATAGTTGTTCATCTTTTGCCATCCTTTATCTGGAGTTTCATCACATTAATTTCCACAGGTCTTCCCGGTTCATCAGCTCTTCGCCCAAATATTCATTTGAGATTAAGCCGCCTTTCATTACGTAGACTCGATTGGCGATCCTCAGGGATTGTTTCACATTTTGCTCGATCAGGAAGATCGTAAAATCCATTTCCTTGTTCAGGTGTTGCAGCGTATCCATGAACCTTTTAACATTAACTGGGGGATAAACCCAGGGACGGTTCGTCTAGCAGGATGAGTTTGGGCTGGATGATCAAAGCCATCGATAATGCCAGCATCTTTTGCTCACCGCCGCTCAGGGTCCCGGCTCTCTGTGCGCTTCTTTCCCGGATGATCGGGAATAACTCGTTGATTTGATCCAGCCTTTTTTCGAAGGAGTCCTTGTGGTTGAAGATGGCATCCGAGACCTGCAGGTTCTCGAGCACCGTAAGGCTTGGAAATACGTTGCGCTCCTGGGGGACATAAACAATGCCCGCCTGCATGATCCGATCCGGTGAAAATCCCCGGATTTTATTTTGGTTATAGTTGAGGTCCCCGGAGTTGATCTTGACCAGGCCAAAAATGGACTTGAGCAAGGTGGTTTTGCCCGCGCCGTTATGCCCGATCATAACGACGATCTCTTTTTCGTTTATGGTCAAAGAGATCCCGTGCAAAACTTCTTTCTTCCCATAACCGGAATGTAGATTGCTGATTATCAATGACAATGCGGCATCTCCTTGTCAAACGCCCAGGTACATGTCGGCTAATTTTTGGTCGCTGAATACGTTATCCATCTGGCCCTGGAAAAGGACTTTCCCTTCGCCCAGGAAAATAATTTCATCCGAGACTGATTGGATGACGTCCAGGGAATGTTCGATTAAGCAGACTGTTTTTCCCAGGGCCGGCAGTTTCTTGATCAACGTGGTAATCTGATTGATGACTTTAATATCCACACCCGACATCGGCTCGTCCAGCAGGATCAAGTCTCCCGGCAAGGCAAATAATCGCGCCAGGTTCAGCATTTTTTGCTCGGCATACGACAAATCTTCAGCCAGTATATTGGCTTTTTTTTCCAGTTGGAACATTTCAAGATAGCCCATGGACGATTTGTGAATGCTTGTATATTCCTCGTTGAAAAGCATTTTCGGCGCCAGGGACAACAAGACGCTTTCTTTTTTCTGAGGTTTCGAATAAATGATAACGTTATCCAACACGCTTAACTGTTCAAAGAGCCGCAGGGATTGAAAGCCTCGGGTGATCCCCAATTGCGCTATTTTTGAAGGAGAGTATCCCGTGATATTTCTACCTTTATAGGAAATAGTCCCTGTATCTGGATGCAGGTATCCGGTAATAAGATTGAAGAGAGTGGATTTCCCGGCGCCATTGGGTCCTATGATGCCCGTGACCTTATTCTTTGATAAATTAAAAGACACATCCATTAAAGCATGAAGTCCTCCAAATGACTTGGAGATCGTACTGAGTTCCAGTATTCTTTCCATGGCATTCGTGTCCGGTGCCATAGGCTCGACGCTGTAATTAACCTGCATGCTGTTTTCCCTTATTTAATAATCCATCGGGCCGGAGTCGCATGAATACAATCAGGAGGACGCCATAAAACAACTGTTGAAGCGGGCCGATCACCGTGGTCGGAAGGTTCAAAAAGCTGATCACTTGCGGCAGGATTACCAGAACGGCCGCCCCTAGCGACGCTCCCCAAATGTTGCCTGAACCGCCTACGATGACCATGGCTACGATGGAGATGGATAAATCTACATCATATGCGCCCGGGACGAAAATGCTCAAATAGGCTGAGTACAGTATCCCCGCCACCGCCGCCAGAATACCGCTGATGACCAGGGCCTTTATTTTAAATGGCAGGGGAGATTTGCCTGAAGCTTGCACGGCAATATCGTCGCCTTTGATCGCCCGCAGGAGGTTCCCGAAGGGGGAATGAGACAGACGCCAGCAGATCGCTACGCACAGCACAGTGGTGATGAACACCAGGATCAGGAATTTTAAATTGGTATCGAAGGTGAAATTAAAGATCGTTGGCCTGGGAATGGCATAGATAACCGAGGCTCCGCTCGTGAACCGCACCCAGTTATAGAAAATATCATAGGCGATCATTTGGAAACCGAAAGAAGCGATGATGAAATAATCGCCCTTAATTTTCAATGTGCTCACCGCAATGAGGACTGCAATCAGGCTGGTCACCAGGATGACAACCCCCAAAATTACGAAATAACTGATGTGGCCTGTTTTACTTAATACTGCATAGATTAAGGCGCCAATCCCGAAAAATGCCGCATGGCTCACTGAAAAGATGCCTGCGTTCGAAAAAACGATATCCAGGGAGGTCGCCAGGATGATATAGATCAATACCAGGATTAAAATTGCGAAGACATAACCCATGACTGTTTCCTAAAATCTAGGTTTTGGTTTTTTCGCCGAATAGACCGGTCGGCCAGATCATGATAACGATCAGGAAAATTCCGTACGTAAGGGTGGAAAGCCAGGATGCGTCCAGAAATATCAGGCTGATGTTCCTGATCAGGCTTAATATCAACGCTGCAAACAAAGCCCCGCGGACATTGCCAATTCCACCAAATATCACCGCCATGACGGCGATCAAATTGATGCTAGATCCCATACCCGGGGTAATCGTGCTGCGCAGGCCGATCAGTATTCCGGCTGGCATTGCCAGGGCAGAACCTAAGGCATAAGTGATGAGATAGACTTTTTCGGTGTTGATGCCTTTGCAGACGGCCAGTTCGGGATCGGAGGCAACCGCCTTGATCAACCTCCCGCTTGATGTGTGGTTGAGATAGAAAACGATAATTCCAAAAACGAGCAGGGCACAAAGAATGGCCAGGATATCCAGGTAGGAAAAAACAAAATTGCCGATTTGCAAAGGGTTGGTCAGGAACCCTTGAGGGATTTGCTTGGGATCCGGATTGAAGATCAGGGAGATGAGGTTTTCTCCAATAATTGTTAATGCCAGGGAGGTAATAAAGACTACCAGCGGCGAACCGCCGTGCTGATAGATCGGCTTGTAAAAGAAATAATAGATTCCCATTCCCAACAGGGCCGCCCATAGGGCGCAGATTGCCACGATAATATAAATCGGGGTGTGAATGGATTGGAACAGAAAATATGCGAGGTAAGCCGAACTCACAAAAACGATACTATGCGCCACGTGAAAGGTGCCGGTGGTTTTATAGATCAATCCAAAACTCATTGCAATGATTGCGAGGGAACAGCCAGTCGAGAGCCCGTTGAAGGCCAATTGTGTAAATAAAGTCATGATGGCTTTTTCCTTGCCAGAGCAGAGAACGTTTCTTGGGATCGCTGAATGAGATTATTTTATCTCACTCAGCGATCCCCTGGTTAGTGTAAATCGAGCTAAAAATCTTACTTTGCCAGATCTTCAGCCGTGAAGGTTTTGACCGTGGTTTGCTTTCCGTTCTCAACTTTGACGACCATCATGTCCCGCGCAACGGTGCCATCGTCCAGGAAAGTGAAAGATCCATTGACGCCGGTGAAGGTCTTGATTTGATAAATTGCATCGTGCAGGTTTTCGCCGGTGATGGGTTTGTTATTTTTTACCAGGTAGTCGATCGCAGTCGACAAGATAATGGATTGGTCGTAGTATTGGGCTGCGTAGAAATTGGGATCGGAATTATAGGCAGCTTTATAGGCGCTGACGAAATCGGGGTTCGGGTTATACACCACCGAATCAGCCACCATTCCATTTGCGCCCGGCAAACTCATGATCTGATCGATCATCTGGCCTGCAAAACCGAGCCATTGAGGATGGAATGCTACTTGCTCTGACTGAGTGAGGGTCAGGATCGTATCATTGCCATCGTTCAAAAGCAGCACCGCATCGGGTTTCGCGTTTTTCAATAGCTCAATTTGAGAACGCAGGTCCGTGGCATTGACATCATGCGTGGCCTTGACGACGACCTGGCCTCCCATACCGGTCCAAAATTGCTCCATGAAATCAGAAGTGGCTTTGCTGTAACTCGAAGCAATAATCAGCCCTAATTTACGCAGGCCTAAATCCTTGTACGCATAGGTCAGGATGACTTTTCCTTCATCCGTGGACAAAGGTACATTGTTGAACAGGTATTTTCCTGCACCCCGCAATTCCGGTGCAAATCCTGCTCCGTTGAATAATACGGTCTTATATTGGTCGGCGATCGGTGCCTGGGCCAGAGGGGGCGTGCTATAAGCGGTGGAGATGAATATTGCACCATTTACCTGGATCAATTTCTGCATTTGCGTTACAGATTGTTCTGCGTCAGCTCGATCGTCTGAAGAGATCAGGTTGATTTTGATCCCATCCACGCCGCCGGCATCGTTGATTTTTTTGACGCCCAGGGAAAGCCCATTCAGGAAGAGCGTCCCGTAGGGTGCTCCTTCACCGCTTAGCGGCAGAGTCGCGCCGATAACAACTTCTGCCGGAAGGGTGGGTTTGGCCGGTGATTGGGTAGTCGGCGCCGGGGCTGCCGCGGGTTAAGTCGCCGGGGCTGCCGGTGGAGGAACGGCGGTCGGGGCCTGGCCGCAGGCGCTGATTACGAGCACCAGGGTCATCAAGATGGTCATAATTACGAGTTGCTTTTTCATATTCTCCTCTTTTCTTTGAGTTGACGGACACGATTCTAATTATCTGACTGCCTTACCAGTGACTCCTCTTATTATTATTTATCTCCTTTCTAATTGGCAGATTAAGATCCTTCTCTAAAAACCCAAATAATCTCGGCCTGCTGACGATATGTTTTTTCGCTGATCGAAGTAAAATCAGTGGTTCTTTCCACAATTTGATTTTTTATTTGTTTAGAATCTTCGGCACTCAAACAACGATTACCTTTACACCCATTGATGAAAACTGCTCGATTTTTTCCTTGGAAATCCCACTGTCGACAATAAGAGTGTCGATCTCGGACAGATTGCATACTTTCGCGAATCCTTTTTTCTCGAATTTGGTTGAATCTGCAAGCAGGAAGACCTTTTTGGCAGCTTTCACCATCGCTTGCTTGATAGGCACTTCATCCAAATTGACATTTGAGATTGTTCCATCCGGGTGAACCGCATCGGCTCCGAGAAACGTCTTATCGACACTGAGGCTTCTGATAAAGGATTCGACTTGAAATCCTTGGAAAGAAAACACATTCGAACGAACGATCCCCCCCGTGCTGATGAGGTTTATGTCTGGGTTTGAGGCAAGTTTTAGGGTAATGTGTAGGTCGTTGGTAACGACGACAATGCGGTTTTTGGGAAGCAGGAATTCCGCAAGAGCATAGGTGGTAGATCCTGCATCTAATATAATGGTGTCCCCGGAATCGACAAATTCAGCGGCTTTTTCCCCAATTCTTTTTTTCTCGAGAAAGTTTTGATTCTTCTTTAGGTCATAGGGAAGCTCGATCGTTACCCCCTGGTCACGACGGACTGCGCCTCCCCGTACTCGAATGATCAGACCTTCATTTTCCATTTCCTGAAGGTCACGGCGCAATGTAATTCCTGATACCCCCACCTGGTTGGCCATTTCTGACGCTTCGATATAACCGCTGGTTTTTAGCTTCTGTATAAGGACGGCACGACGTTCTTCAGCGATCATTTTTTATTCGATCCTATTATGAGCATATTGTAATATTTATGATCACATTTATTAATCAAAATGTTCACTTATAAACATTATAACATTATTATTACAGTTGTCAACAGGTATGGTTCAGCAATTCTCAATATGGATTTGTAGTGGCGACTTCCCTGCACAGACCGCACCTGTACCTGCGGTACTGGCGCAGGCAGGACTGTGTAGTCGCTTTTTCAGCACACCAGGTGCCTAAAGTGGCTGATCCGGGCGCCCAAAAGTGGTAATATTACTGCAAGCATCTATCTACTCCCTCGTCCCGGCAATTCCCAAAGAACCGTTTTGATGACAAGCAGGAGCGGCAAAAGAAGAGAGAAAGGAGAGAGAAATGACACCCACTGAAAAAGACAAGTTCATCCGGGGCCTGCAGCGCGCCTGGCTGGCGGAACAGGTCAGCTTGCGCATTTACCGGGACCTGGCCAAGCACGAACAGGACCCCTCCCGCAGCAGCGTCCTGCTCAAGCTGGCTGCCAACGAGCAGCAGCACGCCGACCGTTGGGCCAGCCGGCTGCGCGAACTGGGCGCTCCCGTGCCCGCCAACCGCGAGACCCTCCGTCAGCGTCTGTGGCGCTGGGTCCTGGTCCAGAGCGGCACCGATAACGCCCTCAAACAGATCGAGAACGCCGAAGACAACGACGAAGAAATGTACGCCGACCTGCTCGAACTGGCCCCCACCCCGGCCGACGGCAAATCCATCCAGTCTGTCCGCGAGGATGAACAGGGCCACAGCCGGCTGATGCGCAAGGCCGGTACCTCGGTTGAGTCTGCCGGCAGCCCGCAGTCCCGCCTCGACGTGATCCTGCATCGCGAGACCTGGCACAGACGTGGCGGTGGCTGGATCGGGCAGGCCATCTACGGGGCCAACGATGGGCTCGGCTCGGTCTTTGGGATCGTTTCGGGGGTGGCCGGCGCCACCGCCGGCGGACCGGCCGTCCTGGTGGCCGGGCTGGCCGGTATGATCGCCTCGGCCCTCTCGATGGGTTCCGGGGCCTATCTAGCCAGCAAAGCCGAGCGTGAGGTTAACCTGGCCGAGATGGATCGGGAACGCCGCGAGCTCGAGACGCATCCCGAAGAGGAGAGGGAGGAACTCTCGCTGTTTTACCAGCTCAAGGGGGTGCCCGAGGACGAGGCCAATACCCTGGCCCAACACCTGATGGACCGGCCCGAGCAGGCCCTACGGACCCTCAACAGCGAGGAATTGGGTATCACCGAAATAGGCCTCTCCAACCCCTGGGTCGAAGCCGTCTCGGCCGCCATCTCGACCGCCGTGGGGGCCTTTATTCCGATCATCCCCTTCCTCTTCGCCCGCGGCTACCCGGCCATTATCGCCTCGTTTGTCATCGCCACTCTGGCGCACTTCCTGATTGGTGCCGCCAAAACGATCGTCACCGGGTTGAGTCCCTGGAAGAGTGGGGCCGAAATGACCCTGGTGGGCCTCGGCGAAGCCTTGATCACCTACCTGCTCGGCCGCTTGTTTGCCCCGTTCGCCTAGGTTGCCTCTTGCATAATTTTTGAGCATATCTTTTTCCCCCTTTCCCCTTTCCCCTTCCCCCTTCCCCCTTCCCCTTCCCCTTTTCCCCTATTACCCTCTCCCTTCTCCCTTTCCCCCTTTGATACGTATATCTAACAGGAAGTTAACACAATCTACCCAAGCTTGTTGTATAATCATCTTGGTGATTCCGGAAAGGACTCCCCCATGAATATACTTGTCAATGCTAATATCGCCTACCTCCTGCTCATGCTCGGCTCCATCTTGTTATTGATGGCCCTCGTAACACCCGGTACGCACTTGCTCGAAGGCGGCGCACTGCTCCTGCTCGCCGCCGCCGGTTATGAGGTCCTTAATTTGGGCTTCAATTGGTGGGCATTGGTCATCTTGGTCCTTGCCCTCGTTCCCTTTATCTACTCCATCCGGAGTTCCGGGCGCGAATGGGCCCTGGCGGTCAGCCTCCTGGCCGTCATCGTCGGTTCGCTCTACATGTTCCCCGGTTCAGGGGCGTTGCCGGCCGTCAACCCGGTTCTGGCAGTGGTCATTTCCGTGGCGAGCGCCGGCTTCTTGTGGTTCGTCGTCCGCAAAGGCATGCTGGCATCGCGGGCCCGCCCGCTCCAGGACCTCCAGAATTTGATCGGCCTGACCGGCCAGGCCAAGACCGGGGTGCACGAATCCGGCTCGGTGCAGGTGGCCAGCGAGTTGTGGAGCGCCCGCAGTGACCAGTCCATTCCGGCCGGTACGCGTATCCGCGTGGTCAAACGCGAAGGGTTCACCTTGATCGTCGCCCCCGACGATCAGTCAAGCAAGTAATTAATTTGTTTTCGGTTCCCCAAGGAGGAACAAATGTCTACTTCAACAGCCCTACTCTGTGTCGTCGCCTTCGTTGTCGTCGTGGTGGTGATCTTCCTGGTCAATGCCATCCGTATCGTCAACGAATACCAGCGCCTGGTGGTCTTCCGCCTGGGTCGCTGTATCGGTACCAAAGGCCCTGGCCTGGTGCTGCTCATCCCGATCGTTGATCGCCCCGTAAAAGTGGACTTGCGCGAGCAGATCCGCGAAGTCCCGCACCAGGTATCCATCACCAAGGATAACGCTCCCATCTCGATCGACTTCCTGTGGTACTACAAAGTGATGGATCCGACCCTCAGCGTCGTCGGCGTCGGCAACTTCGAGCTTTCCGCCGCCGGTATGGCCACCACCACCCTGCGTTCCGTCATCGGTGGCATCCCACTCGACGAAGTGCTCTCACAGCGTGAACATATCAACCAGACCCTGCGCGCCAAGCTGGATGAGGTCACCGAACGCTGGGGCGTCAAGGTCACCAACGTCGAGATCCGCGAGATCATCCCGCCCAAGGACGTCCAGGACGCCATGAACAAGCAGATGTCCGCCGAGCGCATCCGCCGCGCCGTGGTGACCGAGTCCCTCGGTACGCAGGAAGCCGCCGTCAACGTCGCCACCGGTAACAAACAGGCTGCCATCTTGCAGGCCGAAGGCTCGAAGCAGGCCGCCATTTTGGAGGCCGAAGGCCAGAAACAGGCCCAGGTGCTCAAGGCCGAAGGCTTCTCGGTTGCCTTGGAGAAGATCTTCGAAGCTGCCAAGACCATCGACCAGAAGACCATGACCCTGCAGTACTTCGAGACCCTCAAGAGTGTCGGCATGGGCGCCTCCACCAAGTTCATCTTCCCGATGGAGTTCACCAGCATGTTGTCCGATTTCATCAAGGGAAAAGAGAAATAACCAATAGGAAGAAATAATAAGTAACGAGTAAAACAGGAGTCTCCCGTTCCTCGCGGGAGACTTCTTCCTTATTCTAACTCGCCCTGAGCGGAGCGTACTTTGCGCAGTCGAAGGGCCTTCTTCCCTCTCCCCTCTCCCCTTCCCCCTTCCCATGGACATCCTCCCCGCCTCCCTCCGTGATCTCGGCCAGTTGCGCCACGTCGAACAGGCCTGTTTCCCCAAGGACGCCTGGCCCTTGCTGGACCTCATGGCGGTTCTCACCTTCCCTGATGTCATCCGCCTGAAAGCGGTTGTGGACAGTCGCATGGTCGGTTTCATCGCCGGCGACCCGCGCCGCACGGAGGGCATGGCCTGGATCGCCACCCTGGGCGTCCTGCCGGAGTATCGCCGGCAGGGCATTGCGCGCCTGCTCCTGCAGGAATGTGAAAAGCGCCTGACTGCCCCTCGTCTGCGCCTGTGCGTGCGCCTGGATAACGCCCCCGCCATCCGGCTGTATGAGCAGGAAAGCTACCTGCGTGTGGGCACCTGGACCAAATACTACAATGATGGCGGCGACGCCCTCGTGATGGAAAAAATCCAGCCGGAGAAAAGTTCGCCCTGAGCGTCTGTCCCCGAAGGGCATGGCGTTTTTACGAAGCCGAAGGCCCTTATCCCCTTATCCCCTTATCCCTTCTTCCTTCTTCCTTCTTCCTCATTTCTCGTAACTCGTGGTTTAATCTCTTGGGAACGCCCCCATGAAAACCCATACCATCCTCTTCATCCACGGCATGTACATGACCCCACTTTGCTGGGAGCACTGGCTGGACTACTTCCAGGCCAGGGGCTACCGCGGCATCGTCCCGGCCTGGCCCGGCCACGATAGGCCCATCGAAGCCTTGCGGAAAGCCCACCCCGACCCCCAGCTTGGCCAGCTTACCCTCAGCCGGGTCATCGACCATTATGCCAATTTGATCGAGATGCTCGACGAAAAACCGCTCCTGGTCGGTCACTCCATGGGCGGGCTGGTGGTCCAGTTGTTGCTGCAGCGCGCTGCAGCCGTCGCCGGCGTCGCCATCAACTCCGCCCCGCCCCAAGGCCTCTTTACTCCCAGGTGGGCTTTTCTCAGGTCCAACTGGCCGCACATCAACCCGTTCGTATCGCAGGGCCGACCCATCCGGATGACCCTGGAACGCTTCCGGTATACATTTGTCAACGACCTCCCCCCGGAAGTCCAGCAGGCCGCCTTTGAAAGGTACGTCGTGCCCGAATCGCGCCGGGTCCCCGCCGAATCCCTCACGCACGTCGCCGCCATTGATTGGAGTGGGCCGCATCCACCCCTCCTGCTGATCGCCGGCTCGAACGACCACCTCATCCCGGCCTCGCTCAACCGGGCCAACTTCGAAAAGTACAAACGTTCCCCCTCCATCATCGACTTCAAGGAATTTCCCGGTCGTACCCACTTCATCATCGGCCAGGAAAACTGGCAGGAAGTCGCCGGCTACACTGCCGCCTGGTTCGAAGAAATGGACGTGTAACCCCCGCCTCCCTCTTTTCTCCCCCCATTTCTGCACTTGAAAACCCTCCCCCTTCCCCCTTTTCCCTTCTCCCTTCTTCTTACCTTCTCCCTTTGCGTTCTTCGCGCCTTCGCGTTTCAAATTCTTTTTACTTTCTAATGAACGTCCCGTTTTCCAGTTCCTCGAAGGCCTGGCGCAGCTCCTTCTCCGTGTTCATGACGATCGGCCCGTACCAGGCCACCGGCTCACCGATCGGCCGGCCGGAAATGAGCAGGAAGCGCACCGGGTAGCCCTCGGTGTTGGCCAGGATCTGCTCGCCCTCCTCGAACACGATTAGGGTCCGGTCGCCCAGCCAGCGCTCGTACTGCGTATCGAAATAATTGCTGCCCTCCCGTTCGTAGGCGAAGGGGTCCTGCTCGTCGCAGAAGGTCGCCTTGCCATCTATGATGTAGGCGAATACGGTATACGCTGGCGGCGTGGGAAAGATAAAGTGGGTTTTGGCCGGGACGGTAATATCCAGGTACTGCGGGTCGATCACAATGTTCTCCACGGGCCCGCGCACGCCCGCCACCTCGCCGCAAACGACGCGCACCGTCACGCCGCCTTCCAGGGTCACGACCGGGATCTGCTCGCTTTTTACATCCTGGTAGCGCGGGTTCATCATTTTATTCGCCCGCGGCAGGTTGGCCCACAGTTGAAAACCGTGCATGCGCCCGTCCGGGTCGCCTTCCGGCATCTCCTGGTGCAGGATGCCATTCCCGGCGGTCATCCACTGCACATCGCCGGCGCCGATTGTCCCGTGGTTGCCCATGCTGTCGCCGTGTTCCACTCTTCCGCGCAGCATATAAGTGATCGTCTCGATGCCGCGGTGAGGGTGCCAGGGGAACCCGGGAGCGTATTGGCTGGGGTCATCGTTGCGGAAATCGTCCAGCAGCAGGAAAGGGTCGAAGGTACGCGTATCGCCAAAGCCAAATGCACGGTGTAGATGGACTCCCGCACCTTCGATGGTGGGCTTGCTTTTGAACGCCTTGCGGATTTTACGGGTATTGACCATTATTCCTCCTTTATAGACTATTATATCCTTTCGCTTGCCCCGCGTTCTTGAGCAGGGTCACGGTTAAAAAATGGTAATTATACATTGCCAAGATCAGTACCCAACGGTGAAGCGCATGCGGACGTGTTGTGGCCTCTCCAATTCATCCATCATCGCGGCCGCATAGTCCTGGACCGAGATCCTGCTCTGGCCGTTTGCGTCCACCAGGAGTTGGTCCGTTCCAAGCCGGAACTTTCCGGTCCGCTCTCCCGGAAACAATTCCAATGAAGGCGCCAGGTATGACCACTCCAGTTCCGGTTCCTTTCTCAGTTGTTCGAGCGCCTCGAAGGATGCCAAAGCGCCCGGCCTCACCCAGTCCGGCAGGCCCGGGCCATCCAGCGTGCGCACTCCCGGTTTCACTTCCAGGCCGGAGGCCCCTCCCACCCAGAGTACGCGTTTGATTCCCGCCGTCTTCACAGCCGCCAGGATGGACGTTGTGCCGCGTACCTGGTCAGTGTACAGGTTGGGGTTCTTCCAGCCGGGGTTGAAAGCGTTGATGATCGCATCGTGGCCCTGGATCAGGGTCGCAAGATGCCCCGGGTCGTATACGTCGCCTCTCTTGGCAACCAGGCCCTCTTGGCTGGCAAGCTTCTCAGGGTGGCGAACGATGGCGGTTACCGTATGCCCCCTGCGCAGTGCCTCGCCAAGCAGCCCCGAACCGACAAATCCCGTTGCACCCAACAGCGCTATTTTCATATCGTTCTCTTGTTAATAAAGAGGTTTTCTTCCATATTACTTTTCTCACTCATCTTATCGCCTCTTTAATTATTATATATACCTTCCCTGGCTTTTTCAAGAATGATTGCGGGAACCCCGGCAATTCTCAATATGGATTTGTAGTGGCGACTTCCCTGCACAGACCGCACCTGTACCTGCGGTACTGGCGCAGGCAGGACTGTGTAGTCGCTTTTTCGGCGTACCAAGTGGCTAAAGTGGCCAATTCGAGTGCCCAAAATGGGTATCGGTTTTCATATTGAGAATTGCTGACAGGCGCTGATCGTCTGGGCATCGATTTCGGCTATACTAAACGGAGTAAAATAGGCCTCTTGCGTAAGTGTTTCACGACCCCCTGATCCACGCTAGTTTTCGCTAATTATCAGAAATATTCGTGCGGATTAGCGAAGACGTGTGCCACGAAGTGGTATTAGCGGACAAAGAATGGTTTCACCGAAATGCACCTATACTTTTGCAAAAGGTCTAATATCAAAAAAGAAAGGATACTGTCTGCTATGATGATCGATTGGAATGAATATCATGCCCAAATTACCAGGACGATCGCTGAGATCGGTCGCACCAGTCCCGATATTGTCCGGGGCTACCGCATGATCAGCGACGCTGGCAAGGCCACCAACTTGCTGGATCCTAAAATACGCGAGCTCATTGCCCTGGCAGTCGCGGTCACCGTCCAATGCGATGGCTGCATCGTCGTCCATACGGATGCAGCCCTGAAAAATGGTGCGACCGAGCAGGAAATCATCGAAGCCCTTGGTGTGGCTATAACGGTAAAGGCCGGGTCGGCGTTGATTTATTCCACCCGTGTTTTGGACGCGCTGAAAGCAAAAACTGAACAGCGACCGGCAGCACATCCTAATTCGAACAGCTCAGGTGAAGCTGTCTAAAAAGTAAGGCATAAAACAAGCTCGGAGACCACGAGAAAACCTATAAAAAACTTTGCGTTCGCCTGCCCGCACCCGGTTCTATCGGGCGTCCCCCCTGTCCCCCCCCTTCTAACAGGGCGAAATGCCTGCCCCCGGCAGGGGGTGCGGGGGCTCTTCCTCCCTGGCACCCCTCTCTCGCCACCAACCTCACCGATGCCCAGTGGGCCGTCCTCGCCCCCCTTTCCACTGCCGCGCTCCCCCTCCCTGCCTTCCAGCCGCTCGCCGGTCCCTTACCTGACCTTCTCCCCTTCCCCCTTCTCCACTCCACTCAATGAATACCCGCCCGCCCTTAATGCACCACCCCCAGGAGCCGGCCGTACCAGTACCACAGCTCATCCTCGGCCGGTTTGCCGTGCACCGACGCCGAAGCGTCCTGCAGAGCCGCCGGCGGATAGTAGCCCCGGCTGACGAAGCCGCCCAGCCAGGCCCGCTCGTTGACCGCCCGCAGCAGGGCCTGGTACACCTCCGCCTGGGCCTGCAAATTGACCGGCGCCTGGGTCGTGCCCGGCTTGAAGAGCGCCTGCGCCGGGAACGTCGCTCCGCCTGCCCCGTCCGCCGAAGGATAGGCCGCCGCCAGGATCACCGGCTTCCCCAATGTCGTCTGGAAGGGCTGGATGTCCGTGTCCAGCAACTGCCCGGCGGAGGTCGTCATGTCATCCACGCTGGAACCGCTCAACGGCGCATACCAGAGCAGGTACACGCCGTCCAGGCTTTTTACAAAAGCCGGCACGGATTGCAGGCCGCCCGGGTAGGAGACTGCCCACAGCACCTGCCCGCCGAAACGCTGCCTGACGTCCGCCATGATCGTTTCCCAGCGCGTCTCTGCGTCCGCCGGCACCCCGGAACTGCCGCCGTTTACCTGTCCGCCCGGCAGGGCCGGTGTCAGCCAGTCCCCGCCCAGGATGAGCGCCTGTGCGCCCGATTTCGCCGCCAGGTCGGCGTGGTAATCTGCAAATTCCGTATACAAGGCGAACCACGCCTCCCACCAGACCGCGTCCCGTGGCGCAGCCTGCCACCACGCCGCCGGGTCAGATGGCAGGTTCACCGCCGGGAACACTGCCGCGCTTATGGCTGCCGCGCGCACGTGGTTGATCGTGTCGATGCTGTCGGCCCACAGCGGGTCGGCGCCGGGGACGGGCGAAAAGACCAAAGGATTGCTCTGGCTGATGCTCCAACTGGGCGTCAGCACCAGCCAGTTGGCGTACCGGCTTTTTACATCCTGGATGGCCAGCGGCAGCCAGGCCTGCCAGGTTGGATCATAGTCCGGCAGGAATTCCACCCCGGCCCAGAACCCGGCCGGCCGGGCCGTTACCGGCAGTCCCACCACGGAAGCCGCCGCGGTCGGCTGGAACAAGTTCCAGCCGCTGACGGTGTCCTGCAAATCCTGCGGCGTCAGGCTGGTCGAGACCGGCCGCCCGGGCTTTCCCAGGGCAGTTTGCAGGTCGTCGGCCACGCCGCACTGGTCGTTCCGGCAGTAGCGGTACTGGAAATTGCCCAGCATGTCGAGCGGGCTGTAGAGCAGGTAGACCCATTGGTTGTTGCCGCGCGGCCACATCGGCATGGGTTCGGTCCAGCCATACGGGTTGAATTGGATGGAGATGATATCGCCGACCGGTGTACCCGCCGGGACATTCACCTCGAACAGGATCGGCGAGGAGGTCCCCGATTGCCAGGTCGGTACGCTATCCTGGACCTGGACCGGATTTTGCGAAGCCGGGACGATCAACTGCCGGACGTTGAATGCGCCGTCCGAAGTATGCTCTGCATTCCAGAAACCGTCCCCCAAGGTATATTTGTACCGGATGTCCGCCCCGGCCGGCAGGGCCAGCGTGATGGTATAACGGCCGTCCGGCGTTGGGGCCAGCATCGGCATGCGCGTGGCCACGCTGCTCATGCCGCCCTGCAGGTCGCCAAAGGTATCGCCTAACTGGTACAGGTTGCCCGCCAGGCGGATCGGTACGTTCTGAAGGGTATTGCTTGGCACCGATACGGTAAAAACGACGGTCACCATGCTGGCCGGTGTCAGCGAGAGGGCCACCGGCGTGGTCTGTCCGGCCGCAACCGTCGCGCCCTGTTGGAAAGTCTGGTAGGCCCCGTTAATGGCATAGGCCACCAGGTTGTGCGTACCGGCCGGCAGGTCTTCCAGGTTGAATTTACCGTTGGAGTCGGTCAGGGTCTGCTGGCCGCCTGCGGCGATCAGGATGTTTGCAAGAGGAGCTTTATTGGTGGAATCCACGGCCTGTCCGGTGATCCGTCCGGAAGGGCTGTTGAAGAGGCCATCGGCCCATGCAGAAACCACGTCATCCACCCCGCCGGGGCCGCTTACAAAGTACATGCGGTAGCGTACTGCCTTATCGGCCGAGGTATCTTCCGGGGTGGGCAGTTTCCCCTGGCGCATGTAACGATATTTGACAACACTGTTCATGGCGAAGGGGATGGTGACTGTATAGTGCAGCGCATCCATGCCCTGCATGGCATAATTGGCCGGGTTCAGGCCGAGCCCGGTCACTTCGTCCACCACCGACAGGTAGAGCACTTCCCCCGCCAGCAGCGGCGCGGGTAAAGTTACATTGAAGGTGATCGCCGCCGAAGGCTGCGGTGCGGATGTGGGTCCGGATGGCGAAACGGGAACAGAAGTAGGCGAATTGGACGAGTTGATCCCCGGGATATTGAGCAGCGAGAGAGAACAGGCGTTCAGCAACAGCACACACAGGCTCACCAGGGAAAGTAGTCTGCGGGTCAAAGAACGGACAAATGGAGTGCGCATACCCCTCCTTTCGGCTTGGAAGACTTCTCAGCTAATCCTGCTGCTTGCTGTGTAGGAATTGCACCACTTCGTTCTCGTGGTCGGCCAGGCTGCCCAACACCCCATTGACGAAGCGCGGGGCGCTGTCAGAGCCAAAAGCCTTGGCCAGTTCCACGGCCTCATTGATGGCCACCTTGACTGGTGTCCCCTGCTTCCCGGCAAATTCCCAGGCCGCGATCCGCAGGATGTTCCGGTCAACGGCCGCGATCTGGTCCAACGGCCATTCGGGTGCATACCGGGCAATCACGATATCCAGGAACTCCCGTAGAGGCAGTACTCCAAAGAGGATCTGGCGGGTGAACTCCGCCAGTTCTTCGGTCTGCGGCTCATCCATCAGGCGCTCCTGCAAAACCTCTGCCGGTGCATGGCCTACCAGGTCGATTTCGTAAAGTGCTTGCAGGGCAATGCCGCGCGCCCTGGTGCGTGCCTTCATAAAAAGCTATTCCTCGGCCTGGTAATCGATATCCTCGATGTGAATATTGACGTGCCCAACCTCCAGCCCGGTCATTTCGACGATGGCGCGCGCCACCGTTTGCTGGACGGACCGGCTGACTTCGCGGATGTTGGTATCGCTTTCCAGCACCAGGTAAAGGTCCACAATCACATTATTATCTTCGACCACCATCCGGACTCCATCGAGACCGTGCCCGAACAGGCTGTTCACGCCTCCCTTGACCGGCGCCATGCACTTGACCCCTTCCACCTCCAACGCCGACATGCGGGCGATGGTCAGGAGCACATCGTGGGTCAGGGTCGTCTTTCCAGCAGAACGATAATCGGCCATGCTACCTCCATAAATATGCATGGAATTATATCACCGCTAATGCCGCCTTATCTTGATTTCACCCGCAGCCCCAACCCCAGGCCCAACCCGCCGATAATATCCAGGACTCCCGCGAACAGGAATGCATCCTCCCAGAAAGGCAATGGGAACAACCGGATGAGCGTATCGGAATAATAGAACAGCCAGGAACCGCCTGAAAAGAACAGCTCATGGAAGACCGTGAAGAACTGCCAGAAGCTGGTCCCCGCAAGGATGCCGAGCACCGCCACCAACCCGACCGTGAGCCAGCCGCCCCTCCGCAGGCCGCGCAGGTATTCCTGCCACCACCCGCCGAAACGCGCCCACAACCCGAGCGCAAGTACCAGGAACCAGACCGTGTACCCGATCCACAGGACGGCCTGGACCACTTGCTTGACGTCGTGCATATGGCTCAGTTCGCGCTCGTTGAACAGGGGCGAACCGTCCGGAAAGGTCAGGTTCCCAAGGAAGGAAATATCCGCATTGTTGACAAGGTAGTCGATGGAAAGGCTTGACCAGTGCAGGCGATCCTGCAGGGTGAAGCCATACGGGTCCGCCGGGAAGCCCGGCGTGCGGTATTCCACTTGAGGGAAGGCCTCCGTCAGCAGCAGGCGCAGGCCCAGGAAAGTCAGCGAGAACGGCACAAAGATAATCATGAACCAGGATAGGATTCGGTAGAGGTTTTTCATATTTTTTCCTATGATATGTGGATGAGGAGAAGTAAGAAGTGAGAAGGGAGAAGGGAGAAATTGCAGCCTTCTTCCTTTTCCCTTATTACTTATTCCTTATTACTTATTACTTATTCCTTTTTACTTCAGCGTATTCATATCTCCATGCAGGAGGAAATTAAGGATCAGGTTATTCGTCATCCACTCGATCGGGGACAGGTCGTCCGTAAAGACGAGGGTGTGCTGCGGCGCAGGCTGGAGGTTGGCCAACGTCAGTGCCATGGAATCGGTCAGCAGCAGGTTCACTTCCGGGTGTGTCATCAAGGCAACCAGGTTGGCCTGCAGGTCCTTCACCGAAGTTGGCTGGAGGGAGGCATACAGGATGGAGTTGAACGTGTTTGGGATATCCATCACGTATATCGAGGGAAACCGCGTGCCGATGGTGGTCGCCAGACCATTGATCAGCCGCCGGTCGCCGGGGCGCGGCCCACATTGATGGCCAGCGCGCCATCCGGCTTCAAATGGTCTGCAGCAATTTGGAAGAATTCCCGGGTGGTCATTTGCGGAGGAATATACGGCGGGCGGTAGGCATCCACGCAGATCAGGTCATATTTCTGCGGACTTTTTTCCAACCCCCAGCGCCCGTCTCCGATGATGACGTTCAGATTGGGCAAGTTCATATCGAAATATGCGCGCCCCACCTGCACGATTTTTGGGTCGATCTCGAAGCCATCGATGACCACGTTCGGGAAGACTGCCGCAGCTTGGCGGGCGGTTGTCCCGGCCGCCAGCCCGACAATGGCGATCCGGCTGATATCCTCGGGCCGGCGATCCGCATAAAAGAACGGCGCAACCAGGAACTGCTGCCACGGTCCGCCGTATTCCAGGGTATGCGGGTTATATTCCGAGTGAAAGCCCTGCCCATCGTTCAGGCGTAAATACCGCGTCCCGTTGATTTCCAGCACCTGGATGTAGTTATAGGCCGATTCCGTCTCGAAAATCTGTCCGGTGGATTGTTTAATGCCGCCACCTCCTGCGAATGAAGCCAAAAGAGCTAGGGCGATTGGCATGAGCAGGGCGGGCAGGACCGCCCTCCGCCCGGCGCTCAGCCCCAGGCCGACCAGCGCCACCAGCAGCATGGTCAGGCTGAAGACCAGAAAGGTGCGGGTGGTGCCGATGGTGGGGATCAGGACCAGGGTCGGCAGGAATGTACCGATGAAGGAACCGATCGTCGAGATGCCGTAAATCGTCCCGGCGGTGTTCCCGGCATGCCCGGCATCATCCATCGTGAGCCGGATGGCAAACGGGGAGATCATGCCCATCAGCGTTACCGGGATGGTGAACAGGATCACCACGGCGACGAATGCTCCGGCGAGTATCCCGATCTGCAAATTATCGAAGGCGTTGGCGGCAACCCGCAAGACCGGGTCAGCCACGTATGGCACGACCCCAAGCGTAAAGGCAGCCAATGCCACTATCGCGTACATCGTTTTGGGGTGTGGCGAGCGGTCCGCCCAGCGCCCACCCAGAAAATAACCCAAGGTCAAATATATGAGGATGAGGCCGATGATGGCGGCCCAGACCGGATTGGAGGTGCCAAAAACGTTTCCAAGCAGGCGCGCAGCCCCGAATTCGGCCGCCAGGCTGGTCATGCCAGAGATGAAGACCGTGAAATAGAGGTACCTGCGCATGGGTGCATTATAACCGTGAAGGAGATTGACCATTGTGATTCTCGAAGCAATTGCAGGGCAAGCGCATCCAAAACAATCGGTGGGAGGAGACGACGAGGGAAGATTCCAGACAACCCGTGAGGCGCGGGAAAGTGGACACACAAATGCGAAAACAACGAGGATCAATTATGGGAAGGGGGAAGGTAATCGGGTAATCAGGTAATCAGGGATCAGGAAAAGAGGGGTTTATTGCAAATTTTAGGCAGTTTTGGGGCTTTTCGTGCAGATGGAGGGGCGTTGGGAGCCTGGCTGGCAGGTAACCAGCCAGAATTGATCCTCCGGAATCCGGGCAAAAAAGAATGAAATTTGGTTGTTTTTGGTTGTGCCGGCAACCCGCCGCTTGTCAAATCATGGCTGGGCGTGTATAATTCCGCCCGCTTCCGGCACAGGCCGGAAAGTCCGATACCTATCGGAGAACCCGGCCATCGCCGGGAACAATTCATTCGCAGAGCGAAGGTAATCCCGCATGGTAGTTGCGACTTTAGTCGCTGCCATTTACTACCAAACCGGGGTGAGAGGCGCTCGAGGAAGGTTATGATGGATAAAGTTGTTTTGAAAGCCACGCCGCGCTCGGCAACCGGGCGACACGTGCGGGCCCTGCGCCGCAGCGGGCAATTACCGGGGGTCATCTACGGGCACAATGTGACACCGGTAAATATTTCATTGGACGCCCGGGAAGCCGCGAAAGTGCTGGCACGCCTGAGCTCCTCCAGCCTGGTCACGGTTGACGTGGACGGCAAGGAATACCCGAGCCTGGTGCGCGAGAAGCAAATGAACTATATCAAGCGCAACCTGGTGCACGTAGACTTCCAGGTCGTTTCCTTGACCGAGAAGATCCGCGCAGCCGTGGGCATCGTGCTGACGGGCAACTCGATCGCCGTCAAGGATTTCAACGCCATGTTGATCAACGGCCTGACCGAGCTCGAAGTGGAAGCATTCCCACAAGACCTGCCGGAGCGCGTGGTGGTGGATATCGCCGCCCTCGGCAAGATCGGGGATGCCATCCACGTGAAGGATATCGCCCTGTCGGACAAGGTCACCATCCTGAGCGCAGCCGATGAGATGGTCGTCCTGGCCACCGCACCTGCCAAGGAAGAGGTCGAAGAGGTCGTCACGCCGGAGGCCGCTGTCGTTGCAGAAGGTACCGAGCCCGAAGTGATCGAGAAGGGCAAGAAGGAAGAAGAGGAAGAGGAAGCCACCAAGTAACCTCCCCTATCCTGTTAAAATTCAGGGGCTGTACCCAAAAAGGCAGCCCCTGTTTTCATTTCGCAACCTGGCTTCGGGAGTGGCTCCCGGTGGGTCGGGTATAATTCTATCCAAAGGAGAGAAGGATGATCACCGTTGAGATCAAGAAGGACAACCAGTCCATTGGTATTTTGACAGCCGCAGAGAAAGCCTTCAAGACCGGTTCGCGCGGTTTCTTTGGGATGGGGAAGATCCAGATCGACGATAAGCGTTACCAGGTGCAGGTGCAATTAGTGGAGATCGGGTCGAAGCCGAAGGCGGAAGAGGCAAAATAAAGCAGTCTCTTGGAGACCATTTTTATGAGGTTCTGACCCTCTCAAATCGAGTAGGGATTGGCAGCCGCCGCCCGCCCGCCGCTACCGGCCATCGCGAAGCATCCTGTAAGGAGACCGTGGACTTTCTCCGTTCTTCTTGTCGGCATCGACGACAACGGCCAGCCCACCTATAAAGCCAAAGGTGGACAATATGCTAAATTTGGTGTGCACATATGGCCCGAGACCCTGCCCGCCCTGGGCGTGGATCCTGCCGAACTCACCTGTGCCTGCAGCGCAGGTGCAGGCAAGCCAGGCCCCAACCCGGTTAACCTGCACGTGCTTGCCCTTATGGGTGACAAAGGCCCCCGCAAGGTGATCGGCCTCGCAAAGTAACCGCAGCCAGCCCCACGACTTCCCCGGCCTGATTAAATCGGACTGGGGAAGTCTTATTTACCGCCAAAATTCGCGCGACCTGCCCCTATGGAACGTGGCAGCGGCTCCGCCGATCTTTCTCATACCTCGCCGCGGAACCGAAGGGTATTGCAAGACCGAGGCGACGCGAGTGTTACAACGGACGCCAGTGGACAGAACACCGCAGCGCGCTGCGCCCAACCTGGAACAGTTGCAAGGCCGCGCCAGATGATTGCCCTTCTCACATTGAATCTTCTCGATCATCGAGTTTAGGCAGTAACTACAACTATTCTACTCACTAATCTAGACTTTATCCATTTGCACATTAACAAAATGCAAGGTAAGCTATGGCCTTACTCGACCAAGAGAAAGGAACAAGCCTACCTTGCGCAGCGAATATACCACGATCCTGACAGCATTTGCTCAACTTTTTTCCAAACGTGTTTGGCAGCATGTACAAATCCTGTTGTTGGGAGCCATCCTGGCACCTGGACAGCGAACGGTGACTGCCATTCTGCGTGTCATGGGTTTGAGTAGCGAGAAGCACTTTCAGAATTTTCATCAGGTGCTCAATCGAGCGAACTGGTCCAGTCGTGAAGCCAGTCGAGTGCTTTTGGGTATATTGGTGACCATGTTTGCCAATTTCGGACCACTATCTTGATTTTTTTTTCCCAGTGTGCTATACTGATTGTGGTATAGACACTATAACACTCTGACACTCTGACACTCTGTCATATTAACACACTTGCCAATTAAGTTCAAATCCGAGAATAAATATGGAAACATCCAATTTTATAGTCCAGACAATAGAACGGACTCGATTGCACGAGCAAGTTGCGAATCGTTTGATTAAGTACATTCTGCAAGAGAAACTACCTACGGGAACTCGCCTGCCTTCTGAGCGCGAGTTGAGCGAGCAATTTGGGGTAAGCCGGGTCGTTATCCGTGAAAGTATGAAAGTTCTCGTAGGATATGGCTTGATTGTCGTAATACCAGGCAAAGGGACTTTTAAGTCTGACGGAATCAACGCTTCATTGCTCAGATTGCTCGATCTACTTTGCCGAATTGAAGATGTGGACAGCGACAAGCAGTGGGAAGTAAGATCGCCGCTCGAGATTGTGGTCGCAAGATTGGCCGCAATACGTGCTTATCCTCAGGAAATAGAGATTCTTGAAAGTTGCATCCGTGATATGGAAAAGTATGCTGACGATATTGAAGTACATCGGGTGGCAGACGAGAAATTTCATCTCACACTCGCTTTAGCTACTAAAAACGAGCTATTCCTCTTCCTTCTTGAGCCCCTAGCCCAACTGATGAAAGAAACCAGAATTCTTCTGGCGAAAGAGCCGACGGCCGCAGAAAACGCTGTGCAAAGTCATAAGCGCCTGGTTGCAGCCATAAAACAACACGATCCAGACAAGGCAGAGCAAGAAATGAGATTACATATGGACGAGGGCGCAAGGCTCCTTTCATTGGTGATGGCCAAGCGTCAGAAGGCGGATCAGAATTCTCGCTCTTGACAATATCCAAGACGCGGAGGGCCCATGGCTTTGATAGGGAACCAATTTCTTTGGATGGTTAACTACTACACATGAAGGAGGTGATTTCACTACCACACAAAAAGATTCTTTAATTTCGTGTACGATCGTTATGTTAAGCTTCCCGAATCCGTCAAATCTTTTCCATAATATGAGGAGAAAGAATATGTTTACCAGACGTTCAACTCTCACTCTATTCTCAACATTAGTTGTCGTGATGCTTGTTCTGTCGGCGTGTGCTCCTGCCACGACACCGGCTCCGCCCCCAGCGGCCACTCAGGCTCCGGCCGCGACAATGGCACCAGCCGCGACAGTGGCTCCAGCCGCAACGGCCGCTCCGACGGCGAAACCCGCGAAAACATGGCTCTACGCAGTTGTTCCTCCGCTCGTCCATCCCTTCTACGGACCATTCCCTGGTGCCATTGCCGATGCCACAAAGGACTTTAACCTCGGTAATGTTGCGTACCAGATGCCTCAGCACATGGTCCAGGATGAGCAGAACACAATCCTGGATGGACTGGTCGCAAAGGGATACAACGCTCTTGCAATCCAGCCCGCATATTCAGTCGCCGGCAACGCCAAGATCGGCGAGCTCGTTGACGCTGGCATGCTCGTGGTGACTTTCGGTGGTTGTCCAACCCCCCCCTCCAAAGCTCCCTTCTGCCTGGCGACAGATGTCAAGCAGGCAGCCTACCTGGGCGCCACCAAGCTCATCGGGCTTATGGGTGGCAAGGGGAACTTGGTTCACCTCACCGGAGCGGTTGCTGACGTGAACTCCAAGCTTCGTATGGATGGGGTCCAACAGGCGGTTAGTGAAAACCCAGGTGTTACTCTCCTTCAGACCATCGGTGATATTGACACCCCTCAAGCGGCTCCAGACGCAGTAGCTAGCCTACTCGCCTCCAAGGGCAGCCAGATCAACGGCATCCTTTGTACTGCCTATAACCCGGCAGTAGCTGTTGCCGCTGCGTTACAAAAGTCAAACCCAAACAAGATCCTTGCAGTGGGCATCGACACCGACGCGAGTGTCATTGCTGCTATCAAGAGTGGCACCTTAGTTGGCACTGTTGCCCAGAACCCCTATGGCATGGCCTACCTTTCGCTCTACTCACTGAACCTTATGGCACAAGGTTACACCTGGGACTCTTCGAATGCCTTCTTCCAGGATTCGGGGTCATTCTTCATCGACCAAAGCAACGTTGATAACTATCAAACGGCCATAACGGATCTTAACACGACGCTGAAGGCCGGTTGGGTGGCGAAATGGATCCCACCAAAATAATGACGGCTTGTTGAACTGGCCCAGCAGGATTTTCAAGTTCCCATCCCTTCAGAGAGGAAGAGAAGGGATGGGAACCATCGGTAACCGAAAGACGTAGCAGAGGTCAAACATGAGAGCCAAATCTGTGCTGAACAGGATCATTCGTTCTGACTTGATGGTTATAACCGCCGCGGTACTCATCACCAGTTTCGTTCTAAGCCAAATATCCACAGGCTTCACTTCCAATTACAATCTGTCTTCACTCGCGCGGACAATTGCCGTCACGATGCTGGTGGGTTTCGCCCAGATGTTCGTTCTCTCGATTGGCCATTTTAACCTTGCTTTGGGGGCAATGGGTGCTATGGGTGGCGTGCTGACGGGTGCACTCATGATGGACTTCCACTCCCCAATATGGTTAGCTATTCTGTGCGGACTCCTCGCCGGAACTCTTGCAGGCGCGCTTGAAGGCTGGCTTATCGTGGCGACCGGGATTAACCCCTTTGTTATAACCTTATCGCTCGCGAGTATTTATTTGGGTGCAGTGACGGTATTATCGCAAGCAAAGTTCTACGATGCCCTGCCAGAAGGATTTAATCGCATTGGCAATACTAACTTTCTTCATCTACCCTTGTTATTGTTAATTGCGCTTATTATCGCCACCGTATTGTGGAACATTGTATCAAGGACTCCTGTGGGGAGACAGTTACTGGCGGTTGGTGCCAATCCACTCGCTGCGCTCTATGGCGGGATTCCGACGAAACGCATTACGGTCTTTGCCCATGCCATGAGCGGATTTCTGGCTGCAAGCGCTGGGATCCTGCTCGCCGCCCGGTTGAATGTTGCGCAGATCTCAATCGGGAGTGATTGGATGCTGATGTCGTTCGCGGCGCCCGTACTGGGCGGAACCATTCTTTCGGGAGGCAAGGTGTCCATCGTTGGTACCATATTTGGAGCAGCGTTTTTGACCCTCATTACAATCTTTTTGGTTGTTATTGGGGTCAACTCCTTCTGGTATCAAAGCTTTCTGGGCTTCATCCTTCTGGGAGCTTTTGCAATCGACCGTGTGAGGCTCGCCTATCTTGCGCAAACAAAAGCGTGAGAGGACTACAGTAGCCGCCCCCGCAACAGCCAATTGATTTGGCAAATTGATTTGCCAGAAGGCGAGCCAGCAACCGACACGACCTGCTGACCGTGACCCGCAGAAGAATTTGAAGCTACCGAAATCGCAAAAGGCATGACTATGAAAACCCTTACTTTAGAGCGCTCTTCCAGATGGAGATGGACAAATCTCCTTAAATCCAGTTCGGCGGGTGTGCTGGTCGCCATTCTCATTCTCGTCACCTTCTTGAGCCTGACCACCCGCAATTTTGTATCTATGACGAAACTTAACTGTACTTTGCGAGATTGTTACCACCTCGGCCATTGTAGGAATGGCGCAGATGGTTATCATTGGAATAGGTGGAATGAACTTGTCCGTTGGTTCCCTCGGAGGGCTTGTTTGTATTATTACTGCCAATTTGATGATTGTGTATAGAGTGCCAACTCCCCTGGCCATTCTGGCGGGTCTGGTAACTGGGGCTCTTTGTGGTCTGTTCAACGGTTGGATCATCACCCGGATGGGCGTTTCAGGGGCGGTGTCATTCCTGGTGACGCTCGCATCTGGGAGTGTCTTTACCGGGATTGTTCTCGGAATCACCAAGTCGTTCCCGTACTACAATCTCCCTGAGCAATTTAGATATCTAGGCAATGCCAATATCCAAGGTGTGCCGTTGATGTTCTTCATCATGCTGTTCATTGCGGTCCTAGTCGATATTGTATTCCGCCGGATGAAGATCGGCAGACAAATCCTCTGCATTGGAGGAAATATCAAAGTAGCAGAGCTCACCGGTGTGCCCGTGAACCGTGTTGTCATCATCAGCCACATGCTTTGTGGAGTACTGGCTGGCGCAGCAGCTATCCTATTGATTTCGCGCCTGGGATTTGCTGATCCCAACGTCGGCCAGGATTGGTTGCTGGGTTCCTTTGCCGCCCCCATCATAGGAGGGACCCTTTTGTCCGGCGGCAAGGTCTCTGTGGTAGGTGTCATCCTGGGAGCCATCCTATTGGCACTGATCACCAACGGCCTGGTATTCCTGAATTTAAGTGTCTATTGGAATACCTTTATCCAGGGATTGATCATTTTGGGCGCGGTCGGGCTCGATCGTGCGCGCATGCTTAGCACACAACGATCCTAGCAGACTGTCAAAGGAGTTAGTACATGGAAGAATTGGCTATGAACATGACCAACAATCATCTACCTGCGTATGAACTAGCTAACATCTCAAAAAGTTTTCCCGGCGTCAAAGCCCTCGATCATGTTTCGCTCACGCTGCGCCAAGGAGAGGTGCAGGCCTTATTAGGAGAGAATGGAGCAGGCAAGAGTACCCTTATCAAGATCGTTTCAGGTGTTATCCAGCCCGACGAGGGCATCATGCGTATGAACAGCCAGGAGATTCGCTTTCGCAACCCCCGCGAGGCGTTTGTCGCCGGTATCAACGCGGTCCACCAGGAGCGTAACCTGGTCCCCACTTTTACCGTCGCGGAGAACATCCTTATGGAACAAATGGCGGATCAGACGTTTGGCTTTGTTGATATGAAGAAAATAAACCACGATGCCGAAGAATTCATCGAGATGATTGGGCTGAACATCTCTCCGCAAGCCGCGGTGAACACGCTTAGTCCCTCAAAGAGGCAGATGGTCGAGATCGCCAGAGCCCTATCGTCGCACGCGCGTATCTTACTTCTCGATGAACCAACAGCCTCAATCTCTTTGAAGGAAGCCGCAACTCTCATGGATACCATCCGACGGCTACAAGATCAAGGAGTTTCGTTTATCTTTGTCTCTCACAAGCTCGAAGATATCTTCGAGATTGCCGACTCCGTTACCGTGTTGCGCGATGGGAAAAACGCCGGTGAACCGTCGCAAAGCATGGAAAAGCTGACCCGCGACGATTTGGTGACCTTAATGGTCGGGCGTTCTGAAATCATGAAGAGTTTCCCCGTTCGTGACCTCTCGACCCAACCCGCGGTTCTGCAAGCGACCAACTTGTCCAGCCATCATAGTCGAGTTCCGAATTCCTTCACCCTCCACGCAGGAGAGATCCTGGGATGGTACGGCCTGGTAGGCGCTGGCAGGACTGAACTAGCCCGGGTGCTTGTCGGAGCAGATCGGGCAATTTCCGGTGAAATCCGGGTCAAAGATTTCCCCGCGAAGATAAATTCCATTTCACAAGCCCTCAATCAGTGGCGAATTGTGTATATTACTGAAAACCGGCAGGAAGAAGGGCTGTTTCTGATCCATTCGATTACCCGTAACATTGCTTCCACTGTATGGGGTCATCTGCGAACGAAATGGGGCTTTCTCAAAAGGAATGGTGAGGAGAAGCTGGCGCAGGAGTACAGCAAAAGACTGGAGATTCGTACCCCCAGCCTGTCCCAATTGGTCACAAACCTGAGCGGTGGGAATCGGCAGAAAGTGAGCATTGCCAGAGGTCTGGCGGTCCAGCCGGAGATCCTGATCGTGGATGAGCCAACCATTGGGATCGACATCAAAACCAAAGCTGAGATACACGACCTGATCTGGGACTTGGCCCAAGGGGGCATGTCTATCATCTTGATCTCGTCGGACATGCCTGAACTGATCAAATTAGCCGATCGAATTCTTGTCTTCCGCGAAGGCGGGATTTGTGGAGAGTTACCCAGTTCAAAGCAATATGATAATATTAGCAAGAAGATCATGGATCTCATTATGGCCGAAGGACAATCCGTTACCGTTTTGGAGCCGGTAGCATGAAGACTTATGTTTATACCCTCAACTTAAAGAATGATCCCGAATTGATCGCCAAGTATTTGGAACATCATCGAGCGGTTTGGCCTGAGGTAATCGCGTCCGTCCGGCAGGCCGGCTTCCTTGGCGATCGCGTCTATCGTTTGGGGACTCGCCTGGTCTTGGCTCTGGATGTTAAAGATGATTTTGACCCACAGCGCGACTTGACCAACTATACCAAACATCCGCGTGCCAAAGAATGGGACGATATTATGAAGACCTTCCAGGAGCCTGTTCCTGAAGCGAAGCCCGGCGAGTGGTGGGCCCTCATGGAGAACGTGTTCGACCTCCGTGATCATCAATAACCTATCTCACAGCAGGAGAGGATAATATGAGTAATAAAAGGCTTGTTTTCAACGTGAGTGATGTGACTGGCTTTTCCCCTGTCGATTACAAAGATGCATTCGTCTCGCATATGCTTGTTGATCAGGAGAGCGTTGGATCGGAAAGAGTGGTGATGAACTATTTCGTCCTCAGGCCGGGCAAACACACGGATCCAGGGAGTCACCCCGTGCCTTTCGATGAGATTTATTACATTCTCCACGGCCGGGGTATTCTTTATTTTAATGAGTCACACGAACCACATGATCTCATCCCGGACACAGTGTGCTTTATCCCCGGTGGCACTATTCATTCAGTGGTTAATCCTGGATCCGTTGACCTCGTAATGATCACGGTCATGCCTGGTCCGATCACTGAAGGAGTAAACAGCGTTTACGATGAGAGAAAGGAACAATGGGGCTCTAGTTTCAAGTTAGAGGAAAAAGGGAAGGCAAAATGAAAGTCGTCGATGCCCACCAGCATTTCTGGCGGAAAGAGTTGATGGCTCAGATGGCTCTTCCATCCACGCTGGATGTTCTGGTCCGGGATTACTTGCCAGAGGATTTAAAGCCATTACTTCATCAGGCGGGGGTACAGCAAACTGTCCTGGTTCAAACTCATTCTTCCTTCCAAAACACACTTGAGTTTTTGGATCTGGCAAAAAAACATGATTGGATCGCAGCCGTTGTTGGTTGGGTGGATCTGGCAGATCCACAGGTAGGACGGAGTTTGGATTCATTGAAAGCATTTTCCAAGTTTAAGGGTGCTCGCCACCAATGGGAAGATGAAAGCGATCCCGCCTGGATTCTGCGGCCGGCAGTTTTGAATGGCCTCAGTGAACTGGCCAAACGCGGTTATTCATACGACCTACTTGCCAAACCTCATAACTGGAAATATGTCACAATGGTTGCAGACGAACTACCTAATCTGCCACTGGTCATCGATCATATCGCAAAGCCGAACATCGCCAAGCGGCAATTCGATGACTGGGCTGAAGTGATGACGGCCGTAGCGCGTTATCCCCAAGTGATGTGCAAGTTATCAGGGATGATCAATGAGGCAGATTGGAAAACATGGAAACCGACCGATTTAAAACCCTACATTGACAAAATCATACAAATCTTCGGTGCAGACCGAGTGATGTTCGGCAGCGACTGGCCAGTCTGCCTCCTGGCGGGATCGTACCTCGAAGTTTTTGGAGCCCTGCAGACAGCAATCAGCGAATACGACGAAGCGGTCAGGGCCAAAATTATGGGCCAAAATGCTGTGAAGTTCTATCGGATCACATGAGCCATGGTTTTTTTCGTCCGAATTGGACAAGAAATCCGCACCGGACCCCAATACCTAGTCAGGTAGAGAATATGCAGGTGTACAGAACGTTTAGACCAATCCTTTGAAGGGCTTGTGGTTGGATTTAGTTATCATATAAGACAGCTATTCACGAAGAGGCAAATATGAATAATTCTTACATGCCGACAATGCAAAATTTCGACAAAGTGGTTATTGTCACTGGAGGAAGCAAGGGTATCGGGGAAGGTATTGCGCGGGTTTTTGTCCGTGCAGGAGCTCATGTAATGATCTGTGCGCGCGGGCAGAGTGAGGGAGATGCACTGGCAAAGGAACTGAGCGACACGGGGCCAGGAGCCTGTTACTTTGAACTGTGCGACGTATCGAAGCCGGAGGATTTGAGCCGCCTCATTAACAAAACCGTTGAGTTACATGGCCGGATTGATTGTTTGATCAACAATGCTGGCTTGCACCCCAGCCATCATCCGATCGACGATTTTTCCATTGAGGATTTTGAGAGTCTACTCCGTTTGAACTTGGTGAGCTACTTCGCAGCCAGTAAATTTGCTTTGCCCTACCTGAGGAAAACCCACGGCAGCATCATCAATATCAGCAGCTTGGTCGGATCTATGGGACAGGAAGGGGCGACCACTTATTGTGCTACAAAAGGCGGAATTACAGCCTTCACGAAGGCTTTGGCAGTCGACGAAGGCCGCCATGGAGTACGCGTCAATGCCATTCTCCCAGGCGTCATCGGGACACCGATGCACTGGAAATATGTAAATTCCCAACCCGATCCTGAAAGAGCACAGAAGGACATTGATGCTTGGCAATGGTTAGGGCGAATTGGCACTCTCGAAGAAACCGGGTACGCATGCCTGTACCTCGCCAGCGACGGAGCAGCATTCATCACCGGTATTGAACTGAATATTAGTGGTGGAGCTGAACTGGCTTATGGGATAAAGTTGCCACTGCCAGGTTAGTCCGATCGCCAACCCGTGCCCCATTCCTTTCACCAGGGCATTTTTTAGTGTAGGAGATTTTGCATGAAGAAAATCATCAATGACCCCAACAAGTTCGTAGATGAATATCTAGAGGGGCTCTTGCTAGCCCATTCGAATTCTCTCAAGAGTGTGACAGACGACCATCGCGCTTTGGTACGGGCCGACGCGCCGGTCAATGGCAAAGTCGGTATTGTCACCGGCGGTGGTTCCGGACACCTGCCAGTATTTTTGGGCTACGTGGGTAAAGGCTTGGCAGATGGGGTGGCGGTTGGAAACGTGTTCTCGTCACCTCCAGCCAAATACATGTACGCGGCCACAAAGGCCGTCAATTCCGGAAAAGGTGTTTTGTATCTTTACGGGAACTATGCGGGTGATCGTTTGAATTTTGAGTTTGCCGAGGAGATGGCTGAGACGGATGGAATTGAAATTGAACAGGTCTTGGTCTCCGACGATGTTGCTTCCGCTCCAAAGATAGAGGAGGGCAACCGCCGGGGAATTGCGGGTTTGTTCTTTGCCTACAAGATTGCCGGGGCCTGTGCTGATGAGATGAGCTCACTTGCCGAGGTAAAGGCTGCGACCGAGTTGGCCCTGTCGAACATTCGCACCATGGGAGTGGCGTTATCCCCCTGCACGGTTCCAGCTGCCGGCAAGCCCAACTTTACCATCGGCGAACAAGAAATGGAAATCGGCATGGGAATCCACGGGGAACCCGGGATCCAACGCGGACCACTACAACCCGCGGACCAAATTGTGGCCACTCTGCTGGATCGCATTCTCACGGACTTGCCCTTTCGGGGAGGAGACGAGGTTGCCGTACTCGTGAACTCCCTCGGTGCAACGCCTCCAGAAGAACTGTATATCATGTACCGGGCCGCTTATCGCCTGCTTGAGCAATCTCACATCACAATCCATCGGGCTTATATCGGTGAATATGCGACTTCGTTGGAAATGGCGGGCGCGTCGATCACCCTGATGCGGCTGGACGCGAATCTGAAGCGCTGGTTGGATGCACCTGCCGAATCCCCCTTCTTTTCGCAATGCGCCACGAGCCGCGAGAGTTAGAGCCATGGAAGTAATCAACAACCAGGAATTCATTCGCGTTTTACGCTACCTGGCCGATTTTGTCGAAACCGAAAAGCAGTACCTGAATGAGTTGGATTCTGCGATAGGCGATGGGGATATGGGCATAACCCTGGTGAGCGGCTTCCAAGCAATCCGAGAAGCCAGTCAAGGTTGGGACAAAAAGGACTGCGGTCAGATCCTACGCGAGTGTGGCATGGCAATGGCAAACTCTGCTGCGGGCACGATAGGAACCTTGTTGGCTTCTGCTCTGATGAGTACAGGCAACCAGATAGCCGGAAAAATGGAACTTCGACGGGAAGACGTCGTTGACCTCCTCTTGATTGCTTACGACACAATCCAAAAGCGAGGCAGGGCACAACTTGGCGACAAAACGATTCTAGATGTGCTGCACCCGGCGTACGTGGCTGCCCAAAAGGCTGTGACTGAAGGAGAAACACTCGAAAAAGTGCTGAAAGCCTCTACCGAAGCCGCTGTTATGGGTGCCGAGGCAACCCGCAATATGGTCGGAAGGCAGGGACGCGCGCGCTGGTTTCAAGATCGTTCGATCGGCCTGATCGACCCAGGTGCTCAGGCCCTGGCACTCTTGTTCCAAGCTGCAACAGATCAGCTAATTCGATAGGGGAGAAACTCTCCCTACCCGTCTAAATACATCCTTAATATGCTTATTGACGCTCATAGCCATATCTTTCCAAGAATCCACGGCAGGATAAAATCTGGACCGACCCGCGGATTAGCTTACGGTCGAGTCACCATCGCCAAAACCGTTACCCAGGTTTTACCACCTCTAGTTGAATTGACGCGCCACACGCCAGAAATGCTGATTGCCAGCCTCGATTGGGCCGGCGTCGACAAAGCCATCTTGCTGCAGGGCCCTTTCTACGGCGAATGCAATCAATATGTGTGCGAGGCGGTGCAGAAATATCCCGATCGACTGATTGGGGCGGCTTATTTTGATCCATGGGATGTCGGCGGTAGGGAAGAGTTTGAACGAATATTCTCTTGTTCCACGTTCCGGGCTCTGAAACTCGAATTCTCCGAAGCCACTGGCCTGTGTGGGCTACATCCACTGGCCCGCCTCGATGACCCTGAGATTGCTTGGTTGTGGGGCGAACTGGGGGCAAGAAAAATTGTGCTGGTAATTGATATGGGGGAGATTGGCAGCCATTCTTATCAAACACGTGAATTGAGGACAATCGCGGAATCTCATTCGGGCTTGAGAATTGTGATTCCACATCTTGCTCAGCCTAATCCAAAAGCCGAAGCGAACTCCAGATCGTGGAAGTTATGGCAAGAGCAGATTGATCTTGGGCGTCTGCCTAATGTCTGGTTCGACACCGCATCTCTGCCTGCCTACGCTGTCGGCGAAGACTTTCCCTTCCCTACGGCTAAGAAATACCTGCATATGGCGCTCGACCGCATTGGACCCAACAAGGTTATGTGGGGTACTGATGTCCCGGCGCTTTGGATCTATGCGACCTACAAGCAACTGGCGAAGCTGGCAGTGCTTCATGTACGATATCTTTCAGCGTCTGATCAGGAACTTGTGCTTGCCCGAAATGCTCAGCAGGTTTTTGGAGCGACCTAGGTACTCGGTAGGGAACTCCCTTTAGTGATGGAAGTGAGTAGGAATTTCTTATCCTTCGGCAAACCGAATAAAAAGGAGAAATGTATGGACCGAATTTCCAAACCCGCCAATCCCTCCAAGACAGATGAAAAAGTTGTCGACTCTCAATGTCAGGCAACCGACACCGAACAATGGCTGCATATCTACGAGCGGATGCTTAAGATCCGTCGCTTTGAGGAGACTGTCAACGAGCTGTATAAAAGTGCTCGCATGCCGGGGCTGGCTCACCTTTACAGTGGCGAAGAGGCGATTGCAGTCGGCGTTTGTGAGAACCTGCAACCCCAGGACTACATCACCAGTACCCATCGCGGCCATGGGCACTGTCTGGCTAAAGGCGCCCAAATCAACCGCATGTTTGCTGAATTGCTGGGCAAGGCCCCTGGCTATTGCAAGGGCAAGGGCGGGTCTATGCACATCGCCGACCCGGAAACTGGCAACCTAGGTGCAAATGCAATCGTGGGTGGCAGCGGCGGGATTGCCACTGGAGCTGCCTTCTCGAGCAAGATGCGAAAATCCGGACAAGTAGCCGTATGCTTTTTCGGGGAGGGTGCCATGGGGCAGGGGGTACTCTACGAGGTCATGAACATGGCTGCATTGTGGAAATTGCCCATCCTATATGTGTGCGAGAATAATTTATATTCCGAATATACCTATTTCCGTGAGGTGCTTGCTGGAAGCCTGGGGGCTAGGCCTGAAGCCTTTGGTATTCCCACCGAAGAGGTGGATGGGCAGGATGTCCGCAGAGTGTATATCACCGCTATGCGCTTGTTGGAACACGCCCGCCAGGGTGAAGGCCCTGCGTTCCTGATTGGTAACACTTACCGGTACTATGGTCATCATGTGGGCGACATTAACCGGGAATATTATCGATCTAAAAAAGAGGAACAGCTTTGGAAAGAAACTCGTGACCCTATTAAATTGCTGGCCGACTGGCTGCTGAGCAATCGCCGGGTTAAGGTTACCATTTTGGAAAACATTGAAGAACAGGTTCGCCGTGAAATTGCTGCCGGCGTGGAATTTGCTGAGGCCGCGCCCTTCCCTGATCAAAGCGAGGTAGGAGAGGATGTCTATGCTTGACACTATTCAGAAAAACGACCGGCAGGCAATGCGAGAAATCACTTTCAGCCAGGCGGTCCAAGAAGCGCTGGCCGAGGAAATGCGCCGTGATCCTACGGTATTTATTATCGGAGAAGATGTGGCCGAGGCCGGTACACCGTTCAAGGTGATGGTTGGTCTGGTAGATGAATTCGGGACAGATCGAGTGATCGACGCGCCTATCTCCGAGGCTGGATTTTGTGGGATTGGGATCGGCGCAGCCATGACCGGCATGCGCCCGGTTGTGGATATTATGTTCGGCGATTTCCTGGGGCTAGTTATGGATCAAATTGGCAACCAGGCAGCTAAGATCCACTATATGTCGGGTGGAAAGTTGAGTGTGCCCATCGTTTTCCGCACTACCCTGGGCGCAACACGCCGGGCCGGCGCCCAACACAGCCAGAGCCTTCAGGCCTGGCCTAGCCACATCCCCGGCCTGAAGGTGGCCCTTCCCTCCACCCCATACGATGCAAAAGGACTGCTCAAGACCGCCATCCGAGATAACAACCCAGTTGTCTTTATCGAGGATAAGCTGATGCACCAGTCAAAGGGCGGGGTGCCGGAGGGTGAATATACCCTTCCCTTTGGAGTCGCCGATATCAAGCGCTCAGGGACCGACATTACCCTGGTCGCCACCAGCAGCATGGTCCAAGTTGCTTTAGCAGCTGCTGAGCAGTTATCCGCGCTTGGCATCAGCGCAGAAACCATCGATCCGCGCACTACAGTCCCCTTAGACAAGCACACTCTTGTCGAATCTGCGAAAAAGACTGGGCGGGTCATCGTACTCGACGAAGGTTATGAGAGCTATGGAGTAACTGCCGAGATCGCATCGGTGATCGCCGACGGCGCCTTCTACTACCTGGATGCCCCAGTGAAGCGCATGGGGGCCATGGACGTCCCCGTGCCTTTCTCGCCGGTTTTGGAGGACATTACTGTTCCGACACCTGAGCGGGTGGTCGAGATGGCCAAAACTCTATGTAGTCGAGTCTAGACGGGTGAAGGTTCAATCTTATGCATGCTACGAATGAAGTGATCATGCCGGTCTTGGGGATGAACCAGGACACCGGCAAAATCGTTAAATGGCTTGTCGAAGAGGGCCAACCGATCCAACAGGGCCAACCGCTACTGGAAGTAGAGACAGATAAAGCGGTAGTCGAAATTGAAGCCCCAGTAACCGGCGTGTTGAGTAATGTAAAGGCCCAGGATGGAGAGGAAATTCCGGTCGGGCAAGTGATCGCCGTTCTCCTGCCCCCGGGTGAGTCGTCTGGCCAGTCAAAACCCCATTTGAGCAAGCCAACCGAACAGGTGTCGCATGTTGTGGCCAGCCCACTCGCCGCCCGCATCGCGGCTGAAAACCATATCGATCTGACGTTAATCCGCCCACGTGGTAAACAAGTTGAAAAGGCCGATGTGCTGGCATATATCCAGGCTCAAGAAATGGCCGTTTCCCCCCTACAGGTTTCTACAAAGTCGGCGTCCCGTCCTTTAGCATCTCCGAAAGCACGCCGCCTGGCGGCTGAAAACGGTCTGAACTTGGATGCAATCCTAGGAAGTGGTCCAACAGGCGCCGTGCTGGCTGTTGATGTACTTTCTTTTATTCCTGAGGCGCCTAAGCAAGCTGTGCCGAAAGGAGTTTCACCGACAGTGGCGCCAGGGGTTGAAATCACTCCCGGGTCAGTCTGGCGCATTATGGCAGAGCATACAGCCGCAGCTTGGAACCAGACGCCCCACTTTTTCCTACTGCGCGAAGTGGACGCTACACGTTTGATGGCCTGGAGGGAAGCAATCACGGAGAAAAGCGAAACAAAAGTCACTTACACAGACTTGCTGGTTAAGCTGGCAGCTATGGCTCTGTGTAAGCATCCATATGTGAACGCTACTTACCAGGATAAGACCATACGCTTACTGCCGGAAATTAACATCGGTGTGGCTGTGGCCGTCGAAGATGGTCTGGTTGTACCTGTCATTCGCAGGGCCAATGAACTGAGTGTCTCCGAGATCGCCTCCGCTCGGTCCGCCCTTGTGGACAAAGCCCATGCCGCTCGCTTAAGGCTGGAGGACATTTCGGATGGCACGTTCACAATCAGCAATCTGGGTATGTACGGCGTGGATGCCTTCCTTGCTATTATCAACGCGCCCCAATCTGCTATCCTGGCAGTTGGCCGGATTGTAGAGCGAGTGGTACCCGCTAATGGCCAAGTGGTTATCCGTCCGGTTATGGCCCTCAGCCTTTCTTTTGATCACCGGTCAGTGGACGGAGCTCGAGGAGCAAAATTCCTGGATACTTTAGCAAGGCTGATCGAAGAACCGCTAGGGTTGCTCTCATAAGACAATAAGAATAAAACATCCAGGAGATAAGCTAG
>CAVUZS010000006.1:0-217264 GCA_963746015.1 uncultured Chloroflexia bacterium
GAGTTGATACCTTGACAAATTAGAACAAATGTTTTATGTTTGTTTCGTACTTGTTTAGCGTTCAAAACGAGTTAAAGGTGGAGCAGCAACCAAAGAAGGCGGTGTTTCACCGAAGCGTTGTAAGCTGACCATGTAATCCAGGATAGGAACATTGTGTTGACGACAAGTCAGCAATACGCTGGCCAAAATCTCGTGAGTCTCCGCTCCCTCATTCGCCCGATTACAGCCATTCGTTTTTCGGATAATCACCGCTGGCCGTATCTGGCGTTCCGCATGGTTATTGGTGGCATCCAAACCTTCCACATACAGAAAACGCAGCAAATGTGGGCGATGTTTACGCAAACGGCGGGCAAAACGGAGATTGTCCCGGTCTTTCAGATTGCGTTGCCTGGAGATCAAGGTATCCAGTTGGGTTTCCAGGGTCTGGGCACGTTGGGCGAAGCTGGCTGGATCCAGGCTGGCTTTTTCTGCTTTCAAAGCCAGGGCTGCCCGCAATACAACGGTCAATTGCTGGGCAAAACGCACCGCCCGACCAGTTTTACTCTCTTCCATCTCGTTCAGATCCTTCAGCAAATGGGACAGGCATTTCTGTTTGAGCCAGTCTGCCAGCCTTTTATCATCATAGGCCACAAAGCAGTCCGAAGCCAGGATGCCTTTGAATTTCTCCCCCAGGATCTCGATCACCACATCACTGCTGCGATTATCCCGGATAGCATAGACTGTGATCTCTTTGTTAGTGAAGACCCACAACCAGGCCGACAAGATGCCGATCCGCCAACCCGTTTCATCCGCATGCACCACACTGCTGCGCCGTATCGCTTCAATCAATGCTTGATAGACCGGCCGGGCGGTTTTGGCCAAACGCTGGTCGGCCTGACACCAGCCACTCCGGCTCACTTGCATCCCAAAGGCATCGTTGAGCAATTCGCTCACTTTGCCGTACGAACATCCCAAACGATGTTTCGCATCTGCGGCCAGAGCCTTGGCCCTCGGCCCCACCAGCACCCCCGCTGCTCCCGTGGCCTGCGATGTCTGCTCTGGGGTGCAGCGAGCGCACCCGCTTGCAACACTTGACGCAGTAGCCACTGTAGGTCACATAGCGAGTGGTGACCAGACGAATGGTTTTCGGAATATCCGTCACATACTGCTCATGCTTATGCGTGTCCCGCAACTTGCTCCCACACTGCGGACAGCCATGCAGTTTGGCCACTTTCGTCGCATTGCCCTGCTTCAGCGCAGGCTTTTCTCGCCGGGAAAACTTCCCCTGCCCGGCTTTGCGCCCAGGCTTCTTCGGATGCTCCACCCGTTTCCGGCGCGCAAACGGCGCTGCCTGACGTTTCCCTGCCCGCTGCAATTCCTCCTTCTCCGCTTGCAAGCGCTCCACCAGTTTCTGCAATCTCAGCGTGTTGATCTGCAGCCTCTGGAGGTTGGCGCGCTCCCGCACCAGTTCCAGTTCCAATTCGGCGATCCGCTGATCTTTCGTACTCGGTTGAGGGTTCTGATTCCGTTTGCGACTTATCCTGCCAAGTTTACTGCTTTCCATTTCCTTCGCTCAGAGTCATTTGACCTCCATTTTTCTGAGGTTTGACCCTACTCAAATTTCGTCTTTGACGCTAAACATGTACTTTAATGGGTATCTACTCACACGGCAATGGGCAGGGGTAGTGCAGGAGAGCCAAAAAGGCCTTGAATAGCATCGAAAGGAGACAGGTTCTTCAAAGCGGCTGTGGCGATCACCGAAGCGATGGCCGCATAAGCCTTTGCTCCCCAGCCGGAACGGAAACAGCCAATGATTTTGCGATGCACAACCGAAGGGCGCAAGGATCGCTCGCTGAGATTATTGGTTGGATTGACATCCGTGCGATACAGGAAGACGAACAGGCAATTCCGGTATTTGCAATACCGTTTCAAGAGCCTTCTGGCTTCGGGTAGTTGCAGTGAACGTTCCAGCAGCCAGTTGCAGATATGTTCAACCCGTCGGACTTGGGCCTGGAACTCTGGTGGAGATAGTTGATCTCTCTGATTATGCAAATGAACTGCCGCACGGAACAAAGCTTGCATGGCCTTGGGCCAAAAGGAGGCTGGATAGCGGTCGATCACCGCTTGCAAGTTACGCAGTTGGTGTGCCATGCACAGTTGATGATAGCGAGCCAGAGCTTTCATCTGAGCCGAGTAGCAATCGCTCACCCAGACATCCACCACATGTCCAGCCATCACATTTTTGATGACATCGACACTGCGATCAAAGCGAATGACATGGAAAACCGCACTGGCAGAGCAAAAGACCCACTGCCACCAATTCTGCCCATCCACCCGGCTGCCGGTTTCATCACAGTGCACCACCACACTCTGCTGAATTGCAGCCTGGATCGGTGCCACTTGTGTAATGGCGCTCTTCCCAGCCCTTTGCATGATCTGGTCGATCCCACCCTGGCTGATCTCCACCCCATGCAAGTCGTGCAGAGCCGATTGCGTGCGCACATAGCTCATGTGCTGTTCCTGGCGATAGTACACCACCGTTCCTTCCAAACGCGCACCGAATGTGCGCCCCATTTCCAGACCAGCCACGGGTTGACCCGTCTGCTTCCTCCCACAGCATGGACACTCTGCCGCATACTGCCGTACTTCGATCACTTCCGCTTTCGCTTCCGGCAATTCAGTGATCTGGTTCACATCCACCAATTGGCCGCTTTCCTCGCTCAGATCGGCTTGACAATGCTCACAAACTTGCGGCTTCACTTCCACAATATGATCCGGTTTTGCCACCAGCTTGCGCTCGTATTTCACATGCCCAACCGGTGGCCCATGCCGATGCCGCTTGCGCTCCTTGGGTAAATTGCTCTTCTGATCCCGCGATGGCGGCTGCGAAGAATTGCTGGAGTTCGTCGGCGGCTTTTTGCCCTTCTCCAGCTTCATCTTCAGGGCTTCATAATCTGCTTGCAAAGCTACCAACTGCGCATGCATCGCAAGAATCAGATCGATCAGTTCTTCATGGCTCATCTGAGCCAATTCGTCGTGGGTCATTTCGACCCTATCTTACCAAACCTCGCGATTTTTGAGGAGGGTGTGAGTAGATACTTTAATGGCATGTCCAGACTGGAACACCCACCTGCCTTTCCGTTCCCCCTGGCGCATTGGCACATTACGTTTTTCTTCTTTCTTATTACTCGTTACTCGTAGCTCATTCCTTCTCACTTCTTCCCTCGTGTATTTCGTGTTCGCTTGTCCCGCGTTCTTTAGCGGGATCGTGGATAAAGATGTCCATTCTTTCCGAATCCCCTCCGCACCACCATCCGCCGCAGCCCCATCTCCTGGGCGCATGCCTGCGGTATCCACCTGCGTCCCTATCAAATCCAGATCGCCCGCGCCATCAAGGACTTCGTCATCCACCACCGCGGTCTCACCTTCGTCATCATCCTGCCTCGCCAGTCCGGCAAGAATGAGCTCCAGGCCCACCTCTTCGCCTGGCTGCTCTACCGCTACGCCGCCACCGGCGGGCGTATCGTCTCCGTCTCCCCCACTTTCAACCCCCAGACCCTCAACAACATGGATCGTGTCGGCCATTCTCTCGACGCCTGCCTCGCGTGGTATTTGGAAATCCTCCAAGGGTTACCTTTACCAGCTTGGTCAGGCCCGCCTGCAGTTCTTCTCCGGCGAACCGCGTGCCAAGGTCGTTGGCGCCACCGCCGACCTGCTCCTCTCCGTTGACGAAGCCCAGGAAGTCACCCCCGCCAAGTTCGACAAGGATTTCGACCCTATGACCGCCATCACCAATGCCACCCGTGTTTTCTGGGGCACTGCCTGGACCTCCAGTACCCTGCTCGAACGCGAGCGCCGCGTTGCCCTGCAGGCCCAGCAAAGGGACGGCCTCCAGCGCCTCTTCTACTTCACCGCCGATGATGTCCGCGCCCTCGTCCCCGCCTACGGCCAGCATGTTGATCGTGCCATTGCCGAGCATGGCCGCAACCACCCCCGCATCCGTTCCCAGTACTTCTGCGAAACCATCGACGCCCAGTCCGGCCTCTTCACCCCCGCCCGCCTCTCTTTGATCATTTCCCCCGCTTCCCCTCTCCAAATGTGGGTTTTCATTTGGAGAGGGGTCGGGGGTGAGGCCGGGGGTGAGAGAAGGGCCGGGTGTGATGCCAGCTTCCCCTCCCCCCTGCTCTTTCCTCCTCGACGTCGCCGGCATGGACGAATCCCGCATAAACCCCCTCCACACCTCCGACCTTGGCCTCGGCAACCCCGGACGTGATTCCACCGCCCTCACCATCGTCTCCATTGACCTCTCCACCCTCGAGGCCCTCCAGCATCCCACCTATCACGTCCTCGAACGCCACAGTTGGGTCGGCGAGAACCACCTCTCCGTCTTTGGCAAGCTCAAAAGCCTCGCCGGGACCTGGCATCCGCAGCACATCGTCATGGATGCCACCGGCGTCGGCGAAGGCTTGTGGTCGCTGCTCGACCACGCCTTTCCTGCGCGTGTCATCCCTTTAAATTTTCCCAACAGGAAAAATCCGAGATCGGCTGGCGCTTCCTCTCCATCATCGAGACCGGCCGTTTCCGTGACCATTCTCATACTGATGAGGTTCACCTCCAGTACACCCATTGCGTCTGCGAGATCCTCCCCGGCCCCCAGAAGATCTTGCGTTGGGGCGTCCCCGATGGCACGCGTGGTCCCGATGGCGAGCTCATCCACGACGACTTCATCCTCGCCGACTCCCTCACCGCCAAACTCGACCAGCTCGACTGGCATTTCTCCTTCCCTTATATTCCTCCTCCGCCCCGCCGTGACCTGATGGAGCCCGATGACTACTTCAGTATTGAAAAATTTTATAGAGACATCAAACAATATTCGCGCCATTAATTGCCCCCCTTCTTTACCCTGAGCGTAGTCGAAGGGTTCCCCCCTGTCTGCACTGTGTGCATGCACATGTGAACGTAGTCGAAAGGTCTTCTCGCTTCTTCCTTCTCGCTTATTAATTTTTCCTTATTCCTTCCTTCGTGCTCCTTCGTGTTCTTCGTGGTGAAAATCTTTAATAAAATAAAAAGGATCCCTCCCATGACCAATCCCCCTTCCGCCCCCAGGCGCAGGTGCGGTGCCCAGCCCGGCAACTCCAATGCCCTCCGCCACGGTCTGTACTCAAAGTATTTTTCAGAATCCGAAATGCAAGGGCTGGATAAAGATATCAAGGGTGAATTTCATGACGAGATTGCCCTTGCCCGCATCCAGGTCCGCCGGCTGGCCGAAATACTGGAAGGCTACAAAAATATGCCCTTCGAAGACTATATCGCCGCATCCAATGCCCTCAACAACTATCTTGACCGTATTCAACGTCTCAGCCGTGCCCAATATTTCATGTACCGTAACCAGACCACCCTGGAACAGGCCTTGGCGGAATTGGCCAGCATTCCCCCCGAGGAAGATTGAATACCCTCTTATCTCGTACCCGCAGGGTATCGTGTACCCTCAGGGTATTCGTTTCTTATTCGTTTTTTTCGAATAACGAATCCCCAACTCTTTCAGGCCCCTCCCATGCCAAATCTTCATTCCTCATTTCCCAATCATCAATCCTATTCCTTCTTCCTTCTACCTTATTACTTATTACCTGTTTCTCCTCCCTGATACCTTTTGAGAGTCCCCTGTCAGTTTCTGCCAGCCTCGCACGTTATACTGTGATGGAATTCCTTGGTTCTCAGTTCTTTTGGGTTTGTTCTCTTTCGTGGACATTCGTGTTCTTTGTGGATAAATCTTTATTCTGTGTCGGGAGGCAACTTTCATGAAACGCACCAATATTCTCTGGATCACCGCCCTTCTTCTCGGCTTCTTCTTTGACTTCCTGTTCTGGCAGCAGTCTCCGGGGCTCAACTTCGCCATCTACGTGCTCCTCTGCCTGGCCGGCGGCTTCCTGGTATTGGGACTTAATGGCATTAAGCCCGCCCCCAAATCCCTGCTTCTCCTCATCCCCATCCTGTTCTTCGCTGCCGCCACCTTTATCCGCCGGGAACTGCTTGGCCTGGCCCTGTCGTTCGTCCTCACCCTTGGATTGCTGGCCTTGTTGGCCGTCACCTATGCCGGCGGAGCCTGGCCCGCCTATGGCCTTTTGGATTACGGGATGAATGCTGCCAGGCTGGTCGGCAGCCTGTTCGCCCGTCCGCTCATTTTCCTGTCCGAAAGCCGGAAATTGGCCGCTGCTGCGCCCGCCGAAGGTCAGGGGCCGGCCCCACGTGCGGGCGGAAAACGCTTTTGGGCCGTCCTCCGCGGACTTTTGATCGCACTGCCCATTGTTGTGGTCTTCTCCGCCCTGCTCTCCTCCGCCGACCTGGTCTTTGCCCAGCGTCTGCATGACCTTACCGGCTTGTTCCGGCTGGAGAACCTGCCGCAGTACATCTTCCGCCTCGTCTATATTTTGATCGGCGCGTATGCGTTGACGGGCGTCATTCTGCACGCCGCCCGGAAAAGCCGGGACGAGCAGCTCCTGTCCGAAAAGCCCCTCATCCCGCCCTTCCTCGGCTTCACAGAAGCCGCCGTAGTGCTCGGGGCGGTGGTCGTCTTATTTGCCATCTTCGTCGGCATCCAGTTCCGCTACTTCTTTGGCGGCGGCGCCAATATCGGCCTGCAGGGCTACACTTATTCTGAATATGCCCGGCGTGGCTTTGGCGAGCTCGTCGCGGTGGCCTTCTGCAGCCTGCTGCTCTTCCTGGGCCTCAGCGCCATCGTCCGCCGCCCGGCCCCGCTCCAGCGTTGGGCCTTCTCCGGGCTGGGCATCGCCATGCTGGCGCTCGTGGGTGTCATCCTGGTCTCGGCCTTCCAGCGCCTGCTGCTTTATGAAGCCGCCTATGGTCTCTCCCGCCTGCGCATGTACACGCACGTCTTCATGCCCTGGTTGGGCCTCCTGCTGGCGGTCGTGCTCGTATTGGACCTCCTCCGTCGCCAGGGCCTCTTCCCCTTGGCCGCCCTGCTGGCCCTCCTCGGCTTTGCCGCCACCCTGGCGCTGGTGGACGTGGACGGGAGTATTGTCCGTCAGAATGTCGTGCGTGCCTCGCAGGGGCAGGGCCTGGATGTACCCTACCTTGCTTCCCTCTCGACCGACTCCGTCCCGGCCCTGGCAGCCGCGTACGAGTCCGCCGCGCTCCCGGGCCTGACCCGGGACGCAGTCGGGGCGGTGCTGGTCTGCCGCCTGCACACCGTTTCTCATTCCTCGTTCGGTGACTGGCGCAGCTTTACCCTGTCCGGCTGGTGGGCGGACCGGGCCATGGCCAGGCTGCAAACCCGGCTGGAGAGGTACCGGGTCACGCTGGATCAGGGCACTGTGAAGATCCTCACTCCCGGGAGCGTCTATTACGAATGTCCATGAGACGGATACGAAATTCTTCTTCTTGGTTTTCCTTTGTGTTCCTTCGTGTATGTTGAGTCTCACAAAGTCATACCGATAGCACCTTAACAATTGTCTCGAAAAGTCGTATCACTCTTCTGGATTCACGAGTGTGGTATTTGCAGGAGAGCGACTATGAGCATAAAAGGACAACTGACCAGTCTTGCCGAACGGGTAGAAATTGGAGAGCGTTGGCAGGCCGGAGAAAGTGATGGTCAAATAGCGATTGCAGTAGATCGGCCCATTGCTACCATCCGAAAATGGCGGCGCAGAGTTCAGAATAAAGGTCGTGCTGGGCTGTCCAGTCAGGTGGGAAGACCGGCGACAGGAGCACTTAGGAGTTGTGTAAAAATAACTTCCGCACTTTAAAAACCGATCTCAGATACAACTTGGCATAGAACGTGGTCTGATCGTGTAATTCCAATTGGGGCAGGTCGCGTGCCGTTCCAGGTTCAAACCTTGGTAGATCTCATCCTCGACTTTGATGCCTCGTTCATAAACCTGGTCCACATGGAAGGCAGCTACCCGGAGCCCTGTTTGCGTGGTGGTACCGCGAATGTAGGCCAACATTGTCTCCGGAGTACGTAATGGTTTGCCTGTCCAATTGAGACTGATCGGACTGAACAAGCGGTGTTCGATAGGGTTCCATTTCGAGGCGTTCTTTGGATAATGACAGACCATTACTTCCAAACCAAGCCGATCAGCCATCTGTTCTTGCAATTGAAGCTTCCACAACCTCGAACGCCAACCATTACTGCCGCCACCATCACAGAGCGTCAACAGGGCGGGAGCATTTGGAAAATCGTACTGCCCAAAAGTTTGCCACCAGCGGGCAATTATATCAACCGCAAATTGGGCTGTGTCGGCGGATTGACTGACATACACATAGCCACGATTATGGTTCAGGTCATAGATGCCGTAAGGCACCGCCTTGCAAATAGCTTCTGATTCAAAATCATGGTCGTTGACTACTTCGGCAGTCTGACACCAACTCCGTCCGGCGTTCCGAAAATCGCCAATCAGCTCTTTTTTCTTGGCATCTACGCTGATCACAGGCCAGTTGTGGCGCAAAAACAACTCTTTTTGCGCCTGGATGTATTCAAACTGCATGTTGCGATCCGGGTGCTGCGCACCAGCCAGCTTCTTGGAATTGACCTTGAGCGAATAGTCAGCCTTCTTCAGCAAGCGTGCCACTGTTTTAGGGCAAGCTGGATGCCCACTCTTGATCAACTCATTGCTCAAATGCCGCAGGCTGCTGCGCACCCATTTCTGTTCGCTCATCGGATTGCCAGCCGTCTCGGGTTCAATGATCTCCTGCAATTTGCCTTCTATCGCCGGGTCTTTTTTTCAACCCGTGCTCGTCCAGCCCCGCCAGAACGCGCCTGCTCCGTCGGGCGGTCCACTAGCTTTTGTTCCAGCTCTTGCCGCCCACGCTCGATGGTTTTCTCATCCATCCCGGTAATCTGCGAGAGCAAGCGAACACCACCTTGACCTACCCGGTTCGCTTCCACCGCCACAAACCAGCGCCGCTGTTGTTCATCCAACCGGCTCGCCACCAGATTGATCTGTCCATGGATCTTCTTATCCGGGTGTTCTCCCGGACTCTGACAATGAACACATTGACACTCATGTATTGCTGAGATCAGCATTTCGCACTCCGTGTTCTTGAACGGCCTCATCAAGAGTGGGAGGTGGATGCACAAGGCAAGATTACCATTGATGGAGTAGGAAGTGCATCCATCATCAACATTGGAGACGTATTCAGTCATCTGAAGATTGACAATCTGCCTTGTTTACGCACATCCCATGCCGGTACGTCAGACTATCAATTGGTTCTCCGCCGGGCATTTGTCCAATACGGTCTGCCAGACCAGATCAGTCTCGATCATGATAGCGTCTTCTACGATAATCAAACCTGCTCTCCCTTTCCAACCGTGTTGCATCTCTGGTTGATTAGCCTTGGGATCGGAGTCCGATTTATCCACAAGACGCCACCCGCAGAACACGCCCAGATCGAGCGTACTCATCAGACCATTACCAACCAAGCGATCCTTGGGCAGACCTTTACAAGCGCAGCAGATTTACAAAAGATGCTGACCAGCCGAATCTCTTTTCTAAACTTGGACTACCCTTCCCGCTCCTTGCATGGGCAAACTCCCCTGGCCGCTTACCCGCAGGCCAGACAGACAAAACGCCCGTATCGCTTGGAATCAGAAAAAGACTTCCTGGACATGCAACCCATCTACGATTATCTCGCCAGAGGTCGCTGGTTTCGAAAGACTGGCCCGGTGGGCATGTTTGCTCTGGGCGCTCAACGCTATAACGCTAGAACAAAATTCGCAAGGCAGACCTTGGAAATTACCTTCGACCCGCAAACCCGCGAGTTCATCTGCTTGCCGGAAACAACCTCCCAGACAATCCGCTTAGCTGCCCGAGGATTGACGAAAGAAGCTCTAATGGGAGAACTTGATCCGCTGACAACGCTTCCTGTTTATCAATTGGCTTTGCCTTTCTCTCTCCAGGCTTGGAGAGAAACTCTGACTTGCCAAGAGATAGGTGATACGACTTTATGGGACAATTGTTAAAGTGCTGGTGGTACGAGTTTATAGGACTCAACAGTGTACTTCGTGGTGAAATCTTTTAATTCCGGCTTATCTGGGTCATAGCATCCGATCCAACCCTGATCACTCATGGAGTCGTAGTATCCACCGCAGTGCTCCCCGCCAGTTGCTCCCGCAGAAAATTCAGCATTTGCAGCGCCGTCAGGTTGCGCACCTGCATCCCGTATTTCAGGCTGTTGGGGATGGAAAAATCGGTGAAATGGCTGTACGAGATCGAATTGAGGTGCTCCGGCTCGACCATCCCGTGGTCAGGTAAAGGCTGCACTGCCAGCCAGAAATTCCAGAGCGGGATTTGGTATTCCATCGCCAGTCGCGCGATCGTGGCGTTGATGGACTGGTCGCCCTCCACGTCGTCCGCCTTGGTACCCAGGATCGGCACGATCCCTTTGGCAATCGTATCATCCAGGATGACCCGCATGTTTTTCTCGAAGGAACCCGGGTTCTCGTGGACGTAATAGGCCTCGTTGGTGCCGATCGCGATAAAAGCAAAACTGGGGTGGTCCAGGCGGTACTGGCAGTCCAGCAGGTCCTCGTTCTTCAGGCATTGCTTGTCGGTCCACAGGGTCGTCAGCAGGCCTGCGCTGTTCATACCCGCCTTGGCAGCCAGGCTGGGGCGTGCGAAGGAACCCTGGAAATAGTCGATCGCCGGCTGCAGGTATGTGTACTCTCCCAGGTTGTAATCGCGGTCGAAATCCCACCAGGAAGGCCGGGGCCGCGCTGGCGCAGTCACCGATGCGGGAAAAGACGTGCGGATTGTTGCCCATCGCCAACCCGCGCTGGTAAATGGTTCGCACCGCCTCGCTGATCTGCCCAGGGATGACCGGCAGGCTCTCCCAGAAATCCGCCGGGAGGGCCGTCGCGCTGGTAACGGCTGTCGGCGTGTCAACGCGGACGCTCGGACTGGTGGCGGTAGGGACCGCAGCAGTCGATGCCGCCTGGCTGGGGGCAGGCAATTCGCTCGCCGCGCTGGTTGGGCTGGCCGGTCTGGCAATCGCCTGGCTGCAGGCCGCCAGCAGGCAAAGCAACAGACAGCCCAGGCGTGCGGCTGTCTTGTGGGAAGGCTTTTTCACCTGTTCTTCCTTCGTGTACGTTGTGACCTTTGTGGTTGATTTCTTGGCAAGTTTTTTTACTTGACCGCCTTTGCGATCGCCGCGATATGCTCGGGCATGTTCCCGCAGCAGCCGCCCACCACGTGCGCACCCAGTGCCACGTATTTCACGGCATATTCGGCCATCTGCTCCGGCGTTATATCGAAGATGGTCGCCCCGTCCACCAGGTGCGGCAGGCCGGCGTTCGGTTTGGCCCACAGCGGGAAGCCGGGTTTCGTCGCGGCATATTCCTGCTGGATCTTTTCCATGTTCTCCAGGGTCGTCCCGCAGTTCGCCCCGATCATTACCGCCCCCATTTCCTGGTAGTGCTTGAACATGTCAACCGGCCTGACGCCCATCATGGTACGTACGCCCCGGTCGTAGCTGAAGGAGACCACGATTGGCAGGTCCGTGACGGAGCGCGCTCCCTCGAAAGCCGCGTCCGCTTCCTCGAAGGCGAACATGGTCTCGATCACCAGCAGGTCCACGCCGCCTTCGGCCAGCGCCCTGGCCTGTTCCGCAAAGCTGGCGGTGGCTTCCTCCACGCTGACTGGGCCGTACGGCTTGATCAGCAGGCCGGTCGGTCCGATCGAGCCGGCCACCATGACCCCCTCCCGCACTGACGCGGCCTGGCGGGCCAGTTCGGCGGCGCGCTCGTTGACTTCGGGGGCGCGCTCTGCATATTTCAATTCCTTCATGCGCAGGCGCGTCCCGCCGAAAGTATCCGTCAGGATGATATCCGAACCGGCCGCAACGAAGGCGCCCTCGAGTTGGAGCACCATCTCAGGCGCATCGAACACCAACTCTTCCGGGGGAATGCCGGGTTCGAGGCCCATCTTCTGCAGGCTGGCCCCGGTGGAACCATCCGCGATCAGGATTTCACCGGATTGGAGACGTTCAAGGAATCTATTCATGCCATTTCTCCGTATAAATATGTCATTGTGAGTTCTATATTGCTACTGCTTGTTCTCGCAAAATCTGTTCCCAAAACGGCATGAGCAGTTGCTTTTCAATTTCCTGTGGAGTAAAGCCATTCGCTTGCACTGGCTCCAGGATACGCGCTGCCGCGATCCCCAGTTTTTCCAATCGTTCGCGTTGACTGAAAGGCGCGAAATCACGGGAAATGATGATCAAATCAATATCACTGCCCTCCCGTGCAGTCTTCTCGGCCTGGGAACCATAAAGCATCACCTTTTCGGTATGGATCCCCATCTTTTCCAATTCGGCACAAAAACGGCGAATTATTGATTTAAGTTGGGATGTTTCTTTAGCCATTGGATGACTTCCTGGGTTTGTTGCAAATAGCTTTGAGCCACAAACTCTGGATAATCTCTGACTGCGTTTTGTAAATCCTCGGGATAGCGTGTTGGGATACTGGCCGTATTGATCTTGCCGATAAATTCCAAATGGTTCTGTGGCATTTCCAACCCACTCTTTTTTACCAGATAAATCAATTCGTGCGTTTTCGCAGGGATGGACTGGGTTATTTCCGTAACGTGCGCTTTGAGCATCTTTTCAAGCGCCAGATGGCAGAGGAAGATGACATAGAGATACCGCCCGGTCGCAAGCATATGCACTGCGGTTTCCAGGTCGTATTCGGCCAGCGCAATCCAATTCAAGGTATCTTTGCGGATCATCTCTCGTATTATACCTTCCTGATGGCTGCTCGGAGACCATCGCCATCAAATCCGTTTTCCCGCGTCCTATATCACTTCAACCTCACCGTACCGGCATTGCCATCCACCGTGACCGTCTGCCCGTCCCGGATGCGCCGGGTGGCCACCCCGGTGCCCAGAACCGCCGGGATGCCGTACTCGCGCGCCACGATCGAGCTGTGGCTCAGCGGTCCGCCAATGTCTGTCACCACTGCCGAGGCGCGTGCGAATAGCGGCGTCCAGGCCGGCGTGGTGATGACGGCCACGATCACGTCGCCCGGCTGCATCCTGCCGAACTCCTCCGGTCCACGCAGCACGCAGGCCCGTGCAGTTACCTTGCCGGCGCTGGCTCCCGTACCTTTCAGGATGTCGCCGTGCTGTTCATCACTTGGCACGAACCGGGCGAGGAATGAATTCTTTGGCAGCACATTCGGAGGAACAATTTTCCGCATTGTCTGCCAGTTGGATTTGCGTTCTTCTACGGCCGCGGCATGGCTGTCCAGCCGGCCGCCCTGGTCAAGAGTGGCTGCCGTATCCTGCACTTCACTAGCCTCCAGCCAGTAAATATCCTCGGGTGTCCTGATTACTCCTGCGCCAGTCAGCCGGCGGCCCAGCTCGGCCAGCATCTTGCGGATCTGCGGCTGCCCCAGGCCGATACCGGCGATGCCATCCTCGCGCAGCGGGGCACAATCCTGCGCCCATTTGAGCAACTTCAGGAAGACCTTCCGGCGCAGAGGATCCAGTCGTTTGACGACCGCCCGCTCCAACTCCTCCCGACGTTCAAGGGCCTGCTTCTGGCGCTGATACGGATTGGAAGCCGTGCCATCCAGGAATCCCTTGAGGGCCTCCACCAGCGGGAGCGGATCGTCGGCCGGCAGCGGCTTGGCAAAGTCCAGGTCGTAAATCGTATGTCCGTACTCGGCCAGATAAGCGGCGAAGCGTCTCCGGAACATATCCCAGGCCTCCCCGCCGCCTGTCTCAGAAAGCTGCTGGCAGAGCCGTTTGGCCGGTTCCCCCTGCAACGCCTCCTGGATGGCCGGCTGTTCTTTTGCCCAAGTGGCCAGGTCGAACAGCGATTTATCGGCCCGCAGCGCCTGGCTATCGGAACCGAGCAGGAAGGTGGAGGCAAGCGCATCGCTCTTACGTTTTACCATCATCTTGTAGATATTGGTGAAGGTAGTCTCACTAACCGTGGACATAGGGATGAGCCCGGTCTGGACGACCGTATAATAATCGGCAATCTCCATGAAAACCTCCCGCACCCCGTCCAGCAGGGTCTGTGAGGCCATTTGGGACAAATCCCGCTCCTGCCAGGTACTCACCAGGGCCTGATATTTCTGGAGCGCCACTGCCCAGCGCTGTTTGCCGGTGGTCAGCATCCTGCGGAAGGCGGTCCCGCTCATGACCAGCATAGTCCAGATCATTTTGATAGTCATTTTAAAGCCCAGGTAAAAATACCCGTTGACCACGGTCATGATGTAGCTATCCGGGTTATCAATCCCACCCACGTTTTTCATCATCTCCAGGCTGGCCCTCTCGGCAATCGGCACCGCCAGCGTGGCAAACAGCGGCGAGACCGGGTCAGGCAGTAACTCTGCCAGGCTGGCGCGCGTCAGGATTGCCTTGGCTACCGGAATTGGCCAGTCCAGTGGCGGCTCAGGTAGGGCGGTGACCGGGCGGGCCTGGAGGCTGGCGAACTTGCCACCCGCCAGCGCCCATTCGATGTCCATGGGCGCGGCGTAGAGTTGTTCGATTTCCAACCCCAGCCGGGCCAGTTCCTTCACCCGGGCATCGTTCAGGACGGGGGCTTTTTTAAGGCGCTCGGAGACGGGCTGCTCGTTCGTGCCTGTGTCCGTCCGGACGGTCATGACCTGCTTTTCGGCCGTCTCCCTCCTGACCAGTCGCCCCGTGGATTTGTTTACCGTAATGGTATCGGGGGTCACCGCCCCGGAGACGATCGCCTCGCCCAGCCCCCAGGCTGCGGTGATCATCAACTCATCCCGCCGACCATTGACCGGGTTGGCAGTGAATAGCACCCCGGCCGCCTCGGCGAATACCAGTTCCTGGACGACGACTGCCAGGGCCACCTCATCGGGCGCGATGCCCTGCCTGGCCCGATAGGCCATGGCGCGTGCCGTCCACAGGGAAGCCCAGCATCGCTTGACCGCTTCCAGCACGGCCCGCTCGCCGCGGATGTTTAGATAGGTCTCCTGTTGGCCGGCAAAGGAGGCTCCGGGCAGGTCCTCGGCCGTGGCGGAGGAACGGACGGCAACTGCCTTTTGATCCTCCGTCGCTGGTTGGGCCTTACATAACTCTGCATAGGCGGTCGAGATCGCCTGGGCAACTTCCGCGGGGATATGGCCCTCGGCAAAGAATCCGCCGATCTGGCGTGCGACTGGCTCGAGGGCAGCCGGATCGGATGCGTCCACCTCATGCAGCGCCTGCAAGATGCGCGGCTGCAGACTATTTTCGGATACGAAGCGCCAGTATGCTTCCGTGGTGATATGGAATCCGCCTGGGACGGGCAGGCCGGCCCGGGTCAGCTTGGCCAGCGACATGCCTTTTCCACCGACGGTTTCGAGTGTGGCTTCAATAGCAGAAAGGGACAGGATGATCGGCAGCATGGTTATCTCCTTGGGGGTCGTTTCAGCGTGGTGAGCTTCCCGTTCGACAGCGCAGTCAAGATTCTATTCCGTGCATGAATATATCCAGGGCATCCGCCAGCATTTCTCTGGGGGTCCCGGTCGGCCGGGTGGTATAAACCAGCACTTCCATGATCGAGAGCAGGGTCCGGGTGGCCAGGCGTGTATTGACCGGCCGGTAAACGCCTTCCCGTATGCCCTGTTCGAGAACGCCGCGCAGCAGATCCTGGTAACCATAGCGTTTCTTCATGATGCGCTGTTGGCCAGCCTGTCCCAGTTGCATCACTTGCAAAGAAATTTCGGCAAAGAAATTTTTATTGTTGAGCAGGAATTCCAGTTGCCCTTCGAGGATTTTCGTTAATTTCTCCTGCACCGGCATGTCCTGGGCGGCAATGGCCTCGGCCTTTTCCTGCACCAGATCCAGTTCCTCCTCGAAGACGAAGAGCAGCACATGCTCCTTGGTGGGGAAGTAGTCGTATAACGTGGACTTTCCGATGCCGGCCGCCTGGGCAATCTCCTGCATGGAAGTGTTGGCAAAGCCCTGCTTCAAAATCAGGGCCGCCGAGGCTTGGAAGATTTCGTGGCGGCGGCGATCGATCTCCTCTTCGGTCAGCGGTATTCCTTTTGGCATGTTTGCTCCTCTTTACATCACGCTTGTAGTAGCGACTATTGGTCGCTACTAGTCTACTCGGCCTCTTGGAAATTGTCAATAGCGAACGCAAGTCGCTTTTAAACGACACTGCTCAAAAAGATGCTAAATATTGCTCTAGGCTGCGTTTGCCCTTCTTACTTTTTACTTCTTATTACTCATTTCTCCCCGGTATCGTTCCTTGCCGTTTCATCCTATCGGTCGTTCAGAATCTGTCTCCGCAATCCGCCATTATCACTTAACAGCTAACCGCTAAAAGCTAATAGCTACACTGGCGATGGGATCACCCTGATAGTTCCGAGACCCACCCACTTGCTTCGCAATATGGTCTGTGGTATCATCCCCCAATAACCAAATAGCCCTGATCGGCACTCTTATCCAGAGAGGCGGAGGGACCGGCCCGATGATGCCTCGACAACTGGTCGGCGAATAAGCCGAACACGGTGCCAAATCCGGCAGTAGAAGCGACCTGCGTGGTCGCCCACATTCTGGAAGATGAGAGGGCAGCCGTGCACCCTGCGCAATTGCCCTTTCGCCAGAAAGGGCAATCTCTTTTGTGCGCCCAGCATGGGCGTTGACTAGAGAGTGAAAGACTCTTGCAGCGGAGATTGCACCGACTGCTAGCGGAAGGCAAGGGCGTCGCCGTGAGGTGGGGTCTGGAGGAAGCCGGAAGCAAACCTGTGGCTTGAGGAACACGAATCCAATGTGAGGCCGTAAGACTGGGCGAGTTGGCAAGAGACAACGAAGCCCGTGCAATCAAGGGTCGAAGCGGTAAATTGGGCAAGCGTGCAGGGAAAGTCAACGAACTTACCTGGGGAGACCTGTCATCAGGCCGGAAGGTAACCCTGACAGAGATGTCAGAATGAGATGGCAGGAGTCAGCCGAGGCCATAGTACCGGAGGTAGTCGGGAAGGGCTGAACAATAAGAGGATGAGTACGATGAGCAGTTCGAGGGACGAACGGAGAAGGCAGAAGCCTGCGGAAAGCGGGACTGCTGCGCCAGCGAAGCAGGTGAAGCCTGTGGGATTGGGGCAGAGCGCCGAGCCGTCTCCGGCACGAGACATTGGAAAATCCGACGTGGCAGTGTGGGAAGCGGTGTTTGCGAGAGAGAACCTGCTGACTGCGCTGAAGCGAGTAGAGAGGAATAAAGGAGCAGCGGGGGTGGATGGGATGGAAGTGCAAGAGTTGTCCGGCTACCTGAAAGCGCACTGGAAGGAAGTGCGGGAAGCTCTCGAAAGCGGGAAGTATCGGCCAAGCCCCGTGAGGCGGGTAGAGATGCCCAAGCCAGATGGAGGGGTGCGGCAATTGGGGATACCGACAGTGCTGGACCGGCTAATCCAGCAAGCCATAGCGCAGGTACTAACGCCGGTGTTTGAGGTGGTGTTTTCGCCACATAGTTACGGGTTTCGACCCGGACGGAGTGCGCATCAAGCCGTGCAGAAATCCCAGGAGTACATTCTGGAAGGTTACGACTGGGTGGTGGATATTGATCTGGAGAAATTTTTCGACCGGGTGAACCACGACATGCTGATGGCGAGGGTGGCACGGGTGGTGAAAGACAAACGGGTGCTGAAATTGATCCGAGCCTACCTGGAGAGTGGCGTGATGTTGAACGGGGTAGTAGTGGAGACGGAAGAGGGAACACCGCAAGGTGGGCCACTGTCGCCATTATTATCGAACATCATGTTGAGTGATCTGGATAGGGAACTGGAGCACCGTGGGCACAAGTTTGTGCGTTATGCGGATGACTGCAACATCTACGTGAAAACGGAGACAGCCGGGGCACGGGTGATGGAAAGTGTGAAGAAGTATCTGGAGAAGAAGTTGAAGTTGAAGGTGAACTCGAAGAAGAGCAAAGTGGAACGAGCGACCCGGGTGAAATTCCTGGGGTTCAGTTTCTTCAAACGCAAGGGAGCCGTACTGATCCGCATAGCGAACCGGACGAAGGAACGCTTTATGGAGAAGATGCGGAAGTTGACCAGGCGAACCCGCTCAGGCAAGTTGGAAGATATCGTGAGCGAGATGAACCGCTACATAGTGGGGTGGACAGCCTATTATCGACTGGCGGCCACGCCGAGTGTGTTTGAAGGGCTGGACGAGTGGGTACGACGGAGACTGAGACAGATGCTTTGGAAACGCTGGAAACGGGGCACAACACGCTACCGGGAACTGAGGAAACTTGGTGTACCCCCGGAACGAGCCGCACTTGGAGCAGTTGGGACAAGTCCCTGGCGCATGTCCCTAACACCTGTGATAAACGAAGCCCTGAGTAATGCCTACTGGCAAAACGCAGGGCTGGAAAGCATTGCAAAACGATACTCCAAACTACGTTATTCTTATTGAACCGCCGGATGCGGACCCGCATGTCCGGTGGTGTGAGAGGAGGGCGCTAGTCCCGCCCTCCTACTCGATTAGAAAGGGTATATCAGCATGACAACCACTTTTATGTCTTCTCCCAAGTTATTGTTCACCTCCGAGTCGGTTACCGAAGGCCATCCCGACAAGTTGTGCGACCAGATCGCCGATTCCGTCCTGGACGCGTGTTTCGAGCAGGATCCAATGAGCCGGGTGGCCTGCGAAGTCGCCACCAAGACCGGCTTTGTGATGCTGCTCGGCGAGATCACCACCAATGCCTTCGTCAACTTTGACGAGCTTGTCCGCAGAGTAGTCAAGGAGATCGGGTACGACAGCAGCGAGAAAGGCTTCGACGGCAACACCTGCGGTGTGCTCTCGGCCATTGCCAGCCAGAGCCCGGATATTGATATGGGCGTCAGCAAATCCTTCGAAGCCAAGGAAGGCGACCAGGACCAGATTGACCTGATCGGCGCGGGCGACCAGGGTATGATGTTCGGCTACGCCTGCAACGAGACCGGACAACTCATGCCGATGCCGATCTACCTGGCGCACAAGTTGACCCGCAAGCTGGCCGAGGTCCGTAAGAGCGGGATATTACCCTGGCTGCGCCCGGATGGCAAGTCCCAGGTAACGGTCGAATATGCCTTCGGCAAACCCAGGCGCATCGACACCGTGCTCATCAGCACCCAGCATTCCCCAGATGTCTCCCACGCCGATATCGAAGAAGGTATCATGGAGCATGTCATTATGCCGACCATGCCGGAGGGAATGACCGACAAGACCTTGAAAGTGTTCGTCAACCCGACCGGCCGTTTCGTCATCGGCGGCCCGATGGGCGACGCTGGCGTCACCGGTCGCAAGATCATCGTCGATACCTACGGCGGCATGGGCCGGCATGGCGGCGGTGCGTTCTCCGGAAAGGATCCGACCAAGGTGGATCGATCCGCCGCATATGCTGCCCGCTGGGCCGCCAAGAACGTGGTAGCGGCCGGACTGGCCGAGCGCTGCGAGATCCAGGTGGCCTACGCCATCGGCGTGGCGCACCCGCTTTCCGTCAATGTCGAAACCTTCGGGACCGGGAAGATCGCCGATGAGAAGATCGGCAGTCTCATCCTGGAACACTTCGACCTGCGCCCCGGCGCCATCATCCGCGACCTGGACCTGCGCCGTCCGATCTACCGCAAGACGGCTGCCTACGGTCACTTTGGGCGTGACGACGTTCAGTTCCCATGGGAAAATACCGATAAAGCCCCGGCATTGCGCAAGGCCGCTGGGCTGTAATTAGCCCCCCCTTTGGGACAATAAACCATTCCCTCTCGTGAAAAAGTATAGGGGCGGCCGGCTGGCCGCCCCTATAAATTACTGCCAACCATGCTATAATTTTTTCATGAAAGAAGCCCGTTCCTTCCGTGTCGAAGCCGTCGTCCTGCGCCATTCCGACTGGGGCGAGGCCGACCGCATCCTGGCGCTGTACACGCGCGAACGCGGCAAGGTGCGCGCGATCGCCAAGGGAGCGCGCAAGATCCGTTCGCGCAAGGCCGGGCATCTCGAACCGTTCACGCGCGTGGCACTGCAACTGGCAAAAGGGCGCGACCTGCTCATCGTAACCCAGGCTGACACGCTGGATGCCTATCTCCCGCTCGGCCAGGACCTGGTCAAGGCCGCGACCGCCTCCTACGTGGTCGAACTGCTGGATCGTTTCACCTACGAAGACGAAGCCGAAAACTATGCGGTCTTCCGCTTGCTGACCGAAAGCCTCAGCCGCATCGCCGTCGAACCGGACCCCTGGTTGGCGGTCCGCTTTTACGAGGTGCGCCTGTTGGACCTTCAGGGCTTTCGCCCGCGCCTGTTCGAGTGCGCCAACTGCGGCGAGCAGATCCGGGCGGTCGACCAGTTCTTTTCACCGGCGGCGGGCGGTGTGTTGTGTCCCAAATGCGGCACCGGTCTGCCGGGAGCCTGGAGCGTATCGGTGGGGGCGCTAAAAGTGTTCCGTCACATCCAGCGCAGTTCGTATCCCGAAGCGCAGCGGGCGCGCCCCGGGCCCGAGGCCCGGAACGAGCTCGAAACGTTGATACAGAAATATCTCACGTACCTACTGGAACGCAAACTAAATTCCCCCGAATTCATCCAGCAAATAAAGAAGTAGGGGCTGTCCCAAAAGTCGATGGGGCAGTCCCTCTTCGCGAAAAGGGGAAAATGTGATTCAATAGGGGCATGAAAAAAGGAAACGTAGTCTTCAAAGCGTATACGATGGAACAACCGAGCTTGCTACCTGCGGATTTGGAAGAGTTGATTCCGGCGGATCACCTGGTACGGGTGGTGAACCGAGTGGTGGATGCGATCGACCTGGATCCGCTGATGGCGAAGTATGCAGGCGGTGGGACGAGCAGCTACCATCCGAGGATGATGTTGAAGGTGCTGGTGTATGCGTATTCGGAGAAGGTGTTCACCTCGCGGCGGATCGAGAAGGGGCTGCGGGAGAATGTGAACTTCATGTGGTTGGCTGGGGGGAACGTGCCGGACTTTCGGACGATCAACCGGTTTCGGGGAGTGGTGATGAAGGGGGAAGTGCGAGAGGTGTTCACAAGAGTGCTGGAACTGCTGATCGAAGAGGGGTATGTGAAGTTGGAGAACTACTTTGTGGATGGGACGAAGATCGGAGCGGATGCGAATCAGCACAAGGTAGTGTGGGCGAAGAAGACGCACAAGTACAAGGTACGCTTGGAGCAAAAGATCCAGCAGTTGTTGGACGAGATCGAGCAGGTGAATGAAAAAGAGAATGAAGAATATGGGGGTAAAGACCTGGAAGAATTGGGAGGCAAAGGGGGCATTGACGCCAAGAAGTTGCAGGCGAAGGTAGCGGAATTGAACGAGCGATTGCGTCAACAACCCGAGAACAAGCCATTGCAGAAGGCAGTGAAAACGCTGGAAAAGGAGCATCTGCCTCGTCTGGAAAAGTACGAGAAGCAGGAAAAGACTCTGGATGGTCGCAGCAGTTACTCCCAGACTGACCCGGATGCGAGTTGTATGCGCATGAAGGAAGATCGCGGGGCAGAAAAGCCCTGGCCGCATCCAGCCTACAACCCACAGATCGGGACGGAAGGACAGTTCGTGGTGGGCTACTCGGTCCACCAATCTGCCGGTGATCCAGGTTGTTTCATCCCCCATATGGAACAACAATACTGGCCAAACGGACAGAAACCCCAACGGGGATCAGGGGATGCGGCCTATGGCAGTGAAGAGAATTATGCCTATCTCAAAACAAACCAGATGGAGAATTACCTCAAGTACAACACTTTCTACCAGGATACCCACCCGCCTCGCAAAGCCGAACGAATCCAGACACTCAGTTTCCGTTCCGAGAATTTTCCCTATGACCCAGACCGAGATACTTTTACCTGCCCGGCTCACCAATCCCTGACCTACCGGGAAACCCGTCCTTACCGTACCGAGAATGATTATCTTTCCGAGCGACGGTACTATGAGTGCTCGGCATGTGGAACCTGTCCGCTCAAGCCTCAATGCACCCAGGCCAAGGGCAACCGCCGTATCCAGGTCAGTTTCAAACTCCGGGAATACCGCCAACAGGCCAGAGAGAACCTGCTTTCAGAGCAAGGGATTGCCTTGCGAAAACAGCGCTGCATCGAGCCCGAAAGCACCTTCGGGGATGTGAAACACAACATGGGCTTTCGAAGGTTTCACCTGCGAGGCCTGGAGAAGGTCGAGACAGAGTGGGCTTTGGTATGCCTTGCCCATAATATGCGCAAACTGGCGGCCATCTGACCGCCAGTTTTTTTTGTCCCCGCCCATTTTCGGGCTTTTACCCCTCTTTTCCACCTACTTCGACTGCCTTTTTAGACAGCCCCTACCGTTTTGCCCAGCCAATCATGAAGGTTTGCATGACCCATTCGACCAGCCAGCCCAATTTCCTCCAGACAAACGCCTGGATGCGGCGGCTGCGCAGCCGGTAGAAGGTCTTGGCCATCCAGGTGCGCCGCCGCAGGGATTTTCCCAACTCGGAGCGCAGGATGCTGCTCTTATAACCCCGAAAAGTGAAATCCTGCCGGTCAAAGGCGGCCTTGATCGCCCGGGCCGCCAGATGACCATAGCCCAGCGCGATACTGATGCCTTCGCCGAAGAGCGCGTCTGCCCCGGCCGCGTCCCCCACCAGCAGAATGCGCGGGGCAGAAAAGGCACTCTTCGCCTCGAACCAGCGCAGCGGATGGCCCTCCAGCTTGTATTTATCCAGGCGGTAGCCATGCCGCCCGAACTCGTCTGCCAGCGCCTCCGGCAGGGAAATATCCGTTTCGACCGGATAAACGTTGCTGTCGTAGATGCCGCGCACCCGCACCGGCCGGCCATTTTCGAGGGCGGGGAAATCCCAGGTGTACCCCAGGATGCCTTGCGGAACATACAGGAAATCGAAATAGGAGTTGGCCTGCACGTGGAAGGATTTCTCCGGTCGGGGCTCGGTGACGATCTCCAGCAGGCGGGCGGTGTGGGTCCTTTCCTGGGGGAGGACCGCCCGGCGGACGACGCTTTTGGACCCATCCGCGCCGACAACGACGGAAGCGCGGTACTCGCCCTGATCGGTATCCAGCAGCACCTCGGAGCCGCAGATTGCCACTCCTTTTACGGTGGTATCCTCCCGGATGAGAAAACCGCGGGCGCGGGCTTTGTCCGCCAGCCAGGCATCAAACTCGTGCCGGCGGATGGTCCGAAAGGCAAAGCTACCGCCGTGTTCGCCGCGCATCCGGAAGCCTTTGCCGGCATAGTCAAAGTGAGCCCAGTCCACATCGCAGTGCGGGATTTCCGCGCTGTCCAGCCCCAGGTGACGCAGGATCACTTCCGCATCCGGGACCAGCCCGCCGCCACACAGTTTCGGGCGTGGGTGGCGGGCTTTTTCCAGGATAAGGGTACGCGCCACCATCCCGGGCTCGATCTGCGCCAGGTGGAGCGCAGTGGAAATTCCGGCCGGGCCTGCGCCTACAATGATAAGGTCAAAGTGGTCGAGATTGGACATGGTATCATGGCCAGGGGATTTCCGGAGAGGCGTAGAAATTCACGCCCAGGGCTTGCAGGCGCGGGCCTTGCGCAGCCAGGCGGATTGCGTACCCGTTCCAGTCCCTTCTGGCTTGTGGAGTCCAACCTATCTCGGCAATGCCAAAGATGCGCGGGAAAGCCATATATTCAAGATCAGCCAGGTTGTTCAGTGTTTCGGACCAGAGCGGGGCCTCCACGCCCAAGATATCCTTCTCGGCCACACCCCCGATCAGCGTGGCCGGATCCCATGAGTAGGCTGTCTCGACATTGATATACCCGACCCAATCCTGCCCGAGCGCGGTGGAGGCCGTGTATTTCATATCCAGGTAGGCTTTGTCTGCCGGGGACAGGATGACCCTGGCGCCCTTCTGCACGGCCTGCACGGCCAGAGCCGGGTCGAGGTTCCAGTGCTGGACGATGGAGGTGGGCAGGAGCTGGGACTGGGCGATCTCTTCCCACCCAATCACCTGTTTGCCATTGGACTCGACGATGGATTGTGCCCGGTTGACGAAATTAATGTAATCGGTCGTGCTGGTGGCCTGGGCTTCATCGCCGCCAATGTGGATGTATGGACCCGGCGTCAGTGTCGCCAGTTCGCCAATGACATCCTCCAGGAAGGTGTAGGTGCTATCGTTGTGGACACAGAATGAATTGAAGCCGCCACTTATGCCGGTGTAAAGGCCCGGGGCGACCCCGTCACAGGTGAGCTCGGGGTAGGAGGCCAGGGCGGCATTGACGTGCCCGGGCATATCGATCTCCGGGACGATCGTGATATAGCGGCTTTTAGCATAATTTACGATGTACGAATAGTCAGCCTGGCTGTAGTATCCGCCGGGCGTGCCCCCCACTTCCAGGCTACCTCCATAAGAAGTCAGGTTCGGCCAGGAATTGATCTGGATCCGCCAACCCTGGTCGTCGGAGAGATGCAGATGGAGCCGGTTGATCTTGTAGTACGCCAGCAGGTCGATATAACGGGTGACATCTTCGACACTGAAAAAATGCCGGGCCACATCCAGCATGGCCCCGCGCCAGGCGAAACGCGGGTAGTCGGTGATCATTCCCGTCTGTATTGCCCATGGGCCGGGCTGGACAGAAGAACTGTCGATGGCAGGGGGCAGCAACTGCCGGATGGTCTGGATGCCGTAGAAGAGGCCGGCTGGCTGGCTGGCCGCCACCGTGACCAGCTCCGGCGTAATGGTCAGTTGGTAGCCTTCATCGCCGAGCGCCGGGTCCGCTCCGGACAGGGTCAGGAAGATGCTCCCAGCGGCGGGTGCGCCGTTCGCTGCATGGACCTGGAGCACGTAGCCGGTGGACGAGTTGAGATGATCCGCCAGGTACTGGCCAATGGCTTTCGTTTCATCCGTGGCGGGTTCAACGTAAATGCCGGTATCCGCAGACAGGCTGAAGGTTCCGCTCGCGGCAATCTCTGACACCGGCCTGGGAATGACGTTATCCATGGTTGGCGGCAGGTTTTGTGATGGAACCTTCGTGATAGTCATTTCAGCAAGCGCCTCCTTTGCCAGTGTAACCGTCGCAGGGCTCGCTTGAGCGGGTGTCGCTCCGGTGGGTGTAACCGTCGCAGGGGCAGGATTCCCACAGGAAACCAGGCTGGCCGCGCCCAGTAAAAAGGCAGAGATTTGCCACAGATGTAAGCAGGGATACCATCTACAGAACAATCTTCTCTCCATCTCGGATCAAGCGGGAATTCCACGCCGGAGGAAAATACATTTTAATCGATTTCCGGCAGGCATATCTGGATTTTTCTTAATTGCAATTGCCTCGGGTATAATGGGCCAGTTCCTACCCCGGAGGCATTGTGATTAAAGCGCTTATTTTTGATTTTGATGGTCTGATCATGGATACCGAGTCACCTGAAGTGGATGGCTGGAAGGCAATTTATGCCGAAAACGGGCAGGAGTTCCCGCTACCGGTCTGGATCCGCGACGTGGTGGGGGCCAGCATAGCCAACTTCGACCCGGCCGCACACCTGGCTGCTGTTACAGGCCGGGATCTGGACCTGGCTGCCCTGCACGCCCGGGCACGCACCTATCGCCTCCAAAAGCAGGCCACCTTATCAGCCCTGCCCGGTGTACATGATTATGTAAGAACTGCCAGGCGGCTCGGCCTGCACCTGGCCGTGGCCTCCAGTTCGGGACACGACTGGGTGGAAGGGTATCTACACCAGCTTGGTCTGGCTGGCGATTTCGATGTGATCATCTGCCGTGAGGACGTCCGGCATGTCAAACCGGACCCGGAGTTGTTCCTGGCCGCCCTGGCCACGCTCAAGCTCCGGGCGGAGGCAGCGCTGGTCTTCGAGGATTCCCCAAACGGCGTGCTGGCTGCCAGGCGTGCCGGGTTGTGCGTGGTGGCAATTCCCAACCCCACCACGGCGCATGGAGCGATCGAGGGAGCCAGCCTGGTTCTTTCTTCCCTGGCGGAACTGCCGTTGGAGGACTTGTTGAAGCAGCTCGACCTCGACGTCCGCTTGGAAACCCCCGCCGATATTCCCGCCATCCGCCTGGTGGAACAGCAGGCCTTCAATCGCCTGGCCGAAGCCGACCTGATGGATCTATGCCGCCAGCGCGGCAAGGCCAGTTTGTCGCTGGTGGGGGTGCGCGCCGGGCGCATCAGCGCGCACATTTTATTTACCCCGGTGACCCTGGAACCGCGGCAAGATGGTTTGCGTGGATTGGGACTCGGTTCGATCGCCGTCCTGCCCGAATGCCAGCGGAACGGCATTGGCTCCCGGCTGATGCAGGCCGGGCTTGAAATGTGCCGTGAGCAGGGGGACGATTTCATCGTCCTGCTGGGCGATCCGCACTATTATGCCCGTTTCGGCTTCACACCCGCGCACAACTTTGGCCTTTCCAGTGATCATGGCAACGACGATGAATTCCAGGTGCTGGAATTGGTCCCCGGCGTGTTGGCGGGTGCAGCCGGGCAGGTAAAATATATCCCCGAGTTCGAAGAGACAGATTGCTGGGGGTATCGCCGCGCATAAACGTGGTGCCTCGCAGAGAGCAGAAAATGATCCGCGAATTTACGCTAATCTGCGCCGATCAAAAGAAATCTGCCCGAATATTGTCAAAACATCACTTCCCAGAGCAAGGATTGGGTACCATTGAAAAGTCATAGATTTGGGGAATGGGCGAGTAGTAACTGACATCATTCAGTAGCGGCATGTCCGTTCCCAGGTACGCATTGAACACCACTCGAAAGGTATTGATTGGGGAGATGCCTGGGTAGAGCTGCCCGGTGTGTCCCGGCATATAATAGGCGTTCAGGATTTTGAATGTGTCGGAGCCGGATGTGAACAGGGGCGCGGTATCGGTCTGCAGGATGATGACCAGCGGCCGGGTGGATTTCGTGACCAACGTGGTGATGGTTTTTTCGAGCATCATGTTGACGAAGGGAACCTGTTCGCGATACCCCTGGATATATTCGTCCTGGGTATACAACTGGTTCTCATCCATGAAGGGGGCCGGATCGATCGGCGTGCCGTCCGGGCCAAAGACGAAGGGTTCATGCGGGGAAATGATGTGCATGAAGACAAACTTGGGGCCGGGCATGGTGACCAGTGTTGCCGCGCTGTTGAAATCCAACATGGTGCGCTCCCGGTATCTTTCGCCATCGATCTCGTTTAGGTTAATTACGCCTACATCCTCCAGGCGGCGGATCGGGGTGGTACGAAGCAACTGGATTTCGAAGGCAGTCAGGTCTGACCATAAGAGGGAAGGACTGAAATACACGTCTGCATTATTGAGCTCGCTCCAGGCGAAACCGGTTGCATACGCCACGGTCGTATATCCGGCCTTTTTCAGGTCCGCCGAGACGGTGCTATACCGGATCGCATTCCAGATGGGGCCCTGGTCGAGGTTGGCTGGCGTGAATTTTGATCCCAGATCCTGCAGGTATTCCATGTTGAGGGCTGAACCCAGGGATAATTCCGAAGTCGCATAGTTGCTCTGGCTGCATCCGGCCACATAGAACCCGGTATTCTGCAGATATTGCATGAACTGGCTGATGTCGATCTGATCCATGCTCTGGAGCAGGTCGGCCCGGCCATAATCTTCCGGCATGATGTAATAGATATCCGGAAGCGTTTCCCCCGCCGGGATGTGCAGGGCCGGATCCGGACCGCTGGAGGCGATCTGGACAGGTTGGCTGTGTGAACCTGTCCAACGAACCACAAGAAAAAGCGGATAGATAAGCAAGGCCAATGAAACGATGTTCAATGGCAGGACAATCGATCTGAACCGGATCTTGCGCAGGACTCCCAGGATCAAAACGGCGACGAAAAGGAAAATCCAAATGCCGAGCATCCAGGTCGTTAAATTAGGCAGTTTCCACCTGGCGTTGACCACATCATAGACCTGTCCATATGTAAAAAACAGCAATACCCAGGCAGTTGTAATGAAGGCCGCCTGGTGCCAGTCCCGGTAGATCAGCCGGAAGACCAAGGCGAGCAGGATCGTCCCTATGAAGCAGACAAGCAGCGAGCGGAGGCCAGCCGTATATTGGACCTGAGAGACATTGTTGCCAAGAAGGGATAAGGCCGGGTAAAGGGAAAAGAGTAATGGATACCAGGGAAACTGCAAGAATTTTTTCATTCGTAGCATCCAAATAGTAAGATTTATGGATTCCCCGGCGCGACCAGTGTCCCGATGGCGGGGGCCAGATTCGCGGTTATCACATGCGGCAGGCCATTTTCGATCAACACCGGAACATAGTCGTAGCTTTGCACGCCGAGGGGCGTCAGTGTCACGCGCAGGATGATCGTCGCGTCCGCAACTCCCTGGTAGCCATCGAAAACAAAGTTGCCCAGGCTGTATGCGATCATCCCGCCGTGATAGCGCTCGATGGATTGCAGGAAGTGCGGGTGGGACCCGATCACCAACGCCGCGCCCGCGTCGATGGCGGTGTGGGCCTCCAGGCGTTGGTTGTTGGAGATATTGGGCAGATAGGTATTGATTTCAATCCCTGAGTGGAGCAGGACAATGACCAGATCGGCCTTGAGCCTGGCGGCGCTTACATCGGCCTTGATCTGATCCGGGTCAGCCCAGGCAATCCCGGGCTGAGAGGCGCTGGCAACCCACGTACGAGCGTCAAACCCGTCCCTTTCGACCGGCACGTCCACGTAGGCCAGGAAAGCCAGGCGCAGTCCATTCCGCTGGAGAATGACGGGCGTGTGCGCCTGGTCGAAGTTGGCGCCGGCTCCCACGGTGGCAACCCCGGCCTGACGGAGGGTTTTCTGGGCATCCGCCAGGCCCTGGTAACCATAATCCATGGCATGGTTATTGGCAAGGCTGACCAGATCAAACTTGCCCAGGGAAAGCGCCATCGCAGTCGCCGGCGGGGCCCTTAGTGTGAAAGATTTGTGCACAGGTGTACCGACATCGGTGAGGGCGCATTCCAGGTTGCCGACGCGGATATCGGCTTCATCGAGAACAGCCTGCACCCCGGCAAAGACGATTTGCGGACCCTTCGCGAGCACCTGATCCCCGACCGTGCGACCAAGCATGATATCTCCGACGGCATCCAGGGTCACCTGCCCGCTTCCGACTGGCGTATCTGTGGAAGTGGGACTGGGCGTTTCCGTTGGCAGGGGTGCATCCGTGGAGGCCGGCGGGGTTACAGTGAATGCTGGAGAAGATATGGATGAAGCGGGTACAAGGGTTGGTTTGACGGTTCCGCAGCCGCAGCAAGCGACCACCAGTACCGCGGATAAAGCCGGGACGAGGTAGAGAAATCGCCCGGGATCAAGCATTCGGCCACCGGCCATCATTGCTTTTATCTGCTTCAATTTTCCAGTTCTCTAAACCGGATTCCTCTTGCGTAGTTGTTGACACTTCGTCTATTATATTCTGAAAGGATTAAAATGAACTTATGAATGCCAAGAGTAAATATCAACGCTTTCTCATTCTTTGCCTGACGATCTTATTGGCCTTGCAGGCAGGCTGCGCGCCGCTTTCCATTCCGGCAACGACAACAACCACTTCCCCGGCTCTGCCAGTTACACTTCCGGCGCCGGCCGAAAGTTCACCGATGGTGCCGGCTGCAATTCTCTCCCCAGTTGCATCCCTAACGGCTACTCCCATCCCATCTCCAACGCCAAATCCATCCATCCGCTTCGCCGTGATCGGCGATTTCGGGGAGGGCAACCAGGCCGAGGCAGACGTCGCCGGACTGGTGCACAGTTGGAATTCAGATTTCGTCATCACAGTGGGCGATGACAATTACCCTTCAGGCGCAGCCGACACAATCGACGCCCATATCGGCCAGTATTATCACGATTTTATTTTCCCTTATACCGGCGTGTATGGCCCAGGCGCTGCAGAAAACCGCTTCTTCCCGACCCTCGGCAACCACGATTGGCTACCGGCCGGGGCGAAGCCCTACCTGGATTATTTCAACCTGCCGGGCAACGAGCGCTACTACGACTTCGTCCGGGGGCCAGTGCACTTTTTCGCCCTGGATAGCGATGAAAACGAACCGGATGGCGTCGGCAGTAAATCAGTCCAGGCCGCCTGGCTCAAGCGGCGACTGGCCGCTTCCGCCAGCCCCTGGAATATCGTCTATTTTCACCACACTCCATACTCGTCCGGGATGCACGGCCCTACAACCTGGATGCAGTGGCCGTTTGCCGCGTGGGGCGCGCAGGCTGTCCTGACAGGCCACGACCACACTTACGAACGCCTGCTGGTGGACGGCATCCCTTATTTTGTGGATGGGGTGGGCGGAGGCGGAATCTATAATTTCGTTAATATTCTTCCTGAAAGCCAGTTCCGCTATAACGCCGATTACGGGGCCATGCTGGTGACCGCCCGCGGGACAAATTTGCTGTTCGAATTCTACAACCGGATGGGGAAGCTGATCGATCAATATGAAGTGCAAAAACCATGACCAGACAAGCGCTTATTGAATTCAAACTCTCAGCCGAAGACCTGGAGCATTTCCGTCCGGGCAGCCGGCGCGAACAGCCGCACATACCCCTCAATATCCCGCAGGTGCTGTGCGACTGCCTGCGCGCTGATCCCCGCAGGGGCATATGTGGTGTAGATGACGTTGCGCGTGCCCGGCCGGATCTGGGTGCGCTGGTCCGGACCGTACATTATATTCGACATAATGCCTTTGCCATCCGAGATCATCATATCCCCGGGCTTGACCTGCCGAAGCTGCCCGCCCATCACGGTATACACTTCATCGCCCTTCGTCACATCCAGCCTGGCGGGCAACTGGAGGACGTCCAGGTCATGCCCGGCAGTTAATAACATATTCTTGACCTCGGCCATGAACATGGCTTCCACCAGGGCCGCCACGCTGGGGATGGATTTCCCCTTGCACACGATCAACTCGAGCTGGAGCTGGACGTGATAGGTTTTTTTGAAGCGCTTATAGTACGCCTCATAAACCTGCAGGCTAGGGATGGTTTGCAACCGGCTGCGGTCCAGCCCGCCGTAGCGCAAACGCAACTCCTCTATCAGGGCTTCCTTACAACGTTCCAAACCGGCGTGGCTGGCGGGGTTGATCCCGTCTTTAATGACCAGTACACCGGCGTGCGCCAGCGGGAAAGCGGATTTCCAGGCTTCTGTCACCTCAAATATCATTATATTATCGCCTTCCTTATGGTTGAGCTGCTTGTGTTTCAATCCAGTACGATAGATATCTTTACGGATTCTTTTTCAGCATTACTTTCTCTATTTCCCTCAAATGGGCCCGGCGATGGTCGGCGCGCCTCAGCTTAACAGTAGTCCCTTTGGTCTGGATGGCTTCCACCATTTCGGGAGTCAGACCCGTAATGATTTCATCCAGTTCATCGGCGAGAGTCACGGCCAATCCGGCGGCTTTCCGCGGCCCGATCGCCAGGCACAATCTTCTGGTCGCTTCGTTCACTACGTCGGCATCGATTGGAGATTCGCTTATCCCCTCTTTTTTCCATTTCTCGATCAGTGTAACCGCCCGCTGGTCCCAAAATGCTAAATGTGCCAGCACAGCCGATACGGTCCAGCCGGCTTCCAGAGGAATGCGCAGGTCTTTGTCAGATAAGGATTCCACCAACTTCCTGATGTGCTCGTTTTCCCTGGCATTATCCTTGATAATCTCGTCGATAGCGTCCATAATCATCCTCAAAAAACGTTCGTATCTTTCGTGGCAAGGTTTCGAACAGCGCGAAATTTATCCTATTCGATCCGGTGGTCTTCCAGGTGGTTGACCAATTCCCACTTGATCTGGTTCAGGACTCTCTCGTCCTTGAAATCGTCATCGGACAACTGTTTCACCATCTCGACAAATTTAAGCCGGGCCGCTTCGAAAGCCTTTATTTCCTCAGCCTCTGAAACCGTACGCACCTGCGCCACGGCCCTGGCATTAAAGCTGTCGACATCAATCTCGGGCTGCCTGGCAGCCGGGTCACTCCGGTAGCCCTGGATGGACTGCAGGCCCACTTCCCACCATGCGACGATATGAGCGAGCAGGTCAGCCAACCGTTGATAACCCTGCTTTTCCAGGAAGACGGCCTGCGCGGCGGGTGGAAGACTCTGGAAACGGACAACGTAATTCGCCCAGTCCCCGGTTAACAGGTCGAGCATACTTTGACGGGTGATTTTATCCATAGCTACTCCTTATGTGGTCACATACCTGGCTGCCACGTACCCCGTCGCTCCGCCCGGTTCCTGGACGTTCAACCACTGGTTCACGACACCGATCTTGGCCTGGGCGGTGCCGGCGGGCTCCAGCGCGGTCAATGGCGTGCCCGGCATCAGGACCTTGAGAATGTTGCCATTGGCATCCGGCTGGTCACGCATGCGCAGGCCGGCACTGGCCTGGCTGGAGACCACTACCGTCAGCGCAGCCGGAACGGGAGGCGGCTGAGGCGCGGGTATGGGCGAGGGCGTATTGCCGGGTTCCACATACCAGGCAGCCACATAACCAATATGGCCGCTCCCGTCGCTCACGTTGAGCCATTGGTTGATCTGCCGAATTTTTGGAACAGCCTGGCTGGCAGGTTCGAGCACGATCAGTTCCTGGCCGGCAGAAAGGATGGTCAGGGTGTTGGAATTCACGTCCGGCTGATCCCGCAAACGCAAGCCAACCGACCCGATGCTTTGTAAGACGAGGACTGTCAGGGTGGCGGGAGCAGGGGTTGGGACCGACGGCGGAGTGGGTGCGGGGGTTGGAGTAAGAGCAGGTTGGGGTATTGGAAGCGGGGCAGGTACGGGGGTGAGCGCAGATCCTCCCACTTTATCCACATACCAGGCTGCCACGTATCCATCCAGCCCGGCCGGGTCGCTGACCTGCAGCCACTGGTCCATGATGCCAATCTTGGGCAGGACCACGGCATCCGGTTCGTTGCAGTGGAGCAGCGTCCCGGGCAGTTCCACTGCAACGGCAGTGGCTGAGACCGCCGGGGCGGAACGCAAGGTCAGGCCGGCCGTTACGGCTGCCTGGACACGCACATACAGGCCCGTCCCGGGCGCGGGGGTGGGGAGAAGAGCGGGTGCCGGGCTGCCGCTCGCATCGTACCAGGCCACCGCGGTGATGAATTCGCTGGCAGGGCAGCCAAAGCCGTAGCGATTGGCCAGGGAGGTTGGAGCATGATCCGGAGGCTGGGGCCAGGGATCGAGCATCAAGTAGTCGCTCCCCTGGCGGGCGTAGATGACCACCCAGTGGTTCTGCAGGCCCGCCGAAGGAGATTCGTCGATTTCGATGACAAGGGGCTGGCCGGCATCGATGGAGGCGTTAATATCACTTATCGGGGCGGGCTGGTCGCGGCAGATGATGATGCCGCGATAGATGATATTTGGGAATGCTTGCGTCAATCCGGGCCAGACAATCAGGCTGCCGAGAAAACCAACTCCGCTGCCCATGTCCTTGAGTTTACGGTTCATGGTCGAAGGCGTTTCGTTAAAGCCATAGCCATTCACCAGCATGGTCAGGCAGGTAAGAGTACTCCCATCTGTCCCGATGGTGACGGTGTCATCGAAGCCGAGTGCCTCGTTGATCCAGCGAGGATCGCGCTGGGAAATAGATTTGGGCGTGAAGGGCATGGGAGACCTCCATTCTTGCCAGGAAAACCGGATTAGTATGATTATAGTACAAGGCGGAGGAAAGAGGAAAAGAGAGAGGTGAGAATAGGTAATTAGGCAATCAGGCGATAAGGTGATAAGGAATGGCGGTTGGAAAACAGGGATTGGCAGCAAGGTTACGTGGATACATGAGGATCGAGGATTGCTGATCCCCCAAAAGGAGGCTGTTAAGGATTGGCGATTGAAAAAATGGTATTCGATACGCGTATCGAAAAAAAAACGAATACTCCACCCGCACGTCTGGAGAATGCTCCTGGCCCCTTTGACATAGCTCCAGGCAAGCCTCCCCAAATGAAAGACTGTATGAACTTGAGACATGGGTAATACATCAATTCTTAACATAGATTATCAACCAGCAGACTGATAAGCACGGCAAGACTTTCTGTTTTCCCTGATGATACCTTTCGCTTTCGGGGATGAGACAGAAACACGGCAGGGTGAGAGCTTCCCTGTGCATGACTTCAATATTAGAACATAAATTCTAATTCGTCAAGGTACTTGTTTAGCGTTCAAAACGAGTTAAGGTGGAGCAGCAACCAAAGAAGGCGGTGTTTCACCGAAGCGTTGTAAGCTGACCATGTAATCCAGGATAGGAACATTGTGTTGACGACAAGTCAGCAATACGCTGGCCAAAATCTCGTGAGTCTCCGCTCCCTCATTCGCCCGATTACAGCCATTCGTTTTTCGGATAATCACCGCTGGCCGTATCTGGCGTTCCGCATGGTTATTGGTGGCATCCAAACCTTCCACATACAGAAAACGCAGCAAATGTGGGCGATGTTTACGCAAACGGCGGGCAAAACGGAGATTGTCCCGGTCTTTCAGATTGCGTTGCCTGGAGATCAAGGTATCCAGTTGGGTTTCCAGGGTCTGGGCACGTTGGGCGAAGCTGGCTGGATCCAGGCTGGCTTTTTCTGCTTTCAAAGCCAGGGCTGCCCGCAATACAACGGTCAATTGCTGGGCAAAACGCACCGCCCGACCAGTTTTACTCTCTTCCATCTCGTTCAGATCCTTCAGCAAATGGGACAGGCATTTCTGTTTGAGCCAGTCTGCCAGCCTTTTATCATCATAGGCCACAAAGCAGTCCGAAGCCAGGATGCCTTTGAATTTCTCCCCCAGGATCTCGATCACCACATCACTGCTGCGATTATCCCGGATAGCATAGACTGTGATCTCTTTGTTAGTGAAGACCCACAACCAGGCCGACAAGATGCCGATCCGCCAACCCGTTTCATCCGCATGCACCACACTGCTGCGCCGTATCGCTTCAATCAATGCTTGATAGACCGGCCGGGCGGTTTTGGCCAAACGCTGGTCGGCCTGACACCAGCCACTCCGGCTCACTTGCATCCCAAAGGCATCGTTGAGCAATTCGCTCACTTTGCCGTACGAACATCCCAAACGATGTTTCGCATCTGCGGCCAGAGCCTTGGCCCTCGGCCCCACCAGCACCCCCGCTGCTCCCGTGGCCTGCGATGTCTGCTCTGGGTGCAGCGAGCGCACCCGCTTGCAACACTTGACGCAGTAGCCACTGTAGGTCACATAGCGAGTGGTGACCAGACGAATGGTTTTCGGAATATCCGTCACATACTGCTCATGCTTATGCGTGTCCCGCAACTTGCTCCCACACTGCGGACAGCCATGCAGTTTGGCCACTTTCGTCGCATTGCCCTGCTTCAGCGCAGGCTTTTCTCGCCGGGAAAACTTCCCCTGCCCGGCTTTGCGCCCAGGCTTCTTCGGATGCTCCACCCGTTTCCGGCGCGCAAACGGCGCTGCCTGACGTTTCCCTGCCCGCTGCAATTCCTCCTTCTCCGCTTGCAAGCGCTCCACCAGTTTCTGCAATCTCAGCGTGTTGATCTGCAGCCTCTGGAGGTTGGCGCGCTCCCGCACCAGTTCCAGTTCCAATTCGGCGATCCGCTGATCTTTCGTACTCGGTTGAGGGTTCTGATTCCGTTTGCAACTCATCCTGCCAAGTTTACTGCTTTCCATTTCCTTCGCTCAGAGTCATTTGACCTCCATTTTTCTGAGGTTTGACCCTACTCAAATTTCGTCTTTGACGCTAAACATGTACTCGTCAAGGGTGCAGCGAACAGATCAATCCGGACGTCAGCCTGGTTCTCGCCGGGGAATTAGCTTTTCCAGGAAAATTAAAATTGCTTCTCAATATGCTTCTCAATATTGACAACGACCGGACATTGCAGTAGACTAGCACGCTATTGATACTAAGTACCGATAATATCATTCATCAAACGTGCGGAGGTAGAAATGTCAGGAAATTGGAAGATCCATTTGCGATATTCACTGATTGTTGTCATCATCACCGCATTTGAATTGAGCGCGTGCGGAGGAGTAGCATCATCTGCCGGGGGCGGGACTGGCGTCCCTTCCACTGGCGGATCGTCTGCCTCACCGACTATCTCGGTTGTGGCTGCGGAGAACTTTTACGGCGACATCGTTCGGCAGCTCGGTGCCGGCCATGTGTCTGTGGTCAGCATCCTCTCGGATCCAAACATCGATCCGCATGAATACGAATCCAGCGTCCAGAACGGGGTCGCCGTCGGAAAGGCGCAATTGGTGATCCAGAACGGGGATGGTTATGACACCTGGATGGACAAGCTGCTCTCGGCCTCTCCCAACCCGGACCGGATCGTCCTGGTGGGCGCGGATATCGCCACCCATAAATTGACCGACAACCCGCACGTCTGGTATGGCATCGACAATATCCAGGAAATCGCCGGGGCGATCACGGCGGCGCTGGAGAAAATCGATCCGGCCGACAAAGCTGCCTTCGATGCGGCGGCGACCAGCTTCAACCAGTCCCTTATCCCGATCCAGCAGAAAATGAGTGAGCTGAAATCCAAATATGCCGGAACGCCGGTGGGACTGACGGAAACCATTTTCCTCTACCAGACTGGACCGATCGGCTTGAACGTGCTGACCCCGTTTGATTTCGAAAAGGCGATTGCCGAAGGGAACGACCCGCCGGCCGACACGGTGGTAACAGCCAACAACCAAGTCACCCAACACCAGATCAAGGCGCTGATCTATAACGTCCAGACCGTGACCCCGGTGACCACCAATTTGCAGAATATGGCCCAAAAGAATAATATTCCGATTGTGCCGGTTTCGGAGACCATGCCGGGAGGAAAAACCTACCAGGGCTGGATGCTGGACCAGTTGAATGAGCTCGAAAAGGCTCTGGGCGGATAGCCAGGTAATCCGGGAAATTATTGAAAATGGAAGAACCTGTAATTTACCTCGAGCACGTCGGCGTTCGCCTGGGTGGGACGCCCATCCTGCAAGATGTCAGCCTGTCGATTAACCAGGGCGAGTTTATCGTCATCCTGGGGCCCAATGGAGCCGGTAAGACCACCTTGATCAAGCTGCTGCTGGGGTTAATAAAACCTTCAGCAGGTTCGCTGCGCGTATTGGGGACGACGCCGGAATGCGGGCAGCGCCAGATCGGTTATGTACCTCAGCACCGGGCAATTGATGTGGAAATGGCTTTGTGCGCGCGTGACCTGGTCGGTTTTGGATTGGACGGGCATCAATGGGGGATTGGGCTGCCCAGCCGCCGGCGCGAGGAAAAGATCAACCTGGCGCTGAAAGAAGTGGATGCCCTGGAACTGGCGGATGCGCCGGTGGGCCAGTTATCGGGCGGTGAACAGCAAAGACTGTTGATTGCGCAGGCGCTCATTTCGGACCCATGCCTGCTGCTGCTGGATGAGCCGCTGGCCAACCTGGACCTTTCTCACCAGCAGGAAGTGGTTGGCCTGGTGGACAAAGTATGCCGTGAGCGTGAGGTGACCGTCCTGTTGGTCTCGCACGATATCAATCCACTCCTGCAATACACGGACCGGGTCATTTACCTGGCAAACAACCATACCGCCATCGGCAGCGTGGCCGAAGTAATCACCAGCGCCTCACTTAGCCGGCTGTACGGTTCGGAGGTCGAAGTGGTGCACGCCAAAGGCCGTTTCTTCGTGGTGGGCGCCGAAGTATAGCCCCGGCGGCGGCAGATAAAGGAATCCAACCCAAAATGCTGGCTGTTTTTCAATACCCGTTCATTCAAAATGCTTTCCTGGCCGGATCACTGGTTGCCATTATGGCAGGGATTTTGGGTTACTTCCTGGTGGTGCGCGGACTCACCTTTGCCGGGCACGCCCTCTCCAGCATCGGTTTTGCCGGGGCAGCCGGCGCGGTGCTGCTGGGCATTCCGCCAGTGGTTGGCCTGCTGGTCGCCACGGTGGGGGCGGCGCTGGCCATATCGGTTCTGGGCCGGGAGATGCGCGAACGGGATGTGGCCATAGGGGTGATCATGACCTTCGCGCTGGGGCTGGGCATCCTGTTCCTTTCGCTCTATCACGGTTACGCCGAACAGGCCTACAGTATTCTGTTCGGGACCATCGTGGGCATCAGCCGGGGCGACGTTTGGGTAACGGCCGGGTTAAGCGGCGGTTTGTTGGCGGTGCTGGCGTGGGTGGGGCGACCGCTGCTGTTCAGTTCCTTTGACCCGCTGGTAGCGGAAGCACGCGGACTGCCGGTGAGATTGCTGGGAAGCCTTTTCCTGATCCTGGTGGCGGTGACCGTGGCGATTGCCATGCAGGTGATCGGGGTACTGCTGGTATTTGCTTTGCTGGTCGGACCGCCGGCAACGGCCATCCGGCTGGTGCATCGGCCGGCGCGTGCGATTGGATTGTCGATCGGCCTGGGTCTCGTTTATACCTGGCTGGGAATTTTGCTGGCTGCCAATACCGCCTGGCCGGTGAGTTTTTATATCACCACGCTGGCCTTTGCGGCCTACCTGCCGGTACGCTTATGGCCGCAGCGGGCCAGAGGCCGGCAGACGCGGGCTGGTGAGAGGTCGATGGAATCTCTTGCGACCGATGCCGGGCAGGAAACCGCTGTGGGTGAAAATGCTGACCCCGTTTCCCCTTTATCCAAAGAAGGTCATCCGGATGTTTGAAATTTTAAAGTATGAGTTCGTCCGAAATGCTTTCCTGGCAGGCAGTATGGTAGCAATTGTCTCCGGATTGATCGGATATTTTGTGGTCCTACGTGGACAGGCTTTTGCCTGCGAGGCATTGTCACACATTGGTTTCACGGGAGCCACTGCCGCGGCGGTGTTGGGAATCGGCGCATTGGAAGGAATGTTCTTTTTCACTTTGCTGGCAGCACTGGGCATGGGCTTGCTTGGGAGAAGGTTACGCAGCCGGGATGTGGAAGTGGGGATAGTGCTCACTTTTATGCTGGGCCTGGGTGTGCTTTTTTTGAGTATCATCACCCAGAATGCGACCACGGCTGTTAATATATTATTCGGGTCGATCCTCAGCGTTACGCAAGCGGATGTTTGGATTACCCTGGGGGCCGGGCTGGTCACGGTGCTGCTGCTGATCGGCCTGTTCCGCCCGCTGCTGTTCGCTTCCTTTGACCCGGAGGTGGCCGAGGCGCGCGGCGTGCCAACCCGGCTGCTGGGGGTGTTGTTTTTGCTTTTGCTGGCGGTGAGCGTATCGGAGGCCATGAAGGTGGTCGGCGTACTGCTGGTGTTTGCGCTGCTGGTTGTGCCGGCGGCGGCAGCCGAGCACCTGACTCACCGACCCTTCCAGGCCATACTCCTGTCCGTTTCGATCAGCCTGGTCTCCTGCTGGGGAGGCCTGATCCTGGCATTCGTGGGTCACTGGCCGGCCAGTTTTTATATCGTCGGCTTGACATCCCTATTTTATTTTGTCTCGCTGGGCCTTCGGGCTTTACTTTCTCCTCGCCATTACAAAGAACCCTCCCATCCGAGCCGTGAAGTGTATTCTGAGACGCCCAAGCCTGGTTGAGCCTGCCGGCTCCGGCATGCCGTCGTTGGCCTGCGCGCAGTATAATGGGTATTATGAGTGGTGAAAACAGTTCTGTAAGCGTATCTGAAAAAATCCGGTCGGCCTTCGAAGAAAAGGGCCGGCGGAGAACGCAGGCAAGGGATCGCATCGCCACCCGGCTGGCCGAACTGGCTGCCAGCGGGCAGGATTTCAGCGTGGAGGAACTCTGGCACGATCTCCAGAGGGTGGAACCGAGCCTGGGGCGGGCGACGGTCTTCCGGGCGGTCGAGATGCTGGTTAACATGGGGTCTGTTGAACCGGATCGAATTTTCAGATGGAAGCCATACCTTCCGGGCCTGCGGGGACGAGCACCACCACCATCTCACCTGCCGGAAATGCCACCGCGTGGTGGATGTGGATATTTGCATCCCGGATGACAATTGATCGCCATTGGGCAACAGACCGACTTTGAAATCGAAGGGCATTCCCTGGTTTTATTTGGCGTTTGTGCAGATTGCCGGGAATAACAGGGAAGAAATAAGAAACGCATAAATCAATGTGAATGGACATCCCCGCTCGGTTTCCGGTCCAAGATAGGGACGGATAACTCCCAGGCGATCATTGTACAAAGCAAATAAGGCGGCGATCAGGGTGGATAAAGGCACAGCCGCCACCAGTCCCAGCGAGCCAACCAGCGTACGCACAATTTCTTCTGCGACCGAGGCAACGCTGATCAGTTGGGTATAGTTGCCACGCTCCACCGCAAACAGTAACAACAAAGGCAGGGCCACCCCCGTATACGCCATGACCAGCGTGTTGACCGTCGAGGCGACATGATCCTGGCCGATGCGGTAGGCGCTTTGATAGAGTTGACGAAACCCAAGCTCCGCGTTGGCCTCGTGCAGTTCGAAGACCGCCGAAGCCTGGGTAATGATCAGGTCATCCAATACACCCAAAGCGCCAAGGATGATGCCGCCCAAAAGCAAGCCGCGCAAGTCGATCTTTATACCAGGCACCTGGACCAGGTAAAGCGCCTCCTCGCTCCCCGCCGCCGGTCAGCAGCGCAATCTTTACAAACGCCCATGCCAGTACACCGGTAAGGATCAAAACAAGCAGGATCCCAATCACGGCGGCATGCGTCTTTACATTCCAGCCATACGTCAGATAGAGCGTCACCACCAGGATGATCATCGAACCGATGATGCTCACCCGCACCGGGTCCTCTCCATGGATGATATGCGGGATAATATAGGCAATTACAACCACAAAGCTGAATGCCAGGGCCAGCAGGCTGCGGACGCCCTTCCAGCGGGCGACGATGATCAGGGCAAGGATAAAAACCGCCAGCAAGATAAGGATGGGGCGCGTCCGGACTGCATCGGCATAATTCACAACTACATTATCACTGTTTGGGCTTGAACTGACCTCGACCATGATCTGGTCTCCCGGGCGGAAGAGCAGGCCTTCCGGCAGGATCTGGTCTTTCCCATAAGTTACATTTGCTACCAGGCCTTTATTCTGGCCTGATAATATCATTACGCTTAGGTCTTGATACGGTTGAATTGTGCCCCCCAGATTTATTGTCCCTTGATCGATGATTTGCAAGATCTGTGCGGGGACAGTCTCGGATCCAAACCCGTTGTTCGTTGGAACCGGTAGAGCGGTATCAAGGAAATATGGCAAGCCCCAAATGATAAAGGCGATAATTGCCAGGGTGATACCACCAGCCAGCATAAAGAAAACGGTCAGGTTCTTTTTCATTTAATTCCTCTATTCCTTCCTCACTCCGGCAATTCCCAAAGGGCCAATCCTTGTATAATGAACAGCCTAGTATTATACTATTATGGTCAATATTATGAGGTAATTCTGGAGGTAGGTTATGTGTATGTTTTGTGCAGCCGTTCCTGTAGCTGCTGCGACTGGAACATCATTGGATAACAAACAACGCAAGCAGGCCCAGGCGCAGGGAACCACACCGAAACGCCTTCGCCCGTACATGTTATTGACGATAATTGTGCTCTTTCTGCTGGTTGTGGGATCGGTGATCGTTCATACACGATATGGCTGGTTGTGGTTGTAATTATTGCTTCTTGCATGACCAGGATAATTTAATAGGGCGGGGAGTCAGACCCTCACCAATTTAGATGTGATTACCCTGCCTGGGGTGTTGCGCGGTTAGCATGTAGGCGATAAGATAGAGGGGAAAGGAAACCCAGCCATGCATGCCAAATTTCCCGTGACGGTCCACATGTTCTTCCTGCGCGAGAAACAAGATCCTGCTGATCCGGCGCTACCAGACCGGTTACATGGACGGGCATTACAGCGTGCCGGCGGGGCACCTGGACGGAGGCGAAGCGGTGCGCATGGCGGCGGTGCGGGAGGCGTGTGAAGAAGTGGGGGTGCGGATCGATCCGGCGGACATCCGCTTTGCGGGCGTGTTCCACCGTTTCGAAGGGGAGGAACGGGTGGATTTTTTCGTCCACGTGCGGGAGTGGAACGGGGAGCCGGTCAACGCCGAACCGGGGAAATGCGACGATATCCGCTGGGTGGATGTTGATGCCCTGCCGGAGAATACCATCCCGTATGTGCGGCGGGCAATCGAGAATTTCCGGGCGGGCGTGATGTTCGAAGAGTTTGGCTGGGGGAAATAGATTGGGTGTGAAAATCATGGAACTTTTTGACCACCAAGGCACGAAGACACGATGTTTGTAAACTAAAACCCCTTTTACGGCTGGGGGGTTGGGGCAGGATAGGTGTAGAGCACCTGGCCCAGGTTTTCATCCCAATCACCGGAGTGGGCCCGGTCGGCCATCTCGGCTACGGCTGCCAGCGGCACCAGGCTGCCGGCCAGTCCCTGGCCCGGATAGGCATACGCCCCGATCTGCGCCCAGTCGGCGGGCTGGGTATTGGCCGGATTATCCGGGAAATCCAGGTTGGGGCCCGGGGTGGGGGTAATGCCGGGCGTGCCTGGCAAGGTGGCCCCGGCAATCTGGATCAACGACTCCACATAGGCGCGGTCGGGGTTCAGGCGCACCCACAGCCTGGCTTCGAAACGAAAGCCTTGGTAAAGCTGGTGAATATGGGGCTTATCCTGGGCCACCTGGGCATGGTCATTTTGGGCAAACACCAGCATCACCTTCATATTCTGGACGATCGTCGTCATCCTGCATGGCTTCAAAAAGGCCGGTGGTCTGGCGGATCTGCCAGGCCTGGGCAGCCTCCTGGGGTGTTGCCAGGTCGGCCGGCCAGGCAGCCAGCGACAACGCACCATTATTCAGCAAGGCCTGTGTCAGGGCGGTGGAGTAATAGCGCTTCCCGAACATGACCGGAATCTGCCCATCGAAAATGATAGTCACCTGCGCTGATCTTGCCGTTGCCATCCAGGTCAAGGTAGGGACGCCCGACTGCCTTGGAATAGCTGCTGGTATAGGTCGGGTCCCAACGCAAGTTGGTGTAATTCAACGTCAAAGATGCAAAACTGAAATTGGTCGGGTAGACATAAAAGGGGTTATAGACCGGTTGTCCGGCATCGTTGTAGTAGCCGGTTTCCATGGCGGAAAGGGTATCCACGGTGGGGACCTCGCGACCGATGAAATATTGCAGGCCCTGAAACTGGGAGCCATACAGCGAGAACGCCCGGATGGCGGCAATACCGGCATCCGAGAAGGCGTATACGCCCACCTCCGCCACCAGCGGCGGGACGGAGGTCATGGAGACAATGTAACGACCATTCTTGTCGGCCATGCGGTTGGCGGCAAAGCGGATCACATCCCGCAGGATGTTGACGGAATGTTCTCCGCCATAATCGAATGTGCCGGTGCTCCTGGCTCCGGTGCGGGGGTCGGTTTCTCCGGGCCACAGGTAGCTGACCTGGACCAGCCCAAGCGAAGTGAGGTCGGGATCGGTGATAAAGCCATTCGTTGGGGTGAAGATGGGCGAGGCAACCACCACGATCCCGGCGCCTTCCGGGTAACGGGGAACCTGCGGCGAGGCGACCATCACGGCAATATCCGAGACCTTCCGAGATGATGGTGGTGGTCTTGATCCTGCCCGCTGAAGGTCGTCAGCCGGGCAATCCTGCGGGCAGGAGGCAGCGCTCTCGCCGCCGCTGCAGATCCCGTCTCCGCAGCGGGAAGCCGGCAACAGCCCGGGAGTCCCGGTGGAAGCGGATTGGCGCCCGAAGGGAAATCCACAGGAGGCCAGGATGAATAGGCAGCTCAGGGTCAGGATCCAGAAACGTCTCATTTTGTCCTCTGCGTGCAAACGACTGGAGGTCGCTACGCAGGGCGAACGACTGAGGCAGTTACTTAGCAGAGAACGACTGAAGTCGTTACTACTTTATGTCCAATGTTCAAGGAAGTGCGTATGCAGGGCATTGTAGCATAAATAAAAACCTGACAGGTATCATATGCAGGAGAGGCTATTTGCAGGTTGTCTATACAATGCAAAACGAGGTAATATAATAATGCCATGCTCAGAGTTTTGATAATATTCGTTCTGCTTGGCAGTGATACGTCAGCGGAAGCCTGACAGGTAAGTCATACCTGCCAGGCTTTTTTATTTGTTCTGGAAACAATCCGATCATATATCATCAAAGGAGAATGAATGCAGACACCCTGGGAATATCGTTATGCAAACCGGACGAAGCGGATGGGCAGTTCCGTCATCCGCGAACTGCTCAAACTGACCGAACAACCGGATATCATTTCCTTTGGAGGCGGGCTGCCGGCGCCGGAAGTATTTCCGCTCAAGGAATTCCAGGCCGCCTGTAACTATGTGCTGGAAAACCAGGGGGCCCAGGCCCTGCAATACAGTACCACCGAAGGCTACCGGCCTCTGCGGGAAATGATCGCCCAGCGCACCGCCCGCTACGCCGTATCGGTTACGCCTGAAAATATCCTGATCACCTCCGGCTCCCAGCAGGCGCTCGACTTTATCGGGCGGGTCTTCATCAACCAGGGCGACTATATCGTGGTCGAATCCCCCACCTACCTGGGCGCTCTGCAGGCCTGGAATGCCTACGGGGCGCAGTACATCTCCGTCCCTTCCGATGAGAACGGCATGGTGACGGATGAATTGGAGAAGGCGCTGCGCGTCGGCCCCAAATTCATCTATGTACTGCCAAATTTCCAGAACCCCAGCGGCACCACGCTCAGCCTGGAGCGCCGCCAACGGCTGGTGGAGCTGGCAGACCAGTATGGCGTGCCCGATCGTGGAGGACGACCCTTACGGGCAACTGCGCTTCGAGGGCGAACACCTGCCCTCGGTTGTCTCGCTCGACAGCGAGTACCGCGGCGATGACGGCTGTTATACCGGCAACGTCATTTACCTGAGCACTTTTTCCAAGCTGCTGGCGCCGGGCATCCGCCTGGCATGGGTGATCGCCCCGGAGCAGGTCATCCGCAAGCTGGTGCAAGCCAAGCAGGCCGCCGACCTGAACACGGCTGCCTTCAACCAGATGACCGCCTATGAAGTCGGCAAGGATGGCTTCCTGGATGAGCACGTGAAGCACATCCGCTCGGTTTACAAGGAACGCCGGGATGTGATGCTGGAGATGATGGAAGAGATGTTCCCGCCGGAGGTGCACTGGACGCGTCCGCAGGGCGGCATGTTCCTGTGGGGAATTTTGCCGGAAGACCTGGACGCGGCCGAGGTGCTCAAGGTTGCCATCCAGCGCAAGGTGGCTTTCGTGCCGGGTGAGAGCTTCCACCCGAACGGCGGCGGCAAGAATACCATGCGGCTCAATTTCTCGTATTCCAACCCCGAAACCATCCGGGAGGGGATTACCCGCATGGGAACGGTGTTGAAGGAATTGGAGGAAACAAGCCTAGCAAGTCAAGGATCGTAAATAAAACATGGAGGCCCAGATTGGTGGCCTCCATTTTATTTGGGAATAACTGGCAGGTGCTATCCCCCAATCTCGCTCATCACCCGGTTCATTGGGATCACTCCTTCGGCAAGTCCGTGCCCCCAGGGTTTTTCCCAGATCGCATCCACCAGCAATTTTCGCAGATCCTCCTGCGTGGCTCCGGCCCGCAAGGGTTTGAGCAGATTGATCTCGTGCTCGCGCAACAAGCAGGTGCGCAGCAAGCCATCTGCGGTAAGGCGCGCCCGGGTGCAGGAGCTGCAGAACGGCACGCTGACGGACGAAATGAAACCAACCTGCCCTTTTGCTCCCGGCACGTGCAGCATGCGCGCTTCCCCGTCCAGTTCGCCGCCGTTGGCGATCTCCAGGGGACCGAAGGCCTGTTCCAGGCGCGCCTGGATCTCTGCCCCGGTGACTCTCTGCCCGATCTGCAAGTCCGTCGCTCCGGCAAAAGGCATCATTTCGATAAACCGGACCTGCCAGGGATGGTCGAGGGTCAGGCGCGCCAGTTCCACGGCATCTTCTTCATTGTAGCCGCGCACCACCACCGCGTTGAGTTTGAGCGGCGTCAGCCCGGCCTGTTCGGCGGCCAGGATGCCTTTCCAGACATCCTCCAACTTGCCCCAGCGGGTCATGCGTTTGAACTTGGCCGGGTCGAGCGTGTCGAGGCTGACATTGACACGATCCAGCCCGGCGGAGGCCAGGGGCGCGGCCAGTTTCGAGAGCAGGACGCCATTGGTGGTCATGGAGAGAGAGTTGATCCCCGGCGTGGAGGCGATGCCGTGCACAATATCGACGATGTGCGCCCGCACGGTCGGTTCCCCCCCGGTCAGGCGGATCTTGTCGAAGCCCAGGTCGGCAAACACACGCGTAAGCAGCAGGATTTCATCATCCTGCAACATCTCGGCGTTTGGCCGGAAGGTCATATCTTCCGGCATGCAATATACACAGCGCAGGTTGCAGTGGTCTGTCAGACTGATACGTAAGTAGTGGATTTTTCGTCCAAAGCGGTCAAGAGCCATGTTTCCTCACGAATACCGGTAAATAGAGGGCTGATTATACCCCTTTCCGACTTTCTACTAATTGACGGCGAATATCAAGAGTGCTATTATATCCACATCTTATTATCCGATTTATTGCAGAGGAGTTATCCAAATGAGTGCTGACCTTATTTTCCGTATTATTGGCCTGGCAGTCTTTTCCATCGTGGGGGCATATGTAGGCAACGGGTTGTCATACTACAATCCTAATCAGCAATTATTCTACACGGTGCTCTTCACCCTGGTGGGCGCCCTCTTCGGGCTGGTGCTGACCCCATATCTCACCACACGTCCCATCCGCAGCCTGCGTGCCATGCTGGCCCGGCTTTCGGCGGAGGCACTCTTTTCTGCACTGGTCGGCCTGGTAGCTGGCCTGTTGACCGCGGCCCTGCTGGCCTTTCCGCTTTCCCTGCTCCCATCCCCGTTCGGGAAAATCCTGCCTTTCCTGGGCGTGCTGCTCTTCGGCTATTTCGGCGTGGCAATCTTTATCACACGACAGACGGATATTGCCAACCTCCTGGGCGGCATTACCCACCGGGGCGAGGATGGCACGCCAACACCCTGGGGGCAGACGAACCGGACCATCCTGTTGGATACCAGCGTCATCATCGATGGGCGGGTGGCCGATATTGCCAAGACCGGTTTCCTGCCCGGCACGCTGCTCATCCCGCGTTTTGTGCTGAACGAGCTGCAATACATTGCCGATTCTCCAGATGGCCTGCGGCGGGCACGCGGCCGGCGCGGCATGGAAGTGCTCTCGGAGCTGCAAAAAGCCACTTCGGTGCTCGTTCGCATCAGCGATATCGACGTGGATGGCGTGCGCGAAGTGGACGATAAACTGGTCATCCTGGCACGCCAGATGAAATGTCCCATCCTGACCAATGACTATAATTTGAACCGCATTGCCGAGTTGCAGGGTGTGCTCATCCTCAATATCAACGAACTCGCCAACGCCATCAAGTCGGTTGTGTTGCCCGGTGAACTCATGGAAGTGAATGTCATCCAGGAGGGCAAAGAAGTCAACCAGGGCGTTGGTTACATGGAAGACGGCACCATGGTGGTGGTGGAAAACGGCAACAAGTACCTGAACCAGCAAATCCACGTCACCGTGACCAAGGTGCTGCAGACCGCGGCCGGGCGGATGATCTTTGCCCGTCCGGAAGGAAAAGAATAGATTTCGACGAACGGTTACCAAAGGAGCGCTTTGTCTTCGATAATGACAAGGCGCTCCTTTTTTGTGAAAGCCTTCCGCCAGGCGTAATTCCTGTGAGCGAGGGAAAGGCAGGATGATATAATCCCATCAGGTGAAGCAATGAAAACCAAACCTGTTCTCGCGATTTTCCTGTTTTTAGCCGGAGCGTTGTTGCTCTGGTCGCAGATACCGGTGGCGGCTTCGCCGGCCCAGCAGGTGGCATTTCCATCGCCAACCCCCGGCCCGGATGGGCGGATCATTTATATCGTCAAGGCCGGCGAAACCTGTACACAGATTTCGCTGTTATACGGTGTATCGGTGGAATACATCCGGACCACCAACTTGCTGGACCAGAACTGCACCCTGCGGGAAGGACAGGCACTGATGATCGGCGTGGGCGCACCTTCAGGCGGCTCCCCCACCCCCGGACCTTCCCCGACGCCGACGCCCGTAGTTCCCACAGCAACTCCCAGCCTAGGCGGCACCGCACAGGTTTGCGTGCTGGTGTTTGATGATGTCAACGGCGACGGCCTGCGCCAGGCCAGCGAGGGTGCCATTGCCGGAGCAGCCATCAGCCTGACCAGTCCAGATAACGCTTATTCACAGACGTTGACCAGCGTGATCAACCCGGATGCGACCGCCTACCAGGGAATGTGCTTTACGAATGTCCCGCCTGGAAAATACAGTGTCAGTGCAGCCGCTCCGGACGGTTACAATCCAACCATGAATATGACCGCCAGCGTGAATGTCAACCCAGGCGATTCGATATCGGTTAACTTCGGCGCGCAGCCCAAGGCGGACAACTGCCGCAACCACACCCAATCAAGGCCCTTCGCCACTGCTGGGCGTGATCGGCGCGGCGCTCTTGCTGGGCGGGATCGGGATGGGGGCGTATACCTGGAGAATGCTCAGGAAGAAATACCACATGCCGATCACCCGCTCGAAATCTTCCTCCCGCAAGAAATCAAGCCCTCCAACTGGTCGCAGCGGCCTTTCACGGACTTCCACAGCCGGCAGGCGGTTCTTCCGACCGTTCCCAACCATCGACACGCACTCCTTCCAGGAAAAGCCGCCAGCCACCGCACTCCCCTGCTGGGGAACATCTCGCCCGAGCGCAAGATGGACATCCTCGGCGTGGTCATGGCCCTGGTCGGCCTGTTGACCTTGCTCAGCCTCTTTTCGGCCAAGAACGGCGGGCTGACCGGTTACTGGATCAGCGCCTTGAAATCCGTTTTCGGCTGGGGCGTCTACATCCTGCCGGTCGGGCTGATCGTGCTGGGCGCCTGGCTGGTGGCCCGCAACGTGGAGCGCCTGCCGGAACTCTCGCTCGAACGCATCGTCGGCATCATTCTGCTCTTTGTGGGTCTGCTGGTGGCTTTCCACTGGCTGGACGGCCCGGTTGCCACCGCCATTCGCGCGTGCCAATGCCGGGAACGGCGGCGGATACATCGGCGCGCTGCTCCAGCAGGGACTGGTCGGCGCCCTGGGCGACGCCGGGACGGTCATCCTGGTGGTCGCCTGGCTGGTGATCGCCCTGGCGATGACGCTCGATCTTTCGCTGCAGGAGATGTTCCAGTGGGCCGGCCCGCTGGCGGCCAGGCTCAAGGACCGGCTGGGCACAGTTGCTCAAAAAAAGACCCCGGCGGGCAGCCAGCCGGACGGTCCGGAAAGCGGCGGGCCGCCCGAACCGGAAGGGCCGCCGGATCAATTTCACCCCGCTCAAGCGTCCCCCGGTCGATCCAGCCAGTCCCGGCACAACCGCCCGGCGTGACGGTCAGGACCAATCTCCCCGCCGCCCCGGCGCATCATCTGGGTGCTGCCCAAGGTGAGCGAAATCCTGGAGCCGCCCCAGGCTCCGATCGTCAACGAGGAGTTCGTGCGAAAAGCGCGCCCGCCTGATCGAGGAGACGCTGGCTTCCTTCGGCGCGCCCAGCCAGGTGGTGGAGATCAGCCGCGGGCCCACGGTCACCATGTTCGGCGTGGAGCCGCTCTTCGTCGAATCGCGCAGCGGGCAGACGCGCGTGCGGGTGGGCAAGATCGCTTCGCTGGCGGATGACCTGGCGCTGGCGCTGGCCGCCCCGCGCATCCGCATCCAGGCCCCGGTGCCGGGGCGCGGCTACGTGGGCATCGAAGTGCCCAACGACGAGATGGCGCTGGTGGCGCTGCGCGAGGTGGTGGAAAGCGAAGTCTTCACGCGCAACAAGACGCCCGCTGCGCTTTGCGCTCGGCAAGGACGTGGCCGGGCACCCCAAGGCCGCCAACCTGGAGTCCATGCCGCACCTGCTCATCGCCGGGACGACCGGCTCGGGCAAGTCGGTGTGCGTCAACGCCATCCTGAGCTGCCTGCTGCTGAACAACACCCCGGATGACCTGCGCCTGATCCTGGTGGACCCCAAGCGGGTGGAACTGACCGGCTATAACGGCATCCCGCACCTGCTGGCGCCGGTGGTGGTGGAGATCGAACGGGTGGTGGGCGCGCTGCAGTGGATGACGCGCGAGATGGACAACCGCTACCACAAATTCGCCGAGATCGGGGCGCGCAACATCGCCGATTACAACCCGCGCATGGCCTCCCAGGGCGGCAAGAAACTGCCCTACCTGCTGGTGGTGATCGACGAACTGGCCGACCTGATGATGATCGCCCCGGACGAGACCGAGCGCACCATCACCCGCCTGGCGCAACTGGCGCGCGCCACCGGCATCCACATGGTGCTGGCCACCCAGCGCCCCTCGGTGGACGTGGTGACCGGGCTGATCAAGGCCAACTTCCCGGCCCGCATCGCCTTTGCCGTGGCCTCCAACACCGACAGCCGGGTCATCCTGGACCAGCCCGGCGCGGAACGCCTGCTCGGGCGCGGCGACATGCTCTTCCAGGCCCCGGATGCGCCCGCCCCGGTGCGCCTGCAGGGCGTCTTCGTCTCGGACGTGGAGATCACCCGGCTGGTGGACTACTGGAGGCAGCAGGCCGGCGCGGCCAGCCCGTATGCGCGCCGCCGGCCGGCGGGTCCCGGGCGGGCCGGCCGGAGTGCCGCTGCCGCCGGGCGTACCGCTGCAAGCAGGTGCCCATGTTCGAGGATATCACCGCCATCCAGGGCGACCCGCTGCTGAAGGATGCCATCGACACCGTCCGGCGGGAAGGGCGCGCCTCCGTCTCGATGCTGCAGCGCCGCATGCGCATCGGCTACACGCGCGCCGCCCGCCTGGTGGATACGATGGAAGAAAAGGGCATCGTCGGCCCGCCCGCGCCGGGCACGGGGGTGCGCGAGGTGCTGGATTACGGGGAGGCCGGGCCGCCGAAGGAAGAGTGATCCGCCCGGCAATAAGAAAAGACCGAATCCACGGAGAAACACGAAGCCTGTTCTATGGATGCACCACCATCAGCCCCAAATGCTTTTCGTAACCATCGAAGTCGGCATCGCTGTGCAGGAGCTCGTGGTCGTTTTCAATACAATACGTGGCAATGAGACCGTCGATCATTTTTCGAACAGTGACCCCCTTTTGATGAAGGAAACGGTAATTGCGGGCACTTTGCACGGCCAAGGCCGGATCGACCATTTGGGCCTGGGTGAACTTTGTCAATGTACGGCGCGCCGATTCAAAATCGGCATCCTGGCGAAAGCCCTGTAACACTTCGGCCAGGATCAAATCAACGATCAGTACAGGCACATTATCCAAAGCACGATTTAGGAACCCGGTCTGTGGCGTTTCCGCGCCGTTGAAGTAATCAATCCAGACGGTTGAATTGACCAGGAACATGGTTACGGCTCCATGGTGCGCGATTGGCGCTGTTCGTCGAGGTCCCTTTCCCATTTCAATTTGCCGCGCAAACTGCGGACTTCGGCCTGCTCGCGCGACAAGATGAGCGTGCGCAAAGCCTCTTGCACCACGGCGCGTTTGGTTTTGATGCGGTCGCACAGCTTGAGGCGTTGATATTGGCATTACCCTACAATAGGACTCGGTTCGCGGGGTTGAAACCCCCGCAGAGATTGCAGTGAAATCGATGACATCTTGCCTCGTTTTACGCCGGAGAATCGCAAAGCGAATCAGGCACTGGTAGACCTGTTGAGCAAGGTCGCAGAACAGAAGGAGGCAACCCCAGCACAGATCGCGCTGGCCTGGCTGCTGGCTCAAAAGCCGTGGATCGTTCCCATTCCGGGCACTACGAAGCTGCATCGCCTGGAGAATGCCGCCGCGGCTGTCCCTGTCCAGCTCACCCCGGATGAGATCAGGCACATGGAAGAAGCATACGTGCCGCATACTGTGCCCGGTTACTCGTAATCGACCACACCGGGCTGTACTCTTTTGATCAAGTTCGGGTGCCAGTCATTTTCAAATTGAAAAGGGTGTCCGAAGGTTCTATAATATGGGAGGATGGCAAACTCAATAAAGAGGTGAAGCATGCCAAGAAGAAAGAAAAGTGACCGGAAGAAAAGCCCGATTGCCGTCAGCGTGATCGCGGTGGCGATCGTGGTGCTCTTCCTCATCCGCCTGTACCAGGTCTATGAGCCGTTGATCCGGCAGAATTTTTTCAGGGACGGCATCACGGGTCCGCTCTTCATGCGGCTGGAGACTCACGGCCCTCGGCAGCGACCTGCTTTCCAGCGTCACCTATCTCGTCCTGTCGCTGGCGGGCATCGTCGTGCTGATCGGCTTCCTGCGCCTGCGGCGCTGGAGCTGGGTGCTGCTGATGGCCTGGACGGGCATCTCCCTGGTCATCTCGCTGGTGGATTATTTCTACAGCCATCCCAACTATGCCGTCATGGCCTCCAACGTCATCATCGCCTTTGCGCTCAACCTGCCGGACGTGCAGCGCATTTTCGGGATAAGGAGGGACGATGAAGCCCATCTCTGACCGCCCGACCGCCCCGGTCGATACTCCCGACCTGGAGCTGCTGCGCAAGTTCGAGCCGGTGGTGTACTATACCAAGGGCGAACAGTTCTACCCGGCAGCAGTGGAACATTACGTCAAGGAGTGCAGCCTGTGGGAGCACCATCCGGATGGGCCGGAGGAACTGCTGGTGCCAGCAGGGGCAGATGACCATGGAGAAATTGATCGAACCGCGCCCGGCCGCCTTCGGCACCATCCGCTACCTGCGCTTTATCGAGGCGCTCAACCTGGCCGAGGCGGCCCAGGTGCTGGCGAACCAGGCCGCGCCTGCGCCGCAGGCTCGGGGATTATTTCCGCACCGGCATCGGGCGCCTGGCGCGCGGCGGCTTCCTGCCGCGCCTGGCGGACGGGCTGTTCTCGCTCTCGTTCCTGCTGAGCGGCAGGGTCCCCGCGGCGGACATGGCCGCGGCCGAGCTGGACTACAACGCCATCCGGGAGGAACACCCGGAGTATACCTATTATGGGCGGGTGACCCGCCAGGCCGGCTGGACCATCCTGCAATACTGGTTCTTCTACTGCTCCAACCCCTGGCGCTCCGGCTTCCACGGCGTCAACGACCACGAGTCCGATTGGGAGATGGTCAGCCTGTATCTATACGAGGACGACGGGCAGCTTATCCCGGAGTGGGCGGCCTATGCCTCGCACGATTTCAAGGGCGACGACCTGCGCCGCCGCTGGGACGACCAGGCCGAACTGACCATCGAGAACGGCCACCCGGTGGTCTATGCCGGAGCCGGGTCGCACGCCTCCTACTTCCGGCGCGGCGAATACCAGGCCGAAGTGAACCTGCCCTTGCCGGGCTGGCTCTCGGGCATCCTCAAGGCCTGGAACAAGTTCTGGACGCGAGACGCTCGGCCAGCCGCCGCTGGAGGCCTTCCATGTGCCCGTTCGTGGATTATGCCCGCGGCGATGGGCTGCGCATCGGCCCGGATGGACCGCAACGCCTGGTCGCCGGTGCTGGTGGATGAGTCCACAGCCTGGGTGAGCCAATACCGCGGCCTGTGGGGGCTGTTCGCCCGAGACCCCATCTCCGGCGAGAACGCCCCGGCCGGCCCGATGTACAACCGGGACGGCACGCCGCGCGGCTCGCTGGTATGACCCGCTCGGTTTTGCCGGGCTGGACAAGGTCCCGCCGCCGCCGCAGGCCCTGCAGATGCTGGAGGAAGACTGCCAGGAAATTTCCCGGCGGCAGGCCGAACTGGAAACGCTGATCCCGGAAAAAGCGGCGGTGCTGCAATGCACTGGGCATCGAAGCTGAAAGGGATGGAAGGCAATCCGCACCTGGCCAAACAATACGCCGCGCTGGAGAAGGAGATCGCCACGCTTTCGAACGAAGCTGCGCGACCTGCGCAAGTGAGAATATCGGAAAATACCGCCCTGCTGCAGGGATTGACCCGCCGGCTGGAGCGCCTGCGGGCCGGCATCCAGGACGACCCGCATGCCCACATCCACCACCTGGCACGTACCCGACAACCCGGCCGAGACACTGCGCTTCGACCGCGCCGCCGAGACCTGGGCGGCCATCAGCCTGAGCCTGCTGTTGTTCGTCATTGCCGGGCTGATCTTCTTTGCATCCCACTACCTGTGGGCCGGCCTGGCGGTCATCCTGATCGTTTTCGTGGTGATCGAATCGATCCTGCGCGGCGCCTTCGTCGAGACCGTTGCATGGATCACTCTGCTCCTGGCCATGCTCGCCGGCGTGATCCTGTTCATCCATTTCTGGAAATGGATCATCCTGGCAGTCCTGCTGGTGATGGGCGTCTCACTGATGGTGCAGAGGCTGAAGGAGTTGACGGGATAAAGATTTTCACCACGAAGGACACGAAGATAAAAAGATTTTTCACCACGAAGTACACGAAGAAGCACCAAGGAAAAAAACTCTGCCTTTGAGCTTCCTTTGTGGCTGCCTGTCGCGCGGTGCTCTTCCGCGGGATTGTGTTTAATTCTTTTCTCTCAATCAAAACCGGGCTATTCGTTATTCGAAAAAAACGAACGAGGAACGAATAGCCTCTCGATGAAGATCGTCAATCCGGAGGAACAAAAAGGAACGAATACCCTTCCCGGCAACCCCATCCCCGGCCCATCTGCCCTTTCGGGTACAGGCCCCGATGAAGTGCACATTTGGGAGGGGAGAAGGGAGAAGGGAGAAGGGAAAATGGCAGGATAGGTTGCCCCTACCGGGGACGAGTTACGTTTCCACGAAACGGAAGGGGAAATGAATACTCCTACCGGAAGAGTAGCGGGGCGGGGCAGCCGGCCTGCGGAAACTGCAATTGTTAAGGTGCTTATGAAAAAGCGGCCAGGAACACCAAAGAATGCCCCTGGCGCGTCACAATATTAGAACATATGTTCACGGATGTCAAGGGTTGCAGGAGACAGACTTCCGGAGTTTTGAAAACTTCGGAAGTCTCACGCTTGCCGGCGGGGTGGATTTGCTGTATAGTTATTGCAGGGTAGGTTTTTTATCGGTATCCAAATAAACCTTGGGGTTTTATCCCCTCAGGAACAGGTACAGTTCACTTAGAAGCTATTGCTATGAGTTGCGTAGAAGTATACGACCGCTTATATGCAAGTTGGGCCTCTATTGAAGCCGTGGAAATAATACAAAATGACAGAAGAAAATCTCAATCAAAAAATACTATCATGGTTGAATACCCAAGGCTATGGCGTGGAAATGCAGGTAGCAAAGTCATTGAGCGCATCAGGTTTTGAAATTCTTCAATCATCCTTTTACGATGACCCCGAGAAAGGAACATCGCGCGAAATAGATGTAATTGGCCGTACAACAGATGTAATCGGTCTTCTGTATGTCTATGCTGTAATTGAATGCAAAAAGAGTTCAAAACCTTGGATTGTTTTTACATCGGATAAGGCTGGATATAATCGAATCTGGTCTTTTGCCATCATGACAAACAATGCTAGTCAAGCTGTAAATAACCATCTTGACCGTATGTTGGAAATTGATTGGTTTAATAAAAATGGCCGCCTAGGTTATGGGATTACAGAGGCTTTCACATCTAAAGAAGATGAAACTTTCAAGGCTGGGATGACAGCAACTAAGGCATCCATATCCTTAGTCAAGAACGAAACAAATTCACTTAGAAGCGAATTCCTATCCTTCTTTTTCCCGACCGTAGTTTTAGATGGTCGCCTTTTCGAGTCTTACCTGGAACAAAATGGAAATCCGGTTGTTGCCGAAATCAATTCAGCGTTTCTCCTGTTCCCCATTAGAATTGGTGAGAATAGCGGTTCTACCGTTCGGATTGTGACTATCAAAGCATTTGACCGATATTGCACAGAAATCAGTTCAGTCTACCATTCGCTTAAAAACGTGCTCTCAGCGGAAATGGAAGAACTCGCTAAATCTATTGGGATGCACTTTAAGTAGTGAAAATCTAAAGTTCAGATATTAAGGACAGAGCAGGCCAACACCTGCTCCCAGCGAACCCTTGAAAGAACGCCAAGGGCAGGAGGGCGGCTTTATCTCTCGCGCACAAGCACGTTTTACCAGAAATGGCGCGAAATTGAGAAGGAGTTCCGCCGATCCCGCGGCTGCCACTGAACCCATCCGTTAGTTGCTGTTGAAGTCAAAACTTAGTCGCGATGCGAGACATTACTGGATAAAGCCGCAATCTATAAGTAATAGATAGTCCGATTTGATCTACTCCATTTTCGTAAATTGCAGAAAGGATAATCATATGGCAAGATGCGGTTTCGTTTATATTGACTTGCTTGGCGTGCAGAAAATGTGGCAGCTTGGTGGAGCTAATGCAGTCAAATCGAGGATCCAAGAATTTGCAAATCTCATAAAAGAACAACTCACATATCTTCCTCAACAATCTTTTCGGGATGGGGACTTCACAATTATGACATTATCAGATAGTGTGGCTATTACGTGTCAGGATTCTGATCAAGCCATCGGAATCGCAAGCCACCTGTTTGAACAATGCTTCTATCATACCGACAGAAGTTCGTCTCCGCTTTGGCTGCGAGGCGTAATTTCCTCTTGGCACAACCAGAATATGGTTTTTAACACAAAATCGATCCAATTAAGAGAAATCTCCGTCGGAACAGAATACAAACTTGAAGATGACTATCTCCAAGCAATTGCTCTCGAAAAATCAGGTTTCAAAGGGATGCGACTTATCATTGATCAATCACTGCTGCCAAATAGCGGGAAAAATGAGATGAGAAAGTGGTTTGGATTCAAAAAACCACTTTTTAGAATAGTAAGACTCGATCAGTGTAACTATCCCGGGGATGAGTTCGCAGATGTTTTGTGGATGGCAGACACGGAAGCCAAATACAAGGATTTGCTTGGAATCATGGCCAAGAGGTACAAACAATCAACACGTGACCCGGACGAACTGATTCAAGCAGCATGGACACGCGCAGTCTTTGACCAAGTTGATACTTTAATTTGGAGTTGTAAGAATCAATAGCATCTACCAACTCCAGCGGACTTTGCAGAGTGCGGGGGACAGGCAGCGGCTGCGCCGCTCGGAAACCGATGCGATTTGCCAGAAATGGCACGATAATGGGAAGAGTCTCGCCGGTCCCGCCACTGGGGCTATTGGATAACTGGCAGTCCTACCTCTAATGGAAATACCTTCCAGGTCAGGATAATATGGTTGATAAAATTCGTGTGAGTGAGTTGAAAAACGTTTGCATCCTTTACAAAGGAGACATTTACGATTTAGCTCGCTTGTTGCTAAAAATTGATGACGCAAAAGATAAGGGAACCGATACAAGTACGCGGCAAACCATTAATGGGGTAGCAAGGGACTTTACCATGCTTTCAGGTATGAATTTTGAGAAGGTTGAAAAAATACTTGAGCAATACGATCTGCCCTTCGGCACAACAGTTGAGTATGACAAAGATGTGAAATAAAAAAAGTCCCCGACATCGCCCTAGCTGGCCCCGCGAAGTACGCGGGACAGGCAGCGGCACTGCCGTTTGGAAACCGGCGCAGTTTGCCAGAAATGGTGCATAATTGTGAAGAGTCTCGCCAGTCCCGCTGCGGCCGCTGAGCCAATCTATTTGCCCTTTCGATCTCGATAAGGAATGCAACCAAGAAAGGAGAACAATAATGAATATCAGGGATAAGTTTTTTGGCACACGTAAAAAGCCCCAGGTTGAGAGCCTTGAGGGAGGTGTCATTGAAATAGCGAATAAATGGGGGATTGGTGACGGTACGCCGCTACTTGTGGAAGCAAATCCAAACATGGAATGTCTTTTCAGCGACCCCAACCCTACCATTCCACAAAGAATTACTGCCAGGAACCGTGAATATTGGGAAAGCGCAAGTGTCAATGAGAAGCGAACCAATTTAGCCATAGTCTATCTGGCCCACCCCAATCCCGAAGTAGTACTCAGGATGCTCCAGCATCATATTCCCGCTGAAGTTCTCAACACATTTGGTGTGACGGATGCCCTAACCGATCAACTTGTCCATTCAGATGTTGAAATCCGCCAAGAAGCGGCAAAGGTTGTATGGAAATGTAGTAATGCGTCTCTAAAAGGCATATTTAATATCCTTAGCTCACAAGGAATGACTTCATCAGGATTTACACTCCAGGAAGCAAGACGTGCAGTTGAAATTCTTGGAAATCACTGTCCACCTGACCGAAGGCAGTTATTCGAGCAACTAGCACTGGATGCCTTTGGGCCTACTGTTGCTGGATTGAAATCAGAAGTCTAAGCCCGTAGCGGTCTCCTTCAAGGAAAAAGTTTCAAAACCCGGGCTATTCGGCACAACAAGTACCTACGAAGTATATACAGCCGCTAACAAAATAGATGCACTCACTTTCCTAGAAAGCCGAGAAGTGACACAAAAATATTACTCCATTGTTGTTGAAACCCCTGAAGGGAATTGGGCTAAAGATAGTGAAGGCATCTACAAAGAAAAAGCCTAGTGTCAAGGAGCGGCTGCGCAACATCGGCTCCCCGAAAGAACCGGGACAGGCAACCGACCCCGCGAAGAACGTCCCGGCAACAACGGCCAGGAGAGGCGGGACAGTCAGCAGCTCCGCCGCTCGGAAACCAGCGCGATTTGCCAGGAATGCACAACAATTGCGTAGGAGTCTCGCCCGTCCCGCCCGCTGCCGCTGAGCTACACCGTTGGGCGTTTTTGTCTTTTGTTCATAGGAGGTAGATATGGGTATTCTTAACCGACTGTTTCGTAAGACTAGCGTGGCGAAGATAGACGACCCTCGCATCGACCGCATAGTTCAAAAGCTCGTATCACAGCATGACACCATTTTCGGTGAAGGCCTGACCGAGGTTTTGGCTATCCCCGCAAGTAACCCCGTACGCCTCCGCGCTATAAGGGAGGCAATCCGGATCCGGAGTGGCAAGGGGGAGGTATCGTTTTACGAGCCCAACGTTGATGGCCTCATAGTGCGGGATGGAGACGCGATGATGGACGAACGAGCTTTGATTCTTCGAACTCGCAGCGAGGAAATCTCTGCTCAAGGACCCTCAGGCATCTGGCAGCTTGCTTATTGCATTCCTCGCCCTTAACGGGTTTGAAGGTATTGTTGAACTGGCTCGCGAGGTACGGGATGTTGGCGGATTAAATCAGTTTCAAGCATACCAACTGCTCTACAATCAGAACCGCACATCGTTATTGTTGCGGTCGCCGCAGGATGAATTGCCCGATTACAGGGTTGTCACAGCCCATGAATTCGACGACAACCGCGCGCGAACGCAGCGCGATCCCGCCAGATTGAAGGAAACTCGCGGTCAACTACTTTCTGTCAAGTGCCGCTTTTGTGGCGAGACTTTGGTAGTTGGTGAAAACGCCGTGGTGGTCACAGACGAAGATATTGATTGGCGCGGAAGCCGCCAGCCCGACGTGATTATGCCTGTAGTGCCGACAGATAAAGCAGCAGCAGCGGCCTCCGGGGCTTCGGTTCTCAGCGCTATTCGCAGAGGAGAAGAACGAACTTGGTGTTGCGAGAAGTGCCATAATCAGAATCCGCAACCATACTCGGAGACGATATAAGATATCAGGAATTGGCTCGAGCTCAAGGCTGAAGAAAAAAGCAAAAACATCGTTGTCCATCCTGTGACAACATGATGCCATTAGATGCCAGTCCTGTAATGAGTGCAGCCGCAGATTCATGAAACAATAGCACTGTTCCTATATGCGATGGCTCGCTGCCAACCGGTTCCACCTGACCGCCTGCGGCGGCCATTTGGTAGAAAAAGTGGTTTCCAGAGTCAGTTGTCCTGCTATAATCGGCGGCAGGTGAGCCCAACCGTTAGCCAGACTTGTATGCGGCTTCTCAAGTGCTGATCAAGAGACGGAGGATGCACGATGGCCAAACTGATCTATTCCGCGTTTACGTCGCTGGATGGTTATGTTGCGGATGAAACCGGCAACTTCGATTGGGCGGAGCTAAGTGACGAAGTCCACGCCTACATCAACAATCGCGAGAGGCAGGTCGGCACCTATCTCTTTGGGCGCAAGGTGTACGAGACGGTGGCCGTTTGGGAGTCGCCGGACGTGCTTCCCGGCCTGACACCAGTCGCGCTGGAGTTTGCGCCGATTTGGCGGGCGGCTGAAAAGATCGTGTACTCGACGACGCTGCAGCGGGCCACTACGGCCAGGACGCGGATCGAGCGCAGATTCGAGGCGGACGTCGTACGGGAACTCAAGGCAGGAGCGACCCGCGATCTTGAGGTGGGCGGTCCGACACTCGCAGCGCAGGCCATTCGAGCTGGCCTTGTCGACGAATACCACCTACTCATCGCCCCGATCATCGCGGGCGGCGGCAACCCCTATCTGCCCGGCAAGGTCTCCGTGAAGCTCGAACTTCTCGACGAACGCAGGTTCGACAACGGTCTGGTCTACGTTCGATACCGGGCGAAGAGCTGACGAGGACAATGACCCCGTCCATCTGAGGCCGCCGGCTAACAAGCGCATCGAGCGGACGCCGTGAGCGGTATCCTGATGAGAGCGCCGCTTATGCGCACCACGTTAGGCGGTTGAAGAAGAAAGATAACCATGACGAGATTACTAAAGGAGAGAATACATGACTGAGCTTGTTTGTGAACTGATCGTCAGTCTCGACGGCTTTGCCCGAGGTCAGCGTTCCCCCGCTTATTATGGCTATTTTGGTCCCGATTTTGCCGACTGGATCAAGACCAACACGGCCGTTCCGCATCGGATGCTCATCGGACGTCGGACTTACGAGATATTGAATGGACTGCCCGGCGAAGTCCGGGACGAAGGATGGAATAGAACAACGACAACGCCGGGCTGGCTGTTCTCGCGCACCCTAGAGACGACAGACTGGCCGGGGCTGAAAGTCGTCCGCGAGGACTTGGCGGGCTTCGTGCGTGAACTGAAGCGTACTGACGGTCCCGAGTTGCGGACCCTGGGCAGCCTGTCACTGGTCCGGCAACTGCTCACGGCTGGCCTGGTAGACCGCATCAAACTCGTCGTCTGCCCCCTGATTCTACCGCAAACAGGCATTGAGCCGACCTTTGAAGGGCTGCCAGATATGGGCTTCGACCTTGTCTCGACCAGGGTTCTGGATGGGCATGTCCTGCTTCTGGAATATCGACCGACAGGGGCGCCGCCGTACCGCTCTTAGTCGCAAATCGCTGGGTCCAGGCTGCTTATGATCCTTGATTTGAATGGCAAGGTTCTAAAACAATTCACCAAAGACGATCTGCTCAACGAGTAGTTTTCTATGTTACAACTCCGCCTAATTGTGGTCGGTGGGGCAGTCACCCGCCCCACCGCCAGTTCCGAACCGGACGTGAAACTTTCGCTTCATCCGGCTCTTCAGAAAACAGGCTCTTGTTATGAGCACTTTGTCCGATGGACGGCATCGTGACAGTGGCCGTGAAGAAGTACCAGATTGGCGGGAGCGTTCTCGTTATGGTTGCCATTCCGGTGGTGAACTTCGAGTTGGTCTTCTGTCATGAAGCGTAATCCGCAAAGCATACAGCGGCATTGCTGTCTTTTCAGCAAGGCAATCACCCGGTTGGGTTTGGATGGGTCTCTTCCCAGACGGTCTATCCAGTAGGCCCAGTCTCCATCGTAAGGGCTTTTTTGTCCCTTTACTTTAACATGCCGTTTGATAGGCGTGTCTGCGTATTTCACGAGGGTGGCTTTCCCATCCGAAAAGTCAAGTCGGTTGCGTTTGCGCAGCCAGTAGCGATGTTTTCGCCAGGTACAACTTTTGCGGGGGTTTTGCCATTTGGCCCATTTGGATAACTTCCAGTAAAGCTGGTGGTCCATTCGATTGAAGATTTTCTTGGCAGAGCAGGTGCGATGGTAGTTTGTCCAGCCCCGGATGCGCGGGTTGAGAGCGGCAATGAGAGCAGCTTGGTTGCTGCCGCGGTGGGTATAGGTTAGTTCTTGCATCTGTTCCAGATGACGCTTCTGAGCCTTGAGGCTGGGCTTGATGATAACCTTGTAGCCTCGTTTGCTGTGATGTTTGCCCGTCTTGAATTGCCGGACGGTGAAACCGAGGAAGTCAAAACCTGTGCAACCTTCGTGTTCATAGAGCGTGTGAGTGATGTAGGTTTTGCTGGGCTTGAGGGTCAGCCCCATTCCGGCCAGCCATTCTTCGGCCAGAATGTGTGCAGTCTGGAGCGTGGCCAAGTCTTCGCAGAGGATGACGAAATCATCCGCATAACGGATGACGGCCAGTCTGTGTCGCTTTGGCAAGGCTGTCGTGATGGCAGTTTCAAGACCATGCAAAGCAATGTTGGCGAGCAAGGGTGAAGCTATCCCTCCTTGCGGCGTACCTGCTTCAGATGGAAAGACTTCTCCGTTCTCGAAAATACCGGCTTTCAGCCAGCCACGCACCTGTCGATTGATGGTTGGAATGTTGCTCAGTTTGGCAAGTAAGGCGTCATGGTCGATCCGGTCGAAGCATTTTTCGATGTCTGCTTCCAGCACATATTTCGGTTTGAGCCGGATGTGGTTGAAAATGGCTTCGATGGCGTCCTGGGGACAACGTCCCGGTCGGAACCCGTAACTGTTGGGTTCAAAGCGGGCTTCCCACTCTGGTTCAAGAGCCTGTTTGACCAGGGCCTGTTCGGCCCGGTCTCGCATAATGGGTATTCCAAGTGGCCTTCGTTCGTTTGGATTACTGGCTTTCGGGATATAGACCCGACGGATGGGTGCTGGCGACAAACTGAAATTGCGCAGTTGTTTCACCATCTGCATCCGCTGAAGTGGCGTGAGACGGGCAATCCCATCCACGCCAGGGGTGTGTTTTCCCCGATTGTCTTGTGATACCTGCCGTACTGCCAGGCATCGTGCTGAGTAAGAGCGAAGCAGTAGCCGTTGTAGCCCGCGAACACGCTTTTTGTCGCCACGGATTTGGGCTTGGTAGATGCGCTTTTGGAGGCGAAAAACGTTCCGCTGGAGCTTTTTCCAGGGGAGTGTTTTCCAGTCTTCAGTACGATTTTGTTCGTCTGTCATAAGACGTGACCTCTGCCAGTACCTTTACCTTCCTGTTTTCCGTGCCCACGTCTGCGTATCCCCTGGCTTTCCCTGGGGCGTTAGCTTCTTGGGCAATCTCTCCCGTTTGGGCTTGCGGTTGGTTGCCTACTCCATTGCTGGAGAGCGTCAAACGGGTTACTCTGTTCCGCATATCCATTTCGCGCGACGTTAGGATGGTGCTTTATGCCGGGTCTCGTTGTGAGTGAACGCCTATCAGCGATGTGCCCGATAGACCCTTGAGATCGTTCCCTTTTGGGCCAGCCTATCATCCGGTTTTGGCTGGTTCTGCATGACGACACCTCAATGCACCTTCAGTTGTCTTATCCGTAGTCGCTTTCCCGGCCGGTTCTGTAGTCCGGTTCAACAGCTCCGGTTTTTCTTCCCGCTTTCGACCCCCGCTTACCAGGCGCACGCCGAGGGAAGGGGCTGTCTCCCGTTCACCAGGGAGGCAGGGGTTGTTGTGATACCGCTTCCGCAGTATCATTTACCTGCATGGATATGCAGTTACGAAAATCAATACGACTTTCGCCGCTCAGCCTCCACCCTTACGGGTAGTTTCGAGCGAACAGGTCGCACACAATGCGTGCAGCTGACGGTGGGTACGCGCCGCGTTATGGGGCAGTTTTCTGGCTTCAAGTTTTCTCTGCCCCCAAACATTGTCCACGCGCGCCCCGCCGCCAGTAACGCAAACCGTTGAGACTGTCGAAAAAGTATTAAAATGCGATAAAACATTACTTTAGATGGTTATTTTGTTAATGAGGGACCTGCGCCTGTCGTAAAACTATAAATATGTTTTTCGACAGTCTCGTTGGGTTGTATTTCTTCGAGTATCATCTCTTTGCAATAAATTCTTGATTGAATATGAAGGTGTAAATCATCAAGAATTAGGAGAATAATAAATGTATATAAGAAATGTAGAAATATCAGACCAAGATAGAATTCTTGATGTTATGGTTAATTGGTGGGGTGGTAGAGACCTGCGAAATTTAGTTTTTAGTGGTTTATTTACACATTTTACAGATACCTGTTTTGTTGTCGAAGAAAACAATGCAATGATAGCTTTTTTGTTAGGATATCTTGTTCAAAATAATACTAAAGAAGCATATATAAATTGGATAGGTGTTCATCCGGATTTTCGAAATAAAGGAATTGCACGTTTATTATATGAACGCTTCTATGATGTAGCAAAAAAGAATGGTCGAAATAATATTACCTGTGGTACATCAATAGTTAACGTGAAATCTATGGAATGGCATAAAAAAATGGGATTTTCGGTAGTAGAAGATAAAGATCACTATTATTTTTCAAAAATTATCAAATAAATATGGAGACAACCCAACCCGCGCATGCAGGCAACGGCTCAACTGGCCGGGTGATTTTTTCCGGCCAGTTTCGCTTCCCTCGCAAGCCGGCGACGAAGCATCCACCGCCGCCGCTTCACCCACGCACCTGGATCATCGCCTGGTCTTTTATGGGGTTTCGATCCTCATTTGCATCCTGGCGCTGGTTCTCTGGCTGCCCCATTATTGCATTTTCAGTTGCACCATCCTCCGAAGCCCGCTCCTGTTCTTCTCCCACACATGGATTGTCCATTAAAGGATTTATATTGGAATGGCTGTCCAACACCGTCTCCAGTCGGACAGCAGCTCCGCCGCTCGAGCGGAGGCGCGTTTTGCCAGAAATGGTGCATAATTGAGAAAGAGTCCCGCCGCTGCCGCTGGTCATCCCGTTAGGCAAAACACATGAAACCGCAGATAAAATTAGCAACAGCTCAGACTCCAGATGGCGGGAAGATGGAGCTTTATCAGCACGATCACGATTTTTTGATAAAGATCAACGGTCAGGAATTAATGAACAGCCGCCACCACGAGTCGGAACAGGAATTGGCACGGCTGGGCTGCGCAAATCTATCCAGTCGCAGAGCACCCCGAGTGCTTATCGGCGGTTTGGGCATGGGGTATACCCTGCGCCAAACGCTGGATATGCTCGGTCCCACTGCGCACGTGTTTGTAAGTGAACTCTTGACTGCGGTGGTCGACTGGAATCGTAAATATTTGAAAGATCTCAACGGTGAGGCGTTGGATGACAAACGCACCGATCTCATACCTGGAGATATTTTCCAGCTTCTCTCCCGATCAATCCACAAGTTCGATGCGATCCTGCTGGATGTCGATAATGGTCCCAGCGCAATAACCGATTCAGGCAATGACCGTCTATACAGCCCGGCAGGAATTCTAGCCTGTCGTCGTGCACTACGCAAACAGGGCAGCCTGGCGATCTGGTCATCTGAGCCGAGCAAAGTTTTCGAGCAACTCTTGATAAGTTGTGGATTCAAGGTGCGACGTTACAGGGCAAAAGCCTACCAGGGGGGCAATGCAAGGCCACTCTTTATCTGGGTCGCTGCGGAGGACAAGACAATCCTGCCTTTTGGTGGCGGCGAGCCGCGTCTACCAGGCAAGAAAGTTCCAAAGCAAAGCCGCTGAAAACCTTGAGAATAAACCGGGCGTCCAGATTACAATAGTAAAAGTATGAATTGCAAATATCAAAATGGTTTTTATCCGCCAATCTACACTAATCCCCGCCAATTTTAAAAAGATTTGCGCAAATTCGCGGAGATTAGCGGATAATATCGAAGTTTTTCATCAATCCATATACGGAGAAACATTATGAACTGGAAATTAATCTCGTGGAATGTGAACGGCATCCGCGCGGCGGAGAAGAAAGGCTTCCTGGACTGGCTATCCGCCAGCCAGGCGGACGTGGTGGCCGTGCAGGAGACCAAGGCCGCGCCCGACCAGCTCTCCCCGGCGCTGCTGGCCCCGCCCGGTTACCAGGCTGCCTGGAGCTCGGCCGAGAAGAAGGGCTACAGCGGCACCGTAACGTATACCAAGCCGGCACCGGTCAAAGTGATCACCGGTTTGAACGACCCGCGCTTCGACGGCGAAGGCCGCGTGCTCATCCATGAGTTCGAGCCATTCGTTTTTTTCAATATCTATTTTCCCAATGGCGGGCGCGGGGCGGAATGGGTGAAGTACAAACTGGACTTTTACCGGCGCTTCCTCGAAGTGGCGCAAGCTTACACGCAGGCCGGGCGGCCGGTGGTCGTCACCGGTGACTTCAACACCGCCTATGCCGAGATCGACCTGGCCCGCCCCAGGGAGAACGTGAATCACAGCGGCTTCATGCCGGAGGAACGTGAAGGGTTGGGCGAATTCTTCCAGGCTGGCCTGGTCGACACATTCCGCCACCTGCACCCGGATACCGTGAAATATAGCTGGTGGGACATGGTGACACGTGCGCGTGAACGCAACGTGGGCTGGCGGCTGGACTACTTTATGGTGTCGGCCAGCCTGAAAGACCGCATCCTCGCAGCCGACATCCACGAGGATGTGCCTGGCTCAGACCATTGCCCGGTCAGCCTGGTTTTGTCGCTGGAGGACGCTTAATGCCCGGGCATGCCTGGCGCGTGCGCATTCTTGCATAATTATTATGGAATTCTTACTTATAAAGTTGTATAATAGAGGCTGGAGTTGTCGGTTTTTTCACAACAAGGAGGATGAGATAATGTACGCCAAACGCATGATCCAAGTTTCCTTGGTACTGGTATTGCTGGTTTCCTCCCTCGCGGTCACTCAGGGCGTCTCCGCGGGGTCGTATTGCGGCAGTACCTATGTTGTTCGACCGGGCGACTGGCTGTCCAAGATCGCCAACCGCTGTGGCGTCACCCTGTCCCAACTGTATGCGGCCAACCCGGGGGTTGGTTATTATATTTACCCTGGACAGGTGCTGTATATGCCCGGCTATAATTACGGTGGGCCACAGCCTGGTAATGGTGGACCCGTACCTGGCAGCGGCGGCTACTGGCAGGGCAACAAAGGATTCTCCGGGTATAGCACCGGATATTCCTACTGTGGCCCCACACATAGCGCATATTACGGCAATTATTACGTGGTTTGCCGCGGCGATTCGCTCTTAAAGATTGCACTCTACTATGGGGAGCGATTGTCCTATGCGCAGTGGCACAATCACATCCCCAACGCCAACCGGATTTACGCCGGCCAGTTCATTTTCCCGTAAAATCCCGCACAACGCTTCAACTCATCCCGCAGAGATAAAGTCGCAAGGACGAGTAGGGAAATGGGGTATATTGGGCGGGCTTTGCCCGCCCAATATACCCTATATTTTCCCTGCATCCTGACGGTATCCATTTACATTGCCCTCCGGCAGGGCAGGGGGCACACTACTGTGCGCATTTGATATCAAAGCAAGCGCAGAAAAACCACATAAAACCCATATAATTCCAGAGGCTGTTGATAACCGCTCGATGTTACGATTGCGAGAATAGCTTACTCTGCTGTTTCGACGAAGATTTCCTTGTATTAACTTATGCTGGTCCCGACTGGGATCAGAGGAGAAAAAATAATTCTACTTTATTTGGACCCTGGTTCCGGTAGTTTCTTAATTCAATTGTTGGTTGCAGGCCTGGCCGGCGCGGGGATTGCCATTGCCATCGGTTGGGGCAGGATCAAGCGCCTGTTTAGAAAGAACCAGCCGGTCGATGTAAAAAAAGATGAGGATGACGAGCAGCCAGGCGCGTAGCGGCTCGTCTTATTTGTTTCACAAGATACCGGCAATGTAGGGGCGGTAATGGAAAATATTTTCGGGGAGTTCTCCAGTGCAACTGGGCGTGCTGGGCTCGCTTCTAGGATAAAAAATACCAGATGCGATTGCCATAGAATTACTGTTGTCCATTTACGGCAAACCGATGTAGAATGCGAGCAGAAATATCGGAAAAGACGTCGAACATGGCTAGCCAATTCATCTCACCCCGCCAGGTCTTGAATAAGGCCACCGAAGCCCTGCAACACGGCGATAAACATGCTGCCCGCACCTGGGCACAGATTGCCGCCTCGCTGGCACCGGACATGGAAGACCCCTGGCTGATCCTGGCAGCGGTTGCCAGGCCACGTGCCAGCATTGCCTACCTCGAACGGGCCCTGAAGATCAACCCGCAGAGCAAACGTGCGCTTGCCGGCCTGGAGTGGGTCCGCCAGCAGCAGGCCAAAGAACAGGTGCAATCCGGGCAGGAAGCGCAGACTGCCTCCGGCCGGGCCGGGTTGCCCACCCGACCCGATCCAATCATGCAAAAGGGCAGGCCTTCTTTTCAGGATCCCCTCCCAGAGCCATCTCGAGCATCCGGGTTTCCATCCCGATCCTGGTGTTGGTACTGGCAGTGTGCCTGGTCGCAGTTTGGTTTTTCTGGCCGGGGACGGGTTCCTCAGCCTCAGCCGCCAGCCACGGCACCCCGGCCTCTTCACAGGACAGTCCCATTCTGTCCTGGTTGCCGGTTGGGCTGTTGAAGCCTACCGATACGCCCCTGCCTACGGCGACGGAAATGTCTACTCCAACAGTCATTCCAACCGCCACTCCAACGGCTGGCATGCCATCTCCGACCCCATTCTTACCGGCTACCACCTCTCCAACTCCCAGCCCGACTGCAACACCCACCTCCACGGACACACCGGCGCCGACGAATACGCCCCGGCCATCGAACGGGCAGGCGTCCGTTGCGCAGCCAGCCGCCGCGGAGGGTGGAAAACTCATCGTTGTGTCCATTAACCAGCAGCATCTGTGGGCTTATGATGGCAACACGCTCGTATATAGTTTTGTCGCCTCAACGGGGGGCAACAACAGTACACGTACCGGCACCTTTTCCATCCTTGATAAAATTCCCAAGGCTTGGGGGGCGAACTGGAATTTCTGGATGCCTTATTGGATGGGAATCTATCACGTCGGCAGCATGGAGAACGGCATCCATTCCCTGCCGCTCCTGCCGGACGGCGAGCTCCTGTGGGGCGATGAGATCGGCACGCCTATCACATATGGCTGCGTTGTCCTCGATGTGCAGGATTCCCGGGCGCTTTACAACTGGGCGGATGTAGGTACGACCGTACAGATCAAACGCTAAATTGGACAGCGGGCCAAGAGAAGCCGCCAAACGGCGATTGGCGCGCTGTACCTGGTTCCCAAAGGAGGATGATTTGAACCAAAGGCCCCTCTTATTAACCATCCTGTTCCTGTTGAGCGCCATTATCTCTGGCTGCGCATCCGCCGCCGGACAGACCCCCTCCATCACACCAACCGTGGCGACAGCGGCACTCACAGACACACTCTCACCCACAGCCCTGCCGACCAGCACGGCTACGGCTGTGCCGACCGCCACCATTGCCCCCGCACCGGTGCCCGGCGCGATCCAGACTTCGCCCACTGACGGCATGGAGATGGTCTACGTACCCGCCGGTGATTTCAGCATGGGCAGCCTGGGCGGTCCTGCGGATGAGCAGCCGGTACATACCATCCACCTGGATGCGTATTGGATAGACCGGGCGGAAGTAACGAATGGGATGTACTACCAGTGCGTTCAGGCCGGCGACTGCCTGCGGCCGTATATCAGCGGCTCCAATACCCGTTCCTATTATTTTTCCAACCCGGTATATGTCGAATTACCCAGTCATCGATCTCAGGTGGAGCAGCGCCGAAAAGTATTGTGCCTGGGCAGGACGGAGCCTGCCGACCGAAGCAGAATGGGAGAAAGCCGCCCGTGGGACGGATGGGCGCACCTACCCATGGGGAAACGCCAATCCGAACAGCAGCCGGTTGAATTTCAACAATCCCGTTGGGGATACGGTCGCCGTGGGGAAATATCTGAATGGAGCCAGTCCATACGGGGCGCTGGATATGGCCGGGAACGTGACTGAGTGGGTGGCAGATTGGTATGATGCGGGCTATTATGGGGTCTCGTCGGACTCGAACCCGACCGGCCCGGCCGAAGGAAAGTACAAAGTCCTGCGAGGCGGTTCCTGGCACAGCGATATATACAGCGTCGGCTCCGCACAGCGCCATTACCTCGCCCCCGATACGCGTGACATTGTGGTCGGTTTTCGTTGTGCCCTGGCGGCTCCGTAGAAGGGTGGCGGGCCTTCAACCTCGCTTATATCAAGAACCCGGTCCATCGCAGGGACCGGCTTCCTGTTTCCGGGCAGAGACTAGCGCTCCCCGAACAACCAGTTGAAATCCGTGCCGTAGGTACCGGCTGTGTAGGTGCGCTCGTCCAACAGGTTCAGATGCGCAGCGCTTCTTTCCGAAATGAGCGGGATGGGCTTCAGGCCATACAGCCGCTTCGAGATCTTCTTCATGCCCTCTTCATCCCACATCCAGCCCGGGTCCTTGAAGTGGCACAGGTCCAGCGGGCGGGTATACGCCCGCAGGGTTTTTTCCGCTGCCAGGTTGAAATAGAACTCGAAGTAGGTCATGGCCAGCTCCCGCAGGCTGCGGTGGACCGGCTCGCGATAGCGCAGGTTGGGATAGTTCGACTTGGCCAGCGCGCCCCAACACCCATCCACCTGGAAAACTGCCAGCACGTGGTCATCGTCTGTGCCGGGCGCCGGCACCAGGTCCAGGATGAGCGGGCGGAAGCCGATCCGCCAGAGCGCCAGGGCGGCGAAGATGCCCCCATCCAGGCAGTGCGCCTGCCCGTCCGTCATCACCCGCAGCGGCGAACGGTCCAGTTCCTCGGCTTTATATGGGAGGCTGTCCAGGTAAGCCTGCACGGCCACCGGGCTTTTCAAACCCCGGAAAACTGCGCAGGTGCTGCGGCAGGCGGCTCTCGAATTCAGCGATGGCGTCCATCTTTTCCTTCTTGCAACCCTTCCAGGAGGGGAAGCAAAAAATGATATGCGAGCGCAGCTCGCATATCATTTTTTCGTTCTACCTTAGAATTGACCGGCGCGCTCAGCAAAGCCGCCAGCAGCTTGACGGAATTCTGGACATCCTCATAATCCACCATCTCGGAGGGGGTATGCACATAACGGCAGGGGACGGACAGGCAGCCCGCCGGCACGCCCGAGCGGGTCATCTGGATGGCCCTGGCATCCGTCGAGCCGCCTTCCAGCACTTCGCGCTGGTAGGGGATGCGCTGTCTTTTCGGCAGTGGTGCACATCCATTCCACGATGTGCGGATCGGCCAGCATGCCGGTGTCCTTGACCTTGACCGCCGGACCTTTGCCCAGGCTGACCGCCATGGGTTTGCTCTTGGGCGTGTCGCCGGTCAGGGTGACGTCCACGGCCAGGCCGATCTCCGGGTCGATCCCAAAGGCGGAGGTGGCGGCCCCGCGCGTGCCCACTTCTTCCTGGGTGGTGAAGACGAAATACAGCTCATGCGGCGTGGTTTTCAAGGAGCGCAGGGTCTCGATCAGCACGGCGCAGCCGATGCGGTCGTCCATGGACTTGGCCACCAGGCGCCCGCCCAGGTCAAGGAAGGGCCGCTGGAACGCGGCCACATCCCCGACCTTGACCGGGCAGTCCCTGGCGCTGGTCGCGCCGATGTCAATGAAACACTCGGATGCAGGCGGGCAATTTGTCGTATGCCAGTATATCTGTTCCATGCCAATCAGCCCCTGCGTGCCGTTGGCGAAGTGGACACGTCCGCTCAACAGGGTATGCGGGCGGACGCAGCCGAGGCTGGTAAAGCGGATGAAGCCATTCTCGTCGATATGCGTGGCGATCAGGCCGATCTCGTCCATGTGGGCGGCCAGCATGATGCGCTTGCCGTTCTTGCCTTTGTCCCTTTGCGGACGATCAGGTTGCCGAGGGCGTCCACACGCACTTCGTCGGCGAGGGCTTCCACTTCGCTGCGGATGACCTCCCGGATGGCGAATTCGTAGCCGGAAGGGCTGAATGTTTCGGTCAGTTTCTGGATAAGGCTTTTCATATTTTCACCAAGAAAATGAATATACATGGAAGTCGATTATGCCCGCTCGGACGCCAGGAGTTCCGGCGTGAGGCGGGTCAGGGCGGCCTGCAGCAGGGACAGGCTGTTCTTCCAGTCATCGAGACGGGCGACCGAGATGGCCGTATGGCTGTAGCGGTGCGGCACCGAGACCGAGACGCTCGGCACACCGGCCCGCGCTTTGTGGATGGCCCCGGCATCCGTCCCGCCGCCGCCCGGCTGGCGGAACTGGTAGGGGATCCTGGCGGCCTCGCCAGTTTCAGCCAGCCAGCGCACCAGGCGCGGGTCCGAAAGGGTGCAGCCATCGGCAACATAGATGGCCGGGCCAAGCACCGAGCTTGGTGTTATAGGTGGTGTTCTCTTCCCCCTCCCAATCCGGCAGGTCGTTGGCGGGGGTGGCGTCCACGGCGATCCCGATATCGGGATTGAAGGCGTAGGCGGCCACTTTGGCCCCGCGCAGGCCGATCTCCTCCTGGACGGTGAAGGCCGCCAGCAGGTCGATCTCTGCCGGAGCGTGCTTGAGCAGTTCGATCAGCGTGGCGACCCCCAGGCGGTTGTCGAGCGCCTTGGCCATCAGCGACGGGCCGCTGCGCTGGAAGCGGGTGGCGAAGGTCGCCCGGTCACCCGGCTTGACCTTGCTGCTGCCGGGGCCGATGTCGATGCGCAGGGCCTCCAGCGGGATCTTCTGCTTGCGCTCCTCGGCAGTGGTCAGGTGGATCGGGCGCGCCCCGATCACGCCGGGGATGTGCTCCCGGCCGACCAGCACGGCCTTGCCGGGCAACTGGCGCACATCCATGCCGCCGACGATCTCGAAGCGGAACAGGCCCTCGCCGTCGTCGGCCACCAGCATGAAGCCGACTTCATCCATGTGGGCGGAGAGCATCACGCGCAGGCGCTTTCCTGCGCCGGTGCCCTTTTTCGTCGCCAGCACGTTGCCGAGGGCGTCCACCCTGACCTCATCGGCGTGGCCCTTGATCTCTTCGAGCACGATGCGTGCGCACTTCGCCCTCGTCGCCGGAGACACCGCAGGCATTGCAAAGGCTTTCGAGCAGTTTGATCTGTTGCGTTCCGATCATTGGCATTATTCCTCATGTGGAAATGAGTAGCCGTCATGATGAAACCAACCTTATTACTTATTACTCATTTCTCGTCACTTATTAATCCCAGACTATCTTTTCCATGAAATCCGGCCCCAGGCCGGCGATGAACTCGGCCAGCAGGCGCCCGGCCCGCTGGATATCCTTGAGCGCCACCACTTCGACCGGCGTGTGCATGTAGCGCAGCGGGATGCCCATCACCATCGTCGGGATGCCCTCCGCCGCCACCTGGGTGGCCCATGCCGTCCGTGCCGGAGTGGGTGGGAGTATATTCCAGGGCATAGGGGATTTCGAGCCGGTCGGCCAGTTCTTTCATGGCCTTGTGCAAAGCCGGGTGCATGTTCGGCCCCATGGCGATGGTCGGGCCTTTGCCAAGCGGGAAGGTGCTCCAATCGGAATCGCCGGGACCTTTGGCGAAGGTCACATCCACCACGATGGCGATGGTCGGGTGCAATTCGAAGGCCGAACCGGCCGCTCCGATGCGCGCCGACTTCCTCCTGCGAGGTGGCAACCGCCCAGACATCCCAGGCATGCGGGCGCGACTGCAACTCCTCCAGGCAGACGGTCAGCGCAGCCACCGAGGCGCGGTTATCCAGCGAGTGGCCGGAGAGCGTCTCGCCGCTCAATTCAACCGGCGGCTGGGCAAACGAGACCAGGTCGCCGATGCGCACCAGTTCCGGCCACTTTGCGCGGCAGCAGGCCGGTATCGACGAACAGGTTTTCCAGTGCCACCGGCCCATCCCGCTCTTCCTCGAGGCAGGAGCGGCGGCGGAGGGCTGGACAACCACGCCGGGCAGGGGCAAACCGCCGTTCGTGCCCTGCCCTGGCGCTTTTCCGTGGCAAAGACGGTGACCGGCGTTCCGGGCAGGACGCGCGCGTCCACACCGCCGACCTGGGTGACGCGCAGGAAGCCTTCCGTGATGCCGGTGACCATCAGGCCGATGCTGTCCATGTGGGTGGCGACCATCACGGAGGGACGCGGTTCCTTGCCGGTACCACGCCGCAGTCCATGCAGCGAGCCGAGTTTGCCGCGGCTGATTTCGTGGACCAGAGGCCGCCATTTATCTGCGATGATTTTGGCGGCCGGGTCTTCGTAGCCGGAAAGGCCGGGAGCGGAGATCAGGTCTTTGAGAAAGGGGAGCAGGTCTGTCATGGGTGGTTTCGGTCAGCCTCAACTTAAAGGGTCGGAACAGGAGAAGGTGTTTCGGATGGGAGCGGTGTATCCGAAGGGGGTGGTGTTGGAGTAAATGTGGGCATGGGCGTCAGGGTGGGCAGCGGTGTGAAGGTGGGCGTGTAGGTTGGTGTGAAAGTTGGCGGTGGGAGTTGGAGTGAAGGTGTTGGTCGGGGAGGCTCGGTGTGTCGTCAGGGTGCTGGTGGCAGTCGGGGTCAATGTGCATGGTGGGCGTCAGTCCAGGTCGGGTGTGAGCTGTTGGCGTGGCGGTTGGAGTGTCTGTGGGAGTGAAAGTCTCGGACGGGGTGGGCGTCTCCGTCGGCGCATTGTGAATGGGTGCAAGCTGCATCACGATGAGCCCCAGACAATAGCAGGGGATGGTCGCCAGGACGATGGCTGCCAGGATCAAACGGGTGCGGTTGCGCCTGGAGACATTCGTGAACACGCGGAGTATGATAACATCAGTCAGAAGGATGGGCAAGCGATTAGGATTGCGATGACGAATGATTAAAATACATCCCGTGATTCCCCTGCATCTCAAACTCTCCGGTTTCCTTTCCTACCGCGACCCGGTCGAAGTGGATTTCAGCAGCTTCGACCTGGCCTGCATCTCCGGCTCGAACGGGGCCGGCAAATCCTCCCTGCTGGACGCGATGACCTGGGCGCTGTTCGGCCAGGCACGCAAACGCGACGAGGCGGTCGTCAACCTGCAATCCAAGGCGGCGGAAGTGGCCTTCACCTTCGCCTATGAGAACAATATCTACCGGGTCATCCGCAGCCTGCCGCGCGGCAAAGACCACCACGCTGGAATTCCAGATCGCCGAAGGCGGCAATCTGCAATCTTCAATCGTAAATCAACAATTGACCTGGCGTCCGCTGACCGAACGCACCCTGCGGGATACCCAGGCGCGCATCGAGCAGATCCTGCGCCTGGACTACGATACCTTTGTCAACGTATCGTTCTTCCTGCAGGGCCGGGCCGACCAGTTCGCCCAGCAGCCGCCCACCCGCCGCAAGGAGATCCTGGGAGACATCCTCGGGCTGGAAGCCTGGGAAATCTACCGGGAACGTGCCGCCGAACGCCGCAAAGCGGTCGAACGCGAGCTCGACTCGGTGGACGGGCGTGTGGCCGAGATCGACGCCGAACTGGCCGAGGAAGAACCCCGCAAGGCCGCACCTGGCCGAACTGGAAAGCCAGCTCAAAGGACTGGCAGCCAGCCGCAAGCTCCAGGAAGCGGCGCTGGCGAATGTCAAACAGGTGCGCGCCGGCGCTGGACAAACAACGCGAACTGGTCCGCAAACTGGGCGAGGCCCTGGAGCGTTCGCAGGCGAACCTGGCCGGACTGCAGGCCCGCCTGGCCGTTAAAGAAACCGAGCGCAGCACCCATGCGGAGCTGGTGCAGGCGCGCCGCCGAAGTGGAAGCCGCCTATGCGGCCCTGCAAAAGGCCCGCCTCGACCTGGAAAAATGGGAGCAGGTGGCCGAGCGCTTCCGGGAACATGACCAGCGCCGCCAGCCGTTGTTGCGCGAGATCGAGAGCGGAACGCGCCCGCCTGGAGCAGGAAAGGACCGGCCTGGAAGAACAGCGTTCAGCGTCATCGATCAGCCAGGCAGCCGCGGCGGCTGGATTACCAGGCAGACCTGGCAGCCGCCAAACAGGCGCTGGAGCAGGCCGAGACGGAACTGGCCGAACGCAGCGCTGCTGGAAAAACAGACCCAGGCAGCGCGTGAAAAACAGGCCGGACTGCGCGCCGAGAACGCCAGCCTGAAAACCGAGATGGATGAGCTCAAAAGCCGCATCGAAAAACTCAGCGCAGCCGAGGGCGCGGTCTGCCCGCTGTGCGGACAGTCGCTCAGCCCGGAACACCGCCAGTCCACGCTGGAGCAGCTCAATGCCGAGGGCCGGCAACTGGGTGACCGCTGGCGCGCCAACAAGTCCGCCATGGAAGAACTGGCCGTCCAGATCACGGATTACGAAGTCGCAATTTGCGAAATACGCCTCTGCCGACACCGACCGCCTGAACGCCTCCAACAGCATCGCCCAACTGACCGAACGGCTGGAAAGCTTCCAGAAACAGTCCGGCGAATGGGAGCAGGCCGGCGCAAAACGCCTGGTCGAAGTCACGAAACTGCTCGAAAAGGAAAAATTTGCCCTGGAGGCCCGCAAGAAACTGGCCAAGGTGGATAAGGAACTGGCCGCCCTGGGCTATGACGCCGCCGCCCACGATGCCGCCCGCCGGGCCGAGGTGCAGGCCCGCCCGGCCGAGGCGGAATACCGGGCGCTCGAGTCGGCCCGGGCCGCCCTCAAGCCGCTGGAGGATGAGATCGCCAACCTGGGAATCAGCCATCAGCAATCAGCAATCAGACGATCGACGCGCAGCAGGCGGAATATGATGAGGCAGTCGCGGCGCTGTCCGCGGTCGAAGTCCCAGGCGCCCGACCTGGATGCGGCCGAACGCAGCCTGTTCGACCTGCAGGAGCGCGAGAACCAGTTGCACCAGGAGGTCGGCGCGGCCCGCCAGAAGGTCACCGTGCTGGACGACCTGCGCAAGCGCAAGAAAAACCTGGAAGCCGAGCGCGGCGAGCTGGGCCTGCAGATCGGGCATTACAAGACCCTGGAGCGCGCCTTTGGCAAGGACGGCGTCCCGGCGCTGCTGATCGAACAGGCCCTGCCGGAGATCGAAATGAAGGCCAACGAGATCCTGGGCCGCCTGAGCGACGACAGCATGCGCCTGCATTTCGAGACCCAGGCCAAGTACAAGGACGAGAAACGCAAGGACCTGCGCGAAACGCTCGAGATCCAGGTCAGCGATGGGGCCGGGCTGCGTGATTATGAGATGTACTCCGGCGGGGAGGCTTTCCGGGTCAATTTCGCCATCCGGCTGGCGCTCTCGGAAGTGCTGGCGCAGCGCAAAGGGGCGCGCCTGCAAATGCTGGTCATCGACGAGGGCTTCGGCTCGCAGGACGCCCTGGGCCGCCAGCGCCTGATCCAGGCCATCAATGCGGTCAAAGGCGATTTCGCCAAGATCCTGGTCATCACTCACCTGGAGGAATTGAAGGATGCCTTCCCGACGCGAATCGAGGTGGAGAAGACAGAGACGGGGTCAGTTGCGACGGTGATATAAACGAAGTGCAAAAATGTAATGCGTAAAATATGATTAAAGATTTTTTACTTTTCATTTTTCAACGAACATAACAAAAAGATGTACTGCTATTATGGTAGAATATTTTTTTCTCATGATTTTTGGAAGAAAACCATACACGCCAATTAAAGTGGAGGATTGATGAAAGGAATTATCCTGGCTGGAGGCAAAGGTACACGCCTCAACCCATTGACTCTCGCGATAAGCAAGCAGTTGCTGCCAGTGTATGATAAACCGATGATCTATTACCCGCTTTCGATGTTGATGCTTGCAGGGCTGCGCGAGATTCTGATCATCAGCACCCCCGATGATTTACCGGCCTTCCGCCGGCTTCTGGGCGATGGCTCGCAGTGGGGGCTGCAATTCGATTATGCCGAACAAGCCGAACCACGCGGCCTGGCGGATGCTTTTTTGGTCGGGCGCAAGTTCATTGCCGGGAGTCCAGTCGGCTTGATCCTGGGAGATAACATTTTCTTTGGTCATGGCCTGGCTGATCAATTGCGGACTGCCGCGGCGCTGGAAAGAGGCGCCCAGGTGTTTGCCTACCCGGTCCGCGATCCCCAGCGTTATGGTGTGGTTGAGTTTGATGCAAATGGACGCGCTATCAGCCTGGAGGAAAAACCAGAACGGCCCCGCTCGAATTATGCCGTGCCCGGCCTTTACTTTTATGATGAATCCGTTGTCCGGTTTGTGGAATCGCTTAAACCATCTCCACGCGGCGAATTGGAGATTACCGATCTGAACCGTTTGTACCTGGAGAGGGGCGAATTACGTGTCACGCCGCTTGGGCGGGGAGTGGCCTGGCTGGACGCCGGTACGCACGAATCGCTCTTACAGGCGGCCAATTTTGTCCAGGCCGTGGAAGAACGCCAGGGGTTGATGATCGCGTGCCCGGAAGAGATCGCTTACCAGATGGGATATATCGACCACGCGGCAGATGCGCTTATTGGCGAACAGAATGAAGAATAATGGTTACGGGGCGTACTTGCTGGGCCTTGTGGAGTGAATTGGATGGCTCGAATTCTCCTGATCGGGAAAAATGGCCAATTGGGTTGGGAACTGCAGCGTACGCTGGCCACTCTGGGTGAAATAACGGCGCTTGATTGCCCGGAGATTGATTTTGCACATCCGGAGACAGTGGTGGATTGTATTCACCAGACCAAGCCGGCTGTCATCGTAAATGCAGCCGCCTATACTGCCGTGGATAAAGCCGAGAGCGAACCTGAACTTGCCGAAGCGATCAATGCGACTGGGCCAGGTGTCCTGGCAGAAGAAGCCCGCAAGTTGCACGCTCTATTGATCCATTACTCAACCGATTATGTATTTGACGGGAAGAAGGGTGAACCTTACATTGAAGCGGACCTCCCCAACCCGTTGAATGTTTATGGGTCTTCAAAACTGCATGGTGAACAAGCCATCCAGCAAATCGGCGGCACTTATTTGATCCTGCGTACCAGTTGGGTCTACAGCTTGCGGAAGGGCGGTTTCGTCAATAAAGTGTTGGAATGGGCGCGCCTGCAGGATACTCTGCGCATGGTCGATGACCAGGTCAGCAACCCCACCTGGTGCCGGATGCTGGCCGAGATGACCGCTCAGGTGTTGGCACGCGGCAATGATTATATCGATGAACACACAGGGTTGTACCACCTGGCTGGCAGCGGTTTCGCCAGCCGGTATGAATGGGCGATAAAAATCCTGGAACTGGATCCTCACCAGGAAGAACAGGTCTGTAAAGAGATCCTGCCAGCATTGACGAGCGAATTTCCAACTCCGGCGGAACGACCGCTCTTTTCGGCGCTGGACTGTGCCCATTTCCAGGCCACTTTCGGCTTGAAATTGCCTGATTGGGGATCCGCATTGCAATTGGCGTTGGTATGATTGCTCATATTTTTCCCCGATTTTTAAAATGCCTTTATTGAATTCCGGATAATTACGTGCTACAGTAATCCATGGAAAAGACGAGTCTTTTGGATCCTGCCTGTGTAGAGATTGATGCATATATGCTTAAGGAGAGAATGCAATGAATCCTATGTCAGCCAATCAAATCCGAAAATTATTAAGGGGGATCCTGTTGGTTGCGATGATCCTATCCCTTTGTTTTGGGATGGACGGCTTGCATGTCGTTCATGCCCAGGACCTGGGAAGCGGAGACTCCAACCGCCACACCGGTTCCCACCACGCCCCCAACCGCCACACCGGTTCCCACCATGCCTTCAACCGCCACACCGGTTCCAACCACGCCTCCGACCGATACATCGGCGCCAACTGCGACTTCGACCGATACACCGGAGCCAACCGCTACTTCGACCGATACACCTGGGCCAACTGCGGCTTCGACCAACACACCCGAGTCAACTGCAACTCCCAGCGATACGCCAGAGCCGACCGCAACGCCGATGGCTGCACAACAAGGGGGACAGGCCTCGGTCCAGTCAGCAAGCGCTTCCACCGATCAGATCATCCTCCAGTATAAGGCCTCCAGCCAGGCTTTCAATGCACCTAGCCAGGTGAGCCAGATGGGACGATTAAATGGCGTAGCGGGACTCGTCCTGACTTACCTGCGCAAGATGTCGGGGAATGCCAATGTTCTCAAGCTACCGGATTCACTCCCGCTCGACCAGGTACAAAAGATTGCCGGTCTGCTGGTGACCCTGCCGGAAGTACAATACGCCGAACCGGACCAGCGCCTTTTCCCGGTGCTTTCGCCTAATGATCCATACTTTGCCAACGGTACTCAATGGGATCTCAATGACCCCACCGGCGGGATCAATGCCCCGGCGGCTTGGGACATTACAACCGGTTCGGCAAGCGTCGTTATAGCGGATGCGGATACCGGTCTTGTCAACCACGCCGACCTGGCCGGGCGGATGGTCTCTGGATCGATCCCTACTTCCGGGTATGATTTCATCAGCAATGCAATCATAGCCAATAATGGCGTTGGGCGCGGTCCAGACCCGAGCGACCCGGGTGATTGGGTCTCTCAAAGTGATATTAATAATAATCCTTCCCTTTTCGCCGGATGCTCGGTTTCAAACAGTTCCTGGCATGGCACCCACACCGCCGGGACGCTCGCGGCTGCCACCAATAACGCCATGGGCATAGCCGGGATCAACTGGGTCTCCAAACTGTTGATCGTGCGGGTTCTGGGGAAGTGCGGAGGCTACAACTCGGATATCATCGACGGGATCACCTGGGCGGCCGGACTGCCCGTCAGCGGCGTGCCGACCAATACCAACCCGGCCAAGGTGATCAATATGAGCCTGGGCGGCAGCGGTTCATGCTCCACGGCCTGGCAGAACGCCATCACCGCCATCAATAATGCCGGGACGGTGGTAGTGGCGGCGGCCGGGAACAGTAATTCCAACGTCAGCGGCTTTACGCCGGCCAGTTGCAACGGCGTAATTGCCGTGGCGGCCACCGGCCCGACCGGCTCAAAGGCTTCTTACAGTAACTACGGGGCGGGGATCGAGATCAGTGCTCCCGGGGGGGATGGAAGTACGGGGGTCATTTCCACCTTGAATACCGGCACCACCTCTCCCATCGCGTCTCCAGGGGGCGATACCTACGTATCCTACGAGGGCACCAGCATGGCCACACCGCACGTCACCGGGGTGGTTTCCTTGATGTTCTCGGTGAACCCAAACCTGACACCCGCCCAGGTGCTCTCGATCCTGCAGAGCACGGCCCGCCCCTTCCCGAGCGGCAGCAGTTGTACCACCTCAATCTGCGGGAGCGGCATCGTGAATGCCGCGGCGGCCGTCAGCGCAGCCGGATCGCCCGGTGCTTTCAATAAAGCTGGTCCGGCAAACGGTGCCACGCGACAGGCGACCAGCCTGTCGCTGTCGTGGAACGCAACCAGCCCGGTGACGTATTATGAATATTGTTACGCCACGACCACGGGTTGTACCAACTGGACCAATGTTGGCAATACCACCAGCGTCAGTATCAATGGGTTGAGCACGGGCACCACCTACTACTGGCAGGTGCGTGGCTGGAATGGCATTGCCGGGCCCACGGCGGCAGATGGCGGCACGTATTGGAGTTTCACCACCCAGGGTATGCCTCCCTCCTGGTATGGGAGTGCAGTAATCAGTTCTGGTTACAATGTAGTGTCAGTCGCGCAGCCCCAGATCGGCGATCAGGATATGGCCTACGATGGCTTCCCAAACGGCAGCTCGACAATGTACCTGCCGATGCTGTTCGATAACATCTGGGGTTACAACTCGGCATTTTATGTGCAGAACCTGGACCAAACCAACACGGCCAATACCACTATGAAGTTCTATGACACCACGGGTGCCTTGACCTGTACCATGACGGACAGCATCCCGCCGCTGTCGTCGCACGGCTACTGGCTGCCCACTGACGTGACCTGCCTGGGTGCTTCCTGGGTGGGGGGGGTGGTAGTGACCTCCAACCGGAATATCGTGGCGGTGGCACGCCCGCACATTGGGACCGAGATCACGACGTATGATGGGTTTGCCAGCGGCAATAAGACGATGTATGTTCCGATGCTGTTCGATAACATCTGGGGTTACAACTCGGCTTTGTATGTGCAGGATGTGGACCCAACCAATCCGGCTAATATCACTATGAATTTCTATGACATTACCGGTGTCTTGACTTGTACCATGACAGATGTTCTTCCTCCTCTTTCATCGCATGGATATTGGCTACCCACCGATATAAGCTGTCTGGGTAGTTCATGGGTAGGGGGAGTAGTAATAACTTCAAACCAGAATATTGTGGCAGTGGGGCGCCCGCACTTGGGGACTGCCGTGACTACTTATGATGGGTTTGCGAGCGGCAACACCAATTTCTACGTGCCCACCCTGTTCAAAGCAGGTGGGACGTCAGGTACGACCGATTCGGCCCTGTATGTGCAGAACGTCAACCAGGCTAATGCAGCCAGTATCACCATGAAGTTCTATGACACCACGGGTGCCTTGACCTGTACCATGACTGACAGCATTCCGCCGCTATCTTCGCACGGCTATTGGCTGCCCACCGATATAACCTGCCTGGGCGCTTCCTGGCAGGGAAGTGTCATAGTTGGATCGAGTCAGCCGGTGGTGGCAGTGGGCCGGCTGCATTTTGGCACCGAGGTCTCCTCGTATGATGGCTTTACCGCAGGCAATCAGACTGTCTATATACCCATGCTGTTCAATAACATGTGGTCAACTTACAATTCAACCCTGACCGTGCAGAATGTGGATGGGAGCCAGACCGCCAACATCACGATTAATTTCTATGATGTGAATGGTAACTTTACCTGCACCCGCACAGACAGTATCCCATCGTTGGGACAGGTAAACTACTGGCTGCCTAACCTGACTTGCACGTAATAGAAAGTGGGGATGGCAAGGGTTATTTATCGCGCCCCTGGCAGGCTATCCATCTGCCAGGGGCGTTTGGGGTAATAAGACAATTCTGGTGGTTTCGCAGCTCAACATTAATCAGACTATTAATATCTGTTAATGCTTTATATATACATAGAACTGATTTAACCTTTTTGCAAAAAAGTGATAGTGCAGCATAATTGGCTTGCTGAAGTAGAAAGGATACCAATTATGAGCACTATCCCAATAAGTTTAACCGAAGAACAGTTCAACGAACATATCAATCCTTATCTGAGTAAAGCCAGGCGCGGGTATGTGTGCAGCATCCCGCTCTACAAGGTCTTCAACTACATTTTGTATCGTCTGCACACGGGTTGCCAATGGGAGCGATTAGCCATTGAAGCAGACCCTCAGGACCTTCAAAAAAAGAGATTAGCTGGCAGGCCGTGTATTACCATTTCCGCAAGTGGAGCCAGGATGGAAGTCTGCGACGTGTTTGGCAAGAGAGTATTGCAGCTATCCAGCATTTGCTGGATTTGTCCGAACTCAATTTGGACGGTTCTCATGCGATTGCCAAGAAAGGCGGCGAATCAGTCGCTTATCAAGGGCGCAAGAAGGCAAAAACGACCAATATCTTGCCAATCACGGATGCAAATGGCTTTATCATCGCTTCCACTGGCCTGGTAGCTGGTAATCACAATGACGCCTACAATCTCAAACCACATCTGCAATCCGCTTTCCGTTGGATCAAGGAACAAGGCTTATCCATCCAAGGCGCATACTTCAATGCCGACAGCGCCTTCGACACCCAGGAAGCTCGCAAAACCTGTTTCAATCACGGCCTGAAACCCAACATTCCAGAGAACAAGCGCAACCGCAAGGTGAACAAAAGAGGCCGTAAACGTATTTTCAACCAAGAGGTCTACAAACACCGCTTCACTTCTGAACGCTCTTTCGCCTGGATTGATAAGTTCCGAGCACTGCTCATTCGCTTTGACCGTCGAGACTTATATTTCTTGAACGAGCATTACATTGCCTTCGCTATGATCAATATCCGTCACTTGATTTCTGGAAAAGGTTAAATCACTTCATATTAATTATATTTATAAATAAATTCCTATGGCGCACGCGTGCCAGCGTGCTTGAAACGGAGGATCGGAATGAAAAATAAATTCTTGCTTTCCAGCCTTGTAATTCTTACCTTGATCTTGTCTGCCTGTGCATCCGCAACGCCGGCGGCCTCTGCGGCTGCCATGCCCAGCGGGCCGGCGGTGGTAAATGTCGGTCAGACTTCGGCCCTGGGTTCCTTCCTGGTGGATTCGAAAGGCATGACCCTGTACCTTTTCACCAAGGACACGCCCAATACCAGCAACTGTTACAGCAGTTGCGCGGCTCTCTGGCCGCCGCTCCTGACGAACGGAACCCCCACTGCCGGTACGGGTGTGACAGCTTCCATGCTTGGCACCACCAAACGCACCGATGGGACCGTGCAGGTCACCTATAACGGTTGGCCGCTCTATTACTATGTAACGGACAAGGCCGCCGGTGATACCACCGGTGAAAACGTGCAGGGTGTCTGGTTCGTGGTCACGCCAGCAGGAGTGCAGAAATAAGGACTGCCTTCGAAATTAAGGTTGGATGAGATTTTCTGCGGGTGGGTGGGGATGTAGTAGAATCCCCCGGTTGATATCCCGAATTTTTATAAGTAGTGAGAATAGTGTCTCCCAGCACGCGAAGCGCAGGATCGCCAGAAAACCTCCCCCAGACCAAGCAACCCAAAGTCCTTATCGAACTCAGGCAGGTCTACAAAGTTTACGAAACTGCCGCGGGCGATTTTCCCGCGTTGCGGGGCATCAACGCGGCAGGTCTATCCGGCCGAGTTCCTGGGCGTGATCGGCAAATCCGGGGCGGGGAAATCCACCCTGCTGAATATGATCACGGGCGTGGACCATCTCACCAGCGGGGAAGTGGTTGTCCACAACGCCGGATGGGGCGGTCTCGATCCATAAGCTGGGTGAGAACGACCTGGCGCTCTGGCGCGGCCGGAACATGGGCGTGGTCTACCAATCCTTCCAGCTCCTGCCCATGCTGACCCTGCTCGAGAACGTGATGCTGCCGATGGACCTGTGCGGCTTGTACCAGCGTTCCGAGAGCCGCGCCCGCGCCATGGAACTGCTGCGCATGGTCGAGCTGGAGGAGCATGCCTATAAACTCCCGATCTTCATTTCCGGCGGCCAGCAGCAGCGTGTGGCGATCGCACGCGCACTGGCCAACGATCCGCCCATCATCGTGGCGGACGAACCGACCGGCAGCCTGGATTCGGTCACGGCCGACCACGTCTTCCAGGTCTTCGAGCGCCTGCTGGAAAAAGGCAAGACCATCATCATGGTAACCCACGACAACAGCCTGGCGCCGCGTTTCACCCGCCATCATCCTCATCCAGGATGGCGAGATCCTGCCGGGGAAAAGGAGGCAGGCGTGAAACGTACACATGCTCCGGCAGAGATCATGATCCAGTTGCAGAAGGTGGTCAAGACCTTCAAGAATGCCGCCGGCGAGTTCACCGTGCTCAAAGGGCTGGATCTGACCCTGCGGAAAGGGGAGTTCGTCGCCATCGTCGGGAAATCCGGCAGCGGCAAGTCCACCCTGCTCAACATGATCACCGGGATCGACCATCCCACCGCCGGGAAGGTGGTCATCGGCGGGACGGATATCTACCAGATGTCCGAGAGCAAACGCTCCCTGTGGCGCGGCAAGAACCTGGGAGTGGTATTCCAGTTCTTCCAGCTCCTGCCGATGCTGACCCTGCTGGAGAACGTGATGCTGCCGATGGACTACGTCGGTATGTATGATTTCGACGAACGTCCAAAGCGGGCCATGGAGCTGCTCAAGCTGGTGGGCCTGGAAGCGCAGGCGGACAAGCTGCCCGTGGCGGTTTCGACCGGCCAGCAGCAGAGCGCCGCGATCGCACGCGCCCTGGCAAACGACCCGCCCGTCATCTGCGCGGATGAGCCGACCGGCAACCTGGACACCCGCTCGGCGGATGTCATCATTGAATTATTCGAAGCCCTGGTCAAAAAAGGCAAAACCATTGCCATGGTGACGCATGACCCGTCCCTGACCGAGCGGACTTCCCGTACCATCATCATCTCGGACGGGGAACTGATCGATGAAACGGTGGCACAATGCCTGCCGCTGTTGGGCCATCACCAGATGCTGGAGGCCACCCGCCAGCTCGAACATTTCACCTACCAGCCCGGCAGCGCCATCCTGCAGGCGGCCAGCACGTCGACTACTTCTTCATGATCAAGAGCGGCGTGGTGGAAGTGGTGCTCGAATGCAGCCCGCAGCTTGGATGCCGGGTGCACGATCACCAGGATGGGCCCCGGCCAATTCTTCGGCGAGATCGAACTGGTCCGCGGCGGGCAGTCCATCGCCTGCATCCGGGCCGCCCCGGAGGGCCCGGTGGAATTGGTGGCGCTGCACCGGGCAGCCTTCCAAAAGCTCGTGAGCGAGTCGCCTTTGACCGAAGAAGCCATCGGCAGGATCGTCGCAGTTGCGCCTGGCAGAAAACCGCGCCGCTGACCAGGCGAAGAGAAAGTAATCCATGATGCGCCCGCGTTGGCGCAAAGTATTTCATGATCTGATCGGCAGCCTGTCGCGCACGATACTGGTGGTCGTTTCCATCGTCGTGGGCGTATTTTCCATTGGGGTGATCGTTGGCGCATATGTGATCATTTCGCAAGATATGAGCGCCAGTTATGCCGCCAACAACCCGATGAACGTCGAGCTGCGGACCGACAACTTCGACAGACACCCTGGTCAGGACCGTCCAGGATATGAATGGGGTCAAGCAGGCGGAGGGGCGGCGGGTGTTCAGCATGCAGGCCCGGGTGCCGGCAGCATACCCACGGGCACAGCCAGTGGGTGCCGACTCAACGTGGTCGCCATCAGACGACTTTGCCACGCAGAAGATCAACCTGATGCACGTGCTCTCCGGGACCGGCAAGCCCGCCAAGAACCAGGTGCTCCTGGAAAAAAAGGTGCTGGAGAGCCTGAACGTCAAAGTGGGTGACACGCTCGAGTTCCTGCTGGACAACGGCACCATCCGCACGCTGCAGGTGGTGGGCATCGTCCAGGACCCGAGCACCGGTGCAGGGGACTTCCTGGCCGACCCATTCGTATATATCTCCACCGACAGCCTGTCTCTATCTGCGCCAGCCGGACATGTTCAACCGCCTGTATGCCACATTGACGACCGGCCAAAACGACGACGCACACCCTGCGCCAGATGGCCGCCAACATCAAGGACAATGTCGAAAAGAGCGGTATTGCCGTCCTGCAGACGCGTTCCTCCAAGACCAACGAGCACCCGCTGGCATCCACCGTCCAGGCCATCCTGGGCATCCTGCTGGCGCTGGGGGTGCTGATCCTGTTCCTGAGCAGTTCGCTGATCGCCAATACCCTGAACGCGCTGCTCAACCAGCACCTGCGCACACATCGGCGTGATGAAACTGGTGGGCGGACGGCGCAGCCAGATCTTCAGCGATGTATATTGTGCTCATCCTGGCGTTCGGGATCATCGCCCTGCTGATCGCCGTCCCGCTGGGCGGACAGGGCGCCTACGCACTCTCGGCCTTCATTGCCACCAAGATCAACTTCAACTTGCTGGGCTACCGGATCGTCCCGCTGGCCTTTGGCATCCAGATCGTCGTCGGGCTGGCAGTGCCGCTCCTGGCCGGCCTGAGCCCGGTCCTGAACGGGTCGCGCATCACCGTTCTGCGCGCCATCAGCGGTGATATGATCCCGGATGAAAAGAAACATCACCTGGAGGCGAAACGCGCGCGAGTCGGCTTTCGAACGGTTCCAGGTCTGGTTCACTTCCTTCCTGGCCCGGCGCGGCGTGCACATCCCGCGCCCGCTGCTGATCTCGCCTGCGCAACACCTTCCGCCGGCGCGGCCGCCTGGTGTTGACGCTTTTCACGCTGACCATGGGCGGGGCCATCTTCATTGCCGTGTTCAACGTGCGCGTCACCCTGCACGATTACATCAACAGCATCGGCAATTATTTCCTGGCGGATGTGTCCCTGGATTTCAACCAGCCCTACCGCCTGAACGAGGTGGAGAATACCGCCTTGCAGGTACCGGGAGTGGTGGCGGTGGAAGGCTGGGCGTACACATCTGCCGAGGCGATCAACCCGGATGGCACGGTCGGCGACACGCTCACCATCCTGGCCCCGCCGGTGAACAGCAAGCTGGTCGCGCCGATCATGGTCTCGGGGCGCTGGCTGCAACCGGGTGACCAGAAGGCCATCACCGTCAGCGAAGACATCCTGGCGAAATTCCCGGGCCTGGCACCCGGCAAGACCATCCGCCTGAAGATCAACGGCCACGAAGACGACTGGACGGTGGTGGGCATCTTCAAGTTTGCCAGCCAGGATGGGACAATGGCGTATGGCACGTATGAGTACATTTCCAAGGTCACCCAGACCACCGACCATGCCTTCACCTACCGGATTGTCACGGACCAGCACAACCCGGCCTACCAGCAGGTGATGAGCGACCGGCTGGACAAGTATTTCCGGGACCAAGGGTTTCCACGTAAATGCGGCGCGCACCGGCGATTCCACCCTGAAAACGGCCTCGGGGAGCCTGGATATCCTGGTGACCTTCCTGCTGATCATGGCACTTCTGACGGCGGTGGTCGGCAGCATGGGGCTGATGGGCACGATGGGCATGAACGTGCTGGAACGCACGCGTGAGATCGGCATCATGCGCTCCATCGGCGCAGTGGACGGGGAGATCATGCGGACCGTCATCGTGGAGGGCATGGTGATCGGCGGCATTTCCTGGCTGATCGGCGCTCTGCTTTCCTTCCCGATCACGTACCTGCTCTCCGATATTGTCAGCCTGGCCATCTTTCAATCGCCGATCGCGGTCCATTTTACGTTACCAGGGGTTTGGCATCTGGCTGCTGGTAGTGCTGGCGCTCTCGGCAGTGGCCAGCATCCTGCCGGCCCGCAATGCCGCCCGGTTGACCATCCGGGAAGTGCTGGCATACGAGTAGTCGGTAGGTATTAGCTGTTAGCTGCTAGCAATTAGCAGTTGACGGTTAATATTACAGCGCAATGTTGGACAGTTCATCCTGATGTGACTTCCCTCACTCTCGCCCTCTCCCGAAGGGAGAGGGAACTCCCTTCCACTTTCGGGGGAAAGGTCGGGAATGAGGGAGATTAGATAAAAATCATGCAAGCAGCGGTCGTGCTTGGAAAGAGATAAGTAATACAGATGAAGAAGAAACCGATTTTATTTATTATTTTCATGGTGTTGGGATTGCTGCTGGCTGCCTGTGGCAGCAGTGCTGCCAGTACCGCCACGGCGACACCGGTGGCTTCGGCCAATACGGTGATAGCCGAAGGGCATCTCGTCCCTGGCCGGAGCCAGTACATGGCCTTCCAGGCGAATGGCAAAGTGGCCCAGATCCTGGTCAAGAAGGGCGACCAAGTCAAGCAGGGACAGGTGCTGGCCAGCCTGGCCGACCGCCAGCCGGCCCAGGCCGCCCTGGCCGCGGCGCAACTGGCGGTGATATCCGCCCAGCAGGCCTTCGATGCCCTCAACCGGACCGCCGAGCCTGGCACACGCCCAGGCCTGGCAGGCCTACATGGACGCCCAAAAGACCGCGGCGGCCGCCCAACTGGCCTGGGACCAGCTCGACCAGAGCACCATCCAGACGAACATCGATACCGCCCAATCGGACGTCACCTCGCGCAAGACGGACCTGGATAATGCCCAGGCGGATTTCAACAAGTATGCCAGCCTGCCCGCCGTCAACCAGGCCCGCAAGGATTCCGAACAGAAACTTCGCACGGCCCAGACGACCTACGACCAGGCTGTCCAGAAGCTGGAAGACCTGACGAATGCACGTGACCAGGTGCAGGCGGCGCTGCTGGCGGCCCAGAACGCCGAGACGGAAGCCGAGCGGACATACCAAAACACCCAGAGCGGTCCCGACAGCGACAAGCTGGCGCTCGCCCAGGCTCAACTGGACAATGCCAACTCCCAGGTGGCGGCGGCACAGGATGCCCTGGACGGCTATGACTTGAAAGCCCCCTTCGACTGCACGATCATGGACATCAACATCACAGCCAACCAGATGGCCGGTCCGCAGACCTGGGCGGTGGCGATCGCCGATACCAGCCAATGGTACGTGGACACCAGCGACCTGAACGAACTGGACGTGGTCAAGGTCAGCGTGGGGCAGAAGGTGGATATTACCGCGGACGCCCTGCCGGGGGTGAAAATGACCGGTACCGTCGAGGAGATCGGCAACACACCGGTAGACCAGGGTACGGATGTCCTGTATACGGTGCACATCCTCTTGAATGATCCCGACCCGCGCCTGCGCTGGGGCATGACGATGGAAGTGACATTCCCGGTCAACCAGTAGCCGCAGGGTTCCTTGAGATGAAATGAGCCGGATGATTCGATTTCCTGGCTCATTTATTTTCCATGGAAAGAGGTTCTTGGAGTGTTTACACCCCAAACCTGACTTTGTGAAAGACGTGGAGCCGTGATGGAGCAGGCCTGACAGGCTGCTTAATCTATAAAAATATAGTATATTCTGGATAGGAGTATCATTACAAAAAGTTCTTGATACAAAGGGAGTGAATATGTACACCTACCAATACCTGATCATCGGGAGCGGGATGGCCGCAGATGCAGCAGTGCGCGGCATCCGGGCAATCGATCCACATGGCTCGATTGGAATGATCGGGGAGGAAAGCGATCCTCCTTACAGCCGGCCGCCTCTCAGTAAGGCCTTATGGAAAGGTGCACCGATTGAAAGTGTCTGGCGCAGGACACCCGAGTGAGGCGCTCACCCTGCACCTGGGACACAAGGTGCTTTCCTTGAACACCACCGAACGCCTGGCGGTCGATGAGCAGGGACAGACCTACCAGGGCGAAAAGCTTCTTCTGGCGACCGGTGGGACTCCCCGCCGCCTGCCTTTCGGCGGCGAGGACATTGTTTATTTCCGCACACTGGCAGACTTCAAACACCTGCATGAATTGAGCATGCAGGTGGAGCGGTTCGCCATCATTGGAGGAGGTTTCATCGGTTCGGAGGTGGCGGCCGCCCTGGCCATGAATGGCAAACAGGTCAGCATGGTCTTCCCGGAGGATGGCATCGGCGGACTGGTTTTCCCACACGATGTATCCCAGTTCCTGAACGAATTCTTTCGCAAAAAGGGGGTCGAAGTACTGGCCGGTGAATCGGCTGACCGGGATGGAGACGCAGAGGAAAGGAGTACGTGCTGACAACCAAAAGCGGGCGGGAAATCGTCGCGGATGCAGTCGTGGCCGGGATTGGGCTGCTCCCGAACCTCGAGCTGGCAAAAACAGCCGGCCTGGCAACCGGGAACGGCATAATGGTGGACGAGTACCTGCTTACGAGCCGGCCCGATATTTATGCCGCCGGAGATGTGGCCGAATTCTACAATCCGGCGCTCGGGAAAAGGATGCGGGTGGAACACGAGGACAACGCCAACACTATGGGCCTGCAGGCCGGGCGGAATATGGCCGGCGCAGCCGAACCATATCACCACCTGCCGTTCTTCTATTCCGACCTTTTTGAACTGGGCTATGAAGCCGTAGGTGAGTTGGATGCCCACTTAACCGTTGTTGCGGATTGGAAGGAGCCGTACCAGACCGGTGTGCTGTATTACCTTAAGGAGAAGCCGCGTCCGGGGGGTCCTGCTATGGAATGTGTGGAAAAAGATCGATGCCGCCCGCCAGTTGATCGCCGACCCCGGACCATTCAGCCCCGGGAATCTCATCGGCAGGCTCGGTTATTGATTTCTGAGCCCGGAGATAAACCAGAACGAAGGAGATTGCATTTTATTGGAGGAACACGATGGAAACACCATCCCGAACATGAAAGTCGTCACCTTGCAATCGACCATCGATTTACAGAAGCGTCAAATATCGGAAGAACAAATCCATAAATACGAAGGGTATATGGAGGAAATCTTCTCCGCCCTCGGCATGGACATGAAGACCCCATCAACCGTTGACACTCCCAGACGGTATATACAGGCCCTGATCGAAGCCACTGACGGCTTCGATGGGGATCCCAAGCTGCTGAAAACCTTCCAGACTGAGTGCCGCGGCGAGCCGGACTGCCGCCTCAGCCAGGTAATCGAAGGGCCGATCCAATTCTATTCATTTTGCGAACACCATGGTCTCCCGTTTTTTGGACGGGCTTATATTGGCTATATTGCCCATGAAAATATCATCGGGTTGTCCAAACTTACCCGCCTGGTACGGATTTTCACCCGCCGTTTCGCCGTTCAGGAAAGGATCGGGCAGCAAGTGGCCGACACCCTGGAGGAAATGCTTCAGCCGCATGGAGTAGCGGTTTACCTGGAAGCGCACCATTTGTGTGTGGAAATGCGCGGCGTCCGCGAGGCTGCACCGCTGACCAGGACGACCATCTGGCGCGGCAATTATGCCAACGATGCCTCCTTGCGCAGCGAATTTTTAACATCTTGCGGATTGACTCGCTAGCATGTATTTCTCGCTTGCTGCCTATTGGATAAGCAAAAAATGTCTCTCGCTGGAAAGACGGTCTTGATCACCGGCGGGGCACGCCGGATTGGGCGCTCCCTGGCTCTCGCAGCGGCACGCGCCGGTGCGGATGTTTTTCTGCACTACCGCGCCTCCGAATACGAAGCGGAGCAGGTACGTGACGAGATTACCGGCCTGGGTCGGCGAGCCATGCTTTTGAAGGCCGACCTTAATGATCCACTGCAGTGCATGGACCTGATTGCCCGGGCGCGCGGCCAGGCGGAGTTGTTCGCCCTGGTCAACAATGCAGCAGTTTTCGAGCCCCTCAACTGGGAGACGACCGACCTGGCAGCCTGGAACCGGCATATGATGGTCAACCTGGGCGCCCCATTTCTGCTCAGCCAGGCCTTTGCACGTTCGCTTGGCCCTCAGGCTGACGGGCGGATTATCAACATGCTGGACTGGCGCGCCCTGCGTCCGGGAGGCGATCATCTGCCGTATTCGATCAGCAAGGCGGGATTGGCTGCGCTGACACGTTCCCTGGCCGTTGCACTGGCCCCGCGGATTACCGTCAACGGGCTGGCCCTGGGAGCGATCCTGCCGGCGCAGACCGGGTCTCCCGAGGATGTGTTGGACCAGGTTCCCGCCGGACGCTGGGCCAGCCTCGATGAAGTGGGCCAGGCCTTGATCTTCCTGCTGGACGGGCCGGCATATGTAACCGGGGAAGTCCTGCACGTCGACGGCGGCCGGCACCTGGTGTAGGAAGGACTCGTCATGGATCAAGTATTCATCACCGGCTTGAAGGCGCGCGGCATCCTGGGAATAAACGATTGGGAACGCGAAAATCCGCAGGAGATCCTGATCGACCTGGTGCTGTTCACCGACCTGCGCAAGATCGGCGAGAGCGATGATATCCGAGATGGCGTCAATTACCGCACGGTAGCCAAGCTGGTCCTGGCGCACGTAGAGACATCCGGACGCTTCACGGTCGAGGCGCTGGCGGAGGACCTGGCTCATCTCTGCCTTGCAGAAGCAGGCGTACAGAAGGTGCGGGTGCGGGTCGAAAAGCCGGGGGCCGTGCGTTTCTCCCGCTCGGTGGGCGTCGAGATCGAGCGCGCGAAGCCCAGCCCGCCATGAAACAACCAGGCTACCAGGTCTGCCTGCTCCTGGGCTCGAACATCCGTCCGGAATATAACCTGCCGCTGGCAGTCGCGCGTCTTCGCCTGGAATTAACGATCTTGCAAGTCTCTTCGGTGTGGGAATCCGAACCGGTCGGCGGAAGAGGCCCAAGGTATCTCAATGCTGCCCTGCTGGCCGTCTCCGAACAGGACGCCTTTTCTCTCAAACAGCATATCCTCCTTCCGCTGGAAGCCCGCCTGGGCAGGGTCCGCAGCGCGGACAAGAATTCCCCCCGCCCGATCGACCTGGATATCATTTTCTTCGATGGCCAATTGCTGGACCTGACTCTCTGGAATTACGCCTACAGGGCGGTCCCGGTATCCGAGATGCTGCCGGAATATCCCTCAGGGCAAGGCAAGCCTCTCAAGGAGGTGGCTGCCAAACTGGCGGCTGCCAACCCCGTCCATTTGCGGGCGGACGTTCTATTATAAAGATTTCCCACCGTTAAATTTTTTATTGAGCCGGAGCCGGTTTTTCTCCCCGCCTGGCCTGTTTTATGCGATAATGGTCTTGGAATGTCGGATGTATTGCATGTAAAGGAGAAATCTCTATGGATATTGCCATCATCGGACTTGGAAAAATGGGCGGGAACATGGCCCAGCGCCTGCTCAAAGGCGGGCAGCGGGTGGTCGGGCTGGACCAGTCGGCGGAGTTGACCCGCAAGCTGGCAGCCGAGCACGGACTGACGCCGGTCTTTTCGACTGGCCGAGGCGGTGGCGGCCCTGCCGAAGCCGCGCATCTTCTGGCTGATGGTCCCGGCCGGGGCGGCGACCGAGGCGGTGGTGGACGAACTGGCCGGGCTGCTTTCGGCCGGGGACGTGATCATCGACGGCGGCAATACCTTCTACAAGGATGACATCCGCCGCGCCGAAGCGCTCGAGCGCCAAAGGCATCCATTACGTGGATGTGGGCACCAGCGGGGGTGTCTGGGGCCTGGCCGAAGGCTACAGCCTGATGATCGGCGGGGAGGCGGAGGTGGTGGAAAGCCTGCGCCCGATCTTCGAGACGCTGGCTCCGGGTCCGGAGCGGGGCTGGGGCCGGGTCGGACCGGTGGGGGCAGGCCATTTCGTCAAGATGATCCATAACGGGATCGAGTACGGCCTGATGCAGGCCTACGCCGAGGGTTTCGAGATCATGCACGCCAAGAAAGATTTCGACCTGGACCTGGAACAGGTTGCCCAGATCTGGCGGTATGGCAGCGTGGTGCGTTCCTGGCTGCTCGACCTGACCGCGGATGCCCTGTCGAAAGACCAGGACCTGAGCAGCATCGAGGGCTGGGTGGCCGACAGCGGCGAAGGCCGCTGGACGGTGGCCGAGGCGGTCGACCTGGATGTGCCCGCCCCGATCATCACCCTTTCGCTCCAGCAGCGTTTCATCAGCCGCCAGGCCGAAAGTTATGCCGCCAAGCTGCTGGCAGCCATGCGGAATGAGTTCGGCGGACACGCCGTAAAGACGAAGCCAGTCATGATGGAAAGCCAGCCTGCCACCACGATCGTCATCTTCGGCGCCTCGGGCGACCTGACCTGGCGCAAGCTGGTCCCGGCGCTCTACAACAATTTCAAGAAGGGCCGGCTGGCGGAATGCGCCACACATCCTCGGGTTTGCGCGCCGCCCGTTAACGGACGAGTCTTTCCGGGCGCACCTGCGGGAAGGCGCGGCCCAGTTCTCGCCGGAGACATTCGACCCGGCCGTCTGGGAGACCTTTGCCCGGCAGGTGCATTATTTCCAGGGCGACCTGGATGTAAGCGAGGATTTCTCCCAGGCTGGAGGCTTTTCTCCAAACGCTGGAAGGCGGGCCGGCCAACCGGCTGTATTACCTGGCGACTGCGCCGGAGCATTATCCGGTGGTTGTCAGCGCAGCTGGGCGCGGCCGGGATGGCCTCCCAAGCCGGATGTGCTGGCGGCGGATCGTGATCGAAAAGCCCTTCGGGCGCGACCTGGAGTCGGCCCAGGCGCTGAACCAGGCCGTGCATGCCGTCTTCGACGAGAGCCAGGTCTACCGCATCGACCACTACCTGGGCAAGGAGACCGCCCAGAACATCCTGTTCTTCCGCTTCGCCAACACCATCTTCGAGCCGGTCTGGAACCGCCGCTATGTCAACAACGTGCAGGTGACGGTGGCCGAGGATGTGGATGTGGGCCACCGGGCGGGTTACTACGATACCGCCGGGGTGGTGCGGGACATGTTCCAGAACCACCTGCTGCAACTGCTGGCGCTGGTGGCCATGGAACCGCCCAGCTCTTTCAACGCGGATGCCGTCCGCAACGAGAAGGCCAAGCTGTTCGAGAGCATCCGCCCGATCGCCCTGGCGGATACCGTGCGCGGCCAGTACGCCGGTTACTGCCGAGGCGGAAGGGGTGGCGCCCGGTTCGCAGACGCCCACCTATGCCGCCCTGAAACTGTACATCGACAACTGGCGCTGGCAGGGCGTGCCGTTCTACCTGCGTTCCGGCAAAGCGTTGATGCGCAAGACTTCCGAGATCATCATCGAGTTCCAGCGCCCGCCGCACCTGATGTTCCACCTGCCGGAGGACAGCGACGATCACGCCCAATATCCTCTCGCTGTGCATCCAGCCGGACGAAGGCATCCACCTGCGCTTCGAGGCCAAAGTCCCGGATTTCGAGCAGGCCATGCGCTCGGTGGATATGGATTTCCATTACCGCTCGTCTTTCGACGGCGCCCTGCCGGAAGCCTACGAGCGGCTGCTGCTGGAAGCCCTGGCCGGGGATGCCTCGCTCTTTACCCGCAGCGACTCGATCGAGGCGGCCTGGCGTTTGCTGGACCCGGTCCTGCAGGGCTGGGAGGCACAGGCCAAGCCAGGGCTGGTGATCTATCCGGTTGGCAGTTGGGGGCCGGCCGAGGCGGACCAACTGCTCGAGCGGGATGGCCGGGAGCTGGCGCTTGGGCTGCGTGGACGAGCCGGGCATCATCCATGCCGGGGATTGATATATTGTGCAAAAAAGGTGAGTGGCGTAGAGCGTCACCCACCTTTTTTCGCCTCTATCCCTTCCCATCACGGGAAGGAGATGTTGGCCTTGCAATTGGGTGGAATTGCGATATAATTAGATATATCTAATAATTAGAAAGGCAAATTAACCATGGACGCTTCTGCAGATGCTGTTGCGCGCGAGCTGCTGGATGTGGTTCCGGTAATCATGCGAACCATCCGGGCTGAAATGCGCAGCCACCGGTCGAACGACCTGACCATCCCGCTGTTCCGTTCCCTGATGTTCCTCGAACGGCATCCGGGGGTATCGCTGCGGACCTGGCCGGGCATCTCGGGCTGACTTCCCCGAGCGTGTGCAAGATCGTGGATGGACTGGTGGCGCATGCCCTGGTGATGCGCCAGCATTCCAACACGGATCGCAGGAAGATCACCCTGGCGCTGACACCGGACGGACAGAATGTGCTGGATGAAGCCAGAACCAGCACGCAGGCCCGGCTGGCCGACCTGCTGGCATCCCTTTCTGCGGAGCAATGCGAGACCGTTTTCCAGGCGCTGCAAATCATCCAACCGCTCTTCCTGCCAGCCGGGGACAAAATCATGCCAGGAGAGATAAAAATATGATGCGCGGAGGCGGTGGCGGCGGCCATGGCGGCCCCTGGAGTATCCTTAATTCCACAGACGAGAAACCCCAGGTGACCTGGGAACTGTTGAAACGCGTGATGGGATACGCGCGGCCTTACATCTGGCTGATCCTGGCGATGCTGTATCCTCACCCTGATAACTTCCGGGCTGTCCCTTTTGAACCCCTTGATCTTGAGACAACTGATCGACCAGACCCTGCCGAACAAGGACCTGCACCAATTGGCCTGGCTGGTGGTGGCGCTGCTGGCCATCCCGCTGATGACCAGCGGGTTGAATGTGCTGCTGCGGCAATTGAACGCACGGGTGGGCGAGGGCGTGACCTACGACCTGCGGGCGGCCCTGTTCGCGCATTTGCAGCGCATGTCGCTGAGCTTTTATACCCACACCAAGGTGGGGGAATTGATCAGCCGCTTCAACAACGATGTGGTCGGCGCACAGAGCGCCATCAGCAACACGTTTGTCAACATCGTCACCAGCCTGATCCAGGCAGTGGCGACACTGGTGGTCATGTTCACGCTGGAGTGGCGGCTGACGCTGATCAGCATCGCCATCCTGCCCTTCTTCCTGGTGGCGGCGCGCAAGCTGGGGAACCGCCTGCGGGATGTGGCCCGCCTGCAGTTGGACCTGAATGCAAAAATGAACGCAGTCCTGAACGAGCTGCTCAACATCAGCGGGGCCCTGCTGGTCAAGTTGTTCGGCCGGACCGCCCAGGAGGATGCCCGCTTCAACGACCGGGCGGCGGATGTGCGCCAGAGCGGCATCACGCGGGCGGTAATGGGTTCGCTGTTCTTCGCCAGCATCGGGCTGCTGAGCTCGATCGGCATGGCGCTGGTCTACGGCGTGGGCGGGTACCTGGTGATCAAGAGCACCCTGACCATCGGCACCATCGTGGCGCTGGGCGCCTACCTGGGCAACCTGTACGGTTCCCTGCAGAGCCTGACCAATGCACCGGTGGACTTCGCCACCTCCATGGTCAGCTTCGAGCGCGTCTTCGAAGTGATCGACCTGCCGCACGAGGTGGCCGAAAAGCCCAATGCGCTGGTATTGCAAAATGTGCAGGGCGTGCTGGAGTTCGAGGATGTCAATTTCCGCTACACCGTCGAGGAGAAAAGCCTGCTGAAGGACGTGCGCCGCTTCGGGCAGATGCAGGACGTCAAGGCGGTGCTCTCGGGCGAGGGCGATGAGAAACCCCGCAATGGCAGGAATCCCGAGGACAAGGCGCTGGCAGTGCATACCCAGGCGCGCGACGAAGTGCTCGAACACATCTCCTTCCGGGCCGAACCGGGGCAACTGGTGGCGCTGGTGGGACCGAGCGGAGCCGGCAAGACCACCATGACCTACCTGATCCCACGGCTATACGACCCGACCGGCGGGCGCATCCTGATCGACGGGCAGGACCTGCGGGATGTGACGCTGGCCTCCCTGACCTCCCAGATCGGCATGGTCACCCAGGAGACCTACCTGTTCCACGACACGATCCGGGTCAACCTGCTGTATGCCCGGGAAGATGCCAGCCAGGCAGAGGTGGAAGCGGCGGCACGCGCGGCCAACATCCACGATTTTGTGATGGGCCTGCCGAACGGCTACGAGACCATCGCCGGCGAACGCGGCTACCGCCTGAGCGGCGGCGAGAAGCAGCGCCTGGCGCTGGCACGCGTGATCCTGAAGGACCCGCGGATTCTGGTGCTGGATGAAGCCACCAGCTCGCTGGACAGCGAATCCGAGATCCTGATCCAGGAGGCGCTCAAACGGGTGATGGTCGGGCGGACGAGCATCGTGATCGCCCACCGGCTGAGCACCATCCAGGCGGCCGACCTGATCCTGGTGATGGACCGCGGCCGGATCGTGGAGCGCGGCACGCACCTGGAACTGCTGGGGCAGAAGGGACTGTACGCACGCTTGTACGAGACGCAGTTCCGCAGGAAGACGAAGATTGTTGATTGAAGATTGTTGATTGTTGATTGGGGATTGATGACCCCCAAAGGGGACGCTGTTGAGGAGCGGAAAAGTGGGGAGGCCGGTGGCAACGGCGTGGGGAGGGCACCCTTGAGCCCGGCGCGAATAAGAGGAGACCGGGAGAATTTCAATAAAAAAATCTGAGGCATGATTTTTAGGAACGAAAGGAGGAATAAATAAGGGTGATGAGAAAAACGTAATACGTAAAACGTAATGAGCAGGAGGAAGGAATACTGCTGGAACAGGCGGGAATTATGTGCATTTTTTTGAAAACGAAAAAAACGAATACTCTGCCTGCGGGAGAGGCCCCGCGAAGTGCCCCCAAAGAACTGGGGCAGGCGCGGGACAGGCCCCGCGAAGTGCGCGGGACAGGCAAGAGGAACGAGGGGGCGAAAGGAGGCAAAAGATTGCGCATAGCAAGAAAGAATCAGAAGCAGGAAGGCCAACAAAGTGAATATTAGCACATATTTTCTAATTTTGGAAGGGGAGAATGTGCGCGGTAAAGGCCCGCACCGATTGGACAGAAATGCGCGATAATGGGGGAAGGAGTCTCGCCGGTCCCGCCCCCGCCGCTGAGCCCAGCCGTTGAACCTTACATATCGAGAAGAATATGGAACCTATAATAATTTCTCTTGTTACGGTCGGTAACCTAAAATATCCTTTGGACTTCAATTATTTAAAAAATTGGCCAAGCGATCTATTTAAAATCAACCAGGGCGCGTCTACCATAGGCCAAATTCCTAATGCTCAGGGAACTGATTACAGTGAATGGGAATATCCAAAAGAACAGCTCAAAAAGATGATTCGCAGAGAACCATCGGGGGATATTACTTTTGCGTTAATAAACGCGCCGCTTGAAGGCAACTACTATATGCGTCGATTAGGAGATAATATTGTTGTTTTGTCTCTTTATGAAATGGCAGAAATTATAAAGGATGCCAACTTCACAATTGAAAATTACATTATCCGAAATATTTATGAAGTTGCTGTCCTTTTCCTAGGCAATCAACGAACTGTCCCAGATAGTTCGTTTACTTGGTCTCACGATGAGACACGTGGATGTCTTTTTGATATGAGTGCAAACAAATCAGATATTATCTTTTCAATGCACAAACCAACTCTGTGTATTCCTTGCAGAAATCGGCTTTTATCTAATCAAATAGAAGCAAGTGTACTTCCATCCCTTGATAATGAATTAAAAAAACTAAAAAAAGAGTTGTTCTTTAGAATTATTGAGTGTGTGAGAGCACACCCTATTATGTCATTATTAATTACGGCTATTACGGCTATCATTTTAAATCTATTTGCAAACTTCATTTATGACCTTCTTAAAAACCTCATTATAGCGTCGCAACATTGAAACCCAATACGATATAGAAGGGCCTAGCACCGGCTCCGCCGCTCGCACAGGCTCGTTTTGCTAGATGTACGCGACAATTGCTTCGCCGATCCCGCCGCTGGCGGCGAGTTAAATCGGTGGGCGGTCGTAGTTCCACAATATACAGGGAAACAATCAATGGGTACTCTACTGACAACAGAGGAAATTGAGCAGCAGTTTCATCATCTGGCCCAAGGGGGAGCATATGATAAAGCCCTTGAGTTGATCACTCGCGAAGCGCATTTATTTCCTGCTTACTCTCAAAAAGTCGTCTATTCGTGGCGGATGACAATGGCCTGTCGGCTTAACAACCGGACACTAGCACTGCAAATACTCAAAGAAGCAGTAACGTCTGGGTATTGGATTGATGGTCTTCGTGACGATCCTGATTATCAGTCGCTGCAAAATGTATCTGAATTCAACCAGTTGGTAGAGATTTGTGAAGAGCGACGGGCACAAGAAATGATTAACGCTGTCCCGGTGCTGAAAACGTTACAGCCCGACCCTATGTTTAATCCATATCCTCTGCTTCTGGCCTTGCATGGTGCCCAGAGCAATGCCGAGTCTTTTGCCAGTCATTGGTCCGCCGCAGTTCTGCATGGCTGGTTTGTAGGTCTTCCTCAATCATCCCAAGCTTATGGGCCAGGTACTTACTCTTGGAATGATTGGGCGTGGGCATTACAGGAAGTACAGAAACACTTTGTCGTCCTTTGTACAGGGTATCCCATTGATCCGCAGCGGGTCGTTCTAGCCGGATTTTCACAGGGAGGTGGGCTTGCTGCATGGTTGGGTTTGGGCGGTGTAATTAAGGTGCATGGTCTCATTTTGGTAGGGCCGTTCTTGCCAGATGTCAATGAGTTGATTCCATTGCTCGAGAAGTATGATTCAGAAGGGATACGGGTATACATTGCGGCAGGGCAAAGAGATAAATACTGTTATGAGGTAGCGCAGCAATTAGCACGGCTTCTTCCCCACTATGGGATTGGGTGTAAATTGGATGTTTATGCCGATCTGGAGCACAATTTTCCTGTGGATTTCGAGAGAAAATTACCTGAAGCATTAAACTACTGTGCTTCAATGTTAACATCAGAAACACATGATAACCCGCCTAACCCTGGCTGTTGAGAGATATTTTTTTCTGTTTCTTGTGGCTCGAAGGATAGCTCGCTATCTTGGCGCACCAATTAGCGAAAAATGCGCGACAATAGAGCACAGAGTCTGATCGATTCCACCGCTGGCAGCGAATCAAACCAGATGGCTGCTCTAGTAGAAATCACTATGACTCAATCTTATGAGGCCCTATTCGAGCTTCCAGGCTACCTTGTCACACTTCTACAGGCGGAAAACTGCGCCGACCTGCAAGCCTTGTTGGAAAGGAATCCCGATTATTTCCAACTGGTAAGCGGATTGCCGCCCAATCCATCCGCTGCCTACTCGCTATTGACCAGCCTTCCTGAAGGCAAGACGCTCGACGAAAAACTTGTAATCGGAATCTCCACCGGGAACCAAACACTGATTGGCGTACTCGACATTGTCTGCAACTACCCCGCTCAAAACGAATGGTGGATTGGACTGCTCCTGCTCGATCCGGCTTACCGCCGGAAGGGCCTGGGAGGACAAATCCATCGGGCGTTCGAGAAATGGGCCATCCAATATGGGGTGAAGCGTATCTGGTTGGGAGTCATCGATCAGAACCAAGACGCATATCGATTCTGGCAAAAAGCGGGCTTCGAGCCGGTGGAAAGACGGCCCCCCAGCCGTTTCGGAAATGTGGAGCACGTGGTTATCACCATGAGGCGTACCCTGGCAAGATGATGAATCCCTTTCGGATAAAAATACAAAACAAGATGTTTCGATCACTACAACGAATAACTTATAAATTTTCCTATTTATTCAGGCCGCGCTGGGATACGGGAATCCCTGCGCCGGAACTGGTCCGTTTTATCGCCGGAAAAACGCCGGGGAATGCAATCGATGTGGGGTGCGGCACAGGCACCAATTTGTTGTACCTTGCCCAACATAAATGGATGGTTACCGGGATAGACTTTGCGCCATTGGCAATCGAGAAGGCGAAAAGAAAGCTGGAGAATTATCCAACTACGCTGCTGGTGGTCAATGTTACGGAATTAGCCGGGCTGGCGCTGCCGGGGCCCTATGACCTGGGATTGGATATGGGCTGTTTCCACAGTCTTCCAGGAATTGACCGGTCAGCGTACATAAAAGGGTTGGAAAAATGGATCAAACCGGAGGGTGTATTGATGCTGTATGCCTTCCAACCATCCCATAATTCCGATGCCAGGGGAATACCCAGGGAAGAAATGCGGGAGTATTTCAGGGATTGTTTTAACCTGATCGAGTACGAACAGGGACAGGGGCGGCCTTCGGCCTGGTATTATTTCAAGCGGAAACTTCCTGGTTAATTTCCGGTTATTCTCTTCAGGAATCCTCACGGAAGCGGGAACTTTTACTGGAAATCCACCGTCTCGTTTGTGAAACCAGGCACATGCCGGATATCCCAGGTAATTCCCGAGGAGGAACACATGATCCACAAAATATTTCTGATTGCATTGGTGTTGGTTTGCATAGCCGGGCTGGCGTCCTGCAGTTCCAGGCAGGCCGACCCAACCTCTCAAGACAATATTGCCAACCCGGCGTCTGTCTACTGCAAACAGCAGGGATACCAGTCCAAAATTGTCACCGCCGCGGATGGAAGCCAGGGCGGCCTGTGCATCTTCCCGGATGGCGGCTCGTGCGACGAGTGGGCCTATTACCGCGGCCAGTGCGGGCCGGCCGGAAAGAAGGTTGCCCCAGCGCCAGCGACCAGCCTGCCCAGCGAATACTCCTGGTTTGCCCAACCGGAGAAGTAACTTCGATCTGGTATCACCAGAGCGAAAGCACAGCCAACATCAGGCGTGGTGACATGGAGTTTGGGTTCATCTTCAGCGCCGCCCCGGTACATTGCCAGGCCGGAGCCAGCCTGAACGGCAAAGTCCAGCGCGTGGGTGAGATGATCATTGCCTCGCTCAAGGTGGAGTGAATAATATGCCTGAGACTACGGTTCAAGACCTGAGCGGCATGGCTGCAACAATGCTCATCCCGCTATAGCCTGGTTTTTCAAAATTAATCTCAACAAGGAGCGATTTATGGGATATTGGTTGGTGATTCTCATCGGTTTGATGGGCGGCGCAGCAGTGGGCATACAATCGCCCATCGCCGGGGCAATGGGGCAAAAAATTGGTGGAACTGCAAGCAGCTTTATTGTCCATCTTAGTGGAATGATACTGTCAGGCATCCTCCTTGTTATCGTCGGCGGAGAAAAAATCCGGGATTGGCGCACCTTGCCGTGGTACATGTTGGGAGCCGGCATTTTCGGATTGATCCTATACCAGACGATCAGTGTTACATTACCGCGTTTAGGGAGCACGATGATGGTAACCCTGATCATCATCGGCCAACTGGTGGTAGGAATAATCATCGACCATTTCGGCTTATTAGGTGTCGCCACCCGGCACATCGATTTATCCCGTGTTTTAGGAATTATTGCTTTGCTCATCGGCGGTTATTTAATTGCCAGATAGTCTTATTCGGATAATCCATGAGAAAAACAGGTTCCAGTGGTTTGCCAGAAATGTGTCATAATGAGCCAGTTGACCCAATGCAATATGCTGCTCGTTTTTAGCGCTGTTTTTCGCCACAGTGCAGAAAGGCCAAAGGAAAACGTATGGCTTATAAAAGAATTGCCATGGAACATGATAAGAGGATCGCGCTTGTCGCACATGACAATAAAAAAAAGGACCTGGTGGAATGGGCCAAATTCAACTGCGATCTCCTGGCGCACCATGAAGTGTACGCAACCGGCACCACCGGCGCGATCCTGGAACGTGAACTTGGCTTCAAAATTACGAAACTCCAAAGCGGGCCCTTGGGCGGCGATCAACAAGTCGGCGCCAAGATTGCCAGTAACGAGATAGATTTCCTTATCTTCTTCTGGGACCCCCTCGAACCGATGCCGCATGATCCGGATGTCAAGGCACTCTTGCGAATGGCAGTGGTATGGAATATCCCGATCGCCTGCAACCGGGCTTCGGCCGATTTCATGATCTCGTCTCCGCTCATGGATGGGGAATATGACCGGCTGGTACCCGATTATGAGGGATACCGCACCCGAAAGATCGATAGCGGCGAAGAAGAAGACCAGGCTGCAGGGGATTCCACCGAAGATAAGGCGTAACTCATCCAAAAACCATGCTCAAGGCGGCGAGAGCAATTTTAGGGCAGGTACATAGTCAAGTGCGGATATAAAGGGGCATTAACAAAGACCATCCCTCGCCGAAACGAGGGATGGGTCTGTATCCAGGTCGAATTTCCCGGTAAGAGGATTGGTTACTTCTAATTTCCACTCCCCAGGGTGACCGGCGCCTGCATGGTTTTGCCATTGCGGTTGAATACCACAGTCACCTGGTCGCCGAGCTTGAAGTTGAACAGCGTGTTGATATAATCGTGCGTTGCGTCCAGGGAAACGCCGCCAATGCTGGTGATGATATCGCCCTGCTGCAGGCCGGCCTGGCTGGCCGGGCTGTTGGCGGCCACGTCGGTGACATATGCGCCCCATTGCACCGGCAGGTTATAGGCGTTGGCAATATCAGGCGTGACGGGCTGGAAACTGATCCCCAGGTAGGGATGCGCGATCGAGCCGTTCTGGATGAGCTGTTCGGCGACCGCTTTGGCGGTATTGATCGGGATGGCAAAGCCCAGCCCTTCCGCCACCGTCCCGGTGCCGCTGTTGCGCACGATGAGGGTATTGATGGCGATCACTTCCCCGGCCAGGTTGACCAGCGGTCCGCCCGAGTTGCCCTGGTTGATGGCCGCATCGGTCTGGATCAAGTTGTCGATGGAATAGCCCTGACCGGTATCGATCGAACGGCCCGTGGCACTGACGACGCCCACGGTCACCGTGTTCTTGAAGTCGCCCAGCGGCGAACCGATGGCGATGACCGACTCACCCGGATTGAGCACGTCCGAATTGCCCAGGGTCGCCACTGCCGGGACCTTCCCGGTCGTCTTCAGGACGGCAATATCGGAATACTGGTCGGCCCCGACGATCGTGGCGGTTTCCTGGGTGCCATCCGACAGGACGATGGTCAGGTGGCCCTGGGTGCCGGACACAACGTGGTTATTGGTCAGGATATAACCCTGGGTGGAAATGAAGACACCGCTGCCGCTGACCGTCCCATTGCCGGACGACCCAAAGGGAGTAATCTGGCCCGGGACGGTACCAATCACGGTCACGACCGACGGCCCGACTTTCTGGACTGCCTGCGTGATGGTGGTCTCGACCTGGGTGGTATTGACGATCAGCGTGGTGACCTGGCTCTGGCCTTGGCTTTTGCTGCTGGCGGGGAGCGATTCTGTCACCGGGGCGGAGGCGGTCAACGGGGCAGGTTGGATCCGGCTCATGACTTGGTAGACCACGGCTCCGCCGGCTGCTGCGCCGGAGAGGGCGGCCACACCGGCCAGCAATATCACCAGCGCGAGATATAGAATTCGATTTTTTGTCATACGAACCTCCGAGAACTTAACCCATCATAAAAGTTTAATTTATGCGCTTATTTTAGGACTGCAAGATGAAACTGCGATGAACCCAAGGTTAGATTTACCAGAGAAAATGGGCAGTTTTAAAGAGTTCCCTCCGGGAATTAACCACAAAGGCGCCAGGACACCAATATTGCAGCGCAAGGTTGACTAACTTGCTGCTCTGTCAATTGTTTTTCTGCCACTCTCTCCCTCATCCCCGGCCCTTCCCCCGAGGGGAAGGGAGTTTCTTCCTCTCCCTACGGGAGGGGAAGGGGAAAGGTGCATCCAGGCGGCGCTGCACCAAGGGGGAAGGGAGGAAAGGCGCACCAGGATGGATTATCCGACATTGCGCTGTGATACTAAGCCTCATAAATAAAAGCCTGTGGAGCTTCATGCCTTACCCTATAGGTACGATGTGGCGACCTGGTGGTAAATCTTTGCGGTTAAAACGGAGGGTAGAAAATTCCCCGAGACGTAGAATCCCGGGGAATTTGGACAGTTGAAATGCAAGCAGATCAAATCGCCTTGAACCTGGCTTCGAAAGTGGTGCCGATCCCGACCTGGCTCTCCACCTTGATCTCTCCGCCGTGCGATTGGACGATCCACTGGACGATCGAGAGACCCAGCCCACTGCCGCCGGGAGACTTTGGACCGTCCGGCCTCATCGACCGCACGCGTGCGCGCCTGGTCGATCCGGTAGAAACGGTCGAACAGGTGGGGCAGGTGTTCCGGGGCAATGCCCGGACCGTTATCCGAAACACGCACCCAGGCAGTCCCGGCGGTCACGCCCGTTTCGATGGAGACTTTTTTATCCGGCCCGGTCGCATACTTGATGGCGTTATCGACCAGGTTGCTGACCATCTGGACCAGGCGCTGGCGGTCGCCCAGGATGCGCGCCTCGGGCAGATCGCCGGCTTCCAGCCGGACACCGTTGCGGGCCGCCAGCGGGGAGAGCCGTTCGATGGTATCGAGGGCCACATCGCTCAAATCCACGGGCAGACTCTCCATGGCGGCCTGGCCGGCATCCATGCGGGCCAGCGTCAGCAGGTCATTGACCAGGGAGGTCATGAAATCGTTCTCGCTGCGGATGGTGGCCAGGGCATGCCGGTATTCCTCCGGCTTGTGCGGGGAGGCCAGGGTGCGGCTGGTTTCCAGGTTGACGATGGTCAGGGGGGTGCGCAATTCGTGGCTGGCATCCGCGACGAACTGGCGCTGGCGTTCGAAGGCGGCCTGCAGGCGCGCAAGCATGCCGTCGAACGTATTGGCCAGCTCGCCCAGTTCATCCCGGCTTTTCATATTCAACCGGCGGCTCAGGTCGGTCTCGCCGATCGTGCGGGCGGCCTGGGTGATGGTATGGACGGGCCGCATGGCCCGGTCGGCCAGCCAGTAGCCACCGAGCAGGGCAATCACCAGGGTTGCCAGGCTGCCGGCCGCCAGTTCCAACAACAGCCGGGACGCCAGGCCGTAGGGATCGGCCGGAGTGCCCAGGATGGCCAGCCCGCTCTGCCCCGAACCGCTCTGCAAGGGGACGGTGACAAACATGTAATTGGTCGTGCAGGGTGCCGCTCCCTTGCGTCCAGGAGATAGGGCTATCGGGCTGAATTCTGGCCCTGCTGGTATTCCTGCTGGGCATGCGCTGCCAGGCCGCTGAGTGTCCTTGGCAGGGATGGGACCATGGCTGGCAAGCACCTGCCCGTTCGGATCCGTAAAAACAAGCACATCCGTATCCTGCAAAACGCCCGGCGGAACCAGGATCCCGTTCGGCGTAACGGTCAGCGTCACTTCCAGGGCGGCCATTTTGCGTTCCAGGCGGAATTCCGAATTCGCCCAGGATGTCGCGGCCCTGGTTGAGGTAAATGAAAGCGCTGAATGCAACCAGCACCAGCGCCAGGATGGCGGAAAACCACAGCACCAGCCGGAAGCGGATGCTGTGCAGGATCGAGCCAATCCTGCCGGGAAGCGTCAGGCGCTTTCTGTGCGCTCATCGTTCCTCCGGGACGCGGATGCGGTAGCCGGCCCCGCGCACGGTTTCGAGCAGTTTCACCTGGCAGGGATCGTCGATCTTGCGGCGCAGCCGGCGGATGTATACATCCACCACGTTGGAGGCGACGACGTGATCGTAATTCCACAGGTGCTCTTCGGCCATCTCACGCGTGATCAGGCGGTTGGGATGGCGCATCAGGTATTCGAGAATGGAAAATTCCTTGGCGGTCAGATCGATCGGCCTGGCCGCCGCGCTGGACGGTGTGCGAGGCGGGATCCAGTTCCAGGTCGGCGATGCGCAAGCACGCCGGTTTTGCTGGAGGATTCCCGCCGCAGCAGGGCCCGGATGCGGGCACGCAGCTCGTCCACTTCGAAAGGCTTGACCAGGTAATCGTCCGCGCCGCTATCCAGGCCGACCACGCGGTCTTCCAGGGCGTCGCGGGCGGTCAGCATCAGGATCGGGGTGGTGATGCGCCGGTTGCGCAGTTCCCGGCAGACTTCCAGGCCGTTCTTTCCCGGCAGCATGATATCCAGGATGATCACATCGTAGCCGGAGATCATGCCGGCTTCCTCCCCCTCGATGCCATCATAGGCAGTATCCACGGCATAGCCGTCATCCTGCAGGATCAACCGCAGCGAGTCGCTCAGGCGACGATTATCTTCCACCAACAAAATGCGCACATCCGCTCTCCATTTTTTACATTATCTTGTAATACAAATTGTAGCACGCAAACATGACCACAGCATGAAAATCAGGATTACAGATTTGTATAAATTGTAGCACGCAAACATTACCACAGATGAACAAGTCAGGATATTGGATTCCTGAAACCAGCCGGAAAAACGTAATTCTGACAATTCATCTTATGTTCATCTTTATTCTATATACTAGGCCAAGCTTACAGCATATTCGGAATTCCGTCGATTGAGGTAAAAATATCCCAACATTACGGCAATTCCCAAGAACCAAATTTACAGGAGAGAATACCATGCGTAAACAAGTTATTGCCTTCTTATCTGCTTTTATCATCACCGCGATCGTGGCCTTGTCCATGCTGGTGGTCGGCGTGAATGCGGCCAGCAATCCCAACGGCGTGGCAGCTTCGAATTCCCCAACCGCAGCCGCCTGCCAGTGTTTCTGCCAGCACGGACCTCCAGCCAGGCCCAGATCGCCCAATTGCAAAGCCAGATCGCCCAATACCAGGCGCGCGACCAGCAATACCAGGCCGCCCTCAACAGCGATAACCAGCAGTTGGCCCAGGCCTCCCAGGAAATGCAGATGATCCAGCAGTTGCTGCTCTACCTGCAAAACCACGGCCTGATCCAGATCAACAGCCAGGGCCAGATTACCGTCATTGGCAATTAACGAGGCTGAAATGAAAATATTCAGGAAAATCCTGCGTTATTGGATCGCCATTGCCAGCGTGCTCAGTTTCCTGGGCGGGTGGGTCATCCTGGCTCACTCCCCCAAGCCGGTCCAGCCGCAGTCGGCACCGCGTCGGTCCAACCGATCGCCCTGCCCAGCCTGCCTCCCATCCAGGCTTACGGCAGCCACCACCAGCAACGGCCTGACCTTCTTCTCCACCCCGGCCCCGACCAATCCTCCGGCCACCAACATCCAGCCCATCCAGCCCAGCCAGGCCATGCCCATGCTGAGGACACGCGGTTCCTGATATGGAAACAATCCGGTTGCGGGCCATGAACACCGACATCCTGCTGGCAGCCGAAGGGCAGGCTGACCAGCTGGCGGCCGGGTTTGAACAGGCACAGCAAGTTCATCCAGGCCGGTGAGAGGCGTTTCACACGCTTCTCGGAGGACAGTGAACTTGTCCGCACTCAACCGGTCGGCCGGGAAACGCTTCCAGGCCTCCCCGGACCTGTTCTCGGTGGTTGCGCTGGCCCGGCGTTTTTTCCACCTGACGCGCGGCCTGTTCGACCCGTCCATCCTGCCAGACCTGAAGCGGGCCGGCTACGACCGCAGCATGGAGGTGCTGCGCGAACAAGGTCCATCGCCCTTGTTCGAATCCCTGCTGGCGAGCGAACATCCTTCCTTCAGCGAAATGGACCTGGATGAATCGGATCACACGATCCTGCTGCCGCCCGGGATGGCGCTCGACCTGGGCGGGATCGCCAAAGGCTGGATCGCCGAACAGGCCGCCAATATTCTTTCCGGGTATGCAACGGCCTGCGCCGTGGATGCCGGCGGGGATATGTTCCTGGTGGGGTTGCCGGACGGCCTGGAACAGTGGCCGGTGGCGTTGGAAGACCCGCTCCAGCCCGAAAACATCCTGACCTCCCTGCAAGTCGACCCGGGCGCCATCGCAACTTCCACGATAACGAAACGGGTCTGGAAACAGGCCGGGAAGAACCGCCACCACATCATCGATCCCCGCACGGGAGAACCGGCGGTTTCCGACTGGATCAGCGTCACGGTCATTGCTCCGCATGCCTATGAGGCGGAAGTATTCGCCAAGGCCCTGCTGATCGCCGGGCCGCAGGAAGCGGAAGAGATTGTCCGCCACAGCGGCATACCAGTTCACCTACCTGGCAGTCGACCAGGAGAAGAAAATCTGGGGCAACCAGGAAAGTTTGGAGGATTCATATGTCACAACAACAGCCTGATAATCAAAATAAGAACTTATTCAGCCTGGCAGGTTGTGGTCAGCATTCTGGTCACCTTTTTCGTCATCGGACTTATCCTGATCGGCGCCGTGGCCGCCATGACCCCGACCGGGCAGACCTGGGAAGTTATTTGCGCTTTCTCTTCGCGCGGACAGCGTCCAGATCTGGTGGTACGTGACACGTGCGTCCGGGATCATCGCCTACCTGCTCTTGTGGTTTTCCACCATACTGGGATTGGCGGTCACCAGTAAATACCTGGACGGCATGCTGGACCGCCTGTTCACGTACGATTTCCACGAATTCATTTCATTGCTTTCAGTGGCATTCACAGTGCTGCATGTGGTCGTGCTGATGCTCGACCTGTACATGCCCTATTCGCTCGCACAGATCCTGGTGCCGTTCATCTCCCCGTACCGCCCATTCTGGGTGGGCGTGGGCGTGATCTCTTTTTACATCATCCTGCTGGTCACGATCACCTTTTACCTGCGCAACCGGATCGGGAGGCGCGCCTTCCGGATCATCCACGTCCTCAGCCTGGTCGGGTATATCGGCGTGACGCTGCACGGCTATTACTCCGGCACCGACACCGCCCTGCCAACGCATGGCAATCCTCTACGACGTTACCGGCCTGGCAGTCGTGTTCCTGACGGTATACTGGCTGGTACTGCTGGGCCTGCGAAATGCGGAGAGACGCCGTCAGGCGGCCGCAGTGCAGGCCGCCAATGCGGCGAATAAACGTAATTTACCGGCACGATAAGAGAAAATGGATTCAATCAGCTGCCGTAATTATTATGCAGGCCAGCCTTGCGAGGGTTGTATTCCTGGAAAAATTGCAGACAAAGTCAGGATTTTTGCTCCACAGGCAGCCAGGATACGGCAAACCCTTCGCACCTGTACCTGCGGTACACCGTCCTACGTACGGTGCACCTGTACCTGCGGTACTGGCGCAGGCAGGGCTGGCGCAGGCAAGGGTGAGCAGTTACCTGCCAGAAATAAAAAGCGCCGAAACAGTCAAGCCTGTTTCGGCGCTTTCTGAATTAAGCGTGGGTTAATCCTTCTTTCCTTCTTCATCCCCCGGGGCGGTCTGTTTGGGGGCACCGCCCAATTTTGGCTCCTGCGGTTTGTTGTCCAGATATTGCTGGAGCAGGGACGGGGCTTCGGGATGGTCTTCATGCAGGGCATGGTCGTAATCGCCAGCCAGTAACAGGCGGTTCGAAGCGGAGCGGCCGCCGGACGCCAAGCAGTTCGAAAAAGCGTGCGACCCACGCAATGATATTGTAGCGATATTCCTGCATTTTCAACGACTGCCATTCCACGATGGAGGCCATGGCGCCCTGGACACGCGCCTTTTCGCGCACGATCCGGTAGATCTGTTTGGGTTCGCGATATCCGATCGGGGAGATCAACAACAGGTTGGCAGCGATGATCAGGATGCTGAAGGAGATCAAAACCACCCAGCCGCCTTCGGACCACTTGCCAACGATCTGGCCGACAAAGACGAATCCGGAAAGTACGCCGGCAAACCCGGCTCCGAAGGCTCCCCAGGAACGTTTGCTGCCCTTGGGGAATGTTTTCAGAATATGCTGGCGGATGGCAAAACCCATCACCATGATCGGCATGAACACACCGATCCCATAATAAGGAACTGCCGCGCTGGTATTGCCGCGCACGATCAACTGGATCAGGATTGCAACGATAAACCCGGCCGTCACCGAACGGGTAAAAGTGCCTTTGGGGTTGCGATACACCACCACTTCCGGGATCTCACCAATGGCCACATCCCGCCAGGCAGTGGCCTGCAGATCCTGGAAGGCGGTCATGGAGGCGGCGGCCAGCATGGCAACAGCCAGGATCTGGTAGGCCCAATACAGGATGTTTCCTCCGGGGAGTTGGTTGAACCCCAGAAAAGACAGGTTGCCCACCAATGACCGCCCCAGGGTGCCATCGAAGGCGTTAAAGTGGATGGCAAAATATGCCAGGAAAGCAGTAGTGATCCCCCCGTAAAACAGGAAGGAGGTCTGCACCAGGCGGCCGATGCCCGATTTGCCGCTGTAGAATTCCCACAGGCCTTTCAACTGCGGCAGATTTTTTTTGCCCCATTTCACGAGGGCGAAATCTTCGTTGATGACGAACTGGATGCCATTCGACATGGCTTCCAGACCGCTCAGCGCCACCAGTCCCTTCATCGAGGCAGTCAACATATGATAGGCGGCCATCCAGATGGATGGGGTTGGTTGTGTCTGGGTATATGGGAAGGCTGCTATGCCATTTGCTTTGGCGATGAACAAACCGACCATCATGACGATGGTCAGCATCACGAATATGCCCAGCATGGTGAAGGTCACCCGGGCCGATTCGCCACGCCCGCGAATGGTCAGCCACCAGGTGATGGCTGCCAGGCCCGCCCCGATCAGGAAACGGATCACCCAGAGCGTGCTATAGGAATTGGTCAGGGACAGCAATTGGTCCACGCCGGAAAGCGTGGAAACCACGATGGTAAACATATAATCCTGGATCAACACCACTGCCACCACCAGGCTCAACCCGGGCGCCAGGTAGCGCATGGAGGCGGTATAAGAACCGCCGCCTTCGTTGAATACCCCCAAGGAATACATGTACAGGAAACCGAAGACAGCATTGGCAACTGCAATGATGGTCACGGCAATGAAGGCATATTTCTGCAGGTTATAAGGGTGCAAGGCGCTCATCATTTCGCCGGTGGCATAGAAATAGGAGGTGAAATAATCCACGCCAAACAACGCCAGGGCGGCCAGCAGGCCGATCTGCCCGGCGCCGTGGATCAGGGCATGTTCCTTCTTTTCCACCGGAGCAGCCTTGAAAGCCAGAAAGATGATCACGATGAGCAAAGCAATGGAGAAAAGCATGCTATTTTCCGTTGTTGTTTATATTCTTTCGAATCTGTCTGATGGAATAAATCTACTCACCGGTCTCTTGTTTATAGCCAAGAAAGTGATTATCCTGCCTTTCCAGGAGAACGTCAAGGATATGTCAAGATAATGCATGATATATGCGTCAATATTTTGTCAATTATCAGAGGAACAACGTGGATATTAAATACAAAACGAGTTGCCCGATCAAGCAACTCGTTTTGAATCGGGTTTGGAGACGATCAGTCCGCTTTTCCTTCTTCGTCCCCCGGGGCGGTCTGCTTTGGGGGCACCGCCCAGTTTGGGTTCCGGTGGATTGTTATCAAGGTACTGCTGGAGCAGGGAGGGGGCTTCGGGATGATCCACATGCAGGGCGTGGATCATAATCCCCGGCCGGGGTGGGCGGTTCAAGCGCAGCGGGCGGCGGATGCCGAACAGTTCAAAGAAGCGGGCAATCCAGACGATCACATTGTAGCGATATTCCTGCATCCTCAGGGACTGCCATTCCACGATGGAGGCCATGGCACCCTGGACACGCGCCTTCTCGCGCACGATCCGGTAGATCTGCTTGGGTTCGCGGTAGCCGACCGGCGAGATGAGCACCAGGTTGGCCGTCAGGACCAGGATGCTGAAGGAGATCAGCACGACCCAGCCGCCTTCGGTCCATTTGCCGGCGATCTGGCCGATAAAGACGAGGCCGGAAAGGATCGCCGCAAACCCGGCTCCGAAGGCACCCCAGGAACGCTTGGCGCCTTTCGGGAAGGTTTTCAAGATATGCCGGCGGATGGCAAAGCCCATCATCATGATCGGCATGAACACACCGATCCCATAATAGGGAATGCCGAGGGCCGTTTGTCCCCGGATGATGAAAGTGATGATGATGACAATGACAAATGCGATCGTCACCGAACGGGTGAAGGTGCCGCGCTTATCCCGGTAGACGATGATCTCCGGGATCTCCCCGATGGCCACATCCCGCCATTCGGTGGCCTGCAGGTCCTGGAAGGCCGTCATGGAGGCGGCGGCCAGCAGCCCGACCGCCAGGATCTGATAGGCCCAATACAGGATGATGCCTCCGGGGATCTGGCGTAAAACCGATAAAGGACAGGTTCGCCACCAGGGAACGTCCGGCCGTGCCATCGAAAGCATTGAAGTGGATGGCAAAATAAGCCAGGAAGGCGGTGGTGATGCCGCCGTAGAACAGGAAGGAGGTCTGCACCATGCGGCCGATCCCGGATTTGCCGCTGTAGAATTCCCACAGGCCTTTCAACTTAGGCAGGTTTTTCTTGCCCCATTTCACCAAGGCGAAATCTTCGTTGACAACGAATTGGATGCCGTTCGACATGGCTTCCAGGCCGCTCAGGGCCACCAGGCCTTTCATGGAGGCGGTCAGCATGTGGTACAGTGGCCATCCAGATGGATGGGGTGGCTTGCGGCAGGCATGTAAGGAAGCGCAGCCACGCGGTTTCCCTTGGCAAGGAACAAGCCAACCGCCATGGCAATGGTCAGAAAGATGAAGATGCCCAACATGGTGAAAACCACCCGGGAAGACTCGCCCCGGCCGCGGATGGTCAGGAACCAGGTGACGGTCACCAGCGCCATGCCCAGACCGACGTGGTAGATCCAGGGAATGTTATAAGAATTGGTCAACGAGAGCAACTGGTCCACGCCGGACAGGCTGGAGACGACAATGGTGAAGATGTAGTCCTGGAGCAGGACGACCGCCACGACCAGGCTCAATCCCGGCGCAAGGTAGCGCATCGAGGCAGTATAGGAACCGCCGCCTTCGTTGAAAACGCCCAGCGAATACATGTACAGGAAACCGAACACGGCATTGGCAAACGCGATGATGATGACTGCGATGAAGGCATATTTCTGCAGGTTGTAGGGATGCAGGGCGCTCATCATCTCGCCGGTGGCATAGAAATAGGAGGTGAAATAATCCACGCCAAACAATGCCAGGGCGGCCAGCAGGCCGATCTGCCCGGCGCCGTGGATGGCGGCATGCTCCTTCTTTTCGACAGGAGCGGCTTTGAAAGCCAGGAAGACGATCACAATAAGTAATGCAATGGAGAAAAACATGGTTACCTTTTTCCGGTGATGGTTTCGAGCAAATTATTTTCTGGATCAATGCCTGGCGGCCTCGACAGTTTTAAGGCGGTATCCAACGCCCGGTTCGGTCATGACAAAGCACGGCCGGGAAGGATCGGGTTCGATCTTCCGGCGCAGGTTGCTGATGTTGACCCGCAGGAGATGCGAATCGGCTTCATAATTATTGCCCCAGACCAGGTGGATGAGCTGCTGGTGGGTGAGGACTTTCCCGGCATTCTGGATCAACACCCGCAGGATGTCGTATTCGGTGGGGGTCAGGCTGGTGACTCTGGCCATTCGACGATCACTTCCCGCCGGGTCAGGTCCACGGTCAGATGATCAGCTTGAAAGACCGGTTCGCTTTCCGGAGTGGATTGCCCGGCGCAGGACCACCCGCAGGCGGGCCATCAATTCTCCAACCCCGAAGGGTTTGGTCAGGTAGTCATCCGCGCCTGCATCCAGGGCGGTGATCTTATCCTCTTCCTGGTCCCGGACCGAAACCACGATGATCGGGATCTGGGTCCACTCGCGCAGGCGGCGGGTCAGATCCACGCCGTCCATATCGGGCAGCCCCAGGTCCAGGAGGATCACGTCGGGGCGACCGGACACAGCCATGGCCAGGGCCTCTTCCCCCGTGGCCGCTTCCAGGACCGTATATGCTCCGCTCAGGGAAGCGTTCAGAAATCTCCGGATGGGACGTTCATCGTCCACCACCAGGACGCGCAGTTTTTTTTCGTCCATCAAATCACAACTCACTTGTTAATCAGGAAACATTCGATGATGAAAAACACCTGGATCCATACCAGGACGATCAGCATCATCAACTGCTGTCCCAGCCGCTGCAATGGCAGAAAAGCGGATCCGGCCGCGGCTGCGATGGGCAGACCCTTGCACAACCAATTTCCAACTGTTCGATCTCTTTTTCTTCTTCATACGTCTGGCTCCCATGCCGATTAAATCGATACCCAATAGTGGATACTACGGCAGGTACGTCAAGCTTGATGACAATAAATCGTCAAAATATGTCAAGGCTGTGTCAAGGCAACGGACTGGATTGTATATATAGTTGCATCAAGCCAGTGACAAGAAACGCCAAAAATACATCAAGAAAGTGTCAAGAAAGAAGGGCAGAAAAAAGGGCAAATCCCTTTTTTAATTCTTTCCCCCAAGGAAACATGGTGTCAAACGATCTTCAGCCGGTAACCAACCCCCGGCTCGGTGACGATATAGATTGGCCGGGCCGGGTCCGGCTCGATCTTGCGGCGCAGGTTGCTGATATTGACCTGAAGCATGTGCGTTTCGCTTTCGTAGGCGGTGCCCCAGACGGCGCGCAGCAACTGGTCGTGGGTAAGCACCTTCCCGGCATGTTTGGCCAGCGTGCGCAGCAGGTCGTATTCGGTGGGCGTCAGGGCGAGGAGCTGCTCATTCAGCCTGACTTCGCGCTGGTTCAGATCCACCACCAGATTCCCGGTCCGGAAGACCGGTTCCATGTCGATCTGGGCGGAACGCCGCAAGGCCACCCGCAGGCGGGCCATCAATTCCCCCACGCCGAAGGGTTTGGTCAGGTAATCGTCCGCGCCGGCATCCAGGGCGGCGATCTTGTCGCGTTCCTGTTCGCGCACCGAGACGATGATGATGGGGATCTGGGTCCATTCGCGCAGGCGGCGCGTGACCTCCACGCCGTCCATGTCGGGCAGCCCCAGGTCGAGGATGATGATATCGGGATGTTCGGTGGCGGCGGCGGTGAGGGCCTCTTCCCCGTTGGTGGCCTCCAGGATGACGAACTGGCTGCCCAGGGAGGCCTTCAAGAAACGGCGGATCGAACGCTCGTCATCCACCACCAGTACGCGCAAATCGGTTTCAGCCATAAAGGATTCTCTGAAAACACGCGGACAATGGATAAAAAAAAATGCATTCATTGCAAAGGAAGGGATATGGTGATAATTGTACCCCCGCCTTGCCGATTCTCGGCGGCAATAAAGCCGCCCTGCGCCTGGACGATGCCTTTGCTGATGGACAGCCCCAGGCCGGTGCCGCTGACATTATCGGGGCGCTGGACACGGTAGAATTTGTCGAAGATGCGGGTCAAATCCTCCGGCGGGATGCCCGTGCCACGGTCGGCCACCTCGATTTCCAGGAAGGCGCCGGCGGCGTGCGCCTTGATCTCGATGGGTGTGTCGGCTGGGGAATACTTGAGGGCATTGTCGATGACGTTCACCAGGACCCGTTCGACCAGCACGAAATCCAACTGGACCAGGGGGAGTTCGTCGGGAATGTCGATATTGATGGAGCGCTTCCCGAGGCGGCTGCCCAACTCCTCCAGCGCCGAGCCGACCACATCCTGGATATCGCAGGGCTTCCTTCTTGAAGCGCATCGCCCCGGATTCCAGGCGGGTCATATCGAGCAGGTTGCCCACCAGCCGGTTGAGCCGGTCGGCTTCCTCGCTGGCGGTTTCGATCAGGCTGCGCCGGGCGGAGGCGTCCAGGACGATCTGGTCATCCGCCAGGCTGCTCAATGCGCCGGTGATGGAGACCAGCGGCGTGCGCAGGTCATGCGAGATGGAGTTGAGCAGGGCAGATCTGGAGCTTATCGGTGATCTCCAGCACTTCGGCCTGGCGGGCCTGTTCGGCCAGGCTGGCGCGTTCGACGGCCAGGCCGATCTGGTTGGCGAAGGCATCCAGGGTGCGCAGCTGGTCACGGGTCAAATGCCGGGCCGGGTCGATCGGCTTGACGCCCAGCACGCCCACCACGCCGCGGGTGGTCTTGAGCGGCTGGTAGCGCATGGAGGCTTCCGGGAGGGTCTCGGTGCCCCGGCCGGCCTCCTGGCCATGTTCGAAAACCCAGGCGGCCACCGCCTGGTCATTATCGGAGATGGCCAGGCCGGGGCTGAGCGGCATATACTTTCAGGTCATTATTGACCGGCAGGAAGATGGCCACCTCCCGGCCGAAGGTCTGGCCGACGTGGGAAATGGCAGCCTGGGCGACGGCATCCAGGTCCGCGGCCACGGTCAGGTCCCGGCCAAGCTCGTACAGTTCCACGGTTTCGGCTTCGCGGCGCTGGACCGCCTCGGCCTGCCCGCGCACCATGGCGGTCAACTGGCTGATGACCAGGCTGACGGCCAGCAGGCCGATGAAGGTGAGCAGGTATTCGGTATCGGCCACGGCCAGGGTCAGGCGCGGCGGCACGAAGAAGTAATCGAAAGCTGCCACGCCCAGAATGGAGACCAGGATGGCCGGGCCGCGGCCCAGGTAGACGGCTGCCAGCACCACCGAGAGCAGATAGATGACGATCAGATTGGTGGGATGGATATACGGGGCGACCAGGGCGCTCAGGCCGGTGGCGGCCGCCACCAGCAGCAGTCCCAGCAGGTAGCGCCCAAGGGGACGATGCGGCCGCCAGCCTTCCACGATCCGGCGGGTCTGCGGCTCGGCTTCGCTGCTGATGACATAGACATCGATGTTCCCGCTCATGCGGATCAGGCGGTCGACCATCGAGCCGCGCAGGAATTCGATCCAGCGGGAGTGGACCGGTTTCCCGGCGATGATCTTGGTGATGTTATGGCGGTGGGCGTAGTCCAGCACGGTCTCGGCGACGGACTCGCCCGGGCCGGCTGACGGTGCGGGCACCCAGTTCCTCGGCCAGGCGCAGGGAAGCTGGCCACCTGGTCGCGCTGTTCCTGGGAGATGCTGGCCTGGTCGGGCGTTTCCACGTAGACGGCGAACCATTCGGCCTTGAGTTCGTCGGCCAGGCGGCGGGCGGTGCGGATCAGACGTTCGCCGAGCGCGCCCGGGCTGATGCAGACCAACAGGCGTTCGCTGGCCGGCCAGGGCCCGGGGATGGCGCTCGTGCGCATGTAGGCGCGCATCTGGTCATCCACCCGTTCGGCGGCGCGGCGCATGGTCAACTCGCGCAGGGCGGTCAGGTTGCCTTTGCGGAAGAATTTCTCGATGGCGCGCTGGGCCTGGTCGGGGACGTACACTTTGCCGTCCTGCAGGCGCTTGATCAGCTCATCCGGCGGCAGGTCGACCAATTCGATATCGGTGACCGCGTCGATCACGCTGTCGGGGATGGTCTCGCGCACGGTCATGCCGGTGATCTGGGCAACCACATCGTTCAGGCTTTCGATATGCTGGATGTTGATGGTGGTATACACATCGATGCCGGCATCCAGCAGTTCTTCCACATCGGCGTGGCGCTTGGCATGGCGGGAACCGGGCACGTTGGTATGCGCCAGCTCGTCCACCAGGACGAGGCGGGGGTTGCGCTTCAGGATGGCGTCAATATCCATCTCGGCCAACTGGATATTGTGATAGGTGATCTGGCGGGGCGGGATGACTTCCAGCCCGCTGACGAGCGCCTCGGTCTCGACCCGTTTATGGGTCTCGACGTAGCCCACCACCACATCCACGCCTTCGTTCTTGCGCTGGTGGGCGGCTTCCAGCATGGCATAGGTCTTGCCGACCCCGGCGGCATAGCCCAGGAAGATCTTCAGGTGGCCGCGTTTCTGGGCCTGCTCTTCGGCCTGGATCTGGGCAAGCAGTTTATCGGGATCGGGACGGGAGGGTTCTTCAGGCATAGGCATACTATACTACGGATGGGGAGGAATGGAAATTGAAAAGTATTATCCGTACATAATGTGCCCCTCGCGCGCCGCGCACCTTGTGGGTTTATGCAGTCTATCCCCCCTTGGTAATGAGAGCGCCCGGAAACAAACCCCGCCTGAATTGGCAGGCGATGGTAGTGCCCCCCAAGGGGATGCTGTATATAGGGATAATCCAAAGTCGAGAGGGTGGCCGGTAACCTGAACTGCCTGGTGGTGCAAGGCATCCTCTTCGGCGGCGGGCTGGCGTTTGTCACGGTAGCGCTCTTGATCAATAAGAGCCAAAATGCAATATAATTCTTGTATGAGTATGAAATCTATCTTCATGTGGAATTTTAGTCCAAAAAGAACCGTCTTCCTGGATGTCATCCAAGGCATCCTGATCGGTGCCGGACTGGCTTTTATCACGATATTCATTTTCCCGAAAGCCTACGTCACGAAGGTCAACGGCTGGACGACCATGTATGGATGCGGCGAGCCCGGCAATGGGATCCTTTTGCGCGGCGCGTGCGCCATCACTTTTACGGGCCCCATCAACGTACCCCAAGAGGCGATGTACTGGACGACGAAAGTAGATAACGCAGGCCAAAAGCTCTCCGGAGCGCACAACTACATCATGCACTTTCCGGCAGGCGGGCTTCCGCCGAACAAGGCCTTCTGGTCGCTGACGATGGGGGATGCGAAAAATCACTTTGTGGCGAATCCGCTCAACCGGTACAGCGTCAGCGATCGCTCCGGGCTTGCCCAAAACCCCGACGGTTCGGTCGATATTTCCATTCAGAACGCGGCTCCGGCGGGGCACGACGTCCAACTGGCTGCCTGCGCCAACCGGCAACTTCATCCTCTGGCTGCGCGTGTATCTGCCGGGTCAAACTGTCCTGAACGGCAAGTACCAGGTGCCGCCGGTCGTCGAAGTAAAGTGATGCCTGTTATGAAGCATAAACATCTACTCATATTCGGTTCGGTCATGCTTGTGGCATGGGTGCTTGGCACGTTTCTCCTCATCTACTTTTGGCCGCACTTCGTGAGCAACATCTACAAAAAAGCAATCCTCAATCAAGGAGGCGGCGACGGGCCCCATCCCGATCAATACGCTCTATACGGAGTCCCAGGCACTTTTTGCGGATCCCCTCCACCCGCCCGCTTCGGCCTCAAAATTATTGACCACCGGCGTGAACCACGACACGCTCCTGACGGTCGGCTGGCTCGACCTCTCCAAAGGGCCGCTGGTCCTGCATGTGCCGGACTTCTCCGGGCGCTACTACAGCGTGCAGTTCACTGACCCGTTTGACGTCGACTTCGCCTATGTCGGCACGCGCGCCACCGGCACGCAGGCAGGCGACTATCTCATTACGGGACCCGGCTGGAAGGGACAGGTGCCGGCGGCATGAAGCAGATCGCCTCGCCGAACAACTCGGTGCTCGTGCTCGGCCGCGTGCTTGTATACAATGACAGCGACCTAGCAACTGCCTATGGGCTCGCGAAGCAGATACAGCTAACATTATTAAGCCAAAAGTGATAGGATAAAGCCATGAGCAAACTCTACTCTTACCTTGCGATCCTCATCGGCGCGGTATGCGTCTATTTCCTCGTCCACACCGCCCTCTTTCCCCAGAACATGATCTTGCGGAATGCCATCATTCAGGGCGCCCTGATCGGCTTCGGGCTGGCGTTCGTCTCGGCCCAGGTTTACGCCCGGATCAAGGCCAAAAAGGTCAACGGCTGGATCACCATGTACGGGTTGGGCGAGCCCGGCAACGGCATGTTCCTGCGCGCCGCGCACGCCCAGTTATTTCCCGGCCCGGTGAACACACCCGCAGAGGCGATGTATTGGTGGACGAACTCAGACGGCGCGCGGCCATGCGCTCTCCGGGGCGCACGACTACGTCATGCACTTCCCGCCGGGAGGACTCCCGCCGAACAAGGCCTTCTGGTCGCTGACGATGGGGGATGCGGGGAATCACTTTGTGGCGAATCCGCTCAACCGCTACAGCGTCAGCGATCGGACCGGCCTGGCGCAAAACCCCGATGGTTCGGTCGATGTATACATTCAAAAGGCGGCTCCAGCAGGGCACGCCTCCAACTGGCTGCCCGCTCCTTCGGGCAATTTCATCCTCTGGCTGCGCGTCTACATCCCCGGCGAGGCCATCCTCAAGGGCGAGTACATCGTCCCACCGGTGGTCGAAGTGAGCTGATGGCTATGAACATCCAGAATTTACTGATCTTCGCTGCGGTGGTGGTCGTGGTGTGGTGCGTGGTGATCTACTTTTGGCCGCGCCTGATGCTCTCCGTGTACAAGCGGGCGGCGCTCACTAAAGGGTTCGGCGACGGCCCCATCCCGGTCAATACGCTCCATACGCAGCCCCAAAGCACTTTTTGCGGAGCCCCTGGCTGCGCAAACCGCCTCGAGCTCGAAATCCTCTGACCGTGGGTGTGAACCATGACACTCTCTTGACCGCCGGCTGGCTGGATCTCCGTCAAGGGCCGCTGGTCTTGCACGTACCCGACATGAACGATCGCTACTACAGTGTGCAGTTCACGGATCCTTCGAAAAATACTGTTTTTGCTTACGTCGGCACACGCACCACGGGTACGCAGGCGGGCGACTACCTCATTACGGGACGGGGTTGGAAAGGGCAGGTGCCGGGTGGCCTGAAGCAGATCGCCTCGCCGAACAACTCCGTGATCGTCGCCGGCCGCGTGCTCGTGTTCAGCGACAGCGACCTGCCGACCGCCTATGCTCTTTCGAAGCAGATACAACTGACACCGCTAAGCGGCTGGCAACCCAGCCAGCCTGTGCCCTGAAAGGGTATAGCCCATAAATCATGAATCAAAAAAGCGCCTTTGATGGCGTGTTTTTGTGTGCCCCCAAGGGGATCCTGTATATCGGGATAATACAAAGTTGAGAGGGGGATGTTCATTGCAAATGAATTGATGAGATTTTGATCTGTTTGTTCCTTATAAATTTTCGAGTTTCTTGCGTTCTTGTTCCCATATTTTTGCATATTGTTCAAAGAAGCCGGAGATCAATTGCAGATCTTCTTCTGAGCAATTCGAAATGAGTTCCTCCTGTGCCTTTCCCACAGGCGCAAACCAAGGCGCCACCTTTTCCGCTCCTGATTTTGCGAGAACGATGAGCGTTCCGCGGCGATCATCCGGGTTGGGCCGACGTTCGATAAAGCCCCCCTTTTCGAGCCGATCGAGCATCGCGGTCGTCGCACCGGAACTGAGACCAGTATATTTGGCAAGCTCCGTGGGCGTGGAGATGTGTTTTGATAATAAATACCCAAGACATTCCATATCGGTGCCATTGACGCCCAGTTTTCCGAAAACCATGTTGCGATATAGCGTCATCTGTATGCCGTATTCCCTGGCAGCTATATTGGTCCGTATTATTAAATCGATCTTTTTGCGTTCCACCATATCCAAGCCTCTTGACAATATCTTTATTTTAGAGTATCTTTATTGTATAACTAATTGGTGAAATTTACAAGTAAAGGAGCTAGAGTATGAATAAAGGTATCAGAACAATCATCTATCCCGTCAACGATATAGCTCGGGCAAAGATGCAATTCCACACGCTCTTGGGCGTGGATCCATATACGGATCAGCCATATTATATTGGCTTCAAGGTTGGAGACCAAGAGATCGGATTGGTTCCAAATAGCCCCGAGGCTGGAATGACAGCCTTTTACCACGTCGATGACATCAAGCAGAGTTTACAATCTCTCTTGGACTTTGGCTCACAAATCTTGCGGGAGATACAAGACGTCGGCGGCGGAAGGTTGGTAGCCAGTGTAAGAGACGCTGACGGTAACATCATCGGGCTTATTCAGGACATGTGAGCACACAAGCGACAAATTTCGCATGCACACTGTGCATGTGGTATCAGTCATTCACCAGGAACATTCGCCATAAGGAGATTCTCATGGATACAGGTAAAAGCACTGCTAAGAAGTCCACAGGTTTCACGAACGAGGAAAAAGCTGCGATGAAGGCGCGTGCCCAGGAACTGAAGGCAGAAGCGCGCGCCTCCAAGGACAGGGAGGAAGGCGAACAGGCCGTGCTTGCGGCGATCGCGGCGTTGAAGGAACCGGACCGCTCCATGGCCGAGCGGCTGCATGTGATCATAAAAGCCAGCGCACCGACCCTCATGCCAAAAACCTGGTACGGCTTCCCCGCGTACGCCAAGGACGGCAAGATCGTCTGTTTTTTCCAATACGCGGAGAAGTTCAACACGAGGTACGCAGAGCTCGGCTTCAATGATGCGGCGAACCTCGATGAAAGCTCCATGTGGCCGACCCGTTACGCGTTGAAGGAGTTGACCGCCGCTGAAGAGGCAAGGATTGCCGCGCTCGTGAAAAAAGCGGTAAGTTGAGTCTCCCTTGCGCGTCAGCGATTACGAGTTTGAAAAACATAAAGCCCCTCCCTGCCATCCCCATATCCAAAGGATTTGGGGATGGCCTCCATTAGGGTGGGGAAGCGGATAGCGGCGACTTTCTTCATCACCCATGTTTCCGTTAAGAGTTTCCCGCGCGGGTGGTCTGTATTCCCAGGTTAAAACAAAACGGGTCGTTAGCGTGGTCATCCGGTCCATTCAACCGTGATAGCCCTGCTAATACCCGTATATAGGAGTGCCCCCAAGCGGACCTGTTCCGAACCGCACCCTTCCCTGATATCAGGGGAAACTATGGATCATCCGCAATACCTTATTTATAATGCTATTAAAACGCCATTCGTCAACGAATGCCGGTGTTTCCTGTTTCATGGTGATACTGATTTACTACTCGCCTCATTATCGATTGATTGCAGGTCCGACTCCTGCCGGGCATATGAAGTGAGATCCTGGCGCATTGTCAGATTATGCCTGGCTGAATTGGTGGATGTTTTTCGGAGACAGAATCAATTAGCCAGGCCAGCGCGGCTTATCGGTGCATTGAGCGCTTCCAAAATGAATTGGCCGTTTTCCGCTCAAACTTCCTACAACAACACCATTCAATTAGTTAAGGCTTCTCTAGGCGATGAGGCTTTCAATAAAGCGTGGTCTGAGGGCCAGGCAATGACACTTGATCAAGCCATTGAAGATGCACTGCAAGAGGAAGAAAGAGAATAATCCACTCGCGCCAGCTTGCTCTGGCAGCCCCGCCACCGCCGTCAGGGGAGGGTGGACGGGCTCGAAAGCGGATTCAAGATGATGGCATCGCCGACCTTTAAATCACCGGAAGCCACTTCACTCTGCGTATCGGAGGAGGCGCCCAGGGTGATTTTTACCATCTGGGGCTGGCCATTTTGCAGCACATATACCACATGCTGATTTTTCACCAGGCGCACCGCCCGGTCTGGCACCAACAAGACATTACTCAATTGTTTAACAATAATGGAGACCGTCGCGGTCATACCCGGCTTGACCGAGGCATCCGGATCGGTCAATACCACGGTAACAGTAAAGTTGACCGCGCCCTGGACAGCGTTGCCGACCTGGTCCACCTCTTCCACTTTGCCATGATATGTTTTCCCGGCGACGGCATCGAAGGTCAAAGTTACCGGCTGCCCGACCTGGACCGTATTGATATCCACTTCCGAAACCTGCACATCCACCTTTAACTTGGACAAATCATCCAGCCGGAACGCCCTGGTAGCAGGAGAAACCTGATCGCCCACCATGCTGTTGACCTCGGTGACGGTGCCATCGAAGGGGGCAGTTATCTGAGTCGAATCCAGATTCGCCTGGGCGATCTGGACGGCCAGCCTGGCCTGGTTGAGCTTGAACAGGTCTGAGCCGGTGGCGTCTGCGGGTACCGTCCCGCCGGTCAACGCCGCCAGGTAAATCTGGGCATTTTTCAACGTGGCGTTGGCCAGATCGAGGGTCGCCTGGGCCTGGTCCATATTGTTCTGGGTCGGCGCCTGCGAATACAGGCTGTAGTAATACTAGGCGGTATTGTAAGCCTGCTGGGCGGTATAGAGCGTGTTATAGGCGGCCGCCTGGTTGGAGTTATTGATATATTCGCCTCGGGCATGCGTATTATCGAAGGCTGTTTGCGCCTTGTCCAGCCTGTCCTTGGCGAGCACATAATTGGCATAGTAGTTCTGGATCAGGGATGTGTTCTGCCAGTACTGCTCGTTGTTCAAGGCAGTCTGCGCATTGTTCACGTTGGTCTGCGCTGTGGTAACCGCCAGCCTGGCATTGGCAACCGCCTGCGGGGAAATCATCTGGGCAAGATTCTCCTGGGCGATGGTCAGGTTTGCCTGGAGCGCAACCAGGTTCGCATCCGACTTGAGAGTGGCCAGTACATCTCCCATTTTGGCTTTATCCCCTGCCCTGACATTCACCGCGCCAACGGTGCCAGCGGTTTTCCAGATAAGCATACCGGACTGATTCGAACGGACCGCCCCTGTCGCTCCAATATTTTCGATCAATGTGCCTTTTTCCACCTGGACCGTCTGGTATTGGGTCCCAGCCGTGCCTGAGTTACCCTGCTGCACGGCTCCACAGGCAACCGCTGCGACTGCAAGGACCACAACCAGCAGAATGGCCCAGATCCATTTCCGAATCTGTTTGGTTCCAGATTGATTGTTCATGAGACAGTACCTCCAAAAAAATTATTCGATGATCATAATGAATTTATTTGCGTTTACTTAATCCGGATTTTTACGGTTGCGTTTGTGCCTATGATATCTGCCAGGTCGATGGCATCGAGCAGCCTGATCTTGACCGGGATCAGCTGCGTTACCTTGGTGTATGTGCCGGAGGTGGTAAAGCTGGTGAGGGAACCACTGAGTTTGGCCGAGGTGACCGTATTGACAACATCAACAAAACCGTCAAAACTCCGGCCATACGCGTCCAGTGAAACGGTCGCGCTCTGCCCTGGATGGATTTTGAGGATATTCGTTTCTTCCACATTTGCCGTAATGTAAATATCCGTTGTATTGGCTACGACCAGCACGACATCCGCCGGGGTCACATAGTCCCCCTCTTGCATGGTGATATTAATGACTGTGCCGTCGATGGGGGATCGGAGGAGCGAACCGTTCTCCACCTGCGCGAGCACCTGTCCCGCGCTTACATCTTCGCCTTGCGAGACATACAATTTTTCCAGTTTCCCGGAGGCGGTGGCGGTGAGCTGGTAAACCAGCGCGTCCACCTTGGCATTGTCCGTCTGGTAATAGAAACTGCCTTCGTAGATAAAGTACCCGGCGATCCCCAGACCGATCAACACGATGACAATCGCAAGAGTGATGAGCAGCCCTTTATTGATCTTCCGGTTGGCCGTTTTGGGCGTGAAATCCTGTTCGTATTCGCTCTTTCCTTGATTATCCGACATGTTCCAAACTCCTTTTTTCGAATTGACTGTTGTACATTCCAGCGTAAAACCCGCCCGCCGCCAGCAGCTCCGCGTGATTTCCCTGTTCGATAACATCCCCATGATTCAAGACGAGGATGAGATCGGCATTCTTGATCGTCGAGAGTCTGTGTGCAATAATGAAACTCGTTCTCCCTTTCATCAGCGCGTCCATTGCCTTCTGGATCAGGATCTCCGTACGGGTGTCAACGGAGCTGGTCGCCTCGTCCAGGATCAAGATCCTCGGATTTGCAAGGATCACCCGGGCAATGGTCAATAATTGCTTTTGCCCTTGTGAGATATTGTCCGACTCTTCGTTCAGGATGGTGTCGTAATCCTGGGGCAGCGTCCGGATGAAATCGTCACAATGGGCGACCTTGGCGGCGGCGATGACCTGCTCACGGGTCGCGCCGAACGTCCCATAGCGGATATTATTGAGAATGGAAGCGTTATACAGCCAGGTATCCTGCAAGACCATCCCAAAGACAGAGCGCAACTCGTTTCTGCTTAAGTCGTATATGCTGTGCCCATCGAGCTTGATATTGCCACCATTGACATCATAAAACCGCATTAGCAGTTTCACGAGCGTCGTTTTTCCCGCGCCGGTTGGGCCAACAATTGCCACCTTTTCGCCTTGCAGTACGTTGGCGGAAAAGTCATGGATGATCGGCTCAGCAGCGTTATAACCGAAGGCTACATGTTCAAACGACACGGCGCCCGTGAACGCACCGGCATACGCCAGGCTGCGTTCCGGGCTCTCCTCCGGCTCATCGAGAAATTCGAACACTCTCTCCGAAGCTGCGATGGTCTGCTGGAGGGTGTTGGAGATGGACGCAAGCTGCGTGATCGGCGCGGTGAAATTCCGCGTGTATTGGATGAAGGATTGGATATCGCCGATCTCAATCACCTTTTTTACCGCCAGGTAACCACCCAGAATGCAGACGATCACGTAGCCGAGGTTGCTGATGAACTGCATCATGGGCTGCATGATGCTGGTGAAAAACTGCGACTTCCAGGCGCTGTCGGACAGCTTTTCGTTGATCTGGTAGAAGCGCTCGATCGAGTCATCCTGGCGGTTGAAAGCCTGAACGATGGAGTGCCCGCCATACATCTCTTCCACATGCCCGTTCATATTGCCAAGCGAGTCTTGCTGCGCCCTGAATAATTTCTGCGAGGTGCGGATGATCGCTCCGATGAGCCCGAACGACATCGACACCGTCAAAATGGCTGCCACGGTCATCAGCACATTGATGCTCAGCATCATCGCCAGCACACCGATCACGGTCGCAACGGAGGTGATCAACTGGGAGATGCTCTGGTTCAGCGATTGACTGATCAAGTCGACATCGTTCGTGATCCGCGAAAGGACCTCGCCGTGCGTGGTGGTGTCGTAGTACTTGAGCGGCAGCCGGCTGATCTTCTGATCGATTTCCTTGCGCAGGTTGTAGGTGACCTGCATGGAAACGCCGGACATGATGAAGGCCTGAATGTAAGAAAATATCATGGAGATCAGGTACAGGCTGATAAGGATCACGATCAGCCTGCCCATGTAAGCAAAATCCATGTACAGCCCGGCCCCCAAATAGTAGGCGATCAGTCCGTCGGCGAGCTTGGTGGTCACATTGCCCAGCAGCTTGGGGCCGACAATGGAGAACACGGATGACAACGCGGCAAAAACCATCACAATGATGATCTTCCCCCGATAAGGCTGCAGGTAGCGCAGCAGGGTCTGCAGCGTTTTGCGCGAATCCTTGGCTTTTTCGGCCGGCGCGAAACGGCCGCCGCCCATACCACCCATCCTAGGCCTGTTCAAGTTCATCCTCCGATAGTTGTGACATGGCAATTTCGCGGTAGACCTCGCAGCTGTGCAGCAGCTCGCGGTGGGTGCCCTTGCCGACGATCTCGCCATTTTCGAGCACAATAATCTGGTCGGCGGTAAGGATGGTGCCCACGCGCTGGGCGACAATGAACAAGGTGCTCCCGCCCGTTTCCCGGTGCAGGGCCTCGCGCAGGGCGGCGTCGGTTTTCATATCCAACGCTGAGAAGCTATCATCGAAGATGTAAATGGGCGCGTTTTTCACCAGGGCACGCGCAATCGACAGGCGCTGTTTTTGCCCGCCCGAAAAATTCGTCCCGCCCTGGGCAACGTGCGCATCATATCCGTCGGGTACGGTGCTAATGAATTCTTCGGCCTGGGCGATGCGGGCGGCACGCTGGATATTTTCGAAGGTGGATTTGCTATCGGCGTACTGCAGGTTGGATTTAATCGTCCCGGAGAACAGGGTGGCTTTTTGCGGGATATAGCCGATCTTTTCACGCAGGTCGCTGCGTTTCATATCGCGGATGTCGACCCCGTCCACCAGGATGCGCCCACCGGTGACATCGTAAAAGCGCAGCAACAGGTTCACCAGGGTCGATTTGCCGCTGCCGGTCACGCCGATAAAGGCAGTGGTCTGGCCGTGCCTTGCTTTAAAGCTGATATTTTTCAGCACCGGCTCTTCGCCGCCCGGGTAACCGAAGGTCACGTTTTCATATTCGACATCCGGGACAAAATCGGCCCTGGGCCGGATCGCTTTGATCTTGTCTTTGACCACCGTGTCGGTTTCGAGGACCTCTTTGATCCTGCCGGCGCTGACCATGGCGCGCGGGATCAAGATAAACATCACGGAAAGCATCAGGAACGACATGATGATCTGCATGGCATACTGCATAAACGCCATCATCTTGCCGATATCAATTGTCAAGTTGGCGATCTGATGAGCGCCGAACCACACGATCAGCACGGTGGTAACGTTCATGATAAACATCATGGTCGGCATCATCATCATCATCGTGCGGTTGATAAAAAGGCTGGTGTCTGTCAAGCGCCACGTTGGCGCCGTCAAACCTGGCCTCCTCAAATTTCCGGGTATTAAAGGCGCGGATAACAAGCATACCCTCCAGGTTTTCGCGGCTGATGAGATTCACTTTGTCCACCAGCGTTTGCATGATCCGCATCTTTGGCATCACAATGTTGAAGAGGATGATGATGAGAACCACCAACGCCAGTACCGCTCCGACGATGGTCCAGGATAACGTGCGGCTTTCCGAAATGGCCTTGATCGCTCCACCGGTTCCCAGGATGGCCGAATAAAAGACCATGCGCATCATCATGATAATCAGCAGCTGGATCTGGGTGATATCGTTGGTGGTGCGGGTGATCAGGCTGGCGGGCGAAAATTTGTCGAGTTCAGGGTTCGAAAAAGTCTGCACGCGCTTGAAAACATCCGCGCGCATATCCCGGGCGGTAAAGGCGGCGATCCGGGAGGCAAAATAGCCGGTAACGATCATGCAGGCCGCGCTGAGCAACGTGATCAGGATCATCTTGCCGCCGGTCTGAAGGATATAGTTGACGTTCCCGTTGATCACGCCATTGTCAACAATATCTGACATGTAATCCGGCAGCGAAAGGTCGCAGATCGCCTGTACCACCAAAAGCGCAAGGGCCCCCAATATCATGCCGGGATATTCCAACATGTATTCCATTACCAAAATCATGAGCGCTTTGTCCTTTGATGTAGGTTGATACTAATCGATGCCGGTAAACAATTCATCTTTCTGCACTTTCGCAGGTTGGCAGGCGGCCCGCTTGTCTGCGTGTCTATTAATGAGATTGCGCCGATTTCAACAGTGGGTCTCGAACTGGTTGGCAACAGGTTTTCGCGTTATGCCGAATAATGTTCCAGATTATCCACCAGCTTGCCCAGCAGGCGGCTCAGATCCTTGCGTTCATCCGGTGAGAAATTGCTCAGGAACTGCTCCGTCATCTCCAGCAAAAGGTTATTGATGACCTCGTACAGCTCTTTTCCAGCTCCGGTCAGTTCGACGCGCACCACGCGGCGATCCTCCGGGTCGGCCAGCCGCTGAATATAGTTGTTGTTTACCAGCCAGTCCACCGTGCGTGTGGCGGTGCTGAACGGCACCCCCAAAATGCGGCTCAGGTCGCCCATCGTGATCGGCTCAGATTGGCGGGAAAAGATAAAGCCAATGATAAAGAAAACATCCCGGGCATTGACCTGCTCGATCTTTTCGCGCAGGTTATGTTCCTGGATATTGGCTTTGACATTCAGAAGTTGCTCGGGCAGTTTTCCCCGCAGGCGGTGTCGCAGGTAAACCAGGCGCAGGAGGATGTCGCCAATATCCTTTCGCGTTGCTACGCTGCCAGTGAAGGGGTCATTACTCACTAATATTTCCTTTTGGAAATTTACTGTGCGCAAATATATCATTCTGGAAGGATAGGTAAAAGGAATTAAGTCAATAAAAGAGGATGATATTCTGCACTATTCGCCAGGAGATTCTACAGGACACCCCTCTTTTCAAAACGCAAACCAGCCAGGAATTCCTCGACATCAACGGAATCCTGACTGGTCCTGGTCCTAAGTGCCCCCAAGCAGACTCGAACTGCTGTTTGGGCCTTGAGAGGGCCCCGTCCTGGGCCACTAGACGATGGGGGCAGATGGCGCCGCTGGAATCGTTCCAGCGGCATGGCAAATGGTGGCTTGAGGCCGCCTTTGCCGAGCGGACGTGATTTTATCAGACGCCCACTGAATCGTCAATCAAAATGGGTTCATCACAACACTATAATAACAACCTGGAGGGCCCAATTCTTTGGTATGATTGGTGATTTGGAGAAGAGAACATGCCGACATTTCGCACGAAAATCCCGAACCATTTCGACCTGCCGCGCCGGATCAGCCGGCTGGGCGAGTTGGCCTATAACCTGTGGTGGACGTGGAACCCATCCGCCCAGCGATTGTATTACCGCATCGATTATGCCCTCTGGGAGCGGCTCAACCATAACCCGCTGCTTTTCCTGCGTTCGGTCGGACGCTCCGAAGTCAACGCGGCCGCCCAGAATCCCATCTATCTGGAAATGTACGACCGTGTCTTTGCCGGTTTCGACTCCTACATGGATGCCAAAGACACCTGGTGTACCCAGACGTACGAAGACTGTTGTGACCAGCAATGGGCTTACTTCTCGATGGAATTCGGCGTGCATGAGACCTTGCCCATCTATTCGGGAGGCCTGGGCGTGCTGGCTGGCGACTACCTGAAAGAATCCTCCGACCTGGGTCTGCCGCTGGTGGGCGTGGGCTTGATGTATGCCGAGGGGTACTTTTCCCAGCGGATCTCAGAGGATGGCTGGCAGGAGACGGTCAATAACCTGCTTAATTTCGAGGAGTTGCCGGTCCTGCAAGTGCTGGACAGTAGTGAGAAACCGCTGGCGATTTCAGTCAGCTTTCCTGACCGTACGGTCGCTGCACATATTTGGGAATTGCGTGTGGGACGTGTGCCGCTCTACCTGCTCGATACCGACCTGGACGAGAATACTCCCGCAGACCGCAACCTGACCCTGCGCCTCTACTGGAGCGACCTGGACCTGCGCATTGCCCAGGAAATCATGCTGGGCGTGGGCGGCGTGCGTGCGCTGCGGGTGATGGGTTACAACCCGACCGTCTGGCATATGAATGAGGGCCATGCGGCCTTCCTGACCCTGGAACGGGCGCGCGAGCTCGTCGGCCAGGGAACGACTTTCGAGCAGGCCATTGCCCAAACGCGCCAGGGCAATATCTTCACCACGCATACGCCCGTCCCGGCCGGGAACGATGAGTTCCCACTCTGGTTGGTGGACAAAAACCTTTCGAATTTTTGGCCCGAACTTGGCTTGAGTCGCGACCAGTTCGTGGAACTGGCCCGCCACCAGCAATCCTGGGGCGAGACCTTCAGCATGCCCATCCTGGCATTGCGGCATTCAGATGGCCGGAATGCCGTCTCCGAGCTGCACGGGCGCGTCTCCCGCCGGATGTGGAAATTCCTGTGGCCCGACATCCACAACGAAAACGATATCCCGATCAATTATGTGACCAATGGCGTTCACACTACCAGTTGGCTGGCCCGCCGGATGCGCGTCCTGTTTGGCAGGTACCTGGGAGAAGATTGGCTCGACCATCTCGATGACCCCGATACCTGGGCAAGGATAGATGCGATCCCTGATAACGAGCTATGGGATGTCAGGCTGCATCTTAAACGTAAACTGATCTTCTATGCCCTCGAACGCACCCGCCAGCGTTGGATGAAAGGCGGCTACCACCCGGTACAGGCCATCGCCTCCGGGATCATGCTCGACCCGTATGTGTTGACCATCGGTTTTGCGCGCCGCTTTGCCACCTATAAGCGGGCCGATCTTGTCTTCCATGACGTGGACCGCCTGCTTGAGCTGATCAACCGCCCCAACCGGGCGGTGCAGATCATCTTTGCCGGGAAGGCCCATCCTGCCGACGACCCCGGCAAACGCATCATCCAGGATGTCTACCGGATTGTCAAGAAAGCCGAAAATGGTGGCCGCCTGGTCTTTCTGGAGGATTACGATATGAACCTGGCCCGTTACCTGGTCCAGGGCGTGGATGTATGGATGAACAACCCGCGCCGCCCGAACGAGGCTTCCGGGACATCCGGCATGAAAGCTGCGTTGAACGGCGTGATCAACTTTTCGGTGTTGGATGGCTGGTGGCGCGAGGCCTATAACGGTTCCAATGGCTGGGCCATCGGCGAGGACCCCGGGCTTGATACGGAGGTCGAGGATGAAGCGGATGCCATGAGTTTGTACGATATATTGGAGAACCAGATCATCCCGCTCTATTACACCGAGCGCAATGCCGATAATGTGCCACTGGAGTGGTTGGAAATGATGAAGAAATCCTTGCAGACCATCGTCCCGCAGTTCAGCACACGCCGGATGCTCAAAGAATATATCGAGCGGATGTATCTTCCTGCAAGGAAATAAAACGTCTGGGCTTGCCGGCTTCCCGCGCTGATGAACACCGCCCCAGGTGCGGTATAATCACGCCCGTGACCAACCCGAAGCGCCCCGAAGACCTTTCGGAACAGGAACTGCGCCGCCTGTTGCTCGATAAGCGCCATGACGCACGCCAGAAACGCCTGGAGCGTTTCCGCCGGAGTGGACGGGCCGTCTTGCTTTCCCCGGACCTGCCACCAGCCGCCCTGGACGAGTGGCGCACCCAGCCACCCGTGGATGGGCCGGACTCAGTTCCTGAAAGCGCCGTTAAGCGCTCAACAGGCAGACGCTGGTACGATGGTATATTATTGAGCGTCGAAATCCTGGCGGTGCTGGGCCTGGTAGGCCTGATGCTCAATTGGTTCGGCCTGTTACAGACATTGAACCAGGAAATGGTCACTGCCCTGCGCCAGGACACATTAACGCCCACTCCGCTCATCACGGCAATCGTCCTGCCGGGTGGCCATACCCCGCCGACCGCACCGGGTGGCGCGCAGCCCAACGAGGCTGAGATTCCGGAGCACTTGCGCCCGCTGGTACAGTCCATAGCCAACCTGCCCATCCCCACACCCGGGCCAGCTCAGGCAATCCGCATCCAGATCCAGGCTATCAATGTGGATGCGCCGGTTGTCCAGGGTGATAGCTGGGACCAGTTGAAGAAAGGCGTTGGCCAGCATGTTGGCTCGGCCGACCCCGGCAAGGCCGGCAACGTGGTACTTTCGGGGCACGACGACGTTTTTGGTGAGCTATTCCGTAACCTCGACCGCCTCCAACCTGGTGACCAGGTGGTGCTTTTTACGGCGCAGCAACAATATGTTTATATCGTGACCAGTAGCCAGATCGTTGATCCGACCCAGGTGGATGTGATGAACCCCACCAACGATCCGACTGTCACGCTCATCAGTTGTTACCCGTACATGGTTGATAAAAAACGTATCGTGGTGTTCGCAAAACTTCAAACCCCTTAGGAGAATTATGAGCAAGAAAAGTAAGCGCCAGGTTTCCCGTCAGGCCCCCCGTCCGGTTTCCACTCCCGTGGCGAGGACAGTTGAATTCAACCCGGATTACAGCACAACCAAGCGTGAATTGCGCCGGATCGGCATCCTGGCTGGTTCGTTCATTGTTGTTCTGATCGTGCTGGCAATATTCCAGAATCAACTGCTGGCCCTGTTCGTGAAATAAACTGTGAGGACGAGGCATCCCCCTGGTGGATGTCTCGCCCTCGCTTCGCCCATGGCCTCGGACCTGCTGACCGTCACGCTGGAAAAACTTACTTATGGCGGTGACGCCCTGGGCAGAGCGTCCGCCCCCCTGACAGGGGGGCGCGCTGTTTTTGTGCCATTTGGATTGCCCGGTGAGACGGTACGTGTCCACATCGTTGAGGAGAAACGCGGCCACCTGCGCGCCGAACTGGTGGAAGTGCTCGAACCGTCGCCGCAGCGCATTCTACCGAAGTGCAGGCATTTTGGGGTCTGTGGGGGATGTTCCTACCAGCAGCTTTCCTATCCGGCCCAACTTGAGGCAAAAACCGAAATCTTGTGCGACCAATTAACGCGTATTGGGAAAATTCAGGACCCGCCGGTAGAGCAGATGGTCGCTTCGCCGCGTGAATGGAATTACCGCAACCACATTCAATTCCATTTGACGCCCATAGGGAAATTAGGGTATATCCGGGCAAACGGCCGGGACGTGCTTCCCATTTCCGAATGTCATCTCCCGGAAGCGTTGCTTAACGATCTCTGGCCCAGCCTGGAATTCGATCCCGGCCTGGGGCTGGAACGCATCTCCTTGCGCTTGGGTAGGGACGGTGAGACCATGCTGGTGCTGGAGTCCGGTAACCCCGAACCGCCCGAACTGGAGCTTGAAGCGGCCCTCTCAGTGGTGCACCTGACGGGAGATGATACGGTCGTGATGGCCGGCGACGATGCCATGACCCTATCCGTAAAGGAGCGAACGTTCCGCGTCTCGGCCACTTCGTTCTTTCAGGTAAATACTGCCATGGCCGGGCAGATGGTGCAGCACCTGCTTGACCATTTGCCGGTTTCCCCCAAGACCATCTTGTTGGATGTATATTGCGGGGTCGGGTTGTTCAGCGCGTTCTTCGCCGGGCGCGTCGGGCGTCTGATCGGGATTGAAGCCTCTCCCTCTGCCTGTGAGGATTTTGTGGCCAACCTGGACGAATTCGAGAATGTCGAGCTCTACGAGGCTCCTGCAGAGACAGTGCTGCCCACCCTGCATCTCAGCCCCGACATTGTGATCGTCGACCCGCCGCGCGCCGGACTGGATAAACGCGCCCTGGATGCGCTGGTCGCTCTGGGAGCGGGAACCATCGCTTACGTTTCATGTGACCCATCCACACTGGGGCGCGACGCGGCCCGGCTTATTGCCGGGGGCTACCGGCTGGTCCAGGTCACTCCATTCGACCTGTTCCCGCAGACTTATTCCATCGAAAGTATTTCCATTTTTGAGAGAGGATGATATTACAACGCAAGGTTGACCAACTTACCGCTCTGCCCATTGCTTTTCTGCCATTTTTCCCTCATCCCCTGCCCTTCCCCCTTCGGGGGAAGGGAGTTTCCTCTCTCTTCGGGAGAGGATGAGGAACGGCACATGTGGAACAATAAAGTTCAAATGCGATAGCCCTGATGCGGGCTTTTTGCCTTCCGGCTGCCGGCCGTATCTGTGGTAAAATCCTAAGTGGAGTATAACTGGATTTGCGTGGTAACTCTGCCGCCGACCCTTTTATTGGGCGGCGGCTTTTTTTATTCACCGGCAGCCTGCCGGAGAGAGAAGAGAAAAATGGACGTCAAACTTTATGTAGGAAACATGGCCAAATCAACCACCGCAGACGAACTGCGCACGTTGTTTGCACAGGCCGGTAACGTCTCCGCCGTGGATGTCATCAAGGACCGTGACAGTGGCCAGTCCAAAGGTTTTGGCTTTGTCACGATGACCGACCAAGCCGAAGCGGAGAAGGCCATCAGCATGTACAATGCTTATTCCATGGCCGAGCACGAATTGAAAGTAAATGTTGCCAAACCGCGCGTAGAGCGCTAGGCTGTCAGCAAGCAGGGCCCGGGAAAATCCTCGGCCTCAAACGCAGACCGGCACGAAAGAAAGTGCCGGTCTGCTCTTTATTATTTTACATGAGTTACCCTGCTCAAAATCCTTGATAGATAAAGGGCGCGCCAGTTTCGGCAAACGAAAGCAGGAATATAACCAGGGCCAGAACTGCCAGGAAGAGAGCCTTTGCCCAGACCGGCCACTTCGTAAAGAAAGTTTCATCCTTGTGGCGAAACTGTTTCCAGTCGAGCAGGAGGGCCGGGATGAGCAGGATGAACACGCGTATATCCGGAAGATTGAACTCCGTCCAACTATTCACGTGCGCTTTCCCGATCGAGATACATCCGAAAGAGCCAGAAATCCGGCTTTATCCAGGCAAACGGTGTCAGCATCCTGACCAGGTATTGCCAGGCAGTGGCCAGCTCCATGCGAAATGGAATCCACGTCAGCACAACCAGGACGAATATTCCCAATGCTGAAAGCACCTGCCGCCATTTCGGAAGCTCATCCAATAACCTGCGGGGAGACCACAGCGTCGAGAGACGTTCTATCAGGAGATAAAGGCCGTGCAACCCGCCCCAGAGAAGGAAATTCCACCCGATAGCCCGTGCCACATGCCGCTCACCAGCATGGTGAGCATCGGCGGTACCACCAGGTTGGTCACGGCCTCCCGCTTGGGGATTTTTTTCAACAGCGCCCGGGAAGTGGGAAAGAAGATGTAATCGCGCAGCCAGTTCGAAAGGCTGACATGCCAGCGTTCCCAGAATTCGGAAATGCTCCTGGAAAAATAGGGCAACTTGAAATTATTGGTAAGCTCGATGCCAAAGAAACCACTGATGCCGCGTACAATGCTTGTGTAACCGGCGAAATCATTATAGATGACGAAAGCATAGGCAAGCAAATACAGCACCAGATCCTGGCCGGCATAAGCCCCCGGGTGCAGGAAAATCGCCGCCGGAATGATGGATGAGAGCGTATCAGCCAGCACGATCTTGCGGAACACCCCGACGACAATCAGCCAGAAATTGCGCTCGACGATCTGGGCATCCAGCGCCTTGGGCTGCTTGAACATGGGCAGAATGGTGCGCGCCCGTTCGACCGGCCCGGAGAGCATTTTCGGAAAATAGACAACATAAAGGGCAAAATCCAGCCAGTGCTGTTTCAGGCTTGAGAATACGATTGTGGACATCCACCAGATACGAGATCATCTGGACGGCGATGAAAGACAGGCCGATCGGTACCAGCAGGAGCAAGCCGCCTGCCCCGGTATGGATTCCCATTTTTTCCAGCAAATTGGTCAGCGCAGCCGACATAGAAATCGCTATATTTAAGTGCCACCAGCGCCAGAACATTGAACCCAATCCCGATCCATAAAAGAGCCCGCCGCCGGTCTTTTGCGGCTCCGAGCCAGCGCCCCAGAAAAAAATTAACCGTTGCCACGACAAGCAGGATGCCAGCCAGTTCCCATGACCATGTCAGGATAAACACCATCGAAACGAGAAACAGCCAGGGGATGCGATAATCGCTGCGGCAAGCGCCAGTAGACCAAGATGGAGATGACACAAAAAACGGCAAAAACGAGCGAAGTAATGCTCATCTCTGATGGCCCGTTGTGATTAAGTTCATGTGATGTTCGCCTGCCAGGATGGCTAATTGATCCCCCAGGCAGGTACTGAAAAAGGGAGCGCCGATGTAATTCAAATGCCAGCGATTGGAGCGACCATCCAGCGGAATAGTGTTTAGGCAGGCCTCTGCAGGCAGAAACGAACCGCCATTGGTGGTGATCAATGACGAAATTGTTTGCTGAAATTGCTTGTGGACTGCATCTCCACCGACATAAACATAGAATGTCGGGTGGACGGGCATTTCCACCACCCAGCACGCTCGTCCCTTGATTTTGCCTGAAATCAAGGATGCTCTTTAAGTCACCCAGGCGGGAAGCGGCAATCTGGTAATTGCCATAATCTTTAAAGTTTTGCGCTTCTGCGGGGTCATTGGGGTTGGGCGGAACATCAATGTTAACACCGATCATGGTATCCGGCTCATAACCACTGGCAGAAGTATCGTGATAGCGCTTGATGTAAAAGGCCATGGTGTCAGGGAAATCGGAGCGGACCCAATTCCGAAACGGCAAATAATGTTGCAGTGCGGCGGAATGATCCGCCAGCCAACCCAGCAAATTGAAGTCTCCGGTTTGATAACGCAGCCAGGGATCAGTCGAGGAATGGCGTTTCATACTCAAGTCCATTCCCGGCTATGTAATCGCGCATCTCGGTGACATAAATAAGCAAGGCAGGATGGTAGCGCTCCACCAGGAGCCTGGCAATCACGGAATTGGGAGCATATCGTCATACCTTCCACGCCGAAGTTGAAAATGCGTGGATGAACGCCGGTTTGCTGGTAGTACGTTTGTGCGACAATATCCGGGTCGACGCCCGTATTGACCAGTGAACTACCCAGGACGATAATATCCACGCCCCCATGGCTTTTCACATAATCCTGCAAGCCGGAACCATTTAATTTCAAATTGATAGTCAGAAGTTCCCGACAGACCGGTAGGGGGATACTTTTTCAAGCCATGGCGTACGGGCAAGCAGTTCCAGGATTGCCGAGAGCGCCAGGAAAAGGGTCACGGTAAGGATCAAGAGGGACCAGAAAGATTTTTTATGCGTGGAGACTTGTGTCATGACGCGGGGGCCTAAAAGAAGATATCGATATCACCGTATAATGTTGGGGCGACCGCCAAGGCAGTCGCCCCAGTGTTCTACTTCACCAGGTTTCTTAGAACAGTATGTAAAATACCCCTGTTCCGGTAATAGTTTACTTCCACTGGTGTATTCAACTGCACGATGGCTTTGAACGTAACCACTGAACCATCGGTTCTCTTCGGCTTTGATGATGACCTCGCTTTTAGGCAGCATGTCATCGTTCAGACCTTCGATATTGTAGACTTCGCTGCCATCCAGACCAAGGCTTTCGGCATTCTGACCCTCCATGAAACGCAATGGCAGGATGCCCATGCCAACCAGGTTCGAGCGATGGATGCGTTCGAATGACTCGGCAATGGCGGCCTGCACTCCCAGCAAGAGCGGACCCTTCGCCGCCCAATCGCGGCTGGAACCCGTTCCATATTCTTTGCCAGCAATGACGATGGTGGGAATTCCTTGCGCCTGATATTTCGTGGCTGCATCGAAGATGGTGGTTTCCTTGTCCGTCAATCTCTCGCCGCTCGCCCCAAAATAGCGCGTGAACCAGCCTTCCTTTCCGCCGGCTAAAAGGTTCTTCAGCCGGATATTGGCGAATGTGCCGCGCGTCATCACCAGGTCATTACCGCGGCGGGAACCATACGAGTTGAAATCGCGCGGTTGAACGCCGCGTTCCTGCAGGTACTGGCCGGCCGGGCTATCCATGGCGATATTGCCGGCCGGGGAAATATGGTCAGTTGTGATCGAATCACCCAGCAAGGCCAGCACACGTGCACCCTTGATGTTCTTGATATGCGGAACATCCAGGGTCAGATCCTGGAAGAACGGCGGATGATGAATATAGGTGGAAGCATCGTCCCATTGGAACAGGTCGCCTCCAGACACCTGGATATCCTTCCACATCTTTGAGCCTTCGAACACACTGGCATAGCGCTCCTCGAACATGCCTTTGTCCAGGCTGGTCTCCACCAGTTCGGCCACTTCCTGTGCGGTCGGCCAGATGTCTTTCAGGTAAACCGGCCCATCCCGGCCCATGCCGATTGGCTCGGTGGCCAGGTCAATATTGACAGTACCCGCCAGGGCAAAGGCAACCACCAGAGGCGGGCTGGCCAGATAATTGGCTTTCACCAGCGGATGGACACGCCCCTCGAAATTGCGGTTGCCGGAGATGACCGCCGCCGCAACAAGATCGGACCCGGTAACGGCTTTGGCAACCTCACCCGGAAGCGGCCCGCTGTTGCCGATGCAGGTGGTACAACCATAGCCGACCACGTTGAAGCCCAGTTTGGCGAGCGGCTCGATCAGATTGGCCTTCTTGAGATATTCTGTCACCACACGCGAACCGGGCGCCAGGCTGGTCTTGACATAGGGCTTTACCTTCAGCCCTTTTTCGACGGCTTTCCTGGCCAGCAAACCGGCCGCCACCATTACCGATGGGTTGGAGGTGTTGGTGCAGGAAGTAATGGCTGCAATGACCACCGCACCGTGACCGATTTCGTAAGATCCGCCGTTGGTGCCGACCTTCGCCTTGCGTGCCACGGCTTCCGGCGTGAGCTCATAGCCGCGTTCTTTGACCGGCGCAGTGAGAGCGTTCTGGAAGACAGATTTCATATCATCAAGCGCGACGCGGTCCTGCGGGCGTTTCGGCCCGGCCAGGGAAGGCACCACGGATCCAAGGTCCAGTTCGAGCGTCTCGGTATATTCCGGCTCCGGTGAATTCTGCATCGCGGAACAGGCCCTGGGCACGGCAATAGGCTTCCGTCAGTGCGATGACTTCTTCCGGGCGGCCGGAAAGACGCATATAGCGTAATGTCTCGGCATCCACCGGGAAATAGCCCATGGTTGCGCCATATTCCGGGGACATGTTGGAAACCAGGGCACGGTCGGGCAGGGACATGCTGTCCAGGCCGGGGCCGAAGAACTCGACAAACTTATCCACCACGCCATGTTTGCGCAGAATCTGTGTGACGGTCAGTACCAGGTCGGTGGCAGTCACGCCTTCCCTGAGCTTGCCGTAGAGTTTGAAACCGATCACATCCGGCAGGAGCATATCCATCGGCTGGCCGAGCATGACCGCTTCGGCTTCGATGCCGCCCACACCCCAGCCGACCACACCCAGGCCGTTGATCATGGTCGTGTGCGAATCGGTGCCGACAACCGTATCGGGGAAGGCAAACCATTCGCCTTCCACTTCCTTGGTCGAAACAACCTGGGCCAGGTATTCAAGATTGACCTGATGGACGATGCCGGTCATGGGCGGAACGACGCGGAAGTTCGAGAAGACTTTCTGACCCCATTTGAGGAACTCGTAGCGCTCATGATTGCGCTGGAACTCCATTTCGGTATTACGCTGGAGGGCATCCGCATTGGCAAAGAAATCCACCTGCACCGAGTGGTCAATCACCAGGTCAACCGGAACGAGCGGATTGATCGATTTGGGGTCGCCGCCCAGGCGGGCAATGGCAGTACGCATGGCAGCCAGGTCAACCACCGCCGGGATACCGGTAAAATCCTGCATGATCACACGCGCTGGCAGGAAAGGGATACCGGGACGAACGCCAGCCGGCGTCCAACTGGCGATATGCTCCACGTCTTCTTGTGTGATTTCCTTCCCGTTGCACTGGCGGAGCGCCGCCTCCAGCAGGATGCGGATCGAAAACGGCAGCTTGCCAAGCCTGGTCAGGCCGGCCTTCTCAAGCGCCTGGAGCCGGTAGATGACATATTGCTTATTCCCAACCTTGAGAATATCGCGGGACTTAAAAAGATCATGGTACATGTTTGCTCCTTTGCGATCTTTCCTAACCAATGACATCCAGAAAATATCCCGGATGCCCTCTGAGTCCGCTGCCTTTTGAAAAGCGTAATGTCACCTGATTTTGAAGATCTACATCAATTCCAGCTTAAGTTCATCAATAAGTTTCTGCCGTTCCTGGTCAGGCAGGAAGGCGGCCTTGGCGGCAGCCAGGATGCGTTCCTTAAGCTTTGGTTGGCACAAATCCATATCTTCGCAGACACGGTGATATTCATCCGTCAGGGTGATCTGGGAAATGGATGGATCGTCGCTGCAGATGGTGACATTTATCCCTCCTGCAGCATTTTCATCAAAGGGTGTTTCGTGGAGGCTGGAGTAACTCCGGTCTGGTAATTGCTGGTCACACAAACTTCGAAAGCTGCACCGCGCTCACGCGCCAGCGCCATGATCGAAGCATCCTCCACCACACGCACACCATGGCCTATTCGATCAGCATTGAAAATCTCGAACGCGTCGCGGACGTTGGCTGCGCCCCCCCATTCTCCAGCATGGATGGTCAATTTAAGTCCGGATTGTTGCGCCTCGCGGAAGATACCCGCGAATGGTCTGGCCGGGAATTCAGCCTCATTCCCTGCCAGGTCCAGCCCGACCAGGCCGCGCTCACGCCGGGCGACAGCCAGCCTGGCCACTTGCTCGGCCAGTTCCACGCTCTCGTGGCGGTTGACACTTACGATCAGGCCCACACGCAGGCCAAATTCGTGGGCAGCCTTCTGGGTGCTCTCGCACACCCAATCCATTACATCGCCCAACTGGAAACGCTCGGCCCGGCTCAAGGCCGCCGGTGTGAATCGCAGCTCCAGATAGCGGATATTATCTTTCGCGGCGTCTTCCACCGCCTCGCGGGTGACACGGTAAATGACTTCCGGCGAGCGATAGAACAGGCGTAACGTGGAAAATTTCGCCAGGAAGTTCTGGTAAGTGGACGGTTCACTTTTCTGCACCTGCACAAGGTTGCTCAGCGATCCGGTATTGATTGGAACGGTGATCCCCATGTGTCCGGGCAATTTCCAGCATCGTCCGGAGGCGCAAGGAGCCTTCAAGATGACGGTGGAGTTCCACCTTGGGAAGTGCGTAATAAAAATCTTTCAGATTTTCCACTGAACTAATGCCTGTGTCTTTTCCGTTTCTTATCGGAACTTTGCGCCGGGTTTGTTTTCGCTGGACCGGACGAAGATTCTGCTGGCCCGGACCCTTCGACAGGCTCAGGGCGGCGCCCTTCGACAGGCTCACCGTGCCGCGCGCTGGCACCTGCACCCGTTTCGGTTTGTGTTGACGCGCTGCGGCGCGTGGCTGGTACAGGAAGATCCGGCTGATAACAGCCGCACGGATATCGCCCAGCAGGCTCTGGAACATCTCCGAAGCCTGACTTTTATATTTTACCAGCGGATCTGACTGGGCATAAGCCTCCAGTCCGACAGATACGCGCAGGGCTTCCACGCGCGTCAGGTAATCCACCCACAATTCCGTAATGGCTCCGAGCAATACCTGGCGATAAATCTGCGTCTGGATGCCATGACCCAATTCCTCAGCCGGGATTGCCGGGGCGTTTTCTCCCAGCCGGATGCGTTCGCTTTCACCCCAGGCGCGCCTTTGGGCCTGCTGGGCCTTTTGCAGATGTTCCAGCACGTCTTCTTCCAATGCCTGGCTATCGGAATTGCGCAGCATCTCTCCGGCCAGGTATACATAATGCAGGCGGGTGAAAACCTGCCGCACCTGGCGATGGGTTTTGGCATCGAAGAATGTGCTGGTACCCTGGGCCAGCAAACCGAGCAAGCGCAGTTTGGTCTGGTCATCGTATTCAGACAGGCGCTCCAGGGCGGATTCAAGGTCGCGCGGGATTTGCCCGCCGGCTCCGAGCAGTTTTTCCCGGCGTACCGCCAGCGCCTGGTGGACATGTTCTTCCACCTGGCTGGCCACATCATCCCATTCGAGCTCCTGCAAATCAGCCAGATTCAACCCAAGCGGCTCGCCGAGGCGGAACTCGATGGTATTTGCCAGGCGGGTGATCGTGGTGGAAGTAACGAATGCCTCCACCTGGGCACGCAGGTCATCGGCCAGATCCTTCGGATCTTCCACCAGTTGCGCCAACTGGTCCGGGTCCAACCGGAAAGGAACGCGCACCAGCCCGGAGAGTTCATCCAAAATGACGTTCGGGCGGCGGGTCTCGTTCTCGAGGTTGTCGGACAGGCCGTCGAGGGCGGTGTCGAGCGAATCGGTCCGGTCGTCAATCTGGTTTTTCAGGTCCAGGCCGGCGCGGTCAATCTGGTCCAGGGTGGCGGCCAGGAAGTGATCCTGGTCGGCCTGGATGGCACGCGATGGCCAGGTCGAGCAGAGAGGCAGTGGCGAGGTCCGAACCGAGACTGCTGTTGAGTTCATCCAGCAGGAGTTTATAGGTGAAAGGCGGGAAGATACCATCCGGAGAATTGAACGGCGGCTGGACCTGTTCCAGCCAGGCCAGCAAGCGCCAGTACTCCCCGCTCTCATGCGCTTCCTTGACCCGGCGTGTGACTTCCTGCGCCAGCAGTTCGTTCACATCTTCAACCAGGTCTTCCTTCTCAAAGACGCGGTCACGCTGGGAATAAATGCGCTGGCGCTGGGCATTGAGCACATCGTCATATTCCAGGGTGTGTTTGCGGATATCAAAATTGGAGCCTTCCACGCGTGTCTGCGATTGTTCGATCATGTTGCTGACCAGGCGGGCCTGGAGCGGATAATCTTCGTCAATGCTGAAGCGTTCCATCACGCTCTTGACCTGGTCGCCGCCGAACATGCGCATCAGGTCGTCTTCGAGGGATAGGAAGAAGCGCGAAGAACCCGGGTCGCCCTGGCGGGCAGCCCGGCCGCGCAACTGGTTATCAATGCGGCGGGCTTCATGGCGCTCGGAGCCGATAATGTGCAGGCCGCCGAGTTCGCGCACGCGCTCCATTTCATCGAAGAAGTTCAGGAAATATTTGGCTTCGGTCTCGTAGATGCCGTAGAGCGACGGGTCCACTTTTTGCAGGGCCTCACGGCGCTCCTGCAGGGGCATATCATAAGGGTCCTTGTACCCGGCTTTGCGCAGGACCCGGTTGACCCCGCTCAGGATCTCCTCGGCCAGGTCGCCGCCCAGCTTGATATCCACACCACGGCCGGCCATGTTGGTGGCAATGGTCACTGCGCCAAAAGCCCCGGCCCCGGCGATGATCATGGATTCTTCCGTATGCTTGCGGGCGTTCAATACCTGGTGCGGAACGCCGCCCTGCAGGACCGTCTTCAGCCTGGCCTCGTCCGATTCGTCCAGCTTCAGAATATCCAGCAAGCGTGCCAGGTTGGCCGGGTCTTCGGGGTTGAGCGAGAGGCCAAGTTCCTTGGCCATCGGGCGCAGGTCTTCGGGGCGAAGCTGCTCGATCGGTTTATTAAGCGGCTGGAGTTCCGGGATGATCCGCCCGTCTTCAAAGCGGTTGTTCTTTTCCAGCCAGACGGCACGGATAAGCAGGATTTGCAACAAACGGCGGATGGGTTCGGCGCGCAAGCGGTTTGACAGGCGCTCCGAACCCTCCACGGAGGTGGTACCGACCAGCATGGGGCGTCCCTGGACGTGGTTGAAGACAATTTCCCGGACGATGGCGCGCAGTTTGGCTTCGGCCGTACGATAAATGACATCCGGGTAATCCTTGCGGCGCCATAAATAGACCTGCTTTTGCGGGTCATCCGCACGCGGCAAAATACGAGTAATCAAAGCCGTCTTCGTCTTTGGCTTTTACTTCAACCAGCGCCGCATTCGCCCCAAACGCCTGGTATTCCAGGTTGGTCGGGATGGGCAGGACGGGCAGCTTGTAGATCTTGTCGAACTCTTCCGCTTCGGTCAGGGCGGTACCGGTCATGCCGGCCAGCTTTTTATACATGCGGAAATAGTTCTGCAGGGTGATGGTGGCGTAGGTGACGTTCTCCGGTTCCACCTTGACGCCTTCCTTGGCTTCAATGGCCTGGTGCAGGCCATCCGACCAGCGCCGTCCGGGCATCAGCCGCCCGGTGAACTCATCCACGATGATGACCTTGCCGCCCTGTACCAGGTAATCCTTGTTGCGCTTGAACAGGTGCTGGGCGCGCAGGGCCTGCTCCAGAAAGCCGAGCAGATGGGCCTGTTCGGGGGTCACGTCTTCGGGGCGGTCGGGGTCGCGCAGCGGCTGGCCGAGCAACTGCTCCACATGGACGGTGCCGATCTCGGTCAGGGACACGCTGCGGTCCTTCTCGCTGACCTCGTAATCTTCCGCCTTCAACTGGCGCACCAGCACGGCCATTTTGCCATACCACTCCACATCGCCGGAAGCCGGGCCGGAGATGATGAGCGGGGTGCGGGCCTCGTCGATCAGGACGTTATCCACCTCGTCCACAATGGCAAAATGATGGCCGCGCTGGACCTTGTCTTCCAGACGCTTGACCATGTTATCGCGCAAATAATCAAAGCCGAACTCGGAATTGGTGCCATAGGTAATGTCGGCTTTGTATGCTTCCACACGGTCCACCAGGCGCATCTGGTGCTGGTCCTCGCGCGGGGATTCACGCGCCGGGTCGTACAGGAAAGCCTTCTTGCCGTTCTCGGTGGCAGCGGCCATCTGCAGGATGCCGACCGTCAGGCCGAGGAAATCGTAGATGGCGCCCATCCAGCGGGCATCCCGGCGGGCCAGGTAATCATTGACCGTCACCAGGTGGACGCCGTGGCCGGTAAGCGCATTCAGGTAGAGCGGCAGCGTGGCGACCAGCGTCTTGCCTTCGCCGGTGCGCATCTCGGCGATCTTGCCCTGGTGCAGGACCAGCCCGCCGATCAACTGCACATCGTAGGGACGCTGGCCGATGGTGCGCTTGGAGGCTTCCCGCACGGTGGCAAAGGCTTCCGGCAGGAGTTCATCCAGCACTTCCTGCTCGACCCTGCGGCGTTCTTCATCATCTTCAATGCCATCCAACTCCCGGGCCAGGCGCTGGCGGAACTCGTCCGTTTTGAGGCGCAGGGCTTCATCACTGAGAGCTTCGAACTCCGGCTCCAGGGCATTGATCTGTTCCACAATTTCGGTGGTCTTTTCGATTTCGCGTTTATTGGGGTCACCCCCGAAGACTTTGACGAATTTCTGAAGCATGGAAAAATGTACCTTTCGGGGGGATTATAGCATGGGCAGGGGAGGCTGGCTATTAGAGCGATATAAGAAAAAGCGCTCCGGCCGCAACCGGAGCGCTTCGATTTCATTTCATTCTAATAGCTTCAGCCTTTCCGCACCGGGTTGCTCAGCTTCCCAAGCCCTTCGATCTCAACCACAACCTCATCGCCATCCTTGAGCGGGCTGACACCTGCCGGGGTGCCGGTAAAGATCAGGTCGCCGGGTTCGAGCGTCATGACCGCCGAGATGAAAGCGATCAGCATGCTCACATTGAAAACCATATCACGCGTGGAGGCCATCTGGCGCGGCTGGCCGCTGACCCGGCAGGTGATGACCGCATCGGATGGGTCGAACTCGGTGTCCACCCACGGGCCAAAGGGGCAGAATGTGTCAAAGCCTTTGGCACGCGTCCACTGGCCATCGCTGCGCTGGAGGTCACGCGCCGTGACGTCATTCCCGACCGTATACCCGAAAACGTAATCCTGGGCGTGCTCGACGGTGACGTTGCGGGCGCGCTTCCCGATGACGACCACCAGCTCGGCCTCGTGTTCCACTTGCTGCGACTGCGGTGGAAGGAGGATCGCCTCGCCCGGATTGAGGATGGCAGAGGGCGGCTTCAGGAAAAGGAGCGGCACTTTGGGAACCTCGGCATCGTGTTCTTTGGCATGTTCTGCATAGTTGCGCCCGATGCAGACGATCTTGGACGGCTGGACCGGTGCAAGCAGGCGGACAGATGCCAGGGGCAGTTCCACTTCCTGCCGGCGGTATTCGCCGTAAATATTCCCGACGATCGGGCCGACTTTATTCTCAAGCAGCCAGCCGTAGGTCGGGGCTTCGGTTTTATATTGATAACGGACAATGCGCATGAAAGTCTCCAAAAGGTGAACTTGTGTAAAAGTGTAACACAGTTGGCAAAATATCGGTATAATAGCAGCGCCGGGCGCATAGCTCAGTTGGTTAGAGCGTCTCTCTTACACAGAGAAGGTCAGGGGTTCGAGTCCCTTTGCGCCCACCTAAAATCCCCCACTCCAGGGGGTTTTTGGGCAATAGCGCATAAGTTACTATGAGCTATCATCTGGGATAGAGACCCAGAGTTGCTCCATGCGTACGAGTTGATGATTGGCTAGCTTTGGGGAGCGCGCATGGAGTCTGAAACGGTTGCGATGCTGGCGCATGCGAAGCCGTTCATCCTGAAATTTGTTTGGGGCAATCTGGGACACAATCTGAATGGTTTCATGCAGTGTATCAGGGTGGGGAAGCAATTCCCAGGCGCCCTGACGCTGAATAATGCGCAGTGTGAGACCCTTTTGTCCAGTGGTGCGAAGTAAACGACGGCCAAGGGCTCGGAAATCGCTTTCTCGATCATTATTGGTGCGGGGCAGGCCAGGTACATCATAACAATGGAATAAACCGGGGGCATAGCTACGGGTGGTTTTTAGGATGATGTGAAAGGAATTTCGCAGCATCGGATCGCGAAAGCGATTGGCTTGGATTTTGACAAGGTAGGCGAACAGGCCCTGGCGTACTTGGATGCCGGAGCGGGTGGGGGTTTGTTCAGGATCCAAGAGAGTGGCAATGTGTTCCAACCAATTGGCAGCCTCACGCACAATGGAATAAGTTGCCTGGGCAGACTGAAGTGCTGTTTGCAGTCCGTGCTGTAATGCCAGTAATTGAGGAGTGGAATGATGAACGATCAAGCGGTCCAGGCATTCCTTGACTTCGGATAAACCCACAAACATCTCAATTCCAGCCAGGTGCAAAGGCGGGCGACCTTTGAGGGTCAACAGATAACGAATACGACGACATATATCTCGGGTAATGGCATCGCGAACTTGCTCACCATCTTTTGGCAATATGGGGTTAGAAAGCATGGGGGGTTCTTCCACCGGCGAAGGCAATACCCCGGTAATGGTCAAAATACCCTCTGACTCAACGTCTTCCTGGCGGATGTATTGACCAATGGCTGCTCTGACATCCTGTCGCAAGAGCATTTTCATGGCTTCATCTGCTTCTGCCACAGGAACTGCGATATTGCGCAGATAGTGGCTTTGGCAAAAAGCATGCCTGGCCTGTGGAAAGACTTCAGCCACAGCTGATAACAGACCACTCTGTTTGTCGCTCATAACAGCAGTCACCCGCAAACCCAGATCGGCAATGGGCCGCAGAAAGTGAACGAATGCCGCTTGATCTTGCTGACTCATCCAACCACACCGCAATGTCACTCCACTTACCAATTCCCGTACCAGCCACAACTGCGGCTCGCCTCCTTCAGGTGCCAATCCATCCAGACTCAATAACAGACCCACTTGGTCAGCTACTGTTTTTAGATGCTTCAGTTGCTCCCGTTCGTGACACGCCAACAAGGGCAAATATCGATAGTGATACAACCCTCTCACTTGCGACTCGCTGATCTTTAGTCGCTGTCTCAACTCGGTGTGGATGGTTGCAAAGGGTTGCTGCATGCTTTGTCGCTGCCAACCAATCTGCGCAATCACATCATATCCATAGGTGCACGAAACCGGCGCTACCTGCCCCCATTCCACCGAACCCAATATCCTTGGGGAAGCCTCACAACTGAGATTCACGCAACGCTTCGTCCGTTGCGCAATCATCATTACTTCCTTCATCCCTTGCACAGTTTTGTATTTACTGGTGTAGGCAACCCGCATTGGCTCATTACAGCTTGGGCACCTATCCAATTCACAAACGTATACCGTCCCTTTTCCCGAGTAAAATATCCCTTGGGTCCTCATGGCGCTCTCCTCTCTCAGCAAGGGGTCAGTTTGCCATGAGAACCTATTTCTATCAATCCTGTAGTAAGTTATGCGCTATTGCGTTTTTGGCTTTATTATTCCCACCTGTGGGGATAATAATTCATGGCAAAGGCGGTTGACAAACGAAAGACTGCAGGTATTCTTGTACCCGCCTGTGGAACGGCAGGCTTCTTGATCTCGGCCTATAAACACGTATTGGCCATGAATGCAAAAGATAACCGGCACGGCGCAGCGCTTAGCCCCGAAGAACGCAATCGGTTGGCGAACCTGGCTAAGTATTACGAGGCTGCCAGGATACCTAGGGCGGCCTCTGCCTGCCGGGAAGACTGGGTGGTACCAAGCTCGTTCAGGATGAGAGGGAGAACAGTCGCGCTTGTGTTCGCCAGAATTCGCTGAACAACAACATCGGGCTATTCAAAACATTGACACTCATAAGAATGATGCTATACTTTCATTGTCTTTGTAGTTACAACATAACATTACTACAAATGGCAGGAAATTTCTTATTAGAGATGTTACCAGGCATAACATTCGAGTCAAATGTTAATCCGGATTATATTTTTCCCCAGAACAGGAAAAGATCACTTCGCAGATGATCCCCGGCATTGCTATAACCTGTGAGCAATATCCTGACCGGATCGCCCGGGGAAAAAACTATCGGCCGGTCTGCCACCCCAGAGGAACTGGTCGACTTTTTTGCGTTTACCTGTCCGCCGCGCGCAAGTAACCATGCTGGCTCAGCGTCCCTATGGCCGGCGGATGGCTGAAAGTTGTGGCATAATCAACCCCAAATTACCCAAAAGAAGGAGTGACATGCGATGAAGCAAGCGACAATGGTCCATCCGGGCGAAATTGAGATTCACGATGTACCCGCGCCTACACCTGGGCCGGGTGAGGTGCTCCTGCGCGTCCAGCGGATCGGAGTATGCGGATCAGATATCCATGTCTATCATGGCAAGCATCCGCTCACCGGCTACCCGGTAGTGCAGGGGCACGAGTTCTCGGCAGTGCTCGAAGCCGTCGGGCTGGGGGTGACCGGGTTCAAGGTGGGCAGCAAGGTCACTTCCATGCCACAAATTGTGTGCGGCGAATGCGCGCCTTGCCGTCGCGGCGATTATCACATTTGCGACAAGCTAAAGGTGCAGGGCTTTCAGGCGCCCGGTTGCGCGGCAGGAGTTGTGGACCACTTCGGCCAAGATGGTCGTGCCATTACCGGAGACCTTTACCTTCGAACAGGGCGCCCTGGTGGAACCCACCTCCGTGGCAGTCCATGCGGTGGCGCGAGCCGGAAAGCTGGCCGGCCGCCGGGCCGTAGTGTTAGGCGCAGGAACCATTGGCAACCTGGTGGCACAAGCAGCCCGCTGCGAGGGTGCACAAGTGCTCATCAACGATTTGAGTGAATACAGGTTGGGAGTGGCGCGCAAGTGCGGACTTACGGCGACCTCCAATGCACAGGAAGAAAGCCTCGCGCAAGCCGTGGAGCGCGTCTACGGAAAAGACGGCTTTGATGTGGCCTTTGAATGTGTGGGCGTGGAGGCCACAATCACGGCGGCGGTGGCGAACGTCCAAAAGGGAGGCACGTTGATCATCGTCGGCGTGTTTGGCGAAAAGCCGCGCGTCGATCTCTCCACGGTCCAAGACCGGGAGTTGAACCTGCGCGGCACGTTGATGTACAAACGCCCCGATTACGAACGGGCTGTAGAGCTGATTGCCTCAGGCGGCATTCTTACCGAGCCACTGGTCTCCAAACATTTCCTATTCGATGATTACATTGAGGCCTACCACTTCATCGATAAGTTTGGAGATAAGAGCATGAAAGTGGTCATTGACGTGGCGTAGCCTATTTCATTCTCTTCCAGCCAAAGATCAGCACAAGGAGAATTTGGCATGGATGTACCCTTCACATTCGACCTGGTTTTTCCGTCGGCCCGCCCGTCCAAATTTGACAGCCATATTGTTCGGCGCCTGTCATCGATGAAAGGACAATTTGCCGACCAAAACGCCTACGCAGCCCAATTGGAAAAGGAAAATATAGTCCTGTACGAAGTCTATGACATCCAGCGACCGGAGAAAGCAGGCGAGCTGCTGCACGGCATTACGGTTGTGCATCTGGGCAAGGTGGGGGATGAATATTTCATGACCAAGGGGCACTTCCACACGGTGCTGGAGACGGCCGAAATCTACCACTGCCTGAGGGGGGAGGGGGTGATGGTGATGGAAACGCCGGAAGGCGATTGGGCAGTGGAAGAGTTACGCCCCGATAAGATTCTGTACGTCCCGCCGCGCTGGGCGCATCGCTCAGTGAATACGGGAAGCCAGACGGACCTGGTAACATTTTTTGTGTATCCCGGCAACGCCGGCCATGATTATGGAACGATCGAGACGCAAGGTTTCCGAAAGTTGATGCTCGAAGTCAACGGTCAGCCGCAAATTGTCGACAACCCGCGCTGGCTGGCACCAGGCGAGCGCAAAGGCTCGCGTTGAAACCTGGCGGTGGTAAGTCCATATATCAGGATATGTTTTGGTCAACCGGTAGCTAGAAAGGGAACTACAAAAGGACAAGCAAATGCATGACGACCCACTTCCTGCTTACCGAGTGATTAAAAAAACCGTCCCGACTTTCTATTTCATAGGTGTAAAGACCGGTAGCTCAGCCATTATGAAAGTATTTCCGGTGTGGGCGAAAATGTTGGGGCGGCCGGAAATCGTCATGGAGGGCATTGATCTGAAAATCCATGACAGCGCGGACGCCCACCGGGCTGCCGTGGCTCAAATAAAGTATGCTGAGCTTTCGCTGGGCGCCTTGGTCACGACACACAAGATCGACCTTTATAACGCAGCTCGCGACCTGTTCGATTTTATCGACCCCTATGCCCAGATCTGTGGAGAGTTTTCGTGCATATCCAAGCGAGACGGCCGGCTGGAAGGGCATGCCAAAGATCCAATTACGGCTGGCCTCAGCCTGGATGCTATCCTGGGCGAGGGATATTTTGCGCGCACAGGAGGGACGGTCTTGTGTTTCGGCGCGGGCGGGTCCGCAGTGGCGACCCTCCTGCACCTGATCAACAAGCAGCAGGCTGGCGACCGTCCCAAACGGTTTGTTATGGTCAACCGGTCCTCCGAGCGCCTGGTACGAGCGCGTCAGATGGTCGAACGCGTAACCACCGACATTCAAGTCGAATACATCTGCAACCAAGACCCGCTGCGGAACGATGCCCTGATGAGCACGCTGCCGGCCGGCAGTATCGTCATAAACGCGACCGGGATGGGCAAGGATACACCAGGTTCGCCCATCACTAATGCGGGACTCTTTCCGTACGACGGTGTGGTTTGGGAGTTCAACTATCGTGGAGACTTGGATTTTCTACAGCAAGCGCTTGCACAAAAAGATTCAAGACATTTACAGGTGGAGGATGGGTGGGTTTACTTCCTGCATGGTTGGACGCAAGTCGTGGCCCAGGTACTGCATGTGGGGCTTGATAAAAAACGATTTGAAGATCTAAGAGGAGCGGCCGAGAGCCTGGGGATTGTCGGCTCGCTTCGAAATAAAAACGGCGCAGGGCAAACACCTGCGTAAGTAGCCTAAATTGAAAGGATAGAAATTCCGTGCCCGGTAGCAAGTATCACGTTCCCTATAGTAAAACGATCCTTGAATTTGCTTTGCCTGCAACCATGGATGTTTCGATGGCTGTTTCGCAGCCAGTCTCGCCGGTGAAGGATTTTCGTGCTGCAATTGTCGATGCATTAGCCCAGCCGATCGGGACGCCTCCGCTACGGGCACTGGCAAAGCCCGGCACAAAGGTCTGCATCGTTTTCACTGATATCACGCGTGCCAGCCCGGACCACGAACTCGTTCCAGCCCTTTTATTGGAATTAGAGAAGGCCGGCGTGCGGGATGCCGACATCACCCTTCTTTGTGGCATTGGCATGCACCGACCCTCGACCTACGAGGAGAAGGTGACCAAACTCGGCCTGGCGGTGGTTAATCGCTATCGCGTTATAGACAATGAGCCGCAAAACCCGCAGGCACTGGTGGATTTGGGTGTTACTGGGGGTGGCGTGCCCGTACAGGTGCATCGCGCGAGCAAAAGAGGCGGACTTGCTTATTGCCACGGGTATTGTCGAGCCGCATCAATACGCCGGCTACTCCGGCGGACGTAAGACCCTGGCGGTAGGCGCAGCAGGGGAAGCCCTCATTACTCATACGCATGGGCCGGCCTTTGTGGACCACCCCGGAACACGGCTGGGGAAGATAGCAGGGAACCCATTCCACGAGGCACTTACCGAAGCGGCTCGCCGTGCCGGTCTTCGCTTCATCCTTAATGCTGTTCTAGATGACGACAAGCGCGTATTGCAAGTGGCGGCCGGGGACCCTGAACTGGCCTTCCAGAAGCTGGTGGCTTTTGCCAGGAAGGTCTATGAGACAGCCATTCTGCATCAATACGATTTGGCCATTGGGGGTGTAGGATACCCGAAAGACTCGAATCTGTATCAGGCCAGCCGGGCACCCACATACCTGCATTTTGCACCAACCCCGGTGGTGCGGGAAGGGGGGTGTTACATTATTCCGGCGCGTTGTGAAGAGGGAGCAGGGAGCGGGGTAGGCGAACAGCGTTTTCTCCGTGCCATGCGTCAAGCGCCGAATGTGCAATTCATCCTGGAGGATGCCCGCCGCAATGGTTATCCACCCGGCCAGCAGCGAGCGTTTGTATTAGCCAAAGTGTTGGAACATGCGCAGGTGATCATTGTGGGCAGCGAATGTCCTGAGTTGGTAGCAGCCTGCAAGATGACGCCGGCAACCACGATGGCTGAGGCGGTGGAATTAGCCGCCCGCAGGGTGGGAACACACTGCCAAGCTTTGATCGTACCGCACGCCCTTCTAACCCTTCCAGTCATAAAGGCGAGCCCGGTTTGATAATAATTTATTGGTGCAAAATATGGACACAATTGCCTTAGAAAAACCCGAAGAAAGTGCCTACTTGAATTGCAGCCGCTGTGGTTTGTGCCTGGCGGTTTGCCCCACGTATCGAGAGTATCTGAAAGAGACAATGTCGCCGCGGGGCCGTGTGGCGTTGACGCGGCAGGAGTTGGATGGGCAGCTCGCGTTAAGTCCCAATCTGGTGGAGCAAATGTATAACTGCTTTGCCTGCATGGCGTGCAGCGAGGTTTGCCCCGTAGGAATCCGCCCAGCCGAGCTAGTTCTGTGGATGCGGACCATGTCAGAACAGAAGACCCAATCAAAATGGAAAGAAGCCTTGTTCGGCGGATTGATACCGCACCCCGGTCGCATGGAAAATGCGACCCTGCCCCTACGCCTTTACCAGGGGTTGGGGCTTCGCCGGCTGGCCTATTGGCTGGGTTTGCAACAACTCTTGCCGACTTATTTCCGAGATCTCGAGGCCATGCTACCGCGGATTCCCCAACGGCCCTTGCGGCAGAGTTTGCCAGAGGTAACTTTCGCAGGGGGTGAAAACGCGTTACAAGGTGGGCTTTTTTCTTGGGTGCGCTCAGAACTTGCTGTTTGCGGACGAAAGTCGCTCGACGGTGCGGGTGCTGGCGCGGAATGGATGTCAGGTAACGGCGCCCGCCGACGTGCAGTGTTGTGGGATGCCTGCCCGAGGCTATGGCCGTCTGGATTTGGTCAAGCAGCAGGCTCGTCACAACATAGCCGTGTTCGAGCGCTATCCACTGGATTTAATTGTGACGGATTGCGCCACATGCGGGTCCACGTTGAAGGAATATGCTGCGTTGTTTGAGGGGGATCCTATGTGGGCGGCACGGGCAAGCGCTTTTAGCAAGAAAGTCCGCGACGTGAGTGAGTTTTTAATGGAAATCCCACTCGAAAGGCCACTGGGCCAGCTCAAGGGGCGTGTCACCTACCATGACCCATGCCACCTGCGGCGAGGCCAGAAAGTTTGGAATCAACCGCGGGCCTTACTACAACTGATTGATGGATTGGACGTGGTGGAACTGCCGGAAGCGGACTGGTGTTGTGGTTCGGCAGGTAGCCAACTAATCAGCCATCCCGAACTGTCACGCAAAGTCATGGATCGCAAGATGGATAACCTTGCCAGCAGCGGGGCAGATACCATTGCATCGGGCTGCCCGGGCTGTCAAATGCAGCTTCAATCGGGCATCCGCCGGCGCGGGCTCAAAGTGCGGGTGGTACATCCGATCACGCTGCTTGATGAAGCTTATGAGGCTTTCAATGGAAACTAAAGATCTGGAACAGCTTATTCAAATCGTGGGCAAGGATAATGTCCTGCAAACGCCCGAAGACTTGGCCGTGTACAGCTATGATGGCACCTTCGCTGAGACAAAACCGGAGCTGGTCGTACTGCCTGGCTCCACTGAGGAAGTGAGCCAGGTGGTTGCGTGGGCGGCCCAAAGACGCTTGCCGGTCATCCCGCGTGGCATGGGGTCTGGCCTGGCTGCGGGCTCAATCCCTGTTCAACCGGGCGGTCTGATTGTGTGTTTGACGCGCATGAATCATATTCTTGAGATCGATCCTCTAAATCAGACTGTTCGGACCGAAGCCGGGGTTGTCACGGCTGATTTGCAGGTTGTGGTGGAAAAGCAAGGTTTATTCTACCCACCCGATCCATCGAGCAATCGCCATTCGACGATCGGCGGCAACATTGCCAACAATGCCGGAGGACCGCGCTGCCTCAAGTATGGCGTCACCGGCGATTACGTGCTGGGGCTGACCGTCGTTTTGGCAGACGGCCGGATTCTCAAGACCGGCGGTAAACCGATTAAAGACGTCACCGGCTATGACCTCAAGGGCCTGTTCACCGGTTCGGAGGGGACACTGGGCTTGATCACGGAAGCGCTCCTAAGGTTGATAGCCAAGCCACGCTATGCACGGACCGCCCTGGCAGAATACCCATCACTGGTGGACGCGTCGCGCACGGTAAACGCTATTCTATCCGCTGGCATTGTGCCGGCGACGTTGGAGTTGATGGATCAAACGGCCATAACATGTATTGAAGAGGCGCTGCACCTGGGCTTGCCGACCGATGTCGAAGCCTCGCTGCTGATCGAGACGGATGGGGCTGACAGTTCTGCTGTCCAGGGCGAAATCGAGGCGGCCGCTCGAATTTGCCAGGAGAATGGAGCGCGTTCTGTAAAAATGGCGAAAGATGAGAACGAACGGGCCAATCTGTGGAAGGCGCGCCGTTCGATGTCATCGGCGTTGGCACGCAAAGCGCCTAATAAGTTCGGGGAGGATATCACGGTGCCGCGTGACGCCATTCCAGAGGTAGTCGGGCGAGTTCGTGCTATAAGTGCAAAATATGGCCTGCCTATCGTAATTTTCGGGCACGCCGGCGACGGAAACCTGCACCCTAATATCCTGTTCGACAAACGCCAGGCGGAGCAGTGGAAGACGGCGGAGCTCATGGTGGGTGAGGTTTTTAATGCTTCCCTGGCTGTCGGCGGCACGCTGTCGGGCGAACACGGCGTAGGCCGGCTTAAGCTCCCCTATTTGGAAAAAGCTTTAGGCCCGCTCTCGCTTGAAATTCAGCGGCGCATAAAACAGGCACTTGACCCCATGAATATCCTGAATCCGGGCAAGATGCTCCCTGAAGAAAAAAAGGTTTAAACCTTTCGACCTGTTTATCAGCAATATATTGAGTGACCCAATAAGAATCAAGCCAAGCATGTGTGCACTTGAAGATTAATTGTTCTATTGACATTATGCCAAAAAGTGCTAAACTATGACGGAATTTGTAGTGACAATGTAACAATATCACATTATTATGATATCACCTGTGTTTTGGCGTGGAATGGCAAGAGAAAACTGAGACTTGGTCAGCCCGTAAGGAAAAATAACTGTTGGCTGTTGCGATTGCGAGTCTATGGTCTCGATTTGCTGCTTATTGAACCAAAACCAATTAATTTGCTCCCTCTGTCACGATTATCGTGACAAGATTATTTTAAGCATATATAGTGCAAGTCCCAGTCTATGTTTGAACTCCGCGACTGGGACTGTTTCTATTTATTATGGCGGACGCCTCGGCGTCAAGCGGGGCAGGTGAATGCATAGATGCAACGACATGTCCCTATTTACGAGCGAACCGCAGGTTCCGGCCATGATTAGAAAGGAGGTGAAACTCAGGAAAATGCTGAACTGTAGATCGCTCTGGTAGTCCTTGAAGCATATGGTGAAAACCAGTGATCTCGCTTTAAGGAACTGTTCGGAGTCTGGCTGGCAATTCCGGTGAATTTGGGAGATCGTCCCAGATGAAAACCATGATTTGCCGCCAAGACGGTTTAATAAGACAACATTTGGTTCAAACCTCACCATATTCCGGAGGAGAATTCACATGAAAAGCAATGTTTGGAAAGCAATGAGCTACTTGCTTGTTGCGTCGATGTTGCTGGCAGGATGCGGTACAGCAGCCACTCCGACAGCGGCACCGGCCGCTCCGGCGACAGCGGCTCCTGCTGCCCCGGCGACAGCGGCTCCTGCAGCCCCGGCGACGGCGGCTCCTGCAGCCCCCGCAACTGCCGCCCCATCTTCAATGGCGAATTGTACGGATGCGACCCGGGTACCGATTACCTGGTCGACCATCGCCGGGTTCTATACGGATGCGATAACTCAGATAATAAACGACTTTGAGGCCGAGGAATGCGTGAAAGTCACCGTTGTTGGCATCGATAACTCGCAACTCTATGACAAGCAGATCATCGAAGCAGTCGGTAATACGGGCGCCTACGATGTGTATACCATGGAAACGGCCGAGCATGCCGGCTTTGCCGAGAATGGCTACATCCTGCCGATGGATGACTACATCAAAACACACCAAACCTCATACATGGATATCGCGCCGATCCTGCGCGACATCACGACCTCTTACAAAGGCAAGATCTGGGGCATGCCGTATTACACCTATACGGAGGGTCAATTCTACCGCGCGGACCTGTTCTCCGACCCGACCGAGCAGGCAGCCTTCCAGGCCAAATATGGTTATCCGCTGGCACCTCCGCAAACCTGGCAACAGCTTAGCGATATGGCCAAGTTCTTCGACCGCAAGGTTGGCGACAAACTCAAGGGCGAAGTCCTGACCAAGCCGTTCTATGGCATCGGGATGATGGCTGGGAACTACCAGGAGATCCAGGACGAGCTGTTTGGCGCGATCCTGTGGAAAGAGACAGACCCCAGCAACCAACTACTGGCGAATGACGGCACCATTACCGTGAACGACGCGGCCAGCCAATGGGCGCTGGACTTCTATGTTAACGATTTGCTGCCCTATGCCGACCCGAACTCGGTCAACGTGACCTATGATGGCGTGATTAACATGATGCAAGACTGCGACATTGCGATGACAAACAACATGTTCCTGGACCAGTTCCCGAACGCGGTCAAGGTCGAGAAGAATTGCCCAGGCGCCAAATTGGGCGTTGGCGAAGGCATCGAGAAGAAAGTCTACATGGGCGCGTTCTTGTTGGGCGTGGCGAGCGACTCGAAGCACCCGAATGAGGCGATGGACTTCGTGGCTTACGTGGCCGGCAAAAAAGCGCAGACCAAGTTCGCCAAAGCGGGCGGCGCGACGACCCTCATGAGCGTTTTGCAGGATCCTCAGTTCAACTGCGGAGATGCTTGTTGGACAACCACGGGCGCGTATCCCACCCTCGTCAAAGTGTTCAACAACATGCAGGGTTATGAGTTGAACCTGTTCTTCAGCCCATACGGCGCAAAGCTCTACAACTCCGAAGGCCCGATCGAACACAAGGCCGCGGTGCATGAGGAGACGCCAGCACAGACGTTACAGGAACTCTATGACACCTGGGTCCAGATCTGCGGCGGACCCAAATGCACGGTTAACAAGTAGGAAAAATAATCTCACCAAGGTTGGGGCCCGGTTCCTCCGGGCTCCAACCCAAGCCCAACTGCTCGACAACCTGCTTTGCATGGAGTAAAAGATGGAACCTGCAGTAATTACGCATGCCAAGCCAGTGACCAAGGCTCGAAAAACCATGTCCGACAAATGGTATTCGACTTTGCTGATCGCACCGGCTATGGTTATCATCCTGATTTTTGCGCTGTTGCCGCTTTTTTACGCGATAGATGTCAGCTTCCGCCATGCCGACCTGACAATGGGAGGCCTCCAGGGGTGGGTGGGGCTGAATAACTATCGATTGATGCTGCACGACGCCAAGTTCTGGGCCACGGTGAAGACGACGGTGGTATTCACCTTTTTTGCCGTTGTCGTCGAGATGGGGCTCGGCACGCTGGTAGCCTTTTTGATCTACGGCGCCACCGTGGGCAAAGGGTTAATTCGCAGCCTGGTGATCCTGCCCCTGGCGACGGCACCGGCTGTGACCGGCCTTTTCTGGCGCTACCTGTATGATCTGGATTTTGGTCCCTTCAACTACTTTTTGGGCCTGCTGCACTTACCGCAGCCCAACTGGCTGGGTGACATCAAGCTGGGGATGACAAGCCTTGTCATCTTTGACTGTTGGCTGTGGATGCCATTTGTGATCCTGATCGTGCTGGCCGGACTGCAGTCCTTGCCAAAAGAGCCTTTTGAAGCCGCCGAGCTGGATGGCGCATCCAACTTCCGAGTCTTACGAAAACTCACCTTCCCCATGCTATCGCCCGTGCTCACGCTGGTCTTTATCCTGCGCACCATTGACTGCCTGCGCCTGTACGACAGCGTGGCCACCCTGACGCGCGGCGCACCTGGCGACACCACCGAAACCATGACCTATTACCTCTTCCGGCAGGGCCTGGTGTTCTTCCGCATGGACTTTGCCTCAGCCATGGCCTTGTTGTTCATGTTTGCCGTGATCGTCGCCAGCGGCTTTGCCCTGCGACCCTTGCTTGCCCGGCTGGCCGCGCGCGCGGGTTCGCGCTAAGGAGATGTGATTATGCAACAGAAGGACACTAAAGCGGGTGCGATACTGCGCTACGCGCTCATTGTATTAGTTCTGGTCGCCGTTCTATTTCCGATCGCCTGGTTGATCTTAACGTCTTTCAAAGCGGAGGCTGATATCAGGGTTTCGCCGCCCCACTTTTTCTTCACACCGACTATCGAGAATTATGTCTATGTGTTCCAGAAGGCCAACTTTCTTAGTTTCATCGGAAACACCCTGCTGGACGCTGGGGTCTCGACTATTTTCGTGATCGTGCTGAGTTCGCTGGCGGCGTATAGTTTTGCTCGCTACAACCCGGGCGGGGGCAACATCCTGTTCTTCATCCTGACCACAAAAATGTTCCCGGCCATTGCCGTTGTCTTGCCCTACTTTCTTATTTTCAAGACCGTCGGCGATACGGCGATTGGCAAGTTCCTCCAAATAGGCTTGGATAAACCCGGCGCGTTGATCATCAGCTATACCATGTTCAACCTGCCGTTTGCCATCTGGCTGATGGTGTCCTTTTTCCAGGATATTCCACGCGAACTGGAAGACTCGGCGCGCCTCGACGGATACAACCGCCTGGACGTACTCAGGCGGGTGGTGCTCCCGCTGGGAGCACCCGGTATCGCTGTCACGGCCATCTTCTGCCTGATCTTTTCTTGGAACGAATTCCTGTTTGCTTATGTCCTCACCCGCACTACCGCCCGCACCATCACCGTTGGGGTCGAATCCTTCTTCACCCTACGCGGGATTTTGTGGGGACCGGTGGCGGCAGCCGCGACGATCAGTGTGGTACCCATGCTGATCTTTGTGCTCATCCTGCAGCGGTACATGGTGCGCGGCCTCACTTTTGGGGCTGTCCGCGGCTAGAAAGAAGGATATTCCATGTTAACCTTATCTACAATTTGGGAGATGAGCTTCTCCGCTTTTGAAATGTTTGTCGGAGTGGGCATCGTCTGGCTGCTGTGGATCGAGCCACTTTTTAAATCGCGAATCTTTCGGTCGTCGTAATGATCATCGTGGCGCTTGCGGCGGCCGGGCTCAATTTTTATACAGACTATAGAAAAATCCAACGGAAGTGGAAGGCCGCCCAAAAGCAAATCCAGGAGACCGAAGCCTCTGAAGTTGAATATGAAGGTGAAATCGCATGATCGAGCTGAAGAATGTATCCAAGCGCTATGGTCTGACGACTTTTGGAGTCCGCGATCTCAATTTAGAGATCCGCGACCAGGAGTTCATGGTCATATATGGGCCGTCGGGAGCGGGTAAAAGTACAACCCTCAAGCTCTTGGCCGGCATCCTCACCCCGACCTCCGGCGATATTTTGCGTGATGGCCAATCGATTTTAGGGCTGGCGCCTGAAAGCCGAGATATGGCCATGGCCTTTGAAAACTATGCCTTGTACTCGCATATGACCGTCGGCGGTAACCTGGCTTTTCCCTTGCAAGCCAAAGCGATGCCCAAAAAAGAAGTCGACGAGCGGGTGCAAAAAATGGCCCGCACCCTACAGATCAGTGATCTTCTGGACCGGCGACCCGGATTTTTGAGCGGCGGCCAACGCCAGCGTGTGGCTCTGGGACGCGCCATCATCCGGCCGGCGAGCCTGTACCTGCTGGACGAGCCCATCGGGCATCTGGATGCCAAACTGCGCAACCGCATGCGCGGTGAGCTCGAAGGCCATGTCGGTGGATTTGAATGCCACGATTGTACTGGTCACCACGGCCTCGCGTGAAGCTCTGGCACTGGGTGACCGGATTGCGATCTTGCGGGAAGGCCATTTGCAACAAGTGGGCACCCCCAATGAAGTCTACTATCAACCGGTCAACGAATTTGTGGCTTCCTTTGTAGGTGAACCACCGATGAGCTTCCTGGGAATTACCCCGCGCAGTGATGGTGGGAAACTCCAATTCCAACTCCAGGATTGCAATGATTGCCTGGATGTGCCGATGGAATTATCGAAGCACCTGAATGGGGATAAGGAAGGTTTTAGGCTGGGAGTGCGGGCTTCGGAGATCACGATAGCGTCGCAACAGGATTCGGACCACCATGTGGCCGGCGAGGTTTATTTTGTCGAGCACATGGGCTATTGCAACATCGTTTCTGTCCAATTGGGGAGTGGCCTGATTCGTGTAATCACCGAGTCAGCTGTGATACCCAAACGGGGTGAAACAATCTGGCTGTCTCTGAATGCGGAGAACATGCACTTGTTCTACCAGTCCAAGGCTCTTCAGCATCCATCGCGTTATCGGGACAGTCTGAAGAATAACGGCATGATGACGGAAGTGAGGTAACCACCGTGGCAACCATTACTTTGGATAAAGTTTCCAAGACCTATGGCAATCGCGTGGAGGCTGTTAAGGGCATTGATCTTGAGATCAAGAACGGCGAGTTTGTGGCGCTCTTGGGCCCTTCCGGCTGCGGCAAATCGTCCACCATGCGCATGATTGCCGGCCTCGAGGAGATTACTTCCGGCACGATCTCCTTCGACGGCAAGCCAGTGAACAAGGTACGCCCGCGCGACCGAAAAGTTGCGATGGCGTTTGAGACGTATGCTTTGTATCCCACCTTAACGGTCTATGAAAACCTGGCGTTTCCGCTCCAGTCAGCAGGTTGGAGTAAGGCGGATGTGGACGCAAAGGTACAGGAATATGCCCACCTACTGGAGCTGACCCGTTTGCTAGACCGGGTGCCGGCCGATCTGAGCGGTGGACAGGCGCAACGTGTGGGCCTGGCGCGAGCGCTCGTACGGGAGCCGGCTTGTTTCTTGCTGGATGAGCCCATCTCGCACCTCGATACACGTCAGCGCAACCGTATGCGCCAGATTATCAAGCGGCTGCACCTGGAGAAGGGCTTTACCATGATCTATGTGACCCATGACCAGGAGGAGGCCATGGCCATGGCTGACCGGATTGTGGTCATGCAGGACGGCGAAATCCGTCAGATCGGAACGCCGGCTGAAATCTATCGGGATCCAGCAGATAATTTTGTGGCCGGTTTTGTAGGCGAGCCCCCCATGAATTTCCTGGAAGGTTCTCCCACTATCAACAGCGGACAATGGTTATTCCGGTCGGGAGATCGGCAGTTTCCGCTTCCGAAGGGAGTGCAACAGATTGCCGACAAGCTGCCCATTGATCTGATAATGGGCATCCGCCCGTTTGATGTTGCGGTGAGCACGAATGGAAGTGCACCTTATGACGCCAAAGGCGAGGTTTTTGTGTCCGAGGACCTGTGCGACTACGAGATTGTTGCAATAGATATGACGGATGTGCGCTTCCAAGCCGTGACGCCGACCTCCTTCAAAGTTGAGCGCCATCAGCCGGTCTTTCTCAAGTTCGACCCGGCCTTTATGCGTTTCTTTGATAAAGCCTCGGGAAAAGCGATCCAGGTACCTCATAGTTGACAACCATGAGTATTGTGACCATTACCGGTGGCGCTGGGAATCTGGGACGGCAGGTGGCCCGGTTGTTGGTCGCGCGTGGGTATCACGTTCGCCTTTTTGATTTGCCCGAGATTGATTATGACTTCGCAGCCGGTCAACCTGGCTTGGAGATCATACCAGGCGATCTGCTTGAACATACTACGCTCACCAGTGCTTGTGCTGGAGTGGAGTGGGTCATACATCTGGCGGCCATCATGCCGCCGGTCAGTGAGACGAATCAGGATTTGGCACGTACTGTCAATATCGAAGGCACGCGCGCACTGCTGGCTGCCATGCCGGTGGAGGCCAAGCTAGTCCTGGCTTCTTCTGTGGCGACCTACGGAGTGGCTCAGAGCCAGATTGTTGGCCCAGATCACCCCCAGCGGCCGATTGACTTCTACGGCCAGACCAAAGTCCAGAATGAGCGCGATGTCATAGCTAGCGGGCGGGAGGCAGCACTACTACGAATCTCAGGCATCTCAGTGCCAGCCTTGCTTGAGATTCCCCGTCCTTGGTTTTTTACCCGGGATCAGAAGGTTGAGTTTGTCCATTTGTACGATGCGGCTCTGGCGGTGGCTAATTGCGTTGGGAGTAGCGCGGCAATAGGTCGGATATGGCAAATTGCTGGCGGCAGTACCTGGCGCACCACCGGCCAGGGCTATTCCGACGCCATTTGCAGTGCCTTCGATATTCCGCCGGAAAGTGCCGCCTTCCTGGACTCGCCTAACTGGCCAGCCTGGTTCAATACGGATGAGTCCCAGACCGGCTTAAATTATCAGCAGCATACATTTGATGACTTCATCAGTGAATTGCGGCAAATTTATCAGGAGGCCATTGGATGATTGGCCGCCGTCGGCCGGTTCGGAGAGGTTGCAAGGGATAAGCCTATGAAGGCAGTTCGCATCATTGGCTATGAACAAGCAGTATATACCGATATACCGGTTCCTGTGCCGGCGGCGGATGAATTGCTGGTGCAAGTGAAGCGGGTGGGGGTGTGCCACAGCGATGTGGAAGTATTCCGGCAAGAGTTAGGCATCTACCGTGCAGGCAAGGCCTCCTTGCCCATTACAGTTGGGCATGAGTGGGCTGGTGAGGTGGTGCAAGTCGGTGGAAAGGTACATGGGTTTGAAACCGGTGAGCGCGTCACGGGAGAATGTGGTATGGGGTGTGGGGAATGTGCGCTCTGCCGGGAAGGATTACACAATATCTGCCCAGACCGGGTGGAAATGGGTGTGTTTAATCGGGATGGTGCTTATGCAGAATACCTGACGGTGCCAGCCGAGCACGCTCATCACTTATTCGACCTCTCTTATCAGCAGGGGGCGCTGGTAGAGCCATGTACTGTTGGGTTGTGGATTGCGCGACGGGCGGGTATACATCCTGGAGATCGGGTCGCAGTGATCGGTTGTGGCACAGTGGGCCTGATGGCGGTGCAAACCGCTCGTTTATTCGGCGCTGATCGAGTGGTAGCTACCAGCCGCTCGCAGTTCAAGCTTGACATGGCGCAAAAAATGGGGGCGGATACGCTCATCAATCTCACCGGACAGGCGATGAAAGAGGCGGCAAACACTGTCACGAACGGCCAGGATTTCAACGTGGTGATTGAGGCCACGGGCGTAGCGGATGGAGCTACGCTGGCTCTGCGTACCGTCGCACCGCGCGGCCGGGTTGTCATCACCGGTGTATATGAGAAGGAGGTGCAAGAGATTGACCTCAATACGATCATGCCTAAAGAGTTAACGGTCATAGGCTCTCTCGGAGGACCGACCGTTTTTGACGAAGCGATCGAGCTCATCCGGAGAGGGAAATTGCAAGTTCTTTCCATTAACACTCACACCCTTATGCTTTCGGAAGGTCCGCAAGCTTTAGCTATGGTGGCACATGGGCAACCAGACCTGGTCAAAGTGCACCTGGATTGCACGATTAACTGAGGCGAGGCAGGCGGCCAGATCACAAGGAGATGACGAAATGACTACCAGTTTTTCTATTTCAGGAAAGAAAGCGATTGTTACAGGCCCGGCAAAAGGGCTGGGTCGAGGCATGGCCGAAGGATTACACGAGGCGGGGGTAGAGTTGGCTCTGATTGATATGTCGGACAGCATTCATAAAGTTGCCGAAGAGATGGGCGCCCAGGGAGCACGCGTGGTGGCCGTTCAAGCTGATCTTTCTCACCGGGATGAACTTAAGCGCGCTTTTAATGAGGCCGTGGCGGCACTAGGCGGCCTGGACATATTATTGAATAACGCCGGCATCACACGCTGGAGTTCAGCCGAAGAGATGAGCGCGGCCGACTGGGATATTGTGCTGGACGTGAACCTAAACGCGCCCTTTTTGCTGGCCCAACTGGCCGGGCAATATATGTTGAAACAAGGGCACGGTAAGATTGTAAACATTGCTTCACTATTGAGCTTTAGCGGAGGCCTCCTGACCGTAGGCTATGCTGCCAGCAAGGGTGGAGTGGCCCAGATGACTAAGGCGTTGGCGAATGAATGGTCGAGTAAGGGTATTAATGTTAATGCCATCGCTCCGGGATACATGGCGACAGAAATGAATATCCCCCTGATGGAGGATCCCGCCCGTAATAAACTCATTTTGGATCGCGTTCCGGCCGGTCGCTGGGGCTTACCAGAGGATCTGGTAGGGGCTCTGATATTCCTTTCTTCACCTGCATCCGACTACGTGCACGGAGTTGTCCTACCCGTTGATGGTGGGTTCATGGCACGCTGAAAGCAGATAAAGGAGTCAAAATGCGTCAGGAAGAGTACTTAAAATTAGAGCGGAAGGTGGAAGAAGTCAATGATTGGCGGCATCGTCCGGAAAATGTCTATACCCGTGACGGTCTGGCGCTCGTTGCCAAGGCGACTATTACCGGGCGTGACCTCAAGGATGTCGTGAAGGCAGCGGTGGATGCCATTGGAGGAGTGCATCGCGCGTTGCAGCCTCAAGACCGTGTGTTGCTTAAAGCCAATTTCAACAGCGATGACCCCTTCCCAGCCTCCACAGATCTGGGCTTCCTGACAGCGGTGGTCGAGGTACTTCGAGGTGAGGGCATTACCAACCTGACGCTTGGCGAGCGCTCGGGGTGGCCTTGGATGCCTACGACCAAGGTGCTAAAGGCCATGGGCGTCTTCGAAGCAGCCAAGCGACTGGAATTACCGGTTATCGATTTCGACGCGGGACCATGGATGGATGTCTTACTGGGGGGACAGGCCAAGCGCTGGAAGGCCGCGGCCTACCACCAATCTTTAAAGGGATTTGACAAGATCGTCTATCTCCCCTGCATGAAGCACCACTTCCTGGCGACTTTCACCATGAGCCTCAAATTGACGGTAGGCTTGACGCATCCAGTCGAAATGCAATACATGCATGCCGACTATGACCAGGGAAAAACCGACGAGCCGATGTACTTGAAAATGATCGAGTTGAGCCTGCCAGTCGGTCCCGATCTCATTATCATGGATGGCCGTAAGTCATTTGTGACCGGCGGACCAGATAACGGGGAACTCGTGGAGCCGAATGTCATCCTGGCATCGGGTGATAGGATAGCGTTGGATGTGGAGGGGGTCAAGATTCTGCAGTCTTACCCGCGCGACAACCTTATCAGGACGCCTGTCTGGGAGATGCCGCTCATCCGCCGGGCTATAGAACTTGGCCTGGGTGCCAAGAGTGAAGCCGATTACCAGGTTGTAACAGCATAGCGAGGAGAATTGTGGCAGAACCTATATTAATTCAACAGGTGATTGATGCGGCGCTCAGCCTGGAAACGGCAGTGACCGGCGCCCACAAGGAAGAGCTTCGACTGCTCGTCAAGGACTTGGAAGAGGCCAAAACGACGCTGTTTATTCGCACGGCAGAGGCCAGGCCCATGATCGAGCGCTGCTGGCGCGCAGTGGAGTCCCTGAAAATGGCACAGTCCAGGTCAGAAGAAGCTAACAATGCTTTTGATGAATTCGAAACAGCCGTCAGCAAATTACGCAATACGATATTGGTGCGCACACAGCGGGCCACGTAAAGAACCGAGGAACTTATGCAAACCAGAAAACTTGGCTGGACGGATCTAAATCTAACCACCATTGGTTACGGCAGTTGGGCATTGGGTGGAGGCGACTGGGTATGGAGTTGGGGGCCTCAGGATGATAAGGTGTCTGTGGATACCATTCTGCGCGTGGTGGAGCTGGGCGTGAATTGGATCGATACTGCGGCGGTTTATGGCTTGGGGCACTCTGAAGAAGTGGTGGGCCAGGCGTTAAAGAAGCTTTCAAACCGGCCCATCCTGGCCACCAAGTGCGGGCAGGTGTGGGATTTAACCAATAAAGTTTTCGGCCGCCTGAAAAAAGAGAGTGTGCGCGCAGAGCTTGAGGCCAGCTTGCAGCGCCTTGGAGTGGACGAGATTGATCTTTATCAAATTCACTGGCCCGATCCGGACGCAGACATTGAAGAAGGCTGGAGCGTCATGGCCGACCTGGTGAAGGAAGGCAAGGTGCGTTACATTGGAGTCAGTAATTTCAGCGTTGAGCAATTGAAGCGAATTCAACCAATCCATCGGGTCGCTTCGCTCCAGCCTCCCTACAGCATGTTGAAGCGTGATGTTGAAAAGGATCTGCTGGCCTATTGTGCCGCAAATCAGATCGGGGTGGTGGTTTATAGCCCGATGCAGAAGGGCCTGCTTACCGGCAAATTTCAAGCGCGCCTGGGGCAATTGACTGCCGATGACCATCGCCTTGGCGACCCGGACTTTAAAGATCCCCGGCTAAAAGTTCACCTGGAGTTGGTGGAACGCCTAAAGCCTATCGCCGCCAGGAACGGCAAGTCTGTGGCCCAATTAGCGATTTCCTGGGTGTTGCGCCGTCCTGAAGTCACCTCCGCGATCGTGGGCGCCCGGCAGCCAGCCCAGGTTGAAGAGACGGCAGCAGCCGGCGACTGGGCACTCAGCAAAGAAGACATCCGGATATTGGATATGCTATTGGCAGAGCATGACCAGGCTTTGCCATTAACCTGAGTGCCGGAAACCCAAGAGGACGAATGACTCAGCAAAGTGCCATTTCACTTGAAGTTATCAAAGCTTTTCGCCCCATCACCACGGCTTCGGTGGCCGATGCCCTGTGGGAGTTGGGTGTGGCTGGCCACATGGACCATGAGATCAAACCTTTCTTTAAGGTCAAGATCGTCGGACCTGCAGTGACCGTTAGGGAAGAGCTGACCACGGAGAGAGTGCCTCCCAGCCATGCCTTGGAACTCATTGATAACAGCCGGCCAGGCAGCGTTATTGTGATTGCCATAGACGGCTTCCGGGATGTGGCTGTCTGGGGCGGCCTGATGACAGCCGGTGCCGCGGTAAATGGATTGGAAGGGGCCGTGCTGGATGGCGGTGTGCGCGATGTGGAAGAGATCGAGCGCGATTTTGGCTTCCCCGTTTTTGCGCGCAGCATCTGCCCAGCCACTACGGTCGGGCGTTTCAAGACTATGGCGGCGAATGAACCGGTCAGCGTGGGGGGCGTCACCGTCAACCCGGATGACTTGATTGTGGGTGACCGGGACGGAGTGGTCGTAGTGCCGGCTGGCCTTGTAGAGAAAGTGCTGAGAGGGGCGCAGGACATTGAGGAGCGGGAGCGCGAGCAAACGCGCCTGATTCGTGAAACCAAATCTCTGCTCAAGGGACTCGAAAGATACCAGCGCATTTAACTATTGTGTCCACCCTTCTTAAAAGGTGACCGGTTGTGAAGAGAAACAGGAGAGTCATCTTTAAGTTTGGAAGAAGTAGTTCGTGAGGAAACCGAAATGACCAAGGTTGTGAATTTTCGGGAAATTAAGCCGGCCGAATCCTGTCGCTACGATGGGGTTGCACTGGGGGAAGTAATGCTGCGCCTGGACCCGTACGATGTGCCCACGGCTGTGGCCAGGGATCTGCGCGTTTTTCAGGGGGGCGGCGAGACCAACGTAGCCTGCGGCTTGGCCTATACCTTTGGCCTGCGCACGGCCGTTTTGACGGCCCTGGTGGATGACCATATCGGTAAGAATATCCGCAATCAGTTACGTACTGCAGGCGTGGATACCAGCAAAATCATCTGGTTCAACACCAAGAATGACGGCTCCCGCTTTTCGACGGATGGCAAGGGCACGCTGATGAACGGGATCAATTTTACCTACATCGGCAAAGGCATCATCCCGTCAGATACGCTGTATTATCGCGCCCATTCGGCGGTGCGCGAGTTGCGTGAAGGTGACATGGATTGGGACGAGCTGTTCGGAAAAGAAGGTGTGCGCCTGTTCAGTACGGGTGGGATCTTCACACTGATTTCTCCGACCTCGGCCGACCTTGCCCTGGAAGGGGTGCGCAAGGCAAACGAGAATGGTACCTTTGTGGCCGCCGATTTGAATTATCGCTCCAAGGTCGAGCCGAACAAGGCCCGACGCCCGGGAGATAAATCAAAAGATTGCACCTTACCTGGGATTCCTGGTAGGGAATGACAGTGACCTGGCTGACGCACTAGGTTATACCACACCAGTCCCGGAGGAGGCCTCCTTTGAACAATGGCTGGAGGCTTACCAGCAGACCGTTCGGAAGGTGGCCAAGGATTTTCCGAATCTGAGCTTGATCGGGACCCAGTGGCGTGGCGCAACGAATGCCGACCTGGTCAGTTGGGGTGGCGTGCTCTACGACACGGCCGAAGACAAGCTCCACGTGGCGTCCATCCGCCGCGACATTCCGATTGCCGATCGCACAGGCGGGGGTGACTCGTTTGCCTCGGGAGTGCTGGCTGCGCTGCTCAAGGGCAAGGATTTGGATACTGCGGTGCAGTGGGGTGCGGCGCACGGCATGTTAGTGCAAGAGACGCCGGGAGACATTACTATGGTGGACGAAAAAGCGGTACTGGCCGAAGTAAAACGTGCTTTATCCAGCGGAGGAGTGCGCGCTACGCGGTAACGCGGAAGTTATTCAACCGCCTGGCAGACAGGCGGAGATATGATATGGAGAGGAGCTTTTTTTATATGTATGACATAGTAGACATTCGGAGAGATCGATGATCCGACTGACGCCGCCGAACTTCCAGCGATCTTGAACAGGCCCATTCATTTGATGTGGGCATCAGCGGTGCAGAACTGAATACTGCCACCGGACTGGCACGGCTGGGCATGCGGACCGCCTGGGTGTCGCGCCTGGTCGACAGTCCGATGGGGCGGATGATTGCCAATAAAGCCCGTGAGCAAGGCGTGGACACATCCGCATGTACTGTGGACGAAGGAAGGCCGCGTGGGGCTGTATTTTTATGAAATGGGTGCCTCCACACGGGCCAGCCAGGTAATTTACGACCGGGCGAACTCGGCCATCAGCCAGTTAAAGCCGGGCGAGATGGATTGGGCGATCCTTCTGAAGGGCGCGCGTGCCTTTCATATCAGTGGCATTACACCTGCCCTCAGCGAAAGCTGTGCCGAGGCCTCCAGAGAAGCGGTGGCAGCGGCCAAGAGTGCAGGGTGTGTCGTCAGTCTGGACATCAACTATCGCGCCCGCTTGTGGTCCAAAGCGGCGGCACGCGAGTGCATCACCGGCTTGCTCAAGGACGTTACCATCCTGTTCACCACGCTGGACGAAGCCAGTGCAGTCTTGGGTTTGGATGGCGACGCTGAAAAGGTAGCCGGGGAAATTGCGAAGCAATGGAAGGTGCCGGTGGTGGCGATTACGTTACGCGAAGCGCCAAGTGTCCTGCGCAATATTTGGAGGAGTCTTGCACTGGCCGAAGGCAAGTATTATACTGGTCGAAGCATCAATCTGGAGCTGATTGATCGGATGGGCTCTGGGGATTCATATGATGCCGGTTTCCTTTACGGTTATTTGACTGGCGACATTAATAAGGCAGTGGCATATGGTGATGCCTTGTCGGCTATCAAGCATTCTGTACCGGGCGATTATACATGGGTGACTCCCGCCGAACTGAAATCGCAAGTTGAAAACGTCCAAACCAAGATACAGAGGTGACCATGAACAAAGACGAACAACTCCGGTTTTTATTGGATCACGGGCTCGTAGCGATTGTGCGTCTCAAAGAGCCAACCGAATTGGTCCCCATCGCGCAGGCCATTGAAGCTGGGGGTGTGCGGGTTATCGAGTTTACGATGGGAACTCCTAACGCCCTCGAGGCTATCAGCAAGATATCTCACGAGTGGGGTGATCGCATCCTGCTTGGCGCCGGGACGGTGCTGGATCCCGAGACGGGGCGCGCGGCTTTTTTGGCCGGGGCGCAGTTCCTGGTGGCGCCCAACTTCAATCCGGCATTGATCGAGCTGGCACGGCGATATAACAAAATCGTTGTGCCTGGTGCATTTACGCCGACTGAAATTCTGGCAGCCTGGGAGTGTGGGGCCGACATTGTTAAAGTCTTTCCCGCTTCCACAGTTGGCCCACAATACATAAAAGACATTCTTGGCCCACTACCGTACGTGCGCCTGCTGCCCACGGGCGGCGTAGGCCTGGAAAATATCCCGGCGTTCATTGCCGCTGGCGCTGCCGCGGTCGCAGTTGGCAGCAATTTAACCGATCCAAAACTTATCAAGGAAGGCAATTGGACGGGCTTGGCAGAGCATGCACGGCGCTTTGCCGAGACTGTTCGCCATGCACGCGGCCAATAAATAGACACTCCTTGGAAAGGAAAATGGTCTGCTATGATTATGCTTAATTCCCTCGATCCAGCGACTATCCATAGGGACACGCCGATCCCCTACCATTATCAGCTCTCCGAACTTTTACGCCAGGAAATTGAAACCGGGCGCTGGAAGGTTGGCGAGCAGATTCCGGCGGAAGAAGAATTATGTGCTCACTTCTCGCTAAGCCGGACCACAGTCCGAAAATCCTTGGATGCGTTGGTGAACAGGGGGTTAGTGCATCGTGCACAGGGGCGTGGAACGTTTGTAGCTGAACCCAAACTGATTGAAGGGTTAGTCAACCGGCCGATTGGTTTCCTAGACGATATGACTGAGCGTGGTATTAAAGTTGTCACCCAGGTCTTGGAATTGAGGCGGATCGTACCGTCGGACGTTGTAGCCCACGAGCTTGAGCTACCGCCGGGCGCCACTGTCGTCGAGACGCGGCGGTTGCGTTCCATATTTGACCAACCCGTAGTGGTAGTGAATTCTTATGTGCCATACGACATGTGCCCGAGCTTGCTGGAGGCCGACCTGACAAAAATCGGGCTTTACCAATTCTTGCGTGAAAATGGCGGTTATCACACTTACCGCGCCAAGAGTTTTGTTGAGGCGGTAGGCGCGGATGAATTGGAGTCCCAATTGCTTGGGGTCAAGGTGGGTGGTCCGTTGTTGATGATCGAAAGTACGGTCTACCTGGCCGATGGCCGGCCCATTGATTACAACAAATCTCGGCATCGCGGGGATCGCCTGAGATTGATTATGGAGAGAGAACGATTGGGGTTAAGTCATTTGGAGTCCAAAGTGATTGTGGATTTTCCTGGCAGACATGACCAGGGTTCAAAATTAATGGGCATTGCCCATAGACGGAGGATTGTACGAATATGGATAAAATGGTTGAGTTGTTCAAGGTTCCAGTGGAGGACGGGCGGCAGCTCATTTGCGTCGCTGTTGCGCCAGGATGGCGACGAGATCCGGCGCGACGTGTTCAATCTTGTTTTACCGGAAGAAACCGATGGCAAAGTTCTGCATGCGGGCTTCACCATCGTCTATCCAGGCTGCAAGACCAAAGGGCACACACACCCAGATCGGGAGGAGGTATATTACTTCGTGCGGGGCAAGGGTATCATGGGTGTTGAAGACAAGGAATATGAGGTCGTCAGCGGGCGACGCGTTCTATGTGCATTTTGGCCCATTCCACACCACCCGTAATCCATACAGTGTGCCGCTGGAATTTTTCTGGATCACCATCCAGAAAAAGTGAGCGGTTCGGCTTAAAATGATACCGGGGCTGCCAAAATGTGATTCTGGCTACGGCGTCAATATTATTGAGCTATTGATTACAAGGAGGAAGCCATGAAACTTGAGCAATGGGGCTATACAAACCCCGTAATCGCGCCGTCTATACTCCAAGCCGCCACTAATCTGGCGTGATGCACAAGTGGTGTTGGTGCAATATGAAGCCAACCTGGAAGCCATCCGGTCTGTGTTGCCCGAGCCGATGGAGCCATGGGGCAACAATGTCATGGCCTTTGTATCCTGGGTACCGCTGGGCACCCAGGGGGCGTGCGGCGAAGCCTGCATCTATGTGCAGGCAAAATATAAGGACTATGTGGGTACGTATGAGCCCTACCTTTATGTAACCACCGAGATTCCCCTGGCGGCAGGCCGGGAGATTTGGGGCTTCTGCAAGAAACTGGCGAATATCAATGTACGCCTGGACAAAGAAATTGCCGCGCGGCGAAGTGGAGCGCGTAGGTACCAAAATCCTGACGATTCAGACGACGATTGATGAACCGGCGGACTATAACGATTTGCCCTGGGGCAATTCGGGTGTATTTTCATTAAAAGATATTCCTGCCGCTGAAGAAGGTGAGCCGCCATTGCGGCAACTGGTCTTGACGGCTGGCACGGTGAATTCCCTGCCTGGTCATTTCTTCAAGGGACGAGGTTCCATTTCATTTGAGCACTCTGACATTGATCCACTGGACATCCTAAAGCCGCAGCGTGTGATCGCCGGCTACTACGGGATCATAGAGATGAATCTTCCGCTTGGCAAGATCGTCCACAGGTATGAATAAACAGGATTAGCCCGAGGACGGTCGGGCGCGTGATACCCAGGCATTCTCAGGTTTAATCAGCGCAACCCCCACAACTTGCCGCGGGGGTTGCGTTCCACCTGAATTGAATATAAAAGGAGACGACAATGGCCCAAGATTACATGCTCGGGATAGATATAGGTACGCAAAGCAGCCGTGCAGCGCTGATCGACCTGACCGGCGTGGTGATTGCCAGCAGTAGTAAGGAGTTGGAACTGCAGACGCCGCACGCTGGGTGGGCAGAACAGGATCCGCAGATCTGGTGGGATACAACGGCTGCCAACATTCAATCGGTTTTACAACAAGCCGGCATTTCGCCGCAACCCAGGTGCTGGGCGTGGGCGTCAGCGGCCAGATGCATGGGACGGTTCCGTTGGGTCCCGACGGTGAACTGCTGTCGCACGGTGTCCAGCTATGGTGCGACAAACGCAGCGCTGGCCTGGTGGAAGAGTTCAAGCGCGCCCGACGCAGCCTCGGCACAACTTATCATCCGGCTCGCCCCCTGCCGCATCCTGGTTTGGTTTCAAGGTGAAGTGGCTGCAGGTTAATGAACCAGAGCTCTACCGGCGGACCTGGAAGTTCGTTGTTCCCAAGGACTTTATTAACTATCGCCTGACCGGCGTCGCGGCAATCGACTTTTCAGAAGCCTCTGGCTCTTTCCTCCTGGATGCAAAGCGTGAAGTCTGGTCAGAAGATATAATTGCCCGCCTGGGAGCTGGACCTTGACAAACTGCCGCTGCCGTCACCCCGCTGCTCAAGTCATCGGTCATGTAACGGAGGCGGCAGCGCGTGCGACTGGCCTGACGAAGGGCACGCCGGTGGTGGCGGGTGGTGGCGACATGCTGTGTGCGTTGTTGGCCGCGGGCATTACGCAGCCGGGTTCGGCCTGTGATATTACCGGGCACGGCCTCGCACCTGTCGGTGTTCACCACGGAACCGGTTCAAGATAAGCGCTTGATGAATCTGCACCATGTGATGCCAGGCTGGATTCCCTTTGGCATTATCGACTCCACTGGTGGAACGCTCAAATGGTTCAAGGATACCTTCTGCCAGGAAGAAATCGCCCTTGGACGCCAAACTGGGCGCTCGCCGTATGCGATCCTGGATGATTATGCAGCGGCTGTTGAGCCGGGCGCTGAAGGCCTGTTGTTCTTCCCGTACATGATGGGCGAGCGGACTTTTGGAACGGCTTATGCGCGCGGCGTTTTCTTTGGGATGAGCTTGCGCACCAACAAGGGTGCCATCTCCACGAGCCATTATGGAAGGCGTAACGTTTGAACTCAAACGGGCGCTGGAAGCTATTGAGGCAGCATGGCCACCGCGTGGCTGAAGTGCGTACCACCGGCGGCGGCGCTCAAAGCGCCCTCTGGTCTCAAATCAAGGCTGACATCTACCAGAAGCCGGTGGTGACCTTCCAGATATTTGAAGGCAGCGTGCTGGGTGCCGCCATTCTGGCTGGAGTGGGTGCCGGGGCGTATCCCGACGAGCGCACGGGAGCAGAATGCACGATCCGATTGGGCCCCACCTTTCAACCGAACCTCACAACCAAACCGCGCTACGATTATCTATTCGATACTGTTCAAAGATATGCACGACCGGATGCAGGACCCATTCAACCGGTTTAGTGCGTTACCGTAATACAAGGAGATATTGATTATGCCTAAAGTGCTGGTGACGGCGCGTTCTTTTCGTAAAATGCAGGGTGACCATTGGCGGGTGCTGCAAGAGGCCGGCTATGAGATTGTTACTCCCGAGCAAGATCAGCCTCTCAAGGAAGCGGAGATGATTACCGCTTGTCGACGAGGTGGACGCCATTTTGGTGGGCAATGATGCTGTGACCGAACGAGTGATTGCCGCCGCGCCCCACCTCAAGGTGGTGTCTAAACATGGCGTGGGGGTGGATAATGTGGACGTGCCTGCCGCCACGCGCGCCGGGGTGATCGTGACCAATACGCCGGGTGCCAACCAGGTGGCCGTGGCCGAAATGGCCGTTGCATTGATCATGGGGCTGACAAGGAAGTTGGCCTATCACGATACGGTCGTGAAATCGGGCGGTTGGAACCGCATCATCGGAACGGAACTGGCGGGCAAGACCGTCGGACTGGTTGGCCTGGGGCGCATTGGCAAAGAAGTGGTGTTGCGGTTGAAAGGCTTCCAGGTTAAATTCCTGGCCTACGATGTTTACCAGGATAATGCGTTTGCTGTTGATACATGGTGTGGAATTTGTAACGCTGGATAAGTTACTGGCTGAGTCCGACATTGTCACGTTGCATGCGGTTCTTACTGCCGATACGCAATTTCTCATCGGTGAAAAAGAACTGGCGCGCATGAAACCCGGCGCCTATCTGGTGAACACGGCCCGAGGCGGTCTGATCGATGAACAGGCCCTTTATCGGGCGCTGAAAGAAAATCGGCTGGCCGGCGCCGGGCTGGATGTGTTTGCGGATGAGCCGCCCACGAACAGCCCCCTGTTGCAATTGGGTGACAAGGTGCTGCTGACTCCCCATCTGGGCGCCCAGACCACCGAGACCGTATTACGCATGGGCCGGATGGCGGCAGAGAATATCGTCCAGGTATTGAGCGGTGAAAGGCCGGTGGGATTGGTAAATCCAGAGGCTTATGCAAACGATAAACAAGGGCAAATCTTAGCATTCTGGCGACTTTCATCAGGAGGATGGCTATGGTGGGACGCGGCGCAGCCCGTTCCTGGCTTGCAGAGCCGGGGCAAGTAGGTTGTTTCTCAAAGACCCTGGCTACCAGCGCGGAAACGGAAGCGATGAGTGCTCATCAACTGCGAATAGAGCCAGGTTGCTGAATTCAAATCACACACTCATGAGCGCGAAACAGAGCTGCATTTTGTGATTTCCGGGTGCGGACAAGCTTTGAATGGCGAACGATGGGAAGAGGTGGTGGGAGGCGATGTGGTCGTTGCCCTCCCGGGGATTGTTCACGGTTTGCGAAATACGGGCTCCGATCCGCTTTTCGTACTTTGTGTCTTTTCGCCACCTCTTATTTGAGTATACAGGAGTAGTTTAATGATCGTATCTGAAGATCTGGCCAAACGCCTTCTTGTCTCCATACGGGCTGCCGGTTCCGCCCGGCCAGGCGGCTCAGGCGCCCGGGGAGGCAGCCGCGATTGCAAATAAACTGGGCGCGACGGCCTTTGTCGTCAAGGCCCTGATTCCAGCAGGCGGGCGTGGCAAGGCTGGCGGAGTTAAGATCTGTACGTCTGTCGAGGCCGTCACTGAAGCGGCGCAGACCCTCTTGGGCCATGACTTACTGGGGCACCGTGTGACTTCAGTTCTGGTTGAAAAGGCGATGCCGATTGCGCGGGAGATCTATGCAGGCATTGTTGCCAATTCGGCCACGGGCAAACTTGATCTGGTGGTTAGTTTTGCCGGAGGTATGGAGGTTGAGCACGTCGCCCAGAGTAACGGTCAAGCTGTCTGGCAACTTTCGGTTGAGCCAGGCGATGTGCTGCCGATGCACCGGGTGCGTCAATGGCTGCGCCAGACCAAGGTTGAAGATATCGACTATGGATCCCTGGCCAGTGTGCTGGTGACTCTCTACCGTGCTGCTGCTGATCTAGATGCCATCCTATTGGAAATCAACCCTCTGGCGGTTTTATCAGACGGCACCTTAGCGCTATTGGATTGCAAGCTAGAGATCGACGATAACGGGTTGGCCCGCCAACCAGAACTGGCTGAGGTGTACCGGCATTCGCTCTCGTCGCGCGAATTGCGTGCCCGGGAGTTGGGAGTGTCTTACGTTCCCCTGGAAGGCGACATTGGCGTTATTACGAGCGGAGCCGGACTGGGTATGTGCACGCTCGATTTACTCAAGCAGCAAAAGCTGGCCCCTGCAAATTTTCTGGATACCGGTGGAGGCATCTCTGAATCTTTGGTGAAAGGCGCGCTGGAATTGATCATGGAACCGCCCCAAGTACGCGGGGCCATCATTAACTTTATACGGCGGCATCAATCGCATGCTGGAGGCATCCAAGGGAATTGTGGCTGCTCTCAAAACGATTCCGGGTAACCGCCCGCTGGTGGTCAAGGTTTTGGGCAACCAGCAGGAAGAGGCCTGGGCCATGCTGGAGAACGGTGCCCAATGTCCACGTCATCCGTGTCGTGCAGACGGAAGATGCGGTTGCCAAGCTGGCCGAGTTATTGGAGTAGGGTATGACAACTTTCATGCTAGATAAATCGACACGCGCCATTGTGCAGGGTATCACGGGCAAGGTCGGACAGACCCAAACCCATTGGATGCTGGAGGCAGGTACGCCACTGGTGGCGGGGGTGACGCCTGGCCGAGGTGGGCAGATAGTGGACGGCCTGCCGGTGTATGACTCGGTGGCAGACGCCGTGCTGAAAGAGGGGGCCAATGCCTCGGTCATTTTCGTCCCGGCGTTGGTCGCCCGGGATGCCGTCATCGAAGCCATCAATGGCGGGCTGCAACTGATTGTAATTGTGACCGAGCATATCCCGATGCGTGATACAATGGAGTTCAAGGCCCGGGCGCACCGTGCGGGCGTGACCGTCATTGGGCCCAATTGTCCCGGCCTTTTTGTGCCGGGAGTCGGCAAGCTCGGCATCATGCCGGCGAGTATTTTTCGCAGCGGCACGCCGGAGGGGGTGGGCGTGGTGGGACGAAGCGCCACGCTGAGCTATGAGGTGATCGCCAACCTAGCCGGGGCTGGTTTGGGCCAGACAGCCGCCGTGGGGATTGGCGGCGACCCGGTGGTATGTACCGAGTTCGTCGAAGTGCTGAAGCTGTTTGAAGCCGATCCGGCGACCAGAGGGGTGGCACTGGTAGGCGAAATTGGAGGCTCGGCCGAGGAGCGGGCAGCCGCAGTTTATTGCCACCATGAGCAAACCGGTGGTGGCGCTGATCGCGGGGCGGGCAGTGCCGCCAGGGCGCCGGTTTGGGCATGCCGGCGCCATCATTCGCGCCGGAGGCGGGGGAGCCGAGCAAAAGATCAAGGCATTGCGTGAAGCCGGGGTGACCATCGCGGATACCCCGTCGCAGATATCGGGATTATTGAAGCAACGTTTGAATTAACAAAACTAAAAGGAGATAAAAGATTATGGACAACGTGGTAGATTTAAAACTATTCATTAACAACGAGTGGAGACCAGCTGCCTCCGGCAAGACATTCGATGTCGACAATCCTGCAACGGGAGAAGTGATTGGGCGGGCGGCTCTGGGCGATCGCGCAGATGCCGTCGCAGCGCTGGAAGCAGCCAGCCGGGCTTTTCCGGCCTGGTCCAAAACGACCGGCGAGGAGCGCTGCCGCCTTTTGAAAAAAGCCGGCCAGATCATTTATGACAGGGTTGATAGCCTGGCCCGTATTATTACTCTGGAACAAGGCAAGCCCCTGCGCGATGCTCGGCGTGAAGTTGAGGCCGCGGCAGAGACCCTGGTTTATTATGGGGAAGAAGCCCGGCGGATCGGTGGTGAAATTGCCCCAAGCAAGGCAAAAAACGCGCGCAGCCTGGTGCTTCGCCAGCCTGTAGGCGTGGTAGTGGCGATTTCGCCCTGGAACTACCCCATGTCCCTGATGGCGTGGAAAGTCGGCCCGGCACTCGCGGCCGGCTGCACGGTGGTGTCCAAGCCTACTTCGGAGACCCCACTGGCGACCGGGCTCTTTGTTGCGGCCTGCTCTGAAGCTGGACTGCCTCCAGGCGTTGTGAATGTCGTGACGGGAAAGAGTTCTGTATTGGGTGAAGAACTAATCACCAATCCCCTGGCTCAAATGGTCGCGTTCACTGGCTCGACCGAAGTTGGCCGGCACCTGATGAAGTCAGCCTCAAAGACCTTGAAGAAACTCGTCTTGGAGCTGGGCGGGCATACGCCCATGGTGGTCTTCAAAGACGCCGATCTCGACCGGGCGGTGGCGGATAGCGTTAAGCGCTCATTCCGCAATATGGGGCAAATCTGCAATGCCGTCAACCGCATCTACGTGGAAAAAGAGGTGGCTGGCTCATTCCTGGAGCGCTTTGTGGCTGCCACCCATAAGTTGACAATGGGGGATGGCCTGGCTCATCCCGACGTGGACCTCGGTCCTATGGTCAATGCCGAAGGGATTGAACGGACAGATCGGCAGGTTAAAGATGCGCTGGCAAAGGGGGCCACGCTGCTCTGCGGCGGCCAGCGACCTGATCGTCCCGAAATGGCGCATGGCTTCTTTTATGAGCCAACGGCAGTGACCAATGTAAAGACCGATATGGCCGTGATGAACGAAGAGACTTTCGGACCGCTGGTAGCCATCGACACCTTCAGCGGGGTGGACGAAGCTCTAAAGAAGGCAAACAGTACTGAATATGGCTTGGTGACCTATGCATATACTAATGACGTTTCGACCATGTGGCGCTTTGCCGAGGGAATGGAATCCGGCACGGTAGCGTTTAACACTGTAAGTCCCGACTCACTTTACGCGCCTTACCCGGCCTGGAAGCAAAGCGGCCTTGGCTTAGAGTTGGGCCATTTCGGCATCGATGAATACCTGCGGGTGAAACATTTCCTGATCGAGTTCAAGGCGTAACGTTTGAGACAATAGGAAGCTACTTATACTCCTGGCAGCCGGCGAAAGTGCTTCAGGTCAGGCCGGCTGCCAGGCAGCGAGCGGGTGTGGATATTAAACACATTCATTGATAAAAGGAAATATGAAAACGCGCATTGGCATTGTGGGATTGGGAAGTATGGCTCAACGAGCATACCTGCCGGTGCTTGCCAACCTGGAGTCAGTGGACCTGACAGTAATCATGAGCCACCATGCCGAGATGGTTGAACGCCTCCGAGCCCGCTACCATGTGCCCAATGGCGTTACTGACATTGCCGATTTTCTGCGGCAGGGCCTCCAGGCGGCCGTGGTGCTGACCCCTTCGCCAACCCATTTCGAGATCGCCCAGATGCTGCTCAAGGCGGGCGTGGATGTGCTGGTGGAAAAACCGGCTACACTTTCCAGCCGCGAGACTGCACTCTTGGGAGAACTAGCCGAGCAGGGAAACCGGGTGTTTATGGTGGCATTCAACCGCCGGTTTGCGCCGCTCTATCAGCAGGCCAAAGACCTGTTTGCAGGGCGCCGGATGGGGCTGTGCGTGGCTGAAAAAAACCGCGAGCGCGCTGTTAATCCTTCCCTCTTCGACCACTATTCCGAAGAGGATATTCATATGATCGACCTGTTACGCTGGTATGGAGGGGAGGCGCAGGCCGTTTCTACACGGAGTCTGGTGCGGGATGGCAAGCTCATAGATGCAACGAGCCTGGTCGCTTTTAAGAACGGAGGTTTAGGCTTGCTGGCAGCCAGCCTGGAAGGCGGTGGCTGGCTGGAGCGGGTCACACTTCACGGCGAGGGTTTGACTGTCCAGATCGATGCTTTCCGCGAGTTGCGTGTTTTACGCGGCAATGATGACCAGGTTAGCGGGCGTGAAATGGCTGCGGATTGGCTCACTTCGCAGCGTGTACGTGGCTTTGAGCAGTTGGTCGAGCATTTTGTGGACTGCGTGCAAAAGCGTCTCACGCCGCGTACATCGGCGCTGGAAGCATTTCGCACGCAACTTTTGCTGGAGCAAATGGTTGCGGCCAGCGCCTGAGTTTCTGGTCACAGTTGCCAGATAGGATCTGGGAACGAGAGATTATTTCACATCACGAAAAGGAGAAATACCATGGCACGTTTTAGCCGACTGGAAGTGCTCAATACTATTATGGAGACAGGCCTGATCCCTGTCTTCTATCACCAGGATGTCGAAGTGGCTAAGAAAATCGTGGCGGCCTGCGTGGCTGGGGGTGCGCGCGTAGCTGAGTTTACCAACCGCGGCGATTTTGCCCCTCAGGTTTTCAACGAGCTGTCGCAGCACTTTGCCAAGGCCGATCCCAAGGTGATGCTGGGGGTCGGATCCATTGTGGATGCACCGACCACCGCGCTTTATATCGCCTCTGGCGCCAGTTTTGTCGTTGGACCGAACACCAACCCGGAAGTTGCCCGGTTTTGTAATCGCCGCAAGGTCCCTTATAGTCCTGGCTGTGGTAGCGCGACGGAGATTGCAGAGGCTGAGGAGTTGGGGGTGGAAATCGTCAAAGTCTTCCCCGGTGATTCTGTAGGCGGGCCCGAGTTCGTGAAATCCATCCTGGGCCCTTGCCCTTGGACGCGCATTATGCCGACCGGTGGCGTGAGCGATACACGTGAAAGCATTGCTGCCTGGTTCAAAGCCGGAGTGGCCGCGGTAGGGATTGGCGGCAATCTCATCAAGAAGGAGTGGCTGGCCGCGGGCAACTATGACGCCATTTCTGAGCGCACCGCGCAGGTCCTTGCCTGGATCCGCGAGGCACGGGGGCGGTCTCCTATCGCTGGAATTGAACACGTAGCTTTGTACCCTTACGGCGGGGCTACGGCCCAAAGCCTGGCCGAGTGGTATGGACAGGTGTTTGGTATGAAGATTCAAGATGGAAAATCGAGCATCATGGTGGAGGGTAGTGGCCCCGGGCGGATTGAGCTCATGAAGGAAGGTGAGACGGACCGTTGCCATATCGCTGTCAGGGTGTTTGATTTTGACGAGGTGGCATCTCTACTTAAAGCCAAGGGTATCGAATTGGAAGAACCCAAGGTGGGACCAGATTTCAAGTCGGCTTTCTTGAGGCAGGCTGACCTGGCCGGGAATCGGGTGCATCTAATTTGGAGAAGGCCCTGATTTCGGGTTGAGTGATGCTAACGAAAACTAGACAGACACCTCACTGACTCAGGTGTCTGTCTAGTTGAAAAATTCGAAGTCTTTCCAATTAAACCCGGTTTACGGGGTGAAGTTAAGACAAACCGGGGATTCTTTCCTGGCTGACTGATTACCAGGCAAGCCAACCTCCATCAACTGAGATGTTGGCACCATGGATATAAATCCGGCATCCGAGGCAAGCAGTAATGCTGCGCCTTGAAGGTCTTCAATCGTGCCCCAGCGCCCCATCGGGGTGCGCGCCTCGATATCTTGTTTTTCACGGAGGTAGGTTGGATCGCTAATAAGAGGCTCGGTCAAATCGGTGTGCATATAGCCAGGGGTGATCGAGTTCACATTTACGCCTTTGGGAGCGAGCTCGTTCGACATGGCTCTGGTTAACCCTAGAATACCATGCTTGGATGCAGTATAACCCGGAACAAGCACGCCACCCTGGTGCGACAGCAGGGAGGCTATGTTGATGATCTTACCATGGCCTTGCTTCACCATGTGCCGGGCAGCGGCCTGGCCCAGGAACCACGGGGCATTCAAGTTTAACCTGGATCGTATCCTGCCAATACTTCACGGGGTAATCCAGGATTTCCTCACGTGGGCAAATCCCGGCATTGTTGACAAGAATATCCAGCTTGCCAAACTCAGCTACCACTTCATCCACTAAGTGTACAAGATCTTCAGGAGCGGCAGTGACCAGATCGACATCTTTCCAGACATGCCGGCGTCCCAGAGCCTGTATGCTCTTCCGGAGATCTTCTGGGTCGGTTCTGTCGAAGCTGACAATATCGGCACCCGCTTCGGCCAGGCACAGCGCAATCCCTTTTCCCAAACCGCGCCGGCTGCCGGTGACAATTGCTACTTTTCCATCGATGCGGAATTTATCCAAAATCATCTTTGCGCTCCTCTTTTCGAAAATTATCTGCCAGTAAAACAGTGCGGTCAGCAGGTGAAGAAATTGGATCGCTGCACCAAAAAACCGCCGTTGACAGGCAGTTTAACAACACGGATACAACCTATTTTTTCGATGTGAGAAAAAGTGAGAAAAATCAAAGCAATTGCTAAATCCTCCGGCAGACACCAGTGTTTGCTCGAAACCGGATCCCAAATTCGCTTATTGCGCTCCGGGCCCTTCAGCAGTTGGAATTTCATCTCGGAAGCTGCCTACAGGAGCCATTTTCCGTCTTTCAGATTATTGCCTTAGATGGCCTGTGTGATCCCAACCGGGGGCCCCAGGCCACCATCTTGCATGCACAAACCTGGTCAATCTCTATTAATAAAGATTTGTAGTACTTTATCTGTAAGATTGGATTGCAAACTACTCGAATAGCGAGGACACGGCAGCTTGTGAATTTTAGAATTTGATTATAGCATACCTTATTCGCCGGATTGTTTATGAATAACTTAGAACTCCACAGGGAATGCCAGGTTTCTAATGAAGAGAAAGGGGAGTGTAGGGCAAGTTTTGCACCCCTTGGGGATACCCTACGGGTACGATGTGCTACGCCTATGACGTCCCCTAGAGCGAGGTTTTTTTGGGGCCTCGTAACAGTGTGCTTTCTCAAATTTAAAGTAATGGATAAAGGGCCTTATAATAAACAACTACGAAAACGTCTCGGGCAGTTGTATCAATTTAAGGATCGACCTTGGAAATCTTGCCGAGAAGGAGGTTGGCGATAATTGCAAGAATGTAAGCGGTGGAATGGTGTTACACGCGAGTTTGATCTCCAAATAGGATAACAAGGCATGGATAAAACAGTCGATTATCCTGACATTGCATGATAAATACTTGACAGTCCGTGAAGTTCTGATATACTTCTTTTTGGTTGTAATTACAATACTACATTACTACAATAATTTACTATTAGGTTATTCCCCTTTGATTTTATCTTGCAACTGGTAGAAAGAAAAGAGTTATGGCGGTGAGCGTGTTCCTTGGCCCTGAACTTAGAAAAAGATACCATCCAGGTTTTGATTCCAAACAGGGGATTGTCATTAAAGATGGACCGGGCAAGACGGTGACTCAAATCGCCAGGGAATTGGGTGTTCCGCTGGATGAAGTGTCTTCAATAATTGTGGCCGACCATGTTGTTGAACCGAACTATGTAGCCAGGGATGGCGATTTGATCTACTTCCTTGTGGCCATTGGGGGTGGGTGATGGGCTCGGAGATGGGAAGTGGTGCATTGAATGAAATTAAAATTGTTATTGATGGAAAAGATGCCAGCGGTCCAGAAGGTCAGACTATTTTGGAAGCTGCAGCCCAGGTTGGCATCGAGATTCCCACACTTTGCTATAGTCCAGATTTTAGGCCAACCGGCGTCTGTCGTGTCTGTGTCGTCGAAGTAGAGGGCGCCAGAACGCTGGTGGGGGCCTGTCACACGCCTATTACGCCCGGGATGGTTATTCATACACACACGCCAACCGTGCTAAATGCGCGTCGCGTGGCAGTGGAACTCTTGCAGGCTGCACATGATTTCGTCTGCGTAGTTGACCCGGACTGCCAGACTTGTGCGCTACACAAGTTGTGCTCTGATCTTCAGGTCCGGCCGGCCGGTTTCCACGTTAGGCAACGCCGCCACTACCCGGTCGAAGAAATAAGCCCCTACATCCACCGGAACTTGTCCAAGTGCATCTTGTGCCGCAGGTGCGTGCTGGCCTGCAATGAGATTGCGGGGAAGCATGTCTTTGCGATTGGGTACCATGGCTTCAACTCGAAGGTGGTCGTGGATAGCGACGCGCCGCTGGACAAACAGGTTTGCCGGGATTGCGGGATATGCATAGACTATTGCCCGACCAATGCCCTGACACGGGTCCAGGAAGGGGAGGCATGAAGATGACGCAGACTCTGCCTGAGCCTCGATGGGACGATGTGTTGGTGCAACTGGAAACTGAACAGGAAAGATCCGGTTATATATCTGAGCCATTCATGGAGCAGCTTGCGCAAGCGGCGGGCCTGTCGTTGAGCGAAGTCTACGGCGTCGCCACGTTTTACCATTTTCTTGCGACCAAGCCGCAGGGTCGGTACGTCATCCGCGTGTGCAAGAGTTTGCCTTGTCATCTGAAGAGTTCCCAATTCATCATAGAGGCGGTAAAGGTGAAGCTGAACATTGCCCCGGGTGAAACCACTCCAGATGGGAAATTCTCGCTCCAAGTCACCAATTGCATCGGCGCCTGTGATCAGGCCCCAGCCATGTTGCTGAACCATGATATGCACGGCAACTTGACTCCTGAGAAAATCGGGCGTCTCCTGGACGCGTGCCCATAAAGGAGCAGTTTCGTGCCAGAGAAACGGGTTGTGCTTAAGAATTGTGAGGTGATCGACCCTGGGGATATCACGACCTACCTGGGGCAGGATGGCTTCAAGGCGCTGACCCGGGCCCTCGCCCTGGCGCCCGAAGCGGTGATTGCCGAGGTGAAGGCGTCTGGCCTGCGTGGCCGAGGTGGCGCCGGCTTTCCCTGCGGCCTGAAATGGGAGATGGTACGCAAGGCTCCAGGGGACGAGAAATTTGTGATCTGCAATGCGGACGAGGGCGAGGTCGGGACTTTCAAAGACCGGTATATTTTGCAGCATGACCCATTTATGCTGGTTGAAGCGCTGGCAATTGCGGCTCATGCGGTGGGTGCGGTGAGGGCCTACATTTACCTGCGTGCGGAATATCATTATCTGTTGGCAGGCCTCAGGCAGGCCATCGATCAGGCTGTGGCTCGGGGGTTTCTTGAGTACGTGACCATCCAAATCCGAGAGGGGGCAGGCGCCTATGTTTGCGGTGAAGAGTCGGCGCTGATGGAGTCGATTGAAGGGAAGCGCGGTGAGAGCGCGCTACAAACCGCCGTTTCCGCCCAGTCATGGGCTGTGGGGGAAGCCGACGGTCATCAATAATGTTGAGACCCTGATGAATATTCCGCCCATCCTCCTGAACGGGGCACAGTGGTTCAACCAGATGGGTACTGAAAAGAGCAAAGGCACCAAGGTGTTTTCGATCAGTGGTGATGTAGGCCGGACCGGCGTATGCGAGTTTGAAATGGGCAGCCGGCTGGATGAATTGGTGGTTGACTGGGCCAGAAGCCAGGATATCAAGCTGGTGCAGGTGGGAGGGGCTACCGGGACGGTGGTGCCCGGAACCAAGCTCGGGACTCCTCTGGCCTATGAGACGGTGCTTGGCGCGGGTGCTGTAATGGTGCTTGGTCGGCAACGCGATACATTGGATTTTGTTTCCCAAACGGTGGAATTTCTGGCCGAAGAATCGTGCGGCAAGTGCACACCTTGCCGGGAGGGAACGGAGGTCATGCTTGAAATCCTGGAGCGACTGGCCAGGGGTGACGGCTGGCCAGGTGACCTGCCTACGTTAGAGAAGCTGTCCAAGGTGATGGCATTATCGTCGCTTTGTGGGTTGGGCCAGGCAGCCGCTGTACCGGTGATGGATACGCTCAAGTACTTCCGCAGTGACTATGAAACCCGCATCAGGCAATCGGAGCTGTTAAGGTCTCTGCGGGGCAACCAATTGCAGCGAGATGAGGATGTGGCCTAATGCACACAAATCCTAACGGTGTGGATAGCTACTTATGCCCCTACTGCTCAGACAGGCTGGATACGTATGAAGCGCTGAAAGCGCATGTGCTGGCCCAGCATGCAGCATCACCGCTACCGCTGCCCGAGGGGATGATCCGGCTGACCATCAACGGAGAACCTCATCAACTTCGAGTGGAGCCAGAATGGACGCTTCAATATCTGATCCACGATCATTTAGGCCTTATTGGCGTCAAGCTTTTTTGTGATAGGGGTGCCTGCGGGTCTTGCACTGTCATTTTGGATGGACGTCCCGTGCTTTCGTGCATGACATTGGCTATCGAGTGCGATGGTAAAAGTATTGAGACCATCGAAGGGATCGCGGCCGCCCACCATCCGTTAATAGATACCTACGTCAAACACCATGCCCTGCAGTGCGGTTACTGTACACCGGGTTTCATCGTCACGGCCAAGGCCCTGCTCGACCAGCATCCGGATCCCACCGAGGCTGAGGTCAAAGAGGCTCTTTCGGGCAATTTATGCCGCTGCGGTACTTATCCTCAACACCCGAAAGCGGTCCTTGAGGCGGCCCAGATCCTGAGAAAAGGATAAAGACTATGGCTGAAGAACCTGGAGCCTATCAGAAGTTGCGGGCAGAAGGCCAATATAACATTGGCCCCGAACCGTTGACCATTAATTTTTCAGAGATCGGCAAGCGAGGTCAGCGGCGGGTGGATGGCTATGAAAAGGCTACCGGCAAAGCGTTTTACACGCGGGATATGCAATTGCCCGGCATGCTCTACGCGCGCGTCCTTCGCTCCCCCTATGCGCATGCGAAGATCATCAATATGGACACCACTCAAGCCGAAAAGCTGCCCGGTGTGCGGGCTGTTCTCCGGTATGATGATCCGGAGGTCAAAGGCCGCGCGTTGAACGGGAGTTATTTCGGGCAGGGATGGAACCGGCCCAAACTGGCCGGTTTCGCCCTGAAGCCGGTGCATTTGTTGTTGGCCGATGAGGCTTGGCATGAGGGGCAACCCATGGGAGTGGTCGTTGCCGCCGACAGCGAAGCCTTGGCGCTTGAAGCGCTGAGTTTGGTGCATATTGACTGGGAAGAACTCCCGTTTGTCCTCGATCCAGTCGAGGCGATCAAGCCGGAGGCGCCGGTGCTCCGGCCGGGAGCAGCCAATAATGAAATTCACGACCCGCGCCGCGATTTCGAACTGGGCAATGTGGAGGAAGGCTTCCAGCAAGCCGACCAGGTGATTGAGTTCAAAGCTAGGCGATGGCCCCACCTGTGGGCGGGAGCGGAAATGCCCAGCGTCCTGGTGCGCTGGCTCGACGGCCGCGTGGAGATGTGGGTGCATCAGCAACAGCCCTATATTGCCAAGCAGTTGCTGGCCGAGGGGCTGCAACTGCCAATGGATTGCGTCACTGTCAATACTGTCTATCAGGGGTGTTCTTTTGGTGGGCGCGGCAACCCTGCCAACCACTCAGAGAACGGCATCAACATGCTGGCGACGCTGCTATCCAAGTCCACCGGCCGGCCAGTCAAGCTGCTGTATGATCGGCGCGATACGTTCTTTGGGGAATCGGGTGACATGGCGGTAACCGATTTCAAAGTTGGCTTCAAGAACGACGGCACGATCACGGCGGTTAAGATCAAGAGTCTGTTTGCCGTATATGTCGCTGCAACCGGCATCGATCATTTTGTGGACAATACCCAGATTCCCAACCTGTCTTGCGAGGCAGTGCCCGTGGACGTGAGCATTGGTCCGGCCTGGTGGGCACGCTGTGAGCATTTACCCAGTTGTCTCAACCTTACGCTGGTTTTTGATCATGTGGCGGCGACCTTGGGCATGGATCCGACCGTTGTGGCGCTTAAAAATGATGGCTGTCACGGGCATGATACCCATTACCTGGAAGAGTATAAAGCGTCCCATGGCTTCCCGCAGCGTGATAGCCTTCAAGAATGCATCGAGGTGGGCAAGCAAGCCATCGGCTGGAGTGAGAAATGGCATCTGCCGGGCGCCCGCCGGTTGCCCAATGGTAAGCTGCACGGCCTTGCCTTTACCTGGACGCATAATTGGGATGATACACGCGGCACGGGTTCGGCCGCCGTGATGATTGAAAATGATGGCTCGGTCTCCATTATCGGGCAGCATGTGGACATCGGCCCCAATCCTTGGACGCCGCTTTGCCAGATTGTTGCCGATGAGATCGGGGTGCCGTTTGATAGTGTGCGTATGAAGCCTTGGACAGTGGACAGCGGGTTTGTGCTCATGTCGCCCGACGGATCTTGCAACCTGGTGACGAATGGCAATATCGTCCGCAAAGCTGCACAAAAAGCCAAGCGTATGCTGCTTGAACTGGCGGCCACCAAATTCGAGGGAGTTGGGCCGGACGACCTGGAAGTACAGGGCGGTCTGATCCGGCTCAAGGCTGACCCGGCACAGGTGAAATCCATCCGGGAGGTCGTGGCCCGGGCCCTACCAATGCACGTTTCTAGCGGTTTCTGGACGCAGCCACCCATCATTGCCTGGGCATGGCATGCCCAGGGCGTTTGGGGGCAGGCGGCCGAAACCGGCCGGGTGCGTCTGTGCCGCCAGGCGCACTTCATGGAGGTTGAGGTTGATCCCGAGACTGGTCAGGTGGAAGTAACCCGCGTGGTGAATGTCAATGATGTCGGCAAAGCTATCTCGCCCGAAGGGGTGGAGGCCCAGATGTACGGCGGCACGGTGATGGGGGTGAGCCGGGGCTCAACCGAAGAAATGATCTGGGATCCCAATACCGGAGTGTTACTAAACGGCAACCTGTTGGACTACAAGTATGCAACCATGCTGGATTGCGGTCCCATTGACACCCATTTTCTGGAAACCGGGCTTGGGCATGGTCCTTATGGCGCCTCCGGCATTGGTGAGGCCACCCCTACCATCATTCCGGGACTGCTGGGGCCGGCCGTGTACAACGCGACGGGCTGCTGGGTGGACGAATTTCCCATAACACCGGACCGGGTGTTGAAAGCCCTGGGAAGGCTGTAGGAGACTGGGCATGAAAAGGTTCACCCACATTAACGCAGCCACAGTGGACGAAGCCGTCTTGATCTTGCGCCGATATAAAGGTAAAGCGAGCGTCATAGCGGGCGGAACGGATCTTATTGGCAAGCTGAAGGACGAGGTTTTGCCGTTCTATCCGGAGGCCGTCGTCAACCTAAAAGGCATTGCGGGGTTGGATGGCATTCGGCCGGAGGGGGAGGGATTAGCCATTGGTGCTCTGACACGCCTGGCTGATGTAGCCGCGGCCCCGGCCATTCGAAGCCGGTACCCGGCGTTGGCGGAAGCGGCCCGCCGGACGGCCTCAACGCATCTGCGGGAGATGGGAACGCTGGGTGGAAATATTTGTCAGGACATTCGCTGCTGGTATTACCGCAGTCCCAATAATCGCTTCCCATGCCTCAGGAAAAGTGGAGGCAGGTGTTACGCTCTGACCGGCGATGACCGCTATCATTCCATTTTTGGTGGCAGCGTGGAAGAGGGATGCATTGCTGTGCATCCGAGCGACACGGCACCGGCCCTGATTGCCCTGGACGCTAAAATAATGACCTCCAAACGCACGGTAGCTGCCCAGGATTTCTTCAGGGTGGATCAGTGCACAACAACGATTCTGGAGGCGGACGAGATCGTGACTGAAATCCTTCTCCCGCCACCAGCAGGTAAGAGCGCTTTTGAAAAGTTTGCATTACGGAAGGCCATTGATTTTCCCATTGTAAACTGCGCAGTGATGTTGACGGTCTCGGAGGAAGTGGTGACGGACGCCCGGATCTGCCTGAATGCTGTTTACGTTATCCCGTACCGGGTGAAATGGGCAGAACAAGTTTTAGTGGGCCGGAGGCTGGATATAGCTCAAGCACAGGCGGCGGCGGACGCGGCGGTATCCAAAGCCACGCCGCGCCAACGTAACCAGTACATGGTTAATATCGCCAGGGAATTGGTGAAAAAGACAATCCTGGCTTGTCAGTAAAACAGTTGATCGTGACAGGAGGCTAACTTTGAAAGAGATCAGAATCCACGGAAGAGGCGGTCAAGGGGGGGTTTTGGCGGCCGAGTTATTGGTGGTCGCTGCCTTTGAAGATGGCAGGTATGGTCAGGCTTTTCCAGCGTTTGGCGGGGAACGCCGGGGCGCGCCGGTGCAGGCTTTTATCCGCCTGGATGCACGCCCTGTGCGTGTACGCTATCCCGTAAACCAGCCTGACTATGTGATCATTCTGGATCATACGTTACCAGCCATGGTTGATGTATTGTCGGGCCTTAAGCCAGGTGGCCTGGTATTCCTGGACAGTGAAAAATCACCGGATGATCTGGCATGGTCGAAGGATGCACCGGTGTATGCCGTGCCGGCCAGACACATTTCCACGGAAGTATTCGGTTTCCCGATGGTCAACCCCGTTCTGATGGGCGCCTGGGCGGCAGGTTCGGGTGAGGTAAGCCTGGAAGCGATCAAGCACGCCTATCTGGGCCACTTTCCAGGGGCAGTAGGCGAAAAGAACAGTCAGGCCGCGCAGAAGGGTTATGACTTCATCAAGGCGGGAGCGTCTCCTGTGAAGGTCAAGAGATCGGCGCAGGCGGTGGCCCGGCTCATCGTATGGGATCGTCCTGCAGTGGCAGGAGTACCTGGCCAGGCTCTGCATTTTGCCTCGGTGGTGGCGGCGCGCTCCGCACTGGCCTATCCCACCGGCAGTTGGCGCTACAATCGTCCAGTGGTTGATCCCGCCAAATGTAATGGTTGTGGGGTGTGCGACACGTTTTGTCCGGATACCAGCATGCAGATGGTGGATAAGCTGGCGGTGGTCGACTACGATTTTTGCAAGGGATGCGGCATCTGCGCAGAGGTGTGTGCGCGTGATGCGGTCCATATGGTGGCGGAGGAGTGAAACATGGCAAACGGTAAACTTTCGGTTATGGAAGGTTCGATGGCGATTGCCCGAGCTGTACAGGCCTGCCGCCCTGACGTGATCTCGGCCTATCCAATTACACCGCAAACCCACATTATTGAGTTTTTAGCGAAAATGGTCGCTGACGGCGAATTGGATACCGAATATATCCAGGCCGATTCTGAGTTCTCGGCGGCTTCAATTTTGGCAGGTTCCAGCGCGACGGGCGTGCGCTCGTACACTGCTTCATCGTCCCAGGGCTTACTGTTGATGACGGAAGTCATCTACTATCTGGCGCGCACGCGCCTGCCAGTGGTGTTCACAGGGTGCAATCGTCAGGTGACGGCACCTATTGGGCTGCAGCCCGACCATCAGGATACGCTTAGTTTCCGGGACAGTGGCATTATCCAACTGTACGTCGAAGATGTTCAAGAGGCTTATGACACGCACGTGCAGGCGTTCAAGATCGCCGAAGATCACGAAATCTTGCTGCCGGTGATGGTGTGTGTGGATGGTTTTACCCTCACCCATGTTTTTGAGCCGGTTAAAACCTTCGATCGGGCTGATGTGGAAGCGTTTTTGCCGCCCTATGTGCCCGTGCACTACGTTACGCCTGAAAAGCCCATGGTGTTTGGATCTGGCACAGACGAATTAAACACAATGGAATTTCATTATATGAATCATCAAGCAGTGATGCGGGCCAAGAAGAAGATTGAGACGGTGGCGTGCGAATTCGAGGCGAGCTTTGGCCACTATCATGGCGGATTGATTGATACCTATGCGACCGAGGACGCAGAAGTCATCCTGGTTGCGATGGGATCGGTGCTTGGCACCTTGCGCGAGGCAGTAGACGTGTTGCGCGGAGAGGGGATAAAGGTGGGGCTGGTGAAAGTACGCAGCTTCAGGCCTTTCCCAAGCGAAGAACTGCGCCAGGTGTTGAGCCGGGCCGGAGTGGTATCTGTCTTTGACCGTGCCTTGTCATTCGGCTCGCAGGGTGTGCTGGCGACTGAGGTCAAGATGGCGCTCTACGATGCCCAAAAGCGGCCGCTGGTGCAGGGCTTAATGGCTGGGTTTGGCGGGCGCGAAGTGAACATTGAGACTGTCCGGCAGATCGTCAATCGCGCACGGCGCGATCTTGATGCCGGGCACGTGTCAAGCGAGGCCGAATTCGTCGGTCTTAAACCTGAAACACTCCCGCTGGATCAAAGGCCGGCCTAGCTTGGGTCTGTTGACAAGTGTTAACCGCAATGTGTAATGAGGAGATGGTATGAACGAAGTCACGCTAAACAAGTACGCAGAAAGCCTGTTCACCCCCGGGCATCGTGCCTGTCCGGGTTGCGGGGCCTCGATTGGAGTGCGCGCGATTCTTGAGGCTACCGGGCCAAATGTCGTCATAGTAAGCCCGACTGGGTGCCTGGAGACATTTACGGCCCAATACCCTTATTCACCGTGGGGTGTACCTTGGCTGCATGTTTTGTTTGAAAACGCCGGGGCTGTAGCTTCAGGAGTGGAAGCTGCGCTCAAACGGAGGGGAATGGCAAACGAGGTAAATGTCGTAATCATCGGAGGGGATGGCGGTACGTTGGATATCGGCTTGGGCGCGCTTTCAGGCATGCTGGAGCGTGGGCACAATATCATTTACATCTGTTATGATAATGAAGCTTACATGAATACAGGGGTGCAGCGCTCAAGCGCCACCCCGCTGGGAGCGTCTACCATGACGAGTCCATCCGGGTCGAAGTCGTGGGGCAAGGTCCAGAATAAGAAGAACCTGGCGGCAATTGCCATGGCGCATGGCATACCCTATGTGGCCGCGGCGTCGATTGCTTATCCCCAGGACCTGACGCGGAAGGTGAAACAAGCCCTGACCATCAAAGGACCCAAGTATATAGATGTCCACAGCCCATGCCCTATCGGCTGGGGTTTCGATTCGTCTCAAACAGTCAAGGTTGCCAAACTGGCCGTCCAGACAGGGCTGGTACCCTTGTATGAAGCCTTCCAAGATCAACCACTCAAGGTCCGCCGTCTGCCCAAGCGCGTGCCGGTGACCGAGTACCTGAAGGCGCAAAAGCGTTTCCGGCACCTATTTGAGCAAGAGACAGGACCAGAACACATTGCCATGATCCAGGCCCTTGCAGATGAAAATGCAGCCCGGTACAGGCTGGATGGGAAGGCTGGTTAGCGGGCGTATTCTTCCTAGTTGGGTTTAGAAATGTATCCCCTGGAGACCTCTTTTCCCCCGCCCTGGAGTGGGGGTGAGGGCGTGGGGATGGCACAACTATCAGAGTTTTTGGGTTCCCACGGTTGGGGAGGGCATTAAGCAGCACATTGCCGCATCAACTTGATATAATTGAAACACGCTTGGTAAAGGAGGAAGCATGCGCGCACGACGAGCCTTGCTCTATATGCCCGGCGATGACCGGCATAAGATCGAAAAAGCCCTCACACTTGGTGTGGATTGCATTTGCATGGATATGGAGGACGGCGTTGCCATCAACCGCAAGGACGAGGCGCGCCGCACCATCGTTGCTGCGTTGGCCGAGCTGGACTTTAGCCGGACCGAAAAGCTCGTGCGCATCAACCCGGTCGGTTCAGGGCTGGAAGCGGATGACCTGGAGGCCGTGCTGCCCGCCCGTCCCGATGGAGTGCTGGTCCCTAAGTTAACCGCTGCCGAACAGCTAGAGTGGGCCGCCGGAAGGATCGAAGCCGCCGAACTGGCCCACGGCTGGCCGGTCAATTCAATCGGGTTGTTCGCGGTAATAGAGAAAGCCCGGGCTGTTATTGACCTGCCAGAAATCGCTTCCGTCTCGCGCTTGCAGGCGCTGATTTTCTGCGCCGACGACCTGGTCGTGGACCTGGGAGCGGTGCACACCCGCTCGGCTTGGGAGGTCTTCTACGCTCGCAGCGCTGTGGTGACAACCGCGGCAGCATACGGCCTGCAGGCTATCGATATGGTCTATGTTGATTACAAGGATGTAGAGGCTCTACGTGAGGAGGCTGCCTTTGGGGCGCGCTTGGGCTATGCTGGCAAACAGGTTATCCACCCAGCCCAGGTGGCCCCTGTTCAGGAGGCCTTCACCCCCGATGACGACGCCATCGCCCGTGCCCGGCAGGTGGTTGAAGATTTCGAGGCCCACCAGAAACAAGGAATCGGCGCCTTTGCGCTGGACGGTAAAATGATTGACATGTCGCTGGTCAAGGCAGCCGGGAGCGTGCTGGAACGGGCCCGCGCGGCGGGAAAAATCTAGCAAGGTTTCCGCTTTCTTCTCCTCGCTTGGGTGCGGCTGATTTCTGCGGTGGGCTGGCCGGGATGGGTCCACACTGGTTGTAACGATGGATGCCGGCTTTGCAGCTATCGATTTCCTGTGGCAAGTAGCCAAACTTGACAATCCGATCAGCCTGATCGCTCGTTTTCGGTTGGACGCGGCCCTGTACGAACCTGCACCTGAGCGCAAACCAGGACAAGTTGGACGACCGCGCAAGAAAGGCAAGCGCTTGCCTACTCATGAATTGTGGCAATATCGCTATTTTCAGCTATTGCAATATCAATATGACGTTCGAAAAGTACAACCAGAGTTGCTTAATTACCTGAAAAACGCCGCTTTTTACACACCTTGAGCTATCAAGAATGGATAAAGTCCAGGTGAGACTACTCGATTATTTTGCGCCCTTCGTCTATTTCTTCAAGGACAAGGGCTGGCTCAAGAAATTTGTCATCGCCAGCCTGCTGACTTATACCCTGGTCGGCGCGACGCCCGTGCTGGGCTGGATGATCGAGATCGTCCGCCGCGTCAGCCGGGGCGAGGAGCCGGGAGCGCCGGAACTTTCGGATTGGAAAAGTTTCTGGAAGCTGGGCGGACAATTCGCCGGCGTGAACGCCCTCTGGCTGGCGCCGGCGCTGCTGGCAGCCATCCTGCTCTATCTGCCGCTGCTCTTTGCGCGCTCGTTCAAACCCGGCGCAGTACTGGCCCTCTTTGGCGGGACACTGGCCTGCATGCTGATTTTCCTGCTGGTCTATTCGATCGTATATGTCTTTCTGTTCCCGGCCATGCAGGTGCTACTGGCGGAGACCGGCTCGAGACCCGGCAATCGGCGAACCCGCTGCGGTTGTGGGAGACCGCCCGGGCGCATTTCACAGCGTACCTGGTCGTTTTTCTGATCGTTGGGCTGGGATTGTTCAACGTCATGCTGGCTATCGCGGCGCTGACCGCTTTCCTGCTGCTCCCGCCACTGTTGGTCTACGCCGGGCTGGTCGGCGCCCATTATGCGGGACAGTTGGGCAGGTTGGGCAGGAATTCCGGAGAATGAATCACGCACTCTTTTCCAGCAGGTCCATGTAAGCGCCTTCCAGCAGGTCTTCCTTCCGGATGCCCAGACGCGCCATCAAGTCTTCGGCGATGGCCTGGCCCTCGGAATCCGTCTGATCCGGGCGCAGGACGACCTCCAGTTCCATGAACTGGCCCAGGCCTTCCACGTCGTCGAGGTGGATGCGGGTCTGCCCGGCCAGGTAGAGGTAGCGGGTCTTGCGGACAACGCCGCGCACGCCCAGGGCCATGCACAGGGCGGTCTTCAGGTTCTCGGGATCAGGTGTTTCGAAGATGTGGTAGTTGGAGCGCTTGGGGCCGTCCTGGTCGGGGCGTTCGTAGTAGACCAACTGGGCCTGGTCGGGTTTCAGGACGCGCAGTTTCAGGCGGCCTGTGGGTGTGTGGAAGAAGGTGTCTTCCTGCGGGATGACCTGGACGGGCGTGTCGCTCAAGCCTTCGGCGCGACGGCGCAATGCCGGCATGTCATGAACGCGTGCTTTGATCTCGATGTTGGTAGGCATGCGGCAATTCTACCCCGGTTGGAGGAAAAAACCGCTCAATATTTAGTTTTCAAAGTGCGGGGAATCCACTAATAGATGTGGGTAAACTCTTCCGGTAGGGTATTTGTTCCTCAGGAACAAATAGGATATGGGGAAGGATGAATTGTGCCTGATGAATAAGGAATGTTGAATTCATGACTGCACTGCAAAAACGATTGGACAATACTCGTCCAAATTATACTCTCCTCAAATGGCAGAAAGTTTAATATAATCAGGCCAATCCAAGGGTCATTTTTCCTGCAATGCGTCACGTATAGCAAAATAAGCGGGTTTAGGACGGTAATTTTCATCCAGAATATTGGGTGCTTCGGCTTTGCCGTAAGGGTATCCGGGATAATAAAGCCAGCTGGTCGTGTCCGTAAATCCACCCAGGTAAATCGTCTTGCAGATGCCGCCCAATTCGAGGCACGTCTCCACGGCCGCTTTATAAATCTTGGCTTGCAGCGCAAGTTTCTCGTCCATGTTTTTTCCCTCCACATTGCCAATATTGACATTCAGCTCATAGATAATCACCTGCAGACCCAGCTTGCCAAAGCGCTGCATATTCTGGATTACAGCCGCCTTCCACGCCTGGATATCTGCATCCGATTTGAAATCCGAGGCCTGCAAGTTCATTTCAAAACCAACCGCGTCGACCGGCATTCCATTTTGCATCATCCGCGCCAGGAAGTTGTATTCAAAATCAGAACGTGGGTTTTGGGTTTCGTTGTTGTCATTCACATATGTCAGCATGCCATGTGGATCTGCCTGCCTCGCCGTGCGAAACGCGTCCTCAATATATACATCAGCTCCAACCTGGCCATTCAGGAATTGCCCAAGCAGGGTGCCTGGGGTGGGGCCTGGAAAACCCACGAACAACCTGCCGCCCACTGGGCCGGTCCAATCTGCCTCAGCGACAACGGCCCATTCATTTACAATCCCTTTATAACGCTGCACAACCGTCTGGATGTGATCTTCCAGAATTCCCAGGAGCTGGTCACGCGAGTATCCTCCATTCAGCAACCAATTGGGTGTTTTTTCACTCCCAAAAATCAAACAATCCCAGGAGAGCTTGAGCCCTGCCCGCTCGACAAAACTTGCGACTTGGTCGGCTTTCGTCCAATCGAAAGCGGAGGAATTCGGATGGATTGCATAGCTCCAACTCGTCTCATAACCGCCTGTGACTACATCAAACTCACGCGCCACAATCTGCTGGTAACGCGCATCGTTAAAGAACTCCATATTAGCCAGATCGATTTCAGCACCCAGGGTGATGCCGCGTTGCCGGGCCAGTTCGCGCAAGGGCGGGGAGGGCAGGTCCTGCATTTTATACACTTGGAACAAGTTACTGCTCGCGGGCGCTATTAGCGAAAGTTCATTAATCCGCATCCCCGAATGCGACATAATGACAAATCCCGCATACATTTTGCTTTCAGGGAACACTCCATTTGCCAGGGTTCCCTGCCCCAGCTTGGTGATATCTATGTCTTGAATTGCGTTGCCCCTAGCATCCAGCACCGTTAATTTCCTGCCTTGCAGGTCAGAAAAAATGAGATAAAAGCGGCTGTTCGGGTCAAGTGTGGGTAAAGGGAAATATCCAACTCTTTGATCCGAAGTACCGTCATAGAAATCAAGGTGGATTGCATTCCCCTCTGCTTTTACCCACACTCTGAGCATATCCTTCCACCATGGATCAGCTGATAACTCGTCAGAAAGGGTTATTGCCCCATAGCTGCCACCCTGATAGTTGAATTGTAATGCAATGCCAAAAGGACCGTCTAGTGGTATAGGTTTTGAACTCATTCCGTTAGCATCATCATATTTCAGATTGTCTACGAGAACACCATCTTTGTCCAAAACAGCTCGTTCGCTGAGAAGATTGACTCGTAAATCAAAAGCCTGTTGCCATAAGAGTTCAGGTCGTTTTGTTACAATAATTGTTGGACTTACTGCAGGTAACCTGCTTGGCATAGTGGTAGTTGTTATTGCAGGGATGGAGAGTATTGTTGGCTTAAATAATAGAGTCCCACTTGCAGATGGAGCGACTTTTGAGCCGGTTGATGCAGACCCACAAGCAGTAACCAATATTGATACAAGCATAAGCGTGAAAATGATATGTTTCATACTGATGATCTACTCCAGAAAATTAAGAAAGCAATGGCCACAACTTTGATTCAATAAGAATATTTACATGGCATACATTTTTGCTTGATATATAAATAAAGTATAGGCCTAGTTTTACATTAAGACAACCACCCTTTTTTGCCTATTGGGTAAGGGCAACTATTCGCACAATCCCATAGCTGAGTAGAGGCGGGGGCGATTTCGCGAGGGCCTCCTCGGCCAATGGTCCTGCGTTGGTGATGACAGCGGTGCAGATTATCCGGCCTGGCGCTGGGATGGAGTTGCTGTGCATTGTCTTTACAGTGCCGGTGGCGGTGGTGAATGGCGTGGGCGCGGGCCGGTTCACAACCCGGTTGGGGTCGTTCAAGAGCGCGACGGCATCTGACATAAGTTGAGTCATCGCATAGCCGTCGCAGACGACATGAGGGGCGATCGCAATCAAGTCTGAGCAAAGGTGCCCACGCAGCAGAAAAAAGCGCGCGATCGGGCCGCGTTCGAACGCAAAGGGAATCCGCTCCTGCTCCAGAAATATCTCTTTCCAGTCATCGCCCGCGGCATTGGTCCGGACCTCGAGTGGACACGCCTCGACACCCTCCGTTGTCAGCCAGGCGGCGCCGTCCTTTTCCACCCGAACGCGGCTGGCCAGGGGTGGGTACAGGATCTGCAGCTTGCGCAAGGCAGCCTCGAGCTGCTCGGTGGGGACAAGCCCCTTAACGCGCGCGACCATTCCCACTGCATGGAAGGGCGCCCACAGGCTTCCTCGCGCGTATCCGATTTTCTCTTCGTATGTCTCATGATGTGAGTCCAATGCTTTTCTCCTAAGGGACTAGTCATGCTTGAGAGCCTGGAGGATATTCATCCGGGCCGCGTGTTGCGACTGGGCCAGAGTCGCCAACTGCGACACCCCCAGCGCAATCAGCAGCAATATCGTAAGAATTGAGGACCAGATGTGGGAAGTACAGGTATAGTTCCAGGTCATGAAGGTACCACGGTGAAAATCGACCCTGCCAAGAATCAAGATTCAATCAGCATATCCCAGAGGAAACAGACGATATTTATTATTCACAGGATCGCTGATTTCATTGATTGTACTTCCATGTTCGAACGTAGACAACCAAATTTCTTTGCGATTACAAAGTATGACCTGCGTGCTGGTTTTCCTGCTGGTTTATTCAATCGTCTATGCATTTCTATTTCCAGCCATGCAGGTCCGGCTGGTTAGAACCGGCTCGACTTGGCAATCGGCGGACCCGCTGCGGTTGTGGGAGACCGCCCGGGCGCATTTCACAGCGTACCTGGTCGTTTTTTTGATCGTTGGGCTGGGATTGTTCAACGTCATGCTGGCTATCGCGGCGCTGACCGCTTTCCTGCTGCTCCCGCCACTGTTGGTCTACGCCGGGCTGGTCAGCGCCCATTATGCGGGACAGTTGGGCAGGTTGGGCAGGAATTCCGGAGAATGAATTACGCACTCTTTTCCAGCAGGTCCATGTAAGCGCCTTCCAGCAGGTCTTCCTTCCGGATGCCCAGACGCGCCATCAAGTCTTCGGCGATGGCCTGGCCCTCGGAATCCGTCTGATCCGGGCGCAGGACGACCTCCAGTTCCATGAACTGGCCCAGGCCTTCCACGTCGTCGAGGTGGATGCGGGTCTGCCCGGCCAGGTAGAGGTAGCGGGTCTTGCGGACAACGCCGCGCACGCCCAGGGCCATGCACAGGGCGGTCTTCAGGTTCTCGGGATCAGGTGTTTCGAAGATGTGGTAGTTGGAGCGCTTGGGGCCGTCCTGGTCGGGGCGTTCGTAGTAGACCAACTGGGCCTGGTCGGGTTTCAGGACGCGCAGTTTCAGGCGGCCTGTGGGTGTGTGGAAGAAGGTGTCTTCCTGCGGGATGACCTGGACGGGCGTGTCGCTCAAGCCTTCGGCGCGACGGCGCAATGCCGGCATGTCATGAACGCGTGCTTTGATCTCGATGTTGGTAGGCATGCGGCAATTCTACCCCGGTTGGAGGAAAAAACCGCTCAATATTTAGTTTTCAAAGTGCGGGGAATACCCTTCGAGTGCAAGATCCCATGGTTGGGTATACCCTAATGGTAATTTGCAGACTTCCGAAGTACCCTAAACTTCGGAAGTCTCAATAGAGACGATGCGCGGTGGCGACCGGAGGCAGCCGCGGCCGGGCGGCAAAGTCCCAGATCAGTCACCGCTTTCGCCTGTGGCAGCGTTACCTGTTCACGGTCATCGTCAATGGGTTGCGCAAGGCTGAGAACACGGCCATGGCGATCGAATCGCGCGGTTTCGGCGCTTATCCCGATCGCACTTATGTCAAAGACTTTCGCTGGACTCCTTCAGGCATCACCCTCGTGGTGATCTTCCTGTTTTTCGGGGCGGGGCTCATTCTTTTGGAACGCTTTAAGTTAATATGAAAGTCCGTTATTATCTCATCCGTTAATCTACGCCAATTCCCGCTAATTTTTTAAATGATCAGCGTAAATTCGTGGATCATTTTCAGCTCTCCGCCAAGCACCACGTTTAAGTGCGGCGATAGCGAGTTCGGCGCACGCCCAAATAACGAGGAATAACGTGGCCAGCGGCGGGGAGGCTATTCGTTCCTTGAAAAGAAACAAATCGGAACGAATAGCCTCCGGCGAGGCGGATATCCGCCGCCGGAGGCAGTATTCGATACGCGTATCGAAAAAAAAACGAATAGCTCCCGCCGTGAAAACTGCGGGACGCAGCGGCCGGGCTCCAGTTCAAAACCGGAAGTGGGGGAGAATGGGCATTTCAATTTTCAAGGTGCAGAGGAAAAAGCGGCAAGGATGCGCCGAAAGAATCACTGTATCGTGGTTATAATATTAGAACATAAATTCTGGTTTGTCAAGGGTAAGGAAATTGAAAAGAAGACCATCCGGGGATTGTCGAAATAGTATCAGTACTTCACGAAAACACAGTTAACGATCAGACAGGTTGTTATGCACCTTGTCACCGGGGGATTAATCCCCCGGCTGAGCTTACAAAGCCGTCTGAAGACGGCTAAACCCGGACCACCAACCCGTTGACGCAGGTTTCATGAACTTGATGCAGTTGCCACACTATTGCTACAAATCTGTTTCGTAATCTACTGATTATCCGTATATAACGTATCCCCTTGGAGGCACCTTTAGTAGATTTTCAATATTCACTATGATCGTCTGGCAATCCTCACTCTCCGACCAGGTGCATTAATTCAAGGGCCCGGAAATAATAAAAGAACGCCTCGGGGCTGTTTTTTTTGACCTTGTTCAGCTTGTTGTAATCCGGATTTGAAATCATCCAGGATGCAAGATCCTGCCCCGGTCCAAATCGCCCGATGGAATTCTTTTGTCTTATAAGCAAGGCGGCCAGGTAGGCTGCTTTTGCCGCGCACAGGATTGCAGTATCAATCGTGAAATGTCCAGAGTAGATAAAGGCTGCCAGCTTCTTGAACCCTTCCGATAACTCGGCATACTCATTGCCGGCGGCAGATCCGCGCATCCCGATAATGCAAGCAGTATCAAAGGCGTCTTGCAAGACATCAGTTGGTGTAAGCTTTCTCAGGCTTCGGTAGGCCAATTGGATGGCTACGACATTCTGAAAAGCCTGGCCAACCTGGCGGAAGTCGGTGGCCGCATCGAACAAGGCCCCTATATCAAACAATTGCTTGGCGATCCCCAGTTCTTTACCAGCGCCATACAAGATTCCGGTGGTGTGCGGCGCGAAGGCGGTCAGCTTGTCGCCCAGCAATCCTTCCACGGTCGGGCAGGCCACTTTCGTAGCCTTTCCTTCTGTCGATACAAGCGGCGATTCCAGTTTGACATCCTGAAGTCGGGGATAGGGGTTCCCTTCAAAGAGAATATCCAGGAGGATATGACTTTCTTTGGCCTCGATCACCGAGTTGAAGAAGAACTTGTAATGCTGCTTGGGCAGTTCACCCGGCCGCCGGTTTTCCTCAAAGCGAGGAAATACGCTCATGGCTGTTATCGCATGAAATGCCTTCTCCAGGTCGGTTTTTTGGGTGAGTAGGATATCAAGGTCGATTGAGAATCGCCGGGGTTCTCCCAGCAGCAGGAGAGATGTTCCGCCCTTGAATATGAAATCCAGACTGCTTAACCGGAGTTCTTCTACCAAAGTCAGGGCCATGATCATCTTTTCGACCAGAATCGGGTCACTCCCTCTGGAACCTTTCCGGATCCCCATAATCCATTCAGGAGCTCTTGATTGCGGTGAGATCATTCGACATTCTCCAGGAATTGTGATAGTTCAATTTGTGTGTTCTGGTGGATAAATTTGTTCAATTTCGCGCTCACCTTCCGCCGGCGGGCATAGCGGAAAAGTGTTTTCTCATTAACCCAATAGGTGGAAAAGGCATTCTCAAAGATGAGGGCTAATTCCTCGCCCTGAAAAAAATAATAGATATCTTCCCCCGCGAAGATGTCCACCAGTATTTTTTCCAGCTTTGGAAATGGTATCCCCCGGACAGTCCTCTTGGGCGATTCGGTGACGTAACGAGAAATAAGGATGCTGTCAGGTTGAGGAAGCACATATCTTTCCATGGTCTCTCGATTCGGAGCCAGAAATGTCCGGCCCGGGTATTCCTGGCTCAAAAAGTTGAAAGCGGATTCCCAGACATCCTTTTCCGTTTCCAGAATGAAAAAGTTCTGGCCGGGTTGAAGGAGCATGAATTCATGCAGTACCCTGGTCTCCCAAAGCAGGTACTGGGCGTATGGGAAAGCTTTCTGGAACATCTCATTCAATTTACCGAGTTCTTGCGACCAACTGGGTGAGAAATGTTTTTTCTTCGTCGTCATCGACGATATTTTGGCATGAAATGCGTAGACCCCCGCTCCGATCGGCGTGATGATCTGCCGCTTCTCCAGCCTATACAGGAATCTTCGAAAGGACTGTTCTGTTGCTGCCTGGGAATGCTGTTTATAGAAATTCCTCAGGTCAGATTTTTGGACAGACTGGAAGCCCGAAAAGGTTTTTTGTAATTCTGCTTCGTTTATCTTGTCGTTGTTCTCTTTCATATTGATCCAATTTTGGCATTTTCGTAAATCGGCACTTTTTACCATTTAGTGCCGATTTACGAAATCAATCTTAGTATACCAGAGAAGTGCCGAAAAAGGGAAATGTGATCGATACGTAGGAAATTGTAGAGTAGCAAATAACACATGTTCTATCTTCTTATTAAGGTATCCCCTTGGGGCACAGCGCCCGCCTAACTCAGGCGGGTTTTGGTTTCCGGACCCTCTCATCCTCCTGGAGGGCAGGCGTCCCAACCAGCGGTTTGAGCCTGCCTGGGCCATCCAAAACCCCACCTTTCAAGGTGGATTTTTTGTCAAGGTACCCATGTGAGGCGGAGAGTGCCAGTACTTTCAGGCCATGGTAACGTTGCGTATCCGGCCGGGTACATTATTGACAAATCAGATATAGTTTGATATATATAAGTACCATTAACTAATCACAGGAAACCAGCATGTCGTCCACCGAACAATTTTCCAGCGTCCTGCATGAATGGGCCAGGGTCTTTATGCGCCGCTCCGGGCAGGATTTCAAACATTTCATGGACGACTCCGGGCTGTCGTTCTCCCAGGTCAATACACTCATGCGGCTGCATTTCACGGGCCAAGTGGATATATCCGACATCGGCGCGCAGCTTGGTATTTCCAATGCGGCTGCCAGCCAGTTGGTGGAACGCCTGGTCCAGATGGGATTGCTGGAACGTATCGAGGACCGCAATGACCGGCGGATAAAATGGCTGAGCCTGACCCCCAGCGGGCATGCCCTGGCCGAAAAACTGGTCGATAGCCGCCGCAACTGGATGGAGAAATTCACCGATTCCCTGACGCCTCAGCAGAGGGACAGCATTTCGGGCGCGCTGCAAGTCTTGACCGAAGCCGCCCGCAACATCGAAGATTGATCGTTTTAAAGTAAATAGAAAGGATTACCACTTTGAACAATCGCCGTTCCATGGAAAACAGACCGGCGGCTCAAGCGGGTAGTATTGGCCGTGCGGCCCGCTACCTCTGGCATTATAAAGGCCAGGCCGCCTTACCGTACATCTTCCTCCTGGTTGCAACCCTGGCGCAACTGGCGGTGCCCCGCCTGGTGGCGAATATCATCAATGCCGTCACGAACGGGGTGGTCGCCAAGACCATCCTGGACGCACTGGGAAAGATCCCGGCCGCGTTGCTGCCCCAGGCCCTGCCAACCATCCTGGGTTTCCTGAATTACCCCAAGCCCTGGACCCAGGCGCAGTTGACCGCCCAGTTGACCGCCACCAAGACCAACGCGCCGCATGACATGATCTGGGGTGGGGGCATCCTGGTGGTCTTCGGGATCGTATTTGGGGTCTTCGCCTTCCTGCAGGCTTATTGGGCGGAAAAGAACTCCCAGGCGGTGGCATTCGACCTGCGCAACGACCTGTTCGCCAAGATCCAGCGCCTGTAGTTTCTCGTACCATGACCACAACCAGACCGGCCAGTTGATGATCCGTGCGACCGACGATGTGGAAAAGGTGCGCCTGTTCCTCGGCCAGGGCCTGATCCAACTGGTGGGCGCGTTCATCCTGCTGGGGGGTTCGCTGATCATCATTTTTTCGACGAACGCAAAACTGGCAGTAGTCACGTTGTGGATCCTGCCGGTGGCGTTGGTGCTCTTCTTCGTCTTTGGCGGGCTTTCCCGGCCGCTCTTCAACAAGGTCCAGCAAAAGCTTTCGGTTTTGAACACCACCCTGCAGGAAAACATGGCCGGGATAAAGGTGGTCAAAGCTTTCACCCGCGAAAAAAGCGAGCAGGCCAAGTTCGATGACCAGGCGGACATCCTGATGCGCCAGCAATCGTGATCGCCAGGGTATTCGCTTTCCTGATCCCGGTCATCTTCCTGGTCGCCAACCTGGGCCAGGCCACTACTCTGTACGCCGGCGGCATCCAGATAATCCACGGAACGCTGAGCATCGGCGACTGGCAGGAATTCAGCCTGTACTTGATCTTCATGTTCCTGCCCATCGCCCAATTCGGTTTCATCATTACCCAATTCAGCCAGGCCTCCGCCTCGGCAACCCGCATCTTCGAGATCCTGGACGCCAAGAGCGACGTGACCGACAAGCCGGATGCGGTCCCATTGCCTCCGGTCGAAGGGAAACATCAAGTTCGAGAATGTCACCTTCCGTTATTTCGGCGGCGGCGACCCGGTCCTGAAAGACGTCAGCTTCGAGACCAAGCCCGGGCAGACGGTGGCCCTGCTGGGCGCGACGGGTTCAGGCAAGACCACCATCATCAACCTCCTGCCGCGTTTCTATGACCCCACCGAAGGCTGCATCACCATCGACGGGTACGACCTGCGGGATGTAACCATCCAATCCCTGCGCGCCCAGATCGGCATCGTCCTGCAGGAGACCACCCTCTTCCAAGGGGTGATCCGCGACAATATTGCCTTCGGCAAGCCGGATGCCACGCAGGAGGATATCGAAGCGGCAGCCAGGGCGGCCGCAGCCCACGATTTCATCATGGAATTTCCGGATGGGTATGACACCCGGGTTGGCGAACGCGGCACCACCTTGAGCGGCGGCCAGAAACAACGCATTGCCATCGCCCGCGCCCTGCTGCTCAACCCCCATATCCTCATCCTGGACAACTCGACCAGTTCCGTCGACCTGTCGACCGAGGCCCAGATCCAGGAGGCGCTCGACAAACTGATGAAAGGGCGCACTTCCTTCGTCATCGCCCAGCGCATCAGCACCGTGATGAATGCCGACCTGATCCTGGTAATGGACAAGGGCGAAGTGGTCGCCAGCGGCAAACATGAGGAATTGATGGAGGAGAGCGAGATCTACGCGGAGATCTATAACTTCCCAACTGGTCGGGGATGTCACATCCGATATCGAAATGGTGGAAGCCACAAAATAATCTGGTAACTACTTGGACAACCTTGCGAAGGTTCCTTTGCCGGCAAAATTGCGGATCAATCTGGGATTTTTGCACAAACGGTATGCCCGGATATGGCAAAACCTTCGCAAGGGTGAGTAGATATATAACTTGTGTGGAAAGATAGGAGAGCAATTATGTTTGGTGGTGGTCCCGGCAGGGAATTCTTAGCGAGTGAGACCCACAAGCCGCAAAATACCGGCCGCACCCTGGCGCGGCTGGGGCAGCGTTTCATCCCTGGTGGCCGGTCCTGCTGCTCACCCTGGTCTGCATGGTCGTCTCGACCTGGGCGCAGGTCACGACGCCCGAACTGACCGGCCAACTGGTGGACTGTTATCTGACCCCTTCGGCGGGCAGCGCCTTCGGCAATTTTCCCGGTATATCCAGCCTGGTGAGCTCTTCCGCAGCCAATTGTTGGTTCGCCCAGTCGGGCAGCCCGGCAGGGCTGACCCAGACCTTGATGAAGAATGTTTTCACATTGGGCGGCTTTTCCGGTCCCAAGACGGATGGCAGCAACATGGATGCGAACGGCCGGATTGCCGGCCTGTTGCGCATGGTGCTGATCCTGGTTGGCCTGTTCGTCATCAGCAGCGCCCTGACCGGGCTCACTTTCTTCAGCATGACCTGGGCCGGCCAGCACGTGCTGCGCTCCTTGCGGATCGCCGTGTTCACCATTTACATCTTTTGCCGATGGGTTATCTACGCCGAACATGAAGCCGGCGATCTAATGAGCCGCATCACCAACGATGCGGTCACGATCGAACAGGCGATCAACTTTGCGCTGGTCAACGTGGTAGGCGGTGTCCTGCTGCTCGTCTGGATCGTCTACAACATGCTCACCACGAATGTGCCTTTTGCACTCTTGAGCGTGGCCGTGGCTCCGATCATGCTGGTTGCCACGCTATATTTCTCCGACCAGGCGCGCAGGCTGTTCCGCAAATCGCGCAAGTCGATGGGCAACGTCAACTCCGAACTGCAGGAAAACATCTCTGCGGTCAGGGAAGTACAGGCCTTCAACCGTGCCGAGGAAAATATCGAACAGTTCCGCGTCACCAGCGGCGATTATCGGGATGCCAACGTCAGTGCGGTCGCTTTTTCGGCTGCGCTGGCCCCCACGCTCCAGGCCCTGGGGTACCTGGCCCTGGCGATCGTCACCTGCGCCGGCGGGTTGGCCTTGCTCGGGAATGGGACCCTTTTGGGGACCGCCGTCTCCCTAGGCATGGTGATCACCTTCCTCGGCTACGTGCAGAGGTTCAACCAGCCGATCCAACAGATCGCGGTGCTGTGGCCCAACATCCAGAGCGCCATTGCCGGCGCGGAACGCATCTTCGGCCTGCTGGATGAGACCCCTGCCATCCAGGATGCGCCGGATGCAACGGTCCTGCCTCCCGTCCGGGGCGAAGTGGCGTTTGTAAATGTAACCGCGGAATACGAAAAGGGACAGCCGGTCTTGAAGGATATCAATTTCAAGGTCAGCCCCGGCCAGACGATCGCGATCGTCGGACCGACCGGCGCCGGCAAGACCACCATCGTCAACCTGTTATCCCGCTTCTATGATGTCACCGGCGGAAAAGTGCTGATCGATGGGATCGACATCCGCACCGTGACGGCCGAATCCCTGCGCAGGCAGGAGGGCATCGTCCTCCAGGATACTTTCCTGTTCAACACCACCGTCATGGAGAATATCCGCTTCGGCAAGCCGGATGCCAGCGACGAGCAGGTCCATGCGGCTGCAAAACTTGCCCATGCGGACACTATTTATCGACCGCCTTCCGGAGAAGTATGCGACCATCCTCGGCGAGCGCGGCTCCGGTCTCAGCCAGGGACAGCGGCAGTTGCTCGCGATCGCCCGTGCCGCCCTGGCAGATCCGCGCATCCTCATCCTCGACGAGGCCACCTCGAGTGTGGACACCCGTACCGAAAGGTTGATCCAGGAGGCTTTGAACGTCCTGCTCAAAGGGCGCACCAGTTTCGTCATCGCCCACCGTTTGAGCACGATCCGCAACGCCGACCTGGTGCTGGTGGTCAACGATGGCGAAATCATCGAACGCGGCAAGCACAGCGAACTGCTGGAGAAGAAGGGCTTCTACTACAACCTGTACATGAGCCAGTTCCGCAGCGACGCGCAGTTCACCGAGGCGCTCGAACAGAGCCACAACGGGCATAAACCGGAAACGAAGTTAACCCCTGCAAGCTCATCGTAAAGGTTTCAGACAGCCTCGATTTACGCCAAAAAGCGACTGAAGTCGCCACTACAAACCCACTACAAATCACATCAGCATAAAGGTTCCTGACAACCTCAATTTACCGCATTGCGTACTTGCTGTTTGCATTTCAAAATAGTATAATATAGATGATTTATGTGCAAAATAACATAATATTAGAAGTTGTGCGTTTTTTTGGAAAAGGAGATTCCAATGGCTAAGAAAAAGCAACTGACCACCGACGCTGGCAACCCAATCGGCGATAACCAGAATTCACTGACCGCCGGCCCGCGCGGCCCCCTGCTGATGCAGGATTATCAACTGATGGAGAAACTGGCCACCTTCAACCGGGAACGCGTTCCGGAGCGCATCGTCCACGCCAAGGGCTCGGGCGCTTTTGGCACATTCACCGTCACCAATGACATCACGAAATATACCAAGGCTGCCATATTCTCAAAAGTGCGCAAACAGACGCCCTGCCTGCTGCGTTTCTCCACGGTCGCCGGGGAACGCGGCGCGGCGGATGCCGAGCGCGATGTGCGCGGCTTCGCCATCAAGTTCTACACCGAGGAAGGCAACTGGGACATGGTGGGCAATAATACCCCGGTCTTCTTCGTCCGGGACCCCTATAAGTTCCCCGATTTCATCCGCACCCAGAAGCGCGATCCCAGGACCAATATGCGCTCGGCGACTGCCATGTGGGATTTCTGGTCGCTCTCGCCCGAAAGCCTGCACCAGGTGACCATCCTGTTCAGCGACCGCGGCCTGCCGCAGGGTTTTCGCAACATCAACGGGTACGGCAGCCACACTTACAGTTTCATCAACGCCAAGAACGAACGTTTCTGGGTCAAGTTCCACTTCAAGGTGATGCAAGGTATCAAGACCTGGACGAATGCCGAGGCCGAGGCCGTAGTGGCGAAGGACCGCGAGAGCAGCCAACGCGACCTCTTCGATGCGATCGAACGGGGTGATTTCCCCAAATGGAAATTCCAGGTCCAGGTCATGCCGGAGAAGGAAGCCGAGACTTATCATCTCAACCCATTCGATTTGACCAAGGTGTGGCCGCATGCAGACTATCCCCTGATCGAAGTCGGCATCCTGGAGCTGAACCGCAACCCCGAAAACTACTTTGCCGAGGTCGAGCAGGCTGCCTTCGAACCTTCCAACATCGTGCCCGGGATCAGTTTCTCGCCGGACAAGATGCTCCAGGCGCGCATCATGTCGTATGCTGATGCGCACCGCTACCGCATCGGCGTGAACTATGCCGCCCTGCCGGTCAACAAGCCCCACAGCGAAGTCCACACCTATCACCGGGATGGTTTCATGCGCTTTGACGGCAATGAAGGCGGCGCGGTCAACTACGAGCCGAACAGCTTTGGCGGCCCGGTGCAGGACGAACGCTTCCTGGAACCGCCGCTCAAGATCTCCGGCGACGTCGCCCGTTATGACCATCGTGAAGGCAACGACGACTATTCCCAACCCGGCGCGCTGTTCCGCCTGATGAACGCCAGCCAGAAGGAACAGCTCTTCAGCAACCTGGCGGCAGCCATGCAGGGTGTGCCCGAACGAATTATTGCGCGCCAGCTTGTGCACTTCTACAGAGCCGACCCGGAATATGGACGCGGCGTAGCCAGGAAACTGGGCCTGGACATGGAGAAATACGCTCCGTGGGCAAAACTCCCCCTGCAGGACTTGATAAAGAGGACCGCTGAATAAAACGTCGAGACAAAAAAATTTCTGGTCAAACAGAAAAGGGCGTATATCACACAATATTTCCTGCCACCCGCAGGAGATATTGTGTGTTGAGGCAGACAAAGAGGCTGTCCGAAAAGTCCCGTTTTTTTTCGGACAGTCCAAAGTGGGAGAAAAAGCTTGAAACAACACGGAAATGGCGGTCCATTTCCCATAAATCAATGAATATTGCCCGATATGTGGGAGAAGAAAAAGAGGCTGTCTACTTTCTGGACAGCCTCTTTGTTTGATGAAGAGAGGTTATTTTAAGGACACATTGATTTTAGCTTGTTCGACTCACTGACAGCGTCATACCACGAGAATTCATTGTTGTCGCTAAAATAATAGTAGATAGATCCATTGGGCATCAGCACCACCGAGATTCCGCCATAGCCGGACAGAAAGGGGGTCCAAAACGTACAGGAAAAACGGGGGTTCTCAGAAGGTGTCCATTCTCTCGCCCAGAAGCCATTCTTGTAGTTGAAGACCGGCAAGCCCGTGGTGTGCAGTCCTCGATTGTTTGGATCTCTCTGTAAGGAAGCTGCCAGCAAGCCTGGCTCCAGGATCTGGGTGCCATCAATGCTGCCGTTCTGGTCGTTCAGGAACAGGGCAATCTTGGCAATATCGTCCTGGGTCCAGAACAGGCCGTAGCCTCCAAAAGGCATTCCGTCTGGGCTGTCATCGGTGCGCAGGGTGGTCAGCGCCCCGGCACTCAAATGCAGGGGAATGTATACTTCGTCCCGCACAAAATTGAAAATGTCCGCCTGGCTGCCTTCCTGCTGAACCAGGTAGTTATTCATTGCCCGGGTGACGATGAACGTATCGGAGGTGTGATAAACCCACACCTGCCCGGGCGGTTTCTTCTTGGGGAAGCGAAAGGCGTACTTGGTTTTATCGGCATAGGTCTCCGACTCATCCAGGAAGGAGGTCATGGTCGCTCCACCCTCGTCGACCTCGAAACCGGCCTGATCGTAGTTGCCGGTCGCCATATCCATTGCGTCCATGAAGGTGACCTTCGACCAGTCGCCAGCGGCCGAGGCTATCTCCGGGACGTAGTCCTTGATCAGCAGATCATACACGCCAGGTCCGTATTTCTGCCCCAAGCGCATAAGTGCCACCCCGGCAAAAGTGGACTTGGCGATCGAATAGGACGGCAGGCGCAAACTCTCACAATAGGCGTAATCGCCATACCTGGTTCGGCAACCTGAGACATAGTTGATCCCGTTGATGACCAGTCCGTAGGCGGTCATGTGCTCAGGAGTGATGCCGCTGCTGAAACGGGTCAGCGTAATGTTTGCCTGGGGATAATCGCTCGCCAGGGCCGCAAATGGTCTGGTCGGCAAGCGTTCCGCCAGTTCGGCAGCATGGACAGCCTTGAGCGTCTCGGCCTGCGGGATGGATTCTGGCGTGTAGGTCGCCGCTACCTGACCCCACAGGTCAAACTTGAAATACAGGCAAGTCTCCTGGGTGACCTGGTAGCGCACCTGCGAGACATACGTACCGTCGAACAGGAAAATCATTACGCCGTTATGGGTGCAGTTCTGGTTGCGCTCCACCAGAGTAAACGGGAAGGAGGCGCGGGCGTAGCCATGGTCACCGCTCTCCTGCCAGATACGCCCCGGGCCGATGATGTAGTTCCAATACTGGCTCCCGCCGAAGACCAGCCCCTGCGTCACCGGGATAAGATAACTGCCATCCTGTACAAACTCGAGGTCGAGACCTGGAAGCTGCAAACGGGCCGGGTCGGCCGCGTAGTTCAGAGTCGTCCGCGGATCAGTTTTGATTTGTGGGCTCCACCCAATGTGGAAAGCTGCAAACGGCCTCCGAAAACGACACCCGGCATGGCAGCCTCTTCCGGCAGGGCAAAGGCATTGTCGTCCACCGGAGCGGTAGCGCTGCCAGTCATCAGGTCGTCGTAATTCAACAGGCTGCGCGCGACAACGCCGGAGCCGGTCAAGTTGGCACCCAGGCGGGCACTGGCGGGCAACTGCCTGGGAGTCAGGGTAGGTGTGGTTGGCATGGGGGTGATAGTCAGATTGGTTCCGGTCTCCTGGCCACGGGAAGATCCACAGGCCCTTTCCAGTATCAGCAAGATAACACAAAAAAAGGCGATCCGCAATTTCATATTTTGGCCGCCGAGAGAGCCCAATCCAGACTAGTCACACAAGCCGGATGAAACATACCCGATGCTCGCCAGGCCCGTCGTGATCAGGATCATATGCAATCTCCTGCAACTCGGCCTCTCCTGGTTCGATTTGGAAGCCCAGGTGGGTATGAAAGGTGATAGAGCCCCTATTGATTGGCGAAGTTACGCAGCGTACTACGCTCCGCTGGTTCTGTCGCATAACGTCGAAAAATGCTTCGTACAGAACCCGACCATGGCCGCGTTTGCGATATTGCGGGTGGACGCCTGCAAAATGGATATAGGCTTCCTGCGGCCGGCATTGCGAAAAAAGTCCGATCAGGAAGGCGGCAATACGGCGGTCCTCTTCGATGATGAAACCGGTATCGCAGAAGTGTTCAAAGAACAGGCGCGGCAACATACCGGTCATTTTCCGCCCGCCCCACCAGTCATCAAGCACCGCGATGATGGGTGGATAGTCGGAGGGGCACACATTCCGCATCTTTATGCCGTTTCTGGGCTTCCTAAAGAAGCTTCAGCGAATGGTGGTACTTTAGGGCACCCAACTGGCTGAAGCTACCCTTGGACAGTTGACCATTTTCATAAATCGGGAAGGTATGACCTGCATCCCGTAGTTGTTTAAGGGTTTGGGCTAAACCGAGCGTACCAAATTCTCGGGTTTGAGTGACATGGTCAAGGTCGATGATCTCGGTCAGGAAGGTCTGGTTGGCACCAGCTTCCTGGAGCACGCGTCCGTCCGGGTCAATCATGGTGGAACGCCCACCTCCCCACTCTCCAATACCATTGACACTGACGAAATAGCATTGGTTGAAAAGAGCATTCGCCTGGCACATGATTAATTCCAGTTCGCGGTCGGAGGTGGGTGTAAGGGTGGGCTGAAGAATCACTTCCGCGCCCAGCCATGCCAGCGTGCGCGAAACCTCCGGGAACCACATGTCGTAACAAATACACAGACCAAAGCGGCCCACATCAGGGATGTCGAAAACGCAGAACTGGTCGCCAGGCGTTGTACCATTCTCATAAGGAAGCCAGAGAAACATTTTGCGGTACTTGGCCACCAACTCGCCCCGGGGTGAGATGACGAGCGCTGTGTTGAAAAGTTTGTCGCCTTCCTGCTCGTACATCGAACCAGGGACCAGCCAGATGCCGGATTGCTTGGCTAATTGACAAAGCCTCTCGGTCAGTGGTCCTGGGATTGGTTCAGCATTCTTTTTCCACATATCGCCATTGTCCGTGGTGACGAACTGGACCACCCCAGGGACAACCAACTCGTGGAACATCATCATCTGGACCCACGGGAAGCGCTTATGGATATTTTTGATGATATCGGCCATCTTGTCCACAGTAGCCGAGGCATCCCAAGGGACGACGCTCATCTGGACACCGGCAATACCGAAAAGGCGAGTCATAGGTCACTCCTCATTTTAAGTTCATACCAACAAAATGGCAACTGACGAAGCGCCCGGGGGACACATGGCGCAGTTGGGGTTGATCTTGTTTGCAGACTTCCTGAACCAGCGGGCAGCGGGTATGAAATCGGCACCCGCTGGGTGGGTTGACCGGACTGGGCACATTGCCCTCCAGTACGATCAATTCGCGGTGGCTGTCCACTACCGGCTGGGGAATGGCACCAAAGAGCGCCTGCGTGTAGGGGTGGAGCGGTTGCCCGAAGACCGCCTCGCTCGGCCCCAGTTCAACCAGTTTGCCCAGGTACATGACCCCAATCCGATCGCTGATATGTTGGACTATGTTCAGGTCATGTGAGATGAAAAGGTAGGTCAGGCCGTGGGCTTGCTTCAACTCATCCAGCAAGTTGATGATCTGGGCCTGGACCGATACATCCAGGGCGGAGGTGGGTTCATCCAGCACGAGCAACTTGGGATTGACAGCCAGGGCGCGCGCCACCGCCACCCGCTGGCACTGCCCGCCGGACATCTCGTGTGGGAAGCGGTCAAGGTGTTGCCGACCCAGCCCGACTTGTTCGAGCAATTCAAGTACCCGGACGCGGATCTGGTTTGAGGGGAGCACATGGTGGGTGACAAGCGGTTCGGCCACAATTTGTTCAACCTTGAAGCGCGGGCTGAGCGATGAGAGCGGGTTCTGGAAGACAACCTGCATCTTTTGGCGCATACGCCGCATCTCCTCCCGCTCGAGGGTGGACAGGTCGTGCCCGTCGAACAACACCTGGCCACTGGTCGGCTCAATCAGGCGCAGGATCATGCGGCCGAGGGTGGTCTTGCCGCAGCCCGATTTGCCCACCAGGCCGAATACTTCTCCGGCGGCAATTTCTAAATCAACTCCGTCCACGGCGTAGACATAGCGCTTCTCACCCGAGAGCCATCCGCCAGGCAGGCGGAAATGCTTGGTGATTGAACGGACCTGGACCAGGGCGGCTGCCGTCATAGCTTTTGCTCCGTCAGGAAGCAGGCGCTGGCATGGTTTTCACCGAGAGGGTAGAGCGGCGGAATCTCAAGACTGCAGCGCCGCATGGCGAATTCACAACGCGGCGCGAAAGAGCAACCGATCATTGCTCCTGGGTTTGTAGGGACCGTGCCAGGGATGGTAGCCATCTTCTTGCCGCGCCCACCCAGAAGCGGGATGGCGTTCATCAACCCCTTCGTATAGGGGTGTTGCGGGTGGTTGAAAATATCCCGGGTGGAACCGCTCTCGGCCACCCGCCCGCCATACAGCACTGCCAGCCGGTTGCAGC